>BCWJ01000014.1 GCA_001592145.1 Xylanimicrobium pachnodae JCM 13526 = NBRC 107786 | reverse complement strand
TTCGGCACGCGGTCGCCGACCGCGAGGGTGGTCACCCCGAAGCCGACCTCCTCGACCACGCCGGGGTTGCCGTGTGTAAGGTGCGAACGCCACACCCCAGAGAAGGGCCCCGATGCACCTCGTCCGTCACGCCCACGCCTGCGTCAGCGTCGTCCACGACCACCGTCGTCTCCTCATCGACCCGGGCGCCTTCACCCCCGACGCCGGCACACTGGCCAGCTCCGCCGACGCCATCCTGGTCACGCACGAGCACTTCGACCACGTCGACGTCGACGCCGTGCGTGCGGCGCTCGCCGAGCGGCCGAGCCTGCGCGTCTACGCCCCGAGCAGCGTCGCCAGGGCGCTCGGCACCGACGTCGCAGGCCAGGTGGTCGCCCTTCGCGGCGGCGAGCACCTGACGATCGCAGGCTTCCGGGTCGATGTCGTCGGCGGTGACCACGCTCCGATACACCCCGAGATCCCGGTGCCGGTCAGCCTCGGTTTCCTGGTCGGCGCCACGCTGTTCCACCCCGGTGACGCATACGCGCTGCCGCCCGCCCAGCCGGACACGCTCCTCGTGCCCACGGCCGGACCATGGGTTCACACGGGCGAGACGATCGACTGGATCCGCCAGGTCGCACCACGCCGCAGCGTCGCCATCCATGACGCGATGCACAGCGAGATCGGGCGGCGCTCCAGCCAGACGTTCCTGGGCGAGGGCGGGCTCACGGGCATCCCTCTTCTCCAGCTCGAGCCTGGCGAGACGCTGGACCTGTGAGCACGGCGTCGTCCGCTGTGCGGCCGCAGCGCTGAGGCAGGTAAGGCGATCAGCGGTGACCGCTGCGCCCCTCACGCCCGCACGTCGGCCGTGCGCGCGAGCTCGTCCGCGACCAGTACGTCGCTGTCGACATGCCGTACACGGGTGAGCGGTGCCCACAGACGACGGCGTCCCAACCCGCGAGGGCTGGGGCGCCGGCTGTCACAGATCGGTAACGATCACAGCGGGGTGATGTTCGAGGCCTGCGGCCCCTTCTGTCCCGCCGTGACGTCGTACTGGACCTTCTGGTTCTCCTCGAGCGAGCGGTAGCCGCTCGTCGCGATCGCGGAGTAGTGCGCGAACACGTCGGGGCCGCCGTCGTCGGGGGCGATGAAGCCGAAGCCCTTCTCGGCATTGAACCACTTCACGGTGCCAACAGGCATGATGTCTCTTCTCTGGTCGATCGGACGGACCGCAGGGATGATTCCCAACAGGTGATCACAGTGGCGTTGTCCGTTCCGAGACCGAGATCCCGACGGCGTGACGCGGAACCCGCGCGACGCCGGTGGCAAGCGATGCACAGCGACTACGGTGCCCAGCCTACGGCAGGGCGCGCCCAGTTCGCCCCACCAGACCGAGAAGGGGTTCCCGATCCGCGCCCGCGACTGCGATGCATCCGGCGGCATCCGCCACGCCGACCCGGGCAGACTCAGGCTGTGAGCCGCCCGCCACGAACCTTCGGCCAGCCCCTCAGCGGGTGGCCGTGCGTACCCGACCCACCAGCAGGGCCAGGAGGTACGCGCCGCCGAGCACCACGGTCACCACGCCGACCGGCAGCTCGGTGGGCAGCACGTGCTGGGTGACGAGGTCGGCGCCGAGCAGCAGCGCGCTGCCGGTGAGCGCCGACGCCACCAGCGGCAGCCCGGCACCACCCACCAGCCGCCGCGCGACCTGTGGCGAGGACAGTGCGACGAACGCGATCGGCCCTGCGGTCGCGGTCGCCGTCGCGGTCAGCGCCACGCCCAGGCCGAGGATCACCAGCCGGGCGGGCTCGACCCGCACGCCGTGCGAGGCGGCGAGGTCGTCGCCCAGCTCGAGCTGGCGCAGCAGCGGCGAGGCGACCACGACGCCGACGCCGAGCGCCGCGAGCAACCCGAGCGCCGGACCGACCCGCGCCCAGCCCACCAGCCCCAGCGAGCCCGCACCCCAGATCGACGCCGTCATCGCGACCTCGGTCTGCGCACGCAGCAGCAGCCACGTGTTGACGGCGTGCAGCAGCGCCGCCGTCGCGACGCCCACGATGATGAGCCGGAACCCCTGCACACCGTCCCGGTAGGCGAGCGCGTACACGACGACGGCGGTGAGTAGCCCGCCGGCCAGCGCGGCGACCACCGTGGACACGGACCCCGGACCGATCACCGTGGTCGCCACGAGCACGCCCGTGTAGGAGCCGGTGGAGAAGCCGACGACGTCCGGCGACCCGAGCGGGTTGCGGGTCAGCGACTGGAAGAGGGCGCCGGCCACCGCGAGCGCGGCGCCGAGCGCGAGCGCAGCCGCGACGCGCGGCAGTCGCCACCCGATGACCACCGTCGTCGCGAAGCCACCGTCGCCCGTGAGGGCGCGGGCCAGCTCCGGCAGCGTGAGCGGGTAGTCGCCGCGGGTAAGACCGACGACGGCGAGCGCGACCGCGGTGATCGCGAGCGCGGAGGTGACGAGCACGGCGCGGCGCGCACCGGCGCGGGCGGCCGGTCCCGGGTGCCGCACCGAAGCGTCCTCGACGGTCTGCGTGCTCACAGCCCCACCATCCGGCGGTGGCGAACGAGCATGATGAGAACGGGTGCGCCGATCACGGCCGTGACCACGCCCACAGGGAGTTCGCCGGGCCACATCACGACACGCCCGACGACGTCGGCGACGAGCACGAGCACCGGCCCGATCAGCGCGGACAGCCCCAGGAGCCAGCGTTGATCCGGCCCCACGAGCCAGCGCACCACGTGCGGGACCATGAGCCCCACGAACGCGATCGGTCCAGCCAGGGCTGTCGCCCCGCCCGCGAGCAGGGCCGTCGCGGCGATGCACGCCAGACGGGTGGCGCTCACGTGCGTCCCGAGTGCGGTGGCGACGTCGTCGCCGAGCGCGAGCGCGTTGAGCGAGCGACCGAGGCACAGTGCGACGACCAGCCCGGCGACGACCGCGGGCGCCGCGGGCACGACCACGTCCCAGCCGCGCGCCTGGAACGTCCCCGACTCCCAGACCTGCAGGGCGGAGAACCGGCGCGGGTCGGTGAGGCGGATCGCGGAGACGAGCCCAGCCAGGACGGCAGACAGCGCCATCCCGCCGAGGACGAGCTGGGAGACGTCGATCCGACCCCGGCTGGCGTTGCTGATCAGGTAGACGGCGACGGTGGCCACGGCGGCCCCGGCAAGCGCGAAGCCGACGTAGCCCGCCGGGGTCGTCACTCCGAGCGCGGAGATCGCGATCGCGACCGCAAAGCCCGCACCGGCGTTGACACCCAGGATCCCGGTGTCCGCGAGGGGGTTGCGGCTCAGCGCTTGGATGACGGCGCCCGCGGTGGCCAGAGCGGAGCCGGCGAGCAGGCCGATGACGGTGCGGGGCAGGCGCAGCCCGACGACGGCAGCGGCGTCGGGCGCGGGGACCTCGCCGCCGGTGAGCGCGGCCCATACCCCTGTGGGCGGTACCGGCCGGGACCCGATCGCCAGGCTGGCGACCACGGCCAGGAGCAGGAGGACGATGGCGCCGACGAGGGCCACGGGACGCCCGCCAGGGGTGTGGCCGCGCGGCGCACGCGCTGACGCCGCGGGCGGTTGCGCCACGGGCGCCGCCGTCCCGCCCGTGGCGGCTCCCGTCATCGACCTCTGCTCCGACCCGTGCGTTCAAGTTCCAGGTAAGGGAAGGCTATCCTACGAGCGGCCGCACCTCGGCCACGGCTCCGGCCGCCCCTCCGCCCTCGAGGAACAGCATGCTCCACACACGCCGGCTCACGGCGCTCGCCGCAGTGACCGTCCTTGCCCTGTCCGCCTGCTCCGGCACGTCCGACGACGCCGGGGCCGACGCGTCCACCGCGACGTCGCCCGCCGCGGACGGCACCTTCCCGACCACGGTCGAGACCACGTTCGGCGACGTCACGATCACCAGCAAGCCCGAACGTGTCGTGGCGCTGGGCTGGGGCGACGCCGAGACCGCCCTCGAGCTCGGCACCCAGCCCGTCGGGGCGTCGGACTGGCTCGGTTTCGGCGGCGACGGTGTGGGCCCGTGGGCGGAGGGCGCCTACGACCAGGCCCCGGAGATCATCGAGACGCTCGAGCCCTCGTTCGAGCAGATCGCAGCGCTCAAGCCGGACCTCATCCTGGACGTCAAGAGCTCGGGTGACCAGGCGCGCTTCGACCGCCTCTCCCAGATCGCCCCCACGGTGGGCGTGCCCGTGGGCGGCGAGAGCTACCTCGCCACGACCGAGCAGCAGACGACGATGATCGCCCAGGCCCTCGGCGTCCCGGAGCGCGGCAAGGAGCTGCTCGCCGAGGTCGACGCCGCGTTCGCCGACGCCGCTGCGGCCCACCCCGAGTGGAAGGGCAAGACGGTCACCGTAGCCACCCGCACCTCCGAGGGCTGGGGCGCGTACATCGACGGCGACACCCGGCTCGGGTTCCTGGAGAACCTCGGGTTCGTGCAGTCGCCCACCATCGCCGCGCTGCCCACCGCTGACTCCGGCTTCTCGGTATCGATCTCGGACGAGCAGCTCGACCTCCTCGACGCCGACCTCGTCGTCGCCTTCCCGATCTTCATCGAGTCGTCGCAGATCACCGATGACCCCCAGTGGCAGGCGATCCCCGCGGTGGCGGACAGCCGTGCCGTCGTCATCGACGGCGATCTGTCGCAGGCGTACTCGACCGGTACGCCCGGCGCGCGCCTGTTCGCACTGAAGCAGCTCGTGCCGCTGCTCGAGAACGCGCTGGGCTGAGCCACGCCGATGACCGAGCTCGCTCAGACGCGGCCCACCAAGCCCGCCAGCGCGGCGGTGCACACCTTCGAGGTGCGCACCGCCGTGCGGCTGTCGCCCGGGTTCGTGCGCGTCACGCTGCGCAGCACCGGCGACGGCTTCGAGGACGAGTTCGAACCGCTGGGCCACGACCAGTGGTTCCGGCTGTTCCTGCCGACGACGGCCCCCAGCACTGACGTCCCGCTCGTCCTCCCCACGGGCCCCGCCGAAGGCTGGTACGGCCGCCTGCAAGCGATGCCCGAGGGCGTCCGGCCACTCGTGCGCAACTACACCGTGCGCGAGGCACGGCGTGCGGACTGGCCGACCGGCACCCGGTGGGACCTCGACGTCGACCTGGTGGTGCACGCCTCCCCCACGACGGGGCTTCCCGACGGCGCGGCGGCACGCTGGGCACTCGACGCCGTCGCAGGCTACCGGCTCGGCGAGCAGGTGGGGGTGCTCGACCAGGGCCGCATCTTCGCCGCAGAGGACCACCCCGGACCACTGCTCGTGGTGGCCGACGAGTCGGGCCTGCCGGGCGTCGAAGGCATCGCCCGCTCGCTCGCGGCAGCCGGCCGGACCGACGTGACCTACCTGCTCGAGGTGCCCGCCGAGGCCGACCGTCGCCCCCTGCCTGCGGGCGCCCCCGTCGTCTGGGTGACCCGCGAGTTCACCGGCCACGGGCGCCCGCCCGGCGCAGCCCTGCTCGACACCCTGGCCCAGTTCACGATCGCGCCCACCGCGGCGGTCTACGCCGTCGGGGAGGCGACGCTGGCGCTCGGTGCACGCCGCCTCGCCCGGGCCGCTGGCGTGCCCGACGAACACATCGACTTCTGCTCCTACTGGCGTGCGACGCACTGACGGCTGCCGGCGGCGACGCGCCCCCTACGGGCACTCCCCAGAGCTCGTGCAGGTTTGGGCCGTCCCAGGTCAGCGAATCATCCAGCCGAAGGTAGACGGCGTTCTCCACGGCGGGGAGCGTGTCCGGCTCGACGAGGTCAACCACGCGACTCCCCAGCTCCCGCTGCGCGTCGACAGAGCGCGTCGCGAACACGTGCTCACCGCTCCGCCCAGCCACGTACGAGCCACTCATCGAGCCGTGCCATCCTGAGGGACACCAGCAAGCGATCCCGGTCCTCCCAGTCGGCGCTACCCGACACCGCGACCAGTTGTGGCCGCCGCCTGGCGCAGAGCCCCGAGTACAAGTCCCGCAATGCGGGCACCGCGGACCGTGAGAGACGCCGCCGAGAGACGCAGGTTGCGCCATCAGAAGATTCACGGCAGCCCATCGGGGACACTTGTAGGAATCGGTTGCCAAGGCGGAGCTCACGCCACACTGCGCCCTCAAAGGAGAGAGCCATTAAAGCACTCGTTCGCCAACCACTGTTGACGCTTGCAGTGCCGTGCATTACTGCCTCCACTCGCCCCCTCCTGGACGCCGACAGGGATGCAGAGGAAACCCCGGTCGCATACAACACTTGCACGGAAGCATTATCAAGCGGATCACGGACAATTTACCTGGCCGGCAGAGACACCATTAATGGGAGTCCGTTGGATATCCGCCCTACCCGGGCTCACCAACTCGTCACGGGTGCCGCTACGACCTCGCCCATGACGCCCCTCGCCGTAGGCGACCACGGCATGGCGAGGGCACCCCGGACAGCCCCGAGGGTCTCATCGGCATGCGATGGGACGGGAACACGATGACCACCCGAGGCCGGCTGATGGGGTTCGCCCTGGCCTGCATGGCACTCCTCGGGGCGGCCGGCTGCGCGGTGGACGACCACGCCTCGGCGGCCCCGGAGTGGGTGGAGCCGGGGTGGATGGCCCGCGCACGTCAAGACGTCGAGGAGTACCAGACGGCGATGGCAGCGTGCCTTGAGGACCACGGTGTGTTCGCTCATGTCAGCGTCGGCGGTCCCGTGCTGCCGGGGGTGACCCGGCCTCAGGCCGACGCCGAGGCCGCGGACTTCGACATCGAGGGCGACGCACAGCTCGCGTGCATGGAGGTGGTGCCGGAGCCGTCGCACTGGGTCGACCTGCCCACGTCGGACGACTACGCACGGATGCTTGAGGTCCGCGCCTGCATCGTCGCGCACGGCCACGAGCTGCCCGAGCCGCCGTCGGTGGAGGTGTGGCTGGAGTCTCAGTTCCCCTGGAACCCGTGGGAGGTCCTGACCGGTCAGGGCGGCGGCCTGTCGCCCGACGCCGACGTCTCGGCCCTGATGCAGGCCTGCCCGCAGAGCGGCGCCGGCTTGCTCACCCTGATCACCTACGAGAACACCTAACCGCCTCGCCAGCCCGGCCAGGCGCCAACCCTAGAGAGAAGCTGCTCATGAAACGCAGCACCACAAGCTGGGAAGTCAGCGGGTCACGAGCACTCTCCGGCAGCGGCTGGTGCGGCTAGCCAACCAGCCCTGCTGATAGATCGCCCGGTGCTGCCAGAGGTCAGGCAACACCGGGCACGCACGTGGAGGTACGGATGAGGGCAAGTGCCGGCGGCGCGGGGGCGCGTCGCGGGGTGGTGCTGTGGGTGGCGGGGGTCGCCGTGGCCGCGGGTCTGGGCGTGCTGTTCGGGTGGTGGGCGTTCGCGCCGCCATCGGTCCGCACGGAGGCGGAGTCGCCGATGACGGTCGCGGTCACGCAGATGACCGTGGGCCGTTCGGTGCCGTTGGCGGTGTCGGCCGCATGGAGCGTCGAGCCGTTCGGCGTCGGTGCGGCGTCGGGCACGCTGACGTCGCTCGACGTCGCCGACGGCGACGAGGTGGCCGCCGGGGACGTGCTCTACACGGTGGACCTGCGCCCGGTGGTGGCCGCGACCGGGACGGTGCCCGCGTTCCGCGACCTCGCCGCGGGTGCCACGGGTCACGACGTCCGCCAGGTCCAGCAGCTGCTGCACGAGACCGGGTTCCTCACCGCGGAGCCCACCGGCCGGTTCGGGGCGGCGACGACGGCCGCGGTGCGGGCGTGGCAGCGCAGCCTGGGGGTCACCGCCGATGGCGTGGTGCGGGCCGGGGACGTCGTGTTCACCACGGCGCTGCCCGCGCGGGTCCTGCTGGGCGAGGACGTCACGGTGGGCACGCGGCTCGTGGAGGGCGACGTGGTGTTCTCGACGCTCGTGGGCGACCCGGAGTTCGTCGCGACCGTGCCGGCCGCCACGGCCCTGGACGCTGGCGCCCCGATCACCGTGACGTTCGATGACGAGGAGGTCGCGGCGGTGGTGACCGGCCAGCGCGCCGACCAGTCGGGTAACACGCTGTTCGTCCTCGCGCGGGCGGACGGCACCCCGGTGTGCGCCGGCCGGTGCGACCTGGTGCCGTTCGACCAGAGCGCCGCCGTGTTCCCGGCACGGCAGGTCGTGGTCCCTCAGGTGACTGGCCCCGGCGTGCCCGCCGCCGCCCTGTGGCTCGACCCGCTCGGGAACCCGTACCTGGTGGCCGACGACGGCACCGAGATCGCCGTGACGGTGCTGGGCCGCGGGGACGGCCGCGTGGTGCTCGACGGCGTCGACGCCGGTGCCGTGGTGCGGCTGGTCGACACGGCGGGCACGGCCGACGCTGCGGGCACTGCGGGCACGGCGTCGTCATGACCGGGATCCTGCTCAACCCTCAGGCCGCTGCCCCGGTGGGCACCGCCGTCGGGGCCCGGTCGCTCACCTTCGCCTACCGCGCCGGCCTGCCGCCAGTGATCACCGATCTCACCGTGGACGTCCCCGTGGGCGCCACGACGGCCCTGACCGGGCCGTCCGGATCCGGCAAGTCGACCCTGCTGTACCTGCTCGCGCTCATGATCCGCCCCACGGGCGGCGAGGTGGTCTGGGACGGCGTCCCCGCCTCCCGCATGCCCGACGCCGCCCGGTCACGGCTGCGCGCCGCCCAGGTGGGGTTCGTGTTCCAGGACGCGCTGCTCGACCCGGCACGCTCCGTGCTCGCCAACGTGTGCGACTCCGGGCTGTTCGCCGGGATGCGGCGAGAAGAGGCCGCAGACA
Source organism: Xylanimicrobium pachnodae JCM 13526 = NBRC 107786 (assembly GCA_001592145.1). Lineage (GTDB taxonomy): Bacteria > Actinomycetota > Actinomycetes > Actinomycetales > Cellulomonadaceae > Xylanimonas > Xylanimonas pachnodae. The sequence goes on along the minus strand of BCWJ01000014.1, from coordinate 106,950 downwards.
GGGCACGCGACCTGATGGCCCGGTTCGGCGTGGACCACCGCGAGGACCACAAGCCCGGCGAGATCAGCGGCGGTCAGGCCCAGCGCGTCGCGATCTGCCGCGCCCTGCTGACCGACCCGCGCGTCGTGTTCGCCGACGAACCCACCGGCAACCTCGACGACGAGTCCGCCTCGATCGTGTGGCAGGCCCTGACCGACCACGCCGCGACGGGCGCCACCGTCATCGTCGCCACCCACGACCGGTCCCTGGTCGCGCTCGCCGACCACGAGGTGCGCCTGGACCGTTTTGGCGGCGCCACGGTGCGCGCGGTGCGGCCATGACCCGGCGGTGGAGCGGGGTGCCCCATGTGCGCGAACTGATGCGCGACGCCGCCGACAGCGCCCGCGCTCAGAAGGCCGTCACCGGCACGCTCGTGGCCGTCCTCGCGACCGTCTGCTTCGCGATCCTCGTCACCACCGGCCAGGCCGCCGCGTCCGAGGCGGCGGTCGTCGCCCAGATCGACACCGCCGGCACCCGCCTGATCGCCCTGTCCGACAACGGCGGGGACGCCGGCATCCTGCCCGACGCCCCCGACACACTCGCCGCACTCGGCGACGTCACCTGGGCGTTCGGGCTCGGTGAAGCCGTCGACGTCACCAACCCCGCCCTGCCCGAGGGCCGCGCCGCCGCCCGTGCCCTGGTGGGCACCCTGCCCGACGACCTCACCCTGGTACGCGGCCGGCTCCCCCAGCCCGGCGAGGCCATCGCCGGCGCCGGCGCAGCCGCCACCCTCCACCTCGGCGCCGGCCTCGGCACCGTCCAACCCCCGGACGGTGCCACCCCCGCCGTCGGCGTCGTCGGCGTCTTCGAGGCCACCGGCCCGCTCGCGGGGCTACGCAACACCGTCCTGATCGCCACCGACGCCACCGACCTCGACACGCTGCGCTTCGTCTACGCCCTGGCCACCGACGTCACCACCGTCGACCGGCTCCAGGCCACCCTCGCCACCGCCACCCCCGCACGCGACCCGGCCGCCCTCACCGTCGAGGCCCCCTCCGGCGCCATCGCCCTACGCGACGTCATCGCCGGCCGCCTCGGCGCCGCATCCCGCCAGCAGATGGCCCTCATCATGGGCGTCACCGCCGTCATCATCGCCGTCACCATGCTCTCGGCCACGGCCGCCCGCCGCCGCGACTTCGGACGCCGCCGCGCCCTCGGCGCCACCCGCTCGGCCCTCGTCGCCGGGCTCCTGACCCAGACCTCCCTCGGCGCCGTCGTCGGCATCACCCTCGGCACCGCGGCCGGGCTCACCACCCTCGCCCTGACCACCGGGGAACTACCCACCTGGCGGTTCACCGCGGGCGTCGCCGGGCTCGCGCTGCTGCTCACCCTCGCAGCCGCCGCCCCCATCGCCACACACGCCGCACACCGCGACCCACTACGCATCCTGCGCGTCCCCTGACCCCAACGGCATGACAGGCCAAGCAATGAGCCCTGATCCGGCTCTTCCGACGTGAGGTGGCCCGAACGGGTCGAACCCTGACACAGCGAGCACTCGGCGATCACCGGCGCACGCGAGGGCGTGCTGATCATGGTGACCAGCACATTCAACCTGCGCACCCCCGAGTACCCGAAACCCGCACCATCCTTGGCAAAGCCGCGGACCCCACGGATCGTGTCGTCCACGTCCACGAAGGCCAGGAGCGACAAGCCGCTGGCCCCACTTTGCCGCCGCCCGGCGCATGAACTCATGTCGCGACGAAGAATCCCTTGGGTGCGGCAACGACACTCCAGTTAGCGAATCATGCCAACCATGTTTCGAGCCGGCAGTCGGAGACTACGCTGGCGACGATAGCGGGGCAAGAAGTAGTGCAAAGGGGCATGAACATGACAACCAGCGAACGGCCCACCAAACACAAAATCCTCATCAGCGCCGCAGCGGTGCTTCTACTTGCTATGGGGATCGCCCCATCAGGCCCCGCCGCCGCCCAGCCGGACCCCCAAGTGAACCAACTGATCGCCAGCGGATCCCGCGTGTGCGAGGCCCACCGTTCGGTTGGCTCACGAGCCACGTTGAGGCCGGGTAGTTTTCAGACACGGCTAGAGGCAATCAACACCGGTACTTCCTTTGCTCCCAACACGTCAGGCCAGAGAACTCACTATCACCGCCCGGACGTCAGCGGAGGCGGTTGGCGGGTCTTCGGAAACCCACCCCAAGCCACCAACCCGCAAGGCACGTGCGGATGAGCACCCAACGCCGCGTCCGGAGCACGACGGCAGCAATTGCGCTCCTTCTGACGGGTGCGATGATGACCGGGTGCACCGCGGTTGACTCGGACGCGGACCATGATGCAGCCTGGGTCGAGCCCGGGTGGATGGCGCAACTCCGGCAAGACAAAGAGGAGCACCAGCTTGAGATGCTCGCCTGCTTCGGGGAGCAGGGCGTCCAAGCAACTGCTCTTGCCGCCGGAGATGTTGTCGTGACTCACGAATCACCTTCGCCGGCCGGCGTTCTCGAACTCATTGACGAGGCAATGATGGCCTGTCATGAGCAGGTGGGCGGGCTGAGCTGGTTCTCGCTGGCAATCGACGACGCCGCATACCAGCGGATGCTGGACTCGCGCGCCTGCCTCATAGCCCATGGCAATATGGTTCCTGAACCACCGAGCCTTGACGTATGGACACAAGATGGCGGCCTATGGAACCCGCACGGTCAGGTGTACGACAACCGCCTCGCGGAAACGGGCGAGTCCTGGACGCAAACCGAGTGGGCACAACTCAACACCGCTTGCCCACAGCCAGGGCCCGCGGTCTTCGATGTCAGCGGGTTGCCACAGTGAGCAGTGTCAGCGGCGGCAGAGCCGTTGCATCAGCATCCATGGTGGTGGCCCTGCTCGCAGGTTGCACAGCGGCAGCGGACGTGAGCGATTCGATCACCTCAGCGGAGAGCGTCAGCCTTCCGACCCACTCGGAGGACAACCCCGAGATTGCCCCCCGGTGGCACGGGGCCAACTCCGTATTCTGGCCGTCACCCCTCAACGAGTTCTCCGTCGACTCGGAGGGCTACAACCACCTGGGAAGTGACTGGTTCGCGCTGCCCCCGGCTCGCCGGTCGGCGATCGGAGCTGTTGGGGTCCCGGTACCGGTAGACGATCTGTCCTGGTGGGCCCCGCAAGAAGACCTGACCCTCATGCTTCCCTGCGTCGACTCTCCCACGGTCTCCATCGCCGGATGGTTCTGGCAGAGCACCAGTGACGCCGTCACGCTGACCGCTCAGCTCAGGCTGGGTGATGTCGGTGAGCACGCATTGACGGCGACGGGGCGCCTTGGCTGGGACGACGGGGAGCCCCGGCTCCTCGACCCCCACCCCCTCGACCAGACACCGGGCGCCTCCCTTGAGATCGCCGATACCGACGCCGGTCGCGAACTGGCGGCCCTGACCTGCTGACTGGTGTGAATGCCTCTTCAGGACCTCGTTCACTCGCCGGAGCTCGCAGTTCTCCTCCTCGGGCTCACGGATCCGCGCCGGCGCCGACGTGCTTGTTGACGCCGCGCGGACGGGCCCAGGCCTTTCACGGTCACCCAGCTGCCGCTGTGCCGGACACCGTGAGTCGGACCACCCGGCAGGCGCGACGAACTGCGCTCCGCGTGGTGCGGGACCACCGCTCTGCTGGCCGCGTCGGCAGGTCGTTCCCAGGTCACCCATGCTCGGTCATCGGGGCGGCCGGGACCGCGACCTCCATAACCGGACCAGGCTGGCCCGACGCCCAGGTCGGCAGGTAGATCTCGCGGTTGCTGCCGACCACGACAAGCTCGTCCGAACCCTGGCCGGAGGACAGGTAGTCGTGCAGGACGACGAGACGTGCCTGGTCCAGTGCAGCCGCCTGGTCGAGCTCGACGAAGAGCTCGCCGTGCTCGGGGTCGACCGTGAGGCTGAACCCGGTCGCAGGGCGCACCACGTCGGCAACCGGCGCACAAACCGTGATGCGGGCCGCGTACCCGTCGGTCGCTCGCTCGTGGTACGCCACGAACGGCGGCCCGGCCAGCTCGGCGGCGCCGGCCGCAAGCACGTCGAAGAGGGCCTGCGTCGCCTCCGGAACGACCTGCGGTAGGTCGCCGAGCGTCACCCGGCGCTCCGTGCCGAGCACAAGCCGCTCCGGGACATCGCGCCACCTCACGGCAACGTCCAGCTGGGGTGCCCCGGCCAGCACCGAGCGGACGTACTCACCAGCCATCAGCGACTCGACGCCCGAGGTGCGACGGGTCGACCACAACTCGTCGAAGCGGGCCACGGCGTCCGGCGCGCTCAGCACCCCACCGATGTCGGCAAGCGACAGCTCGACGCCCCTCAGCAGCCGAATCAACCGCGCGCGCGTCGCCTGCTCCTCACCCAACAGACGCCGCCCGCCGTCGGGCGATCGGCGTGCGCGGAGCAACCCTCGATCAACGTACATCCGCACCGCCTTCTCGCTCAGACCCGCCAGCCGTGCAACCTGACCCGTGGTGAGTTCATCCATGGCCGCGACGCTAGAGGCTGCCCCAAGGGCACGCGCAAGCGCCACATGCTGATCGAGGCTTCCGACGCGCTCAGCACGGTGGAGTGCGACGGATACCGAGATCCGATCGGACGCCATCGGTGACGCCGTAACCGAGGCACGGCTGAACACTTCCGTGCTCGTCTCCCCCAGGCCCGGGAAGCGAGCACAAAGCCACGCGCAACGAGCGGCAGCCGCGGAGCTGACGGCAGGGCGGTGGTCACCATCGTGCTGGCGACGGCCATCTTCCTGGCACTTCTGCCATCTATGCCATGCTCCGCCGCCACCTCGAGGCCGGCGAGATCGCGGAGGTTCGCTTCCGCCGCCCTCTCCTGACCCCAGCACAGATCGCCGACTCGCTCGGCATCTCCCACCCCGCGGTCATGCGTCGCATCGCACTGGGAGAGCTTCGCACCGAACGACATGGGAACCGCCGCGGGATCCCGATGGACGAGGTGGACCGGTTCCGTCGCGCATACGTTCGCGAGATCGCGACGTCGTCGGCCGCCGACGTTGAAGTCGAGTTGTTCGGCGAGTGAGCGCCGACGACCAGGGCGAACCGACCACCTTCCTCGACGCGAACGTCCTCGCCAAACAGTTCACGCGAACGTCGGCATGGGCGTCGGACACTGCGACCACTCGACGACGCCAGCAGTTGGCGGTTCGGTCTCGACCCGGTGTGCCGGGTCATCACGACGCGAGGCGGGGCATGACGACCGACGAGGACGACCTCAGAGCCACGCTGGAAGACCTCATCGCCCGGGTCGGCATCGGCACCGTCCTCGACGGACTCGTCGTCGACCCGGTCCGCCGACACCGCCCCGCCGCTCCCCCCGCATCGACAAAGCAGGCATCGTCACCCTGCGGCACACCAGCCACCTACACCACATCGGAGTCGGCCGAACCTACGCTGGAGCCTCTCGGGTCTGGGCCACCCGACCTGCCCGCCCAACGAAAAGGGCCCCTGACCTGCTCTTCAGCAGATCAGAGACCCAAATCGATCGGTCGGGCTGACAGGATTTGAACCTGCGACCCCTTGACCCCCAGTCAAGTGCGCTACCAAGCTGCGCCACAGCCCGAGGAGCCCTCACCGAGGACCCCGGCCCCGAAGGGCCAGCGAAATACTACCCCAGTTCAGGGGTGGCCCCGACCGCGTCTGCGCCCGTCGCGCCGCTCGGCGTCAGGGTCGCAGGACGGCGGCGACGGCGCTGACCTCGATGAGCGCTCCTGGCACGCCGAGTCCTGCTACGCGCGCACCGGTCACGAGGGGTGGCGCTGCGGCGGTCGCGAGGCGCGGCCCGATGGCGCCGTATGCCGCGGCGAGGGCGGCGGCGACATGGCTGAACGCGGGGCCCTGCACCAGACCCTCGGGGCTCATCACGGTGATGCTCATCGTCTCAGCGTGTCACTGGGGACGGACGACGTCGCCGGGGCGATGCCGAGCCGCACGGCCACACCGTGCCGGGATCAGCGTCCGGTGGCGCCTGCACCCACCGCCACCCGAGCATCGGCGGCCACGTCCGGGGCGTCTTGGTCCCCACCGGGCAGGTGCGCCCGCCAGGCGACGGCGACGATCGCCAGGCAGATCAGGGCGAGCGCCACCCCAGCCGCGATCATCTGCGGGTAGCTCCAGGCTCGGGCGAGCCAGGCGAGCCCCATGGGCACGAAGAACCCGAGGTAGGCGACGGAGTAGTAGACGGCGGTGAGTCCCGCGAGGTGCCGGGGTTCGGCGATGCGGGTGACTTCGCTGAGGCCGGCGACGAGGGCGAGCCCGTACCCGACGCCGAGCACGGCGGCGGCGATGAGCCCGTGGGTGAGCGAGCGCGTGGATGCGGTCAGGGTGGCGAGGCCCATGCCGACGACGACGAGTGCCATGGCGATGACGGAGGCGCGCGCGGACCGGGGGGTGTCGATGCGTTTGGCGAGCGACTGGATGCCGATGCCGCAGCCGAGCGTGAGCACGGTCATGAGCCCAGCGAACGCGATGGGGATGGATCCGGCGTGGTTGGTGAGCAGTTGGGGAAGCACGGCGTAGGCGACACCGACGGAGCCGAACACCCAGGGCGCGACGGGGAGGACGACGCGCAGGAAGCGCCGGTGCGCGACGGAGGGGACGCGCAGATCGTCGCGGAGCCGTCCGGCCCGGAGGGTGGGGGTGATCGCGACGGTCTCGGGGACGCGCAGCACCCACAGCCCGGCGACGGCGGTGAGCACGGCGTGGATCACGTACGTGAGCCGGTGCGGCAGGGGGCCCCATTGGGCGAGCGCTGCGGCGACGCCTGCGCCCGCGAGGAAGCCGCCGGTCAGGGCGAGCGAGGCACGGCGCGCCCCGAGGGCACGGTCGTCCTGCCGGGCGCCCAGTTCGGTGACCCAGGTGGTGCCCACCGCCATGACGAGACCGAGCGCGACGCCGGAGAGCACGCGCCCGGCCCCGAGGAGCCAAGGCGTGGTCGCACCCAGGGCGAGCAGCAGGGAACCGATGGCCGCGATGGGCGCGGCGGGCAGCAGCAGGGGGCGCCGCCCGCACCGGTCGGACAGGGGCCCACCCAGCAGCAGGGCGGGGATGATGCCGACGACATAGGCGCCGAGCAACGCGTCGGCCACGACGGCGTGCAGGCCGGTGAGCCGGTAGAGGACGAGGAGCGGGGTGAACTCGTTGCCGCCCCAGGCCACCAGGAACATGGCGGCCGCTACGGGCCACCAGGCCCGGTCGCGCGCAGGATTCCGTGTGGTCTGACCAAAGGGCATTGGGCAACTTTCTCTCCGAGTGCCCCGAAGTGCAAGCCCGGTGGCCAGGCGCGTGCGCCCGGCCACCGGGGCACCGTTCAGCGCTTGCGCTTCTCGCGCACCCGCACGGAGATCTCGATGGGCGTGCCCTCGAATCCGAAGGTCTCACGCAGGCGACGCTCGATGAAGCGGCGATATCCGGCCTCCAGGAAGCCGGACGCGAAGATGACGAACCGCGGCGGGCGCGTCGAGGCCTGGGTGGCGAACAGCACGCGCGGCTGCTTGCCACCGCGCAGCGGGTGTGGGTTCGCGGCCACGAGCTCGCCCAGGAACGCGTTGAGCCGGCCCGTGGGGATGCGCGTGTCCCACGAGTCCAGGGACCGCTCGATCGCGCCGGTGAGGCGGTCGGTGTGCCAGCCGGTGCGGGCCGAGACGTTGACGCGCGGCGCCCACTGGAGCTGCACGAGCTCCTTCTCGATCTCGCGCTCCAGGAACGGGCGGCGGTCCTCGTCCATCAGGTCCCACTTGTTGTAGGCGATCACGAGGGCGCGCCCGGCGTCGACCACCTGCTGCAGCACGCGCGTGTCCTGCTCCGTGAGGGGCTGTGACGCGTCGAGCAGCACCACGGCCACCTCCGCCTTCTCGATCGCGGCGGCGGTGCGCAGCGAGGCGTAGAAGTCGGCCCCCGTGGTCTGGTGCACGCGGCGGCGGATGCCCGCGGTGTCCACGAACCAGTAGGGCACGCCCTTGATCTCGATGAGCTCGTCGACGGGGTCGCGCGTGGTGCCCGCGATCTCGTCCACCACCACGCGCTCGGACCCCGCGACCTTGTTCAGCAGCGACGACTTGCCCACGTTCGGGCGGCCCACCAGGGCGACGCGGCGCGGGCCCGTGGGGCGCACCTCGCCCAGCGCGGACTCGCGCGGCAGCACCGCGAGCGCCGCGTCGAGCAGGTCGCCCACGCCGCGCCCGTGCAGCGCGGAAATCGGGTGCGGCTCCCCCAGGCCGAGCGACCACAGGAACGCGGCGTCCGCCTCGGCCGACGGGCCGTCCACCTTGTTCGCCGCCAGTACCACCGGCTTGCCCGAGCGGCGCAGCAGCTCGACCACCCGCTCGTCGGTGGACGTCGCGCCCACGGTCGCGTCGACGACGAACAGCACGGCGTCCGCCAGCGCGATCGCGACCTCGGCCTGCTCGGCCACCTTCGACTCGATGCCGGCGACGTCCACCTCCCAGCCACCGGTGTCGACGACGTTGAACTCGCGCCCAGCCCATTCGGCGGGGTAGGTGACCCGGTCGCGGGTGACGCCCGGCTTGTCCTCCACGACCGCCTCACGGCGGCCGATCACGCGGTTGACCAGGGTGGACTTGCCCACGTTCGGGCGACCGATGATCGCGAGCACCGGCTTGGCCTTCTCCCCCGGCTCCGCGCCGTGGTCGGCCCAGTCGCCGTCCAGGAGGGCGACGTCGGCGGCGTCGAGCTCGAACTCGTCGAGGCCGGCGCGCAGCGCCCGCTCGCGGGCCTCGTCGTCGTCATCAGCGTCGCCGGACGTGGTTTCGGCAGGCTGGGCCGCCGATGAGGCGGGCTCGGCCGCCGGGAGGCCGGGCTCCGAGGTGACCTGCGCGACGACAGCGAGCACCGCCTGCACGGTCTGCTCGAAGTCCAGGTCGGAGGAGTCGACGGTCACGACGCCGTCGGCCGCCACCTGGAACTCCATGACGGTGGAGTCGTCACGGTCGCGGCGCAGCACCTGGTCGCGCGTGGACTCCACTGCGGCCTCGTCCGCTGCGCCGTGCACGTCGATCGCCCGGCGACGCAGCCGCGCCTCCTCGGAGGCGGTCAGCAGGATGCGGACGTCGGCGTCGGGCGCCACGACGGTGGTGATGTCGCGGCCCTCGGCGACGATCCCGTCGCCGTCCTCGCCGCTCGCGGCCTCGATGATCTCGCGCTGCATGCCGCGCAGGATCGCCCGCACCTCCAGGTTCGTGGCCACCTTGGACACCTGGGTGGACACTTCGGTGGTTCGGATCGTCTCCGAGACGTCGACGTCGTCGAGCTCGAACACCGGCTCGTCGGGGTCCAGCCCCACAGTGATGGGCATCTCGGCCACGGCGTCGGCGACGGCGTCCTGGTCGGTCAGGTCACCGGCCTCCTGCTGCGCCCAGAGGGTGGCCGCGCGGTACATGGCACCCGTGTCGAGGTACGCGAGGCCCAGGCGGCGGGCCACCTCCTTGGACACGGAGGACTTGCCGGAACCGGAAGGCCCGTCGATGGCGATGACAATCACGTCTTGGCTCTTTCTCGAAAAGGGGGTCACGCGGCGCGCGGGCGGGTCACAGGTCCACGGCGGCCATGAGGCTGCCGACCTCGGTCTTGCTCAGCACCCGGTTGGTGCCGGGGCGCTGGTCGCCCAGCGCGATCGGGCCGATGCGGGTGCGCACCAGGCGCTCCACGGGCCGGCCCACGGCGTCGAACATGCGCCGCACGATGCGGTTGCGCCCGTCGTGCAGCACCACCTCGACCATGGTGACGTCACCCAGGGCCTGGACGATCTTGACCTTGTCCATCGTGGCGCGCCCGTCCTCCAGGTCCACGCCGTCGAGGAGCTGGCGGACCATGCGCGGGTACACCTCGCCTCCGGTCACCGTGACCAGGTAGGTCTTGGGCACCTCGTACTTCGGGTGGGCCAGGCGGTTGCCGAGCTCGCCGTCGTTCGTCAGCAGGATCAGGCCCTCGGAGTCGAGGTCCAGGCGGCCCACGTGGAACAGGCGCTCGTCGCGGTTGCGCACCAGGTCGGCCAGCGTGGGGCGGCCCTGCGCGTCGCTCATCGCGGAGATCACGCCGGCGGGCTTGTTGACGGCCACGGTCACCTTGGAGGTGTCCAGCAGCACCCGCATGCCGTCCACGTGGATCGCGTTCTTCGCGGGGTCCACGCGCACGCCGAGCTCGATGACGATCTGCCCGTCCACGCTCACCCGGCCGTCCTCGATGAGCTGCTCGGCCTTGCGCCGCGACCCGTACCCGGCGTCCGCGAGCACCTTCTGCAGGCGCACGCCGTCCGGCACGTGCACGTCCACCGGCGCGGCCTTGGCTGCCGGTCGCTGCGGACGACGACGCTGACCGCCGTCGCCACCGCCCACGGTCCCGCGCGACGCACCCGGGCCGTCGGGCCGGTTCCAGCCACCCGAGGACGGCCTACCCCCCGACGACGACGGGCCACCGGCGCGACCGGAGCCGGACCGGCCGGCACCGCTCCGGCCAGAACCGGGGCGACCGGTTCCGCTACGACCGGATCCGCTACGACCGGTTCCATCGCGACCCGAACCGTCGCGGCGTGCAGGAGTGGGGCTCATGGGGTGGATTCTCTCAGGCTTCTGGTCAGGTCACGGAGTCGAGGGCGTCGATCCCGGGCAGGTGCGGCGCGATGGGCGGCAGCTCGTCCAGGCTGGCCCAGCCCATCTTGTCCAGGAACTCCGCCGTGGTGCCGAACAGGACGGCGCCGCCCAGGGGGTCCTGCCCGACCTCGGCGACCAGGCCGCGGGCCAGGAGGGTCCGCACCACGCCGTCCACGTTCACACCACGCACGGCAGACACCTGCCCGCGCGTGACCGGTTGACGGTACGCGATCACGGCCAGGGTCTCCAACGCGGCCTGGCTCAGTCGCGCGCTCTGACCTTCGAGGACGAGCCGCGCCACGACGTCGGCGTGCTCGGGCGCCGAGTAGATGCGCCACCCCTGCGCGCCCTCGCGGAGCACGAAACCGCGCGGCCGCCCGTCCCTGCCGGCGTACTCGGCGGCCAGGTCCTCCAGGTGGGCAGCGACGTCCGCGACGGGGCGCTCCACGATCGCCGCGAGCCGCTCGACGCTCACGGGTGCGTCCGCCACCATGAGCACCGCCTCCAGTGCTGCCGCCAGCCCGCCGGGGAGCGCATCGACGTCGACGCCCTCCGCCGGCGGTGTCTGCTCCTCGGTCATGCCGTCGCCTCCACGCCGTCGAACTCCTCGAAGTCACCGCTCACGTCGTCGTCCGAGCCCGTCCATCGCACGGTCAGCTCGCCCAGGGCCGCGGCCTGCTCGAACGCCACCTGCCCGGCGCGGAAGAGCTCGAGCAGGGCCAGGAACCGGGCGACGACGACGAGCCGCTCCTCCCCCGCAGCGATCGCCCGGAACGTCAGGGCGTGCTCGCGCCGCAGCCGCCCGACGACGATGGCGGCCTGTTCCCGCACCGACACGGCCGGCGCGTGCAGGTGGCTCAGCGACACCACGGGCGGCGCCTTGGGCGTGAGCGCGCGAGCCGCGATCTCCGCGAGCGCACCGGGGGTGAGCGTCCACACGAGCTCGGGCAGCAGCGCGGCCTGCTCCGGTTCGAGCGGGACGGATCGTGGGACGCGCCGCCCCTCGGTGGCCATCCGCTGCGCCATGATCGCCGAGACGTCCTTGTAGGCCCGGTACTGCAGCAGGCGGGCGAACAGGAGATCACGGGCCTCGAGCAGCTCGAGGTCCTCGAAGTCCTCCTCGACCATGCCCGGCAGGAGCCGGGCCGCCTTGAGGTCCAGCAGGGTGGCCGCGACCACCAGGAACTCGGACGCGGTGTCGAGGTCCCACTCGGGGTGCGCGCGCGTGTACGCCACGAACTCGTCGGTGACCACGGCGAGCGCCACCTCGGTGACGTCGAGCTCGTGCTGGGCGATGAGGCTCAGCAGCAGGTCGAACGGCCCGGTGAAGTTGTCGAGGTGTACCTCGAACGCCTCGCGGACCACGCGGACCTCGGTCAGCGAGCGTCCCCGCGCGCGATGAGTTCGCGGGCGAGCTGACGGTAGGCCAGGGCGCCCGGGTGGTTGGGCGCGTAGGCGGTGATGGGTTCGGCGGCCACCGACGCGTCGGGGAACTTCACGGTGCGCCCGATGACGGTGTGCAGCAGCGTGTTGCCGAACGCTTCGTGGACGCGGGCCACGACCTCGCGCGAGTGCAGGGTGCGCGAGTCGTACATGGTGGGCAGGATTCCGTCGATCTCCAGGTCGGGGTTGAGCCGGTCGCGCACCTTCTCGATGGTCTCCACCAGCAGGGCGACGCCGCGCAACGCGAAGAACTCGCACTCCAGCGGGATCAGCACGCCGTGGGCGGCGGTGAGCGCGTTGACGGTCAGCAGTCCCAGCGAGGGCTGGCAGTCCACCAGGACGACGTCGTACTGGTCCAGCACGGGGCGCAGCCCGCGGGCGAGGACGGACTCGCGCGCCACTTCACCCACCAGCTGCACCTCGGCTGCGGACAGGTCGATGTTCGCCGGGAGCACGTCGAGGTTGTCGATGGCGGTGGGCAGGATGACGTCGGCGGCCTGGACGGTACGGTCCATGAGCAGGTTGTAGACCGACAGGTCGAGCTCGTGCGGGTTGACTCCCACCCCGACCGACGCGGCGCCCTGCGGGTCGAAGTCCACCAGCAGTACTCGACGGCCCAGCTCGGCGAGAGCGGCACCCAGGTTGATGGTGGACGTCGTCTTGCCGACGCCCCCCTTCTGGTTGCACATCGCGATGATGCGGGCGGGTCCGTGCTGGGCCAGCGGCTCCGGTTCCGGGAAGTGCGGCAGCGGACGCCCGACGGCGTCCCGTGCCTCTTCGCCGGACTCGGTGGCGGCAGGCGCGAACAAGGTGTCGTTCCCCGGTGCATCGCTCACGGCGGTCACGCTACCCCAGGGGCACCGCGGAGCTCGCAGGACCGCCCGGCGTGTGCCGTCTTCGCTGCGCCGGGTGTCGCGCCACGGCGCGCGCCGGCACCACGCGCGGGCCGCGGGGGCGGCGGCTACAGGGCCCGCGGGTGGGACGCGGCGTACACCTCGCGCAGGGTGTCGGAGGTGACCATCGTGTAGATCTGCGTGGTGGTCACCGACGCGTGCCCCAGCAGCTCCTGGACCACGCGTACGTCGGCCCCGCCCTGGAGCAGGTGGGTCGCGAACGAGTGCCGCAGCGTGTGGGGCGAGACGTGCTCGAGCCCCGTCTTCTCGGCGGCGGTGTGGAGCACGGCCCAGGCGGACTGCCGCGACAGCGGGCGCCCGCGCGTGTTGAGGAACAGTGCCGCGGTTCCGGTGCCGGCGGCGGCAAGCACCGGTCGCGCGCGCACCAGGTAGGCGTCGAGCGCGTCACGTGCGTACGAGCCCACGGGGACGATGCGCTCCTTGTCTCCCTTGCCGTGCAGTCGCACGATCGCCGGGGCCCCGTCGCCACCGTCGGTCCCTCGCGACGCGTCGTCGGCGAGCCACCCCAGCGAGTCGACGTCGAGCCCCACGACCTCGCTGATGCGGCCGCCCGTCGAGTACAGGAGCTCCAGGAGCGCGCGATCGCGCAGGGGCACCGGGCCGTCACCCGTCCCGGCCGCGGCCAACAGCCGCTCGACGGCGTCGACGCTCAGCGCGTGCGGCAGCCGGCGCAGCTGGGTGGGTGCGCGCACGTCGGCAGCCGGGTCCTGCGACGTGAACCCTTCGGCCAGGCAGAACCGGTGCCAGCCCCGCACGGCCGCGAGCGCCCGCGCCGTCGACGACGCCGACAGGGCGGCTCCGCCGTCGGACCCGGTGCGGGCCAGCTCGACGAACCCGACGACGTCGGACTCGCGGACGGCGCTCAGGGAGGTGCGGCCGAGCGCTTCGAGGTGGCGCACGTACCGGGTCAGGTCGTGCCGGTACGCCGCGGTGGTGTTGGCGGAGAGCCCGCGTTCCACCGTGAGGTGGGCGACGTACGTGTCGAGGGCGGCCTCGAGGGGCCCACTGACAACGACTCCGGCGCTCACGCCGGTCATGATGCCGCTCCGGCGTCGGCGTGCGGGTCAGGCCACGCCGCTGTCGCACACGTCACAGGCCCGGCGGCACGGCGGCGCGGTGGTCACCAGGGCAGGAACACGTCCACGGCGACGGCGACGAACAGCACGGTCAGGTAGGTGATGGACGCGTGGAAGACGTTCATGGCGATGCGTCCCGTCTTGCTGCGCCCACGGCGCGTGTTGTCGAGCATGAGCCACACCTGCCAGCCGAACCACACGGCGAGGGCCACGGCGATGACGGTGTAGACCCAGGTCATCCCGGCCAGCGGAACGAGGGCGAGCGAGCAGGCCACCATCGCGACCGTGTACACGACCATCTCGGTGGCGACCCTGCGGTCCGAGGCGACGACGGGCAGCATGGGCACGCTCGCGGCGGCGTAGTCCTTCTTGAACTTCACGCTGAGCGGCCAGTAGTGCGGCGGCGTCCAGAAGAAGATGACGCCGAACAGTGCGACGGGAGCCCAGTCGAGCGAGTCGTTGACCGCGGCCCACCCGATGAACACGGGCATGCAGCCGGCAACGCCGCCCCACACGATGTTCTGCGGGGTGCGTCGCTTGAGGATGATCGTGTAGAAGACGCTGTACAGCAGGATCGCCGCGAGCGTCAGGACGGCCGAGAGCATGTTGAAGAAGACGCCGAACCACGCGATCGAGACGACGCCCAGCACCGTGGCGAACACGAGGGCGGCGCGCGGCGTGACCTCGCCGGTGACCAGGGGCCGACGCTTCGTGCGACTCATGACCGCGTCGATGTCACGGTCGTAGACGCAGTTGTAGGCGTTGGCCGACCCGGCGGCCAGTCCCCCGCCCACCAGCGCACCCAGCACCTTCCACAGGTTGGGCAGCCCGCCCTCCGCCAGGATCATCGTCGGGATGGTCGTGACGAGCAGCAGTTCGATGATGCGCGGCTTCGTCAGAGCGACGTAGGCACCCACCCGATCCCTCAGGTGGCGCGATGCGGTCTGGCTCGTGTTCACGCGCGTCAATGTTCCGTTCTCGTGGTAAAGGACTCGCATCATCCTACGGCGGCTCCACCACGAACCGGACAACTGCCGGTGTGAGACTCGCCGCGACCGGGCAAGCGACCGATCGTGACGGGTCGCGGCTGGCTCCCGGACAGTCCCGACGCAGGGCTGGACCACGGATATAGGCTGGGTGTGCAACTGGCCGCCGCTCCCGTCGAGACCCCACCGGCACCCAAGAACCCCGCCCGGTGTCAGCGCGTCGGCGCGGTGAGCGACAACCCCGTAACACGATGCCGGGCGGTGATGCCCGGACCAGGAATGAGGCATGACGTGAGCACGTTCGACCCCGCCCTGAGCCCGCTCGAGTGGAACGACCTCGACCAGCGGGCCATCACGGCGATCAAGGCGCTGTCCGCGGACGCCGTGGAGAAGGCCGGCAACGGGCACCCTGGCACCGCGATCTCGCTGGCCCCGGCGGCCTACCTGCTGTTCCAGAAGGTCATGCGTCATGACCCGTCGGACGCGCACTGGGTGGGCCGTGACCGGTTCATCCTCTCGGCGGGCCACTCGTCACTGACCATCTACCTGCAGCTCTTCCTCGCCGGGTACGGCCTGGAGCTGGACGACATCAAGGCGCTGCGCCAGTGGGACTCCAAGACCCCGGGTCACCCCGAGGTCGGGCACACCACGGGCGTGGAGATCACCACGGGTCCGCTGGGCCAGGGCCTGGCCGCCGCCACGGGCTTCGCGTTCGCGGCCCGCCGCGAGCGCGGCCTGCTCGACCCCGAGGCCGCCCCGGGCACGTCGCCGTTCGACCACCACGTGTACGTCATCGCGGGTGACGGCGACCTCCAGGAGGGCGTCACGTCCGAGGCCGGTTCGCTGGCCGGTCACCAGCAGCTCGGCAACCTCATCGTCATCTGGGACGACAACCGGATCTCGATCGAGGACCGCACGGACATCTCGTTCTCCGAGGATGTCGTCGCGCGCTACCAGGCCTACGGCTGGCACACGCTCGAGGTGGACTGGACGAACGGGGGCGGTCAGTACACGGAGGACGTCGCCGCGCTGGCCGCCGCGATCGAGGCCGCGAAGGCCGAGACGGGGCGCCCCACCCTGATCCGCCTGTCGACCATCATCGGCTGGCCGTCGCCCAACAAGCAGGACACGTACGCGATCCACGGTTCCGCGCTCGGCGGCAACGAGGTCGCGGGCCTCAAGGAGGCCCTGGGCCTGGACCCGGCGCAGTCGTTCCAGATCGACGACGAGGTGCTCAAGTACACCCGCACCGTCGGCGAGCGCCAGGCCGCCGAGCGTGCGGCGTGGGACGAGGCCTTCGCGGCCTGGCAGGGCGCGCACCCGCAGGAGGCCGCCCTCCTCCAGCGCCTCGAGGCCAAGGAGCTCCCGGACGGCTGGACGGACGCGCTGCCCGAGTTCCCGGCCGACCCGAAGGGCATCGCGACGCGCGTCGCCTCGGGCAAGACGCTCACGGCGCTGGCCCCGGTGCTGCCCGAGCTGTGGGGCGGTTCGGCGGACCTCGCCGGGTCGAACAACACCACGATGGAGGGCGAGCCGTCCTTCATCCCGTCGGACCACCAGACGCGTACCTGGCAGGGCGGCCCCTACGGCCGCACGCTGCACTTCGGCATCCGCGAGCACGGCATGGGCGCGATCGTCAACGGCATCGCCCTGCACGGCCTGACCCGCCCGTACGGCGGAACGTTCTTCCAGTTCGCCGACTACATGCGCGGTTCCGTGCGCCTGGCCGCCCTGATGGGCACGCCGTCGATCTTCGTGTGGACGCACGACTCGATCGGCCTGGGCGAGGACGGCCCCACCCACCAGCCCGTCGAGCACCTGTGGGCGTACCGGGCCATCCCTGGCCTGGACATCGTCCGCCCGGCCGACGCGAACGAGACGGCGTGGGCGTGGCGCGGCATCATCGAGAACACCGCGAACCCCGCCGGTCTGATCCTGTCGCGTCAGAACCTGCCGACGTTCCCGCGCGGCGAGGAGGGCTTCGCCCCCGCCGAGGGCACCCTGAAGGGCGCCTACACGCTCCTGGACTCGGTGAACGACGAGACCGGAAAGCCCGACGTCATCTTGATCGGCACCGGCTCCGAGGTCCAGCTCGCCGTCGCGGCACGCGAGACGCTCGCGGCCGAGGGCATCAAGGCCCGCGTCGTGTCCGCTCCGTCGCTCGAGTGGTTCGCGCGGCAGAGCGCCGAGTACCGCGAGTCGGTGCTTCCGGCCGACGTGTTGGCCCGGGTTTCGGTCGAGGCGGGCATCGCACTGGGCTGGGCCGGTATCGTCGGAGACGCCGGCCGTTCGATCTCTCTCGAGCACTACGGCGCCTCGGCCCCGGCCGGGACGCTGTTCCGCGAGTTCGGCATCACTGCCGAGGCGGTGGTGGCGGCAGCACGCGAGTCGATCGCGGCAGCTCGCTAGTGACGAGGCGGCGGGGGCCGGTCCGGATCTCCGGGCCGGCCCCCGCCGCGTCGGGTACCGGCTCCGGCAGCTGACGGACACGACATACCCGGCCAACGCCTCGACGGGGACCGGGCCCACACCCAGGAAGGTCCGACCCGATGGCAGCACCAGAAGTACCCGCCGACACCCGCCCGACGCACCGCTTGTCCGCGGCCGGGGTGTCGATCTGGCTCGACGACCTGTCCCGCGCCCGCCTCACGGGCCCACCGACCGAGCACAGCCTCGCCACGCTGGTCGCCGAGCGCGACGTCGTCGGCGTCACCACCAACCCGTCGATCTTCGCCGCGGCGCTGGGCGCCGGTGACGTGTACGCCCCGGCCCTGGCCGAGCTGCGCGCGGCGGGCGTGGACGTCGAGGGTGCCGTGGAGCGCATCACCACGGACGACGTGCGGCAGGCCGCCGACGTGCTGCGTCCCGTCTTCGATGCCACCCGCGCCGTGGACGGTCGGGTGTCCATCGAGGTGGATCCTCGCCTCGCGCGCGACACGGCCGCGACGACACGCACGGCAGCCCACCTGTGGCAGGTCGTGGACCGGCCCAACACCATGATCAAGATCCCCGCGACGGTCGAGGGCCTGCCCGCGATCACTGCCTCCCTGGCGCAGGGCATCTCCGTGAACGTCACGCTCATCTTCTCGCTCGAGCGCTACCGCGCCGTCCTCGACGCGTGGCTGACCGGGTTGGAGCAGGCGGCGCAGAACGGTCACGACCTGTCCGTCATCGGCTCGGTCGCGTCCTTCTTCGTCTCCCGCGTCGACGTGGCGGTGGACGCCCTGCTGGAGCGGGTGGGCACGGACGACGCCCTCGCTCTGCGTGGCAAGGCAGCCGTCGCGAACGCCCGCCTCGCGTACGCGGCGTACCAGGAGGTGGTGGCCTCGCCGCGCTGGGCCGCGCTGCTCGCTGCGGGCGCACAGCCGCAGCGCCCCCTGTGGGCGTCGACGGGGGTCAAGAACCCCGAGTACCGCGACACCCTCTACGTCGACGAGCTGGTGGTCGCGGGCGTCGTGAACACGATGCCGCAGGGCACCCTCGACGCGTTCGCAGATCACGGTATCGTCCTGGGCGACACCGTGACCGGCACGGCCGACGACGCCGCCACCATCCTGGCGGCCGTCGACACGCACCTTGCCACGGCAGGCACCTCGTTCGCCGATGTCACCGACCGCCTGGAGGCGGAGGGCGTGGAGAAGTTCGAGGTCAGCTGGTCACACCTGCTGGACACGACGCGCGCCGGGCTCGCTGCCACGGCTGCACCGGAGGGAGCCGAGTGAGGCCAACCAAGATCACCGCGGATCACAACCCGCTGCGTGACCCGCGCGACCTGCGCCTGCCGCGCATCGCCGGGCCCAGCGGCCTGGTGATCTTCGGCGTCACGGGCGACCTGTCGCGCAAGAAGCTCATGCCCGCCGTGTACGACCTGGCCAACCGTGGCCTGTTGCCGCCGGGGTTCGCCCTGACCGGCTTCGCGCGCCGCGACTGGGCCACCGAGGACTTCGCCCAGGTGGTGCACGACGCCGTCAAACAGCACGCGCGCACTCCGTTCCGGGAGGCGACGTGGCGCCAGCTGGCCGAGGGGATCCGGTTCGTGCAGGGCTCGTTCGACGACGACGACGCGTTCGAGACGCTGCGCCACACGGTCGAGACGCTGGACGCCGAGCGCGGTACCGGCGGCAACCACGCGTTCTACCTGTCGATCCCGCCCAGCGCGTTCCCCACCGTGGTGCGCCAGCTCCAGGAGCACGGGCTGTCGACGCCGCAGGAGGGCGCGTGGCGTCGCGTCGTCATCGAGAAGCCGTTCGGTCACGACCTGGCCAGCGCGCGCGAGCTGGACGCCGTCGTCTCCGAGGTGTTCGACCAGGACTCCGTGTTCCGCATCGACCACTACCTGGGCAAGGAGACCGTCCAGAACCTCCTGGCGCTGCGGTTCGCGAACCAGATGTTCGAACCGATCTGGAACGCCAACTACGTCGACCACGTGCAGATCACCATGGCCGAGGACATCGGCATCGGCGGCCGGGCCGGGTACTACGACGGCATCGGCGCGGCGCGCGACGTCATCCAGAACCACCTGCTCCAGCTCCTGGCCCTGGTGGCCATGGAGGAACCGGTCAACTTCGAGGCGAACGCGCTGCGAGCCGAGAAGATCAAGGCGCTCTCCTCCGTGCGCCTGCCGCGCGAGCTCAGCAAGCACACGGCCCGCGGCCAGTACGCGGCCGCCTGGCAGGGCGGCGAGAAGGTGGTCGGCTTCCTGGAGGAGGAAGGGTTCAACCCCGAGTCCACCACGGAGACGTACGCCGCCGTCCGGCTCGACATCGACAACCGCCGGTGGGCGGGCGTCCCCTTCTACCTGCGCACGGGCAAGCGCCTGGGTCGGCGCGTCACCGAGGTGGCCGTCGTGTTCAAGAAGGCACCGCACCTGCCGTTCGAGTCGTCGCTCACCTCCGACCTGGGCAACAACGCGCTCGTGATCCGCGTGCAGCCCGACGAGGGCGTCACCCTGCGCTTCGGCGCGAAGGTTCCCGGCACCGCCATGGAAGTACGGGACGTGACCATGGACTTCGGCTACGGGCACGCGTTCACCGAGTCCTCCCCCGAGGCGTACGAGCGACTCCTGCTCGACGTGCTGCTGGGCGACCCGCCCCTGTTCCCGACGCGCGAGGAGGTCGAGCTGTCCTGGAAGATCCTCGATCCGATCACGGCGTACTGGGCGCGGCAGGGCACCCAGCCCGAGCCGTACCCCGCCGGGACCTGGGGGCCGCCGTCCGCCGACGCGATGCTGGCCCGTGACGGACGTGTGTGGAGGCGACCCTGATGATCATCGACATGCCCAAGACCAGCACGACGGCGGTCGACAAGCGCCTGGTACGCCTGCGCGACGAGGGCGGCGCCGTCGCGCTCGGCCGCGTCCTGACCCTGGTGGTCATCGCGGACGAGGCCGACATCGAGACGGCCGTCGAGGCCGCCAACCACGCCAGCCGCGAGCACCCGTGCCGCGTCCTCGTGTTCGCCTCCGCGGGCCCCGCCGACGCCCCACCCCAGCTCGACGCGCAGATCCGGGTCGGGGGTGACGCCGGGGCGTCCGAGGTCGTGATCCTGCGTGCCGCCGGGCCGCTGCTCGACCAGCCCGACGCCGTCGCCATGCCCCTCCTGCTGCCCGACGCGCCCATCGTCGTCTGGTGGCCGCGCGAGGCGCCGGAGACCCCGTCACAGCACCCGATCGGGCGCATGGCGCACCGCCGGATCACCGACTCCGTGCGATCGGCCCACCCGGAAGCCATGATCCGCTCGCTGGCCGAGCACTACTCGGACGGCGACACCGACCTCGCCTGGGCCCGTGACACGCTCTGGCGCGGGCTCCTGGCCGCCGCCGTCGAACAGCCTCCGTTCGAACCCGTGACGGGCGTCGTCGTCGAGGGCGAGAAGGGGCACACGTCGCTCGACCTGCTCGCCGCGTGGCTGCGCGCCAAGCTGCGCTGCCCGACGACGATCACCCACCACCGCGGCGCGACCGCCATCACGCGCGTCACCCTGCAGCGCAAGTCGGGTGACATCGTCATCGACCGGCCGGACGGGCGCACCGCCACCATCTCGCAGGCCGGAGCACCCGACCGCCGGATCTCCCTGCCCATCCGCAAGCTCTCCGAGGCCCTCATCGAGGAGCTGCGCCGGCTCGATCCTGACGAGGTCTACGCCGAAGCACTCAGGACGGGGCTGCCCGCGATCGACTCGGACGGTGGCTCCCACAGCTCCGGCCCCCACCCCAAGGACGCCGCATGACCGCACGCCTCGTGGTGGTCCACCCGGACCCCGCGATCCTCGCGCAGGCCGCGGCCGCTCGGCTGCTCACCCGCATCCTCGACGTGCAGTCGGTCCGGCGGCCCGTCCACGTGGTGCTCACCGGCGGCACGGTGGGTATCGCCACCCTCGAGGCCGCTGCCGCGAGCCCGCTGGTCGCCGCCGTCGACTGGTCGGGGGTGCACCTGTGGTGGGGTGACGAGCGGTACCTGCCCGCAGGGGATCCCGATCGCAACGAGACGCAGGCGCGCGCCGCGCTCGTCGACGACCTGGTGGCCGCCTGGGGTTTGCCGGAGGCGAACGTTCACGCCGTGGCGGGGCCCGACGTCTCCGAGTCGGCGGAGGCGTCCGCAGCGGCCTACGCGGCGGAGCTCGCCGCCCGCGCCGAGCCCGACGGCGTCGTTCCCGCGTTCGACGTGCTGCTGCTCGGGATGGGGCCGGACGGGCACGTCGCCTCGCTGTTCCCCGGGCACGAGGCACTGACCGCGCCGGGCAGCACCGTGGCCGTGCACGGCTCCCCCAAGCCGCCACCCGTCCGCGTCTCCCTGACGTTCACGGCGATCAACGCCGCCCGTGAGGTGTGGGTGGTCGCGGCCGGCACCGAGAAGGCCGAGCTTGCCGCAGCGGCCCTGGCCGCCCACGACGCCGCACAGGTCCCGGCCTCGGGCGTGCACGGGACCGACCGCACCCTGTGGCTGTTGGACACGGCCGCGTCGGACGCACCGTAGTCGCCGCGGCGCCGCACGAACGCCGAACGGGCCCGTCCACGCCGGACGGGCCCGTTCTCGCACCTCCACGGTGCCGGGTCAGGCTGGTTCAGCCCGCGCCCACCCGGCCCGTGGCGCCCACAGCGGTCACGCGGCACCGCCGCGGCGGCGCCGCAGCACCGCCAGCGCCTCGTCCAGGAGCGCGGCGCCCTCCTCGTCCGAGCGGCGCTCCTTGACATACGCGAGGTGCGTCTTGAACGGGACGTGCTCGTCGGGGGCCGGCGGAGCATCCCGCTCCAGCCCTGCCGGCAGACCGCACCGGGGGCAGTCCCACCGGGCGGGCGGGTCGAAGTCGGCGTGCAGCGCGAAGACGCGGTGCGTCTCGTGCCCGTTCACGCACCAGTACGCGACGCGCGTGCGAGGCGCGATGTCACCGCGCTCCGTCTCCCCCAGCGGACCCGCTCCCACACGCGAACCGCGAATCACATGACTGGCAGAAGCCACGAAGACCCGACCTCACCTTCGACACGATCGTTGAGTGCCGGCCGCGACGATGCGGCGACGTGCCGAGGGTACCCGAGGTCAGCCCAGGCGCTGAATGAGTCCCAAAAGAACGATCACGGCCGCCCAGACGACCGCGAACGAGATCGTGATGCGGTTGAGGTTGCGCTCCGCGACGCCCGACGATCCGGCGCTCGCGCTGATGCCACCGCCGAACATGTCGGACAGGCCACCGCCCTTGCCCTTGTGCAGCAGGATCAGGAGGGTGAGGAACCCGCTGGTGATGACCAGCAGGACCTGGAGGACGATGCGCAGGGCGTTCATGGGTTCCACCTTAGGTGACACGCGCCCCTCGCCGCGAACCCCGGAAGCCGGGTGGTCGCGTCGAGGGGCGCGTGGCGTGTGTCTGAGACGGTCAGGCGTTGTGCGACCGGAAGCGCACGATCTTCGCGAATTCCTCAGGGTCGAGGCTCGCGCCACCCACGAGGGCGCCGTCGACGTCGGGCTTGGCCATGATGTCGGCGACGTTCGAGGACTTCACGGAACCGCCGTACAGGACGCGGGTCGCGTCCGCGACCTCGGCGCCGTACAGCTCGCCGAGCAGGCCGCGGATCGCACCGCAGACCTCCTGCGCGTCGTCCGGCGTCGCGACCTCTCCGGTGCCGATGGCCCACACGGGCTCGTAGGCGATGACGATGGTCTTCGCCTGCTCGGCGCTCACGCCCTCCAGCCCGCCCTTGACCTGGGCGAGCGTGTACTCGACCTGGTTGCCGGCCTTGCGGACGTCCAGGCCCTCGCCCACGCACAGGATCGGGGTGACGCCCTTGCCGAAGGCCGCGTGCACCTTGGCGTTGACGATCGCGTCGGACTCCGCGTGGTACTCGCGGCGCTCCGAGTGGCCGACGACGACGTACGCGCAGCCGAGCTTCGCGAGCATCGTCGCGGAGATCTCGCCCGTGTAGGCGCCCGACGCGTGCTGGGACACGTCCTGGGCCGCGTACTTGACGTCGAGCTTGTCGCCGTCCACGAGGGTCTGCACGGAGCGCAGGTCGGTGAACGGCGTGCACACGACGACCTCGACCGAGGAGTAGTCGTGCTTGGCGTCCTTGAGGGTCCAGGCAAGCTTCTGGACGGTGGCGATGGCCTCCTGGTGGTCCAGGTTCATCTTCCAGTTGCCCGCCATCAGCGGGGTGCGGTTAGCCATGGTGGTGTCAGCTCTCAGTTCTCGTCGAGGACGTCGATACCGGGCAGGACCTTGCCCTCGAGCAGCTCGAGGGAGGCGCCGCCGCCGGTGGAGATGTGGCCGAAGTCGGCCGTGTCGTAGCCCAGCGTCTTGACCGCCGCGGCGGAGTCGCCGCCACCCACGATCGTGAACGCGCCGTTGCGACCGGCCGCGATGAGGCCGTCCATGACGGCGCGCGTGCCACCCGCGTAGTCCTCGCGCTCGAAGACGCCCATGGGGCCGTTCCACGCGATGGTCTTCGCGTCGGCCAGCTTCGCGGCGAACAGCTCGCCCGACGCGGGGCCGATGTCGAGGCCGATCTTGTCCGCGGGCATCGCGTCCGCGGGGACGACGCCGGCCGGAGCCGGGGCGTCGAACGAGTCGGCGACGACGACGTCGATCGGCAGGACGATCTCGACGCCGCGCTCCGCGGCGCGGGCGAGGTACCCCTGGACCGTCGCGATCTGGTCCTCCTCGAGCAGCGACGTGCCCACCTCGTGGCCCTGGGCCTTGAGGAAGGTGAACATCATGCCGCCGCCGATGAGCAGGCGGTCGGCCTTCTCGATGAGGTTGGAGATCACGCCCAGCTTGTCCGAGACCTTCGAGCCACCGAGAACGACGACGTAGGGCCGCTCGGGGTCGGTCGTCGCCTTGGACAGCGAGTCGACCTCCTTGAAGACGAGCGTGCCGGCCGCAGCGGGCAGGAGCTTGGCGATGTCGTAGACGGAAGCCTGCTTGCGGTGCACGACGCCGAAACCGTCCGACACGTAGGCGTCTGCGAGCTCGGCGAGCTCGGCGGCCTCGGCCTGACGCTCCGCCTCGACCTTCGAGGTCTCCCGCGGGTCCATCCGGACGTTCTCCAGCAGGGCGACCTGGCCGGGCTGCAGCGCGGCGACCGTCTCACGAGCGGACGGGCCCGTCAGGTCCTTCGCCAGCGGCACGGGCTTGCCGAGCAGCTCCGCCAGGCGCGCGGCGACGGGCGCGAGGGTGAAGTTCTCGTCGAACGTGAACTCACCGACGGGCTTCGGGCGGCCCAGGTGGGCCATCACGACGACGGCCGCGCCGGCGTCGAGCAGGGCGTTGAGCGTCGGCAGCGCCGCGACGATACGCGCGTCGTCGGTGATCGTCTTCGTGCCGTCCTTGGACAGCGGCACGTTGAAGTCGGCGCGGACGAGGACCTTCTTGCCCGTGAGGTCGCCGAGGGAGGCGATGGTCTTCACTAGTTCTCCAGTGGATCGCAGGAGCGGGTGGTCAAACGGCGCAACGGCGAAGGCCGCGTGGGGTTTCGACGGGACTCAACCAACCGGTGGTTGAGCCTGTCGAAACCACGCACGCGGCCTTCGGTTCACGCTGGGCTACGGGAGAGTCAGAGCTTCTCGCCGACGAGCACGGTGAGGTTGACGAGCGAGTTGGAGTAGCCCCACTCGTTGTCGTACCAGGAGACGACCTTGACCAGGTCGCCGCTCACCTTGGTGAGCTTGGCGTCGAAGATCGACTGGTGCGGGTCGGTCACGATGTCCGACGACACGATCTCGTCCTCGACGTAGGACAGGACGCCCTTGAGCGGGCCCTCGGCGGCGGCCTTGACCGCGGCGTTGACCTCGTCGACGGTGACCTCGCGCGAAGCGGTGAAGGTCAGGTCGGTGGCCGAGCCGGTGATCGTCGGCACGCGCATGGCGAAGCCGTCGAGCTTGCCCTTGAGCTCGGGGAGCACGAGGGCCACGGCCTTGGCCGCACCGGTCGAGGTCGGGACGATGTTCTGCGCGGCGGCGCGGGCGCGGCGAAGGTCGCGGTGCGGGCCGTCCTGCAGGTTCTGGTCACCCGTGTAGGCGTGGATCGTGGTCATGAGGCCACGCTCGATGCCGATGGCGTCATTGAGCGCCTTCGCCATGGGGGCGAGGCAGTTCGTGGTGCACGACGCGTTCGAGATGATGTGGTGAGCGGCCGGGTCGTACTGGTCGCTGTTGACGCCCATGACGAACGTCGCGTCCTCGTTCTTCGCCGGGGCGGAGATGATGACCTTCTTGGCACCGGCCTCGATGTGGGCCTTCGCCTTGGTGGCGTCCGTGAAGAAGCCGGTCGACTCGATGACGATGTCCGCACCGAGCTCGGCCCAGGGCAGGTTCGCGGGGTCGCGCTCCTCAAGGGCACGGATCTTCTTGCCGTCGACGATGATGTTCTCGTCGTCGAACTCGACCGTCTGGCCGAGGCGGCCGAGGACCGTGTCGTACTTCAGCAGGTGCGCAAGCGTCTTGTTATCGGTGAGGTCGTTCACGCCCACGATCTCGATGTCCGCACCGGACTCGACGATCGCGCGGTAGAAGTTACGTCCGATGCGGCCGAAGCCGTTGATCCCGACGCGGATGGTCACAATGCCCTCCTCAGGGGCGCGCCGGTCCCCCGACGCACACGTAGATGCCTAGACAGCGCCCAAAGCTTTGGCGCGCTGGTGAACACGACGTACCACTCCCCCACGGACAGGCGCAGAGCCAACTTTCCCGCAAAGGAAGGCCACGTCGTCGTCACCTGACGTCCACGAGCCTATACCGCGCGCAGGGTTCGCGCGCCGCAGGTCCGCCCGTTGGCGCAGGTGGTCGGACCACGCGGCGTTGGCTGCCCCCGCGGTCGCCGCCCCACCGCGTGGTGCGCTCAGAGATCGAGCAGGTCAGGGCTCAGACCGGCCTCGGTGTCAGGGATCCCGAGCTCGCTCGCGCGCTTGTCCGCCGTCGACAGCAGGCGCCGGATGCGCCCGGCCACCGCGTCCTTGGACAGCGGCGGGTCGGCGAGCTGGCCGAGCTCCTCCAGCGACGCCTGGCGGTGCGCGAGGCGCAGCTCGCCCGCCTCGCGCAGGTGGTCGGGAACCTCCGCCCCCAGGATCTCGAACGCCCGCTGCACGCGCGCACCTGCCGCGACGGCTGCGCGGGCCGAGCGTCGCAGGTTCGCGTCGTCGAAGTTGGCGAGCCGGTTCGCGGTCCCGCGCACCTCGCGGCGCGCCCGCCGCTCCTCCCACAGCTCGAGCGTGGTCGACGCCCCCATGCGCCGCAGCATCTCGCCGATCGCCTCACCGTCACGGATCACCACGCGGTCGACGCCGCGCACCTCGCGTGACTTGCCGTGCACGCCCAGACGCCGGGCCGCCCCCACCAGCGCGAGCGCCGACTCAGGGCCGGGGCACGTGATCTCGAGCGCCATCGACCGTCCCGGCTCCGTGAGGGACCCGTGGGCCAGGAACGCCCCGCGCCACACCGCCTCGGCCTCCTGGACCCCGGCCGAGACCACCTCGGGGGCGAGGCCGCGCACGGGGCGCCCGCGCTGGTCCAGCAGGCCGGTCTGCCGGGCCAGGGACTCACCCTCGCGCACCACCCGCACCACGTAACGGTTGTTCTTGCGCAGGCCGCCGGCGTGCACCACGATCAGCTCGCTCGTCTGCCCGTACAGCTCCGCGATCGCCGCGCGCAGCCGGGCCGCCGCCACCTCCGAGTCCAGCTCCGCCTCGACGACGACGCGGCCCGAGATGATGTGCAGCCCACCCGAGAACCGCAGCATCGCGGACACCTCGGCCTTGCGGCACGACGTGCGGGTGACGCGCAGCTGCGCGAGCTCGTTCTTGACCTGTGCGGTGAGCGCCATGCCCGCCATCTTCACACGGCGTGTCGCGTCGTTTCGCGGCGGCGTGTCGTCTGGCGCCGGGTGTCGCGTCGGCCGCACCGAGTCCTGCGACGGCGCGCGGGATGACGGCGGGCGCGTCAACCGCGGCCCACGTCACCCAGCACGCCCTCGAACACGTCACGGTAGGCGGCGCCCAGGCGCAGCGCGTCGTGCCGGGCCGTGCCGTCCCCCTGAGCCACCTGGCGCATCACCAGGCGAGCACCCATCCGGCGGGCGGCGGCCTCGGTGGCGGTGACGTCCTCGACCGCGCTCGGGTCGGCCAGCACGGCATCGATGCGCAGGTCCGGCGCGTGGTCGTGCAGGGCGTCCAGCAGGTCGACGGCGGTGAGCCCCGACGTCTCGGCGTCGGGCGACAGGTTCAGCGTCACGCACCGCCGCGCGGCCGTGTCGTGCAGCGCCGCCGCGAGCTGGGGTACCAGCAGGTGCACCAGCACCGACGAGTACCAGGACCCCGGGCCCAGCACCACCCAGTCGGCCTCGTGCAGCGCGGTGACGGCCTCGCCGCACGCGGGCGGGTTCTCGGGGCGCAGGCGCAACCGCTCGATCCGCCCGGACGCCTTGGCCACGTTGACCTGCCCGACGACGGTGCACGAGTCGTCCCCGCAGCGCACGTCCGCCTCGACCACGAGGGGCACGGCAGCCATCGGCAGCACCCGCCCCCGCGCGCCCAGCAGCTTGCCCACCCAGTCCAGCCCGGACACCGAGTCGCCCAGGAGCTCCCACAGCGCGGCGATGAGCAGGTTGCCCACCGCGTGGTTGTCGAGCGGCCCGCTCGTGGTGAACCGGTGCTGGAGGACGGCCGACCAGGTGCGGCCCCAGTCGGAGTCGTCGGTCAGGGCCGCGAGCGCCATGCGCAGGTCGCCGGGAGGCAGCACCCCGAGCTCCTCGCGCAGCCGGCCGGACGATCCGCCGTCGTCGGCGACGGTGACCACGGCGGTGAGCCGGTCGGAGACGTGCCGCAGGGCGCGCAGGCTGGCGGACAGCCCGTGACCGCCGCCCAGGGCGACCACGGCCGGCTTGGTGGAGGGGACTGCCATGCGCGCTACTCCTTACCCAGGTCGCGGGCCGTGACGGTGACCCGCAGGCCCTGCGCCCGCAGGCGGGACGCGATCTCCTCGGCGACGGCGACGGACCGGTGCTTGCCGCCCGTGCAGCCGACGGCGATCGTCGCGTACCGCTTCTCCTCGCGCAAGTACCCCGTGAGCACGGGTTCGAGGGCGGCCACGTACCGGTCGATGAACAGCCGGGCGCCCGGGCGGGAGAGCACGTAGTCGCGCACGGGGGCGTCGCGGCCGGTCAGGTGCCGCAGCTCGCTGATCCAGTAGGGGTTGGCGAGGAAGCGCACGTCCGCCACGTGGTCGGCGTCGAGCGGCAGCCCGTACTTGAAGCCGAAGGCGACGACGTTGACACGCAGGACCTCGGGCGCACCGCCGGCGACAGCGGCGCGCACCTCCCGGGCCAGGTCGTGCACCGTCATGGTGCTCGTGTCGATGACGGTGTCGGCGCGTTCTGCGATGGCGGCCAGCGCGCGGCGCTCGTCGGCGATGCCGTCCAGGATGCGGCCGTGGCCCTGCAGCGGGTGAGGCCGGCGCACCGCCTCGAAGCGGCGCACGAGCTCCTCGTCGGAGGCGTCGAGGAACAGGATGCGGTACTGCACCCCGGCGGCGCGCAGGTGCCCGAGCGCCCCGGCCAGCTCGGAGAAGTACTGGCGCCCCCGCACGTCGACGACGACGGCGAGGCGTTCCACCGCGGACCCCGCCCGGGTCATGAGGTCGACCAGCGGGACGATCATCATGGGCGGCAGGTTGTCCACGACGAACCAGTCGAGGTCCTCCAGCACGCTCGCCGCACGGGTGCGGCCGGCGCCCGACATGCCCGTGATCACCAGCACCTCGGGTTCGCGGCGCTCGGGGGCGGGGGCGGACGCCTCGACGGCAGGGATGCCCTCGGGGACGGTGGGCGGGCTGTGCGGGTCCCTCATGGGGCCAGGATGCCAGGCTTCCCCTGGTCCGGGGCGGTGAGGGCGGCCACCACCGCCCGCGCCGTCGTCGTCCCCATGCCGCGCACGGACGCGATCTCCTCCACGCTCGCTGCGCGCAGCCTCTTGACGGAGCCGAAGTGCGCGAGCAGCGCCTTCTGGCGTGCCGGGCCGAGCCCGGGAACACCGTCGAGCGCGGAGACGGTCATGCCCTTGCTGCGCCGTCGGCGGTGGGCCGTGATCGCGAACCGGTGGGCTTCGTCGCGCACGCGCTGCAACAGGTAGAGGCCTTCGGAGCTGCGTTCCAGGATGACCGGGTAGTCGTCGCCCGGCACCCACACCTCTTCGAGCCGCTTCGCGAGGCCGCACAGCGCCACGTCAGTGACGCCCAGATCGTCGAGCGCGCGCCGGGCAGCAGCCACCTGCGGGGGGCCACCGTCGACGACGACGAGGTTGGGCGGGTACGCGAAGCGCTTCTTCTCCCCGTCCTCCGCCTGAGGGGTGATCTCGCCGGACTCGATGTCGAGCTCCACCTCGCCGGACTTGGCGCGGTCGGCGAGGTAGCGGCGGAACCGGCGGGTGATGACCTCGTACATGGCCTCCGTGTCGTCACGGGCGCCTTCGCCGTCGGACCCCCGGATGCTGAAGGTGCGGTACTCGCTCTTGCGGGCCAGCCCGTCCTCGAACACCACCATCGACGCGGACTGGTAGGTGCCCTGCGTGTGCGAGATGTCGTAGCACTCGATGCGCAGGGGTGCAGTTTCCAGGTCGAGGGCCTCCTGGATCTCGCGCAGCGCCTGGCTGCGGGTGGTCAGGTCCCCGGACCGTCGCGTCTTGTGGAGCACGAGCGCGTGCTCGGCGTTCTTGAGCACCGTCTGCGCGAGCTCACGCTTCTCGCCGCGCTGCGGGACGCGCACGTCCACGCGCGCCCCACGCAGGCCGGTGAGCCACGCCGTGAGCTGCTGCGGGTCGGGCGGCAGCACCGGTACGAGCACCTCTCGTGGCACCCCCGACTCACCGTCCGATCCGTACACCTGCTGGAGCAGGTGCTCCACCAGCTCCGCGTCGGTGACGTCCTCGACCTTCTCCACCACCCAGCCGCGCTGGCCACGGATGCGCCCACCGCGGACGTGGAACACCTGGACGGCTGCCTCCAGCTCGTCGCCGGCCAGCGCGAAGATGTCGGCGTCGGTGGCGTCGCCCAGCACCACCGCGTTCTTCTCCAGGGCACGGTGCAGGGCCTGGACGTCGTCGCGCAGGCGCGCGGCACGCTCGTAGTCCTGCTCGGCGGCGGCCGCCCGCATCTCCTGCTCGAGGCGGCGCACGAACCGCTGGGTGTCACCGGCCATGAAGGCGCAGAAGTCCTCCGCGAGCGCCCGGTGATCCTCCGGGCTGATGCGGCCCACGCAGGGCGCGGAGCACTTGTCGATGTACCCGAGCAGGCAGGGGCGGCCCGACTGCTTGGCGCGCTTGTACACGCCCGCCGAGCAGGTGCGGATGGGGAACACGCGCAGCAGCAGGTCGAGGGTCTCGCGGATCGCCCACGCGTGGCCGTAGGGGCCGAAGTAGCGGGTGCCGGGCCGTTTGGCGCCGCGCATCACCTGGGCGCGGGGGATCTCCTCGCCCATCGTGACGGCCAGGAACGGGTAGGACTTGTCGTCCCGGTACTTGACGTTGAACCGCGGGTCGAACTGCTTGATCCACGAGTATTCGAGGGCGAGCGCCTCAACCTCGGTGCCCACCACCGTCCACTCGACGGACACGGCGGTGGTGACCATCGTCTGGGTGCGCGGGTGCAGGCCGGACAGGTCCTGGAAGTAGTTCGCCAGGCGGGCGCGCAGGTTCTTGGCCTTGCCCACGTAGATGACGCGCCCGTGCTCGTCGCGGAACCGGTAGACGCCGGGCGACGTCGGGATCTCGCCCGGCGCCGGACGGTACGTGGTGGGATCGGCCATCCGGTTCAGGCCACCTTGGTGCGCGCCTTCGCGCGCGCCTTGGTACGCGACTTCGTGCTCGCTGCCGCCGCGGGTGCAGTACGGACGGCCGCCTCGAGCGGCACGGGGGCGTCTGCCGCGAGCACGGGCGCCAGGAACCGGCCCGTGTGGCTCGCTGCCACCGCGGCGACGTCCTCCGGGGTGCCCTGCGCCACGACGGTGCCGCCGCCGGCGCCGCCCTCGGGGCCCATGTCGATCACCCAGTCAGCCGACTTGATGACGTCCAGGTTGTGCTCGATGACGATGACGGAATTGCCCTTCTCGACGAGGGACTGCAGCACGCCGAGCAGCTTGCGGATGTCCTCGAAGTGCAGGCCCGTGGTGGGCTCGTCGAGCACGTAGATGGTGCGACCCGTCGAGCGCCGCTGAAGCTCGGCGGCGAGCTTGACGCGCTGCGCCTCGCCCCCGGACAGGGTGGGCGCCGGCTGTCCGAGCCGCACGTAGCCCAGGCCGACGTCGACGAGCGTCTTCATGTGCCGCGAGATCGCGGGCACCGCCGCGAAGAACTCGGCGGCCTCCTCGATCGGCATGTTGAGCACGTCCGCCACCGTCTTGCCCTTGAAGTGCACCTCCAAGGTCTCGCGGTTGTAGCGCGCGCCGTGGCACACCTCGCAGGGCACGTAGACGTCGGGCAGGAAGTTCATCTCGATCTTGAGCGTGCCGTCGCCCGAGCAGGACTCGCACCGGCCGCCCTTGACGTTGAAGGAGAACCGGCCGGGTCCGTACCCGCGGACCTTCGCCTCCTCCGTCTCCGCGAACAGCTTGCGCACGTGGTCCCACACGCCCGTGTACGTGGCGGGGTTGGACCGCGGGGTGCGTCCGATGGGTCCCTGGTCCACGTGCACCACCTTGTCGAGGTGCTCCAGCCCGGTGACGCGCGTGTGCCGTCCGGCCACCTGCCGGGCACCGTTGAGCTGGTTGGCCATGACCGTGTACAGGATCGAGTTGACCAGGGTGGACTTGCCCGAGCCGGACACGCCCGTGACGGCGGTGAGCACGCCGAGGGGGAAGTCGACCGTGATGTCGCGCAGGTTGTTCTCCCGGGCACCCACCACACGGACCTGGCGGCCCTTGTCGATCCGGCGCCGCTGCTCGGGCGGTGCGATCTTGCGCCGGCCCGACAGGTAGGCCCCCGTCATCGAGTCCTTCGCCTCGAGGAGGCCCGCGTAGTCGCCCGAGTGGACGATGTGCCCGCCGTGCTCCCCCGCGCCCGGGCCGACGTCCACGATCCAGTCGGCCGTGCGGATGGTGTCCTCGTCGTGCTCGACGACGATGAGCGTGTTGCCCAGGTCCCGCAGGCGGGTCAGCGTCTCGATGAGGCGGTGGTTGTCGCGCTGGTGCAGGCCGATGGACGGCTCGTCCAGCACGTAGAGCACGCCCACCAGGCCCGACCCGATCTGGGTCGCGAGCCGGATGCGCTGCGCCTCCCCGCCCGACAGGGTCCCGGCCGGGCGTTCGAGGGAGAGGTAGTCGAGCCCGACGTCGAGCAGGAAGCCCAGGCGGGCGTTGATCTCCTTGAGCACCTCGGCCGCGATCTGGCGCTCGCGCACGCCCAGCTCGAGCCGGCCCAGGAACGAGGCGGCCTCGTCGATCGACATCTTGGTGACGTCCCAGATGGAGCGACCGCCCACCTTGACGGCCAGCACCTCCGGCTTGAGGCGCGCACCGCGGCACACAGGGCAGGGCACCTCCCGCATGTACGCCTCGTACTTCTCCTTGGACCACTCCGACTCGGTCTCGTGGTGGCGGCGTTCCAGGAACGTCACCGCGCCCTCGAAGCCGGTCGAGTACTGGCGCTCGCGCCCCCACCGGTTCTTGTAGCGCACGTGCACCTTGTGGTTCTGCCCGTGCAGGATCGCGTCACGCGCCCGCTCCGGCAGCGCCCGCCACGGCACGTCCATCGAGAAGTTCAGCTCGTCCGCGAGCGCCGTGAGCACGCGCTCGAAGTACTCCGACGACGTCTGCGACCAGGGGGCCACGGCGCCCTCGGCGAGCGTCTTGTCGACGTCGGGCACGACGAGCTCTGGGTCCACCTCCAGGCGGAAGCCGATGCCCGTGCACTCCGGGCAGGCGCCGTAGGGGGCGTTGAAGGAGAAGGTGCGCGGTTCCACCTCGTCGAGCGCGAGCGGGTGGTCGTTGGGGCAGGCACGCTTCTCCGAGTACTTGAGGATCCGCGGGTTGTCCTCGTCGGCGTCGTCGGCCGGGACGTCGACCAGCTCGACCATGAGCAGGCCGCCGGCGAGCCGCAGCGCGGTCTCGACGGAGTCGGTGAGGCGGCGCTGCACGCCCTCGCGCGCCACCAGGCGGTCCACCACCACCTCGATGTCGTGCTTGAGCTTCTTCTCCAGGGCGGGCGGGGTCGCGAGCTGGACCACCTCGCCGTCCACGCGCGCGCGGGCGAAACCCTGCGTCTGCAGCTCCCGGAACAGGTCGGCGTACTCCCCCTTGCGCCCGCGCACGACGGGCGCGAGCACCTGGTAGCGCGTGCCCTCGGGCAGCTCGAGCAGCTTGTCCACGATCTGCTGCGGCGTCTGGGACTGCACCTGCTCCCCGCACACCGGGCAGTGCTGCGTGCCGGCGCGCGCGAACAGCAGGCGCAGGTAGTCGTACACCTCGGTGATGGTGCCCACCGTGGAGCGCGGGTTGCGGTTCGTGGACTTCTGGTCGATGGAGACCGCGGGGCTCAGGCCCTCGATGAAGTCGACGTCGGGCTTGTCCATCTGCCCCAGGAACTGGCGGGCGTACGCGGACAGCGACTCCACGTAGCGGCGCTGACCCTCGGCGAAGATCGTGTCGAACGCCAGCGAGGACTTCCCCGAGCCCGACAGGCCCGTGAACACGATGAGCCGGTCGCGCGGCAGATCGACGCTCACGTTCTTGAGGTTGTGCTCGCGGGCGCCGGAGATGACAAGGCGGTTGCTCACCCGGACATCCTAGGTCGGATCACTGACATCCGTACACACGTTCGACCCCGCGGGCGCCCCGGGCGCCCACCTGGCGCCAGCACCTATCACCAGATGCCACAGGACGGCTCTGTGGCCCGCCAGCTCCCGGGTCCGTCGGCCCTCCCGCCTCTACCGTTGATTCGCGCGCAACCTGCAACGGAGCACCTGCGCGCAACCCAGGCGAGGCAACGGGGCGATCTGAGGGAGCAGCCATGACCAAGCTGACGATGAGCGACATCATCGGCGACGACGACATCACGTTCGCGGCACGCACGTTCACCGCGGCGTTCCACCACCCGCTGCTCTGGGAGCGCATGACCGACGAGGCGCGCGCCATGCACACCGCCGCAGCCCGCGCCGCGATGGAGACCGTCGGCCCCGCCACCGCCGCCAGCACGCTGCGCGCCACCGCCGCCGCGCTGGAGGCCGCCGGCGACGGCGACGGGACGGATCTCCCGGCACAGCAGCCGGCGAGCCCTCACCACATCGCCGCGTGGCTCGGCCAGCTCGCGGACCAGCTCGCCATCGACGGCTGACGTCCCGTCCGGGCGTGCGTCCCGGCTCGTCACAGGTGGTTTGATGGCCGCATGCCCGTCTACGCCGTCACCTACGCCTACGCCCCCGACACCGCACGCCTGGACGCGGTGCGTCCAGAACACCGCGCCTTCCTCGGCGCCCTCCATGAGCGGGGCCCGCTGATCGCGTCCGGGCCGCTCACCGTCGCCGCACCCGGCGCCGGTGCAGCGCTCCTGATCCTCGAGGCGGCCGACGACGACGCCGTGGCCACGCTGCTCGCCGACGACCCGTTCCGGCGCGAGGGTCTCATCGCCGAACGCACCATCCAGGAGTGGCTGCCCGTCATCGGTTCCCTGGGACGGTGAGCACGCCGACACCGCGCAGGATCCGCGTGGTCGGCAACTCTGGCACGGGGAAGACCACGCTGGCCCGCACGGTCGCCGCACGCACGGGCCTGCCGCACGTGGAGCTCGACGCCGTCTTCTGGGACGCCGGCTGGACCCATCGCGACCCCGCCGACGCGCAAGCCCGGCTGACGGCGTTCCTCACCGGCCCCGGCCGTGACGGATGGGTGGCCGACGGGAACTGGAACTCCACCGTCGGCGACGCCCTCGAGTCCGCCGACGTCCTCGTCTGGCTCGACTACCCCCGCCGCATCACGATGCGCCGCGTCGTCGGACGCACCCTGGCCCGCGGCATCACCCGACGCGAGCTGTGGCACGGCAACCGGGAGTCGCTGGCGAACCTGTTCAAGCGCGACCCGGAGCAGAACATCGTGCGGTGGGCGTGGACGCAGCACACCGCCTATCGCGCCCAGTACGCGGAACGGGCCGCCACGGACCCGCGGGTTCTACGGCTGAGGAGCCCGCGCCAGGCGCGGCGCTGGCTCGACGCGCTCGGCTGAGCACCCGCGGTCGCCGTACGGCACACCCTCAGCGGGTGTGCGACCGCGCGCGGGACGTGGCCGACAGGTCGATACCGTCCAGGAACGCGTCGGTGAACCATCCGATCAGCGGCGGGTTCGTCACCGCGGTGAGCGTGACCTCCGCCGTCACACCGTCCGGGGTGGTCGCCTGCACCACGCGGACCCGCGACATGTGCCCCGCACCGAACGCCACGTTCGCCGCAACGGACGCCTCCGCCGCGTCCGCCACGCCCGACGCCGTCAGCGGCAGGTAGTCGGGCCGTTCCACCAGGCCGAACACGTCCGGCCCACCCTGCGCCGCCACCGCCTCCACCGCCGCCATGTCCGCCAGGTTCAGCAGCCGCTTGCGGTCCAGGTGCACCGCCGTCGACGCCACCACCATCGCCACGATCATCAAACCCAGGACCACGCAGCCCAACGACAGCAGCAGGATCCGGCCCGATTCGGGATCGCCGGCCTCGGTGCGCGTCCGGGAAGCCATGCCGGGCAGCGTAGCGGCCTTCGACCGGGGACATCCCACCCGATACCGGGTTGTGGACCGCTCGTTCCGAGGCTCCGAGCCCTCCGATATGGTGCGCCGGGTCGCCGCCACACGAAGGAGCAGGCATGTCACTCTCACGGTGGGCCGCCCCGTTGGCCCTCGCCACGCTGCTCGCCACCGCCGGATGCACCGACGACGGCAGCGCCACCGCCGACCCGACGCCTGCCGCCAGCCCGACAGCGACCACGACCCCAACCCCGTCTCCGACGCCGGCGCCGTCACCCACGTCCACCCAGGAGCCCGAGCCGACCCCCGGGCCGGACTTCGACCGCGTCGACGAGGTGGGAGCCCAGGCGGCCGCGGTGTACTTCATGGATCTCTACAGCTACATGCTGCGAACCGACGATGAAGCGACCTTCTCGGCTCTTGCCTGGGACAAGACGTGCCGGTTCTGCGAGAACGCCATTGCGAACGCCAGAGAGAACCACTCTGCTGCCGCGGTAATTGAGGGATCCAAGGAGTCGGTAGAGATTCTCAAGGTCTATCCGTTCGACGCCTTGCAGGGCGGATATCCACTTGACATTCGCATCACCGAAACAGACGGCTTCCATTATGACACGAATGGGGATCTCGTCCACAAAGAGGATGGAGGGACCCTCGACGCGAGGATCGAGTTGCTCCACGACGGTGAGACGTGGCGCCTGGTCAACCTCCTCAAACTCGAGGAAGTCCAGTGACACTGGCCCGTGTCACCCGGACGTCAGTGACGACCTCTCTCGCCCTAGTTCTGCTCGTTCTCATCGCCCAAACCTCCCAAGGACTCGAGGTGGACACCGACGCGGGCGGGGACAACAACTCGGGAGGGAATGCCCATATTGCCTTGACTGCCGACGAGTCCGAGCTCATACGGAGCAGCAGCGAATCAGGTCTGGCGGACGGCGACGCCCATCCGACCAAGTATCAGCGGATGGATGCTGCCTTCTGCAGGGGTACCGAGTCGCCGATGCGCGCCAAGTGGATCGGCGGGGCGTGCGAGCACAACATGAATGCGATGCAGACGGTGACGTGCGAGCCGGGGGAACTCCGCCTCGATGCCTTGTGGTCGTCGGTCTGGAATGAGGGTGCCGGCGTCTACAACGACTGGGTCCAGCAGAACTGGGGTTCGTGCCTGACCACCCGGGACCTCACCGAGGAGGCCCGGCACGCTTTCGAGCTGCTGACCATCCCGGCCCCCACGGTGTCGATGCAACCACCCACCTGGTCGCTGGTGAACCTGCACTCCCCTGCGGCCGCCGACTCCACGCCGCACACCTTCGAGGTCGTGCTGCTCGACATCCCGGTGGTCCTCGAAGCGGTCGCCACGAGGTACACGTGGGACTTCGGCGACGGCACCCCACCCCTTGTCACGGATGATCCCGGCCGCCCGTGGCAGGACGGCGATCCCCTGCCGGACGAGTCGTGGGTGGGCCACACCTGGACCAGCCGAGGCACCTTCCCGGTGTCCGTGACCACCACGTGGACGGGCCGGTTCGCCATCACGGGCACCGACGCGTGGCAGGACATCGACGCGGAGGTCACCACCACGTCCTCGGCAGGCACGATCGAGGTCGTCGAAGCCCGGTCACAGCTCGTGACCGACACCCTCGGCTGACGCCTCGAACGACTCGGCAGTGGGCCGCCTCCCGGGAGGTGGCCCACTGCCGAGTCAGGCGGGTCGTGTCAGCTAGGTGCGACGTCGGTGCAGTAGACGTCCTCGTCGGGCAGGGTGCCGGTGGTCAGGAAGTTGACCGTGGCCGCGTCGGCGCATTCGGAGCCGCGGCCGTAGACGTAGTGCCCGCCGTTGTCGACACCCACGAACGTGGCGCGGTCGCCGAGAGCCTTGCGCAGCCCCTGCCCCGACTCCCACGAGGTGGCGTGGTCGCGGCGGTTCTGCAGGATCAGGATGTCGCCGCCGCCCTGGTCGGTCACGGTGACGGGTTGCTCGACGGGAGCGTCCCAGAAGGCGCACGGCCAGATGTTGGCCGGCATGCCCGCGGTGAGCGGCCACGCGTCGCGATCTGCCGCGCTGCGGGCGGCGTAGTCGGCGACGTCGTGGGACCACTCGGCGTCACCGCAGGTCAGGGCGAGGAACATGGTGGCCTGGTTGTCCTCGGGGACACCCGGGGTGGGCGGCGTCTCGGCGAACACCTGCGCGAGCACCTCGCCGTCGGCGTCGGTGGGCTGGCCGTCCGCGAGGTCGGCGGCGGCCTTCCACACCTGGGCGAGGATCGGGAGGGTCGCGTTGTCGAGCAGAAGCGCGTAGGTGGTGGTGCGCAGGATCGCTCCGGTCAGGGACTGCTCGGTCCCCGGGACGGGGGCGGGTTCCCGGTCGAGCCGGTCCGCGAGCGCGAGGTACGTCTGGGTGACCTGTTCGACGGTGCTGCCGAGCCCGAGCGTGTCGTTCTGCGCAGCGGCGACGGCTGAGGCGTCGGGGAACCGTTCGGCCGTGGCCTCGCCCCAGCCCTCCACGACGCCGGACCAGACCTTGGTCGGGTCGATGTTGCCTTCGAGGATCATGCGGTCGGTGTGCGCGGGGAACAGCGAGCTGTACACGGCGCCCAGGTAGGTGCCGTACGACTGCCCCCAGTAGCTGATCTGCTGCTCGCCGAGCGCCTCGCGGATCCGGTCCAGGTCACGCGCCGTGTTGGCGGTGGTGAAGTAGCGCAGGCTGTCACCCACGTTGGCGGCACACCGCTGGGCCTCGTCGCGTGCCAGCTCCACGTTCGCGTCGATCGAGCCGTCGGCGGCGGGATAGGGGAAGTGCCCGGGCACGCTGGCGACCTTGAGGCCGCAGCTCTGCGGGGTGGAGTTCCCGACGCCGCGCGGGTCGAACCCGATGAGGTCGTACTCATCCAGGACGGACTGTGGCAGCGTCGCAGACATCGTAGAGGGCATGTCGAGGCCGGACAGCGCAGGTCCGCCCGGGTTGAGCAGCAGCACACCGCGCCGTTCCTGCGGGTCGGCGGCGGCCAGGCGGGAGATCACCACGTCGATCGTGGTGCCGTCCGGGTCGTCGTAGTTCAGGGGGACGGTGACGGTGGCGCAGGTCAGCCGGGAGTCCCGGTCTGCGCCCTCCGCCACCGCGGGGCACGATCCCCACGCGGCCGGTTCGACCCCAGCGCCGTTGGCGGCGGCGTTGGCGGCGGGTAGCGGCCGGTCTTCCTCGTGTGCGGCCTCGCTGCATCCGGTGACGCCGGCCACTGTCAGCGTCACAACCGTCAGGGCCGTCGCGAACCGGTAGGGCCGGCCGTCTCGGGTCGTGTTCATCGTCGTCGTCCTTCGCATCGGCGTGGAGGGCCCGCTCCTGCGGGCCCGTGCTGCTGACGACGACGCTATGGACGCGGCGGTGCGGCCCACATCACCCCGGGATGGACACTTCCTGTCCCTCGCACGGGGGACGCAGCCCCGATCGCGCGGCTCAGTCCGCGCGTCCCTCCACCCTGCGGGCGCGCGCCAGGCTGGCGGCGGTGGCGAGCACCAGGGAGCCGAGGATCACGGTGAGCGAGACCCAGATGGGGATGGCGGGGGCCCACCCGATGTGGTGTCCGTGGTTGATGAACGGCAGCGTGTTCTCGTGCATGGCCTCGAGCACCAGCTTCACGCCGATGAACCCGAGGATGACGGCGAGCGCGTACGGCAGGTAGACGAGTCGCTCGAGCAGCCCGCCGAGCAGGAAGTAGAGCTGCCGCAGCCCCATGAGGGCGAACAGGTTGGTGGAGAACACGATGAACGGGTCGCGGGTGAGCCCGAAGATCGCGGGGATGGAGTCGAGGGCGAACAGCACGTCGGTGGAGCCGATGGCCAGGAAGACGATCACCATGGGCGTGAACAGTCGCTTGCCGTCCACGGTGGTGCGCAGCGCCCCGCCGTCGTACCCGTCGTGCAGGGGCAGCACGCGGCGCAGGGTGCGGATGAGCCGGTTCTCCTGGTACTCCTCGTCGTCGTCGTCGCGGAGCAGCCCGATGGCGGTGTACACGAGGAACGCGCCGAACACGTAGAAGACCCAGGTGAACCGGGTGAGCACGGCAGCGCCGGCGAGGATGAACGCGGCGCGCAGCACGAGCGCGACGATGATGCCCACCATGAGCACACGCTGCTGGTAGAGCCGCGGCACGGAGAACCGGGTCATGATCAGGACGAACACGAACAGGTTGTCCACGGACAGCGAGTACTCCGTGATCCACCCGGCGGCGAACTCGGCGGCGGGTGCCTGCCCGCCCACGGCCCACACGATGCCGCAGAACACGAGAGCGAGCGCCACGTAGAACCCCACCCACAGCGCGGACTCGCGCACGGAGGGAACGTGGGGGCGGCGGCCCACGATGATCAGGTCTGCGAGGAGCAGCACGATCATCGCG
Organism: Xylanimicrobium pachnodae JCM 13526 = NBRC 107786; assembly: GCA_001592145.1. Lineage (GTDB taxonomy): Bacteria > Actinomycetota > Actinomycetes > Actinomycetales > Cellulomonadaceae > Xylanimonas > Xylanimonas pachnodae. The sequence goes on along the minus strand of BCWJ01000014.1, from coordinate 66,313 downwards.
GCCAGGGAGACCACCTCGAACCAGGTGGGGAGTTCGTGGACCATCAGCGCAACGTAGCCGTTTCGTTCGGGGTGGAGTCGTTCAGGGTGGCACGGGCGGCGCGGGCACGCCGGTCGCGCAGCAGCGAGGCAACCGTGGTGATCGCGAGGACGACGACGATGACGCCGAGCGACACCGCGGTGGACGGTTCAGGGACGGCGTCGACGTGGCGGCCGCCGTTGATGAACGGCAGCTCGTTGGTGTGCAGGGCGTGGACCAGCAGCTTGAGGCCGATGAACCCGAGAATCGCGGCGAGCCCGTAGCCGAGGAACACGAGCCGGTCGAGCAGGCCGTCCACCAGGAAGAAGAGCTGGCGCAGGCCCAGCAGGGAGAATGCGTTCGCGGCGAACACCAGGAACGTCTCCTCGGTGAGCCCGAAGATCGCGGGGATGGAGTCGACGGCGAACAGCACGTCGGCCGAGCCGATGGCGATCATCACGATGAGCATGGGGGTGATGAGCCGCTTGCCGTCCACCTTCGCGGTGAGGCGGTCCTCGACGTAGCTCTCGCTGGTCGGCAGCACGCGCCGCACCAGCCGCAGCACCGCGTTGTCGTGGTACTCCTCGTCGTCGGCCCGGGCGTGACGCACCTGCGCGATGGCGGTCCACACCAGGAACAGGCCGAACAGGTAGAACACCCAGGAGAAGTTCGCGATGGCGGCCGCGCCCACCAGGATGAACACGGTGCGCAGCACCAGGGCCACGGTGATGCCGACGAGCAGCACCTTCTGCTGGTACTCGCGTGGCACCCGGAAGCTCGACATGATCAGCACGAACACGAACAGGTTGTCGATGCTGAGCGACTTCTCGGTGACGTACCCGGCGAAGTACTGCCCGCCGTACGTGCCGCCCCACACGGCCCACACGATCACGCCGAACACGATGGCGATACCCACGTAGACCGCCGACCAGAGGGCCGCCTCCTTGAGGGAGGGGGCGTGCGGGGTGCGCACGTGACCCACGTAGTCGAACGCGAGCATGGCCACGATGGCGCCGACGGTCAGCACCCAGGCGAGGACGGGAACGGTCACGGGGCACGGCCCTTTCTGCAGAAGCACTTCGGTGGGTACGGCGAATCACCGAAGGTCTTCCACCCCGCTCACGCGGGTGGGGTGGCCGGGCAGGCGACGTTGCCTACCGTGCTGACGACTCCCCCAAGACAGGTACTCCCCTTCGACCGGCCAGCGTAGCGGACCGATCCGCCCGGCACGCGTCGGTCCAGGTCTGGCCGCGCGGTGGCTACGACGTCGCGGCCTGCATCTGGCGGAGCTCCTTCTTGAGGCCGGAGATCTCGTCGCGCAGGCGGGCGGCCACCTCGAACTGGAGCTCGGCGGCGGCGGCGTGCATCTGGTCGGACAGTTCCTGGATGAGCTCGGCGAGCTCCCCGGCGGCAACGCCGGCCAGGCGGTTTCCGGTGGTCGCGCCTTCCTTGGGCGCGCCGGGTAGGGGTGCCTTGGCACGACGCTCGGGAGACTTGCGGTATCCGCCGGCCAGGAGCTGCTGGGTGTCGATGTCCTCGCGGGCGAGCATGTCGGTGACGTCGGCGATCTTCTTGCGCAGCGGGGTGGGGTCGACACCCTTCTCGGTGTTGTACGCGATCTGCTTCTCGCGGCGCCGGTTGGTCTCCTCCAGGGCCTGCGCCATCGCGGGCGTGATCTTGTCCGCGTACATGTGCACCTGCCCGGACACGTTGCGGGCGGCGCGGCCGATGGTCTGGATGAGGGAGCGGGCGGAGCGCAGGAACCCCTCCTTGTCGGCGTCGAGAATCGACACGAGCGACACCTCGGGCAGGTCCAGGCCTTCGCGCAGCAGGTTGATGCCCACCAGCACGTCGAACTCGCCGAGCCGCAGCTCACGCAGCAGCTCGACCCGGCGCAGGGTGTCGACGTCGGAGTGCAGGTACTGCACCTTGACGCCCTTCTCCAGGAAGTAGTCGGTGAGGTCTTCGGCCATCTTCTTGGTCAGGGTGGTGACGAGCACGCGTTCGTCGCGCTCGACGCGTTCGCGGATCTCGTGCAGCAGGTCGTCGATCTGCCCCGTCGTCGGCTTCACGATGACCTCGGGGTCCACCAGGCCGGTGGGGCGGATGATCTGCTCGACGACGCCGTCGGACAGGGACCGCTCGTAGTCGCCGGGGGTGGCGGACAGGTACACGGTCTGCCCGATGCGCTCCACGAACTCCTCCCAGCGCAGCGGCCGGTTGTCCATCGCGGACGGGAGGCGGAACCCGTGCTCGACCAGGGAGCGTTTGCGGGACATGTCGCCCTCGTACATGGCCCCGATCTGCGGCACGGTGACGTGGGACTCGTCGATGACGAGCAGGAAGTCCTCGGGGAAGTAGTCGAGCAGCGTGTTGGGCGGGGTGCCCGGTTCGCGCCCGTCGATGTGCAGCGAGTAGTTCTCGATGCCGGAGCAGGATCCGATCTGCCGCATCATCTCGATGTCGTAGGTGGTGCGCATGCGCAGCCGCTGCGCCTCGAGCAGCTTGTTCTGCTTCTCCAGGACGGCGAGACGTTCCTCGAGCTCCTTCTCGATCCCGGTGATCGCGCGTTCCATGCGTTCCGGGCCGGCCACGTAGTGCGTGGCGGGGAACAGGTACACGGACTGCTCGGTGCGCACCACCTCGCCGGTCAGGGGGTGCAGGGTCTGGATCGACTCGATCTCGTCACCGAAGAACTCGATGCGCACCGCCAGCTCCTCGTACACCGGGATGATCTCCACGGTGTCGCCGCGCACCCGGAACGTGCCGCGCGTGAACGCGACATCGTTGCGCGTGTACTGCATCTGCACGAAGCGCCGCAGCAGCTGGTCCCGGTCGACGACGTCGCCTACGTCGAGGCGCACCATGCGGTCCACGTACTCCTGCGGCGTGCCCAGTCCGTAGATACAGGACACGGAGGCGACGACAACGACGTCGCGGCGCGTGAGCAGGCTCGACGTCGCGGAGTGGCGCAGGCGTTCCACCTCGTCGTTGATCGAGGAGTCCTTCTCGATGTAGGTGTCCGTCTGCGCGATGTACGCCTCGGGCTGGTAGTAGTCGTAATAACTGACGAAGTATTCGACCGCATTGTTGGGCAGGAGTTCCCGGAACTCGGTGGCGAGCTGCGCGGCGAGCGTCTTGTTGGGCGCCATCACCAGGGTGGGGCGCTGCAGCTTCTCGATGAGCCACGCCGTCGTCGCCGACTTACCCGTACCCGTGGCACCCAGCAGCACCACGTCCTTCTCCCCCGCCTGGATGCGCCGGGTCAGCTCGGCGATCGCCGTCGGCTGGTCGCCTGACGGCTGGTACTCGCTGATGACCTCGAACGGGGCCACGGTGCGCTGGAGGTCGGTGACGGGACGCATGAGACGAGCGTAGGACGCGCATCCGACACCGACGGGCCCGCGGAACCCCGCACCACGGCAAGAACGATTCGGCGCCAGCGGCCGAAGCGTCTGCGAGCTGTCACGCACGCCACCTCCGTGCCAGCCGCCCCAAGCCTTCCCGACCGGGCGTCACCAAGAAGCCCGATGACCACCGCGACGACACGCCGTAGACACGCTCCTGACCAGCCACTTTGCCGAGTGCCAGAGCAACTCCCCGAACGGACGGTCGGACGAGGCCGACGGCGCCCCTGCACCACGCTTCCGATCGGCACCTCCCGCCACGGCCGGCGGGCGCCAGGACCGATCACATAGTGCCGAGCGGCCCGGCTCGCGGCCCGTGCAACCACGCATGCTCAGCCCATCGCCGGGGCCCCCCGAGCGGCTAGGAGGACCGATGAGCATCTTGCATCACGCCAGGAGGCCAACGGCGCGGCTGATGCTGCGCCGGGCCTCAGGTGCCGTGACTGCGGTGGTGCTCACCTTCGGCGGCTTCGTGGCGACCGAGACCATCCTGGCTCCCGACGCGGAGGCGGAGGCCCCCGCCACCGAGATCTGGCGCCTCGATTTCGAGGACGCGGCGCCGTCAGAGAGCGCCGCGGCGGAACCGGCCGACACCGGCACCGCAACCGACGTGCCGACGCCCGACGAGACCGAAGCCCCCGAGGCTGGCGACGCCCCGGTAATGGCAGAGAGCGGCGAGGAGACCGTCGGCGGTACCGAGGAGGAGCCGACACCGAGCCCGAGCCCGAGCTCGACTCCCACGACGGCGCCCTGCACGAGCACTGCGTGCGATTACCTCTACCTCCGAGGTTGGCACGAGCACGGCAGTCCGGCCGCGCTGGATATCGCCACAGACCCTGACGAGCCCGGTAACAACGTCCTGAAGATCACCCGCACGAAGGACTACGACAGCATCGAGTCGCCGACCGGGGACCTGAACGAGGGAACGCGGTACCGCTTCACGATGCGCGCGCGCCTGGCCGAACCGCTCACCGGGGCCAACAAGACGCCCCAGGTCCGGTTCGTCAGCAAGCCCGGGTACATCTGGATCGGGAACTCCGCCATCAACGCGACGGAGTGGACGGAAGTCACGGGCCTGTGGCTGGCCGGTAAGGACACGACAACGGTCTACCTGGGTACGGAGAACGTCACCCAGACCATCACCAGCGATGGCGGTGCGACCCCGACGGCGGAGTACACGATCCTCGTCGACGACATCGTGGTGGAAGAGGTAGGGCCCGCGACGCTGACCGTTACCGACGGGGATGGCGCGTTCGCCCCCGGTGACACCGTGACCGTCACCGGGGCCAACTTCGACTCGGACGAGCCGGTCACGGTCTCCTTCAGCCAGAACGACGAGCCCCTGACCGGGGGTTCGGCGAGCGTCGGCACCGCCAACAGCAAGGGTGTCGCCCAGAGCCAGTCGGTAGTGCTGCCTCCCACGGTCGAGGCCGGGGAGCTCCAGGTCACGGCGACCGGCAGCGTCAGCGGGACCTCCGTGTCGGCCGACATCGAGATCATCGCGCCCACGATCGCGGCGCCGTCGGAGGTTCTCCGCTGGGGAAGGGTCTCCGTCACGGGGCAGGGCTTCCTCCCCGGCTCGACGGTGACGGTCGGCGGCCCACTGACGACGTCGGTCACCACGACCGCGAGCGCCGAGGGGAACATCAGCACGTCGTTGATCGCCCCGGCGGTGCCGACCAATGGATGGGTGATCACGGCGACCGGCCCGGGCACCGACCCGCTGACCGCGTCGACGTCGGTGACGGTCACCGCATCCGACGCACCTGCCGAGCCGAGGCTGGAGATCTTCGACGACTACGACATCGTCCCCGGGGACCAGGTCATCGCCTACGGATCAGGGTTCGCGGCCGGGGTGGACGTGACCCTGGAGGTTGACCACAACGGTGACTGGTTCACGGAAGTCACCCTGCGCACGGACGCGGACGGCACGTTCACCTACACATCGCTGACGTTCCCCAGCTATTGGACGCCGTACGACCTCGACAATCACGCCGTCATCGTTACGGCCACCACTACGGACGGCGACACGGCGAGCTACAACGTCGAGCTCGCCTACCCGTCGATCGAGGCGGTCACGACGTCGACGGTGGCCGGCGGGCCGGTCACCATCTCCGGCAGCGGCTTCATCGCCTCGGAAGGGCTCATGCTGTACGCGTACAGCCCCACCTGGATGAGCTGGGACATCAAGACCGACGACGAGGGCCGGTTCACGATCACGGTCAGCGCCCCCACTACTCCCACGGAGTGGATCCTCTACGCGAACCAGTGGAGCCGGCAGAGTGAGGCCACGGTCGAGGTGCGGGAGTCGGCCGATCCCACCATCACCGCGTCGGCGGAGACCGTGGCCCAGGGGAAGACCTTCACGATCTCCGGTGTGCGGTTCACGCCGTCCGAGTCGATCACTCTGTCGTTCGGCAACGCAGACGGGTACACCGTCACCCCCGCAAACGTGTTCGCGAGCCCGAGCGGGGCGCTTGGAGTGGCTCCCGACACGGTCACCGTCACGGTTCCGGCGACGGCCAAGCTCGGCACCCTCACCGTCACCGCGCGTGGCGCCAAGTCGCAGCAGGCCGCCACCACGACGATCACGGTGGTCGCGCCAGACCAGTCGACGCTCACGGCGTCGAAGCCGGCGGTGACCACCGGCGAGCTCTTCACACTCTCGGGCACCGGGTTCGCGGGCAAGAGCACCGTGCTCCTGCAGTACGCGGACGAGTTCGGCAACGTGGTCGGCACCCTGACGGTCAGCACCAAGGCCAACGGGAGCTTCACCACCGAGACGGCCATCCCCCACGGCATCGCCGGCACCCTGACGATCCGGGCCGTGAGCTACGACGCCGCGACGCAGATCTCGGTGACGGGCGGGGACGGCACGTCCATCACCCCGTCAATCACGATCACTGGCCCAGGGGAAGACGTCGTCCTCAAGCCCGGGAGCACCGTGGGCATCGAGTGGAGCGACCTCGTGGTCGGCGACCTCACCGTCCGCATGACGGCGGTGCAGGGCGATGCCGATTCGCTGGCCTTCCCTGACACCTACCTTGCGGTCGTCGACAGCGACGAGGGCGCTGGCGCGGCCACCATCAGCGCCGATGTCCTGACCGGCGAGGGCGTGTGGGAGGTCACGATCATCGCCTCCCAGGGCCCGGCATCAGCCACGCTCACCGTTCGGGTGCAGAACGACTTCTCGGGCTACGACGACGCGCGCGCGGCCGCCCAAGCCCTGATCGACCTGCGCAACAAGGGTGAGTTCGTCGGCACAGGCGTCTCCCTGAGCGAGCTCGACATGCTGCTGGTCGCGAACGACTTCCTGCGGGCCGGGGCCAACGCGACCCAGGCCATCGCCGACGCCGCTGAGGCGCAGCTCCGCGCCGCCGTGCAGAACCTCACGGAGGCGATCCTCCAGTCCACACTCGACGACGCCGAGGAGGCCATGGCCGCGTACGCGGAGGCCGCCGCGGCCAACCGCGAACTTACCGAGGCCGTGGCCGGCTCGGCGCGCGAGCTCGTCGACGCCCTGGCCGCGGACAGCGAGGACGCGCTCACCCACACCCCTGCGGTGACGCACGAGAAGGAGAGCACCAGCCTGACGTACAACTTCGAGGACGGCACAGAGTCCCAGGGGTTCTACGAGACCTACGGCGGCGCAGTCTTCAAGGTGGTCGACGACCCTCGCGACGACATCGACGGCAGCAAGGTCCTGGAGATCACTCGCAGCAACGACTGGTCGGGGTTCGACCTTGAGGCCAGCGAGTTCACCGCGGGCGACCTCTGCTACTTCGAGGCGGACGTCAGCTACGTAGACGGGCCGAGCGCCCAGATGGACATCCGATTCGTCGCGAAGCACCCCGTGGAGCAGTACCAGTGGCTCGGCAACACCTACGTGGCCAAGGGCACGTGGGCAACCATCAAGTCCACCTGGACCATCCCCGCGCAGGGTGTCGACTACGTCCGCCTGGTGGCCGGCAGCAACCTCGCCAGCAAGGTGGTCTTCTACGCCGACAACGTCTCCGTGTCCTGTTCCAGGGTGGTGACGGACGAGCCAGAGAAGGCGACCCCGTACGAAGACCTGCTCGACCTGAACACCCAGCTCCGTGAGGCAGTCCGAGCGCTCCTCGACGCCCTGGCCATGAACGACGACGACGACCAAAAGCCGTGGGCCCCGGGTGCGGGGCTAGAGCCCGGGTGGACCTACAACGACGGCACCCTGTTCACCGACGGCGCCATCGCCCGCTGGATCGGCGGCAACCTGACGCTCAGTGGGAACGCGGCAGGGCTCGAAGGCGCCACGGTCGTGGTCGACAACCTGAACCAGAACACTCCAGCCGGGTTCACCTACGGGCAGCTCACATTCGGCTCCCACATCGACAACGGCCCGGACGGCCTGGCCCTCGCCGTCTGCGGCGGCATCACGAACAACGCGACGATGACGGTCAACGGCGTCCTGCTCGCAGACGTCGGCGAGAGCTACGACACCTACTGCGGCGAGACCGCGACGAGCACGATTCGCACGACCCTCGAGGATCTGTCGACCTCGCTCGGGAGTCGGAGCACCGACACCACGCGAGTCGAGCCCGTCGGCGGCACACTCACGCTCTCCGCCTCGAACGCGACACCTGACGCAGACGGCCTCTACGTCTTCACGGTCGACGGTGCCCACCTGGCGAACGTGACCAGGCTCGTCATCGAAGGCCTGCAGACCAGCGACCCGAGCGAGCCGGGCCACATCCTGTCGATGGCGCCGGCCGTAATCAACGTGACCGGCTCCGCCATTACCTGGAACAACCTCCAGGAGATCGCGCTGGCGGACCAGACGCTCGGCTACGAACAGCTCTACGCCAGCGGCAACAACACGTGGCACAAGGATCTGGGCATCGTGGCCAGCGCCCTGATGTGGAACTTCCCCGACGGCACCTCCGTGTCGATCAGCTCGGACGGCCTGGGCGTGAACTTCCTGGGCAGCCTGCTCATCCCGAAGGGCAGCCTGACCACGGAAAACGTGTCCCTGAACGGCCGCCAGTACGTGGGCGGTGCCTGGACCATGACCGACACCTACGAGTGGGCCGAGCACCCGGACGACTGCCCGCTGTACGTCGGCGAGGATGGCTTCCCCGACGCGAGCAACAACATCTGCAACCCTGACGCCGAGGGCACGAGCCTTCTGGGCCACGCCGAGGCGCACAACTACCCGTGGTGGTTCTCCCCCGTCACGGCGTCGGCGGCGGGGTCGATCACGGTCACCACGACGGTCACCGAGCCCGGCGTCGACGCCGAGAAGGCCGGCCAACTGTCCACCCTCTTCGCCGTCGGCAACCTGCGGTGCATGCACGTGGACAACGTGGGCCGCTTCGGCATCGATCTGACGGACGACGAGTGGTGGCTCGGGTTCGACGACTACCTGCTGGTGAACGCAACCTGGTGGGTGCGGCAACAGGACGAAGGCGGGATCACGATCCCGGACGTCCCGTACGGCGCGGTCTGCACGATCACGGAGCGGCCCGGCATGTACACGACCACGGACCTGGACGTCACCGCCGGCGCGTCCGGGGTCCTGCGCCAGGCACACGCCGCGGCGGGCAGCGTCCCCAGCTTCACGGCGGTCTCACTCGGCTCCGTCTGGGCGTGGGACGCCCCCCGGTACGCGTTCGACGGGTACACCCGCACCAGCTTCACCACGGACGCCGGGCCGTCGGCGTCGTTCCTCCTGACGGCCACCACCGAGAACCCGGTCGCGGAGATCACGAACGCCGTGACCACGGTCGGCTCGGCGACGATCACCAAGACGTTCGATGAGGAGGTCCCGACGTCGGTGGACCTGCCGGAGGAGGTCACGTTCCGCTGGTCGGCGACGACGGACGGCTACGTGGAGCGGGGCGACGCCATGGTGCTGGTGCCGCGCAGCGCGACGGGCACGCTCGTCGTCCCCGTCGGCGACGACGCCGAAGCGACTCCGATCCGGACCTGCACGGACACCGACGACGTCGAGACCTGCGACCAGCTCTGGTTCCCGGAGGGCACGGTCATCACCTGGGACGAGGCGTCCGAACCGCTCCAGCTCGACGACGACGCCTGGTACGAGTGGGCCGCCACGTACTCCCCGACCACCACGACGGTGAAGACGGGCGAAACTCCCGTCAGCGTGACGAACACGCTGGTCAAGGCGCCGCTGAGCTTCGACCTGATCAAGGTGGTGCAGGGCACGGGTGCCGGCCTGGTGCCCTCGGACGGTGAGTTCACCGTCACCTACAAGGCGACCCTGTTCGGCACGCAGATGAACAACTGCGGCCAGTCGGACAACACGTGCGAGGACACACTCACGGTCGCCGCGAACGGCGAGGTGGTCACGAGCGCCGTGTACCCCGAGGGCACCACGATCACCCTGACGGAGAAGGCCCCGTCCACCGCGTGGGGCGTCACGTGGGGCACGCCCCAGTTCTCCACGAACGAGTTCGTGCTGAGCTCGAAGAACGAGCCGGTCACCGTCACCCTGACCAACACGGCAGTGGCGCCGGCCGCGTTCTCCCTGTACAAGGCGCTGGGCTACTACGACCGGCAAGAGCTGGCCACCGCCCCGGACATCCTGCGGTTCACGCTCGGCTACACGGTCACCCACCCCGACGGGACCTCGACGAGCGCCACCAAGGAGTTCACCTCCAGCTACGGCAACAGCTCGGAGCAGCAGCGCATCACCACCGTCGACGTCGGCGACGTCGTCACCGTGACTGAGGACTTCGAAAAGCTCGACGACCGCTGGGACCAGAACCTGGTGAAGGTGACCTTCTGGAACGGCACCAAGCAGCTCGTCACGTGCACCGAACGCGGCTTTGCCACGGACTCCTGCGCCGACAATGCCTACACGGTCACCGAGGCCAACTCGAACCGGGTGACCGTCCGCGTCACCAACGCCTCCCGGCCCGACCCGAGCCCGCCGGTCATGCCGATGACGGGCGGCAACCTCGCCGCGTTCATCGCCACCGTGACCGCCCTCGCCGCGGGCGGCCTCCTACTCCTGCGACGCAGCCGCACCGGCCGCGGCGCCCCCACACGAGGAGGCGCCATGCGGTGAACGACAACGACGGTGATCAACAGCCCAGCATCCCCACCCAGCACACGGCACGAACCCCAACACGGGAGTTGACATGAACCACCGGAAATGGGCCGCAGCGGCAGTCGCCGCCGCCGTCGGCCTCGGCCTGCTCGGCACGGCCTTGCCGGCCAGCGCTGACAACGAACAAGAGCCCACCGCCGCGATCATCATCAATGGCGAGAGCGTCGCTGGCCGCACCTTCTCGGCCGTCCGCATCGCGACCTACGACAACGTCACCACAAAGACGGATGGCGACGGCTCTACGGTCGTCTCAGGCTTCGACCTCATCACAATTGAGAACACTGCGTTCCAGGACGCCCTCACCGCGGAGATCCAGGAGATCGACGACGACGCCGAGGCCTCGATGGATGGCCTCGACCCGCTCGACTGGGTCGCAAAGCAGTGGACCGCCACCCAGGAGAAAGACCCGTGGCAGAACACGTACGCGGACAACTCGAACGTCCGCGAACTCGCCAACTGGCTGGAGACAAAGGCCAACTCCACCGCCGCCGACACGAACGGGATGACTCCGTTCCAGTCGTGGGGACTCTCCCCGACGCAATACGGGCCCGCTGAGGGAACCTCGATTACCCTGAACGTCAACGAGGGTCTCTATTTCGTGTGGGACACCACTACCTCCGCTTCGGACCCCGGCACAAACTCACTGGCAATGATCGTGGGCACAACGATCGACGACCTCAACCTCGAGAGCGAGACCCTCGGCCAGATCAACGTCAAGGGCGACCTAGTCCCGATCACGAAGACGAGTGATGTCTGGACTGCAGCCGATGGCGCGGCCGTCACGTTCACGATTACGACTAGGGTCCCGAACTACCCGGACACGTACACAAGCCCGCAGTTCCAGATCACAGACGAGCACTCAGAAGACCTGGCGGTCACCCTGGGCTCACTGACGGTCAACGGGATCCCGTCGACCCTGGCCAATGTCAAGGACGAAGACGGCACGCTCACAATCAAGCTTACCGACACGGAAATCGACAGCCTCCAAGGAGAACCACTCGTCATCACTTACAGCGCAAAGATGCCGACGGGGACCTTCACAAGCGAGACCTCCAACAGCGCCGTTACCAACAACGCAACAGTGACGTTCACGAACGCGTGGAACGGCAGCAAGGAGTCGGTCGGAACGGCCACGGCGGCCCCGGTCACGATCTACTCATACCCATTGAACGTGATCAAAACCGACCTGCTCTCTCCCGGCGGAGAGAACTACCTGAAGGCCACCTTTGCCGTCTCCGCATCGACGAGCGACGGCAAGAAGGGTGAGCCTGTCGGTACCGTCACCACCGATGAAAGCAGCACGGGAGGTTTCATCGGCCTCGCCGCAAACACTTGGTACCTTGTCGAGGAGTCCGATGCCCCCGACGACTACACGGACGCCAACCTGGACGTGGCCAAGTTCTGGGTGTACATCAAGGCAGAAGAGGGCAACCCGACGAGTACGCCAGCGTATTATTTCTACGGCGGCTCGGAAGTTCCCGATGATTTTCTGACGAACCCCGGGAACGCCAAGATCGAGTCGGCATATGTGAATCCGTCGGTCAACTTCTGGGATGACACGGTCGAAGACGTTAAAAAGGACGCCATCGACAACATGTCGGTCCTTGTTCTGAACGCCAAGTCGCGGTCCGACATGCCGTCCACGGGCGGCCGGATCCTGCTCTGGGCGGGCATCGCCGCAGCGCTGGGTCTGGGCGCCGTGGGCTTCGGCATCGCCGGGGTGCGCAGGAGCCGCAACAAGGCCGCACAGGCTGCCTGAGATGACCCTGGTGGCCGGGTTCCGGCCCGGCCACCAGGGCCCCAACCTGTTTCCCGTGCTCCAGGAGGGAGGACTCCCGTGACCTGCACCCAGCTCCGCCGCCGCGCGGGAGCCCTGCTCGTCCTGCTGCTCATGCTCCTGTGTGCCGTGGCTGGCGCGGCAACGCCGGCCACGGCGTCGGCCACGGCGTCGGCCACGGCATCGAGCCCCGACACGGTCGCGTCGATCGACGTGACAGGCGCCGCCACCCAGGGGCACACCTTCCTGGCGTACCAGGTGGCCCGGTACACGAATGTGGGCGTGGATGGTGCCGGCAATCCCGTCATCGTCCTGCTGGAGACGTCGTCCCCCGCGTTGCGGGCGGCGCTCGGCGCGGAGGTTGCCACGATCCACCAGGCGCACGGCGGGCCCGCTCCGGTGGCCGATCAGGACGGCACCCTGGAGGGCCTGGACCCCTTCCAGTGGGTGGCCCGCAACTGGCCGCGGGACGGTTCCACGAGCGACCTGTGGGGCAACCCGTCCGCCACCACGGGCCCGCTGCGGGATCTGGCGGACTGGTTGGGCCGCACGCTCGCGGCCGACGCCGAGGCGCTCGGAGTGACCGCGTTCTCCGCGACGGGCACCCAGGCCGCCGGGGAGCCCACCGCGCACGCCTCGTTCTCCGGCCTGCCGGCGGGCCTCTACGCCCTCACGGAACTCGTCGACACGGAGCTCGGCGCTACGGCACCCGCCGGTCAGGGCGCGGAGGCCACCCCGGCCACGCACTCCCCCACGCTGATCGTCGGCACGCAGATCCCGGCGGGCGGCACGTTGCACGACCTCTACAACGCGGACGGCAGCGTGCGCCGCACCCTGGGCGTCGTCCACGTGAAGGGTGACGCCGTCACGGTCACCAAGGAGATCGTCACGGTGGGCGACCCGGCGTTCGCCGGCGGCGACGCCGTGCCCATGCGGATCACGGTGCCGATCCCACAGTACGCGCTGTACCCCACGACGACGCCGCTGCGCTTCGATATCACGGACACCCACGGTGCGGGACTGGGTGCGCCGGACTGGGCTGGTACGGACTCCCGGGTCGCGGACCCGGTGCTGACCGTCGGCTCCACGACGCTCCGGTACGACGCCGGGTGCGTGGTGGGGCTCGGGAACGGGTCCAATCCCTGCTTCGGTGTGGTTTCGACAGGCTCAAGCACCGGGGGCGTCGAGTCCTGGACCGTCACGCTGCCCGACTGGGTGCTGCGTGCGCACGGCGGCGACGTCGTCGTCCTCACCTACGAACAGCTCCTGGTCGCGGGGCAGGCCTCAGCGACCACGCTCGGCACGGTGGTGGGCACCCAGGACTCCAACCGCGCGGTCGCCACGTTCTCCACCATCGCCGGAGCCGACGACGTCGCCACCGCCGCCTCCCCCACGGTCTCGGTGGTGACGTTCCCGCTGCGCCTGGTCAAGGTGGACGCCACCACGCTCGCCCCGCTGCGCGGTGTCGAGTTCACGGTGTCCACCCACGGCGTCGGGCGCTGCTTCACCACCGACGACGACGGCGGCTACTGGCATGCGGGTGCAGCCCCGTGCCCCACCGGCAGCACGGACGTGCTCGCCACGGCTACGGACGGCACCCTCGCCCTGCACGGCCTCGCGCCGCTGACCGAGTACACCGTGGCCGAGACGAAGGCGGCCGCCGGGTACCACCCGGGCAACCTGGACGCCACGCGGTTCACGGTGCGTGCGGTCCCCACGTTCACGGCCGACGGCGTCAGCCAGGTGACCTACGAGTATGCGAACGCGGGGACCGCGCCCGCCCTGACCGACGTGCTCGCCACCCGGCACGTCAGCATCGCCGTACCGACGGCCACCGGTACCGAGCACCACGACGTCACCACCGAGAACGTCACCGTGGTCAACGCGGTGCACGGCCCCGCGAGCGCCACGGGCGGGTTCGTCCAGGCCGATCGCGCCGCGCTGCTGAGCGTGGCCAGCGTGCTCGCCGTCGTCGGCGTGCTGTTCGCCGTCATGACGTTGCGCCGCCGTCGGGCGCGGGCAGGAGACCCCGCATGACCGCCGTGCTGGACGCTCCCACGCCACCCCCACCGGCGCAGCGGCGCCGGTGGCGACCCAACGCCTACCTGGTGGTCTCGGTGGTGCTCCTGGTGGCGTGCCTGGGCCTGGTGGGCTGGGTGCTGGGCCAGCGCGCCTACTCGGACCGGCTCATGGCCCAGCGCGCGCAGGCCGCCGTCCAGGCCGTCGCCGAGGAGTGGACGGCGGAGGAACGCCAGGCCATGACCGACGCCGCCCGCGCCTACAACGCCCGCCTCCTGGCGCTGGGCAGCCCCGTGCTGGGCGACGCCGTCGACCCCTTCACCGGCGAGGTGCTCTCCCAGACGGATGCCGACTACCAGGCCGTGCTGCGCCTGACCGACACCGGCATCATGGGCCGCGTCCTGGTGCCCAAGATCGGCGTAGACCTGCCGGTCATGCACGGCTCCGACGACGACGCGCTGCGTCACGGGGCCGGGCACCTGTACGGCACCTCGGTCCCGATCGGCGGCACCGGCACCCTGTCCGTCCTCTCCGCGCACTCCGGGCAGGTCACGTCCACCGGGTTCCTACGCCTGTCCGAGCTGGACCTGGGCGACTTCGTCTACATCCAGACGATGGGCGAGACCCACGGGTATGTGGTCGACCGCATCGACGTCGTCGCGTCGACGGACTTCTCCCACTTCGTCATCCAACCCGACGAGGACCGGCTCATCCTCATGACCTGCACCCCGATCGGCATCAACACCGAACGGCTTCTGGTCAGCGCCGTCCGCGCCAACATCCCCGACGTGGTCCCCGCCGTCGCGGACGCCCCCACGGGCAGCAAGATTCCGCAGATCGTGAAGGACGTCACGCAGTGGGCGGCCCTCGTCATCATCGTGCTGGTGGTGGTCGCCTTCCGACGACGCCGTCGCCGACGTCGCCTCAACGTCCGGCAGTCTGACGACTGAGGAGCTCAGACTTCACACACGAATGTCAGGAGCGAGGAGACCCGCCTCAGCTGCTGATCTGGGAGCGCCCTGACCCTGCGCCGTCATCCACGCGGCACTGCGCCGTCTGGACAGCGGTCGCGGCTCCCCACAACGGACCCGCCCACGAGCTCATCGTCGAGGCACAAACGGCCACGAGGTCGCCGCAAGCCACGCGGAAGACCTCATCACCGAACAGGTTGCCATACGCATCGTCGACGCCGTCGAGTGCAAGACCATCGCCGCGAGCCTGCGCCGGCCACTCCTGCTCGGGTCGCTGCTCGGCATTGTGCAGGTCATGACCGCCGAGGTAGTCCCTCGCGCCACCGGCACCTGACTGTCCAGTACCCTGTACGCTGAGTGCCTCACCGTTCAGACTGCAGGACAGTAGGAGCAACAATGGCAGCCCCCTCGAGCAAGGACGCAAGAGCGCTGCGAGCCCTGGGCCAGAACCTGCGCAACTGGCGGATCATCCACAAGATCACCGCCGAGCTGATGGCTGAACGGGTCGGCATCAGCCGAACCACCCTGTTGGCGATCGAGAAGGGCAGCCCCGCCGCTCGCATCGACAACGTCATGGCGATCATGCGGATCCTCTCGCTGGCCGACGACGTCGTCGCCGCGACGGATCCGCTGAACTCCGAGTGGGGGCGGATGATGATGCAGAAGCCGCTGCCTCAGCGGGTTCGGTCATGAGCGAGGTCCACGTCGTGCTCCCGGACGGGACCCAGGTTCTCGCTGGGACGCTCGACTTCGACCTGACACCCGCCGGCACACTGGCCGCCACCCGCTTCACCTACAGCGCCGAGTACCTGACCGCCACCGGCGCCTACGCGCTGTGTCCGGAGCTACCGATGACACCACGACCCATGACGTCGGTGCGGTTGTTCGGTTGCTTCCAGGACGCGCAGCCCGATTCCTGGGGCCGGCATCTGCTCCAGATCGCCACTCGCCACCGAGGCGGGAACGTCACCACGATGACCGAGGAGAGCTTCCTTCTCGACGTGCATGACGAGACCCGGCTCGGAGCACTGCGGTTTCGAGAGCGAGGCGCATTCCAGGCACCCGCCGAGGACGGCGTTCCGACTCTCGTCAGCATTGACAGGCTCGTCGCAGCGGCTCAATCGACAACGCGAGGCACCGACGACGCCGAGGGGATGGCGCTGTTGCTGGCCGCCGGATCGTCCATGGGCGGTGCACGCCCGAAGGCCACCGTCCGCGATGCGGACGGGACGCTGCACGTGGCGAAGTTCCCGGCACTCGACGACCGCTGGGACGTGCAACGTTGGGAGAGGATCACGCTGCGCCTTGCGGCAGCGGCCGGAATCAGTGTGCCCGAGTCCAGGTTCATCGCCCGGGGGGCCAGTCATGGCGTCCTGCTGCTGCGTCGCTTCGACCGTGTTCCGCACGTCGGCAGCGCGGCCGACAACCATGGCGGGTCAACCGGCTCCAGGGCGCCAGGGTTGGTGCGAGTCGGCTACATGTCGGCAGCCACGCTGCTCCAGCATGAGTTCGGGGGCGGCTACAAGCCAGACTACGTTTCGCTGAGTGAAGACCTCCAGGCCCTCTCCCATGCGCCCGAGGCCGACGCCCACGAACTGTTCCGCCGCGTGGCATTCACGCTGCTCGTGCGCAACACGGATGATCACATGCGCAACCACGCCTTGCTACGCGGAAGCGCCGTGGGCACGCAAGTCGGACGCGCTCTTGGCTGGCGACTGTCTCCCGCGTTCGACATCAATCCACAGCCGCTGGCAGGGATCCCCATGGCGCCGACACCGATCGACTTCGACGACGCCGACGGACCTGAGCGTGACATCCGCCGCCTGCTAAAGAACGCCGCGAGCTTCCGACTCACGCAAGACGACGCGACCGTGATCGTGCGTGAGGTCGAGGAGGCGACCAGCCGGTGGACACAGGTTGCGCTGCGTGAGGGCGCTAACCCTGACGAGTTCGAGTTCTTCGCTAAGGCGTTCGAGAACCCCAACCGCGAGCGGGCTCGATCATTCAACGCGTCTCATAGGGCGCAATAGGCGGCTGGAGCAGGTCGAGCACAGCGGGACGATCTGGATCACCGACGCCAGCGCCTGACCAGGGCTCCACCAGCCAAGATGCCGCTGGCCAGAACTCCGCTGAGAAAGACCCCCACGACGGCGACACCTCCGACCCGGCAGCGGCCGGCGGGCACGGTATCGGCTGCACCGGCTTCACCGGACGTGGCCTCCGCCCCATCAGCCTCGGACACCGGCGCGGGGATGGGATCGGTAGCAGACCCACGCACCTCCACACCGCACTGCGGGTCATCGCACCCGAACGTGGGCAAACCGGTGACCAGGCGAGTCCGCTTCATCTCCCGCTCCACCCGGTCCTCGGACATCGACGCGAACACGCCTCCGGCGAGAACCGAAGCCGGGCCCATGCCCGCAAGCCCGGGCCCCACCAGCACGGAGGCACACATGATCAACGCCGTGGCGATCAGGAGCCACGGCACGGAGAAGGTCCCACCAACGGCCTGGTACACCGCGCCGATGGCGGTCGGTGCGGCTCCTGATGCCAGGCAACCCACCCCCACAGGCACGGCTCTGTCGAGACCGTCGATGAACAGGGCGCCCCTTGCGCACCGCGCCACCACCACCCACACGCCGGCGCCGACGGCGATCGCTGCGGCGAGCACCACAACCCAGGCGACCGACGACACTCGCGCATCTCGATCACCCATCCACGCCGGGGCAAGGCAAGCCGCGGTGACGAACGCCAGCCACACGATGCGAGCACGCCCCGTGACAGGGGACTTGGCGAAGTCCTCGTAGCGGTCCTTGCGCTCCTTCATCTCCTTGCCCCTCAACGCATCCGCGATGATCTCGGGCGCACGGATCGCCAACCGGCGAGTGAAGACGACGGTGACCTCGTGGGCGAACCAGAACGCAGCGATCGCCGTAAACACGCTCAGAACACGGCCGTTCCCGTTCGCCGCCCCGAGACCGCCTGCGAGCGCCACCACCCCCATCAGCGTGAGGACCAGGATGGCCAGGGCCGCCTGAACGCCCTGGGAAGCGCGCGCGGATCCTTGACGTCGCAGCACAGCGATGTTGTACTCCGCGGCCATGCCGTCATCGGACGGCATTTCAAGGTCACGCGCAGCAACACGCATGGCAACGCCCAGCGCGACCACCACAGCAGCGATCGGCCACGCACTGGTACCCAACGCCATGTTCACTGACGCAGCCCCAGCCTTCACGGCATCCCCGGCGTCACCCTTCCCGACCCCGAACAGCAGGAGCCCCACCATGGCCAAGACAGCGCCCATCGCGCAAAGTACCAGCGGCACGGCGACCATGGCCCAACCAGCCCGTCGATGGATCCGCACGATGCATGTCCGGCAGTACCACTTCGCGACCTTGAGATTGCCAACGACGACTGCGTGTCTTCCCATCTCTTCGTTGCCGTCGGCTGAGCCACAGGCTGCCATAGCGACACTCAACTCCCCCGCTCGAACCAGGTCGCCTCGATGCTCCCTGTGCGCGGCCAGACGTTAGCGCGGCGCATCCCCGGGACAGGTAGGCGAGCACGTTCGCCACGGCCCAGACCATACGCAGTGGGTGCGCCCGCGCGGGTCCTGCGCCTCCTTGGCCGCCCCGTGAGTACCGATCCGCTACCGCTCACCGGGCGCCACGACCCTACTCATTCGCGCCACGACCACCTCATGACCTGCCCGTTCGCGGCCTGAGCACGCCGCGCCCGCGGGTGAACCTCGGTGCAGAAGCGCGGCCGACCGGCCCGCGCGGAACGCCTCCGAAGGGTCACCATCCATGGCTGAGCAGGTTGCCGTCACCACCGCCCCCACGTCGCGCTACACGCCCACGGCGCTGCGCCGGCCGCTGCTGCTCGGGGCCGTCTTCGGCGTCGTGCTGTGCCTGCCCATCATCACCGTCTGACGGCCGGGACCGGCGAAGATCACGACGGGCCCCGTCACCGTGAGGTGACGGGGCCCGTCGGCGTTGCGGGAGGTCAGCCCTCGATCGGGACCGGGCCGGCGTGCCAGATGCGGTCCAGGTAGTCCTGCATGGAGCGGTCCGAGCTGAAGAACCCGGTGCGCGCCACGTTGAGGATGGTGGAACGGGTCCAGGCGTCCGTGTCGCGGTAGTAGGCGTCCACGGCCTCCTGGGCGTCCATGTACGACTGGAAGTCGGCCAGCACCATGAACCGGTCCTCGTGCAGCAGGTTCGAGACGATGGGCTCGAACTCGGACCGGTCCCCGCCGGAGAACTCGCCGGACGCGATAAGGTCGAGCGCGCGGCGCAGGCCCTCGTTCTGCTCGTAGAACGACGACGGGCGGTAGCCGGCCTCCTGGAGGGCGGCGGCCTCCGGCTCGGTCATGCCGAACAGGAAGAAGTTGTCGTCGCCCACGAGCTCGCGGATCTCGACGTTCGCGCCGTCGTCGGTGCCCACGGTCAGGGCCCCGTTGAGGGCGAACTTCATGTTGCCGGTGCCGGACGCCTCCTTGCCGGCGAGCGAGATCTGCTCGGACAGGTCGGCGGCGGGGATCAGGGTCTCCGCGACCGTCACGTTGTAGTTCGCGGGGAACGCGACGCGCAGCGCCTGCGAGACCACGGGGTCGGCGTTGACGCGGGCCGCCACGTGGTTGATGAGCGCGATGATCTCCTTGGCCATGTGGTAGCCGGGGGCCGCCTTGGCGCCGAACACGACGGTGCGGTGCACCATCTGGTCCGGGGTGAGCGCGCCCGACTTCAGCTTGTCGTACTGGGCGACGACGTGGAGCACCTTGAGGAGCTGGCGCTTGTACTCGTGCAGGCGCTTGACCATGACGTCCAGCATGGTGTCGGGGTCGATGGCGATGCCGTCGCGCTTGTCGAGGAGGGTGACCAGGCGGTCCTTGTTGGCGCGCTTGATGGCCGCGAACCGGGTGCGGAACTCGGCGTCGTCGGCCAGGGGCTCGAGCTCGCGCAGGCGCTCCAGGTCGGTGACCCAGCCGTCGCCGATGGCCTCCGTGATGAGGCCCGACAGGCCGGGGTTGGCGAGGCGCACGAACCGGCGCGGGGTGACACCGTTGGTGACGTTGGTGAACTTCTCCGGGGTGAACGCCGCGAAGTCGTTCAGCACCTTGTCGCGCAGGAGCTGGCTGTGCAGGGCGGCCACACCGTTGATCTTGGAGGTGCCCACCGAGGCCAGGAACGCCATGCGCACGGCCCGCTCGGGGTACTCGGCGATGATCGACATCCGGCGCACCAGCATCTCGTCGTTGCCAAACTTGGCGCGCACCGCGGTGAGGAACTCGTCGTTGATGCGGTAGATGATCTCCATGTGGCGCGGCAGCAGGCGCGTCATGAGGTCCACGGGCCACACCTCGAGGGCCTCGGGCAGCAGCGTGTGGCACGTGTAGCCGAAGCAGCGCTGGGTGATGTCCCACGCCTCGTCCCACGGCAGGCCCTTGAGGTCCACCAGGATGCGCATCAGCTCGGGGATCGCGATGACGGGGTGGGTGTCGTTGAGCTGGAACGCGACGCGCTCCGGCAGGCGGTGCAGGTCGAACCCGTCCTCCAGCCCGCGCTCCACGAAGTCGTACAGCGACGCGGCCACGAAGAAGTACTGCTGCTGCAGGCGCAGCTCCTTGCCCTGCGGCGTCGAGTCCTCCGGGTACAGCACCTTGGTGATGTTCTCCGCGAAGGTCTGGGCGCGCACGGCCTCGGCGTAGTCGCCGTAGTTGAAGATCTTGAGGTCGAACGCGTGGGTGGCCCGCGCGGACCACAGGCGCAGCGTGTTGACGCGCCCGTTGAGGTAGCCGGGCACCATGTAGTTGTAGGGCACGGCGAGCACGGAGTAGCCGGGCACCCAGGTGGTGTTGCCGGCGTCGTCGGTCTGGGTGTGGCCGCCGAAGGAGATCTCGACCTCCTCCTCGGGGCGGGCCACCTCCCACGGGGAGCCCCAGTCGAGCCAGTTGTCGGGCTGCTCCACCTGGCGGCCGTCCACGAACGTCTGGCGGAAGATGCCGTACTCGTAGCGGATGCCGTACCCGACGGCGGGGATGTTCATGGTGGCGAGCGAGTCGATGAAGCAGGCGGCCAGGCGGCCCAGGCCGCCGTTGCCCAGCCCGGGCTCCACCTCGGCGTCACGCAGGTCGTCCAGGTCCAGGCCGAGCTGACGCAGGCCGTCGGCGGCGATCTGCTCCAGGCCGGACGCGATGAGCGCGTTGTCGAGCTGGCGGCCCAGCAGGAACTCGGCGGACAGGTAGGCCACGGTGCGCGCGGGCTGGCGCTGCTGCTGCGTGACGGTGTGGTTCCACCGGGACATCAGGTAGGACCGCACGGTGCGTGCGAGCGCCAGGTACTTGTCGTTGCGCGAGGCACGCTCCAGCGTGGTGCCCTGCGTGTACGTCAGCTCGCGGAGGTACTGACGATTGAAGCCCTCGACGGTCAGCTCAGGACTCGCGATGGGGGGAATCGTCTCGGTCACGGGGATCTCCTCGTTCGGCGGCGGATCGTCACAGTGGACCCTACCGGGGACTCTTGCATGGTTTTCAGCAATCTTGCAACACTGTCGCGGCCGGTCCTGCGACCCGGCCAGGGGCGGTCAGTCGGCCAGCTCCTCCGCCGCGGACTCGTCCAGGCACCGCACCCACAGCTCGTCCACCTGCGCGCGCAGGTGGTCCTCGCTGCCGGTCCCGTCGAGGATCACGTCCGCGGCGTCCCGCCGCTCCTGGTCGCCCACCTGCGCGGCGACCCGCGCGCGGGCCGCCGCCTCGTCCAGCCCGCGGTTCCTCACCAGCCGGTCGACGCGCTGCTCGCGCGGCGCGTCGACCACCACCAGCAGCCCGAACGAGCCGGCCTGCCCGGTCTCGAGAAGCAGCGGGATGTCGTGCACGACGACGGCGCGATGATCACGGGCCACCGTCGCCGCTTCGCGCTCCGCCGCCACACGCCGCACCTCGGGGTGGATGATCCCCTCCAGCGCGCGACGGGCGTCGTCGTCGTCGAACACGCGCGCCCCGAGCGCGGCCCGGTCCAGCGCACCATCCGGGCCGACGACGCCGGGGCCGAACGTCTCCACGATGCGCTCGAGCCCCGCGGTGCCGGGTGCGACGACGTCGCGGGCGAGGAGGTCGTGGTCGACGACGACGGCACCGAGCTCGGCGAACCGGCGGGCCACCACGGACTTCCCTGCGGCGATCCCGCCCGTCAGGCCGATGCGAAGCATGGGGTCCATCCTGCCTCCCCACGGCGGGAAGACAACCGCACGGACGCAGAGCAACGCACCTGGCGCCCGCGGGCGCACCTCACCGGCCAGGGGGGTCGGCCGCGCCGCCTGATCCCGGTGCCGGTGCCGGCGCCGTGAGCCGACCGAGCAGGCGCAGGAGCTCGGCACGCTCCCCCGCGTCCAGGCGGTGCAGGCGGGCGGCGGCCCCGGAGCGGCGACCCACCCACTGATGATGCAGGGCCTCGCGGCCGGCGGGGGTGAGCTCGACCAGCCGAGCGCGGCGATCGGTCGGATCGGGCAGGCGGCGCACATACCCGTCCGCCTCGGCCTGATCCACCTTGGACGTCACCGATCGCGGGGCAACATCGAGCGCCGCCGCGAGGTCGACGGCGCGCAGCGGCCCGTCGGCGCGATGGAGCTGGCGCAGGAGCCGCGCCTGGCCGGGCGTCAGACCGTCACCGGACACCACCGCCTCGCGGCGCAGGTCGCGCATGAGCGTGTGCAGCACCTCGACGAGCGCGGCGGCGTCGTCGGGCATCTCCGGACCGGTGGGATCGCTCACGCCACCCACCCTATCCGGTTCCTGAGGCGACAACATTGTGAGGTAGCCTCAGCACCATGACGATGCACCACGGCGGCGGAGGGGGCGGGCGCGGTCTGCGCTCGTACATGCAGGACTCCTCCGTGACGGACCACCACCTCACGCGCGACACCCTGCGGCGGGTGCTGAGCTTCGCCCGCCCCTACCGCAGGCACCTCGCGGTGTTCCTGGTGCTGCTCCTGCTCGACGCCGCGGCCGGCGCCGCCACTCCCCTGCTGTTCAAGGCACTCATCGACCGTGGCATCGCCGGCGGCGACACCGCTCTGGTGCTGGGCCTGGCCGGCGCGGCCGCCGGGATCGCTCTGCTGGGGGCCGGGCTCCAGGTGGCGCAGCGCTGGTTCTCCGCGACCATCGGCGAGGGGCTCATCGTGGACCTGCGCACCGCCGTGTTCGACCACGTGCAGCGCATGCCGCTCGCCTTCTTCGCCCGCACCCGCACCGGAGCCCTGGTCCAGCGGCTCAACGGCGACGTGCTGGGCGCGCAGCAGGCGTTCACCTCCACCCTGCAGAACGTGGTGTCCAACGGGCTCACGGTCGTGTTCACGCTGGGTGCCATGTTCGCCATGTCGTGGCGGCTCACCCTCATCGCGCTCGTGCTCCTGCCTGCGTTCGTGCTGCCCGCTCGCGTGGTCGGCCGGCGCCTCGCGGGGCTCGCCCTGCGCAGCCAGGAGCTCAACGCCGACGCCGCCCAGCTCATGAACGAGCGGTTCAACGTGGCGGGCGCGCACCTGGCCAAGGTGTTCGGCAACCCGGACACCGAGTCCGCTGCCTACGGCGCCCAGGTCTCCGCGCAGCGTGACGTCGGCGTGCAGCAGGCGCTGTGGGCCACGTGGTTCCGCGTCGGGCTGGTCACGCTCGCCTCGCTGGCCATCGCCATCGTGTACGGGCTGGGCGGGGTCCAAGCGATCCACGGGGAGCTCACCGTCGGCGTCGTCGTCGCCCTGACCGCCTACCTGGGCCGCCTGTACGGGCCGCTCACCTCCATGAGCAACGTGCAGGTGGACGTCATGACCGCGCTCGTCTCCTTCGAGCGCGTGCTCGAGGTCCTGGACCTGGAACCGTCGGTCGCCGAGAAGCCCGACGCCGCCGACCTGCGCGCGGCCGTCGCCGCCCAGGGGGCAACCCTCACGCTCGACCACGTGGGGTTCCACTACCCGCGCGCCGACGAGGTCTCGCTCGCCTCCCTGGAGTCCGTGGCACAGCTGCGCCACGACCCCACCACCGAAACCCTCGTCGACGTCTCCTTCACCGTGCCGGCCGGAGCGATGGTCGCCCTGGTGGGTCCGTCCGGGGCCGGCAAGACCACCATCTCGCAGCTCGTCTCGCGCATGTACGACCCCACCACGGGGGCCGTGCGCATCGCCGGGCTCGACCTGCGCGACGTCACCCTCGACTCCCTGCGCGGCACCATCGGCGTCGTCTCCCAGGAGGCACACCTGTTCCACGACACCGTGGCCGCGAACCTGCGCTACGCCCGCCCCGACGCCACCGATGCCGACCTCGAGGCCGCGCTGCGGGCCGCCCGCATCTGGGACCTGGTGGCCACCCTGCCCGAGGGCCTCGACACCGTGGTGGGCGACCGCGGGTACCGCCTCTCGGGTGGCGAACGCCAGCGCCTCGCCATCGCACGGCTGCTGCTCAAGGCGCCCGACGTCGTCATCCTCGACGAGGCCACCGCCCACCTGGACTCCGAGTCGGAGACCGCCGTGCAGGCCGCGCTCGACGAGGCGCTGACCGGCCGCACCTCCCTGGTCATCGCGCACCGCCTGTCCACCGTGCGGGCCGCCGACCGCATCGTCGTCGTCGACGGTGGTCACGTGGTCGAGCAGGGCACCCACACCGAGCTGCTCGCCGTCGGCGGCCTCTACGCCCACCTGCACGCCACGCAGTTCGCCGACGGGGCTCAGGTGCCCTGAAGATCGGCCAGCGCCCCCACGAGCCGCGGGTGACGGAAGCAGTACCCCGTGCGTTCCAGGACGCCTGGCACCACCCGTTGGCTCGCGAACAGGAGCGATTCCACCAGCGGTCCGACACCGCCGGGCACGGCCGTGACCCAGCGCGGGATCGTGAGCAGCGCGCGGCGGCCCAGCGACGCCGCGAACGCCCGCGTGAGCTCGACGTTGCGCACCGGGTGCGGCGACACCAGGTTCACCGGACCCGAGACATCGTCATGGTCGAGGATGTGGCGGATGGCCCCCACCTCGTCGTCCAGGTGGATCCACGACACCCACTGCATCCCCCGGCCCGCCTTGGCCCCCAAGCCCGCGCGGAACAGCGGGCGCTGCGGGCCCAGCGCCCCACCGCGCGGGGCCAGGACCATGCCCGTGCGGATCCTGGCCACCCGGAGCCCGGCCACCTCCGCAGCGGTCGCCGCCGCCTCCCACGCGACGCACACCCGGGCCAGGAAGTCGTCGCCCGGCGCCGCGTCCTCGGCGAGCGTCTGCTCCCCGCGACTGCCGTAGACGCCGATCGCCGAGCCGGAGACCAGCACCGCGGGTGGGTGCCGCAGCCCGGCGAGGGACCCGGCCAGCAGGGCGGTGCCGGCTACCCGGCTGCCCAGCACGCTCCTGCGGTGAGCGCGCGTCCACGGTCGCGCGGCGACCCCCCGCACCGGCCAGGTGGACGACCGCGTCCAGACCTTCCAGACCCGCCGTGTCGATGGTGCCCGCCACCGGGTCCCACGCGATGCCTTCCGTCCCGCCGCCGCGGGGCCGGACCAGGGCCACCACGCGGTGCCCGTCGGCGGTCAGTGACGCGGTGAGGGCCCGCCCGATGAGGCCGGATGCTCCGGTGACGGCGATGTCCATGGCGCTCCCCTACCGGAACCGGCCCAGGTGGACCCCGGCCAGCGCCAGGGCCGCCATCGTCTCACCATCCCGGATCCGCCCGTCGGCGATCATGGCCAGCACCTCGCCGAAGGGCACCCAGCGGGCGTCCTCGATGCCCTCCTCGGCATGCGTCACCGCCAGCTCCTGAGCCGACGCTGCCGCGCGCAACCCGCGGGCGACGTAGACGTGCTCGGCGGCCACGCACACCCCGTTGAGGGCGTCCATCTCCCCCACCTCGACCCACTGCGCGGCCTCGAGCCCCGACTCCTCACGCAGCTCGCGCCGGGCTGCGGTCAGTGGATCGTCGCCGTCGGTGCCGCCGGCCACGACCTCCCACGTGGACCCCACCGTGTACCGGTCGATGTGCACCAGCAGCACGCGGTCCTCGTCGTCGAGCGCCACCACGAACACCGCCGGGTGGGTCAGCTCCACGACGCCGTAGACGCCGTCGGACCCGCCCGGGGTGACCACCCGATCCTCCCGGACCCGGATCCAGCGGTTCTCGTAGGCGACGCGGGACGAGCGGGTGATCCACGGCATGACGCTCACGATAGGTCCCGGGACGACGAAAGCCCGCCACCCCTTGTGGGGGTGGCGGGCTCGCGCGTGATCAGGCGATCTTCCGTGCCTTACGGCCCGGTGATCAGTTGCCCGTCAGCTTCTCGCGGAGCGCGGCAAGCGCCTCGTCCGACGCGAGAGTACCGGACGCCTCGACCGCGGCCGGAGCCGAGGAGTACGAGGAGGAGGCGGCGCTCGCACCGGTGTCCGACGCGGCGTCGGCGTCGGCGGCGTAGGCCGCACGCACCTGCTCGCGGTGCGCCGTCCAGCGCTCGTGGGCCTTGGCGTACTCGGCCTCCCAGGCCTCGCGCTGCGCCTCGAAGCCCTCGAGCCACTCGT
This sequence comes from Xylanimicrobium pachnodae JCM 13526 = NBRC 107786, assembly GCA_001592145.1. Lineage (GTDB taxonomy): Bacteria > Actinomycetota > Actinomycetes > Actinomycetales > Cellulomonadaceae > Xylanimonas > Xylanimonas pachnodae. Next base: position 39,475 of record BCWJ01000014.1, on the reverse strand, counting down.
TGGTCTCCGGGTCGAAGCCCTCGGGGTACTTGTACTCGCCGTTCTCGTCGTACTCGGCAGCCATGCCGTACAGCGCGGGGTCGAAGTCCTCGGACTCCGGGTCCACGCCCTCGTTGGCCTGCTTGAGCGACAGCGAGATGCGGCGGCGCTCCAGGTCGATGTCGATGACCTTGACGAACACCTCCTGGCCCACCGTGACGACCTGCTCGGGCAGCTCGACGTGACGGACGGCCAGCTCCGAGATGTGCACCAGGCCCTCGATGCCGTCCTCGACGCGGACGAACGCACCGAACGGGACCAGCTTGGTGACCTTGCCGGGCACGACCTGGCCGATGGCGTGGGTGCGCGCGAAGGTCTGCCACGGGTCCTCCTGCGTCGCCTTCAGCGACAGGGAGACACGCTCGCGGTCGAAGTCGACGTCCAGGACCTCGACCGTGACCTCCTGGCCCACCTCGACGACCTCGGACGGGTGGTCGATGTGCTTCCAGGACAGCTCGGAGACGTGCACCAGACCGTCGACGCCGCCGAGGTCCACGAACGCACCGAAGTTGACGATCGACGAGACCACACCGGGGCGGACCTGGCCCTTCTGCAGCGTCTGCAGGAAGGTGGAGCGCACCTCGGACTGGGTCTGCTCGAGCCAGGCACGGCGCGAGAGGACCACGTTGTTGCGGTTCTTGTCGAGCTCGATGATCTTCGCCTCGATCTCCTTGCCGACGTACGGCATGAGGTCGCGGACACGACGCATCTCCACGAGCGACGCGGGCAGGAAGCCGCGCAGGCCGATGTCGAGGATGAGGCCGCCCTTGACGACCTCGATGACGGTGCCGGTGACGACGCCGTCCTCTTCCTTGATCTTCTCGATCGTGCCCCAGGCGCGCTCGTACTGGGCGCGCTTCTTGGACAGGATGAGGCGGCCTTCCTTGTCCTCCTTCTGGAGAACGAGGGCCTCGACGACGTCACCGAGGTTCACGACCTCGGACGGGTCGACGTCGTGCTTGATGGACAGCTCGCGCGAGGGGATCACACCCTCGGTCTTGTAGCCGATGTCGAGGAGGACCTCGTCACGGTCGACCTTGACGATCGTGCCCTCGACGATGTCGCCATCGTTGAAGTTCTTGATGGTGGCGTCGATGGCGGCCAGGAGGTCTTCCGAGGTGCCGATGTCGTTGATGGCGACCTGCGGGACGGACCGGGTAGAGATGGTCATGAAGTGGATGCTCCGATGTGGACAGGGAGTCGGGCGGGCAGGGACTGGTGCGGCACCCGGACCGGAGAACCGGCCAACAGGCGCACGGCACCGCCAAACATCTTAGCGATTTCTGGCAGTACGAGCGAATCAGGCGAGCGCCTGAGCGACATCGAGGAGCTCCATCGGGACGTGCTTGACCTTCCCGGCGATCTCCGCGAGCGGGACCAGCACGATCTCGTCCCCGCGCAGCGCCGTCATCACCCCGGTCTCGCCCCGCGTCACCGCATCGATCGCGGCGACGCCGAAGCGTGAGCCCAGGATGCGGTCCGCCGGCGTCGGCGTGCCGCCGCGCTGGATGTGGCCGAGCACCGTGACGCGGGTGTCGAACCCGGTGCGCTCGGCGATCTCGATCTTCAGGCGCTCCGAGATGGACCCGGCGATGATCTCGCCGAACCGGCCCACCTGCGTCTCGTACTCCATCGACGTGCCCGGGGCGGGCGCGGCACCCTCCGCGACCACCAGGATGGAGAAGCTCGCGTGCGCACGGTGGCGGTGCCGCAGGAACTTGACGATCTTGTCGATGTCGAACGGGTCCTCGGGGGCCAGCACGATCTCAGCCCCGCCCGCGATGCCCGACGTCGCCGCGATCCAGCCGGCGTGACGCCCCATGACCTCGATGATCATGACGCGGTTGTGCGACTCCGCCGTGGTGTGGATGCGGTCGACGGCCTCGGTCGCGATGGTCACCGCGGTGTCGAAGCCGATCGAGCGATCGGTACCCCACACGTCGTTGTCGATCGTCTTGGGGATGGCCACGATGTTGATCCCGGCCTCGGCCACCTTGCTGGCCGCGTGCAGCGTGCCGTCGCCGCCGATGACGATGAGCGCCTCGATGCGTTCCGCCTCGAGGGTGGCGAGCACAGCATCCATGCCGCCGTCGTCGGAGTGCGGGTGGAACCGAGCCGTGCCGAGCAGCGTGCCACCGATGGGGAGCACGTTACGGATCTGCTGGCGCCCCAGCGGCATCACGTCGCCGTCGGCCAGACCCCGCCAGCCGTTGCGGAAACCGATGATCGAGTGGCCGTGCTCGCCCTCCCCACGCTTGACCACCGCACGGATCGCCGCGTTGAGGCCGGGGACGTCCCCGCCTCCGGTCAGGAGTCCGACTCGCACGTGCATCCCCCAGGGTTCGGATCGGGTTGTTCGCGTTGGAGGCGCGCCGCGCGCGCCGCACCGATCCTAACGGTGTGGCCTGTCCACGTCGTGCCGGATGTCGTCTGCGGGCGGCCCCGGCGGCAGGATTGGACCGTGACTGATCAGCGAGGTTCCGCGAAGCGCCCCGGCGTCGTCGGCGCTCCACACCGCGACGACGTCGCGCACCGCCGCGATCCTGACGACGTCGGGCACCGGCTCGACCCCGACGACGTCGGCTACCGGGACGTGCCCGACGCCGCGGGCGGCGCGGCGGGGCGCGGGTGGTGGGACGCGAACGCGGCCGAGTACCTGGACGAGCACGGCGCGTTCCTGGGCGCCGCGGAGTTCCGGTGGGGCCCCGAGGGGCTCACGGAGGCCGAGGCCGGGCTGCTCGGCGACGTCGCGGACCGCCGCGTGCTGGAGGTGGGGGCGGGCGCCGCGCAGTGCTCCCGCTGGCTGGCGACGCAGGGCGCGCACGCGGTCGCCACCGACGTCTCCGGCCGGATGCTGCGCGGCGGCGCCCCGCTCGACGCCGCCGCGGGCGTGCGGGTGCCCGTGGTCCAGGCGGACGCCCGCGCGCTCCCGTTCCCGGACCGCACCTTCGACGTCGTCTTCACGTCCTTCGGGGCGATCCCGTTCGTGCCCGACGCCGCCCGCGTCCACGCCGAGGCCGCGCGCGTGCTGCGCCCCGGCGGGCGCTGGGTGTTCTCGGTGACGCACCCGCTGCGCTGGGCGTTCCCCGACGACCCGACCCGGCACGGGCTCACCGCGACCCGCTCGTACTTCGACCGCCGCCCCTACGTCGAGCTGGCCGCGGGGCGCGTCGTGTACGCCGAGTACCACCGCACCCTGGGCGACCACGTGCGCGACGTCGTCGCCGCAGGGCTCACGCTGCTCGACGTCGTCGAACCGGAGTGGCCCGCCTGGAACACGCAGGTCTGGGGCGGCTGGGGCCCCGAGCGGGGCGCCTCCCTGCCCGGAACGGCCGTGTTCGTCACGCAGCGGCCCTGACGGCGCTCACCCGGCGCGGGTCAGCGACCGGCGGCCGGGACACGGGTCGTGAGAGCCGGCACGGCGATCGCGCCCAGTGTCAGGGCCACCGCGACCAGCGCGCTGGTGCTCAGCGGCAGGTCACGCACCGTCACGTCGAGCACGATCGCGCCCGTGATCTGGCCGGCGATGAGCGAGAGCGCCAGCAGGAGTGCGCCGATGCGGTGCACGACGGCGGCGGCCGTCCCGATGAACACGACGCCCAGGGCGCCGCCCGTGTACATCCACCACTCGCTCGGGAACTGACCGGCGGGCCACCCCTGGATGACGAGGGCCGCCGACACCACCACCAGCAGGGCGACCGTGCCCACCAGGAAGTTGATGAAGGTGGCCGCCAGGGCACCAGGCATGCGGTCCACTTGCGGCCCGAACGGCGCGGTCGCCGCCGTCGTCTCGACGCGGCCGTTGACGGCGTGCTGCGCGGCGACGAACACGCCCGCGATCATCGGCAGCGCAATGAGGTAGAGCTGGTGGGCGGCCCCGAGGCGGGACCACTGCGCCACCAGCACGGCCGCGATGGCCAGCGCGGGCCCGACCGCCCGACCCAGCGTGACGGGCCGTCGGCCACCCGGAGCGAACCCGAGCATGTCGCAGAACAGCGAGGACACCGACTGCCCGGCGGTCACGGCGACGACGAACATCGCCACGCCCAGGGATCCGACGGTGATGCCCTGCGCGACGACGAACAGGCCACCGGCCGCGCCGCCGATCACCTGGAACCAGCGCAGTCGGCCGATGCCAGGTACTCCCCGGTGGATGGCGCGTACGGCGTCGCTGGTGTTCTTGCGACCAGCACGCACCGAGGCCACGACGCGTCCGACGCCGCAACGGGCCCGCGGGACGAACAGCAGCAGGAGCGCGAGGATCACCGTGGCGGAGGCGAAGCTGATGGTGGCGACGACGATGCCGTTGCCGACCTCGGCGGTGAGCGAGCCGTTCACGTGGCTCTGCACGGCGGAGACGAGCCCCGCGCCGAACGCGGCGGCGACGCCGGCCGCCTTGAGGCGGTCACGTCCGGGGCGGGAGGCGGCGGGTCCGGTGCCGGGTCCGGCGGTCTCCGCCGGATGGGTGGTCGTGGTGGGACAGGTACGCATCGGTGCGGCAGGTGTGGTCACGAGGCTCCAGACTCCCCGACCGGCGGACGCCCGATGCCGTCGGGGCGTCTCGCGACCGGACGTGCGGCGTGCCACGCGTCCGTGTTTCCCGGGCCCTGCTTCTGCGGGTCAGGAACGCAGGATGCTCGTCATCTTCTTGCCGCGGGCCAGCTCGTCCACCAGCTTGTCGAGCCAGCGCACCTTCTGGTGGAGCGGGTCGGTGATCTCCTCGACGCGGTACCCGCAGATGACGCCGGTGATCAGGGCAGCGTCCGGGTTCAGGGCGGGTGCCTGCGCGAAGAACTCCTCGAACGTCCGCTCGTCGGCCACGCACGCAGCGATCCCGGCGTCGTCGTACCCCGTGAGCCACCCGATGACGGTGTGCAGCTCCGCGACCGTGCGGCCCTTGCGCTCGACCTTCGCGACGTACATCGGGTAGATGCTCGCGAACGTCATGGCAGCCAAGCGGTCCGTCACGGCGCCGGCTCCTCGACGGTCTTGTACTTGCTCTCCAACCGGGCGGTCCACAGCCCGAGCGCCAGACCGACGACGAAGAGCCCCGCGGCGGCCAGCACGGTCTTGAGGCCGACGCCCGTGTAGTCGATCGCCTCCGCACTCTGCGTCGGCACGACGATCAGGATCGTCGACGCGATCACCAGGCCGATGATGAAGTGGTAGGCGCGCGAATGGTGGCGCTCGATCATGCGCTCCATGAACTTGGAGAACAGGACGAGCACGGCCAGGGCGCCGAGGGCGATCGGCAGGAACGTGCCGAGCAGATCGCGATCGGAGAAGCCCTGGAGCATCGGGCTGAACAGCCCCAGGATCAGCAGCAGGTTCGACGGGGAGAGCCCGGGCACCAGGACACCGAGCGCGATGATCGCACCCGCGAGCACGAACCCGAGGAAGTTCGCCGGGACGGTGCCGCCCACGGCGGGCAGCACGTACAGGACCGTGCCACCGACGACGACGGTGCCGACCAGCCACAGCACGTCGGTGGAGTCCCGGCGGGACCGGGATGTCGACTCCCGCAGCAACGAGGGCAGCGTGCCGAGGATGGCACCCGCGAACCCCCACAGGAGAGCGGTGCGCCAGTTCGTCACCGCGGGGTCGAACACCTGCCGCGCCGGGTCGAGCACGGCCTCCAACGGCCTGCTCAGCAGGACGAGTCCCAGGATGCCGCCGATGCCCACCGGCAGGAAGTACAGGACGTTCTTCACGAAGTCGCGCGTGATGTGCGCGAGGAAGTGCAAGATCCGCTCGTAGATGCCGAGGATGGCCGCGAGCACCCCGCCCGAGACTCCGGGCAGGATGAAGCCGAGCGAGATGATGACGCCCTTGATCAGGCGGATGAACCAGTCCACAAGACCCGAGACCCTAGCGGAGTCGCGGCCCGCGCCGCGAGAACTGGCGTGCCGAGGGATCGCGCCTGACTCTCCCGGACCGGTGCGCCCGTCCTGGGCTCCTGTCAATGCCCCGCGTCGTGCCACGTCTCCCCCGCTCCCACCGAGACGTCGAGTGGGACGTCCAGCGCGTAGGCCGCGCCCATCTGGGTGCGCAGCACATCCTCCGCCGCCTCACGCTCGCCGGGGGCGACCTCCACCACCAGCTCGTCGTGCACCTGGAGCAGCAGCCGCGACCGCAGCCCGCGCCCGTCGAGCTCACGCTGCACGCCGAGCATGGCGAGCTTGATGATGTCGGCCGCGCTGCCCTGGATCGGGGCGTTCAGCGCCATGCGCTCGGCCATCTGCCGGCGCTGGCGGTTGTCGCTCGTCAGGTCGGGCAGGTAGCGGCGGCGGCCCAGCACGGTGGCCGTGTATCCCGCGGCCCGCGCCTCCTCCACCACGCCTTCCAGGTAGTCGCGGACACCGCCGAACCGGGCGAAGTAGTCATCCATGAGCCCCTGCGCCTCGCCCGTCGGGATGCCGAGCTGCTGGGAGAGGCCGAAGGCGGAGAGACCGTAGGCGAGGCCGTACGACATCGCCTTGACCTTGGACCGCATCTGGGCGGTCACTCCGGCCGGTTCCACCCCGAACACCCGGGAGCCGACGTACCGGTGCAGGTCCTCCCCCGAGCGGAACGCCTCGATGAGCCCCGCGTCGCCGGACAGGTGCGCCATGATCCGCATCTCGATCTGCGAGTAGTCGGCGGTCACCAGGGTCTCGTACCCCTCACCCACGCGGAACGCCCGGCGGATCTGGCGTCCCGCCTCGGTGCGGATGGGGATGTTCTGCAGGTTCGGTTCGGTCGAGCTGAGCCGCCCGGTCGCGGCGATCGTCTGCTGGAACGTGGTGTGGATGCGCCCGTCGGGGTGCACGGACTTGAGCAGGCCCTCGACCGTGACCCGCAGCTTGGCGGCGTCGCGGTGCGCGAGCAGGTGCTCCAGGAACGGGTGCCCCGTCTTGGCGAACAGCTCGGCGAGCGCCGCCGCATCCGTGGTCCAGCCCGTCTTCGTCTTCTTCGTCTTCGGCATGTCGAGCTCGCCGAAGAGCACCTCCTGGAGCTGCTTGGGCGAGCCCAGGTTCACCTCGTGCCCGATGGCGTCGTACGCCTCGGCTGCCGCCCGTGCCACCTGCGCGGCGAAGTCACGCTCCAGGCCCGTGAGGAACTCCGTGTCCGCCGCGATGCCCGTGGCCTCGACCCGGGCCAGCACCCACGACAGAGGCAGCTCGACGTCCGTGAGCAGCGCCTGCGCGCCCCGGTCCGCGAGCTGCCCGGCGAGCGCCACCGCCAGGTCCGCGACCGCGGCGGCCCGGTTCGCCTCGCGCGCACCGGCCGACCCCGCACCACCCAGGTCGAGGTCGAGCGCACCCTGCGCGGCGTCGTCGGCCGCGGTCAGGTCGCGGTGCAGGTGGCGTGTGACCAGGTCACCCAGGTCGTAGCCGCGTTGGTCCGGGTAGCACAGATAGGCGGCCAGCTCCGTGTCGAAGACGACGCCGTCCAGACCGAGCCCGCGGGCTCGGAGCGCGTGCCATGCGGCCTTCGCCCCGTGCAGCGCCTTGGGTGCGTCCCCGTCCGCGAGCCAGGCGGCGAGCGCGTTCTCGTCGTCGGTGCCGATCTCGGCGAGGTCGTAGGACACGCCCTCGCCCCCCTCCGCCAGGGCGATGCGCCACGCGTCCCCTGCGACGGGCGTGCCCGTCCCGGCGACGTCGACGCCCACGGTGCGCCCCGCGCGGTCCGCGAGCCAGGCGCCGAGCCCACCCGCCGGCAGGTCGAGCACGTCGAGCTCCGGTCCCTCCTGCACGGTGACGTCGTCGGACGCCGTGCCCGGGTCGATCGCGAGGAGCCGGTCGCGCAGCGTGCCGAACTCGAGGGTGTCCGCCACCCGGTGCACCGCCTCGCGGTCGAACCCTGCCAGCGCCAGATCGTCCGGCCCGTACTCCAGCGCGACGTCGCGCAGCAGGGCGTTGAGCTCACGGTTGAGGCGCACCTGGTCGACGGCGGCGCGCAGGTTCTGAGCCGCCTTGCCCTTCAGCTCCCCGACCGACGCGAGCAGGGGTTCGAGCCCGCCGTACTGGACCACCCACTTCGCCGCCGTCTTGGGACCCACCCCGGGCACGCCGGGCAGGTTGTCGCTGGTCTCCCCCACCAGGGCGGCGACGTCCGGGTACTGCGCGGGTGGCACGCCGTACTTGGCCTCGACGGCGTCGGGCGTGAACCGGGTCAGCTCGGAGACGCCGCGCAGCGGGTAGAGCAGCGTCACGTCGTCGTCGACGAGCTGGATCGAGTCCCGGTCGCCCGAGCACACCAGCACGGACATGCCCGCTGCGGAGGCCTGCCCGGCGAGGGTGGCGATGATGTCGTCCGCCTCGAACCCCTCGCGCTCCAGGGTGGGGATCCGCAGCGCGTCCAGGACCTCCTTGATGAGCGGCACCTGGCCTCGGAACGGCGCCGGGGTCTCCGAGCGCGTGCCCTTGTACTCGGGGAAGCGCTCGGTACGGAACGATCTGCGCGAGACGTCGAACGCCACCGCGACGTGTGTCGGCTGCTCGTCACTCAGGAGCCTGGTGAGCATCGACGTGAACCCGTAGACCGCGTTCGTGACCTGGCCCGTCTTCGTGGCCATCGTGTCAGGCAGCGCGAAGAAGGCACGGTAGGCCATCGAGTGCCCGTCGATCAGGAGAAGTCGTGGCCGGTCGTGGTTCGTCGTCCCCGCGTGGCTTGCTGGCACCGTCGTCGTCACTGGGCCAACCTACCTGTCATGACTGACACGGTCCCCGGGCTGGCGGGAACACTCATCGAACGCATGGGCATCGAGCTGCTGGAGGCCGCCCCGGATCGCTGCACCGGCACGATGCCCGTCGCCGGGAACACGCAGCCGATGGGCTTGCTGCACGGGGGCGCGTCGGCCGTGCTGGCCGAGACCCTGGGCTCCGTGGCGGCCGACCTCCACGCGGGTGCGGGCCGCACGGCCGTGGGGGTCGACCTCAACGTGACGCACCACCGTTCCGCGCGCACGGGTGTCGTGCACGGCGAGGCGGTCGCGGTGTCGCTGGGCAGGAGGCTCGCCTCCTACAGCATCGCCCTCACCGATGACGACGGCCGCCGCATCGCGACCGCGCACCTGACCTGCATGCTGCTCGACGCGCCCGGCGCCTGAGGTCGACGCTGCGACTCAGGACGCGTGGGGCGTGCGCATGTCGACGGGCGCCGAGTGGGTTCCCGCCTCTCGGGCCCGGCGGCGCCGGGCGATGATGTCATCGATGGCCGCCCGGGCGGGCGCGCGCCGGCCCCGCATCCGCGCGACATCATGATCCTGCGCGAGTCGTCGCAGCAGGACGGGTGTCGAGACGACCCGGTGGCCCGCCGCGGGCGCGAATCCGAGTCGCGACAGGAAGCGCTGCATGCCGCGGTCCACGGCATGGCCGCCCGCGTACACCGACGGCGCCCCCGACTCACCCGCCAGCGCCGCGACCCCGGCGACCAGCGCGTGCCCGGCACCACGCCGTCGGGCCTCCGGGGCGACGAACAGCGAGTCGATCAACCAGACCGTCGAGTCCGAGAACAGGAACGGGGCCACGACACGAGCCAGTGCGAACCCGACCACCCGCCCGTCGACGTCGGCCACGAGAACCTGACCTCCCGAGGACAGGTACACCGACAGGTGCGTGCGGATCTCGTCCTCGTTCCAGTCGGCGGGCGCGTTGACCGCCGAGACCAGACGGGCAGCAACGGTCAGCGAGGCGACCGCTTCAAGGTCACCCCGCTCCGCCGGCCGCACCTCTGGTGTCGCGCGCATGGATCAGGCTCCGCCGACCTGCTCGATGACGGCGTCCGCGACCTCGCGCATGGTCAGGCGACGGTCCATCGACGTCTTCTGGATCCAGCGGAAGGCCTCCGGCTCCGACAGGCCCATCTTGGTCTGCAGCAGGCCCTTGGCACGGTCCACCCGCTTGCGGGTCTCGAACCGCTCCTGGAGGTCGGCGACCTCCGCCTCGAGCGCCCCGAGCTGCTGGTAGCGCGAGATGGCGATCTCGACGGCCGGCAGCAGGTCGGCCGGGGTGAACGGCTTGACGACGTACGCCATCGCGCCGGCATCACGCGCGCGCTCCACCAGCTCGGTCTGCGAGAACGCGGTGAGCAGCACGACGGGAGCGGCCTTCGCCTTCCCGATCTTCTCCGCCGCGGTGATGCCGTCCATCTCCGGCATCTTGACGTCCATCACGACGACGTCCGGCTTGAGCTCGGTGGCAAGCTCGACGGCGGTCGCGCCGTCACCGGCCTCCCCGACGACCTCGAACCCGGCCTCACGCAGGGTCTCGACCACGTCCATCCGGATGAGCGCCTCGTCCTCGGCCACGACGGCACGACGGGCGCGCCGGGCGGGCGCAGGGGGGGCGGAGGGAGCCTCCGGCTCCAGCATCGGCGGCAGATCCAGGGGCAGCTTCTCGGTCACCCCGACATCCTAATCCCGGACACCGCCCCGACCAGCCACACCGTCCCCAGCAGCCGCGCCATCCGGTGCGAACTGCACGCGTCCTCGAACCCGGGTGCGGTAATCTGTGCGTCAGCGCCGGGTTGCTGGAACTGGCAGACAGGGCGAGCTCAAACCTCGCTGCCCTTTGGGCGTGCGGGTTCGAGTCCCGCACCCGGTACCACCGTCGGTGGCGTGCGCGACGATCTTGCGATGCACCCCGTCGACACCCGTGAGCGAGCACAGACACTTGTCGAGCAAGGGCTGAACCTCTCCGAGATCGGTCGGCGACTTGGCGTCGCCCGCGCAACCGTGCGCGTGTGGCGGGACTCGTCCGGGCGCCAGAGAGGCACCGACTGCTTCATCTGCTCCGACGACTCGGTGATGAGCGCGCCGGCGGCCTATGCGGCCCTCCTGGGCTACTACCTCGGCGATGGTCACCTGACGCGCGCCCAGCGCTACTCGACGCTGCGCGTGACGTGCGACCGGTCCTATCCCTGGGTCATCGCCGACGTCCAGGCGTCCGTGCTCGGCGTGCGCCCGAGCGCACGACTGTTCGTGGTTGCGCACGGACCAGGCGCGGTCAGTGTCACCTCGCACTGGCAGCACTGGGAGTGCGTTCTTCCTCAGCATGGCCCTGGGCACAAGAGCACCCGACTGATACAGCTACTCCCCTGGCAGCAAGCTGCGGTGGACGCCGCACCTGCCAGTTTCCTGCGAGGTCTCTTCTTCTCCGACGGCTCGCGGTTCACGAACCGGACGTCACGCACCGTCCGCGGCGAGACGAAGTGTTACGAGTATCCGCGCTGGCAGTTGACGAACACCTCTGCCGACATCATCGACTTGTGCACGGGCACCCTCGACTCACTCTTGATCCCGTGGCGCCGCTCGAGTGCCGTCAAGGTCAGCGTGTCCCGACGCGCCGCCGTCGCAAGGCTCGATGCGCTGATCGGCATGAAGACAGGTCAGGGTGCCCATCGGGGACCTCAGCAGTTCTCGCGGCAGCCGTAGGAGTAGCGCAGAGGCCCGCGGGGTTCCCCCGCGGGCCTCTGCGCTACCTCAGGTCAGCCTGCCTCAGTGGCGGCCGCTGTCGGTCGAGCCGACCTTGTGCACCAGGATCGAGTTCGTCGTGCCCGGCACGCCCACCGGCGCACCCGAGACGATGACGACGCGGTCCCCCGGCTCGGCGAGGCCATTGGCCTGCAGGGTCGTGTCGACCTGCGCGACCATGGCGTCGACGGAGCCCACCGCGGGAACCTCGTACGCGTCGGTGCCCCAGCTCAGCGCCAGCTCCTTGCGGACCGAGGCGACCGGCGTGAACGCCAGAAGCTGGGTCTGCGAGCGCAGGCGCGACATGCGGCGGGCCGAGTCGCCCGACTGCGTGAAGGTCACGAAGTACTTGGCGCCGAGCTGCTCGCCGACCTCCTTCGCGGCCTGCGTGATGACACCCGAGCGCGTGTGCGGGCGCGAACCCAGCGGCGCGATGCGGTCGGCACCCAGCTTCTCCGTGGACTCGATGATCTTCGCCATCGTCTGCACGGTGATGATCGGGTAGTCGCCCACCGAGGTCTCGCCCGAGAGCATGACCGCGTCGGCGCCGTCGAGCACCGCGTTGGCGCAGTCCGAGGCCTCCGCGCGCGTCGGCACCGGGTTGTTGGTCATGGACTCGAGCACCTGGGTGGCGACGATGACCGGCTTCGCGTTGCGGCGGGCGAGCTCGATGATGCGCTTCTGGATGAGCGGCACCTCCTCGAGCGGCATCTCGACGGCCAGGTCACCGCGGGCGACCATGAACGCGTCGAACGCGGCGATGACCTCTTCGAGGTTCTCGATGGCCTGCGGCTTCTCGAGCTTGGCGATGACCGGGACGACCCGGCCCTCCTCCTCCATGATGGCGCGGACGTCGTCGTAGTCCTTCGCGTTGCGCACGAACGACAGCGCGATGAAGTCGGTGCCCATCTTCAGACCCCAGCGCAGGTCCTCGATGTCCTTCTCCGACAGCGCGGGCACGGAGACCGCCGCGGACGGCAGGTTGATGCCCTTGTTGTTCGACACCGGGCCGGGGATCTCGGTCACGGTGTGCACGCGCGGGCCCTCGACGGACTCGACACGCAGGCGCACCTTGCCGTCGTCGATCAGCAGGATGTCGCCCGCCTTGGCGTCGCCGGCCAGGCCCTTGTGCGTCGTCGAGACCATCTGCTGGTTGCCGACGACGTCCTCGGTCGTGATGGTGAACTTGTCACCGACCTCGAGGAAGTACTTCTTCTCCTCCTCGAACTTGCCGAGACGGATCTTGGGACCCTGGAGGTCCACCAGGATGGCCACGTTGCGACCGGTCGCCTCAGCGGCCGCACGCACGTTGTTGTAGACGGCCTCGTGCTCCTCGAACGAACCGTGGCTCCGGTTGATCCGGGCCACGTCCATCCCGGCCTCGATCAGCTTGCGGAGGTTCTCCGGCGAGCTCGTAGCGGGTCCGATGGTGCAAACGATCTTGGCTCTGCGCATGTCTCCAGCCTCGTCATCAGGGAGCCCCGGGTTGGTCGGCCGGGGCCTACGCGGGCGCCGGTGCGCCCGTCGTCTGTTCCGGCGGCGTCTCGACCCGTGAGGCGTACGCGCACCACGGACCATCTAAGACGCTCATGCCGTCATAATGCTCGTCCCAGGCGCGCAGCGCGCCTCGAACGGGCATGGTCATCCTCTCAGGGCCACCGTCCGTGGTCCTACTGGCGCCGGAAGCTCGGTCGCGCCCCGCAGGCGGGCGTCCACCGCGGCGGCCACGGCGCGGCCCTCCGCGATCGCCCACACGACGAGGGACTGGCCCCGGCCGGCATCCCCGGCGACGTAGATCCCGGGCAGGCTGGTGCCGAAGTCGTCACCACGCCGCGGCAGCCCGCGCGCGGTGATCTCGACCCCGGTCTGCTCGGTGAGCTCCGCCGTCTCCGGCCCCGTGAAGCCCATGGCGATGAGCACCAGGTCAGCCGGGATGAACCGCTCGGTGCCGGGTCGCGGCTCGCGGCGTCCGCCCGGCAGGTACTCGGTCTGCGCCACCTTCAGGCCCGTGACCGCACCGGAATCGTCGGCGAGGAACTCGACCGTCGAGGCCAGATAGGTCCGCTCGCCACCCTCCTCGTGCGACGTCGAGACCTCGAACAGGATCGGGTCGGTGGGCCACGGCTGGTTGTCCGGCCGGGTCACGGGCGGCTTCTTGCCGATCGCGAGCGTGGTGACGCTCGCCGCACCCTGGCGCAGCGCTGTGCCCACGCAGTCCGAGCCGGTGTCGCCACCACCGATGACGATCACGTTCTTGCCGGCCGCGTTCGGTGCGTCCTGCGCGACGGGCTCGCCCGCCACCGCCTGGTTGGCCGGCACCAGGAAGTCCATGGCGTAGTGCACGCCGCGCAGCTCCCGGCCCGGGAGCTTCAGGTCGCGCGGCACGGTCGCGCCCGTGGCGACGATGACGGCGTCGAACCGTCGCCGCAGCGCGTCCCACGTGATGTCGGTCCCGATCGCGACGCCCGGGCGGAAGCGCGTGCCCTCGGCCTCCATCTGCTCCAGGCGGCGATCGATGATGTGCTTCTCGAGCTTGAAGTCGGGGATGCCGTAACGCAGCAGGCCGCCGATGCGGGCGTCCCGCTCATAGACGACGACGGTGTGCCCGGCGCGCGTGAGCTGCTGCGCCGCCGCCAGCCCGGCCGGGCCTGAGCCGACCACGGCGATCGTGGTTCCCGTCAGACGCGACGGCACCTGCGGCACCAGCCCACGCTCGAACTCGGCGTCGGCGATCGACACCTCGATGTTCTTGATCGTCACCGGCGGCTGGCTGATGCCGAGCACGCACGCGGACTCGCACGGCGCGGGGCAGATCCTGCCCGTGAGCTCCGGGAAGTTGTTCGTCACGTGCATGCGGTCGATGGCGTCATCCCACTGGCCGAGCCGCACCAGGTCGTTCCACTCGGGGATGAGGTTGCCGAGCGGGCACCCCTGATGGCAGAACGGGATGCCGCAGTCCATGCAGCGGCTCGCCTGCTCCGTGAGGAACGGCTGGCCGTCCTGACGGTGGGCGTGGGTGTCCTTCCAGTCCCGCAGGCGCACCTCGACGGGACGGTTCGGCGGGAGCTCGCGGTCACGGACCTTGAGAAAGCCGCGCGGGTCAGCCATGTGCAGCCTCCACGATCGTGTTCCAGACGTTCTCGTCCCAGCGGCCGTCGCCCGACAGGTCCACCCCGTCGGCCTCCGCCTGTGCGAGCGCTACCCGCACCCGTGCCCAGCCGCGCGGCTGGACCCGCGTGAAGCGCGCCCTGGCGCCGTCGTCGGCGAGGAGCGCCTGGGCGACGTTCGAGCCCGTCTCCTCGTCGTGGCGGCGCAGCAGGTCCTGCACCACGTCCCAGTCCTCGTCGTCGAGAGGCCCGACGGCGAGCTCGCCCGAGGAGACTGCCGCGGCGTTGACCGCCGCGGGCCGCAGGCCCATCACGTACGCCGTTCCCCCCGACATCCCGGCCCCGAAGTTCCGGCCGGTCGGGCCGAGCACCAGCACCGTGCCACCGGTCATGTACTCGCAGGCGTGGTCGCCCACGCCCTCGACCACCAGGGTGGCCCCGGAGTTGCGCACCGCGAAGCGTTCACCCACGCGGCCGCGCAGGTACACCTCGCCCGACGTCGCGCCATAACCGATGACGTTGCCGGCGACGACGTTGGCCGGGCCCTCGAGGACCGACGACCTGTCGGGCCGCACCACGATACGACCGCCCGACAGGCCCTTGCCCACATAGTCGTTCGCGTCGCCGTACAGGCGCAGGGTCACACCGTGCGGCAGGAACGCACCGAGGGACTGGCCGGCCGAACCCGTCAGCGTGACGGTGATCGTGTTGTCCGGCAGGCCGGCGGCCCGGTACCGCTTGGTGACCTCGTGGCCCAGCATCGTCCCCACGGTGCGGTTGACGTTGCGCACGGGGCGCTCGATGTGCACCGGCGTGCCGTGCTCCAACGCGTCCTGCGCCGCCTCGATGAGCTGGTTGTCGAGCGCCTTGGCCAGGCCGTGGTCCTGGCTCCGGGTGCGGAACAGCGTCGAGCCGGGCGCCGGCACCTGCTGGTCGAGCACGGGGGCCAGGTCCAGCCCCTGCGCCTTCCAGTGCTCGACCGCCTTGCGGGTGTCGAGCGCCTGGACCTGGCCCACCGCCTCCTCGATGGAGCGGAAGCCGAGCGAGGCGAGGTGCTCGCGCACCTCCTGCGCGATGAACTCGAAGAAGTTGACGACGAACTCGGGCTTGCCCGTGAACCGGGCCCGCAGCTCCGGGTTCTGCGTGGCCACGCCCACGGGGCAGGTGTCCAGGTGGCACACGCGCATCATGATGCAGCCCGACACCACCATGGGCGCCGTCGCGAAGCCGAACTCCTCGGCCCCCAGCAGCGCCGCCACGACCACGTCGCGCCCGGTCTTGAGCTGGCCGTCCACCTGGACGGTGATCCGGTCGCGCAGGTTGTTCAGCACCAAGGTCTGCTGCGTCTCGGCCAGGCCGATCTCCCACGGCGTTCCCGCGTGCTTGAGCGAGGTGAGCGGGGACGCGCCCGTACCGCCGTCGTGCCCCGAGATGAGGACGACGTCCGCGTGCGCCTTGGACACGCCCGCCGCGACCGTGCCCACGCCGAACTCGCTGACGAGCTTGACGTGGATCCGCGCGGCGGGGTTCGCGTTCTTGGCGTCGTGGATCAGCTGCGCCAGGTCCTCGATCGAGTAGATGTCGTGGTGCGGTGGAGGCGAGATCAGCCCGACGCCGGGCGTCGAGTGCCGCACCTGCGCCACCCACGGGTAGACCTTGTTCCCGGGCAGCTGGCCGCCCTCCCCGGGCTTGGCGCCCTGGGCGAGCTTGATCTGGATGTCGTCGGCCTGGGTCAGGTACTCGCTCGTGACGCCGAAGCGGCCCGACGCGATCTGCTTGACCCGTGACCGCCGCTCGGGGTCGTACAAGCGCTCCGGGTCCTCGCCGCCCTCGCCCGTGTTGGACCGCGCACCGAGCCGGTTCATCGCGATGGCCAACGTCTCGTGCAGCTCGCGCGAGACCGAGCCGTACGACATCGCGCCCGTGTTGAAGCGCTTGACGATCTCGCTGACCGGTTCGACCTCGTCGATCGGGATCGGCTCCCGCTCCGGGGCGAACCGCAGCAGACCCCGCAGGGTCATGAGCCGACGCGACTGCTCGTCGACGCGCCGGGTGTACTGGCGGAACACGTCCATGCGTCCCGTGCGCGTCGAGTGCTGGAGCTTGAACACCGTCTCCGGGTCGAACAGGTGCTCTTCCCCGTCGCGCCGCCACTGATACTCCCCACCCGTGGTGAGGCGCTTGTGCGGGTCGCGGTTGCCCGACGGCGGGTAGGCCTCGGCGTGCCGCGCCGCGACCTCGGCGGCGATGACGTCGAGGCCCACTCCCCCGAGCCGGGACGTCGTACCCGCGAAGTAGTCGTCCACGAGCTCCTGGGACAGGCCCACGGCCTCGAAGATCTGGGCCCCGCGGTAGGACATGATCGTGGAGATGCCCATCTTGGACATCACCTTGAGCACACCCTTGCCGAGCGCCTTGATGAGGTTGGCCACGGCCTTCTCCGGACCGACCTCCAGGTACCCGCGGATCGCCAGGTCCTCGACCGTCTCCATCGCCAGGTACGGGTTGACGCACGCCGCGCCGTACCCGATGAGCAGCGCGGCGTGATGGACCTCACGCACGTCGCCCGCCTCGACCACCAGGGAGATCCTGGTACGGGTTCGTGCACGCAGGAGGTGGTGGTGCACGGCCGAGGTGAGCAGCAACGACGGGATCGGGGCCAGCTCGGCGTTCGAGTCGCGGTCCGAGAGGATGATGTGCGTCGCACCGTTCGCGATCGCGTCGTCCACCTCGGCGAAGATCGCCTCGAGCCGGTCGTAGAGCGCAGCACCGCCACCGGTGACCGCGTACAGGCCCCGCACCGTGTAGGAGCGGAAGATCCCTTCGAGCCGCGGGTCGCGCGCGACGTGCACGATCTTCGCCAGCTGGTCGTTGTCGACCACGGGGAAGTCCAGCACGAGCTTGCGCGCGTGCGTGGGGTCGTCGCTCAGCAGGTTGGGCTCGGGGCCGATCGCGCTGCCGAGCGACGTGACCAGCTCCTCGCGGATCGCGTCGAGCGGCGGGTTCGTCACCTGCGCGAACATCTGGGTGAAGTAGTCGAACAGCAGTCGTGGACGGTTCGAGAGCACCGCGATCGGGGTGTCGGAACCCATCGCGCCCAGCGGCTCGGCGCCCTGGTTGGCGATCGGGGTCAGGATGACCTTGAGCTCCTCCTCGGTGTACCCGAAGGTGCGCTGGCGGCGCTCGACGGAGGCCGGGCTGTGCGCCACGTGCTCCCGCTCGGGCAGGGAGGACAGCTTGATCTCGTGCTCGTCGATCCACTGCTGGTACGGCAGCTGGGCGGCGAGCTGGCCCTTGATCTCCGAATCCTCGACGATCCGGCCGGCGCCCGTGTCCACCAGGAACATGCGCCCCGGTTCCAGGCGGCCCTTGCGCACGACCGTGGCGGGGTCGAGGTCCAGCACGCCCGCCTCGGATGCCAGGACCACCAGCCCGTCCTGGGTCACCCAGTACCGGCCCGGGCGCAGCCCGTTGCGGTCCAGGACGGCACCGATGAGCGTGCCGTCGGTGAACGTCAGGGCGGCGGGGCCGTCCCACGGCTCCATCAGGTTGGCGTTGAACTCGTAGAACGCGCGGCGTGCGGAGTCCATCTCGGCGTGGTTCTCCCACGCCTCCGGCATCATCATGAGCACGGCGTGCGGCAGGGATCGGCCGGCCAGGTGCAGCAGCTCGAGAACCTCGTCGAAGCTCGCGGAGTCGCTCGCGCCGTCGGTGCACACGGGCAGCAACGGCGCCAGGTCGCCCAGCGCGTCGCTGGCCAGGGTGCCCTCGCGCGCGGCCATCCAGTTGCGGTTGCCCCGCACGGTGTTGATCTCGCCGTTGTGGGCGATCTGGCGGAACGGCTGGGCCAGCGGCCACGACGGGAACGTGTTGGTCGAGAAGCGCGAGTGCACCAGGGCGATCTCGGACGCGTAGCGCGGGTCGGACAGGTCAGGGAAGAACGGTTCGAGCTGCGACGTCGTCAGCATGCCCTTGTAGGTGATGGTCCGCGCGGACAACGACGCCAGATAGAGGCCGAGCTCACGCTGCGCCCGCTTGCGCACGCGGTAGGCGCGCCGGTCCAGGTCGAGACCAGCAAGCTCACGCGACGGGTCGGCCAGGACGACCTGGCGGAACAACGGCATCGACGCGCGGGCCGTGGGCCCCACCAGATCCGCGGTCACCGGGACGTCGCGCCACGCGACGACGTCCAGCTTCTCCTCCGCCGCGATCTCGTCGAACCGGCGCGCTGCGGCGTCGGCCGCCCCGGACTCTCGCGGCAGGAACGCGATGCCGATGGCGTAGCGCCCCGCGGGCGGAAGCTCGGCCGGGATCACGTCCCGCAGGAAGGCGTCCGGGATCTGGGTGAGGATTCCGGCACCGTCGCCGGAACGCTCCTCCGCCCCGACCGCACCACGGTGGTCGAGGTTGAGCAGCGCGGTCAGGCCCGCATCGACGATGTCGCGCCCGGGCGTGCCCCGCAACGTCGCGACGAACGCGACCCCGCACGCGTCGTGCTCGGCCGCGGGGTCGTACAGACCCTGCCGGCCAGGCCGGACACCGCTGGGCGTATGGTCACCATTCTTCTGGTCCATCGACACCGTCCTTCCCCACGCACCCACTGCTGGGCACGACTTCCTCGTCTGTTTGGCGGGACGTCGTCGGCCCTGGGTTCGCGAGCCCGGATCACGGGCACATGGTCAGGCGCTGGCTTCCGGTGCGGGGTCTTGTCCGGCTGCCTCACGGTCCTTCTCAGCGGGTACCGAACGCCGGGCGTCCTGTTCCCGTCCGTGCCGCAGCCGCCCGATGAGGACGAATGCGACCACACCACCGATGAACACCAGGATCGACGTCCAGACGTTGAGCCGGAGGCCCAGGACGTGCTGGGCGGTGTCGATCCGCAGCATCTCGATCCAGCCACGCCCCAGGGTGTAGAGCGTGACGTAGGCCCAGAATACGCGACTGTGACCGAGCCGGAACCGCCGGTCCAGCCAGAGGAGAAGGGCGGCCGCAGCCAGGTTCCAGATCAGCTCGTACAGGAACGTGGGATGGAACAGCGTGCCCTCGGCGAACGCCTGGCCGGTGGCCGGGTCGGTCACCAGGTGCTGGGGATCGATCGCGAGGCCCCAGGGCAGGTCGGTGGGCGCCCCGTAGAGCTCCTGGTTGAACCAGTTGCCGAGGCGTCCGATCGCCTGTGCCACGAGGAGACCGGGTGCGACGGCGTCGGCGAACACGGCGAACCGGATGTTCTGGCGTCGGCACCCGATCCAGGCACCGACCGCGCCCAGGGCGATGGCGCCCCAGATGCCCAGGCCGCCCTCCCAGATGAACAGCGCCCGGATCGGGTCGCCGCCCTCCCCGAAGTACGGGCCGGGAGTCGTAATGACGTGGTAGATGCGTCCACCGATGATCCCGAACGGGACGGCCCAGAACGTGATCTCCAGGACGTCGTCCGCCGTCCCGCCCTCCGTCCTCCGCGTGAAACGGCGGATCGCGATGAACACCGCGGCGACGATGCCCACCAGGATCGCGATGGCGTACGCGCGGATCGGGAGCGCGCCGAGGTGCCACACCCCCTGGGACGGGCTCGGAATCCGGAGCGGGAGCATCAGGCGTCCTTCCTGGCTCGGGCGACGCCCGCGGCGAGCTTCTCCGTCACGGCCTGCAGGTTGTCGAGCCGCTCCGCCCAGGCGACGTCACCCTGCAGCGGCCGTACGAAGGCCGTGCCGACGATGACGCCGTCGGCATACGCACCCACCTCTGCCGCCTGATCCTCGGTGGACACGCCGAGGCCGACGCACACGTGCTCGGCACCCGCGGCGCGCGTGTCCGCCACCAGGCGGCGGGCCTGGGCACCCACCTCGTCGCGCAGCCCCGTCACGCCCATCGTCGACGCGGCGTACACGAAGCCGCGTGAGGCGCGCGCGGTGAGCTGCAGGCGCTCCGGCGTCGAGCTGGGAGCGACCAGGAACACGCGGTCCAGGCCGTGCTCGTCCGCGGCGGCGATCCACTCGCGCCCCTCGTCCGGGATCAGGTCGGGCGTGATGATGCCCGCACCGCCGACGCCCGCCAGGTCCCGCGCGAAGGCGTCCACGCCGTACTTCAGCACCAGGTTCCAGTAGCTCATGATCAGCACCGGCACGTGCGGTGCGTGCGCCTTGAGCGCCTCGACCACCCGGAACACGTCGGCGGTGCGGGTCCCCGCGGCGAGCGCCTGCTCGGCGGCCCGCTGGATGACAGGGCCGTCCATGACCGGGTCCGTGTAGGGCAGGCCGAGCTCGACGATGTCGAGGCCCGCGTCGATCGCCGCGCAGATCGCCTCGATCGACCGGTCCACGGTCGGGAACCCGACCGGCAGGTAGCCCATCAGGGCCGGGCGGCCCTGCGCGCCCACGGCATCGAGCAGAGCGGCGGTCTGCGACGTCACGGTGATGCTCACTGGTCCCCCTCGGAGGTCTCGCCGTCCAGCAGCCCGAACCATTTGGCCGCCGTCGCCACGTCCTTGTCCCCGCGGCCCGAGAGGTTGACCAGGATCACCTGATCCCGCTTGCCCGCGGCCGCCAGCTCGGTGCCCACCTGGATGGCCCCGGCCAGGGCGTGCGCCGACTCGATGGCAGGGATGATGCCCTCGGTACGGCACAGCACCTGGAACGCGTCCATGGCCTCGACGTCGGTGACGGGCCGGTAGGTGGCCCGGCCGAGGTCGTGCAACCACGAGTGCGCGGGGCCCACGCTGGGATAGTCGAGGCCCGCACTCACCGAGTGGCTCGGCAGCGTCTGGCCGTCGTCGTCCTGGAGCAGGTAGGAGCGCGCCCCGTGCAGCACGCCGGGGGCACCGCCGCTGAACCGGGCGGCGTGCCGCCCGGACTCGATGCCCTCGCCGCCTGCCTCGAACCCGAACAGCGCGACGTCGGGATCGTCGAGGAACGCGTTGAACAGCCCCAGGGCGTTGGAGCCGCCGCCCACGCAGGCCGCCAGCACGTCGGGCAGACGGCCGACGCGCTCGAGGATCTGTTCGCGGGCCTCCTCACCGATGACCTTGTGCAGCTCGCGGACCATCTCGGGGAACGGGTGCGGGCCGGTGACGGTGCCGAGCAGGTAGTGCGTGGTCTCCACGTTCGCCACCCAGTCGCGCAACGCCTCGTTGATCGCGTCCTTGAGGGTGCGCTGGCCGATGGTCACCGGGACGACCTGCGCGCCGAGCAGCCGCATGCGGGCCACGTTGAGCGCCTGGCGCCGCGTGTCCTCCTCCCCCATGTAGATCACGCAGTCGAGGTCGAGCAGTGCCGCCGCCGTCGCCGTGGCGACGCCATGCTGCCCCGCGCCCGTCTCGGCGATGACCCGGGTCTTGCCCATCCGCTTGACGAGCAACGCCTGTCCCAGCACGTTGTTGATCTTGTGGGATCCGGTGTGGTTGAGGTCCTCGCGCTTGAGGAACACCCGGTTGCCGGCCTCGCCACCGCAGTGCTGCGCGAACCGGGTCACCTCCGTGAGCGGCGACGGGCGGCCCACGTAGTCGCGGTGCAGGCGGTTCAGCTCGGCGACGTAGGCCGGGTCGGCCATCGCCTTGCGGTACTCCGTCTCGAGCTCGTCGAGCGCGGCGATGAGCGCCTCGGGCACCCACCGCCCGCCGAACTCCCCGAAGTAGGGGCCGGGCTGTTCCGAGAGGCGGCCCAGCACCTGGTGGGCCAGGGTCCCCGTCAGCGCATCACTCAGCGGGTGTTCGTCGTTCACGTCAGCCTTTCGGATCTTCAGGACGGCTCGGCTCGGGCTGCGCGGTGTCAGGGCTGCGCCGCCGGTCGCACCGACCACAGCGACGGGTGCTGCCCGGCCGCCACCAGCTCGGCCACCGAGCTGCGTGGTGCCTCGCCGGTCACGAGCGCCTCTCCGACCAGGACGGCATGGGCGCCCGCACGCGCGTAGTCCATGACGTCGCGCGGGCCGCGCACGCCGGACTCAGCGACACGGACGACGTCGTCAGGGACGAGGGGGGCCAGGCGCGCGAACGTGCTCCGGTCCACCTCGAGCGTCTTGAGGTTACGCGCGTTGACGCCGACCACCCGTGCCCCGGCGTCGAGCGCGCGCCGCACCTCATCCGCCGTGTGGGCCTCGACCAGCGCCGTCATGCTCAGCGAGTGCACGCGCTCGATGAGGGACTCCAGCACCGTCTGCTCGAGCGCGGCCACGATGAGCAGGACGACGTCGGCGCCGTGCGCGCGCGCCTCCCACACCTGGTAGGGCGTGACCACGAAGTCCTTGCGCAGCACGGGCACGTCCACGCGGGAGCGCACCGCATCGAGGTCGTCGAGCGACCCGCCGAACCGGCGCTCCTCGGTGAGCACCGAGATGACCGACGCCCCGCCGGACGCGTACTCGGCGGCCAGCGCGGCCGGGTCCGCGATCTGTGCGAGCGCGCCCTTGGACGGGCTGGACCGCTTGACCTCGGCGATCACCGCGACCGACTCCTGCTTGCGCAGGCGCGAGACCACCTCGAGCGCACCGGGCGCATGCGCGGCGCGCGTCTTGAGCTCGTCCAGGGTGGTGCGGGCCTGGCGGGCGGCGAGATCCTCCCGGACCCCCGCGATGATCCCCTCGAGGACCGTCATGCGCGCGGCTCCCGTGCCGAGGGGCGCGGCTGGCCGTGGCCCAGGGAACGGAGCACCGCACCGGCGATCAGCGATCCGACGATCACGACGGCCCCCACGATGATGAGCCACAGCGTCGGGGCCAGGGACCCACCGGCGATGATGATCGCCCCGACCGTCACCCCGATCATCGCGACCCAGGAAGCCAGCGTCTTGCCCTCGTTGTGGAACGGGGCGGCGTCCGGGAGGTAGTCGCGGGCGGAGCCGGCGGTCTCGGTGGTGTTCTCGGCCATGGCGTGGTGATGCCTCTCACTAATGAACGTGTACTGCAGGGTCAGCCTAGCGGTCCGTCGTCGCCGTCGGATCCGCGCCGCGGGTCAGTGCATCCCACGCCTCGTGACTGTCGACCGGGGCGTCGTGGCCCGCGCTCTGGACGGCCGTTCGGCTCGGGGACGGGACGCTCGGGGCGTCGGCACGTTCGTGCCGCGACGACGACGTGGGCCAGCGGCGGGCGAGCACGGCCACGGTGGCGGCCGCACCCAGGACGAGGAGCCCCACCGCCGCGCAGACCCACGGCCAGGCGGTCACCGTGACCGGCCCGGTGAGGTCCGTCACCCCGGCGACCTCCCCCGCCCCCGCCGCGGCGACGCCGTCGGGCCGGAGCGCGACCGAGACGGCGGAGAAGGAGACCAGGCTGCCCGCCCCGGCGGCGGCGGCGAGCACCACCCAGCGGGCAGCGGGTCCCACGAGCGCGAGCGCGAGGCCCGCCGCGATGATCACGAACCCCGCCGCGTCGACGGCGGGCGCGGCGCTACCTCCCGTCACCGCGACGTCCACGGCGGGGTCCAGCGCGGTCGCCGTCTGCGCGCGCACCCACGCCGGCCCGGCGGCGGCCAGGGTCGCGACGCCCAGGGCGATCAGGAGCAGCGCGGAACGAGCGCGGGTGAGCCCCGCCCCCCGGCCGGCGGTGGTGGCGGCACTGACCGTGCCGTGCGAAGAGCTGCTCACAGTGCGGTGAACCTCGCGGCGAGCTGGACCGCCCGCACGGCGGCCGCCGCTTTGTTCCGCGACTCCTCGTACTCCAGGGCGGGTACCGAGTCGGCGACGATCCCGCCACCCGCCTGGACCGAGGCGCGGCCCTCACGCAGGAACGCCGTGCGGATCGCGATGGCCATGTCCAGGTTGCCGCCGAAGTCGAAGTAGCCGACGGTGCCGCCGTAGATGCCACGCGACGCGGGCTCCAGCGCATCGATCAGGGCGATGGCGCGCGGCTTCGGCGCCCCGGACAGGGTGCCCGCGGGGAACGTCGCCTTGAGGGTCTGCAAGGCGGTACGGCCCGGGCGCAACGTCCCGACCACCGTGGAGCACAGGTGCATGATGTGGCTGAACCGCCGCAGCTTCATGAACTCGACCACCTCGACCGAGGTGGGCTCGCACACCTTGACCAGGTCGTTGCGGGAGAGGTCCACGAGCATGACGTGCTCGGACAGCTCCTTGGGGTCCTCCAGGAGGCCCTCGCCGAGCGCGACGTCCTCCTCCACCGTGGCGCCCCGCGGCCGCGACCCCGCGATGGGGTACGTGGTCACGTGCCCGGCGTCGACCTTCACGAGGGTCTCCGGGCTGGAGCCGACGACGTGGAACGTGCCGCCGTCCGCGTCGCTGAGCTGGAAGAAGTACATGTACGGCGACGGGTTGATGGTGCGCAGCGCCCGGTACACGTCCAGCGGGTCGGCAGGGCACTCGAGGTCCAGGCGTTGCGAGAGCACCACCTGGAACACCTCGCCGTCACGGATCGCGACCCGGCCCTCCTCCACGGCGGCCTCGAACTCGGCACGCGTCGAGCGGAACTCCAGCTCCGGCTCGGCCGCCGCCGGGTCCAGCACCGTGGTCACGCGCGGACCGCCCGCCGCGAGCCGTGCCTCCAGCGCGTCGAGCCGGGCGACGGCGTCGGCGTGCGCCCAGTCGACGCGCTCGTCCGTGTCGTCCATGTTGATGGCGTTCGCGATGAGCCACACGGAGCCCGAGTGGTGGTCGATCGCGACCAGGTCGGTGGCCAGGCACAGCGCGAGCTCGGGCGCCCCGAGCTCGTCCGGCGCGGTGGCGGGCAGCGTGGGTTCCCAGTGCCGCACGATGTCCCAGCCCAGAACGCCCGCCATGCCGCCGGTGAAGGGCGGCAGACCGGGCACCGGCTCGGTGCGCAGGATGTCGAGCGCCCGCTCCAGCACGTCGACGACGTCGCCCGAGGCCGGGATGCCCGCCGGGACGTCTCCGCTCCACTGCGCCTGCCCGTCCCGCGAGACGAGCTGTGCGCGCGACGCCACGCCCACGAACGACCACCGCGCCCAGGCGCCCGACGAGTCGGCAGACTCCAGGATGAACGACCCCGGCACCCCGTGCGCGAGCGTGCGGTAGATGCCCACCGGCGTCGTGTCGTCAGCGAGGACGCGCCGCACCACGGGGATGACGCGGCGCCCCGCGGCGGCAAGCCCACGGAAGTCGTCGAGGGCGGGCGACGTCTCGCCCCAGGGCAGCGCACTCATCGGCCGCCCTCCGAGGTCGCGTCCGTCCGCTCGCCGACCACGGCGGGCAGGTCTCCGCCCGCGAGGAAGCAGGTCCGGGCGCCCGTGTGGCAGGCCGCGCCCACCTGGTCCACCCGGACGAGCAGGGCGTCGCCGTCGCAGTCGATCGCCACGGACCTCACGTGCTGCACGTGGCCCGACGTGTCGCCCTTGCGCCAGTACTCGCGGCGCGAGCGCGACCAGAAGGTCACTCGGCCCGAGGTCAGCGTGCGACGCAGTGCCTCGTCGTCCATCCAGCCGAGCATCAGCACGTCACCCGTGTCGTGCTGCTGGATGATCGCCGCGACGAGACCCTGGTCGTCCCGCTTGAGGCGTCCGGCGATCGCCGGGTCCAGCGCGAGGTTCTGGGAGTCAGCCACGCGCTCATCCTTCCATGCCCACCGGGCAGGGCCGACCTCGTTCCACGCGCCGAGCACGCCCGGCGGTCACCGGGTCTGGGCCACCCAGGCGGCGTGCATGCGCGCGTACACGCCGTCAGCCGCCGCGAGCTCGGCGTGCGTGCCCACCTCGGCCACCCGTCCCGCGTGGACGACGACGACGAGGTCGCTCGCCTCGGCGGTCGAGAGCCGGTGCGCGATGGTGATGGTCGAGCGGCCGGCCGTCAGCGAGTCGAGGGCGCGCGCGATGCGCACCTCGGTGGCCGGGTCCACCGCCGACGTCGCCTCGTCCAGCACCAGCAGGTCGGGCGCCGCGAGGTAGGCACGCGCGATGGCGACGAGCTGCCGCTCCCCCGCGCTCAGCGCCTCCCCGCGCTGCCCCACGGGCGTGTCGACGCCGTGCGGCAGGTCGGCCAGCCAGTCGGTGAGGCCCAGCTCGGCGAACGCCTCCAGCACGCGCCTGCGCGGGTCACCGCCTGGCCCGCGCAGGCCGTAGGCGGCGTTGTCGAGCACCGTGCCGTCGAACAGGAAGCCTTCCTGCGGCACCAGCACCACCCGGTCGCCCAGGGACGTGAGGGTCAGCGCACGCAGGTCGGCGCCGTCGAGCAGCACGGCGCCCTCGGTGGGGTCCATGAGGCGCGTGACCAGCTTGGCGATGGTCGTCTTGCCGGAACCCGTCTGGCCCACCACCGCGACCTTGGCCCGCGCAGGCAGGTCCAGGTCGACGCCGTGGAGCACGTCCGGGCCGCCCGGATAGGCGAAGCGCACGCCGCGCAGCGAGACCTGCGCGTGCCCTCGCGGGGAGGCGACGGCGTCGGGCGCCTCGACCACCTCCACCGTGGTCTCGATGACGCCGAGCACCCGCCGCCACCCCGCGACGGCGTTCTGCAGCTCGTTGAGGATCTCGGTGGCCATCTGCACCGGGCCGGTGAAGAGCTGGACCAGGAAGAGGAACGCGACCACCTGGCCCGCGCTGAGCTCCCCGGCCACCCCCAGCCGCGCCCCCACCACGACGACGACGGCGAGCGCCAGGTTGGACATGAGGGTGCCGCTCGAGAACGTGGTGGCCACCAGCACCTGCGCACGGCCCTGGGCCATCCGCAACGCCTCGATGGACCGGTCGACACGGGCCCCCGTGCGCGCGGCGATGCCGTAGGCGCGCACGGTCTCCGCGCCCACCACGGCCTCGGAGATCGCGGCGAGCATCCCGCCCATGCGCTCTCGCACCACCGTGTACCGGGCAGCGACCCACCGCTGCCCGTACCGCATCACCAGGAACAGCGGGACGAAGCACACCCACACCACCACCGTGAGCTGCCACGAGAAGCTCACCATGAGCGCGGTCGCGACGATCACCTGGAGCGTGGAGACGAGCAGCATGATGCCGCCCCACTGGACGAACAGCGAGATGGTGTCGACGTCGCTGGTGACGCGCGAGACCAGCGAGCCGCGCCGCTCCGTGTTCTGGGTCAGGGTCGCCAGGTCGTGCACGTGCCGGAACGCGCGCACGCGCAAGGTGGCCAGGCCCGCCTCGGTGCGCCGCACCAGCCGCACGTTCACGGCGGACGAGCAGACGCCGGCGACCAGCAGCGCGAGCGCGGCGAGGCCCGCCAGCTCCGCGACGCGCCCCGCATCCGGGCCCCCGGCCGCGAGGATCCCGTCGTCGATGGTGCGCTGGACCGCGATCGGGATCACCACGCGGCCGCCCGCGGCGAGCACGGCCAGCAGCAGCGTCCACCCGATGCCCTGCACGATCTGCGGGCTCACGGCGACACCGCGGCGCAGGGTCGCGACGACACCCAGCTCGGCGGAGCCGATCCGGTCGGTCATCGCAGCTCCTCGCGGCGGCGGGTCTCTTCCTCGTACGCGAGGGCGATGGCGCGGTACCCGGCGTCACGCGCCAGGAGCTGCTCGTGCGTCCCGACGTCGACGACGCGGCCACCGTCGAGGTGCACCACGACGTCGGCGAGCGCCACCGACGACATGCGGTAGGCGACCATGACCACGGTGGTGCCGGCGCCTGCGAAGCCGCGCAGGATCTCCTGCTCGATGCGCGGGTCGACGGCCGAGGTGGCGTCGTCGAGCACGAGCAGGCGCGGGGCGCGGACCAGTGCGCGGGCGATCGCGAGGCGCTGGCGCTGGCCGCCGGAGAGGTTGGCGCCCCGTTCGCCGAGCGGCGCGTCGAGACCGCCCGGAAGGTCGGCCACCACCTCGTCGAGCCGTGCGAGCCGCAGGGCCGCCCAGACCGCGTCGTCGGTGTAGCGCCCGGCCTCGGTGTCGTCGCCGTCGTCGGCGTCGGCGTCGTTGCTGCCCGTCTGCTCGTCGGCGAGGGTGACGTTCGCGCGCACCGTGTCCTCGAACACGAACGTCGACTGGGCGACGAGGGCGACGTGCGCGGGCACCTGGCCGGGTGCGAGGTCGCGCACGTCGGTGCCGTCGAGCAGCACCCGCCCGCGGGTGGGGTCCATGAGGCGCGCGAGCAGGGACACGAGCGTGGTCTTGCCCGCCCCCGTGACCCCGACGACGGCCACCGTGGAGCCCGCGGGAACGTCCAGCGTGACGGAGTCGAGCAGCGTGACCGGCGCGTTCGACGCCGCGTCCGGGACGTCCAGGCCGACGCCGTCGAACCGGGCCGCGATACCCCGCGACCCCGTTGCGCCGGATGCCGCCGCGGGCAGCGCGCTGCGCCCCGGGGCGAGGGCGTCGGGGCAGTCGACCACCTGCGCGATGCGGTCGTACCCGACCAGACCACGCGGCAGCTCGCCCAGCACCCAGCCGAACGAGCGCACCGGCACCGACAGGACCGTGAGCAGGTACGCGGCGGTGACCACGTCACCCGTCCCGACGGCCTCGGACGCGGCACGCCAGGCCCCCACACCCAGGACCAGCAGGGTTCCCAGGTTGGGCAGCAGGTCGATGACCGGGTCGAAGATCGCGCGGATCGAGCCGACCCGCACGGCTGCGGCGCGCAGGTCGTCGGTGCGCTGCGCGAACCGCTCCTCCTCGCGGTCCGCAGTACCGAGCGACTTGACCAGCAGGGCCGCCTCGAACGACTCGTGGGCGACGTCGGCCACCTCGCCACGCAGACGCTGCGCGGTCATCGCCGCCGGGGACATGTGGCGCTGGAACACCAGGTTGACCACCACCATGGCGGGGATGATCGCGAGCGCCGCGAGGGCCAGCCACGGGTCGATCGCCACCAGCATCACCGTGGCCACCACGAGCATGACGACGACGCCGAGCGCGAACGGCAGGGGGTTGAACACACCCGTCGCGGCCTCCGCGTCGGCGCTCGCGTGGGCGAGGAGCTGACCGGCGGGATGGGCTCGGTGCCAGGACACGGGAAGGCGCAGGTAGGCGTCCGCGAGGCGGCGGCGATGCGCGGCCCCGACGTCCACGTACCCCCATCCGGCCCAGACGCGGCGGCACCACACCCCGATCGTGAGGGTCACCGCCACGGCAGCGAGCACGAGCCCGGCCAGCCAGATGCGACCCTGCGCGTCCTGGTCCCCGGCGATGGCGGGCACCACCACGGAGTCGGTGGCCCAGCCCACGGCGCGCGACACCGCCACCGTGGCCGCGCCGAACAGGGCGGAGCTGAGCACGGCGAGCACGTAGGTGCGCGGTGAGGTGGCCATGCCCCGCCACACGAGCTGGGCGGAGCGCCGGGTGCGCGACCCGGTCAGGGCGGTGGAGGGAGGCACCGCTCAGCGCACCTCGAGGCCCGCAGCGCGCAGCGCGTCCTTGACCTGCCCCACCGTGAGGGTGCCGAAGTGGAACACGGAGGCGGCGAGCACCGCGTCCGCGCCCGCCTGGGCGGCGGCCACGAAGTCCTCGGGCTTGCCCGCCCCGCCGGAGGCGATCAGCGGCACGTGCACGCGCTCGCGCACGGTGCGCAGCATCTCCAGGTCGAACCCGTCCTTGGTGCCGTCGGCGTCCATCGAGTTGAGCAGGATCTCGCCCGCACCCAGCGCGGCGGCACGCTCCGCCCACTCGACGGCGTCGATGCCCGTGCCGCGGCGCCCGCCGTGCGTGGTCACCTCGTACCCCGACGGGGTGGTCACCCCCGCCGCGCGGCCCTCCGCGGTGATGCGGCGCGCGTCGACCGAGAGCACCAGGACCTGCGACCCGAACCGGTCGGCGATCTGCGCCACCAGCTCCGGGCGGGCGATCGCCGCCGTGTTCACCCCCACCTTGTCCGCCCCGGCCCGTAGCAGCCGGTCGACGTCGTCGGTGCTGCGTACGCCTCCGCCCACCGTGAGCGGGACGAACACCTGCTCGGCGGTGCGCCGCACGACGTCGATCATCGTGTCGCGGCCGCCAGACGAGGCCGAGACGTCGAGGAACGTCAGCTCGTCACAGCCTTCGGCGTCGTACCGCGCCGCCAGCTCCACCGGGTCGCCCGCGTCGCGCAGGCCCTGGAAGTTGACGCCCTTGACGACGCGCCCGGCGTCCACGTCGAGGCACGGGATGACGCGAACAGAGACCGCCACGGTGCTCCTTGGGGTGAGTTGTGAGATGAGTCGGGGGGCTACCCGCCGGGGCTGGGCTCGCCCACGGTGGCCTCGGTGACCGGGAAGTGGGCATCGAGGATGTCCACCACGTACACGAGCGTCTCGCCCGCCAACGGGTCGGACGTCCCACCGTATCCGAGCGCCGGGGGCACGACGAGCATGACCTGCGAACCGACGGCCTGTTCCGTCAGGCCCTGGTCGAGCCCGTCGACGACCTCGCCGATGCCGATCATCACGGACTGCACCGCCTCCGGCCCGCCCCCGGCGTCCCACGTGGAGTCGAACACGGTCCCGTCGGACCAGCGCACGCCGGTGAACCGCGCCGTGACCACCTCGCCCACCTCGACCTGCGGTCCCGTGCCACGCACCAGAGGCTGGACCACCAGTCCCGAGGGCGGCTCCACCCCGGCGGGAACCGTGACCGTGGGGGCTCCGTCGTCGTCGAGCGTGACCGTGGGCAGGCCCTCCTGGGCCTGGACCTTCTCCCCCGAGGCTCGCGTGGGCAGGACATCGATCACCAGGACGAGCGGCACGCCCTCGTCCTCCTCGAGGAACAGCAGTCGCGCCCCCACCCGAGCGCCCTGCAGCGCCTCGTGCAGGTTTGCGCCCAGGGACGCCACGCTCATCGTGTGCCACGCGGGCGCGTCCGCGAAGGTGGACTGCACCACCGTGCCGTCGCGACCGTCCTGCGCGTACAGGTTCAGGAGGACCGGGCCGTCCTCCACGAGGGGGTCGCCCGTGCCGGGCCAGACCGTGCGCGTCCCGGGCTGCGTGATCGCCAACGGTGTGTCGTAGCTGAGCACCGGTTCCTGTCCCGCGACGCCGGTCACCTCCACCGGCGACTGCGAGGGCGCCGTTCCCGGAGCCCCGCCGCTGCATCCGGCGAGCACCAGGGCCAGGAGAAGACTCGACGCGAGCAGGAAGGAGCGAAGCACGCCGCCGATGGTGTCACATGCTCTCGATGAGCCGGTCCACCCTTTCGTCCACGGATCGGAACGGGTCCTTGCACAGCACGGTGCGCTGCGCCTGGTCGTTGAGCTTGAGGTGCACCCAGTCGACCGTGTAGTCGCGGCGGGCGTCCTGCGCGGCCCGGACGAAGTCGCCGCGGAGCTTGGCGCGCGTGGTGGGCGGGGGTACCGCCGTCGACTCGAAGATCTCCAGGTCCGTGGTGACACGGTCCACCAGCCCGCGCGCGGCGAGCAGGTTGTACAGGCCCTCCGTGCGCGAGATGTCGTGGTACGCCAGGTCCAGGCGCGCGATGCGCGGATCGTCGAGCGGGAGCGAGTGCTTGGCCTGGTACCGCTCGATCAGCCGCAGCTTGATGACCCAGTCGAGCTCACGCTCCACACCGCGCAGATCACCCGTGTCGAGCGCCACCAGCCCGCGCTCCCACAGGTCGAGGACCGCCTTGGTGGTGGGCGACGGGTCCAGGTGGGCGTCCACGTACGCGCGCACCCGGTGCAGGTACTCCCACTGGATCTCGACCGCCGTCATGGAGCGGCCGTCCGTCAGTTGCACCGGGTGCTTGCCCGTGCGGTCGTGGCTGATCTCGCGGATCGCTCGGATCGGGTTCTCCAGCGTGAGATCCCGCATGATGACACCCGCCTCCACCAGGCGCAGCACCAGGTCGGTCGCCCCCACCTTGAGCATCGTGGTGGGCTCCGCCATCGAGGAGTCACCCACGATGACGTGCAGGCGCCGGAAGTACTCGGCGTCGGCGTGCGGCTCGTCACGCGTGTTGATGATGGGTCGCGAGCGGGTGGTCGCGGAGGACACGGCCTCCCAGATGTGGTCGGCACGCTGCGACAGGCAGTACACGGCACCGCGCGGCGTGGCGAGCACCTTGCCCGCACCCACCAGCACCTGCCGCGTGATGAGGAACGGCAGCAGGATCTCGCTCAGCCGGGAGAAGTCCCCCTGACGGCGCACCAGGTAGTTCTCGTGGCACCCGTACGAGTTGCCCGCGGAGTCGGTGTTGTTCTTGAACAGGTGCACCCGCCCCGCCAGGCCCTCGTGCTCCAGGCGCTGCTGGGCGTCCGCGACGAGCCCCTCGAGGATCCGCTCGCCGCCCTTGTCGTACGTGACGAGCTGGCGCACGTCGTCACACTCGGCGGTCGCATACTCGGGGTGCGAACCGACGTCGAGGTACAGCCGGCTGCCGTTGCGCAGGAACACGTTCGACGACCGGCCCCACGCCACCACCTTGCGGAACAGGTAGCGCGCCACCTCGTCGGCCGAGAGACCGCGCCCGTCCGGGGCCGTGCACGTGACGCCGTACTCGGTCTCCACCCCGAAGATGCGCCGGTCCATCAGCCCTCACCCTGCGCGCCGGGCTCCGCACCGTTCTCCGCAGGCGGCAGCGCCTCGGCGAGTGCCGCCCCCTGGAGCCTGCGGAACGCGCGGCGAGGACGGGCACGGTCGAGCAGCCCTACCTCGAGCTGGCCGACGTCGATGCTCCGCTCCGAACCCTCCGCCAGCAGCTGCCCGTCCACCCCGACGGCACCGAGCACGGTCGTGGCCAGCGTCAACGCCTCCCCCAGGGGGAGCGCTTCGTGCCAGCCCTCACCCAAGCGGGCGCCGAGCCGCTCGGCCTGCCCGCCCATCACCACGTAGCCACGCTCGTCGGCCACCGAGCCGTCGTAGGAGAGCCGGTAGATCTGGTCGTCCAGCGCGGTCGTTCCCACCTCGGCCACCACGAGCTCGACCTCGAGCGGTTTGGACTCGGTGGTGAACACCGTCCCCAGCGTCTGCGCGTAGGCGTTGGCCAGCCCGCGCGCGGTCACGTCGGCGCGGTCGTACGAGTAGCCGCGCAGGTCGGCGTAGCGCACACCGGCCACGCGCAGGTTCTCGAACTCGTTGTACTTCCCCACCGCGGCGAACGCGATGCGGTCGTAGATCTCGGAGATCTTGTGCAGCGCACGCGACGGGTTCTCCGTCGCGAACAGGATCCCGCCGTCGTACGCGAGCACGACGACGGAGCGGCCGCGCGCGATGCCCTTGCGCGCGAAGTCCGCCCGGTCCTTCATGAGCTGTTCCGGTGAGACGTAGAAGGGCATGTTCATCTCGGGGCCCCCTCGACGGCGGGAGCGGAGCGAGTGGCTTCGCGGGGCGAGGTCATGCGCGTCGGCCGCCTTCCGTGCGGGCGGACACCAGGGCGTCCACGATGGTCGCGAGCTCGGCGTCGTCGACACGCTGGTATCCCGCCGCCGTCACGGTCGCGACGATCGGCCAGATGCGGCGCACCGGGTCGGGCCCGCCCGTCGCGGAGTCGTCGTCGGCGGCGTCGTACAGCGCCTCGACCGCGACCCGCACGGCGTCGGACGCCCCCATGCCGGGCCGCCACAGCTTCTTGAGCGCGCCCCGGGCGAAGATCGACCCCGATCCGGTCCCGTGATGCTCGTGCTCCTCGTACCGACCGCCGGTCGCGTCGTAGCTGAAGATGCGCCCCGCGCCGCGCCCCAGGTCGTACCCCGCGAACAGCGGCACGACGACGAAACCCTGCAAGGCCAGCGGCAGGTGACCGCGCAGCAGCGTCGCGAGCCGGTTCGCCTTGCCGTCCAGGCTCAGGGGCGAGCCCTCGATCTTCTCGTAGTGCTCCAGCTCCAGCTGGAACAACCGTGC
The DNA here is from genome assembly GCA_001592145.1 of Xylanimicrobium pachnodae JCM 13526 = NBRC 107786. GTDB lineage: Bacteria > Actinomycetota > Actinomycetes > Actinomycetales > Cellulomonadaceae > Xylanimonas > Xylanimonas pachnodae. The sequence continues at coordinate 5,219 of BCWJ01000014.1, read as the reverse complement.
CAGCTCGACCCCCATGCCGGCCGAGCCCGAGATGCCGACGGCGGAGAAGTCGTCCGCCGGGAACACCTTCTCGATCTCGCGGCTGGCGATCATGGTGCCCGCCGTCGCCCGCCGGTCACCCGCCATGACGACGCCGTCGGCGAACGTCAGGGCGACGATCGTCGTGGCGTGCGGCGAGCCGGCACCGCCAGCACCCGGTGCGCCCAGGCTCGTCGCGCCCGCGGCCCCGCCGCCCCGCCCCGGCAGCAGCTCCGGGGCGTGATCGGTCAGGAAGTCCAGGAACGACGACGACCCCGGGCGCAGGTAGGCGTCCCCGAGGCGTCCCGTCACGCTCATACGACCCCACCCGCGCGCGTCGCCGCGCCCCGGGCGCTCACTGGCCGCCCTTCTGGACGAACCCGCGCACGAACTGCTCCGCGTTGGACTCCAGGACGTCGTTGATCTCGTCGAGCAGGGCGTCGACCTGCGCGTCACGTTCCTGCGCCGCCGGGGCGGGTGCGGGGACGTCGGCGTCGTCGTCGGGCGTGCGGTCCTCGTGCTGCGGGGTAATGCGGTCCTGGCCTGCCATGACAACCTCCTGGAGCCTGCGTTCGAACCTCCGTCTCACCCTATGACGGCGCCGCCGGTTCGTGGGGGCGGTACCGGGGGTTTTCGCCCTACGTGCCGCGCAGGGCCGCCAGCAGGGCACCGGCGTCGGCGCTGCGCTCGAGCAGCGCACCCAGGTGCGCGCGCGTGCCACGCAGCGGGTCGAGCATCGGCACCCGCTGCAGCGCCGTCGCCCCGGGCACGTCGAAGATCACCGAGTCCCAGCTCGCCGCCGTGACCTGCTCCGGGTACCGGGCCATGACCTCGCCGCGGAAGTAGGCGCGCGTATCCGTGGGCGGGTGCAGCACGGCGTCCGCCACGGCGTCCTCGTCCACCAGCCGTTCGACCGCGCCGGATGCCACGAGCCGCTGGTACACGGAACGCTCCGGGCGCACGTCGCTCCACTGCAGGTCCAGGGCGTGCACCCGCGGGTGGTCCCACGCCAGCCCGTCGCGGCGGCGCATCCCCTCCAGCAGGCGGCGCTTGGCCACCCACTCCACCTCGCGCGCGCAGTCGAGCGGGTCGGCCGCCAGGCGGGTCAGCACCGACCGCCACCGGCCCAGCACGGCGGTGGTCTCGGCGTCCGGGGCACCACCCAGCACACCGAGTGCCCGCTCGATCACGTCCGCGTAGGTCTCCTGCACCTCCAACGCCGTCATCGAGCGGCCGTCGGCAAGCTCCAGCTTGGCCACCAGGTCCACGTCCCGCGACACGCGCCGCACCTCCCCCACCGGGTCGGCCAGGCGCAACGCCGCCAGCTCGCGGCGCGCGTCCACCCCGGCCCCGGCGAGTTCGTCCAGGCGCTCGAGGACCCACAGCACCAGCGACGTGGTGCCGAGCTTGAGGTACGTGGCCGCCTCGAACAGGTTCGCGTCTCCCAGGATCAGGTGCAGGCGTCGCCACCGGGACCGCTCCGCGTGCGGCTCGTCGCGCGTGTTGACGATCGGGCGTCGCAGCGTGGTCTCCAGCCCCACCTCGGCCTCGATGTAGTCCGCACGCTGCGCCATCTGGAAGCCCGGCTCGTCCCCGCGGGGGCCCAACCCCACCCGCCCCGAGCCGGCGAACACCTGCCGGGTGACGAGGAACGGCGTGATCAGCTCCGCGAGCGTGGCGAAGGGCAGCGCCCGGTCGACGAGGTAGTTCTCGTGCGTGCCGTAGCTCGCGCCCTTGCCATCCACGTTGTTCTTGTACAGGGCGAGCTCACGACCGGCAGGAGGGCCCGACGCCGCCCGACTCGCCGCGAGCATGACGCGCTCACCGGCGACGTCCCACAGGACCGCGTCGCGCGGACCCGTGACCTCCGGTGACGAGTACTCGGGGTGCGCGTGGTCCACGTACAGCCGTGCGCCGTTGGTCAGGATGCAGTTCGCCGCGCTGGGATCGTCGGCGTCGTCCAGGATCACGGGGGCGGCGTCGTGCGGGGCCGGACCAGCGGGTGCGGGCCGGCGCGGGTCGTCGGTGAGCATCGACGGGTGTGCCGCCTGGCGGCGCAGGTGGAAGCCGCGCGCGTCCGCCAACGGGTCCTCGTCGTCGTAGTCCCAGCGGGCGGCCGGGCGCGCGCCGGCACGGGCCGCGAGCGCCCGGTACGTGGTGACCACCTGGCCCGAGAGCAGCATGGGGTTCGCGGCCGGGTTGCCCGGGGCGAGCACGCCGTACTCGGTCTCGATGCCCATGACACGGCGGACGGTCACAGGTACTGCCCCGTGTTGGTGACCTGCTCGATGGTGCGCGGCGCGCCCAGCTCGCCCTTCTTCTGGACGATCGAACGGATGAACACGATCCGCTCGCCCTTCTTGCCGCTGATGCGTGCCCAGTCGTCCGGGTTGGTGGTGTTGGGCAGGTCCTCGTTCTCCTTGAACTCCTCACCGCACGCCGCGAGCAGGTGCTCGACGCGGATGCCGCGCTGACCGGTGGCCAGGAACTCCTTGATGGCGGACTTCTTGGCCCGGTCCACGATGTTGTGGATCATGGCGCCCGAGATGAAGTCCTTGGAGTAGAGGATCTCCTTGTCGCCCGAGGCGTAGGTGACCTCCAGGAACTGGTTCTCCTCGTCCTCGGCGTACATGCGTTCCACGGTGGAGCGGATCATCGCCGCGATCGCCTCACCCTCGTCCCCACCGTTCTCCGCGACGTCGGCCGGGTGGATCGGCAGATCACGGGTCAGGTACTTGGCGAAGATCTCCTGCGCGCCCTCGGCGTCCGGGCGTTCGATCTTGATCTTCACGTCCAGGCGTCCCGGGCGCAGGATGGCCGGGTCGATCATGTCCTCCCGGTTGGAGGCGCCGATGACGATGACGTTGTCGAGCCGTTCGACGCCGTCGATCTCGGCGAGGAGCTGCGGCACGATCGTGGTCTCGACGTCGGAGGAGAGGCCGGTCCCCCGGGTGCGGAACAGAGACTCCATCTCGTCGAAGAACACCACCACGGGCATACCCTGCGTGGCCTTCTCGCGGGCGCGGGCGAAGATCAGGCGGATGTGCCGCTCCGTCTCTCCCACGTACTTGTTGAGGAGCTCCGGGCCCTTGACGTTGAGGAAGTAGCTCTTGGCGCCGGCCGAGCCGTCCGGATCCAAGGTGGCGGCGAGGGACGCGGCGACCGCCTTGGCGATGAGCGTCTTGCCGCAGCCCGGCGGCCCGTACAGCAGCACACCCTTGGGCGGGCGCAGCCCGTGCTCACGGAACAGGTCGGGGTGGGCGAACGGCAGCTCGACGGCGTCGCGGATGGCCTCGATCTGGCGGCCCAGCCCGCCGATGTCGTCATAGCTGATGTCCGGGAGCTCCTCGAGAACCAGGTCCTCGACCTCGGACTTGGGGACCACCTCGAACACGAACCCGGACCGCAGGTCGACCGTCAGCGAGTCCCCGATACGCAGCACCCGGTCGCGCACCGGGCCCGCGCGCCGCACCACCCGCTCCTCGTCGGTGCGGCCCACCACGAGCACGCGGTCGCCGTCGAGGATCTCCTTGACGGTGACCAGCTCGCCCAGGCGTTCGAACTCGCCGGCGGCGACCACCGTCATGGCCTCGTTGAGCTTGACCTCCTGCCCCGGCTGGAGCGCTGCGACGTCGAGCGAGGGACTCGCACCGACATGCATCTTGCGGCCCGCGGTCGAGATGTCCACGGTGCCGTCATCGTGCGCGGCCAGGAACGTGGCGTACGTCCCGGGGGGCTTGGCGAGCTCGTCGATCTGGGTGCGCAGCTCCACGATCTGGTCGCGTGCCGCCCGCAGCGCCTCCGCGAGACGCTCGTTCTTCGCCGCCAGCAGTGCGGCCGTAGCCGCCTGGCCAGGGTTCTCGGTCATGCGGGTCCCCTTCCTGCGTCCCCGGAGGATCAGCCCTCCGGGAACAGCACCCTACGCAGGAACCCTGGTGCCCGTCGTCACGTTTCACGAGTTTCGCGCAGAGCGTCTACGCGAGCGAGTAACGCGGGCACCATGCCTCACGCGTCCGGGGCGGGCAGGGCGTCCGTCTCGGCGAAGCTGCGCACCACCTTGCGAAGCTTCTTCTCGGAGACGGGGCGCTCCCCCAGGTCCTCCTCGTTCCACTCGCCGGCGTTCTCCGCCGCGTCCGTCGGGTACGAGCCCTTGGCCGGGCGCCGCTTACGTTCCGGGGGAACCACGCCGTCCGCGAGGCGGCGCGACGTGAGCAGGAACCCGGTGTGGCCGATCATGCGGTGCTGCGGGCGCACCGCCAAGCCCTCCAGGTGCCAGCCGCGCACCATCGACTCCCACGCCACCGGCTCCGCGAACCGGCCGTCCGCGCGCAGATCCTCCGCGAGACGCGAGAGTTGCGTCGCCGTGGCCACATACGCGAGGAACACCCCGCCCGGCGCCAGGACCGTCGCCGTCGCGTCCAGGTTCTCCCACGGCGCCAGCATGTCCAGCACCACGCGGTCCACCGTGCCCGGCTCCGCGATCCGCACCACCACGTCCGCGAAGTCGCCCGAGTGCAGGTGCCACGCCGGGTGCGAGCCGCCGAAGAACGTCTCGACGTTGCCCCTCGCCACCGCCGCGAACTCGTCACGACGCTCGATCGAGTGCAGCGTGCCCCCGTCGCCGACGGCGCGCAGCAGGGACATTGTCAGCGCGCCCGAGCCGACCCCCGCCTCGACCACCACGGCACCCGGGTAGATGTCCGCCATCTGCACGATCTGGCCCGCGTCCTTCGGGTAGACGACCGCAGCGCCGCGCGGCATCGACAGCACGTAGTCGCTCAGCAGCGGACGCAACGCCAGGTACTCGACGCCCGCCGTGTTCGTGACCACCCAGCCCTCCGGCCTCCCGATCAGGTCCTCGTGCCGGAAGTACCCCTTGTGGGTGTGGAACGTCGCGCCCGGCTTCAGCTCGACGGTGTGCATGCGGCCGCGCGGGTCGGTCAGCTGGACCTTGTCGCCCACACGGAACGGGCCGCGGCGCAGGTCGGCGCCCGTAGGGCCAGAAGAGTTGGTGGTCACGACGAACGAGCCTACCGGGCGGCGCTTCACCTCTGCCGCAGCGCGGTGCGTTCCATCGCGCTGCGGCCACGGCTCCACTCCGGGCGAGTGCCTCGTACCTCGGCCCGCACCCTCCGCTTCACCTCTGCCGCAGCACCGTCCACCCCGTCACGCTGCGGCCACGGCTCCACTCCGGGCGAGTG
>BCWJ01000013.1 GCA_001592145.1 Xylanimicrobium pachnodae JCM 13526 = NBRC 107786 | reverse complement strand
AAGAATCGTGCTCACGGGAGGACCTCACAGGACGGGTTGGTCTTGGCGGGATCGGCCGCCGGCGGGAAAAGGGGACCGCCGCCCGCCAGCTGGACTGGCGGGCGGCGGTCTCGGGTGGTGCTCGGTACTGCTCGGCGCTGGGTATCAGCCCTGCGCGCGCTGGTAGGCGTCGTTCATCAGATCGGTGATCTGCTGCGCCCCGGCGGACAGGATCTCCTGGACGAAGGTGTCCCACTCGTCCATCGACCGGTTGCCCAGGATGAACTGCGCGACGCCCGTGTCGGTGGCGGCCTGCGTGCTCTCCTGGACCAGCGTCATCTGCTCGGTCTCGGACTCCGTCATCGGCGCGGCCGGGTTGACGGGCAGCGCGGTCTTGATCTCGTTCATGGCGTTGTGCCACTCGCGGACCTCGGGGGTCATGCCCGACTGGAGGAGGGCGTTCGAGCCGCCCCAGTTCTGCATCCAGACGCCGTCACGGAAGCCGAACTGCTGCTGGAGGATCTCGGTGGCGTTCGCGTCGGCGCCGCCCAGGGCCTCGGCCAGCACGGGGAAGCCGTCGGCGTCGCGCTCGAAGGTCTCGCCCTCGACGCCCCACAGGGCGAACTCACGGCCGTCCTCGGAGAAGAAGATCCAGTCCAGGAACTGCAGCGTGGCCAGGAAGTACGGGCTGTCCGCGATCGAGGAGTTGAGCACGAAGCCCGGGCCGAGCTGCCCGCCGGTGATGTTGTTGCCGGCCGGGCCCGCGGGCACGGTGATCATGGTGACGTTGAGGTCCAGGCCCAGGTCCTCGGCGCCACGGCGGATCGCGCCGTCCATCTCGCCGGGGTTGGTCTCGATGACGGCCGAGCGGCCGTTGATGAACTTCGCGACGGCGGCGTCGTCCTCCTGCGTGATCTCCGGGTCGAGCACGCCCGCCTCGTTGAGGCCGGCGAACCACTCGACGAGCTCACGGAAGCCCTCGGTCTCGACACGGGGGACGAACTCGCCCGCCTCGTGGTCGAAGATCGAGACCTCGCGGTTCCAGCCCGCCGTGGTACCGAAGTTCGGCGCGGCGATCTGGAGCGCGGCGCCCAGCGGGCCCGAGGCCTGCGTGTTCCAGCGCGGCGAGTACGCGAAGTCGACGTCGCCGTGCTCCTGGACCAGCTTCATGGCCGCGGCGAAGTCGTCGAACGTGTCGAACTCGGTGGGCGCACCGGCGGCCTCGAAGAGGTCCTTGTTGATGAGGAACGAGGACTCGATGTTCGGCATCTCCCGCAGGCCGGGGAGGTTGTAGATCGAGCCGTCCTCCTGGCGGCGGCCCTCGAGCTCGTCCTCGACGTCCCACGCCTCGATGAAGTGCTGCGCGTGCGGCATGTACTCCAGGAAGTCGGAGATGGGCAGCAGGTTGCCGCCGGCCCACCAGGCGCTCTCCTGGCCGCCCCACACCACGGGGACGAAGGTCGGGAAGTCACCCGAGGCGATGAGCATGGCGCGACGCGTGTCCCAGTCGGCCATGAGGATGTCCTCGCGCTCGAGCACGACGCCCATGTCCTCGAACTGCTGGACGATCAGCCAGTCGTCCTCGATCGGGTAGTTGGGGTGCACGCGGTAGAGCATGTCGAGCGTGATCTGCTCGGACGCCTGGAAGCGGTCGCCGACCTCGAAGGTCTCCATGGCGCCGACACGGCCCGAGTCGGGGATGAGCGAGCCGTTGCCGGCATCGGCGGCGGGCGCGTCCGCCGGGGTCTCGGCGTCGGCGGCACCGCCGCAGGCGGCGGCGAGCATCGCCACGGTGATCGCGGTCGCGGTCATGCCCGCGGCCTTCTTGGTGAACCTCACGAGGGTCTCCTTCTTTGGATACGTCGTTGTGCGACGCTTCGGGGGTTTCTGAGGGGTTGAGACGGGGGTGGGAATCAGCCCTTGACGGAGCCGAGCATGACGCCCGACACGAAGAACTTCTGGACAAACGGGTAGACGAACATGATGGGAAGCACCGTGAGCAGCATCGTCACGGCCTGGATGTTCGATCCGATCTGCGCGGAATCGGCCTGGTCGCCAACCTCGGTAGGCGCCAGCGAGCCGGCGATGAGGTTCCGCAGGAACATCGTGACCGGCTGCAGGTTCCGGTCGGAGAGGAACATCATGGAGCTGAACCACGAGTTCCACATGGCCACCGCGTAGAAGAGCGTCATCGTCGCGAGAACGGCCTTCGAGAGCGGGAGCACGATGCGGGCGAACACGCCGAAGGTGTTCAGGCCGTCAATGGCCGCCGCCTCTTCGAGCTCCTTGGGGAAGTTCTCGAAGAACGACTTCATGACCAGCAGGTTGAACACGCTGAGCGCGCCCGGCAGGATCACGGCCCACATGGTGTTGCGCAGGCCGAACCAGGTACCCACCACCACGAAGTGGGGGACCATGCCGCCGCTGAAGAACATGGTGAACACGGCCATTCCGGTCATGAACTTGCGGCCCGGAAGATCCTGCCGGCTGAGCACGTACGCGAACATCGTGGTCAGCACCATCGCGATGATCGTGTACAGCACCGTGTAGACGACGGTGTTGCGGTAGTTGATCCAGAACAGCTCGTTGGTGAGCACGCTCTGGAAGGTCGTCGTGTTGAACCCGACCGGCCACAGACCCACCTGGCGGGCACGGATGGCGCCTTCCGAGGAGAAGGCCACGGCGATCAGGTTGATGAACGGGAACAGGGTGGCCGCCGAGAGCAGCGTCAGGAACCCGTAGTTGAACCAGCGGAACGCCTTGGTGCCGCGCGTGTCCTTGACCGAGATGAGCGAGTTGCGGACGGCGGAGAGGTCCGGGGTTGCGTGATCCGTCACCACAGCGAGCTCCCAACAAGCTTCCGTGACGCGAAGTTCGCGCTCACGATGAGGACGAGGCCGATGACGGACTGCATCAGGCCGATGGCGGTGGCGAACGAGAACTGGCCGCCCGCGATGCCGATCCGGAACAGGTACGTGGACAGCACGTCCGCCGTGGAGTTGATCAGCGGGTTCTGCAGCAGCAGGACCTTCTCGAACCCGACGCCCATGAAGGTGCCGACGTTCAGCACCATGAGCACCACGATGGTGGGGCGGATGCCGGGCAGGGTGACGTGCCACGTCTGCCGCCAGCGGCTGGCGCCGTCGATGCGAGCCGCCTCGTAGAGCTGTTCGTCGATCGTGGTGAGCGCGGCCAGGTAGAGGATCGTGCCCCAGCCGACGGTCTGCCAGGCCTCGGAGATGATCCAGATGGGACGGAACGCGTCGGGCTGCTGCATCCAGATGACCGGCTCCATGCCGAACAGGCCCAGGAACTGGTTCACGGCACCGTCCATCGACACGAGCTGGAGCACCAGGCCGGAGACGATGACGATCGACATGAAGTGCGGCAGATAGGTGATGGTCTGCACGGTCCGCTTGAACTTCCGGGCGCGCACCTCGTTGAGCAGCAGCGCCAGGATGATCGGCAGCGGGAACCCGATGATGAACCACAGGCCGCCCAGGATCGCGGTGTTCCAGAACGCGGACCAGAAGTCCGGGGTGGAGAACGCGAGGCGGAAGAAGTGCAGGCCCACCCATTCGTCGCCGATCAGCGAGCCGCCCGGCCGGAACCGGCGGAACGCGATGATCGCGCCGAACATGGGGACGTACGCGAACAGGATCAGGTGCGCGATCGGCAGCGCGCCCATCGTGTAGAGCTGCCAATTGCGTCGGATCGCCGCGCGGAACCCGCGCTTGCGTACGGTCGTGGGCCCGAGGAACCGTGGTTCTCCGGAGGAAGTGAGTTCACCGCCCCCCGCCACAACGGCACCCGCAGGCGCCAGTGTCTCTTGTGCCACCCTGCACTCCGGTTTCTGGGCTACTGCGCCCGTGATCTGTGGCTGGGGGGTCGGGCCGACGGGATCTTTCGATCCGTACCGTCGAAGTTTTCAGGCCCAGCCGTGAACATTGCGAGCAGGACGCTACCCGTGTTCGAGCACCCAGAACCGGACATGGCCGCGATTGCGTCGTCCTCAGGTGCACTTTGCGCGATGGGACGGTCACGAGTTCGTCACGGGGTGGCCTGCCCGATAGGCTTCTGGAGTGCCGAAACTTTCGTGCACCTGCCAGTCCACTTCGGAGTCACTGATGCCTTCACCGCGGCCGACCATCGCCGACATCGCGCACGCCGTCGGCGTGTCCGCACCCACCGTTTCCAAAGTCATCAACGGCCGTGCCGACGTCGCCGTCGCCACCCGGGTACGGGTCGAGGGTGCGCTGGAGTCGATGGGCTACCGCCGTCGCCGCGCCGCCGCGCCCACGGCCGGCACCGGACTGATCGACCTGGTGTTCCACCGCCTCGGATCACCGTGGGCCATGGAGATCCTCGAGGGGGTCGAGCACACCGCGGCCGAGCAGCGCGTCTCGGTGATCCTCAGCGAGCTCGGCGGCAAGCACCGCCTGCCCGACGCCTGGGTGGACACCACCCTGGCCCGCCCGCCGCTCGGCGTCATCCTGGTCGCGGCGAGCCTCTCGGAGGAGCAGCGCGACCGTCTTGCCCGCCGATCGATCCCCGTCGTCGTCATCGACACGGACGGTGAGCCGCCCGAGGACGTCGCGTCCGTCGGCACCGACAACTGGTCGGGCGGTCTCGCCGCCACCCGGCACCTCATCGCGCTGGGCCACACGCGCATCGGCGCCATCGGCGGCCCCCCGGACATGCTGTGCGTGCGGGCCCGCCTCGACGGGTTCCGCAGCGCGCACACCGAGGCCGGGCTCACGGCGGATCCCCGGCTCATTCGCTCCGGGAACTTCTACGTCGAGACCGGTTACCGGGCCGGGCTCGAGCTGCTCACGATGCCTGCGACCGAGCGGCCCACGGCCATCTTCGCCGGTTCCGACATGCAGGCCATCGGCCTCCTGCGCGCCGCCACCGAGCTGGGCATCTGCGTGCCGGACGACCTGTCCGTGGTGGGCTATGACGACCTGCCCGTCGTCGAGTGGGTCTCGCCGCCGCTGACGTCGGTCGACCAGAAGCTCGCCACCCAGGCGGCCGTGGCCACGCGCCAGCTCCTCGATCTCGCCCAGGGCCGCACCCCGGCCACGCCGCGGGTCATCCTCCCGTCCGAGCTCGTGGTCCGGGGCAGCACGGCCCCACCCCCGCGCTGATCAGGTGGTCGCCTTGAGGGTGGTGGTGATGCCTTCCTCGAGGATCATGCGGGCCAGCGGCGCCGCCTCCGCGGCGAGCCGGTTCGCGTGGGCCGCGTCGGTGAACAGCGCCGCCGCGTCGATGACGTCGCGCAGCCAGCCGCTGATCGCGGCGTCGCCGTCCGACGACGCCGCCGACGACGCCCCCGACGACGACGGGAACGCGTCGCGCACCACGGCGACCAGGGCCGGGTCGTCGCGCACCTCGAAGCCGGACGAGGCCACGCGGGGGGCGTCGAGCCCGTGGCCGCTGTAGAGCACGGCGAGCGCGGCGAACGACAGCACCGTCATGGGCGCCTCGCGCCCGGCCCCCCACGCGGCCAGCAGGACGGGCAGGTTGCGCGTGTGCCACTTGGACAGCGAGTTGAGCGCGATGTCGGCGAGCCGGTGGTGCAGGTAGGGGTTGGTGAACCGTTCGGTGATCGCGTCGGCCAGGTCGACGAGCGCCTCGGCCGCCTCCTCGCTCTCCTCGTACTGAGGCAGGGAGGGCAGGATCTCGCCGTGCAGCAGGTGACCCAGGTACCCGGCGATGGTGAGGTTCGCGGTGGCGGTGCGCACCTCCTCGCGCCCGGCGAGCAGGCCGACGGGCGTCATGGCGGTGTGCAGCCCGTTGAGGATGGCGACCTTCGCGGCACGCAGCGGCCGTAGGTCGGTCACGAACCGGACGGGCTGGCCGGCCCGGTCGAGCGGGAGGAGGTCGCGCAGCGAGGTGCCGGGACCGGCGTTCTCGCCGCCCGCTCGGTCAGCACCCGTGGCGATGGCCCACAACCCGTACAGCTCGGCCTTCACGATCAGCTCGTCGCGGACGGCCAGCCCGCCCCCGCCGCCCGTCTCGCCGTCGGTGCCGGTCCGGCCGTCGGCGCCGTCGGCCAGGAGCCGGCTGCGCACGGCCTCGATCTCGTCGCGTGGGAAGCCGGGGACGATCCGGTCCACGAGCGAGTCGTGGAACGCGCAGGCCGTGCGCACCCAGTCGGCGAACGCGGGGGGCAGCCCGTGGGTGGCGGCGTGCCGCAGCACCAGGGCGCGCAGGGCGGTGGCGTTGTCCTCGATGAGCTCGCAGCACACGACGTGCAGGCCTGTGGTGCGGTCTCCGCCGAAGTGCGCCCACCGGTCGTACAGCAGCGCGGTGATCCGGGCGGGGAAGGAGCGCGGTGGTCGCGCGGTGAGGTCGTCGCCGTCGGCCCAGGCGATGCCGGCCTCCGTGGTGTTGGACACGACGACGGCCAGCGTGGGATCCAGGTAGGCGGCGCGGTAGGCGTCGAACTCGGTGTCCGGGTACACGGTGCGGACGATCGACGTGACGCGGGTGATCTCGCGCACCGGCTCGCCGTCGCGCACCCCTTCGAGCAGCACGTGGTACTGGCAGTCCTGGGCGCGCAGCCGCTCGATCGTGACGTGGTGGCCGGGCGTGCCGCGCCCGGAGGAGGCGGGGACGACGACGATGCCGGCATCCATGACGCCCGCCTGGTTCGCCTCGTGAACCATGAGGTCGGTGAAGGCGCGCAGGAAGTTCCCGGTGCCGAACTGGAGGATCGTCTGCATCGGGCTCAGCGGGCCTCGTAGGCGAGCTTGGGCAGGCGGTAGGTGAGGTCGATGGCGGTGTCGACGGCTTCGTCGAGGTCGAGTCGGTGCTCGGCCACGAGGCGGCCCAGGTAGCCGGCGTCGATGCGGCGGGCCAGGTCGTGGCGGGCCGGGATGGAGCAGAACGCCCGCGTGTCGTCCACGAACCCGGAGAGGTTGAGGAACCCGGCGGTCTCGGTGGCCGTCTCCCGGAAGCGGCGCATCGCCTCGGGGGAGTCGATGAACCACCAGGGGGCGCCGAGCCGCATGGCGGGGTAGACGCCGGCCAGCGGGGCGAGCTCGCGCGAGTACACGTCCTCGTCGAGCGTGAACACGATGGTGCGGAAGTTGGGGTGGTGCCCGAACGCCTCCAGCATGGGGCGCAGCGCCCGCGTGTACTCGACGGCGAACGGGATGTCGTAGCCCTTGTCCGCCCCGTAGCGGGCGGTCATGGTGCGGGAGTGCCCGCGTTCCACGCCGGGGTGGATCTGCATGACCAGGCCGTCGTCGGCGGCCATGGCCGCCATCTGGAACAGCATGTGGGCGGCGAACGCGCTCACCTGGGCGGCGGTGACGGGTCGGCCGGTGAACGCCGCGTCGAACAGGCGCGCGGCGTCGTCGTCGGGCAGGGGGGTGGTGTCCGCGACCAGGTGGCCGTGGTCGGTGGCGGTGCCGCCGGCCGCCTTGAAGCGCAGCCGTTGGGCGCGCAGCGCGTCGAGGTAGGTGGCGTAGTCGCTCACGGTGACGCCGGCGGCGGCCCCGGTGGCGAGCACGTCGTGCGCGAACGTGGGGTTGTCCAGGTGGAGCACGGGGTCGGGGCGGAACGTGGGCAGGATGCGCTCGCCGTAACCCTGCGCGGCCAGCGCCGTGTGGTGCTCCAGGGACGCCCACGCGGGGTCGGTGGTGCCGATGGTCTCGATGGCGAACCGGTCGAGGAGGTTGCGGGGGCGGAAGCCGGGGGTGGCGATCTCGGCGGCGATCTGGTCGTAGATGGCGTCCGCGGTCTGCGCGGAGGGGCGCTGCGTGATCCCGAAGATGGTGACGAGCTCGTGCTCCATCCAGAACCGGGTGGGCGTGCCGCGGAAGGCCTTCCAGTTCTCGCAGAACCGGCGCCAGATGGTCCGTGGGTCGGTCTCGGTGACCGCGGAGCCGTCGAGCGTGGGCACGCCGAGGTCCGCCAGGGTGTAGCGGCCCTGGGAGACGATCATGCGGAGCAGGTAGTGGTCCGGGACCACGAGGAGCTGGGCCGGGTCGGGGAAGGGGGTGTCGTCCGCGAACCACTCGACGGGTACGTGGCCGTGCATCGAGACGATCGGCAGGCCCTTGATCTCCTGGTAGATCTCCCGGGCGATCGGGCGGGTCACCGGGTCAGCGGGCAGGGCACGATCCTCATGCAACGTCAGGGGCCGGGTCGCTGGGCTTTCCGTCATGGGGTCTCCTCGTCGAGCCGTGGACGCGGTGCGGGACCGCGGAGGGCAAACGTTTGCAGTCTAGGCGGTGGGCGTGGGGGCGGGCCGGGGCTGGCCCGCCCCCACGGTGCCGCAGGGCGTCAGTCGTCGGGGTTGTCCCGGACGCGGGCCACGAGCTGGGTGGGGTTCACGAACCGGAGGGCCGCGATGAGGATGACCAGCATGGTGCCGGTGTAGAGCACCGCCATGGCGGAGACGAGCTGACGGGCCTCGGACCCGCCCGCGGACGTCATGGCGCGGTAGATCGAGACGACGAGCGTGTCGGACTGCGGCCCGGAGACCAGGAACGTCAGCTCGAACATGCCGACCGTGCGCACCAGCACCAGGATCGCCGCGGCCAGGATGCCGGGCACCAGCAGGGGCGCGAGCACCTTGGTGAACACCTTGAGGATGCTCGCACCGCACATCTTCGCGGCCGACTCGATCGCCGGGTTGATCTGCTCGATGAACGGCGTCATCGTCAGGATGACGAACGGTACCGACGGCACCAGGTTCACCAGGATCACGGCGAGCACCGTGCGGCCCAGACCCCACGAGTACATGAGGGTGGCCAGCGGGATGCCGAACGTGATGGGCGGGATGATCACCGGCAGCAGGAACAGCAGGTTGATCGCCTTCTTGCCCGGGAAGTTCTTGCGGGCCAGCAGGTACGCGGCGGGGGTGCCGATGAGCACCGAGACCACCACCACGACCACGGCCACCAGGACCGTCACCGTGATGACGTGACCCAGGTCGAACCGCTCCCAGCCCTGCCCGTACCAGCTCGCCGTCCATTCCTGGGGCAGCCAGTTGGCGAACCACTGCCGGCCGAACGAGTCGACCACCACGGTGGACAGGATGCCGATCAGCAGGATGAGGAACGCCGCCATCCCGAACCAGACGAACCATGCCGAGGGCGAGGCGACGATCGCCTTGTCGCCCGGGACGAGGTTCTGCTTGCGCCTGCGCGGCGCCGCGACGGTCGTGGCCATCAGCCCTTGCCTCCTGTGGAGCCCTTGTAGAACGACGACCGCCACGCCAGCACGAGGGCGATGAACACCAGCTCGCACGCGCCCATCATCACGGCGATGGTGGAGGCCATCGTGTAGTCGTTCTGCTCGCCGAACGAGCGGTATGCCATGAGCGCGAGCACGCGGGTGGACCCGTTGGGGTTACCGACCAGGCGGGCCGAGGGGAACACGGAGAACGCGAGGACGAACGTGAGGATGAACGTCGTCGCGAGCCCCGGGGCCAGCAGCGGCAGCGTGATGCGGCGGAACCGGTTCCACCAGCCCGCACCGAGGGTGCGCCCGGCCGCGTCGAGCGACGGGTCGATGCCCGACAGGTAGGACGAGACGAGCAGGAACGCGAACGGGAACCCGGAGATGATCAGCGAGAGCATCACGCCCAGGTAGTTGTTGACGAACTGGATCGGCTGGTCGATCAGGCCGATGCCCATCAGTGCCCGGTTGAGCCAGCCCTGGCGGCCCGCGAAGATCAGCAGGCCCTGGGCCGTCAGCACGGTCCCGAGGGTGATCGGCAGCACCAGGATCGACGACAGCAGCCGCTTGCCGCGGAACTTGCGGCGCAGCACGAGGGCCACCGGGACGGCGCCGACCACGTTGATGAGCGCGGTGGGCAGCGCGAGCCGCAGCGTGAGCCACACCGAGTCGAAGATGAACGGGTCCTTGAAGAACGCCACGTAGTTGGCGAAGAACCCGCCGCCGAACTCCTGCTGGATGGCCCCGCTGGGCTGGAAGCTCAGGCCGAGCCCGTAGGCGAACGGGTACACGAAGAGCACCAGCGAGAACAGCAGGGCGGGCAGCAGCAGGAGCAACGACGAGTCGATGCCGCGCTCCGCGAGGCGGTGCTTGAGGGAGGCCGAGCTCCGTTCGGCGCCCGCGCGCGTCATGGTGACCGCCGTCATCACGCCAGCTCCTCGGGGAACACGAGAGCGCGCTCCGCTCGCACCGTGAAGGTGGCCGGCTCGCCCTGGACGGGAGCGGTCGCAGCCTTGACGTTGAGCCGCAGCCCGTCGTCCGTCAGCGCCGTCACCGAGAACTCGCGTCCGTGGTACTCGACGACGGAGGGAGTGGCCTTGATGGCGTTGCCGTCGATCGCGTCGGCGGCCGACGCCGTGACGACGACGTCGTCGGGCCGGATCGCGACCCGGACCCGGGCGCTGGCGGCCAGGGGGCCGGCGACGTGCCCGTGCAGCTCGAACGAGCCCAGGTTCACGGTGGCGGTGTCGCCCGCGATCTGCGTGACGGTCCCGTCGAGCAGGTTGCGGTAGCCCATGAAGTCGGCGACGTGCCAGTTCGCCGGGTGGTCGTACAGCTCGGCGGGCGTGCCGATCTGCTGGGTGCGGCCGTCGCGCAGCACCACCAGGCGATCGGCCATGGACAGGGCCTCCTCCTGGTCGTGCGTGACGTAGATGGTGGTGAGCCCGAGCGACTGGTGCAGGCGACGGATCTCGGCGCGCATGTCCAGGCGGAGCTTGGCGTCCAGGTTGGACAGCGGCTCGTCCATGAGCACGAGCGAGGGCTCGAGGACGATCGCGCGGGCGATGGCGACGCGTTGCTGCTGGCCGCCCGAGAGCTGGCCGGGCAGCTTCGTGGCGTGCTCCTCCAGCTTGACCATCGCGATGGCGTCCTTGACCCGCTGCTTCTGCTCGTGGCGCGGCACGCCCTGCATCTGGAGGCCGAACGCCACGTTGCGTTCGACGGTGAGGTGCGGGAACAGCGCGTAGCTCTGGAACACCATCCCGAAGCCGCGCTTCTCGGGGGGCAGCGTGTCCACCCGCCTGTCGCCCGCGACGATCTCACCGTGGGTCAGCGGCAGCAGACCCGCGATGCAGTTGAGTGCGGTGGACTTGCCGCACCCGGACGGTCCCAGCAGGGCGATGAACTCGCCGCGCCGGACGGTCAGGTCGAGGCCCTTGAGCGCCTCGTGGCCGCCGAAGGTGCGGCCCACGCCGCGTAGCTCGAGCGCCTCGAAGGTGCTGGTGCTCATGGTGGTGACTCCCTTGTCTGCGATCTGGTGGCGGGCGCGTGCCCGCGGGAGGGGGTGCGCGGCGGGGGCCGCCGCGCACCCGGGTGGCGTCAGCCGTCGTACTTGCCGGCACCCACCTCGCGGTCCCAGATGTCGAAGGCCTTGACCATCGCGGCCGGGTCGAGCGGGGTCGCCTGCGGCTCCGACTCGATCAGGTCGTCGTACCAGTCGCGGACGTACTCGTTGATGGTGTCCTGCGTCTCCTGGGGCGCCTTGTCGAGCGTGGCGCCCTTGACCGCCGGGCCGGGGTAGAAGTAGCCGTGGTCGTACGCCTTGGCGTTCTGCTCCGGGGTGAGGATGTCCTGCAGCAGCAGGAGGATGGCCGAGACCTTGTCCGCGCTCTGCCCCTTGGGGATCGCCGCGTAGTGCGCGTCGGTGACCCACGTGAAGCTGTCGAAGTGCGCGGCCTCCAGCGTGTTCGGCAGGCGCCCGTCGGTGCGCGGCTCGATCTCCCAGCCCGTCGTCGTCGGGATCAGCGACCACGTGCCGTCACCCATGTTGGTGATCACCTGGCCGGTGCCCGTGGGGTAGTTGTCCACGTACTGGCCCAGCTCCTTGAGGTAGGCCCACGTCTTGTCCCAGCCGTTCTCCGGGTCCTTGGGGTCCTTGTCGCCCAGCATGTAGGGCAGGCCCATGAGGAAGGTGCGGCCCGGGCCCGAGTTGGCCGGGCGGGCGTACCCGAACTTGCCGGGGTGCGCCTTCGCCCACGCGAGCAGCTCCTCGGGGGTGGAGGGCACGTCGGTGACGACGGCGGGGTCGTACTGGAGCAGCGGCCCCGACGGGTAGTAGGTGACGACGACGCCGTAGCCGTCCGCGAGGTCCTGCATCTTCGCGGCCGGGTCGAGGTAGTTGTCCATGTTCGACAGGCGGTCGCCGTAGTCGGTGACGATCGGGATCCACATGTCCTGCTCGATGCCGGCGGACAGGCCGTCGTTGCCCGTCAGCACCAGGTCGACGGACAGGTTGCCGGAGTCCACCTGCGGCTTGACGACGCCGGTGACGTCGGGTGCCCCGCCCGTCTCGTAGGTGACGGACGAGATGATGTCCGGGTGCTTCTCGACGAACTCGTCGATCATCGGCTGGGTCAGCTTGAGGTTGCCCGCGACGTCGAGGATGTTCAGCTCGACCGGCTTCGACGGCTTGTCGGGGACGGTGGCGTTGTCCGCGGTGGCGTCGCTGCCGCCCGCGGAGTCGCCCGTGCTGCCCGTGCTGGGCGGGGCACAGGAGGCGAGAGTCGCGGCCAGGGCGACGGCGCCGACTGACGCGACGAGGCGCGTCCGGGAAAGGCGGTTGGTGCGCATCTCTTGTTCCTTCGGGTTGTCCGGTACTGAGAAGGTCGGTGGGTGTGCGTGCTGCGGGGCCGGGCGGCCTCAGAGCGCGCGCGTGGAGGCCCGGATGACGAGCTGCCCGGGCAGGACGGTGGTCGGCTCGGCGGTGCCGGTGCCCCGCAGCAGGGCGATGAGCCGGTCGACGGCGCGGGAGCCGAGCCGGTCCTGGGGAATGTGGATGGTGGTCAGGGCGGGGGTGACGATGGCGGCCGTGACGACGTCGTCGCAGCCGATCAGGGAGACGTCGTCGGGCACCCGCACCCCGCGCTCGCCGAGCCGCTTGAGGATGCCGAGCGCCATGAGGTCGTTGAACGCGAGGACCGCCGTGGCCGCCGACGCGACGACGTGGTCACCCGCCTGGAACCCGCCCGCGTAGGACGGGGTGAACGTGCCGAGGTCGGTGAGCTCGACGTCCCCGT
The DNA here is from genome assembly GCA_001592145.1 of Xylanimicrobium pachnodae JCM 13526 = NBRC 107786. GTDB lineage: Bacteria > Actinomycetota > Actinomycetes > Actinomycetales > Cellulomonadaceae > Xylanimonas > Xylanimonas pachnodae. Next base: position 110,546 of record BCWJ01000013.1, on the reverse strand, counting down.
AGGTCTCGGCGCGGGCCCGCAGCCCGGCCAGGCGCCGCGCACCGGAGTACGACGACGCGGGGCCCCAGGCGAGCGCGATGTGGCGGTGACCGAGCGCGTGCAGGTGGCTCAGGGCCTGCCCGGCGCCGTTCGCGTCGTCGGCGGTCAGGGAGGGGACGCCGGGCACCTGGCGGTTGGTGACCACGGTGGGCGAGCCCTCGATGGCCTCGAGCAGCACGGCGTCGGGCAGGCGCGGGGAGGCCAGGACCAGGCCGTCCGTGCGGGCCCGCAGGGTCGCGACCAGGGCGAGCTCGGCCTGCTCGTCCTCGTCGGTGTCCGCGACGACGACGGCGTAGCCCGCCTGCTGCGCGGTGGTGTGCACGGCCTTGGTGATGGTGGCGAAGAAGGGGTTCGCCAGGTCCGGGACCAGCAGACCCAGCGTCTGGGTGCGGCCCAGGCGCAGGCCCTGGGCGGTCGGGTCGGGCTGGTATCCGAGCTCGCTGGCCGCGGCGACCACGCGTTCGCGGGTGCTGGCCGAGACCAGCTCGGGCAGTCGCAGGGCGCGGGACACCGTCGAGACTGACACCCCCGCCAGTCGGGCCACGTCACGTGCTCCGGGCATCATTGCCGCTCTCCGCCGATCCGTTGGTGCGGCGCTGGGCGGGTTGCCCGACGTGCCGCTCCGCTCGCCGCCGGTGGCGAGCGCCCCCACTGTGCAATCGTTGCCACAAGTACCGCAATCGTTTGCGAGCGACCGTTGCCGAACCGTGACCTTGATCACATGGCGCATCCCGCCGGTAACGATGGCGCGCTCAGCGCGTCCGCACGCTCCGCGTCACCGTGAACCGCGGGTCCCGCAGCACCTGGTCGGTGGGGCCCACCGCGCGCTCCAGCGCCGGCCGGTAGCGCAGCCCCGAGTTGAACACGCAGAACAGCTCGCCCCCCACGCGCAGCACCCGTCCCGCCGCGGCGAACATGCGGTGCGCCGCATCCGTCGAGAGCGCCGAACGGTCGTGGAACGGCGGGTTGCACAGCACCAGGGCGGCGCTCGCGGGATCGATCAGGGATCCGGCGTCGTCGCGCAGCACCGCGACCCGGCCGCCCACCCCGTTCGCGTCGGCCGTCGCGCGCGCCGACGCCACCGCGGCCGCCGAGCGGTCGGTCGCGATCACCCGGGCGCCCGGGTCGCGCAACGCCAGCACCGTCGCCAGCAGGCCCGTCCCGCAGCCCAGGTCGACCGCCGTCCCCCCGCCTCGGGGCCAGCGGTCCGCGGTCCGCAGCAGCGCGCGCGTCCCCAGGTCCAGCGTGGCCCCCGCGAACACCCCGCCGTGCGCGCGCACGACGATGCCCGCGACCCCGGCGGTGCCGGGCTCGTGGGCGCCCGGCGCGGCCGCGGCCAGCAGCTCCGGGTCGCGCAGCGTCGCGGTCACCGGGTACGACGACGCTGGGTCCGACGGCGCCGGGTCCGACGGCGCCGGGTCCGACGGCGCCGGGTCCGACGACGCTGGGTCCGACGACGCCGGGTCCGACGACGCCGGGTCCGACGGTGCCGGGCGCGCCTCGGGGCGGGGCGTGCGGGCCACCAGCACGCGCGACTTGGCGCGCGCCAACGTCGCGTGCACCTCCAGGAAGCCGCGGGCCAGCACGTCGTTCATGGCGCGGGTCATGTGCTTGACCCGTCCGCCCGCGAGCAGCACGGCGTCGTCGTCGGCCTCGCGTGCCACGAGCGCGGCGAGCTCGTCCAGCTCGGCCAGCACCCGGGGGAGCTGGGCCACCACCAGGCGGGCGCCCGCCGCGAGCCCCGGTGCGGGCGCCGTGAACGTCTCCACCACGGCCGCGGCGGGAACCAGGCCCCGGGAGCGGGCCGCCGCCAGGTTCGCGTGCACGGCCCGCTCCGCGGTCACGGCGTCGGTGTGCAGGCGCACCCGCGGCACGCCCAGGGCGAGCAGCCCCACCGTGAGCGCGCCGAACCGGTCGCCCAGCACCACGACGTCGTGCGGTCCGGTGCTGCCCGGGCCGAGCGTGGCCACCAGCGGGCGGGCCGTGTCGAGCAGCAGGCGGTCGGTGGCGTCGACCGCCACGGGGGCGTCGGCGCGCGATCCGTCGTCGGGCCACGGGCGCAGCGCGGCGAGGGCTGCGTCCAGCGCGGCGTCGGGCGCGGCTGCGCCGGGGACGGCTTCGGGCGGGGCGTCGTCGGGCATCGGTGTGCTGCTCGGGTGGATCGACGCGGGTGCGTCAGCCCTGCGAGCCACCACCGCGGCGCGCGGCGCGTGCCGCCTGCTGAGCGGCCTCCTGCGTCGTCTTCGCGGCGATCCGGGCGTCCTCCTCGCGCACCTTCGCGGCCACCTCGCGCTCGTGGACGAGCCACGCGGGCGGGTCGTCGCGCAGCGCGTCGATCTGCTCGGTGGTCAGGGGGTCCACGATGCCGCCGCGCGCCAGCCCGGCGATCGAGACGCCGAGCCGACCGGCCACGACGGGGCGCGGGTGGGGCCCCTCGCGGCGCAGCGTGGCGAGCCACTCGGGCGGGTTCTTCTCCCACTCCTCGAGCTGCTCGCGGGTGGTGCCCTGCTCCTGGAACGAGGCGGGCGTGGCGGGCAGGTAGACGCCCAGTCGCTTGGCGGCGTTGCGCGCGCTGAGGACCTGCTGCGAGAACGGGGTGGCCATACGCCCCAGGGTACGTGGCCTCGCCCACGTAGCCTGGCCTCGTGAGCGACACCTTCCGCCTCGGGTACGTGCCCGGCGCCACCCCCGGCAAATGGGCACGCGTGTGGCGCGAGCGCCTGGACGTGCCGCTCGACCTGGTCCAGGTCGACGCCGCCGACGCCGTGGCCGCCCTCGACCGGGGCGACGTCGACGCGGCGATCGCGCGGCTGCCCGTCGACAAGACCCGGCTCTCCGCGATCCTGTTGTACGAGGAGCTGCCCGTCGTCGTCGTCTCGCGCGACCACCTGCTCGCCGCGACCGAGGAGGACGAGGTCGTCACGGCCGCCGACATCGCCGACGACGTCGTGCACCTGGCGGCCGACGACGTGCTCTACGGCGCCGGCCCCGGCAGCGAGAGCCCTGGGTCGGGCGGGCCCGTGCCGGGGCTGCGGCCGGTCGCGTACCGCGAGGACGGCAGCATCGACGTCTCCGGGACGCCGGAGCGCCCGCCGACGACGGCGGAGGCGATCGCCTGGGTGGCCGCGGGGGCGGGCGTGACGATCGTGCCGCTGTCGCTGGCCCGCCTCCACCACCGCAAGGACGTCGCCTACCGCGTGCTCGACGGCGGGCCCACCGCGCCCGTGGGCCTCGTGTGGGTCTCCGAGCGGACCACGGACCTGGTCGACGAGATGGTCGGCATCGTGCGCGGCCGCACGGTCAACAGCTCCCGCGGCCGGGCGGCCCCGCAGCCCGCAGCACCGGCGACGACGGCGAAGCAGGCTCGTGCGCAGCAGACCCGGGCGGGCGCGAACCGGAAGCCCGCCTCGGGCAGCGCGAAGCAGCCCCGCAAGCCCCAGCGGGGCGCGGGTGCCGGTGGTAAGGGTGCCGGTGGTAAGGGGGCACGGGGCCGAGGGGGTACGGGGCGTCGCCCCCGCTGAGCGTCCTGCCCCGGGCTCAGATGCCGGTGACGGTCGTCAGGAGGAAGACGGCGTCGGTCTCGGCGGCCACCGCGTGCCGGTGGTGCGTGAGCGCCCACAGCTCGCCGACGGCGAGCGGTCGGGTCTCCTCGTCGGCCTCGGTGACCTTGACGGTGCCCACGAGCACCTGGAGGGACGCGGCGGGCGGCGCCTCGTGCGCGGGGAGCACGGTGCCGGCGGTCAGGGCGATGACGCTCTGCCGCAGCGGGCCGTCGTGCACGATGAGCTCCGCCGACCGGCCTCGCTCGGAGGCGCGGGCCGCGGTGAGGTGGGCGTCGATGAGGGGAGCGAGGTTCACCATGCTTGGCATCCTTGCACGTGGGGTGCTACGCCGGGGCTTGAGTCGCGGGGAAGGGCAGGCCGGTCGTCGCGTGGCACCGGTAGCCGTGCGGGTTCTTGTGCAGGTACTGCTGGTGGTAGTCCTCGGCGTAGTAGAACGGACCGGCCTGCGAGGCGGCAGCCAGCTCGGTGGTGATCGCGTCGTACCCGGCCGCGGCGAGCGCCGCCCCGTAGACGTGGGCCGTCGCTCGCACGGCGGCCTCCTGCTCGGGCATGGTCCAGTAGAGGGCGGAGCGGTACTGCGTGCCCACGTCGTTGCCCTGCCGCATGCCCGACGTCGGGTCGTGCCGCTCCCAGAACGTGCGCAGCAGCGCCTCCTCGCCGACGACGGCGGGGTCGTACACCACCTGGACGGTCTCGGCGTGACCGGTGCGCCCCGAGCACACCTCCTCGTACGTGGGGTTCGGCGTCGTCCCGCCCATGTACCCCGCGGCCGTGGAGATCACGCCGGGAACCGCCCAGAAGATCTCCTCGGCGCCCCAGAAGCAGCCCATGGCCAGGTACAGCACGCGCGCCCCGTCGGGCCACGGCCCCGCGATCGGGGTGCCCAGCACGGTGTGCGGGCGGGGGTGGGGGAGCACCGGGTTGGCGCGGCCCGGCAGGGCGTCGTGCCGGCGGTCGAAGAGGGAGGTCATGCTGAGGCCAACGCCCGCGCGTTCGCGGGTGTTCCGCCACCGCGTTCCAGCCCGTGTGCCCGTGCCCGTGCCCGTGCCCGTGCCCGTGCCCGTGCCCGTGCCCGTGTGCCCGCGCCGTCGTCGGACGCTGCGGCTACCTTGGCGACGATGACGACGCAGACGACCGCCGGACCGCCGGGCCGCGCCGAGCTGCTCGTGCCCGACGCCGCCGCATGGCGGGCCTGGCTCGACGCGCACGAGGACGACGACGACGGCGCCTGGCTGGTCCTGGCGCGCAAGAACCGGCCCGCGGCGCCCACCACGCTCACGTATGACCAGGCGCTGGAGGAGGCCCTGTGCAGCGGCTGGATCGACGGGCAGGGCCGCAGCCGTGATGCCGACACCACCCTGCAGCGCTTCACCCCGCGGCGCAGGCGCAGTATCTGGTCGGCGCGCAACGTCGGCATCGTGACCCGGCTGGGCGAGGAAGGCCGCCTGCGACCGCGCGGGCAGGCCGAGATCGACCGGGCCAAGGCGGACGGGCGGTGGGAGCGCGCCTACGCGGGCAGCGCCACCATCGAGGTGCCGGACGACCTGGCCGCGGCGCTCGCCGCCAGCCCGCTCGCGGCCGCGAACTTCACCCTGCTGACCGCACAGAACCGGTACGCGATCCTGTTCCGGATCGTGAACTCGCACCGGCCCGAGACGCGTGCTCGTGCGGTGGCGAGGTTCGTCACGATGCTGGAGCGCGCCGAGACCCCCTATCCACAACGCAGAGCCCTGCGCACCACACTTACTGTTGAGCCGTGACGAACCCCGCGCCGACCCCCGCGTCGCCCCCCGTCTCGCCTCCGGCGCCGAGCAGCTCGTCGAGCGCGCCGTCGAGTGCCGTCCCGCCGTCCGTGCGGGCCGCCGCCGAGTGGTCGTGGCGGTTGCTGCTCATCGGTGCCGCCGTCACCGCCGTGCTGTGGATGATGGGCCAGATCAAGACGATCATCGTGCCGGTCGCCGTCGCGCTGCTGCTCTCGGTGCTGCTGCGGCCCTTCCGGGACGGGCTCGAGCGGCGCCTGCGGTTCCCGCGCGGCCTGTCGACCGCCACCTCCGTGCTGCTGCTCATCGGCGTGGTCGTCACCCTGATCTCGCTGGCCGGCCAGCAGATCGTGGCCGGGTTCTCCGACCTGACCGACCAGGCCGTCCAGGGTTTCGACGAGGTGCGCACCTGGCTGGCCGAGGGGCCGCTGGGCATCGACACCGCACAGCTCAACGGGTATGTGGACCGGTTCACCGACTCCTTCACCAACGGCGGTGCCGGCGGGCTGGTCTCCGGTGCGCTCGGCGCGGCGACGACGGTGGGGCACGTGCTGGTGGGCGCGCTCATCGCGCTGTTCTGCCTCATCTTCTTCCTCATCGACGGCCGGTCCATCTGGACGTGGATCGTCAACCTGCTGCCGGTGAGCGCGCGCGAGCGGGTGCACCAGGCGGGTCGTCGCGGCGTCGTCACCCTGTCCGCCTACGTGCGCACCCAGATCCTCGTGGCGCTGGTGGACGGTGCGGGCATCGGCATCGGTGCCGCGTTCTTCGTGCCCGCCCTCGCGCTGCCGCTCGGCATCCTCGTGTTCATCGGTTCGTTCGTGCCCATCGTGGGCGCCATCGTGACCGGGGCGATCGCGTGCGTCGTGGTGCTCGTGGCGCAGGGCTGGGTGGCCGCCGTGATCATGCTGGCTATCGTGCTGCTGGTCCAGCAGATCGAGGGCCACGTGCTCCAGCCGTTCCTCATGGGACACGCCGTGTCGCTGCACCCGGTGGCCGTGGTGCTCGTGGTGGCGGTCGGCTCGCTGGGCGCTGGGATCATCGGCGCCCTGTTCGCGGTGCCGCTCGCGGCGGTGCTCAACACGGTGATCCTGTACCTGCACGGCACCGACAAGTTCCCGGGGCTGGGAACCGAGGATCACGTGCCGCTGCTGCGCCGCCACCCCGCGATGTCCAGCATCGCCCTGTCCGGCCGCGCGGCGGGCCTGCGCCGGGTGCGCGACGGCGCCCGCCCGGGTGAGGCCCGCGCCGAGGAGCAGCCAGGCGCTCGTCCCGTCGGTGCCGCCGAGACGCCGGACGACGGCGGCGCGCGGTGACCACGCCGCGCGTCACGCTGGACGACGTGCGCCGGGCCGCCCGCCTGCTCGACGGCGTCGCCACCCGCACCCCGGTCCAGCCGTTCCGTGCCGCCGCGGCGGCCGCGGGCGTCCCGGTGGCCCTCAAGCTGGAGAACCTGCAACGAGCGGGGTCGTTCAAGGTGCGGGGCGCGTACACGCGCATGTCCGGGCTCAGCGACGCCGAACGTGCCCGCGGCGTCGTCGCGGCGTCGGCCGGCAACCATGCCCAGGGGGTGGCGCTCGCCGCGCAGCTGCTGGGGATCGACGCCGTCATCTATATGCCCGTGGGTGCGCCTCTGCCCAAGCTCGCCGCGACGCGCGGCTATGGCGCCGACGTCCGCCTGACCGGCACCAGCGTGGACGACGCGCTCGTCGCCGCGCACGACGACGCCGCACGCACCGGACGAGTGCTCATCCACCCGTTCGACCACCCCGACGTCGTCGCCGGCCAGGGCACCGTGGCGCTCGAGATCCTCGACCAGGTGCCCGACGTCGGCACGATCATCGTGCCCCAGGGCGGCGGCGGCCTGATCGCCGGGATCGCCGCCGTGGTGGCCGAGGTCGCGCCGCACGTGCGCGTCATCGGGGTGCAGGCCGCTGCCGCCGCGGCCTATCCGGCGTCGTTCGCCGCGGGGCACCCGGTGCCGCTGCGCCCCGGCCCCACGATGGCGGACGGCATCGCCGTGGGAACCCCGGGGAACGTGCCGTTCGAGATCCTCGACCGCCTCCACGTGCCCGTGCGGACCGTGAGCGAGGAGTCGATGTCGCGGGCGCTGCTGCTCCTCCTGGAGCGCGCGAAGCTCGTGGTCGAACCGTCGGGTGCAGCGGGCGTCGCGGCGCTCATGGACGACCCCGCCGGGCTGGTCGACGGACCCGGCGGCGCGATCGTGCCCGTGCTCACGGGCGGCAACATCGACCCCCTGCTGCTCATGCGGGTGATCCAGCACGGCATGGTGGCCGCCGGGCGCTACCTGCGGCTGCGCGTCCGCGTCGACGACCGGCCCGGCGCGCTCGCCACGCTGCTGCACACCGTGGCCGCCGCCGACGGCAACATCATGCACGTCGAGCACTCGCACACCGACTCCGCGCTGGGCGTCGGCGACGTCATGGTGGCCCTCCAGGTGGAGGCCAAGGGCGCCGAGCACTGCGCGCAGATCGTGGAGCGGCTGCGCGACGAAGGCTTCGAGGTCCAGGACTGAGGACCTGCGGCGCCGCCGGCCCCGACCGCGGCCGCCGGGACGAGGAACGGGCAGGTCCCCCGCGGGGGACCTGCCCGTTCCTCGTGCGGGAGGGTCAGCCGGCGTACGGCTTGGCGCCCTTGATCTCCACCGTGAACTCCTTGCCGTTCGGCGCCGTGTAGCTCACGGTCTCGCCGATCGAGTGGCCGTAGATGGCGGCACCCAGCGGGGAGGTGGGCGAGTACACGTCCAGGTCGGTGGTGTCGGCGATCTCGCGGGAGCCGAGCAGGAAGCTCATCGGCTCGCCCGCGAGGATCACGTCCACGAGCATGCCGGCCTCGACCATGCCGTCGTCGGGCGGGGTGCCCACGTGCACGGTGCGCAGCTTCTCGGTGAGCTCGCGGATGCGCGCCTCGTTCTTGGCCTGCTCCTCGCGCGCCGCGTGGTAGCCGCCGTTCTCCTTGAGGTCGCCCTCGTCGCGGGCCGCGGCGATGCGCTCGGCGATCTGGGTACGGGCAGGTCCGGAGAGGTGCTCGAGCTCGGCCTTCAGCCGGTCGTGAGCCTCCTGGGTGAGCCAGGTGACCGGGGTGTCGCTCACTTGGGCTCTCCTTTCGTGGTGCTCGGTTGGCCTGCTCCAGACCGCGCACAAACGCGCCGACGGCGTCGGCACGCGCGTCGGCTTGGGGTCAGGACAGCGTGTGAATCCCCCAGGGTAGTCCGCCCCCCGACGGGGAAGGCAAGTTGTTCAGCCGGAAATGCACTGTTCGATGACGGCTGAGTCGGCTAGCCGTGCCGTGCGCACCGTCACGGAGTAGCGGGCGGTCCGCGCATCGTGCGGCCCCACGGGCACGTCCAGGGAGCCGACCTGGGCGAAGTTCGACGCCAGCGCCTCCACGGTGCACACCGCGGTGGTCCCGGGCGGCATCGACACCTGGAAGTCCACCGTCAGCTCTTCCGCGCTCGTGACGTGGAACGAGACGACGTCGGCCTGGACGGGGGAGCGACGGTGCTGCTCGATCGCGAACCAGGCGGTGAGCGCCACGGCGGCCGCGAGCGCCACGACGATCGCCACCTTGGCCCGGGTGGTCAGGCCGCGCGGTGTGCGTCCGTAGCGGTCTGGCGCGGGGGTGGGTGTCGCGGTGTCGCTCATGGTTCATGATTGTGGTCGATGCGCTGACGCCGCCGGTGCAGCCATCGTGTGATCTTGTTCGTGATCATTGGAGGATCGCCGTGCCGAGTGCGCCCTGGGGAACGGAGGGCATCCTGCGGCTCATGGCCGTGCACGCCCACCCCGACGACGAGGCCAGCAAGGGGGCTGCCACCACCGCGCGGTACGCCGCCGAGGGTGTCGAGGTGCTGGTGGTGACGTGCACGGGGGGTGAGCGTGGCGACGTGCTCAACCCCGCGTTCGAGGTGCCGCCGGGTCACGAGTTCGAGTCGCTCGCGGGCAAGCGGGCCGTGCGCCGTGAGGAGATGGCGGCTGCGGCGGCCGCGCTGGGTGTGGCGCAGCACTGGCTCGGGTTCACCGACTCGGGCCTGCCCGAGGGCGACCCGCTGCCCCCGCTGGACCCGGACGCGTTCGCGCTCGTGCCGCTCGAGCAGGCTGCGGCGCCGCTCGTGGAGGCCGTGCGGCGGTTCCGCCCGCACGTCATCACCACGTACGACCCGTCGGGCGGCTACCCGCACCCCGACCACGTGTACACGCACACCGTGTCGATGGAGGCGTGGGATGCGGCGGGTGACCCGGCGCGGTACGTGGTGGACGGCGGCGCGCCCGCCTGGACGCCGCTCAAGCTCTACTACAACCACGGGTTCTCGCTGCCGCGCCTGCGCGCGGTGCACGAGGCGATGGTGGGTCAGGGGCTGGAGTCGCCCTTCGGCGACTGGATCGAGTCCCGGGTGGCGCGCGAGATCCCTGAGCGGCCCGTGACGACGCTCGTGCCGGTGGCGCCGTACTTCGCGGCTCGGGACGCCGCGCTCATCGCGCATGCCTCCCAGATCGACCCCGACGGGTTCTTCTTCGCCGTGCCCCGCGACGTCGAGGCCGACGTGTGGCCGTGGGACGAGTACGAGCTCGCCGCGACCCGGGTGCCCGCACCCACGCCCGAGGACGATCTGTTCGACGGGATCCGCGGGACGGAGGTGGCCCGGTGATCGCGCTGCTCGCCGCCGCTCCCGCGCCGTCGCCGTCGCCGACGCCGCAGTTCGACGCCGCCGCCGTGTCCCCGGGGATCGTGGGGTTCCTGGCCACGTTCGCCGTGGTGCTCGCCGCGCTCGTGCTGTTCCAGCTGATGACGCGTTCGCTGCGCCGCACGGCCCGCAACGCGCGCGCGGCCGGCCTGGAGGTGGTGGAGCCGCCTCGGGTGGGCGGGCGCGTCCAGCTCCCGGTGCGCGCGCCCGAGCCGACGGCGCCCGGCGTCCTGGACGGCGGCAGCCCGTACGAGACGCCGTCGTCGGACGACCCCCGGCGCAGCGCGGACACCTCGGACCCGGACAGCTGAACCCGCGGGCTACCTCGCGGCGACGGCCGCCATGAAGATGGCGACGGTGTGGCAGGTGAACCCGGCGACCGTGAGCACGTGGAAGATCTCGTGGAAGCCGAACCAGCGCGGGGACGGGTCGGGGAACTTGGTGCCGTAGATGACGGCGCCCAGGGTGTACGCGATGCCGCCGGCGATGATCAGCCAGACGACGGCTGCCCCGCCGGTGGCCCAGAACTGGTTCATGTACGCGACGGCCACCCACCCCAGCGCCACGTACACGGGCACGTACACCCAGCGGGGTGCGTTCATCCAGAACAGGTGGGCGAGCAGCCCCGCGACCGCCCCGCTCCACACGATGACCAGCAGGGTCCGCGCGTGCCCCGGGTCGAGCAGGAGCACGGCGAGCGGCGTGTAGGTGCCAGCGATGATGAGAAAGATGTTGGCGTGGTCGATGCGCCGCAGGATCCCGTGCACCGTGGGCGACCAGTGGCCGCGGTGGTAGATGGCGCTCATCCCGAACAGTGACAGCGACGTCAGCGTGAACACGGCGGCCGCGACGCGCCCGGCGACGGGTGGGGACACCACGATGAGCACGATGCCGGCGGCGAGGGCGAGCGGCGTCGTGACGGCGTGCACCCATCCGCGCAGCTTCGGCTTGAGCTGCGTGACGGCATCGCGGGTGGGGGTGGTGCGTGTGGTCACGGGTCCTCCGGGGACGGTCGGCGGGGGATGGCCGGCGGGGGATGGTCGGCGCCGGGGCGGTGGGCGGGGCGGGTGAGGCAGGTGGTGGCGTAACTTACGCTTGCGTAGGTTACGCGAGCGTAGCTTGCGCTCGCCAGGCCGTCGTCGCGACGTGCGTGTGCAGGTGGTGAAGATCCCCGGCGGTGCCCGACGGCGGTGCGCAGCCGGCATCGTCTGCCGCGGTCCGGGCCGGTACGGTGGTCGCGTGCGCCTGCCCTCCGCCGTCTACCGGATCTATGAGCGTCGACTCGCCGCGAGCCTGGTGACGGGTCGTCTGCCGCGGCACGTCGGCGTGATCCTCGACGGCAACCGGCGCTGGGCCAGGTCCTTCGGGGAGACTGCCGCGACCGGCCACCGGCGTGGGGCCGACAAGATCTCGGAGTTCCTGGGCTGGGCCGAGGACTGCGGCATCGAGGTCGCCACCCTGTGGATGCTGTCCACCGACAACCTGGGCCGGTCGGCCGCCGAGCTCGACGACCTGCTGGACATCATCGAGGACGCCGTGTGCGGCCTGGCCGACTCGCGCCGGTGGCGCCTGCGCGTCGTCGGCCGCCTGGACCTGCTGCCCGAGCGCACGGCCGTCGCCCTGCGCGAGGCCGCCGAGCGCACCGAGGGCATCCGCGGCATGGTCGTCAACGTCGCCATCGGCTACGGCGGCCGGATGGAGATCGCCGACGCCGTCCGCGCCTACCTGCGCGAGCAGGCGGGAACCGGCATCACGATCGCGGAGCTCGCCGAGACGATCGACGTGGACGACATCGCCGAGCACCTCTACACGGCGGGGCAGCCCGACCCCGAGCTGGTGATCCGCACCAGCGGCGAGCAGCGCATCGGCGGGTTCCTCATGTGGCAGTCGGTGCACTCCGAGCTGTACTTCTGCGAGGCCTACTGGCCCGGGTTCCGCCGCGTGGACTTCTTGCGCGCGCTGCGCGACTTCACCCGGCGCGAACGCCGGCTCGGCCGATGACGGCGGGCGGCGGGGACGCGACCGGGCACGCGACCGGGCACGCAACCGGGGACCGCCGCGCCGCCGCCACCTGGGAGGCCCTGTTCCGCACGCAGGCCGAGCTGCTGCGCCGCCTGAGCGACGACCCCATCTGGCACGAGGTGTCCTTGCGCGAGTACGACGTGCTCTTCGTGCTCTCCCGGGCCGGCGGCGCCCTGCGCCTGCGCGACCTCACCCGGAGCCTGTTCCTGGTCCAGTCGTCCGTCTCGCGCCTCGTGGAGCGCATGGCCGCGCGCGGCCTGGTGGAGCGCACCACACCGCCCGACGACGCCCGCGGCACCCTGGTGACGCTCACCGCGGAGGGCCGCCGCCTCCAGCACGACGTCGGTGCCCGCCACCAGGAGGCCATCGGCCGGTACGTGGGCCAGGGGCTCGACGACGACGAGCAGCGCGAGCTGCGGCTGCTGCTGGACCGCCTGCGGGCGGCGCAGGCCACCATCGATCCCGTCCCGCGCTGAGCGCACCGGTACGGGGCCCAGCCCCCGGGAACCCGCGTCGCGCCGACCCGGCATCGAGCGCCTAACGTCCCGTACATGAGCACCGTCCCCCACGTGGTCGTCGCCCCCGACTCCTTCAAGGGGTCGCTGACCGCCGTCGACATCGCCGAGGCGCTCGCCGCGGGCGTGCGCTCGGCGGCTCCCGACGCGCGCGTGACGTGCCTGCCGATGGCCGACGGCGGGGAGGGCACGCTGGACGTGCTGGCCGCCGCGTGGGGCGTGACGCCGCGCGAGCTGGTCACGGTCGACGCGGTGGGCCGCCCGGTCACGGCCCGCTGGCTGGTGTCGGCGGACGGGCGCACGGGGGTCGTGGAGCTGGCGCAGGCCTCGGGGCTGGTGGGGGTGGCCGACGTGGTCCGTCAGCCGTTGCACGCCCACACGCGCGGCACGGGCGAGGTGGCCGCCGCCGTCCTGGACGCGGGAGTCGAGGAGGTGCTGGTGTGCCTGGGCGGTTCGGCGTCCACCGACGGCGGTGCCGGCATCCTCACGGGCCTGGGTGTGCGCGTGCTCGACGCCGCGGGGGAGCAGGTGCCCGACGGCGGGGAGGGTCTGGCGCGCGCGGCGTCCCTCGACCTGTCGGGGCTGCACCCGCGGGCGAGGCAGGTGCGCTGGCGGGTGGCCGCGGACGTGACCAACCCGCTGACGGGCGAGCACGGTGCCGCCGCCGTGTTCGGCCCGCAGAAGGGTGCCCGACCCGGTGACGTCGCGTTCCTGGACGAGGCGCTGGCCCGGTGGGCGGGCGTGCTCGAACGGGAGACGGGGGTGGCGGTGCGCGAGCTGCCCGGGGCTGGTGCCGCCGGTGGTGTCCCCGCGGCGCTGGTGGCGGTGCTCGGCGCCGTCGTCGAGCCGGGTGCGCGCATGGTGGCCGACGCCGTCGGCCTGCCCGCCGCGATCGCCGACGCCGACCTGGTCCTGACCGGGGAGGGATCGTTCGACTCGCAGTCCGTGCGCGGCAAGGTGGCCGACGGGATCGCGCGCCTGGCGCAGCGGTCGCCGACGCGCCCGCCCGTCGTCGTCGTGGCCGGTCAGGTGCTGCTGCCGGCGGACCAGGCCCGGGCCGCGGGCATCCGGGCGGCGTTCTCGATCGCGCCGGGCCCGACGACGATGGACGAGCTCGTGACGCACACCGCGCACCGCCTCGCGGAGGTCGCGGCGTCGGTGACGGCGCTCACGCTGGGCGGCCGGTAGACGGCGGGAATACCGCGGCGGGACTTTGCGCTCTTCTTCACGTGGCCGCTCTCTCGGGGTGCGCAGGCGCGTGCAGGGTGCGTGCGGCCCGGCTGAGCCCGATCGGGAGGTAGGTATGTCCGGCCGCAGGTCTACGCGGGTGGAGTTCGAGGAGCACGGCCGACGCGTCGTGTACCGGCGGCACCGCAACGGGGGCGGGCTCGTCTCGCCCGAGGCGCGGGTCGACCCGACGGCGTTCGTGGCCCGCGACGCCTGGGTCGAGCCCGGGGCGCGTGTCGGCTCGGGCACCAACATCGCGGCGGGCGCCTGGATCGACGCGAACGCCCAGCTCGGCGAGGACGTCGTCGTCGGCAAGTACGTGCACGTGGGCGCCGGCTCCGTCGTGGGCGACGGCGCGCATCTGGCGGACGCGGTGCGTCTCGGCGCGGGCGCCCGGGTCGAGGCCCGCGCGCACGTCCCGGCGGACGCCCGGGTGGCCGCGGGCGACGTCGTCACCCGCGGGACGTACCGGATCGCGGCCTGACGGTCGAACGCCCGGGCCAGGAACCGTGTCGCGGGCGTCGTGACGCGTCGTCGCGACAAAGTCACAGCGGTCCGGGCGGATGCGCGCGAGGTCGCGCCCCGGCGCGGTGGGAGGATTCCGGCATGCCTGCGACCACCCCGTACGACGCGCTGCTGCTCTACTCGTTCGGTGGACCCGACAAGCCCGAGGACGTCGTGCCCTTCCTGCGCAACGTCACCGCGGGCAAGGGGATCCCGGACGCCCGCCTGGAAGAGGTGGGCGAGCACTACTACGCGTTCGGCGGCAAGAGCCCCATCAACGATCAGAACCTCGCCCTCAAGGCGGCGTTGGAGACCGAGCTCGCCGCGCGCGGCCTGGACCTGCCGGTCGTGTGGGGCAACCGGAACTGGGCCCCGTACACGACCGACGCGATCGACGAGCTGGAGGCCCTCGGCGCGCGCCGCGCCGTCGTGCTCGTGACGTCCGCGTACTCCAGCTACTCGGGCTGCCGCCAGTACCGCGAGGACCTCGCCGCCGTGCTCGACACGCGCGGTCAGCTCGGAGAGTCCGGCTCCACGGGCGTCCAGTTCGACAAGATCCGCTCCTACTTCAACACCCCCGGATTCGTCCGCGGCAACGCCGACGCCGTCACCGAGGCGTTCGACGCCGTGGGCGACCAGGCGCGGCTCGTGTTCGTCACGCACTCCATCCCGGACGTCATGGAGGCTGCCTCCGCCGTCGGCCACGCCTCGTACCGCGAGCAGCACCTGGACGTCGCGGAGCAGGTCGCGGCCCTGGTCGGCGAGCGGCTCGGGCGCGCGGTCGAGTGGGAGCTGACGTACTGCTCCCGCTCCGGCCCGCCGCACCAGCCGTGGCTCGAGCCCGACGTCAACGACCGGCTCACCGCGCTCGCCGCCGACGGCGTGCGCGAGGTCGTGCTGTCCCCGATCGGGTTCGTGTCCGACCATATGGAGGTCGCCTACGACCTCGACACCGAAGCGCTGGCCACGGCGCGCGAGCTCGGCATGACCGCCGTGCGCGCGGCGACCGTGGGCACGGCCGACGTGTTCGTGCGCCAGCTCGTGGACCTGGTGCTGGAACGCGCCGCGCTCGCCCGCGGCGAGGACGTCGAGCAGGCCGCCGTGGGCGCCTACCCGGCGTTCGCGTCGATCACCCCCAACGACTGCTGCCTGCGCGTCCACGAGCAGCCCAGCGGTCGTCCCGCACTCTGCAGCGAGGACATGCACCGATGACCGATTCCCCCGTCCGCCCCACCGTCGTCGACCCCCACGCCGTCGACCCCGACGCGATCAACGCGTCCATCCGCTACGCGATGGTCGCCACGTTCGCGACGACCCAGCCGCTGCCCGCCGACGACGCCGAACGGGCCGCGCTGGTCGCGGACGCCGAGGACGCCCTGTGGGGCGGGCAGCCCCGCGCCGACCGCGACCCCGCGCGCACGGCGGGCGACGTCGTCGTGCGCGGCACCTACGACGTCGGCGGCCTGCGGGCCGACGCCGACCTCCTGGTCTGGGTGCACGGCGAGTCCGTCGAGGCCGTCCAGGGCGCGTACCACCGGTTGCGCGCCAGCGACCTGGGCGCCGCGCTCGAGCCCGTGTGGTCCGTCGTCGCCGTGCACCGCGAGTCCGAGTTCAACAAGGCGCACGTGCCGGCGTTCCTGGCGGGCGAGGCGCCGCGCGGGTACGTGTGCGTGTACCCGTTCGTGCGCAGCTACGACTGGTACCTGCTGCCGGACAAGGAGCGGTCCACGATGCTGCGCGACCACGGCATGGCCGCCGCCGCCTACAAGGACGTGCGCGCCAACACGATGTCGTCCTTCGCGCTGTCCGACTACGAGTGGCTCCTCGCGTTCGAGGCCGACGAGCTGCACCGCATCGTCGACGTCATGCGCGACCTGCGCGCCGTCGAGGCCCGCCTGCACGTGCGCGAGGAGACCCCGTTCTTCACCGGCCCGCGCGTGGCCCTGGCCGACTGGGCGGCCAGCCAGCCCCAGGCCTGACCCCGTCCCCCGCGAGGTAGGCCCCGGCGCCTGCCTCGCGGCGGCCGTCGTGTGGTGCCTACCTCGCGGTGCCCGTCCTGTGGTGGCTACCTGGTGGGCGGGGCGGTGGCGATCACGACGCGGGCGCCCGTCTCCGGGATCTCGACCGTCGTCGCCGGCAGCCCCTCGCGGCTCAGCAGGGCGCGGGCCGTGGCGAGCTGCCGGTCGTCGCCCAGCTCGAACAGCAGGGTGCCGCCGGGCGCGAGCCAGGCGGTCGCCTCCCAGATGACGCGGCGCAGCACCTCCAGGCCGTCGGGGCCCCCGTCGAGCGCCGTGAGCGGCTCGTGCTCGCGCGCCTCGGGCGGGAGGAACGCGAGCGCCGCCGTGGGCACATAGGGGGCGTGGCACAGGAGCAGGCCGACGCGGCCGCGCAACGACGTCGGCAGGGCGGCGTAGAGATCGCCGAGGTGGACCTCGCCGCCGAGCGGTGCCACGTTCGTCTCGGCGCAGGCCACCGCCGTGCGGTCCAGGTCGGCGGCGTGCAGCTCGACGTCGGCGCCGTCGTCCAGCAGGGCTGCCGCGACCGCGCCTCCCAGGGTGCCGCTGCCGCAGCACAGGTCGACGACGACGGCCGACGTCGCCGGGCGCACCGCGCCGAGCGCGCACTCGACCAGCAGCTCGGAACGCTGCCGCGGCACGAACACCCCGGGGGTGACCGTCCAGCGGCGGCCCGCGAACTCGACCCAGCCGAGCACGTGCTCGAGCGGCTCGCCCGCGACGCGGCGCGCGACCAGCGCCTGCAGCGCGGCGTCGGGGGAGGGGCGCGGGTGGGCGCCCGGTGCCGGCGCGTCGTGGGATGGGGCGTCGTGGGACGGCGCGTCGTGGGACGGGGCGTCGTCGGTGGTGAACCCGGCCGCGGAGATCAGCAGCGCAGCCTCCTCCTCCGCGAAGACGCAGCCGGCGGCCCGCAGCTGCGCGGTCGTCGCGTCGAGGCGGCTCGTCACGTGCCCGATGGTAGGGCCGCGCCCGTCCGGTCGCAGTTCGCCGGCCCTCGCGTCAGGGGTACAGCCCACGGATCTCGTGCGCCTCGGCCACGCGCTGGACGGCGATGACGCCCGCGGCCTCGCGCAGGGTGATGCCGTCGCGGCGGGCGAGGTCGGCCACCAGGTCGTACGCGGTGACCATGCGCTGTTCGAGCCGCTCGTCGATCTCCTTCTCCGTCCACCAGTACACCTGGGTGGCCTGCACCCACTCGAAGTAGGAGACGATGACGCCGCCCGCGTTCGCGAGGATGTCGGGCACCACGGACACGCCGTTGCGCGCCAGGATCGCGTCGGCCTCCGGGGTGGTGGGGCCGTTGGCGCCCTCGACCACGAGCCGGGCCCGGACCGTGGGGGCGGTCTGCTCGGTGAGCACGTTCTCGGTGGCGGCGGGCACGAGGACGTCGACGTCGAGCGCGAGCAGCGCGTCGTTGGTCAGGGGGTCGGCGTCGTCGAACCCGGTCACGGATCCGGTGGCCGCGACGTGGGCGGCGAGGCGCCCCATGTCCAGGCCGTCCTCGTTGTGCACGGCGCCGAACACGTCGCTCACGGCGACCACGCGCGCCCCGTTCGCGGCGTACAGGTCGGCGGCGTGCGCGCCCACCTTGCCGTAGCCCTGGACGGCGACGGTCTTGCCGCCCAGCTTCTCCCCGACGGCCTCGAGCGCCGACCGGGTCACGTGGACCACACCGGCCGACGTCGCCACGGCGCGCCCCAGCGAACCGCCCACCGCGATGGGCTTGCCCGTGACGACGGCGGGGATGGTGTGCCCGCGGGCCGTGGAGTAGGTGTCCATGATCCACGCCATGGTCTGCTCGTCGGTGCCCATGTCGGGGGCCATGATGTCCGTCTCCGGCCCGATGAGCGGCATGATCTCGGTGGTGTAGCGGCGGGTGACACGCTCGAGCTCGGCCTTCGAGTACAGGGTGGGGTCGATCGCGACGCCGCCCTTGGCGCCGCCGTACGGGATGTCGGCGACGGCGCACTTCCACGTCATCCACATCGCCAGCGCGCGCACCTCGTCGATGTCGACGTTCGGGGCGAACCGCAGGCCGCCCTTGCCGGGGCCGCGTGAGACGTTGTGCTGGACGCGGTAGCCGCGGAACAGCCGCAGCTCCCCGCTGTCGGTGCGCAACGGCACCGCGACGTGGATCTCGCGGCGCGGCATCCGCAGGTGGGCGTGAAGCCCCTCGTCGTACCCGAGGTGCTCGATCGCGGCGGCAAGCTGGGCGTGCGCGGTGGTGATGGCGGAGGTGGCGGTCACGTGCCACACGCTAGCCAGTGCGGCGCGCGGCGACACCTGCAGGTGGCGCCGGGAGTCGGGAGCGTCAGTGACCGAACACGTCCGAGTCCGTCAGGCCCGCCTCCCCGCGGTCCAGCGCGTCCAGGGCTGCGACCTCCGTGTCCGTGAGCGTGAAGCCGAAGACGGCGAGGTTCTCCGCCTGGCGCTCCGGGTTCGCGGACTTCGGGATGGGCAGGTAGCCGTGCTGGGTGTGCCAGCGCAGCACCACCTGGGCGGGGGTCACGCCGTGCGCCTGCGCGGCCGCCGTGATCACCGGCTCGGCCAGCATGCTGTGCGGCTGGATGGGGCTCCACGACTCGGTCAGGGTGCCGTGCGCGGCGTTGGCGGCCACGGACGCGTGGCGCAGCGCGTAGGGGTTGAGGTTGATCTGGTTGACGTCGGGCGCCATGCCGGTGGCGGCCACGACCGCCTCCAGGTGCGGCGCCTTGAAGTTCGAGGTGCCGATGGCGCGCACCAACCCCTCGTCCAGCAGCTCGATGAGACCTTCCCACGCGTCCACGTACCGGCCCTGGTCCGGGTTGGGCCAGTGGATGAGGAACAGGTCCAGGTAGTCGACACCCAGGAGGCGCACCGAGTTCTCCCACGCCGAGCGCACGTCCGTGTGCCACTCACGGTTGAACTTGGTGGTGATGAACACGTCCTCGCGAGCGATGCCGGAGTCGCGCAGCCCCTGCCCCACGCCCGCCTCGTTGCGGTAGTTCTCCGCGGTGTCGACCAGGCGGTAGCCCGTCTCCAGCGCGGTGCGCACGGCGACGGCGGCCTCGGCGTCGTCCAGGGGCCACGTGCCCAGGCCGATGGCGGGGATGGTCACGCCGCGGGGCAGGTCCAGGGTGGGAGCGATCATGGCGCCCAGCGTAGCCAGCCCCCGCTCGTGCCTGCCCACCGGTCCGTGCCGCCCGCCCGCCGGCAGGGTCGGCGCGCGTCCAGCGCCGCGTGGCGCGCCAGGTTTCGCGGGCGGACCCGTCCACGCCACACCGGGGGCGAATCTGAGCGACGCTGGGATCGTGGCAGTCACCGACTCATCCGCAGAGCTGAAGTCCCTCGCCGACGAGGCCGTCGCGCTCGCCGCGCGCTGGGCGTCGTCGGCGCACGCCGGTGCCGCAGGAGGGGGCCGGGCCCAGCGCCGTGCGGCGTCCGACGCCGCGCGGCTGTCCCGCCTGGTCTCCGACCCCGCGGGACTGGACCTGGCCGTCGGGTTCGTCGACGACGTCGCCCGCCCGCAGGACGTGCACGTCGCCGCGCGGGCGCTCGAGAAGCTGGGCGAGCGCGCCCACCACGCCAGCTTCCTCGGCGTCGTCGACCGCACGCTGCTGCGGGTCGGGGCACGGATGGCGACCACGGCGCCCCAGGTGGTGGTCCCGGCGGCGCGGATCCGGCTGCGCCAGCTCGTGGGGCACCTGGTGGTCGACGCCGGGCGCGGGCTCGGGTCGCACCTGGCCCGCACGCGCGCCGAGGGCTTCCGGCTCAACGTCAACCTGCTGGGTGAGGCGGTCCTCGGCGAGGACGAGGCGAAGGCGCGCCTGGCCCGCACCATCGCGCTCGTGGAACGCCCCGACGTCGACTACGTGTCCGTCAAGGTGTCCTCCGTGGCGGCGCAGCTCGTCACCTGGGACCTGGACGGGTCACGTGCGCGCGTCGTCGAGCGGCTGCTGCCCCTGTACCGGGCCGCGCGCGAGCACGGGGTGTTCCTCAACCTGGACATGGAGGAGTACCGCGACCTGGCGCTGACCCTCGCGGTGTTCCAGGACATCCTGGGCCGTGACGAGTTCGCCACCCTGGAGGCCGGGATCGTGCTCCAGGCCTACCTGCCCGACGCGCTCGGGGCCCTCGACGAGCTGACCGCGTTCGCCGCCGAGCGGGTCGCGCGCGGCGGCGCACGCATCAAGGTGCGCCTGGTCAAGGGTGCGAACCTGGCGATGGAGCACGTCGAGTCCGAGCTGCACGGGTGGCCGCTGGCCCCCTACGGCAGCAAGGAGGAGGTCGACGCGAACTACGTGCGCCTGCTCGACGCCGCCCTGACCCCGTCGCGCGCGGCCGCCGTGCGCCTGGGAGTCGCGTCCCACAACCTGTACGACGTGGGGCTCGCCGTGGCCCTGGCCCGCCACCGCGGCGTCATGGACGCGCTCGACCTGGAGATGCTGCAGGGCATGGCCCCCGGCGAGGCCCGCGCGGTGCGCGACGAGGTCGCGGGCGACGGCGGTCACGTGGTCCTGTACACGCCCGTGGTCCGCGCGGCCGACTTCGACGTCGCCATCTCCTACCTGGTGCGCCGCCTGGAGGAGAACGCTGCCCCGCAGAACTTCCTGCACGCGGCCATGTCGTCGGTGTCGTCGTCGTCAGTGTCGTCGTCGGTCGGGGCTGGTTCTCCGGGCGGCTGGGGCCGCCCGCGCCCGCTCACGCCGTGGCGGCACGACCCGATGGCCGCCCAGCGCGACGCGTTCCGCGCGTCCGTCGCCGCCGCGGTGCCGTTCGACGACGACGCCGTCGCGCCCCACCGCACACCCCGGACGGCTGCCCCCGCGCCCGCGGGCGGGCCGTTCCGCAACGCGATCGACACGGACCCGGCCGTCGCCGTCCACCGCGCCGAGGCACGCCGCATCGTCGATCGCGAGGCCAGCGGCTACCAGCCCGTCCAGGCGGCCCCGATCACCAGCACCGAAGCCATCGACGACGCCGCCGCGCGAGCCGTGGCGGCCGGACGCGCCTGGGCCGCCGTCCCCGCGGACCACCGTGCCGCCGCGCTCGAGGCCATCGGCCGGCACCTCGAGGCACGACGCTCCGACCTGGTCGCCGCCATGGTCCACGAGGCCGGCAAGACCGTCACCGAGGCCGACCCCGAGGTCAGCGAGGCCGTCGACTTCGCCCACTACTACGCCGCCTGCGCCCGCGTACTGGACCACGTGCCCGGCGCCCGGTACGAGGCGGGCGGCGTCGTGCTGGTCACGCCGCCCTGGAACTTCCCCGTCGCCATCCCCGCCGGCGGCGTGCTCGCGGCGCTCGCGGCCGGATCGGCGGTGCTCGCCAAGCCCGCCTCCCCGACGCCGCGCTGCTTCGAGCTCGTGGTCGACGCCGTCCACGCGGGACTCCGGGAAGCGGTACCGACCACGGGGCAGACCCCGGAGCAGTGCACCGACCTGGTGCAGTTCCTGCGCGTGCACGACCGCGCCGTGGGCCGCCACCTGGTCACGCACGACGCCGTCGAGCACGTGATCCTCACGGGTTCGATCGAGACGGCGGAGCTGTTCGCCTCGTGGAAGCCGCAGCGCCCGGTCCTCGCGGAGACCTCCGGCAAGAACGCCATCGTCGTCACCCCGTCCGCAGACCTGGACCTGGCCGTCGCCGACGTGGTGCGCAGCGCGTTCGGGCACGCGGGGCAGAAGTGCTCGGCGGCCTCGCTCGTCATCCTGGTGGGCTCGGTGGGCGACCCCGCCACCACGACCGGGGAGCGCTTCCGCCGCCAGCTCGTGGACGCCGTCCGCTCCCTCGTCGTCGGACCGCCGACGTCGCTCGCGTCCGTCATGGGGCCGCTCACCGAACCGGCCGCGGGCAAGCTGGAGCGCGCCCTGACCACGCTGGAGCCGGGCGAGACGTGGCTGGTGCGCCCGCGCCGGCTGACCGCCGAGGCCGAGGCGGCCGGGCTCGACCCGAACCGGCTGTGGACCCCAGGCCTGCGCGAGGGCGTCGCGCCCGGGTCGTTCTTCCACCTCACGGAGGTGTTCGGGCCCGTGCTCGGCATCATGACCGCCGCCACCCTGGACGAGGCGCTCGCCATCCAGAACGGTGTCGCGTTCGGCCTCACCGCGGGCCTGCACTCGCTGGACGCCGCCGAGATCGCGCACTGGTCCGACCGGGTCGAGGCGGGCAACCTCTACGTCAACCGGCACATCACGGGCGCCATCGTGCAGCGCCAGCCGTTCGGCGGCTGGAAGGCCAGCTCGGTGGGGCCGGGTGCCAAGGCCGGCGGCCCGCACTACGTGGCCCAGCTCGGCCACTGGTCCGACGACGACGCCGTGCCCTCGCGCACCGCGGACCCGTCCGGGTGGCTCGCGTGGGCCCGGGCCGACGACGCCCGCGCCTGGGCGTCCCTGTCCGCCGCGCACGACCCGTCGGGGCTGACCGCCGAGCAGAACGTGTTCCGGGTGCGCCCGCTCGACGCCGTGACCGTGCGCGTGGGTGACGGTGCGCTGCCCGTGGAGGTCGAGCGGGTGCTCGCCGCAGCCCGCACCGCCGGGGTGCGCTCCGCCGTCGTCCCCGCGGAGCGCTCGCACGAGGACTTCGCGGCCGCCGTCGCCGCGGGCACTGTCACGGGCCGCATCCGGGTGATCGGGGAGGCCCCGGGCCTGCGGGCCGCCGCGGCCACCCGCCTCGGCACCGTCACCGTGCTGGACGCCCCCGTCGTCGCCGCGGGTGAGCGCGAGCTGCTCGCGTTCGTGCGCGAGCAGGCGGTGAGCCGCACCAGGCACCGGTACGGGCACCTGCGTCCCTGACGTGCTCGTGCCCGGGCCGCCCACCACGACGCCGGCACCTCGGCCGGTCGCGTCCCGCGACAGGCCGGTCGTGTGGAGACACCCTTCATGGGCTGATCAGCGCGGGTGAATGTAGCCTCGATCCTCGCCGTGCTCGACGCGGCGAGGACCAAGGGGAAGGAAGCACCCGCATGCAGCTCATGCGCAGGCGGTCGATCGAGGCGACGATCGCGGCGTCCGACGAACCGGAACGTCATCTGAGGCGAACGCTGGGCGCATGGGACCTGGTGGTCCTGGGCATCTCGGTGGTGATCGGGGCGGGGATCTTCTCCAAGGCCGCCATGGTCTCGGCCACCCAGACCGGACCCGCGGTCATCATCTCGTTCCTCATCGCCGGTGCGGTGTGCGCCCTCGCGGCCCTGTGCTATGCCGAGTTCGCGTCCTACATGCCCGTCGCCGGGTCCGCGTACACGTTCTCGTACGCGTCCATGGGCGAGTTCCTCGCGTGGATCATCGGCTGGGACCTGATCCTGGAGATGTTCTTCGCGGCGGCCGTGGTGGCCAAGGCGTGGGGGCTCTACTTCGACAACGTGCTCAACCTGTTCGGGCTGGGCGGGGTCGACACGCACGGGGTGGCCTCCGGCATCCACAACACGGTGCACGTGGGGGCCGGGATCACGTTCGACTGGGGGACGGTGCTGCTCATCGGCGTGCTCACCGCGATGCTGGTGGTGGGCACCAAGCTGTCCACGCGGTTCACCGCAGTGCTCACCGCCATCAAGGTGGGCATCGTGCTGCTCATCATCGCCGTGGGGTTCACGTACTTCTCGGCGTCGAACCTCAGCCCGTTCATCCCGTCCACGGAGTCGTTCGGCGACTCGCTGGTGCACCACACGGTGTGGACGCAGACGCTGTTCTCGTTCGCGTCGGGCGCCGAGCTGTCCGTGGGCGGCATCTTCGGCATCTTCGCCGGGGCCGGCACGGTGTTCTTCGCGTTCATCGGGTTCGACGTCGTCGCCACGGCGGCCGAGGAGACCCGCAACCCGCGCCGCAACGTGCCCCGCGGCATCCTGGGTGGCCTCGCCGTCTGCGCCGCGCTGTACATCATGGTCTCGCTCGCCCTGTCCGGGATGGCGACCCCCGAGCAGCTCCGGGCCGCGACGCCCGACGGCGGGGCGTCCGCCACCATCATCACGGCGTTCCAGCTCCAGGAGAACGCGCCGGAGTGGGCCACCAAGGTGATCGCCGTGGGCATCCTCGTCGGGCTCACCACCGTGGTCATGGTGCTGCTGCTGGGGCTGACGCGCGTGGTGTTCGCCATGTCGCGCGACGGCCTGCTGCCCCGCGCCCTGTCCAAGACCTCGAAGCGGTTCGGCACCCCCGTGCGCCTCCAGGTGGGCGGCGCCGTGCTCGTGGCCGCCGTGACCGCCTTCACCCGGGTGGACGTGCTCGGCAACATGGTCAACATCGGCACGCTCTCCGCGTTCGTGCTGGTGAGCTTCGGTGTGCCGCTGCTCCGCCGCCGGCGCCGCCGGGCGCTGGAGCTGGAGGGGCGCGCGGACGACCCCGAGCACTTCCAGGTGCCCTGGTCGCCGGTGCTGCCCATCGTCGCCGGCGTCGCCTGCATCTGGCTCATGCTGCAGCTCGACGTCGAGACGTGGGTGCGGTTCCTGATCTGGCTCGTCATCGGCGTCGGGATCTACTTCGCGTACGGCTACCGCAACTCCGAGCTGCACAAGCACCCGGAGCGGATCGCCGCCGACTACCGCGTGGACCACCACCTGACCGAGACCCGCACCTCCTGACGTTGCCGCGCCACGCCGCCCGCGCCGCCCTCTGCGGGAGCGCGGGCGGCGCTGCGTGCGAGGGTCGGCGGGTCGATCGTGTCGGCGGGAGCGGTGCAGCGTCGTTATGCTGGGCGCATCCGTGTGGGAACGCTCCCACACCTCGCGATCTCACCCCGCACTGGAGGCGCACCCATGCGTTACGGGCACTTCGACGACGCCGCCCGCGAGTACGTCATCACCACGCCGCACACGCCGTACCCGTGGATCAACTACCTCGGGTCGGAAGAGTTCTTCTCGCTGCTGAGCCACCAGGGCGGTGGCTACGCGTTCTACCGGGACGCCAAGCTGCGGCGCCTGACGCGGTACCGGTACAACAACATCCCCACCGACGTCGGTGGCCGCTACCTCTTCGTCAACGACTCAGGTGACGTGTGGACGCCCACCTGGCTGCCCGTCAAGGCGGACCTCGACCACTTCGAGGCCCGCCACGGCCTGGGCTACTCCTCGATCACGGGAGAGCGGGGCGGCCTGCGGGTGCAGACCACCTTCCTGGTGCCGCTGGGGGAGAGCGCCGAGGTCCAGAAGATCACCTTCACCAACACGTCCGACCAGGCGAAGTCGTTCAGCGCGTTCACCTACGTGGAGTTCTGCCTGTGGAACGCCGAGGACGACCAGACCAACTACCAGCGCAACCTGTCCATCGGCGAGGTCGAGGTCGAGGCGTCGACGCCACCCGGCGGCAGCGCGATCTATCACCGCACCGAGTACCGCGAGCGCCGCGACCACTACGCCGTGCACGCGATCAACGTCCCGGGTGCCGGGTTCGACACGGACCGCGACGCGTTCGTGGGGCCCTACAACACGCTGGGTGAGGCGGCCGTCCCGCGCGCCGGAAAGGCGACCGGATCGGTGGCCAGCGGGTGGTACCCCATCGGCTCCCACCAGATCGACCTGACGCTCGCGCCGGGGGAGTCCGCCGACGTCGTCGTCGTCCTCGGTTACGTGGAGAACCCCGAGACGGAGAAGTGGGCGGACGACGCCCACCAGATCATCAACAAGGAGCGCGCGTACGCGCTGCTGGAGCGGTTCGCCACCGCCGATGCCGTGGACGCCGCCCTGGACGCGCTCACGGCCCACTGGACGAACCTGCTGTCCACGTACACGGTGAGCTCGGGGGACGAGAAGCTGGACCGGATGGTCAACATCTGGAACCAGTACCAGTGCATGGTCACGTTCAACATGTCCCGGTCGGCGTCGTACTTCGAGACGGGCATGGGCCGCGGGATGGGCTTCCGCGACTCCTCGCAGGACCTGCTCGGCTTCGTGCACCTGATCCCGGAGCGGGCCCGCGAGCGCATCATCGACATCGCCTCCACCCAGTTCCCGGACGGCTCGGCGTACCACCAGTACCAGCCGCTGACCAAGCGCGGGAACCACAACCTGGGCTCGGGCTTCAACGACGACCCCATGTGGCTCGTGGGCGGCGTGGCCGCCTACCTCAAGGAGACCGGCGACTGGGGCATCCTCGACGAGCCCGTGCCGTTCGACAACGAGCCCGGCACCGAGGTGCCGTTGTTCGAGCACCTGGCGCGGTCGGTCGACTTCGTGCTCAGCCACCTGGGCCCGCACGGCCTGCCGCTCATCGGCCGGGCGGACTGGAACGACTGCCTCAACCTCAACTGCTTCTCGACGACGCCGGGCGAGTCGTTCCAGACGACGGGCAACAAGACCGGCGGGGTGGCCGAGTCCACGTTCATCGGCGCGCAGTTCGTGCTGTACGGGCGCGAGTTCGTCGCGCTGGCGCAGCGCCGGGGGGCCACCGCGGAGGCGGAGCGTGCCGCCGCGGCGGTCGAGGCGATGACGACGACGATGCTCACCCACGCCTGGGACGGCCGCTGGTTCCTGCGCGCCTTCGACTACTACGGGCGCCCCGTGGGCACTGACGCCGACGCCGAGGGCAAGATCTGGATCGAGCCGCAGGGCTTCGCCGTCATGGCGGGCATCGGGGTCTCGTCGACGGATCCGACCTCACCGGAGTGGGCGTCGTCCCCGGCGGGCCAGGCCCTGACCGCCGTCGAGGAGCTGCTCGGCACCGAGCACGGCATGGTGCTCCAGCACCCCGCCTACACCACCTATCAGGTGCAGCTGGGCGAGGTGTCCACCTACCCGCCGGGGTACAAGGAGAACGGCGGCATCTTCTGCCACAACAACCCGTGGGTCATCATCGGCCAGACCGTCGCCGGTGACGGTGCGGGGGCGCTGCGGAACTACCAGAAGATCACCCCGGCCTACCGCGAGGACATCTCGGACGTCCACCAGCTCGAGCCGTACGTGTACGCGCAGATGATCGCGGGCAAGGAGGCGAGCCGGCACGGGCAGGCCAAGAACTCGTGGCTCACGGGCACGGCGGCCTGGAACTTCGTGGCCGTCTCCCAGTACCTCCTGGGTGTGCGCCCCGACTACGACGGCCTGGTCGTGGACCCGCAGCTCGGCCCGGACGTGCCCACGTTCACGGTCACCCGGGTCGCGCGCGGGGCCACGTACCAGATCACGGTCCGCAACAGCGGCCGCCCTGGCGCGCGGGCCTCGCTGACGGTCGACGGCCAGCCGATCGAGGGCCGCACGGTCCCCTACGCCGCGCCGGGTGCCACGGTCCGCGTCGAGGCCACCCTGTAACGGGCCCGCGGGCTTCTGGGTACGGCTGCGTCCGGTGATCAGGTGGATCGCCGGACGCAGCCGTACCCAGGTGGGGCCGGAGCCCGACCGGCGGCCAGGTCGTTCTGGCGGACCCGGTCGCGCACCCCTGTCGACCGGGGCCGGGGTCAGGCGCTCTCGCCCTCGACCAGGTATGGGGGGAAGATCTGCGGTGCCGCCGGGATCGGGGCTCCGGAAAGCAGGCCCAGCAGGGCTGCCGTGGCGGCCTTCGTCGTCGCCACCACGGGGTTGTGCACCGTCGTCAGCCGCGGTGTGGTGTGCTGTGCGACACCCAGGTCGTCGAACCCGACCACCGCGACGTCCTCGGGCACGCGGCGTCCCCGTGAGCGCAGGGTGCGCAGCACGCCTTCGGCCAGCAGGTCCGACGCCGCGAAGATCCCGTCGATGTCCGGGTGCTGGTCGAGCAGCGCGGCGGCCGCCGTCGCACCACCGGTCCCCGTGAAGTCGCTGTGGGCGATCGCGTCCGTGGGCAGCTCGGCCGCCCGGAGCGTCTCCCGCCAGCCGCGGAGCCGGTCGATGCCCGCCGACATGTCCTGCGGTCCCGTGACCGTGCCGATGTGGCGGCAGCCGCGGTCCACGAGCCGCTGGGTGGCGAGCCGTGATCCGGCCACGTTGTCGACGTCCACGTAGTGGTGGCCCGACGCGTCGCCGAACGGCCGCCCGACGAACACCGCGGGCAGGTGCGAGCGGGTCAGGGCGGCCTCGAGCTGGTCGCGCTCGTGGGCCGAGGCGATGATGGCCCCGTCCACGTGCCCGGAACCGAGGTAGCGGGCGATCCGTCCCGGTGCCTCGCCGGTGCGGCTGAGCAGCAGCACGAGCTGCAGGTCGGTTCCGGCGATCCCGTCGGTGACACCGCGCAGCACCCCGGTCAGGAACGGGTCGGTGAGCATGAGCGTGTCCGGCTCGGGCACCACGAGCGCGATCGAGTCGGTGCGCCGGGTCACCAGGGAGCGTGCCGCCCGGTTCGGGGTGAACCCGAGCCGGGCGACGGCGGCCTCGACGGCGGCCTGCGCCTCGGGGGAGACCCGGTCGGCGCCGTTGATGGCCCGCGACGCCGTCGACCGCGAGACGCGAGCCTCGCGGGCGACGTCGTCGAGGGTGGGCGGGCCGGAGGTCACCGGTCGCTCCGCCCGGGGACGGTGTGACTTCCGGCGACCTCGCCGTACCAGCGGCCGGAGGCCTTGACGGTGCGCTCCTGGGTCTCGTAGTCGGTGCGCACGATGCCGAACCGCTTGGTGTATCCGTGCGCCCACTCGAAGTTGTCGAGCAGCGACCACGCGAAGTACCCGCGGACGTCGGCCCCGGCGTCGATCGCGTCCTTGACGGCGCGCAGGTGGGCGTCGAAGTACGCGAGACGGTCCGCGGTGTCGTCCACGAACCCGGAGTCGTCGGGCACGTCGTCGAACGCGGCGCCGTTCTCGGTGACGTACAGGGCGATGCCGCGCGGCCCCGTGTAGTCCCGGTGCAGGCGGGTGAGCAGACGCGTGAGGCCTTCGGGCTGAACCTCCCAGCCCATCGCGGTGCGCGGCAGGTCACGGCTGCGGTAGTAGATGCCCTCGGGGGCGGGCGTCGGTGGGAGCGTCCGGCGCTCGTGCGCGTCGGCGTCATCGCGCACGCCGCCGGCCTGCACCGTCATCGTCGTGTCGACGACCTCCTCGGGGGTTCCCGCGAGGCACGACCCGTTGTAGTAGTTGACGCCGAGGGCGTCGATCGGCGTCGAGATGATCTCCAGGTCGCCGTCCTTGACCAGGTCGTCGAGCCCGTACGGTGCCAGCCACTCGCGCACGTCCGGGGGGTAGTCCCCGCGCAGCACCGGGTCGATGAACGTCCGGTTGAACATGGCGTCGTGCTTCGCGGCAGCGGCGACGTCGGCGGGGTCGGACGGGTCGGCCGGGTCGGCGACGGTGAGGTTCACGGTCAGTCCGACGACGGCGGTGGGGTCCACCTCGCTGATCGCGGCCGTGGCCAGGCCGTGGCCCAGGAGCAGGTGGTGGGCGGCGGCCACGCCGTCCGCGCGGGACATGCGCCCGGGGGCGTGCTCGCCGCCGGTGTAGCTCAGGAACGAGGAGCACCACGGCTCGTTGAGCGTGGTCCACACGCGCACCCGGTCGGCGAGCGCGTCGTGCACCGTCATGGCGTAGTCGGCGAACAGGTACGCGGTGTCCCGGTTCGGCCAGCCGCCGGCCTCCTCCAGCGCCTGCGGCAGGTCCCAGTGGTACAGCGTCACCCACGGCAGGATGTCCGCGGCCAGGAGCTCGTCGACCAGGCGGTCGTAGAACGCCAGGCCGGCCGGGTTCGGCGCTCCGCCGTCGGGCCGCACCCGCGCCCACGACGTGGAGAAGCGGTACGTCCCCAGGTTCAGGGACTTCATCAGGGCGACGTCGTCGCGGTACCGGTGGTAGTGGTCGCACGCGACGGCGCCGTCATGCCCGAGCGCGACGGCGCCGGGCACCCGGGCGAACACGTCCCAGATGGAGTCGGTGCGCCCGTCGGTCCAGGCGGCCCCCTCGATCTGGAAGGCGGCCGTGGCGGCGCCCCACAGGAACCCCTCGGGGAAGGTGACGTCGCCGGTCGCGTTCGGCGTCGGTCCCAGCGGGGTGCTGGGGGCGAACGGGACCGTGGTGCCCGGGGCGGGACGTCGGGCCCCGGTGCTCGGCACGATGATCGACATCGGCGCTCCTCACTGAGTTGGGGACGGGCGACACCCATCCTCACAGGCTGGACGGCTCATGGCAGGCTCCCGGCGCGGAGCGCTACGCTCCGCACCGTCGTCGCACGGGTGCTCAGCCCTTGACCGCACCCGCCATGATGCCGGACACGAGCTGGCGACCCATGAAGAAGAACAGCACCACCAACGGGAAGGCCGTGAGGATCACGCCGGACATCACCAGCGTGTAGTCGGTGAACCGGGCGCCCTTGAGCGCGGCGGCCGCGACCGTCAGGAACGAGTTGGTGTTGGGGCCCAGGATCAGCATGGGCCAGAAGAAGTTCGTCCACTGCGCCACGAAGGTGAACAGGAACAGCATGGCCGCCGCGGGCCGGGCCGCGGGCAGCGCGACCGCCCAGAACGTGCGGATCATCGACGCCCCGTCCATGCGGGCCGCCTCGATGAGCTCGTAGGGCAGCGCGCCCTCGAGGTACTGCGTCATCCAGAACACCCCGAACGCCGTGACCAGGCCGGGGATGACGATGGCCCACAGCGAGCCGAACAGGCCCATCCACTTGCCGATCATGATGTACAGCGGGACGACGGCGAGCTGCGTGGGGATCGCCATGGTGCCGATCACGAACAGCAGCAGGGGGCCGCGGCCGCGGAAGCGCAGCTTGGAGAAGGAGTACCCGGCGAGGGTCGAGAACAGCACGGTCGAGGCGGCGCACACCGTGGACACGAGCACCGTGCCACCGAACGCCCTCCAGAACTCGATGAGTCCGAACGCCGTCGACAGGTTGCGCCACAGGCTCGACCCGGGGATCATCGCGCGCGCCCCGAACTGGGTGGCGGTGGAGTCCTGCGAGGCGATCGACACCGCGTAGTACAGCGGCACGATCGAGATGAGGATCACCGCGGTGAGGATGGCGTAGGAGACCCAGCCGGGCCGGCGGCCCTCGGAGGTCACGGACTGCTTGCGCCGACGGGCCGCCGCGTTCGCGACGCCGTTGCCGCCGTACTGGCGCAGTGCGGCTACGGACACCTGGTTCATGCGGACACCTTCTTCGCGGACTTCTTCTTCGTACGGGGCTTGCCGCCGCTGGAGGCGATGCGCTGCGTGAGCAGGTAGTTCACGATGGCGAAGACGACGACGATGAGGAAGAGCAGCCAGGCCACGGCGGCGGAGCGGCCCATGTTGGGCTGCCCGATGGTGGTCTTGTTGAAGCCCAGGTCCCACAGGTAGAGCGACACGGTCAGGAACTGGTTGTTGGAGCCGCCGTAGCCGCTGGTGCCCTCGGTGAACATCCGTGGCTCGTCGAAGATCTGCAGGCCACCGATGGTGGAGGTCAGGATGACGAAGATGAGCGTGGGTCGCAGCATCGGGATGGTCACGGAGAAGAACTGCCGGAAGCGCCCGGCGCCGTCGACGACGGCAGCCTCGAACACGTCGCGCGGGATGGCCTGCATGGCGGCCAGGAAGATCAGGGTGTTGTAGCCCGTCCAGCGGAAGTTCACGATCGTGGCGATCGCGATGTGCGACCAGAACGTGGATGCGTGCCAGGGGATGGCGCCGATGCCGATCCAGTTCAGCGCGGTGTTGACCAGGCCCATCCGGTCGCTGAAGATCTGCGAGAAGATGATCGCCGCGGCCGACGGTGCGACGACGTAGGGGAGCAGGACGCCCATCCGCCAGAACGTCTTGGCCTTGAGGTTGGCGTCGAGGATCACGGCCAGCACCAGCGCGACGATGAGCTGCGGGATGGTCGAGATCAGGAAGATCGAGAAGGAGTTGCGCAGCGCGTCCCAGAACGCGCTCTGCTGGAAGACCCACTGGAAGTTCGCGAAGATCGACGGGTCGGTCGAGTCGCACACCGCCCCGCACACGGCGACGCCGCCGTCGCCGGTGAGCGTGTTCCAGTTGCGCGTCGCGATCCAGGCCGTGAACCCGAGCGGGAACAGGCCCGTGATGAGGAACAGGACGAAGAACGGCGAGATGTACAGGTAGGGCGAGAGCTTGACGTCCAGACGGCCGCGGCGGCCACGGGCGCGGAGCTTGCGCTCGTAGGCGTCGTCACGCGCCGGCGGTGGGGTCGCGGTGGTACTGGGGTGGGCCGATGTGGCAGCCACGACACTTCCTCGGGGCTCAGGGCGGGTGGGGCGGGGCGGTGTCCGGGGCGGCCGCCACGTGAAGGTGGCGGCCGCCCCGGACCCGTGGTGCGCCGTCAGACCCGGTGGGGGACCGGCACGGCGACTCGGGTCAGCGATCTGCTGTGGTCAGCTCAGTGCCTTGACGTCGTTGACCCACTGGTCCCAGGACTGCTCCGGGGTCTGCGACTTGTCGACGTCGACGCGGTTGAGGGCGTCGGCCATCGCCGTCTGGATGTCGAAGTACTGCGCACCCTTGAACGGCACGACCGTGACGGCCTTGGCGCGGTTGGCGAAGATCTTGCCCACCGGCGCGTCGTTGAGGAACGGGTCGGTCTTGGCCGCGACGTCAGGGTCGGCCTGGGCGGTCGGCGAGCTCGGGAAGTTCGACGCCGCGAGGAAGACCTTGGCCTGCTGCTCGGGGGCCGTGATCCAGGCGGCCAGCTTGGCGGCCTCCTCCTTGACCTTCGACTGCTCGGGGACCACCAGGAACGAGCCGCCCCAGTTGCCGCCCCCGCCGGGGAAGACGTCGGCGATGTCCCAGCCCACGAAGTCCTCGCCGGCGTTGCCCTTGATGTTGTTCACGAGCCAGGCGGGGCACAGCGACACGGCGAACGCGTCGGTCTTGAACCCGGCGCTCCAGTCGTCCGTCCACTGCTTCAGCCCGGCGGACTGCCCGGCGAGAGCGGCGGTGGTGACCTGGTCGTAGTCGGCCTTCACCTGCGGGTTCGTCGTCGCGATGATGGTGCCGTCCTTGGCGACGTGCGACTCCTCGATCTGGTTGACCATGCCCTGGAAGATCGCGGCCGACGAGTCGAAGAACGCCTTGCCCGTGGCGGCCGTGTACTGCGCGCCCAGCTCGAAGAACGAGTCCCACGTGGCGTCGTCCCCGCCGAAGGCCGTGGCGACCTCCGCGCGGTCGGTGGGCAGGCCGGCGGCCTCGAACAGGTCGGAGCGGTAGCAGATGCCCTCGGGGCCGATGTCGGTGCCCAGGCCGATCTGCTTGCCGTCGACGGTGCCCTGTGCGGTCTTCCAGTCGAGCCAGTCGCCCTTCGCCTCCTTGGCGTAGGGCGCGAGGTCGACGAACTGGTCGGCCAGGGCGGTGATGGACGGCATCCAGTCGATGTCGGCCATCTGGATGTCGTAGGCGCCGGTGCCGGTGGAGATGGCGGTGTTGAAGGCGGCGCGCGCGTTGTCCGAGGAGTCGGCGACCGTCTCCACGATCTTGACGTTCGGGTGGTCCTTCTCGTACTCGGCCCACAGGTCGGCGCCCGGCTTGTCGGCCGTCGGGGCGCCGAAGCCGGGAGCGTTGAACGTGCTGACGTTGATGGTCACCTGCTCGCCGGAGCCGGTGTCATCGCCGCCGGCGGCGTCGTTGTCGCCGCCGCCGCCACAGGCGGTGAGGGCGAGGGTGATGGAGGCGATGCCCGCGGTGGCTGCGAGGCCTCGGCGCGTGCGGATGCTGCTACCCACTGGGACTCCCTTGTCTTGTCCGACCTAGTCGGTGCGACGGTGCTGATGGTTCTGGTAGCGCTCCCACCCGCGGGGGTGGAAGCGCTACCGCAACGAGAGGGACTCTGGCCCCGGTGCTGGCGAGGTGTCAATCCTGACGTGCGGGTGAGAACGCTTCCATGCCTGCAAACCTGCAGGTCAGAGACTTCCGTCCGTCGGCGGGGTTACGAAATCGTTATGATCGGTTCGCGCCCGTGAGCCACTCGATGCCGGCCTGGCCCTCGGCGAGCAGCGTGGAGCGCACCGCGTTCGCCGCGGCCTGCTCGACGACGGCGCCGAACAGCGGGACCGTGGCGCGCACCTCACCGTCGTACACCTGGCGGGCACCGTCACCGGGCACCGGCTCCAGGCGGACCGTGCCCGTCACGCGCACCGGGGCGCCGGCGATCTCCAGGGCCACCGTGCCCACCAGGTGATCACCTGTGGGCGGCTCCCACACCTCCGCGTGCCGGATCTCCAGGTGATCCCCCACGAACGGGCGGGCCTGCGCGGGGATCGCGTCCGACGCGAGCGTGCGGCGCGTCACCACCGTGAAGCCCGTGTCCACCGTGCCGGTCAGGTCGGCCTGCGCCACCTGCGGGGCGGTGGCGCTGCGCGTGGACCGCCAACGGACGTACTGCGCGTCGGCGAGCATCGCGGCCACCGACTCCACGCTGGCGGGGTAGGTCAGCTCAACGGTGAGACGCACGAGGCCTCCTGACGCGACGTCTGCGAGGTGATGAATGACGGTCGCCAGCAGCCTACCGGCGCGCCGCGTTCCTGCAGTGTTCGTACGCGCGCAACCTGGGCCTTCGGGTACCGGGAGCGATCAGGAACCGTAGGCTTGGCCCGTGTCCGCCATGAGTGAGCTGATCGCCCTGCACGCCGACCTGCCCGCGGGGGACGTCGAGTGGCTCCACCTGCTCGCCGGGGACTGGCAGGTCATCTCCGACCTGGCGTTTGCCGACCTGGTCCTGTGGCTGCCTTCGCGCGACGGTGGCTTCGTCGCCGTCGCGCAGTGCCGTCCCTCGACCGGGGCCACCGTCCACTACGACGACGTCGTCGGGTCCATCGCGCCGGAGGGCCAGCGCCCGCAGCTCGAGGCGGCACTGACCGAGATGAAGCCGCAGCGCACCCGTGAGCCGCGCTGGTTCGGCGCCTACGCGGTGCGTGAGGAGGCCGTGCCGGTGGTGCACGACGGGCGTGCCGTCGCGGTCGTGGCGCGCCAGACGAACCTGGGTTCCGGCCGTACGCCGTCGCGCCTCGAGCTCAACTACGTCGAGTCCGCGGACGACCTCATGGCGATGATCGCGCGCGGGGAGTTCCCGTCCCCCCATGCGGCCAGCGGACCGCGCCGCGGCGCCCCGCGCGTGGGCGACGGTCTGATCCGCCTCAACTCGGAGGGTGAGGTCCTGTACGCGTCCCCGAACGCGCTGTCCTGCTTCCACCGGCTGGGCATCATCGGGCCGCTCGTGGGCCAGTCGCTGGTCGAGGTCACCAGCGGGCTCATCGAGTATCAGTCCACGGTGGACGAGGCGTTGCCCCTCGTGGTCATGGGCCGGGCCCCGTGGCGCACCGACATCGAGACGCGCGGCGTCGCGCTCTCCCTGCGCGCCCTGCCGCTGACCGACCACGGGCAGCGCATCGGGGCCGTGCTGCTGTGCCGCGACGTCTCCGAGCTGCGCCGCCGCGAGCGCGAGCTCATGTCCAAGGACGCCACGATCCGCGAGATCCACCACCGGGTCAAGAACAACCTCGCCACGGTCGCCGCCCTGCTGCGGCTCCAGTCCCGGCGCATGCAGATCCCCGAGGCGCGCGAGGCGCTCAACGAGGCGACCCGCCGCGTCGCCACCATCTCGCTGGTGCACGAGTTCTTGTCCCAGACCCTCGACGAGCACGTCGAGCTCGACGGCATGCTGCAGCGCGCGCTGCGGATGACCGCCGAGGTCGCCTCGACCCGCACCTCGGTGCGCACCGTCCAGAACGGCTCGTTCGGGCTGGTGCCCGCCGAGGACGCGACGCCGCTCGCCCTCGTGCTCACCGAGCTGGTCACCAACGCCGTCGAGCACGGCTTCCCCGACGAGCGCGAGACCGGCACCGTGCAGATCGACGTCGAACGCAGCGGGTCACGCCTCACGGTGCGCGTGGCCGACGACGGCGTGGGGATCGTGGGGGACATCGCCCAGGCCGGGCGCGCGTCGGACTCCGGGCTGGGCAACCAGATCGTGCGCACTCTCGTGTCCAACGAGCTCAACGGGTCGATCGACTGGCGCGAACGCGAGGGTGGCGGCACCGAGGTGATCATCGAGGCCCGCCTGCGCGACGGCTCCCGCGCCTGACCCGGGGACGCCAGAGCCGCCCTGGTCCGTCGGGGACCGGGCGGCTCTGCGCGGGTGCTGGGTGGCGCGGGTGTCAGCCGGCGCGGCGGGCGCGGGCCGTGCGGCGCTTCAGGGCGCGGCGCTCGTCCTCGGACATGCCGCCCCAGACGCCCGCGTCCTGGCCGGACTCGATCGCCCACTTGAGGCATGTGTCGACGACCTCGCACCGACGGCACACCTGCTTGGCCTCCTCGATCTGGAGCAGCGCGGGGCCGGTGTTGCCGATGGGGAAGAAGAGCTCGGGGTCCTCGTCGAGGCAGGCGGCCTTGTGGCGCCAATCCATGTCGATCTCCTTGGGTGTCGCGGTGGCTCGGCCCGCGCTCCTCGTTCTGCGAGCGAACGCGGAACCCGCTCCGCGCAGGCATGCGACGGGAGCGGGAGGAGGGCACAGGTCAGCCGATTGGTTGGTGGGGGAACTGGTTTAAGATTCACATCTCGTGAAGCGGGGCACAAGAGGTAATCGCCAGATTTCTGGTGCCCGACCCCTGAGTTTTTGCTCACACTGACGAAGAACCGCAGGTCACAGGTAGGGTGTTCGTTCATGTCCCAGCACCCCACGACCGAACCGGGACCGGCTCCTGAGGGCGCAGGTTCCGATCATCGCGCGCCATCGCCCGGCGTGCGAGTGCTCCGGGCCGCGCTGACCGGGGAGGCCCTCCTGCTGGCCGTCGGCGCGCTCGCCGTGGTGGTCGACCTGGTCGTGCGGGGCGAGTTCGCCGGGCGCCAGATCGCGATGGCCGTGTTCCTGGTCGTGTGTGCCCTGGGCATCGCGTGGGCGCTGGTCGCCGCCGGCCGGGCGATGGCGCGGGGCCGGCGCACGGGCCGGTCGGTCGCGATGACCTGGCAGCTGTTCCAGGCCGTGGTGGGCGCCACCGCGATCGCCACCGGCTCGGTGTGGGCGGTGCTCCTGGGCGTCGTGCTGGTGGTGCTCGCCGCGGGCGTCGTGTTCGTCCTTCTCCTGCCCCGGGTCGTCACGGAGACCACCGGGCGCTGACGGGTTCCCCGGGTCGGCGCGCTTCCTCCCCCGGCGCCGCGAGCTGGATCGCCGTGACGGCGCCGTCCTCGACCAGGACCGCGCGCCCGGGTCCGGGCGCCCCTGGGTCCACGGCGTCGTCGAGCGGCACGCCGAACACGTCCTGCGCCCCGCGGTCGAAGGGCGACAGCACCAGGCCGGTGCGGGTGGCGCGGAGCTGGGCGAGCAGTCCCCGCTGGGCCATCGCGGCGGTGAGCGTGCCGGCCGCGGCGAGCACGGTCACCGCCCCGTCCGCCGCCAGCTCGGCGAGCTGCTCCGTCTCCAGGGGTGCGCTCTGCGCGAGGACGTCGGCGTCGTCGATCACCACGACAGGTGCGAGCAGCGACCCCTCCCGGTCGTGAGGGGCGTGCGGCGAGAGCTGCGCGAGCAGCGTGCGCAGGGCGACCCCGGTGGGCGGCTCCGCGCGCGCCCCGCGCCGGGCCGCCTCGGCGAGCAGAGCCCGGTCACGGGCCATGACCACCGGCGGCGTCGCGGAACCGTTGCGGTGGGTGCCGGGCGCCGCGAGAGCACCCAGCAGCAGGCGCAGCGTCGTCGTCCTGCCCGCCCCACGGGGGCCGACGACCAGGGCGCCGCTCGGAGCCGCGAGCCCGAGCGGCACCGCCTGGTCGCCGCCGATGCCGATCGCGTGCGGCGCGGTCCGGCGCAGGGCGGCGAGGTCGACGGTGCGGGGCAGCGGCAGCACCCGGGCCGGTGGGTGGTCCCCGGCAGCGCCCGGCTCCGGGCGTCCCTGCGCGAGTGCCACCTGGCACTCCAGCGGCTCCGCACCTCCCAGCCAGACCCCGCGCCCCGGAGCACCACCGCGACCCGCGAACCGGGACGGCGCGCCGAGCATCGCATCGGCGGTCGCATCGGAGCTCGTCAGCACGAGGCGGGGGCCGAACCGGGAGGCGAGCCCCCCGACCCCCGCCGACGCGGACGTGACCGCGAACGCGGCCGTGCCGTCCGCCAGCGCGGCGGCCACGGGGTCCCCCGTGGGTGTGGCGAGCGCCGCGCGCAGCTCGTCGACGTCGTCGATCAGGACCAGTGCGGGTGGGGCGCCCGGGGGGCGGCGGCGCAGGAGCCGCAGCAGCCGGACCGCGCGGCGTGGGTCTCCGGTACCGGCCAGCGTGCCGAGCCCCGGGTGCCCGGCCAGCGGAGCCAGCGCGGCGCCCGACGCCGGAGGGACGAGCGCGTGCACGTGCCAGCCGCGCTCGAGGGCCGCGTGGGCGAGCGTGCGCAGCGCCGTCGACCGACCCGATCGCGCCCGCCCCAGGATCGCCAGGTGCCCGTGGGCCGGGTCCCACGCGACCGGCACCCGCGCCGGGACGGTCGGCGCGTCGCCGAGCGCGAGGGGGAGCGCAGCGGGACCCGTGCCGTGCGGCCCGCGAAGCGTCGCCTCGCCGACGTCGGCGAGGTCCACCGTCGCAGGCAGGGGTGGCAGCCATGGTGCGGGCCACGGCGGAGCCGGGGAGGCCGCGGCCGCGGTCCGCGCTCTCTCGACGAGCCCGGCCACGACGTCGGGCCCCGCACCCGACGTGGCGCTCGCCGACGGGCGGGAAGCGGCCCGGTCCGGCCAGGTCGGCGCCCGGTACACCGCCGCCGGAGCGGACGACGCCGCGGGCGCACCCGCGTACGCGCACTGCAGGGCCACCGGTTCGCCCGCGCCGACCCGCAGCACGGCGCGGCCCGGGACGCCGGCCGGGATGCGGGCCGCGGCAGGGGAGTCGAGCACGTCGTGCGAGTCGGCCGCGTCCACCACCCGCAGCGCGAGGCGCGCGGACACGTTGGCGCGCACGTCCGCCGAGACCGCCCCCGCGGGGCGCTGCGTCGCCAGCACCAGGTGCACGCCCAGGGAGCGCCCCTGGGCGGCGACCCGCAGCAGACCGGGCAGCAGCTCGGGCAGATCGTCGGCGAGCGCCCGGAACTCGTCGACCACCACCACGAGCCGCGGCACGGCACCCGACGGCAGCGCGGCCACGTCGGCCACACCGTGCTCGGCCAGCAGCGCCTTGCGCCGCGCCAGCTCGGCACGCAGCCCGTCCAGCGCTCGCGCGGCGAGCCCGACGTCCAGATCGCTCACCTGCCCGACGACGTGCGGCAGCCCCGCGCACGGGCCGAACGACGCCCCACCCTTGAAGTCGATGAGGGCCAGCGTCAGCTCGGTGGGGGTGTGCCGCAGCGCGAGCGCCAGCACCAGCGCCTGCAGGAGCTCCGACTTGCCGGCTCCCGTGGTGCCCGCCACCAGCAGGTGCGGACCGTCGGCCACCAGGTCGAACGTCACCGTCCGGCCGTCCACGCCGACCCCGAGCGGGATCTCCCAGACGCCGACGCCCGCGCCGTCGTCCGCCGTCGCCAGCAGGGTGGCGAGCGACACCACGGCCGGTAGCCGCGCGTCCGCCGGGTCTGCCGCGCCCGCGCCGTCCGGGGGTGTGTCCCGTGCGTCCTCAGGTCGCCCGGCTCCCGCCCGCGTGCACACCGCGCCGATGTCGCGGCCCAGTGCGCGCACCGCGGCCACCTGCCGGGCAAACCGCTCCGCCCACGCCTCGGTGACCCCCACGAACGGCCCGGACACGACGCCCCCGCCCGCCTGCCCGTGATGCGCGACCACCGTGGACGGCGAGGGTGGCGTGGACCGTGCGCCGGCGACGTCGAGCACCGCCCGGCACCACGGCGGCACGGCGGCACCTGGCGGCAGCACGAGGACGACGTCGTCGCCGGCCCGGTGGGCGGCGCTCGCGGTGTCGAGCGGGTCATCGGGGCCGGTCGGGTGGGTCACCACGACGGTGGGATCGCCGTCGATCCACCGGCACCAGGCCCATGCGCTCGCGTGCGGCCCCGACGCGTGCACCGCCCGCCCCTCGGCCACCAGTCCCGCCACCACGGCCCGCGCCGCGGCGAGGGCGTCAGGCCCCGGCCCCCGGACCGCGAGGGCTCCGTCGGGGAGGGCCGCCCGGGCCGGGCGGTGCGGCGCACGTGACGGACCGTCCCGGAGCGGAGCCGCCGACCGTTCCCGCAGGACTTCCCGCCACGTGGTGTCCGACGCGGCCAGGGCGGCGGTCGCGGCGCGAGCCAGGACGTCGGGTGCGGGCAGACCGCCCGGCGGCGCGGCGGCCTCGGCGCGGGCCCCGCGCGCGGAGCGACGCACGCGGCCCGCCGTGTCACCACCTCGGGCGCGTCGACCGGCGGCGCCAGGTCCAGCGCCACGACCTGCAGCGACCCCGCCGGCCGGGTCGGCGTCCGCCCGGCGTCGGCGTATCGCCGTGACCACCTGAGGAACCGCGCCGAGCAGGCCCACCACGGCGAAGAGCGCGAACGTGGGCTGCCGCAGGATCACCGCGAGCGTCACGGCGCCCAGCGCCGGGAGCAGGGCGGTACCCACCATGGTGGCCGGCGAGGTGCGCGCCGCCGCGGCCGACCCGGGCGCCACCGCCGGGGCGATCCCCGCCAGCAGCTCCTCCGCGCTCCCCGACCGCGCCAGGAGGTAGCCGCCCCCGGCGTGGACGAGCACCCCCGGGCGCCACCGCCGGATGCGCCCGCCCACACGCACCGTGCCGCGGCGGGTCACCCGGGCGCGCAACCCGCCCGGCAGGTCGATGGGTGCCCCCGGCCGCAACGGCCACAGCTCGCCGGCCTGCGCACCCGTGGTCCGCGCGACGACCCAGGGCGCCGCGACGACGTCGGAGAGACGAGCGGCCGGGTCGCGGAGCGTCGCACCCGGGGCCGCGGCACGTCGCACCGGCGTTGCGGCCCGCACCGTCACCCCGGGCAGCAGAGGCCGCTCCCCGACCACGGTGCTCCCGCTCAGGTCGACGCCGTCGGCCAGCATCGGCACGTGCCGGAGCTCGGGGCGCCGCAACAGGTCGGCCAAGGGGCCGCGCAGGCCGTCGAACGGCACCCCGGCAGGGAGCAGCACGTCCTCGCCGGGATGCACGGTGATGCGGGTGGCGCCAAGCATGCCGCCCAGGATGCCGCCACCGCCGCACCGTCACGGGACCCCTGTGGACAACCAGCCTGCGCTCCGCTCCGGGCGGATGCCTCGTTCCTCGGCCTCCACCCGGAGCTGCGCTCCGGCTCAGTCCGCGGCGAGCGCGACCACCGGGGACGGCCGCACAGCGCTTCGGCCGGGGACCACCGAGGCGACGAGCCCGGCGGCCAGCGCGATCACCGCCACGAGGGCGATGTCACGCCATGGGACGGCCGGCTCGACCGGGCCCATGACGCCGAGCCCCGCGAACGAGCCCGCCCACCCGTACACCATGCCCAGCACGATGCCGAGCACCGCGCCCACCCCGGCGATGAGCATGCCCTCGACGGCGAGCATCCACCGCAGCTGCCCCCGGGTGACGCCGATCGCGCGCAGCGTCGCCGACTCGCGGCGCCGCTCGAGCACGGACAGCGACAGGGTGTTGGCCACGCCGATCAGGGCGATGATCACGGCGACCGCGAGCAGGCCCACGACGATCCCGAGCGCGATGTTGATCACCTGCTCGAAGTCGGCCCGATCCAGCGCGGCGCCGCTGACGACCGCCAGGTCGCCCGCGTCGGCCACGGCGTCCCGCAGCGGCCCGACCGCCGCGGTGCCGTCCCCGGCCAGGGCCACCCAGAGCGTGTTCGCGACGGCATTCGCGTCGGCCTTTGCCAGGTTCTGGGGCGTCACCAGCAGGGAGTCGATGCTGTTGGTGGCGCTGACGACGGCGGTCAGGGTCACGTCTCCGGAGGGACCCCGCACCGTGATCCGGTCGCCGTCGGTGATCTCCCCCGAGTCCGCCACATAGTCGGGGATCACGACGGTGTCCGCGGCCAGCCCCTGGTAGACGCCGGCGTCGCGGAGGGTCGCCGTCGCGTCGGCCACCGTGATCCCGGTGACGCTGGCGCTGAACCGGCGGTCCTGCGGGGTCCCGTCCGGGACGGGTCCCACCACCAGCGTGCCGTCGTCGGCGAGGTACCGGCCGTCGATCGTGAGCCACGACGTCGCCGGGTGGGCGACCGCCTCGACGCCGTCCACGTTCTCCACCGCGGTGGCGAGGCTGGGCGAGACGACGGGCGGTGTGGAGTCCACCGAGCTCACCGAGACCTGGACGTCGATGGGGTACCGCTCGTCGAGCTGTGACGTGAGCGTGTGCCGGGCGCTCGCCGCGCCCGCCGACATGGTCACCACCAGGGTGACGCCGATGAGCAGGGCGGTCGACGTCGCCGCGGTGCGTCGCGGGTTGCGCAGCGTGTTGGCGGCGGCGAGCCGTGCCGTGGGGCCGCTGAGGCCCACCAGCCGGCCGGACCACGACGCGATGCGCGGCAACCAGAACACCGCGGACAGGATCAGTCCGACGAACGACACGATGCTGCCCGTCACGGCGCCGAGCAGGCCCATCCCGGCGTTGTCGCCGACGCTGCCGGCCAGGGCTCCTCCCACCAGCAGGGCGAGCCCGCCGACCACCATGAGCAGCGACACCACCAGTCGCACGCGCCCCGCAGAACCCTTCTCCAGGGTGGGGCCGTCGATCGGGCGTAGGGCGGCGAGCGGGGCGACGCGGGTGGCCATCCGGGCGGGGACGAGCGCGGCGAGCACGGTGACGGCCGTGCCCACCACCAGGGGGAGCACCACGACGGGCCAGGTGATGGCGAGCGTTCCCGGCACGTAGTCCGCGAGGTCGGTGTGTGCGACGACGGACACGGCGCCCTGCGCCACGGCGCAGCCCAGCAGCACTCCGAGGGCCGACGACGCGACGCCGAGCAGGGCGGCCTCGACCAGCACGCTCTGGGCCACCTGGCGTTTGCCGGCGCCCACCGCGCGCAGCAGGGCGAGCGTGCGGGTGCGCTGCGCGACCAGCACCTGGAACGTGTTGGAGATGACCAGGCCGGCCACGAACAGGGCGATCGCGGCGAAGGTCAGCACGAAGACGAGGAACATCAAGTTCTCGCCGCCCGTCTGCGACTGCGTGCGCGCCTGGGCGATCTCGGTGGGCGTGTGGATCTGCACGTCGGGGAGCGCCGTGGCGAGCGAGGCACGCACGTCGGCGGTCGATGCGCCGTCGGCGAGCGCGACGAGCACCGTGTCGGGGCTGCCGTCGATCCAGGAGCCCGCCACCATGTCCGTCAGCGCGGCGGCGTCCTGCACGACGGCACCGCCGTACCGGGAGAAGGCCCCGGTGGGGTCACCCACGATGCCGGACACCGTCACCTCACGGGGCTCGGCGGCCTGGTCGTCGTCCGAGCCGGTGGTCACCCAGGTGGGGTTGCTCAGGGTGAGGTCGTCACCGACCGTGGCGTCGAGGCGCTGCGCGAGGTCCGGCGGGATCGCGACCTGGTCGTCACCCGTGGGCCACGCACCGTCCGCGAGCGTCAGCGCCATCAGGTGCGGGTCCGACGCCGTCGGCACGACGATCTGGTTGACCGTGCGACTCGCCGAGGTCAGCGCGGCGAACCCTCTGACCTGTGGGTCCGCGGCCGCGACGCCGGCGGTGTCCCGCACCTGGTCGAGCCGGGCCGCGTCGAGGTTGCCGTCCAGCACCAGGTCGGCCTGCGCGTAGGGCGCTGCGACCCGGTCGTACACGGACCGGGAGATGAGGTTGCCGGCCAGCAGGGTCACGGCCACGAACGCGGTGCCGATGACGATGGCGATGCCGGCGGCCGTCAGGCGCGGCAGGGAGCGGCGCATCTGCGCCAGCGTGAGGCGGAGCATCAGGCGCCCACCTCGGCGTCGCCCGCGAGGGGGGCCTCCAGGGAGCGCAGCGCGTCCAGCCCGGCCAGCACGGCCTCGGGGGTGGGGTCGCTGATCTCGCCGGCGATGCGGCCGTCGGCGAGCAGGATGACGCGGTCCGCGTACGCGGCGGCCGCCGGGTCGTGGGTGACCATGATGATGGTGCGGCCCAGCTCGCGCACGGAGCGGCGCAGGAAGGACAGCACCTGC
The DNA here is from genome assembly GCA_001592145.1 of Xylanimicrobium pachnodae JCM 13526 = NBRC 107786. GTDB lineage: Bacteria > Actinomycetota > Actinomycetes > Actinomycetales > Cellulomonadaceae > Xylanimonas > Xylanimonas pachnodae. The sequence goes on along the minus strand of BCWJ01000013.1, from coordinate 66,359 downwards.
GCGCCGGAGCGGGAGTCCAGGTTGCCGGTCGGTTCGTCCGCGAACACGACGTCGGGCTTGGCGATGAGCGCCCGGGCGATGGCGACGCGCTGCTGCTGCCCGCCGGACATCTCGGCGGGGCGGTGCGTGAGCCGGTCCTCGATGCCCAGGGTGCGGGTCAGGGTGGCGAGCCACTCGCGGTCCACCGCGCCCCCGGCGAGCTCGACGGGCAGCGTGATGTTCTGCTCCGCGGCAAACATGGGCAGCAGGTTGAACTGCTGGAACACGAACCCGACGCGGTCGCGGCGCAGCAGGGTCAGCTCCTTGTCGCCCAGCCCGGTCAGTTCGGTGGTGCCGATGAACGCCTGGCCGCTCGTCGCCGAGTCCAGGCCCGCCAGCAGGTGCATGAGGGTGGACTTGCCGGAGCCGGACGGCCCCATGATCGCCGTGAACCTCCCGCCCTCGAAGTCGACGTCGACGCCGTCGAGCGCGCGGACCTGCGCGGCGCCGCTGCCGTAGGTCTTGGTCAGGGAGCGGGCGCGTACCGCGGCGACGGCGCGGCCGTCGGTGCGGGTGTCGTCGGTGGGGACGAACACGGTGGTGTCCACGGGTGATCTCCGTCAGGTAGGCGAGGTGCGGGAACGCTCCTCAACCTACGGACCGGGGGAGTCGCCCCGCGTCGCCCCGAGGACGGGTTCGCGGCGGGCGCGACGTCATACCCAGGGCGGACGCCGCCTCACCCGTGGTTGGTCACTGGCCGGGCCGCACCACGCCGGTCTCGTACGCCAGCACCACGGCCTGCACGCGGTCCCGCGCGTCGAGCTTGGCCAGGATGCGGCCCACGTGCGTCTTGACGGTGGCCTCCGCGACGTACAGGTCGCCCGCGATCTCCGTGTTGGACCGCCCGCGGGCCATGAGCTCGAGGACCTCCCGCTCACGGTCGGTCAGCGTGGCCAGCGCCTGGTGCGCGGGCGACGGCGGCACGTCGGCCTCGGGCGCCGGCAGCGCGGTGACCAGGTGCTCCAGCAACCTCCGGGTGGACGACGGGGCGATGACGGCGTCGCCCGCGTGCACCGTGCGGATCGCGGCGAGCATCTCCTCGGGCCGCGCGTCCTTGAGCATGAACCCGGACGCCCCGGCCCGGATCGCCTCCAGCACGTACTCGTCGATGTCGAACGTGGTCAGCACCACCACGCGCGGCGCGTCCGGCAGGGCGGTCAGCTCCGCCGTGGCGGCGAGCCCGTCCATGCGGGGCATGCGCACGTCCATGAGCACGACGTCGGCGCGCTCGCGGCCGAGCACCCGCAGGGCCTCGACGCCGTCACCCGCCTCCGCCACCACGGTCATGTCGGGCTGCGAGTTGATCACCATGGCGAACCCGGCGCGCACCATCTGCTGGTCGTCCACCAGGGCCACCCGGATGGGGTCTGCCGTTGCCTCCACGCTCACGTGCGCTCCTCCACTCACCTGTTGACGCTACGACGGCAGCGGCATCGTGAACCGCACCCGCCACCCGCCGCCGGGCTTGGGCCCGGCGGTCACCTGCCCGCCGAACATCGCCGCGCGCTCGCGCATGCCCAGCAGACCGTAGCCCGGCTGGTACCCGTCGGGCGCGTCGTCGGCGGCTGCGGCGCCGCGGCCGTCGTCAGAGACCTCCAGCTCCACCTTCCCGGCCCCCCAGCGCACCACGACGGTGACCTTGACGCTCGGGCCGCCGTGCTTGCGCACGTTGGTGAGCGACTCCTGGCAGATGCGGTGCAGCGTCAGCCCCGCACCCGGCGGGAGCCGCCGCGCCTCGCCCACGCGCACCAGCGACACGCTCATGCCCGCGTCGCGGGCCTGGTCCACCAGCGCGCCCAGCTCGGCGTCGTCGATCTGCGTGGGCAGCGGGGCCGCGTCCGGCGTCGGCTCCGGTCCGTTCACGGCGTCCAGGCCCGACGCCGAGGACGCCGACGACGCCGCTGCCCCGTCCGTCGGGGCCGACGACGACGGTGCTGCCGGCTGCAGCGACCCGGGCGGTGGGGGTCCCGCCGGCGACCCGGCCCCCGCCGCAGACATGCCGGGCTGCGGCGTCAGGGGAGCGGGGCTGCCGCCTCGCCCGGGCCGTCCGGCGTCGTCGGACCGGAGCACGCCGAGCAGCCGGCGCATGTCGGCGAGCGCGGCCCGCCCCGTCTCGGCGACCACCTCGAGCACGTGCGCGGCGGCGTCGGGGTTCGCCTTGGCGGCATACCGGCCGCCGTCCGCCTGCGCGATGATCACGGACAGGGAGTGGGCCACGATGTCGTGCATCTCGCGGGCGATGCGGGCCCGCTCGGCGGCGGTCGCGATCGTGGCCTGCTGGTCGCGCTCCAGCTCCAGGCGGTGCGCGCGGTCGCGCAGCGCGCTGAGGGTCTCGAGCCGGGCGCGGCGCACCAGGCCGAACGACCACACCGCCAGCGCGACGATCGAGCTCATGATCCCGAGCGCGGCGACGCTGGTGGTGTCCGTCGTGCCGAGGCCGATGCCGAGCACCAACGACAGGCTCAGGAGCGCCGCTCCTGTCAGCGCTACGGTGATGGCTGCGCGGTGCGCCCACGTGGGGCCGTACACGGTGACGGACCACAGCGCGATGAGGATCGCGACGTCGGCGGGCAGGATGAGCGGGATGCCGCCCACGATGACGTGCGCGGCGGCCACCAGTGCGACGGCCCCGGTGGAGCCGACCGGGCGCACGCGTCGCCACGCGAGGGGAGCGATGAGCAGCGCCGCCCAGATGGCCACCGCGAGCGGCCCGTGCGACTCGGTGAGCTCACCGGCCGCGCTCACCCGAGCGGAGAGCACGACGCCGGGCACCCCGAGCACCGCCGTCAGGGCGACGTCGATCGGGAAGCGGTGGGCCTCCGACCATGCGGAGGCGCGCGCGTGCCAGCTCATGACCCGAGGCTAGGTGGCCTGACGCGTGGGGGCGTCCCCCCGGGGTGGGGCGGGCACCGACGGCGCGTCATCCGCCGGTCTGACCTGCGGGGCGGCACGCGTGGAGCGGCCTTGCGGTAGCGTGCGCTGTGCGACGTCATGACGTGGCTCGACGCCACTTTCGTCGGCGAGGGGCGCAGTTGGCGCTACCATGCCGGAATGACCCGCGTGCTACTAGCCGAAGACGACCCGGCGATTGCCGAGCCATTGGCACGGGCCCTCACGCGTGAGGGTTACGACGTGATTGTGCAAGGAACTGGTCAAGGCGCCATCGACTCGGCCGGGACCGCGGACGTCGTCGTCCTCGACCTCGGGCTGCCGGACATGGACGGCCTGGACGTCGCGCGCGAGCTGCGGGGCAGTGGCCTGACCGTGCCGATCCTCGTGCTCACCGCCCGCGCCGACGAGGTCGACCTGGTCGTGGGCCTCGACGCCGGCGCCGACGACTACGTCACCAAGCCGTTCCGCCTGGCCGAGCTGCTGGCGCGCGTGCGGGCGCTGCTGCGCCGCACCCACGGCGAGACCACGGACGAGGAGGAGCTGCGCGCCCAGGACGTGCGGGTGGACGTCTCCGCCCACCGTGCGTTCCAGGGGGAGCGTGAGCTGCACCTGACCACCAAGGAGTTCGACCTGCTGCGCGTGCTCGTCGCCAACGCGGGCTCCGTCGTCGTACGCGACACCCTCATGCGGGACGTGTGGGGGTCGGACCCCGTGGGCTCCACGAAGACGCTCGACATGCACGTGTCATGGCTGCGCCGCAAGCTCGGCGACGACGCCAACGCGCCGCGGTACGTCTCCACCGTGCGAGGGCTCGGGTTCCGCTTCGAGGCCGGAACGGCGTAACGCGTGCGTCGTCGGGTCCTGCTCGCGACGATCTCTGCGGTCGCCGCGGCGGTCATCCTGCTGGGCGTGCCGCTCGGCATCTTCGGTGCCCGCTACGTCATCGACATCGAGCACCAGCGGTTGTCGGACCGGCTGGACCGCCTGGTGTCGTCCGTCCAGAACGCGCAGGACGCCGACCGGGCCATCTCCGAGACGGCGATGGAACGGGCCGTGTCGGGACGTGAGGGAGACATCGAGGCGCACGTCTCGGTGATCATGCCGGACGGCACCCTGGTCGAAGCGGGCACGCGCGTCGACGGGCCCACCATCGAGGTGGCCACGCAGACGGCGTCCCAGGCGAGCGTCACGCTGACCATCTCCTCGTGGGCCGCCCGGATCAGGGCCGTCCTGGTGGTCGCTCTCGTCGTCGTCGCCGGGGTCATCGCCTTCGGCGCGGGCGTGGCCATCGCGGTGTGGCAGGCGAACCGGCTCTCCGCACCGCTGCTCTACCTGGCCGCCTCGGCCGAGCAGATCGCGGGCGGTCAGGTGCGCCCGCGCCTGGAACCCAGCGGGGTCGAAGAGATCGACCTGGTGGCGGCCGAGCTCTCGCGCACCTCCGACCGGCTGGCCGCGCGGCTGGCCGCCGAGCGGCAGTTCACCTCCGACGCGTCCCACCAGCTGCGCACCCCGCTCACCGCCCTGACGATGCGCCTCGAAGAGATCCAGGCGGCGTCGTCGGAGCCCGAGGTGCAGGAGGAGGCGCGCATCTCCCTGGAGCAGGTGGAACGCCTGGTCACGGTGGTGGACGACCTCCTGGCCGCCTCACGCCGCTCGCAGGGCGGCACCACCGAGCCCGTACGGCTGCGCGACGTGCTGGTCCAGCAGGAGGAGGAGTGGCGGCCCACGTTCGAGCAGGTGGGGCGCCGGCTCGTCATCGACGTCCCCGCCGACCAGCGGGTGCTCGCCACGCCGGGCGCGCTCGCCCAGGTGATCGCCACCCTGCTGGAGAACTCGCTGCGGCACGGCGGCGGCACGACGACGGTGCGCTCACGCCCGTCCGGAACCACGGGGGCGGTGCGCGTCGAGGTGGCCGACGAGGGCGCCGGGGTGCCCGACGCGATCGCCGGCAAGATCTTCGAGCGCGGCATGACGTCGGGCAAGGGGACCGGCCTGGGCCTCGCCCTGGCGCGTGACCTCGCGCAGGCCGACGGCGGTCGCCTCGAGCTGGCGCAGCGGCGGCCGGCCGTGTTCGCGCTGTTCCTGGCCGGCGTGCCCAAGACGCTCGACCCTCACGTGGTGCTGCCGCCCGGCACCACCATCTCCTCCCACGGCCGCCGCGGACGCCGCCGCATGTGACCCCACCGCCGGCGCGGGTTTCCGTGCCCGTGCTCCGCGCCGGTAGCCTGGTCACCCGTGACAGCACCCGTGATCGCCGTCGTCGGCGGTGGACAGCTTGCCCGCATGATGGCGCCCCCCGCCTCGGAGCTGGGCGTGACGTTGCGCGTCCTGGTCGAGGACCCGGCGTCGTCGGCCGCCCAGGTCGTCACGGACGCGCCCGTGGGCGCGGCGGGGGACGAGGCCGCGATCCGCGCGCTCATCGCCCCCGAGCACGCGGCCCCCGCCAGCGTGCTCACCTTCGAGCACGAGCACGTGCCGAACGCGCTGCTGGGGGACCTGCTCGATCACGGGACCCCCGTGCACCCCGGCCCGCACGCGCTCGTCTTCGCGCAGGACAAGATCGCGATGCGCACCCGGCTCACCGAGCTGGGCCTGCCGTGCCCGCGCTGGGCGCCCGTGCCCACCGACCCGCAGGCGGCGCGCACCGTGATCGCCGAGTTCCTGGCCGCGGAGCCGACGGGCGAGGCCGTCGCGAAGACGTCCCGGGGCGGCTACGACGGCAAGGGCGTGCGCGTCATCACCTCCCCGGACGACGTCACCGACTGGATCGAGGCCGCCGCCACCGGGGCACCCCCGCTGCTGGTCGAGCAGAAGGTGCCCTTCACCCGGGAGCTGGCCGCCCTCGTGGCGCGCCGCCCGTCCGGGGAGGTGCGCACGTGGCCCGTGGTCGAGTCGATCCAGCGTGACGGCGTGTGCTCCGAGGTGATCGCACCGGCCCCCGGCCTGTCCGCCGCGCTCGACGCCCAGGTGCGTGAGCTCGCCGTCGCCGTCGTCGACGGGCTCGACGTCACCGGCGTGCTCGCCGTCGAGCTGTTCGAGGCGCCCGGGGCCGACGGCGAACCCGTCGTGTTCGTCAACGAGCTCGCGATGCGCCCGCACAACAGCGGCCACTGGACCATCGACGGCGCCGTGACCTCACAGTTCGAGCAGCACCTGCGCGCCGTGCTGGACCTTCCGCTGGGCGCCACCGACGCCGTCGCGCCCTGGACCGTGATGGCCAACGTGCTGGGCTCCACGCTGGGCGAGCTGAGCGACGCGCTGCCCACCGTCCTGGAGCGGTTCCCCGACGCGAAGGTCAACCTGTACGGCAAGGGCATCCGGCCCGGCCGCAAGCTGGGCCACGTCAACGTCAGCGGCACCGACCTGGAGACCGTGCGCGCCCGGGCGCTCGCCGCGGCGGCACTGCTGCGCGGCGAGTGACCGCCCGTCCGTCATCCGGCGCGCGTAGCGTCACCCACACCCTCGACCCCCGGGAGCCCGTCATGACCACCACCCCGATCGTCGGAATCGTCATGGGTTCCGACTCCGACTGGCCCACCATGGAGGCTGCCGCCACCGCCCTGGACGAGCTCGGCGTGCCCTACGAGGCCGACGTCGTCTCCGCGCACCGCATGCCCGTCGAGATGATCGAGTACGGCCGCACCGCCGCCGCACGCGGCCTGCGCGTCATCATCGCGGGAGCGGGCGGCGCCGCTCACCTTCCCGGAATGCTGGCCGCCGTCACGCCGCTGCCGGTGATCGGCGTCCCGGTGCCGCTGCGGCACCTCGACGGCATGGACTCGCTGCTGTCCATCGTGCAGATGCCGGCGGGCGTGCCCGTGGCGACCGTCTCGATCGGGGGCGCCCGGAACGCCGGGCTGCTCGCCGCGCGGATCCTGGGTGCGGGCACGTCAGAGCCGGATCTGGCGCTCCGGGGCCGCATGGAGGCGTTCCAGGCCGAGCTGGGCGAGGTCGCCCACGCCAAGGGTGCCGCACTGCGTGCCCGCCGCTCGGCCGGGCCCACGGGCTTCACCGCCTGAAGGGCCTCGACGTCAGGACGGCATGCCGCCCACGACACCGGGCGGCAGGTTCCCGTCCCGCAGGTCCGCCCAGAACTGGTCGATCGTCGCGGGGTCGAGCTGCACGGCCGAACCGATGCCGCCGGGCCGGAAGTTCAGGTTCGAGATCGGCGGGGTGCCGGTGATGCCGTCAGGACCGTTGGCCGCCCGGAACGCGAGCCCCAGCCGGGCGAGGTCGATGATCCCGGTGCCGTCGCTCACGGTGAGCGCCCCCAGGCCGGCGTCCAGCAGGGACACCTGGCGGCCGGGGTGCAGCAGCAGGCCCGGGTCGGCGACGTCGTGGGAGAGCACGCTGATGAGCTGGCGCTGCCGCTCGGCGCGGCCGATGTCGCCCTTCGGGTCGGAGTACCGCATGCGGACGAACGCGATCGCCGTCTGACCGTCGACCTCGTGGCAGCCCGGGGTCCACTCCAGGTTGCTCTTGTCGTTGGTGACCGTCAGGTCGGAGCACAGCTGCACACCGCCCACGGCGTCCACGACGTCGCCGACACCGCCGAACCCGACCTCGACGTAGTGGTCGATCGTCAGGCCGGTGAGCTGCTCGACCGTCTGCACGAGCAGAGGGGCGCCGCCGATCGAGAAGGCCGCGTTGAGCTTGTTGCCGCCGTGGCCGGGGATCTCCACGAAGGTGTCGCGCGGCAGGCTGATCAGGGCGGTGGGTCCGGAGTCCGGCTTGTGCAGCAGCATGATCGTGTCGGTCCGGGCGCCCGCGGTCTCGTCGTAGACGCCGCCGCTGCCCCGCGCGTCCGACCCGGCGAGCAGGTAGGTGGTCCCCGGCGTGTTCGCGGCATCCGACAGCGCCGGGATGTGGTTGATCTTTCCGTTCGCCCAGATCAGCAGCCCCACGGGCCACGCCAGCAGCAGCACCAGCACGGCCACGAGCGTCAGGCCGACGACGCGGCGCCTGCGCACCCGCCGCCGCCCCGGCCGCAGCGGCGCCGGACCACCCGCGCCCGCTGCGGCGCGCGGGACCCCGGACCCGGGACCACCGGGACGGCCGGCACGCGCGGCGGATCCGGGTCCGGCCCCACGGACCGTCGATCCCGGACGCGCGGTGGCAGGCTGCCCCGGGGCGCCCGCGGGGGAGGCGCCCGAGGACGCGCGGCGGGCGGCGGACGCAGGGACCGGGCGGGGCCCGGCAGGCGGCACAGGCCGGGCCGACGACGCGGGCCGGGCCGACGACGCGGGCCTGCCGGACGGCGCGGCCGGAGCGGCGTCCGACGCCGCACCGCTGCGCGGCGGGATCGAGCGCGGCGCACCACCGCGCGCCGCCCCGCCACGGGTCACCCCGGGCACGTCTCGTGGCGCGGCGGCAGGGACGGCGCCACGGGCTCCGCGGGGCTGGCCGGAAGCAGGGCGAGCCGACGAGCGGCGCACCGGGCTCACCGGAACCTCCCGCGAGGACTGGCGCCGGACGCGCGGTTCAGGCTCCGCCGGCACGGCGTCGTCAGGCCGGTGGATGCGACGCGTCGGCTCGGGAGTGTCGCCCGCGCCGCCGATCGCCACGGCGTCGTCGGACGACGGGGGGCGGCGCTTGCCCGACCCGGACGGCGTGAAGGACGGGGGAGGCTGGTTCATGGTGTGGCCCCGCAGGTCGCGGTGGTGTCGGCGCCGGTGAACGCCTCACGGCCGGCCTTCTTGGTCTCGGTCGACTCCGGGCTGGGGGAGCCGGACGCGGCAGGCGTGTCGGTGGTGGCACCCGGGTCGGAGGTCGCCCCCGCATCCGCGCCTGCATCCGAGGTGCCGGCGTCCGAGGTTCCTGCGTCCGTGGCGGGCGTGGGCGCCGGGGACGGCACGCCACCGACCGGGGTGTCGAGCGGCAGGTCGTTCTTCATGTTGGACCACAGCAGGTCGGCGTCCTTGGACCACACCACGGTGACATTGGGGTTGTCGGGGTCCGGCACCCACGGCACCGTCCGGAAGCTGATCCCGGCCAGGTTGACGTTGCGCAGGCTGTACGCGAGCCCGGGCATCTCCGTCAGCGAGGTGAACTTGCTCGACATCGTCAGCGACTGCGTCACCGCGTTGAGGAACTGCACCAGCTGCGGGGCGTCGCTGAGGATGTTCTTCTCCAGCACCCCGCGTGCGAGCGCCGACATCATCTCCTGCTGGCGGCCGATGCGCGCGATGTCCGACCCGTCCCCCAGGCCGTCACCCTTGCGGGCACGGGCGTACTGGAGGGCCGTCGCCCCGTCGAGCGTCTGATAGCCGGCGCTCAGCCTCAGGTTGCCCGCCTTGGGCGAGTAGATGTCGTTCGGGATGCACATGGTCACGCCGCCGAGCGCGTTGATCATGTTGAGGAACCCACCGAAGTCGACGGCGATGAAACCGTCCATGCGCACGTCCGTGAGCTGCTCGATCGTCGTCATCGTGCACAGCGCCCCCGACTCGACGTCCTGGCCGTGGTCGTAACCCTGCGCGAACGCCCAGTTGAAGTGGGCGTTGCGCCACGCCGGGGTCAGGTCCCCCGACGACGTCGGGCACTGCGGGATGTCGATGACGGAGTCGCGAGGGATCGACACCACCTCGACGCGGGACCGGTCCGCGGAGATGTGCATGACCATCGTGGTGTCGGACCGGACACCGTCGTCAGCGCCGCCCAAGGCCGCGTTCTCGCCCGACCGGTCGTCCGTACCGATCAGCACGATGTTGAGCGGCACCCCCGCGTTCGAGTCGGTGGGCGTGGGCGCCTCAGGGCGCTGCACGATCGACATCGCCGAGTCCGTGTCGATCGAGTCGATGTTGTGGGAGTACTTGAGGGCGAGCGCCGCCGCCGAGGAGGCGCCGAACACGATCAACCCGGTGACGCCCATCGCGATGCCACGCAGCACCCGGTGCTGCCGTCGCGTCCGCGCGTGCGTCGGCTGCGCGGTGCCCGCAGAGCGACCGGCGCGTGCGTGCCGGCGCTGCGCACTCGACTCATGGGGTGATGTCACGGTCCCCGAGCATAAGGTGCCGATGTCGGGACCGTCGGGCTTCACAGCGGCCAATCCGTGCAGGGATTGTGAAGCGGGGCCGGGCGATGGGCGAGGGGCCCGTGCCATGCGACCGTACGAGAAGGAGTTGTTGGCCGTGGCGCGCACAACTCCTTCTCATCAAGGGTGTGAGTGCGGGCCCAACGCGTTGCATGAGTGCTGGCGGCGGCGCTGCACCTGTGGGGCAGCTCCCCGTCGTGAGAGTATCTGAGGCCAGCCCCGCCCAGTCCGAGGAGACCCGTCCGTGTTGGGATCGTTGTTCGCCCGTGCTCGTGCCGCGTTGACCGGAAACCGAGTCGCCACGCCGAAGCTTGAGTCCGCGGAGGCCTTCGTGGCACGCACGCGCTCCGGTGAGGAACGCCCGGATGGCCGCAGGCCGAAGGTGTCCGTGATCATCCCTCTGTACAACCCCGGTCCCGAAGTTCGCCAGCTTCTGACGTCGATCCAGGTGCAGTCGATTGGTCGGGACGGCTGGGAGGTTGTCTTCGTCAACGACGGTTCGTCGGACGAGTCTGTTGTTCCGTGGCTAGAAGCAGTGGCCGCTCAGGACCCCAACGTTCGTTTTGCGTCGATTCCGAACTCGGGTTGGCCGGGTCGCCCCAGAAACGTCGGTATGGCGATGGCGTGGGGCACCTATGTGTTCTTCTCGGACCAGGACGACGAGTTGTTTCCGGATGCGCTGCGGGAGATGGTGGCGATTGCGGAGGCAAACTCCTCCGACGTCGTGTACGGCAAGGTGGCGCGCGTGGGTGCGCTCACTCCGTACTGGGACCTGCAACAGCGTGACATCCCCCAGGCTGACGTGGTCCGCGACAAGCTGGCAAAGTCGCGGTCGGTCCACAAGCTGTATCGGCTTGGGTACCTCAAGGAGCACCAGATCCTGTTCCCGGAGGGACGGGTGCGCCTGGAGGACCACCAGTTCCAGGGCGAGGTGCTGGCCTTCCGCCCGCGCGCCTCGGTGCTCGCTTCAGTGCCGTGCTATCGCTGGATCGACCGTCAGGATGGCACCAACAACTCCGCACGCGCCAAGGTGCCAGGGGTGTACTGGGGCCAATGGATCCGGGCCACGATGACGCCGCGGGATCGCGGAGCGGCGACCGATGTCGTCGAGGCGATCCAGGTCGAGGCGGCTACGCAGGCATTCACGAGAGCTCCCCTCAAGAACTACTTGTTGCACTCGGCGGTGCGGAGGGCCGAGGACTACGCGATTGTGCGCAGGTTGGTGCGTGAGGCGGTGCCTGCAACAGTGGACCCGCACCTGACGCTGATCAAACGGATCACCCTCGAGGCCGCCCGCGCCGGCGACGAGTCGACATTCAACGCCGCTCTCAGGTTCCGGGCCAGCCCTCTGGCCGCCGTGGTGATCGACGAGTGCACCGCGCCGCGCCCCAAGCCGACCTCACTACCGTCCTTCGAAGTGTCGGCGGTGCCAGATGTGTTCACGATGTCGGTGACGGTCAACTTTGAACTACCCGGTGAGCGCGTGACCGATGCCGACGGTGTGGAGCGCTGGTCGGTGCCCGGTGTTGACGGGAGCCGCTTCGACACGCGCTTGCTCGATGGCGACGCCCCCGTTGTACAGTTCGCGATCCGGCACCGGACGCTTGGCACGGAGTGGCCCATTCCAGGTGAGCCGACGGTTGAGCCCACAGCACACGGCTGGATCGTACGTTTGAACGTCGCGGTGGATCGGCAATCGAACCCGTTCGGGGGAATCCTGGACGCGGGCCGGTGGGGCGTCACGATGAGGACCCGTGTGCTCGGCGAGGCTGCGAAGCGGACCTACACGGCACCAGAATGAGCCGCACCTCGTACGGCGCCCCCGTTACCGAGCAAGAGCTTCGGGACCTTCAGTTGGCGATGCTTGAGTATGTCGACCGCGTGTGCCGCGCGAAGGGTATTGAGTACTCGCTGGCCGGAGGTTCCCTGTTGGGCGCAATCCGGCATGGCGGTTACATCCCGTGGGACGACGACATCGACGTGGAGTTGACCCGCCCTCATTACGAGCTCCTACTCGCGGAGCTGCAGTTGGCGCTACCCTCGCACTTGTCTCTGCTGCACCACCGGGTGGCGCCCACGTATCTGCCGTGGGCCAAGCTGTACGATAACCGCACGGTCTATAGGTCGACACTTGACCAGCTCCACCCGGGTACCGGCGTGTTCATTGATCTGTTTCCAATGGATGTGATGCCGGACGCCGACGACGTCGAGTCAAGTTCGGGCCCGTTGGCCGAGCATCGCCGCGGTTTCTTCGCACGCTCCTCCGCTCTGTCTTCATCCATCCCGGGCGGGTTCGCATATGCGAGTGCCTCTACGTGGCCGTACTTCCTCGGCAAATCTGTGCTCTGGTTTCCCAAACACCTGGCAAACTATGGTAAGGGCCATCAGATCGCCGTTGACCTCGACAGGTACATGCGCCGATTTGATGACTCGGGCGCCAGCCTGGTCGGGTTCTTCCACCGCGCATTTCCGCGCGCCATCTATCCGCGCACACTGTGGACTCGCTACGAGGACGTGGCGTTTGAGCACCTCACGGTTCGAAAGGTCGTGGACCATGACGGCTACCTCACTCGGCACTACGGTGACTACATGACGCCGCCGCCCGAGAAGAACCGGACCGCGGCGCACTCGTTCTACCGATGGTTCTGGGTTTCCGATCAGTCCGCTAGTGGGACGGCCGATCTCTAGTCGTCGCCGAGGGGGCCACCTTGACTCCCAAGGGCTTGCAGAGCGGCCGAGTCGCGCTCGCCCAGGAGGATGTAGTCGATTGCACGGTCAGCGTTATGCATGTCGGCGGGACCGCAGAACCTCTTCCGGTATCGGTCCCGCCGCCACGTCTCGAAGTCGCCGGACCGTAGGGAGGCGAGCATCTCGTCGAACGTGCTGACCGTCTTGCCTGGCACGACCTCGCGATACCCGTCGTGGAACCCACGCGATGCTGCATAGGCGATTTCGTCGGGGGCGAAGAAAAGCATTGGCCGATCGAGGTAAGAGAACTCGTAGCAGATCGATGAGTAGTCGGTGATGAGCACATCAGTCACGTGCAGAAGGTCATTCGACGACGGGAAGCCGGATGCGTCAATCAGTCGGTCCCTGAGTTCCTCGGGAATGAAACTGCTGTAGGTCCCGTCCGGCAGGGTGCGCTTGGCTGTGACGTAGGGGTGCATGCGGAATACGACGACAGTGTCATCCCCGCACCATTCGTGGAGGGCGGCCATGTCCAGGAGCCCGAAGTTGTAGGTGGCGGTCCCTGAACCGCGCCCCCGGAAAGTGGGAGCGAACAGAATCACGCGCTTGCCAGTCAAGCTGGGGTAGTACTCTGCGAAAGTTGTGCGGGCGCGCGCGATCGTTACTGGGTCCAGGAGGTCGTCGATGCGGAGCACTCCGGTGGGAAGCAGTCCCTCGCGCTCCATGCCGAAGTCTTCAGCATAGATGTCGCGCAGACCCTCGGAGCCGACGATACCGTACGTGTAGTGGCGGTGCGGGTTATTTAGGCGAGGTGAGCCTCGCAGACCAAATCGGGCAAGCCCGACCGCTTTGACGCCGTGACCCGCGTGCCACAGTTGTGTCACGGTTGTGTCGCGTGAGAGGTGCACGTAACTCAGGAGCGCGCACCAGTCATCGACGAAGACAAAGTCTGCCCACGCGAACTTGCGCAGCATGACGGTCCACCGCCAGAACGAGTGGCGCAGGCTCCGGTACTTCCAATGAAGAGATTCTTCGATCTTGAACTGCGAATCGAGCCCGCGATCGACGAGCCTGCGCTTCAGGACGAGCATGTTGTCGCGGATGTCGGGGCGCAACTGGGCCGCGAGGAGGATCCGCTTCTTTCCTCCACGAGGTCGTGTGGCGCGAAGGACATTGTAGACGAGTTGGAACCAGAGTTGAAGGATGCCTCGGTCAAAAGACCACTGGGCGAACCGTCGCGAGATGCTGCCGGTGTAGTGACGCCACTGCGGGGGGCGGTTGAAGTTTCTAACGCTAATTCGGAACTCGGGGAAATCTATGTGGTCGGAATGGTCGATGGTAACGACGTATGCATTCCAGCCGCCGTGGTAAACGAACGTCTTCGACTTCTCCCGGAGCGCATCCGACATCGACGGGTCGATGTGGGTGAGGTCGCAGGGGACGTCCGCCACGTACGGCCTGATCCTCCACACCCCGTTGGGAAGTTCGGCGCGATCTTTGGCGTTCGTGATGTTGAGTCTCAGATGGAACCGACCGCCAGGTGTGGTCTCGATCACTTCGAGCGGGATGCCGTTGCCGTTCGACACCAGATCGAAGCGGACCTGCTGCGTGCCAACGGTCGATTCCTGGTTCTGGACGCGGGCCGCGACCCAGTGGCGCGGCGCTTGGTCGTGGGGGACCTCCACCAGGGTCAGCCAGATGTGGAGGTTTACCCGCTCCCAATAGACCTCGTCTACCCGGGCGCTGACAATCACCGAACTACCTCCCGTCTGAATGTTGTGCCGCCGGCGCCTGCGGGGTGTGCCCCGACCGGCCCGTGCACTGACTGCCTGGTGCTAGATCCCGACTAGCTGAGAACTGCGCGATTGTCGCCGCGGGCCGTCTCGATGATCTGCGCGATGGCGATCGACTCGCTGGCCGTGAGATGGTGAGAGCTCGAACGTTGCTGACGAATGAGCTGAATGAACTCCGAGATCTCGTAACGCAGCCCGTCGCCGTCGAACCTGAAGTAATGCCGTCGGGTGGCTCCTGGGCTCTCGAAGCGCTCCTCGAAGTAGGAGGTAAGCCACCATGGTGCTGGCACGTACAGGTAGCCTTGCTCGCCGGCGATGATGAGGTCTCCTTCGGCCTTGACGCCGATCCCCACCCGAGCCGACGCGACAGCATGGTCCGTTCGGAGGTCGATCCGTGCGAAGGTCTCAACACCGCTGTCCTCGGGGATCAGACGGGTCGCGCGGATGTCCGTAAACTCGGTGCCCAGGAGCTTGACGATCGCCAGCAGCGGGTATGAGGCCAGTTCGCTGATGGCCCCGCCATCGGGTGCCTGACGCTCGCGTCCCGTGGGGACTAGCTTGGTGAATGTCGCCTCGACGGATCGGATCTTGCCGATGGTACCCGAGCGGGCGAGCGTCACCAGGCGCCGGAATCCCGGCGCCTGAGCAGTCTTGAGTGCCTCAAGGAGCACTACGTTGGCGGCTCCAGCTTCGGCGTAGAGTGCCGCGGCATCGGTGCTGGTCAGGGCCATCGGCTTCTCGCAGAGTACATGAACGCCGGCCTGGATGGCGCGCCGTGTGTAGTCGACGTGGGTTCCGTGCGGGCTGGCGACATATATGGCGTCCACGTCGGCGAGCATCTGGTCAAAGGTCTCGTGTGCGACACGGAGCTCATGGCGGTCTGCGAACTGCGCTGCGTGCTCAAAGCTCTTCGTGAAGACTGAGTCCACCGTGACGCCGGAGACGTAGCGGGCTTCTGCGACGAAGCGGTTTGCGATCCGCCCTGCGCCGACGATGCCGATACGGAGGATCCCGACGCCCTCCGCGCGGAGTTCGGTGGACGACACGCCACGGGTGCGCTCCAGGTAGACGACTCTGCAGTACTCCCCGAGGTAGTCGAACTTGCCGACCCAGTCCGAGCCGACGGTGAAGACGTCGACGTTGCGCTCAACGATGTCCCGAATCTTCTGGCCCTGGTATTCCTCGACGATGATCTCGTCCGCGAGCCCGGAGCGCCGGACGTTCTCGATCCGGTCTACGACGCTCTGCACGACGTCGAGCTTTCCCCGTGACTCGTCGTAGGCGTCCGACGTCACTCCCACGATCAGATGGTCGCCAAGGGCACGGGCCCGTTCGAGGATGCGGCGGTGGCCGTCGTGGAACAGATCGAACGTGCCATAGGTGATTACGCGGGTCATCGTGTGTGCCTCATCTGTGCGAAGATCGGACACCGTGCGGCCATGGTGGCTGTGAGGTGCGTACTGGGCCGCGATCGGCGCCGACCACGCGACCTTACAGGAGGGCTGCAGGCCGGTTCCAAGCCGAGTCCTTGCACGCCGGCGTGGTGGGACGCCACGTGAGCGTGTGTGTACCTTGGCAGCATCGAGCCACGACTACGCTAGAGGTCCCCGTCCGTGGAGGAAGGTGCAGTGACCGAGACCAACCCGGCCGAGCCCAAGCGGGCTGTCGTTGCGACGACCGTGCCTACGGGCGCGCTCACGCCGCGGCTGACATCCGAGCAGGCGGCCGACCTCGCGGCACGCAGCGGACTGAGGCAGTCGGGCAGCAGACCGCCCCTCCGCTTGTACATCAGGTCAGTCTGGTCCCGCCGCTCCTTCGTCTGGAACCTTTCGGCCTCCAAGGCATACACGAAGAACCAGGGCTCTTACCTTGGGCAGGCATGGAACATCTTGCGTCCGACGCTTGACGCGAGCGTCTACGTCATCATCTTCGGATTCTTGCTGGGAGCGCGCGACGGAATAGAGAACGTCGTCTCCTTCATTACGGTCGGAACCTTCGCGTATTCGTTCATTCAGAAGATGATAATGTCTGGGGTCGGCTCGATTCCAGCGAACGTTATGCTTGTTCGATCGCATCGATTCCCTCGCGCGGTCGTCCCGCTCTCGGCCATCCTCACGGAGGCAGTCCTGTTCGCGCCAGCTTTGCTGGTGATGGCCGTGATCAGTTTACTCGCGGGTGCACCATTGCGTTGGACGTGGCTCTTGTTACCGGTCGCGTCGTTAATCCTGGTGGCGTTCGGAAGCGGCGTCGGCATGCTGTTCGCTCGATTGGGGGCGCGTACGCCGGACATTGCGAACATCGTTCCGTTCTTCCTCTCGCTGGGGCGGTGGGGAGCGGGCGTCATGTTCAACCCCATGAAGTTTATCGATCCTGACGGGCCGTGGGCTCCACTGGTGCAATACAACCCCTTCACGGTCTTCATAAACCTGTTCCGGTCGTGCATTGGCAACGAGCCGAGCGCGCAGATGTCGCTTGGTCTGTGGGGTCTCGCTCTGGGATGGGCAGCGGTCGCCTTGGTGGTCGGGTTCGTGTTTTTCTGGCGCGCCGAGGAGACGTACGGACGTGACTGACGAAATTGACTACGAGGTCGACATCGAAGATCTCCCGGCGAAGCCTTCGCGCGGCCAGGTGGGTGCTCCTTCTGTCGTCGTTGATAACGCGCACGTCACGTACCGCGTCTTCGGCGGCCGCAAGGGGGGGACCGTCGACTCCAAGCCCTCCGTGATGTCGCGCGCACTGAACCTGGGCCGCCCTGCGACTGGTCCGATCCGGCAGGTTAAGGCCGTGCGTGGCGTCTCGTTCGTAGCGCACCACGGCGAGTCCGTGGGCATCATCGGTACGAATGGATCGGGGAAGTCTACTCTCCTTCGAGCCGTCGCCGGCTTGCTGCCGCTCACAGATGGCCGAGTCTATACCGCTTCCGAACCCGCACTGCTAGGCGTGAACGCCGCCCTGATGCCAAAATTGACCGGTGAGCGAAACATCACCGTTGGTGGGCTCGCGCTGGGATTATCGGCGAGCGAGGTTGCGTCGCGCACCGCAGCGGTCGCTGAGTTCGCTGAGCTGGGTGACTTCCTCTACCTCCCGATGAATGCCTACTCGTCGGGCATGGCGTCGCGTCTGCGATTTGCGATCTCCACTATCGTCACACCGGACATCCTGATGATTGATGAAGCGCTCTCGACCGGTGACGCGTCCTTCCGACGTAAAAGCACCGCCCGGATTGAGGCGATTCGTGACAACGCGGGAACGGTGTTCTTCGTTTCTCATTCCCTTGCCTCGGTGCGCGCCATGTGCACACGTGCCCTCTGGATCGACAGGGGTGTGCTAGTCATGGACGGCGACGTGGATGAGGTATGCGATGCTTACCACCTATATGTCCAGGGTCGCAAGAACGCGAGTTCTGGTGCGCGCTTGTAAGGTGACCGCGAGCTGCGCGAGGGCTGTCCGCTCTGCAATGTGATCATGCGGGGCGGAAGGGAAGGCGTCGAGATCGCGCTCGATGATGGGGGTCTCATGCCAGCCCATCGGGAAGAACTCGGCGTGCACGACGCCACCTTCTGCCCGCCTGACCTGACGACGTTCTGCTGCTGTTCGGTTGCGGCCAACCACCCTGCCCGCCAGGGCGCGCCGCTACCTGTGCCCAGCCTGCAGGCAGGTGCGGCGGCAGGACCACGACCAAGGCGGTAGAGCCTCGCGCGAAGCTTTCTCGGTTGACGTTAACGTTGGCGATAAACAGACTCGCGGTCCAGCGCCTGACCGTCTGCCGTCTACGCGAGTCTCTGGGCGCGGCGTGGAGCACCGTCAACGACGCCATCCTCGCTGAGAGGCACCGGGCACTGATCGCCAGCCCGGCCCGGTTCGACGGTGTGAGCGTGCTCGGCGTGGACGAGTACGTGTTGTGGCACCCCCTGCCAAGGCGCGAAGCACGTGACGGCGATCATCGACCTGGACGGCTTCACCGGCTTCAAGACCGCCGCCGAGGAACTGGCCGAGGCCGTCGCGGTGATGGACCCGTTGCACGTCGTCCGACTCGTCGGCGACACTCTGGATTGGTGCCGCCGACGAGTCCAGCAGGACTTCCGCACGATCACGCCTGGAGACCGGGGGCTTTGGACCGGATCATATGAGCGACCCGCCACGGCCTCATGCGCGACGTTGCCTGCCAGGTGCACCCGCTCATCAACGCCACCAGGTCCGGCACCATCCCGGCTTGGCGAACGGTGGGGCTACCTGGCGTGAGCTGGGTGGGCGTGCGTTTACTGGCCCTGGGCGGCGTACTTGGCCTCGGTGGCCTGCTTGGCGGGGCGCCACCAGGCCTCGTTGGCCTTGTACCAGTCGACCGTGGCGCGCAGGCCGGACTCGAAGTCGGTGTACTTCGGTGTCCAGCCGAGCTCGTCGCGCAGCTTGGTGGCGTCGATGGCGTAGCGCAGGTCGTGGCCCGGGCGGTCCTTGACGTGCTCGAAGTCGTCCTTGGCCAGGCCGAAGATCTCCAGCAGGGTCTCGACCACCTCAAGGTTGTTCTTCTCGCCGTCGGCGCCGATGAGGTACGTCTCCCCGATGCGGCCGCGCTCGATGATCGCCCACACGGCCGAGTTGTGGTCCTCGACGTGGATCCAGTCACGCACGTTCTCGCCCGCGCCGTAGAGCTTGGGGCGCACGCCGTCGATCAGGTTCGTGATCTGCCGGGGGATGAACTTCTCGATGTGCTGGTACGGGCCATAGTTGTTCGAGCAGTTCGAGATCGTGGCCTGCACCCCGAAGGACCGCACCCACGCCCGCACCAGCAGGTCCGAGCCCGCCTTCGTCGACGAGTACGGCGAGGAGGGGTTGTACGGCGTGTCCGGCGTGAACTTCGCCGGGTCGTCCAGCTCCAGGTCCCCGTACACCTCGTCCGTCGAGATGTGGTGGAAACGCACCCCGTGCTTGCGCACCGCCTCCAGCAGCGTGAACGTACCGATCAGGTTCGTCTGCACGAACGGCGACGGATCGTTCAGCGAGTTGTCATTGTGCGACTCCGCCGCGAAGTGCACCACCAGGTCACTGTCCGCGACCAGGGAGTCCACGAGCGCGGCGTCCGTGATCGACCCTTCCACCAGCGTGACCTTGTCCGCGACGGGAGCCAGCGACTCCCGGTCACCTGCGTAGGTCAGAGCATCCAGCACCGTCACCCGCACCTCGGGGCGCTCGCGGACCGTCTGGTGAACGAAGTTCGAGCCGATGAAGCCGGCTCCGCCGGTAACGAGAACGCGCACGATTCCTCCGGGTGTGCAGGGCGGGACGCGCGCCAATCTACCGTCTTGGCGCGAACGTCGGGCGGGTGAGAGGTGGAGTGCTGCGGTGAGTGTCGTTGCCTCCGCGCCATCACCTGCTTGCGGTGGGCTGGTCGACGTGCCGAGTCCTAGGCTCTCGTTGCATGACAACCCAGGTGCGCAGGCTGGCGGTGTGCGTGGTCGCAATCGTGACCGCGGCGGTGGGTCTGGCGGCACCCGCACAGGCCGCAGACGCGGGTTTCACGTTCGTGGGCCGCGGGTGGGGCCACGGGCGAGGGATGGGGCAGTACGGCGCGCTCGGGTACGCCGTCGACCACGGGTGGTCGACGCCGCAGATCCTCAACCACTACTACAGCCCGGCCACGCTGGCGACGAACGCGGGCAACCCCGAGATGAGCGTGGAACTCCTGGCGCACACCGGCAAGGACGTGCGCATCCAGGCGGGAGCCATCTACGTCAACGGTGGTGGCACGGGGAACACCACGGTGCGGCTGGTCCGCAACGGCTCGAGCATCGACTGGTATGCGGGGGGCAGCTGCAACGGTCCCTGGACCAAGAAGGGCACGGTGACCGGTACCGCGAAGGTGACCACCACCGGCAGCCGGGTGCTCAAGGTCTGCAAGGCGTCGAGCACGGACGAGTCGGGTACCCAGTACCGCGGCCGCATCGACGTCAAGGTCGTCTCCGGCGTGCAGTATGCGGTCAACGTGCTGGACACGCAGGACTACCTGCGCTCCGTGGTTCCCAGCGAGATGCCGGCGAGCTGGGCCAACCAGGGCGGCGGCAAGGGCATGCAGGCCCTCCAGGCACAGGCGGTCGCGGCCCGCAGCTACGCATTGGCTGGTGGGGCGCGCACCTCGGGTGCGAAGACGTGCGACACCACGGCATGCCAGGTGTACAGCGGCATGGCGACCGTCAGTGCCACAGGGGCCGTCACCAGCAAGGAGAACTCGCTCTCCGACACCGCGGTCGCCAACACCAACGGCTGGGTCATGCGCCTGGGCAACGCGATCGCGCGCACCGAGTTCTCGTCGTCGACAGGCGGCTACACCGCGGGCGGCACGTTCGCTGCGGTGCCTGACGCGGGAGACGCCGTCTCCCTGAACCCGAACCGTGTGTGGACCACCACGCTGAAGGCGTCTGATGTCGCCAAGAAGCTGGGCGTCGGCACCATCACGTCGATGGAGGTCACCGCGCGCAACGGGCTCGGGTCCGATGGCGGCCGCGTCGCGAAGGTCACGGTGAAGAGCGGCTCGTCGACCACTACCTTCACGGGTGACCAGGTGCGCACCAAGCTGGGCCTCAAGAGCGACTGGTTCTCCATCGTGAGCTCGGCGCCCACCACAAACATGATGCCGCCCACCGTGGTGGCTCAGGGGCACGCCAGTAACATCGGCTGGCTGCCGTGGGCAGGGCAGGGCGCCACGATCGGGACCACTGGGCAGTCCCGCGCGCTGGAGGCCATCACGGCGATCTACTCGGGGGTCTCGGGCGGTGTGCTGGAATGCCGCGCGAACGTCTCTGGCCTCGGCTGGCTCGGATGGGTCTCCGGGGCGGACGCCTGCGGCACGACAGGGCAGGGACGCCAGCTCGAGGCCGTCCAGCTCCGGTTGACCGGCGCCGACGCCTCGACCATGACGGTCTGGTACCGAGCGCACGTCCAGGGGATCGGGTGGCAGGACTGGACCTCGAACGGCTCGACCGCGGGGACCACCGGCCAGGGGCGCCGGGTCGAGGCCGTCCAGATCCTCGTCCAGCCGTCATCGTCCCCGGCGCCGGGCACCGTGGCGCAGCCGCGCCCGGTCGAGTACCGCGCGCACGCGGCATCGCTCGGCTGGATGGGTTGGGTGCGTGACGGCGCCCTCGCGGGGACCACCGGTCAGTCGCGCCGGATCGAGGCGATCCAGGTGCGGTTCCCTGACGGTCAGCCGTGGTCCGGAACCATCCAGTGCTCCGCGCACTCGGCGAACATCGGGTGGGGGAGCTGGGTCGGAGCGAGCAGCACGTGCGGCACCACGGGTCGGTCCCTGCAGCTCGAGGCGATCAAACTGCGCCTCACGGGCGAGGCCGCGAACCAGATGGATGTCTGGTATCGGGTGCATTCGCGTCAGGTGGGCTGGTCGGGCTGGGCCACGAACGGTGCCGCCGCAGGAACACAGGGGCGGTCGCTGCGTGCGGAGTCGGTGGAGATCAGGCTCCTGCCGAAGGGCTCGGCCGCACCGGGGCCGACGGCGAACGCGTTGCGGAGTTGAGTCCGAGCTCGGTCTCAGCCTCGAGGATGGCCAGCCGGCGGGTGTTCAGCGTGATCATCCGTCCGAGTTCCGTGGCCCTGCGTGACTGCATCGCGAGCGACCCCACGAACGCGACAACCAGGGCGTAGAGGAGCAGATCGGCGCCACGCCCGACGCCGAAGAGCTGGGCCAACTGCGTCAGTACGTGGGGGAACAGGATGGCGAAGACCGCCGCCGCGGCGAACGCCAGCAGGAAGAGTCGTCGGAACGCCATGTGCTTGACGTTCTTGGAGCTGCGCCCGAGCAGGATGACGACGGCGACGATGGCGATGAGCAGAAGTGCCTGAATCAACATGTGCTCCTACCGGAACATGAGGTCGACAAGGATGTTGACGGAGTTCCACAGGCTCTGTCCCTTGCCTCGCGAGTAGTCGGTGTACAGCACGTGGACCGGATACTCGGCCCACCGCTGCCGGGACCGGCCGAGCTGGCGGACGATCTCGGTAGCGTGCGCCATCCGGTTCTGGTGCAGGTCAACCCAGCGCGCGACGTCCGCGCGGATGACTCGCAGGCCGTTGTGGGCGTCGGTGAGTTCCATGCCGGTGCTCTTGCGCGTGAACCAGGCGGCGAACCGGAGCACCAGTCTCTTGAGAGTTCCGGTCTGGGTGCGATCGTCGAGGAACCGTGAGCCGAACACGAAGCCCAGACCGTCGTGCTGAGCCAGGTCGAGCATCCCTATGGCATCCTCGATGCGGTGCTGGCCGTCGGCGTCGAACGTCACC
Source organism: Xylanimicrobium pachnodae JCM 13526 = NBRC 107786 (assembly GCA_001592145.1). GTDB lineage: Bacteria > Actinomycetota > Actinomycetes > Actinomycetales > Cellulomonadaceae > Xylanimonas > Xylanimonas pachnodae. The sequence continues at coordinate 43,628 of BCWJ01000013.1, read as the reverse complement.
AGGAACGTGGCTCCTCGGCGCAGGGCGAACTCGATCCCGGTCTGCAGTGCAGCGCCCTGGCCCAAGTTGGTGGCGTGCCGGACGACGACGGCGCCCGCGTCGCGCGCGATGGCACCGGAGTTGTCGCGCGAGCAGTCGTCCACCACCACGACCGGGAAGCCCTCGGCACGCACCTCTCGGATGACGTCGCCGATCACCGTTCCCTCGTTGTAGGCGGGCACCACGAACCAGATGTCGGCGCGGCGGCGCCGGCCGGCGTGGGTGGTAGGCATGCTCGACATTCTGCCAGTGACCGTCACTGGCGCGTCAGGTACGTGAGCGCCGGTAGACCCAGCGGTAGATCGGCCCTGGTGTCAAGGCTGCGCCGGTGAGGACGACCAAGGCCGCCGCGGTGTCCCGGAGACCCGCGAAACCGACCCGGTGCTTCCAGAGATGGAACGTCCATGCGGACCTGGTTGCGGCCCATGACCTGCGTCGGTCCAGGTTCTCCTGGCTGACCCGGTAGCGCACGAGCGCGTCATCGATGTTGGCGGCCCGGTAGCCGGCCATCAGCATGCGGACCCACAGGTCGTAGTCCTCGAACCGGGGTACGTGCCGGTACCCACCCACGGCCTGGACGGCGGACTTGCGGAAGACGACCGCCGGGTGATTGAGCGGGTTCCAGCGTCGCGCTCGGACGACGATCTGCTCGTGCGTCAGCGGGACGCGCCGGTGCGAGACGACGTTGTCGACGTCGCCGTCGAACTCGGCGAGGTGTGCCGAGAGGATCGCGACGTCGGGATGCGCGTCGAGGAACGCGAGCTGACGGGCCATGCGGTCCGGCATGCAGACGTCGTCGGCATCCATCTTGAAGACGATGTCGTAGCGGCACTGCGGGACGGTCTCGGCTGCGGCGAGGCCCTGCCCGATGTTGGCCGGAAGGTAGATGGGCCGGATCTCCGGGTGCGCGTCGGCGTAGCGCGTCACCGTGTCGCGGAGCGCCCCGTCGATGGGCCCGTCGACGGCGATGACGATGTCGTCCGAGGGAGCGCTCTGGCCCAGCAGCGAGTCGAGGGCCGCGGCGAGCTGCGCGGCGTCGTCCTGCGCATACACCCCGAGGTGGACGGAATGACCTGTCATGGAGCCATCCAACCTCGTGTGACGCGGAGGCCGGGCATCGACCGCCAATCAGCGCCAACGCGGCGGGGTCATTCGGCCCGAAACGGCGATCCGGCGACACTGGGTGCCCGGCCACGGGCCGGGTTGGCCGCCCGCTGGCGGCCCGGATCGTCGAGGGAGCACCGTGAAGCACCGGCAGGCAGTCGTTGGGGCACTCGTCGCGACAACTCTGGTCGCACAGGGAGCGATCGCGGTAGGCGCGGTCGCGCTGGGGGCGGCTGCCTTGGGCCGTGGTCACGATGCCGTGAGTGCGGGTTCCGCGACGTCCGGCACTGTGGGAACCGCCACGGCAGCCGGCCAGGTGACCTCGTGGGAACCGGCAGGCGAAACCGTCGTCACGGAGGTGCCCGTGGCGCTCCCGGAGTCGGAGCCTGAGCGGGTGCCGGACGTGCTCGCCGCAGATCCGCCACCGGAGGCCGCGCTGACCACAGCGGCGGGCAGCCTTGAGCTCGATACGGCCGACGACGCGGACCGCGCGGCGAGCGGTGCCGTTGTCAGCGGTTCCGTGTTCCAGACCGTCGCGGTGACCTGGCCCGAAGGTACTCGGACACCTCCCGAGCTCCAGGTGCGGGTGCGCAGCGTCGACGGTGACTGGGGCGAGTGGTTCGCGCTGGAGGACGACGACGCCGCGCCCGATCCGGGCACCCCCGAGGCGAACCGGGAGCAGCGGGGAGGAACCAGCCCGGTGCACGTCGGAGACGCCGATGCCGTCCAGGTGGCGACCGTGGGTGACGCCACGGAGTCTCTCGCCGCCGACGACGTGCAACTGACGCTGATCGGCTCACCCGAACCGGAACCCGTGATGGTCTCGGGTACCGCGAGTACCGTGAGCACCGCGGGGTTCACGGCCGATGCGAGCGCTACGTCGGTGACCGCGACGGCAGCCACGGTGCCGACCGAGGTCGGAGACGCGGCAGCGACGTTCGCGACGTCGAAGCCGACGATCATCACGCGAGCTCAGTGGGGGGCGAAGGCACCCAGCTGCGCGCTGGACAAGACCGGTGAGCTGCGCGGCGCCGTCGTGCACCACACCGCTGGTGGGAACACCTATGCGACGCAGGCGGCGGCAATGCAGCAGATCCGCAACGACCAGGCGTACCACATGGGCACCCGCGGCTGGTGCGATCTCGGCTACAACTTCGTGGTCGACAAGTGGGGAAACATCTACGAGGGGCGTGCGGGCAGCGCGGACGCCGCCGTCGTCAGCGTGCATGCCACGGGGTTCAACACGGGCTGGCTCGGTGTCTCGTTCCTGGGCAATTACGACGTGACGGCTCTGCCGGTGGCGGCTGCTCAGGCGGCCGGGAAGGTGATCGGCTGGCGACTGGGCGCCTACGGTGTCGATCCGACCGGCACCGTGAGCGTCACCGTCCCGACCACGGGAACCAAGTACACCGCGGGTACCAAGCTCACGTTGCCGCGGGTCTTCGGGCACAAGGACGTCTCGGCCACGGCATGCCCTGGCCGGTACATCGAACCGAGCGCGGGCCAGAGTGGCACCAACCTCCTGCCGACCATCCGGTCTGCTGCTGCGGCCGCTCAGAAGCCGAGCGGCCCGGCGGTGACGTATCGCGCTCATGTGGCCGACCTGGGTTGGCTCGGCTGGCAGGCCGATGGCCAGACGGCGGGCACCACCGGGCAGTCACGGCAGGTGGAAGCGGTCGCCGTGTCACTGACCGGTGTGGCGTCGGGCAGCGGCATCGACTGTCAGGCGCACGTGGCGAGCCGCGGCTGGTTGGCCTGGGTGCCGGCGGGTCAGTCATGTGGGACAAGTGGTGAGAACCTCCGGCTCGAGTCGATACGGTTCCGGCTGACCGGGCCCGCCGCGACGACGCACGAGATCTGGTATCGCGCCTACGTGCAGGGCATCGGATGGATGGGCTGGACCCGTAGCGGAGGTCAGGCCGGCACAGAGGGCCTCTCGAAGCGCATCGAGGCGGTGCAGCTGATGCTGCGCACTGTGGACTCGGAGGCGCCCGGCACCGCAGGCTCCGCATCGAACCGCTCGATCAACTACCGCGCATACACCGCGCGGGCATGGCTGAACTGGCAGGGTGACGGGACGCTCTCCGGTAATGTCGGCCGCACGGACCGGCCCCTGGAGGCGGTTCAGGTCACGTTCCCGTACGCCCAGAAGTGGGCGGGTTCGGTCCAGTGCTCGGCGCACGTGAGCGGCGCCGGATGGAAGGGCTACGTCGGTGACGGGGCCACCTGTGGCACCACGGGGCAGAGCCGGCGGCTGGAGGCCGTGCGCGTGCGCCTGACGGGCACGCTGGCCACCCATATGGACGTCTGGTATCGCGTCTACGTGAGCCAGTTCGGGTGGTTGGACTGGGCGAGCAACGGTCAGGACGCCGGGTCGACAGGGTTCTCGCGCGCCATCGAGGGGATCCAGGTGGTGTACACCGCGAAGGGAACGGCCGCCCCGGGCGCGACGGACGTGCCGTTGCGGGTGGGCAAGGTCCCCACGCTCAGCTATCGCGGCCACGTCCAGTCCATCGGCTGGCAGCCGTGGGTGACCGACGGCGCGATGGCCGGCACGGCGGGCCGATCGTTGCGAGCCGAGGCGTTGCAGGTCGCGCTCGGCGCCTCGACGGTGAGCGGCAGCATCGAGTGCCGTGCCCATGTGCAGACTGTCGGCTGGCAGTCGTGGGTGGGAGCGGGGCAAACCTGTGGGACCACCGGCATGTCCCGACGTGTCGAGGCCGTCCAGCTGCGACTCACGGAAGACCTGGCCAAGCAGTTCGATCTGTACTACCGCGTGCACGCTCAGACGTACGGCTGGCTGGGGTGGACCAGCAACGCGAGTTCGTCCGGCACCCAGGGTCTCTCCCGCCGACTTGAGGCCGTCGAGATCCGCATCGTGCCCAAGGGTCAGCCGGCCCCGGGGTCGACGACGGGACCGTTCGTCAAGGGCTGACGCGCACCGGTCGGCACGTCGTGCTGCTCACCTGACTACCGCCACGACAGGGCCGGAGGCGAGCCAATGGTCACGAATAGGTAACAAGCTGCGTGGCTGTGTTGTGAAGCGGCTCACACGACAACACTGGACAGGTTCGTCCGTCGTGTGAGGGGAGTCACAGTGGGTCGACACCGTCGTGCTGGTCAGGTGATGGCGCTGGGTGTCGTCGGCGCCGTCGTGCTGTGCAGCGGATGCCAGGACCCCGCCGATGAGGCTGCCGCCGAGACGTATGTGCCGGCGGCCGCCGTCGCGACGACGGCGGACCTCGTCACCACCGGCGCCGCCGATCCCGCGGGCGGCGGAGTCGCGGACGACGTCGCGGTCGACCAGTTCGGCGTTGTCACGCCCGACGACGCGGACTCGGTCACGCAGGTACCGGACGCGCTGGCCGAGGATCCCAACCAGCCTGCGGTCGCACCCGAGACGGCACGCGGAGGCGACGACGTCGTGCTCAACGTCGTCGACGACGGCGATCGCGCCGCGAGCCCCGTCATCGAGGTCGACCAACCGTTCGTCAGCGTCGGGTTCACCTGGCCGGCGGGGAGTGCCGACTCGCCCGCGCTCCAGGCTCGGGCCCGTGCGCTCGACGGCAGCTGGAGCGACTGGTTCGAACTCGAGGCGAGCGATGCGGAGCCAGATGCCGGGACCCACGAGAGCGGTGCGGAGGTGCGCTCCGGCACCGACCCGCTGTGGGTCGGGGAGTCTGACGCAGTGCAGATCGCCACGGTGGGCGATGCCGCTGATGCCGTACCCGTCGACGACGTCCGGCTCGTGACGGTCGCCGTTCCCGAGACGTCCACGGTGAGCGTGGACGACGTCGCCTGGTCACAGCCCGGCTATGTCTCACGGTCCACGTGGGGTGCTCGCGCGCCGACGTGCACGCTCGACACCGCGACGTCGATCCAGGCCGCTGTCGTCCATCACACAGCGGGGCCGAACAGCTACTCGACAAAGGCGCAGGCGATGGCGCAGCTGCGCGCCGACCAGGCGTACCACATGGACGCCCGGGGCTGGTGCGACATCGGGTACAACTTCGTCGTCGACAAGTGGGGAAACGTCTACGAGGGCAGAGCGGGCAGCGCGAACGGGGCCGTGATCGGAGTGCACGCCTCGGGCTTCAACACCTCGACCGTGGGCATCTCGGTGCTGGGGTGCTACGGCGGGTGCAGCAGCAACGCGACGCTGCCCGCGGCTGCCGTCAAGGCCGTGGCCCGCGTGGCCGGGTGGCGTCTGGGGGCCTACGGCGTCGACCCGGACTCGACGATCACGTTCAACAACGGATCGAGCGTGAAGACCATGCCGGCGATCATCGGACACAGGGACGTGGCCAGTACCACCTGTCCGGGGGACAACGCGTACGCCCAGCTCGCCGCCATCCGGTCTGCCGCGGCCACCTATGTGCCACCGGTGACGGGTGTGGTGTACCGGGCGCACGTTGCCGACCACGGCTGGCTGGGTTGGCAGCGGCAAGGTTCGGCCGGGACGACCGGCCAGTCGCGGCAGGTCGAGGCTGTCCAGGTCAAGACCTCCGGTCTGCCCGCTGGGATCGGCATCCAGTGCCAGGCCCACTCCGCGAGCATCGGGTGGAGGTCTTGGGTGGGGTCGGGATCGACGTGCGGCACGACCGGCAAGGGCTTGCGGCTGGAGGCGTTGCGTCTGCGGTTGACCGGCTCCGGGTCCGGCTCGTACGACGTCTGGTATCGCGTCCATGTCGCCGACATCGGCTGGATGGGTTGGACACGTAACGGCGGTGAGGCTGGTACGGAAGGGCTGTCGCTGAGGATCGAGGCCGTCCAGGTCACCGTGACCGCAGCCGGAGCGGAGGCGCCCGGGGGGACCGGCAGCGCATCGAACCGGTCGATCAACTACCGGTCCCACGCCGCGGGGCTCGGATGGCTCGGCCAACAGGGCGACGGCACGCTCTCGGGGACCACGGGGCAGTCGCGGCGGCTCGAAGCGGTCAAGATATGGCTCCCCTATGCGCAGAAGTGGTCGGGCAGCGTCCAATGCTCGGCGCACACGGCGCGCATCGGGTGGATGCCCTACGTCGGGGCGGGCAAGACCTGCGGGACGACCGGTCAGTCGCGGCAGCTCGAAGCCGTGAAGATCCGGCTCACCGGTGAGCTGGCGAAGCACATGGACGTCTGGTACCGAGTCCATTCGGCCAACGTCGGCTGGAGCGCCTGGGTGAAGAACGGTGCCGTCGCCGGGACCCAGGGGAAGTCGCTACGCGCCGAGGCGATCGAGGTGGTGTACCTGGCGAAGGGCGCGGACGCACCCTGACTGCCCCTGTTCAGTAAGCGGGCGGCGAAAGTGAGGCCCCTTGGGGGGGTGTAGTGCCTTTCGATCTTTGATCTCAGCACATGGTGCAGCAGTCCTGCCCTTTCGGCAGTTTGGCTGGCGGTGTCGATGACCAACGGCATCTAGATAAAGGGCACGAAAGCCGCACCCTTCTGGCGGCGACGAGGTTCACGCGACGGCCGCACCTGGGTGAGCGGACGACTGCGCCCTGGTGCACCACGTCTATTCGGCGCCAGGAAAGGGTGTGAAGCGGGCCACTGATCGACGTCACTCACGCATCGACCTGCGCTTATGCACGCCGGCTTCGGTCTGCTCGGGCGCGAGCGTGGTGGGAACGAGCGGCGAGCGACTTGCCCGCATTCCCGTGCGCGCGCTTGCGGTGGGGTAGGGCCCCTACCTAGAAGGAGCGCACCATGACCCAGCGCCTATGGCATCGAACGATGTCCCTGATCGCCGCGGCCGGATTGGCCACCGGGGTGGTCCTGGGCGTGGCGGGTACCGCGGCGGGGGCCACCGGCCCGTCAGTTGCCTACCGTGGCCACGTTCAGTCGATCGGGTGGCAGAACTGGGTACGTGACGGCCAGTCCGCGGGTACCTCCGGGAAGTCACTGCGGGTCGAGTCGCTTCAGCTCAAAGTGGAGAACGCGCGTGTCCCCGGCGGGATTCAGTGTCGTGCCCATGTGCAGAGCATCGGATGGCAGAACTGGGTCGGGGACGGCGCGACGTGCGGTACCTCGGGCCGCAGTTTGCGGGTCGAAGCAGTGCAACTCAGGCTGACGGGCGAGCTAGCCGCGCAGTATGACCTCTACTACCGAGGTCACGTGCAGTCATACGGCTGGCTCGACTGGGCGAGCAACGGCACGTCGGCGGGTTCGGCGGGAGGTGCCCGCCGGGTCGAGGCGATCCAGGTGCAGGTGATCCCGCGGGGTGGTGCCGCACCGGGCGCGACGGCCACCCCATTCATGCAGGGTGTGACGTACCGCGGCCACGTGCAGAGCATCGGCTGGATGCCCAACGTAACCAACGGGGCCACAGCCGGAACCTCGGGGCGTGGTCTGCGCGTCGAGGCGCTGCGTCTCACTGTGCCCGGCGCGGGTGGCAGCGGATCGATCGAGTGCCGGGCGCACGTCCAGAACCTGGGGTGGCGCGACTGGGTCGGCGCCGGGCAGGACTGCGGCACCTCCGGACTTGGACTTCGTGTGGAGGCGATCCAGGTGCGGCTCACGGGCAGCCTGGCGAACCAGTTCGACGTCTATTACCGAACCCACGCGCAGAGTCATGGCTGGCTCGGCTGGGCCCGCAACGGGCAGGAGTCCGGCACCCAAGGTGGCGCGCGGCGACTTGAGGCCATTCAGGTGCGCATCGTCACCAAGAGCGCCGCAGCGCCTGGCAGCACGGCCGACAGGTTCCTCAAGCTCGCTCTGCCTGGTCCCGGTTCTTCATCCACGGAGACTGTTGCACAGCAAAATGCGCGCAAGATGGCGGCCGACTATCTCAGGTACGGGCCTTTCTCCCGTGAAGGGCTCATTGAGCAGTTGGAGTACGAGGGTTTCTCGGCGTCAGATGCTACGTACGGTGTTGACGCACAACGTGCCGACTGGAACAAGCAGGCGGTGCTCGCCGCCCAGAGCTACCTGAAGTACGGTGCGTTCTCGCAGTCGGGACTCGTAGCGCAACTGAAGTATGAAGGCTTCACGTCTGCGCAGGCTTCGCACGGTGCAAACTCGGCCGGGGCGAACTGGTACGACCAGGCGAAGCGAATGGCGGACAGTTACCTGAAGTATGCGGCGTTCTCTCGGCAAGGTCTTATCTCGCAACTGGAGTACGAGGGGTTCACCAAGGATCAGGCAACGTATGGGGTAACTGCTGTCGGCCTGTAAGTCGGGACGTGTGGGCGGGGGTGTTCTTTTGCTCGTGCAGGTGTCCGAACATCCCCGAGCGCAACTTGACTCGTGCTGTGCCCACCAGCGTCCGGGGTTGCGCGGCGTGGCGGACGAATGTGGCCTCCACCGGCGGTCGCCCATGGCCGGTGGTGAGCCGAACCGGGGTCCCGGCGGCTACTGTGCCAGTGCGCGGGGTCCACCGGTGACCGCGCACGCCACACCGCTTCCCCCGGAGACCGCACGTGACCTTCAGCGACTGGGTACCCGTCATCCCTTCGATGCTCGCGTTCATCCTGGTCCTGTTCGGTCCGGGTCTGATCGTCCTGGCCACCGTGATGCGGGTCAACCTGGTGACGGCGGCCGTCGCCCCTGCGATCACCCTCGGCCTGGTGGGTGTGGGCGGGGTGGTGCTGGCGCGCGTCGGGGTGCCCTGGTCGCTCTTCTCGTTGTGCGGGTTCACTGCCCTGGTCGCTCTGGTCGCCTGGGTGGTGCGCAGGCTGATGCGGGCGCCGCGCCTCGGTGAGCGCACGGACGGCCGGCAGTGGGCCTGGGCGGCTGCTGGTGCCCTCGTGGCGGGCGTGCTCGTCGGCGGGCACGTGCTGCGCATGCTCGCGGTTCCGGCCGCCATCAGCCAGACGTGGGACGTGCAGTTCCACCTCAACGCGGTCCGATACATCCTGGCCTCGGGGGAGGCCTCGTCGCTGGGTCTGTACGAGGTCTTCGGCAGCAGGTTCTACCCGCTCGGCTTCCACTCGGTTGCCGCTGCGGTGGTGCAGCTCACCGGTACGGGCATCCCGGAGACCGTCAACGCGCTGAGCGTGGTCGTCGCGGCGGTCGTGTGGCCACTCGGATGTATCGCTCTGGCCCATGTCCTGGTGCCGCGTCGACCCTGGATCGGCCTGCTCACGGGGATCCTCGCGAGCGCCTTCGGCATGTTTCCGTACCAGCTCCTCGTGGTCGGCGTCGTCCTCGCCCAGTTCCTGACCACCGCGCTCGTGCCCGGTGTGGTGGCGCTGGGCGTCGCATGCCTGCGGGTTGGTGCTGCAGACTCACAGCGGCGGGTCGGAGGGGGAGACCTGCGCGAGCGGTTCGGTCCTCCCGTAGTCCGTGTCCTGACGATTCTGGTGGCGTGCTCGGGACTGGTGTTCGCCCAGCCCACGGGCATGCTCGTGGCCACGGCGTTGCTCGCTCCGATCATCCTGGCGGCGGCGGGCGAGCACGTGCGCGCGCTGGTACGGGGCGGGCGGCCTGCCGTTGCGGTCCGGGCGGCGGCGACCGTGCTCGTGGGGTTGGGTGCGGTGGTGCTGATCGCCGCCATCTGGCGTCTGGCACGCCCGCCGGCGGTCGGTCGCCGCTGGCCACCCGTCATGGCTCTCCGCGAGGCGGTTCGGACGGGCCTCACGCTCAGCCCGAGCGGTGACGACATCGAGGTCGTCGTCCTTGCGCTGATGGTTCTGGGTGTGCTGGCCGTCGTGCTGCGCCCGCGCCGATGGTGGGTGGTGGCCAGCGCGGCAGTTCCCGTGCTGCTCTACGTGGCTGCTGCGGGGATGCCCATGGAGTGGCGGCTCCGCGTCTTCCTCACCGATCCGTTCTTCAGTGACTGGTACCGCCTGGCCGCTCTGCTGCCGATCACGGCGATCATGCTCGTCCCGGTCGGGGCCGGGTTGCTGGCGGACGCAGGTGGGGCGCTGTCCGGGGTCGTGGTGAGTCGATCAGCGCGCGGTGGCGTCGGTGCCGTGAGTGCGCTGCGCATGGTCGGCGTCGTGGGACTGCTGGCGGGCGTGTTCGTGACGCTCGGGCTGCGCACGCCGGGTGTGGACACCGTGGTCGCAGAAGGGCACCGGGTCTACAACGAGTCGTCCCGGTTCCTCTCGGCGCCGGAGCGTGCCCTGATCGAAGAACTGCCGGCGTTGACGCCCGAGGGATCCCTGATCGCGGTGAACCCCGCGATGGGCGGTTCGTTCACGTGGGCGCTCGCGGACCGTGCGGTGACCGCGCCCTACTTCGACACCCCGACGACGCCGGAGCTGGCTTTCGTCAACGCGCACCTCAGCGAGATCGAGGAACGCCCGGAGGTCTGCTCGGCGGTGCGTGCCATCGGCCTGGGGTACGTCCTCGACTTCGGGCAGCACGCCGGCACGTCGTTCGACGCGGCCATGTGGGCTGGGTTCGAGGGCCTCGCACCCGGGCCGCACCTGGAACTGGTTGCCGAGACCGCGCCGGAGGCGCGCCTGTTCCGGATCGTGTGCTGACCCGCGCGACCATCACCGACGGCACGCGTCGCCTCAGGCTTGCGCCACCGATACCTGCGCTCTTGCCCAGGTGAACCCGCCCTGCTTGTGGTCGCCGGTGACGACGAACGGCGTCTGGTCGCGGCGCTGGTCGAGCTGGGCGCCGTCGTGCGCGTCGAGGGCCGCGAACAGCGAGTAGTTGCCCTCCACGAGCCGCAGGTCCGCCAGCGTGAAGTCGATGCGGGTGCGCCCGGAGATGGTGGGCAGAGAGGCCTGCTGGATCTCGGTGTTCGTCGCGTACGCGGTGACGCCGAGCGCGTTGGCGATACCGCCGGTCAGGGAGAGCCGGTCGGTGGGGCGGGGGGCGTCGATGGTCACGGCGATGGTCACGTCCGCCTGCGGGCCAACCTGCCGCACCGGTGCGCCGTCGGGCCCCAGGAGCTCGACGGACTCGATCCGCGGCCAGTCGGCGCCTTCCGCGCCCCCCAGGCGTGCGCGGGCGGCGGCCGCGGCAGCGAGCTGCTTCTCCAGGTCGGCGGCGCGGCGCTGGTCGAACTCCTCGCGGAGCACCTTCAGGGAGTCGGCGGGGACGTCGTCGGCGATGACCGTGCCCGCCTCCAGGACGACGGCGCGGTCGCACAGCTCGGCCACCTGGTCGAGCGAGTGGGAGACGAACACGATGGTGCGCCCGTCGTGCTGGAGCTGGCGGATGCGGTCCATGCACTTCTGCTGGAAGGGCAGGTCGCCCACGGCGAGCACCTCGTCCACCAGCAGGATGTCGGGGTCCACGTGCACGGCCACCGCGAAGGCGAGCCGCACGTACATGCCCGAGGAGTAGAACTTCACCTGGGTGTCGATGAACCGCTCGATGCCGGAGAAGTCGACGATGGCGTCGAAGTGCTTCTCGGTCTCGGCGCGCGAGAGACCCAGGATCGCGGCGTTGAGGAAGACGTTCTCGCGGCCCGTCAGGTCGGGGTGGAAACCGGCCCCCAGTTCGAGCAGGGCGGCGAGCCGCCCACGGATGTCCACCGTGCCCGTATCGGGCTGGAGGATGCCGCCGATCATCTTCAGGAGCGTCGACTTGCCGGACCCGTTCGGGCCCACCAGACCGACGGTGGTGCCCGAGGCGATGTCGAGCGATACGTCGCGCAGCGCCCAGAACTCCTCGCGGAACGCCTTGCCGCGCCCGAAGTTGACGATGCGTTCCTTGAGCGACTTGTCCTTCGAGATGGAGAAGTGCTTGGAGAGATCCCGGATCTCGACGACGTTGGTCATCACAGCTCCTGCGCGAAGTCGGCCTGCTTGCGGGTGAAGTACCGCTGGGCGAGCCACAGCAGCGCGACGCCGACAGCGAAGACGATCCCGAGCCGTCCCGCCAGGTCGGCGATCTGCTCGTGGGTGTCGCCCGCCACCCAGAACGCGCGCTGGAACCCGAGGATGGCCAGCGTGATGGGGTTGGCCAGGTAGATGTCCATGACCGCGCTGCGCATGCCGGCCGACCACCCCGCGGGGAGGTTGGTGGCCATGAAGGTCCAGTGGTACACGATCGGCGACACCCAGAAGAACAGCATGATCGCGATCTCGATGAGGTAGGAGATGTCGCGCAGGTACACGTTGGCTGCCGAGAGGAACAGGGCCAGGGCCGTGGCGTAGACGAGGATCACGACCAGCGCGAGCGGGAAGTACAGCCAGCGAGCTCCGGTGGGGAAGTGGCCCAGTGCTGCCGTCGCGACGATCAGCACCACCATCTGGATGCCGAAGTTGAACAGTGCCGATCCCACCGAGGCCAGCGGGAACATCTCACGCGGGACGTAGACCTTCTTGACCAGCCCGCCGTTGGCGATGATCGATCCCGTGCCGGCCGAGACGGCATCCGAGAACAACCCCCACGCCGTCAGACCCGTGTAGACGAAGATCGCGAAGTCGTCGATGCCGCGCGCCGCCCCGAGGAACTGGCCGAGCACCACGTAGTAGATGCCCAGCATGGCCAGGGGCCGCCCCAGGCTCCACACCATGCCGAGCGCAGAGTCCTTGTACCGCGCCTTGATCTCGCGACGCACCAGCATGCCCAGCAGCTCGCGGTGGGCGGCAAGGTCGCGCAGCGCCGAGACGACGCCGCCGCGCACGCCTTTGCGGGGTCCGGCGGGACGCATCGGCTCGGCCGCGAGCAAGGCAGCACGCTGCGCGGTGTGAGGGTTCGGCATGGTCCGAAACTCTAGCGCCCGAGCGAACCCCGGATCCGCCGGACGGCAGATTGCGACAGGTTGCGCACCGCCGTGCCGGCCCTGATCTCGGGGCGCCGCGCCACGGCAGCGATCCGCTCCTCCCGCGCGGTGGCATCGGCGTGGAGCTTCGAGATCTCCTGGTCGCGGATCGTCAGCTCGTTGTGCAGGCGCCGGATCTCGACGTGCAGCTCGTGCGTGCTCTCGGGGCTGTCCGCGAGCACGGGGGCGCGGCCGACGGCGTACAGGTCGAGCAGCGTGAAGCCGAAACGCCGCTCCAGCAGGTCGACGAAGCGCCTCTCGCGGGTCAGCTCGTGGAGTTTGCGCAGGCCCAGCACGGGGTTGGACTGCAGCGTGAAGAGCCCACGCAGCAGGACGAACGCCTTCTCGCACTCCCATTCGTCGGCCGTGTGCTCACCCGTGAGCCGCAGCCGGTCCGCGAAGGCTTCCGCGAAGAGATCGGCAGGGAGGCCGTTGACGAACCGGTACGCGATGTCCGCGAGCTCGGCGTCGTGCCTGTTGCGGGCGGGGCCGTCGAGCGTCGAGGCGTTGGCCCCGGACCCCAGGATCCGGTAGGCCATGAGGGGTTCGGCGATCAGGTGCACCGGATGGCGGGTCAGTACGCGTGTCCACAGGTCGAAGTCCTGGAGCTGGAGGATGCCGTAGGCGTACTCGCCGACGTCGCGCTGCACGTTCGCCCGCACCATCGCGGACGGGTGGCAGAACCGGTTGCCGTGGTCGAGCAGTTCGCGCACCCACCGGGCGTGCGACCGGTTCGGCACGTGGAAGGTGGTGACACCCGCGCGACCCGCGTCCTCGTAGGTCGTGTTCCTGCCCTGGTCGTCGATGATGTGGGGCCACGCGAAGCATGCGCCGACGTCCGGGTGCGACTCGAGGTACGCCACCTGCCGGGCCGTCTTCTGCGGATACCAGACGTCGTCCGCGTCCAGGTGCGCGATGTACTCGCCGCGCGCATGCCGCAACGCCTCGTTGAACGCGAAGCACATGTGCCGGTTGGTGTCCAGGGTGTGGATCTCGATGCGCGGGTCGTCGAACGACTTCACCACGTCGAGCGTGCCGTCGGTCGAGGCGTCGTCCACGACGATGATCTGAAGGTTGCCGTAGGTCTGTGCCAGCGCGGAGCTCAGGGTCTCGGCGATGTAGCGCTCGCCGTTGTGAACGCCGATACAGACGCTCACGAGGGGATCGGTCACCGGTGTCCTCCCAGACTTGTCGCGGCACGGCATCGGGCACGCGGCTCCATCCGTGCTCCGACATCAGGACGCACGGCTATTTTGAGCCTACACAGCGCGGCCCCTCCCGCCTGGCCATCCACCCTGAGAGAAGGTGCACGTGTCCACGCCCTGGCTCGAACTGATCCCTACCCTGGTGGGGCTCGTCGCCGTGATCGTCCTGCCAGGGGCGGTGGCGCTGTACCTCGTCGGGATGCGCGGTCCGCTGGTGTGGACCGTCGCGCCCGCGGTGATCAGCGGGGTGTACGGGGTCGCGGCCGTCGTCTTCGACGTCGTGGGGCTGCGCTGGAGCCTGCCGTGGGTTGGCGTGCTCGTCGCGGCCCTGTGGGCGGGCTGCTGGCTCGCGGGACGTGCGCTGGCACGGCGAGGCATCGCGGTGCACCGCCCGTCGCGCGGACCGGGCAGCGACGCGTGGGTGTGGGTGGGGGGAGCGCTCGGCGGGGCCCTGCTCATCGGCATCGTCGCCGCCGCCATGGTCGATCCGGCTGCGCTGCGCCAGGGCTTCGACTCGCACGACGCTATGTTCCACCTCAACGCGATCCGCAGTATCCGTGACACGGGAAACGCCTCGAGCTTCGACGGTTTGATCGGGCTGTACGGCGCGACGCGCGCCTCTGCCTTCTACCCCGCGGTGTGGCACTCGATGGTCGCGATCGCCCCGTGGTCCGCGGCGATCTCGCCCGCCGCCAACGCCTCCACCTTCGTGTTCCTGGCGGTGTGGTCGCTGGGCATCGCCGCGCTGACCCGTGAGGTGTTCCCGTCGCGCCCGGAGGCGGCACTGATCGCCCCCGTGGTGGCGGCCCTGTTCGGCGTCTACCCGAACCCGTCCTTCGGCACGCACGCGCAGTGGCCCTGGGGAGCCGCGCTCGCCATGGTCCCGGGCGTCCTTGCTGTCGCGTGGGCAGCGGTGCGGCCCGAGCCGACCTCGGGGCGCTGGTCCGTCCCCCTCGTGGTCGTCGCCGTCCTGGGCGCCGCAGGCACCGTCATCATGCACGGCAGCGCCGTCGCCACGCTCGCGGTCTTCGCGGTGCCCGCCCTAGCGGTGGTCTTCCTCTGCGCCGTCGGGCGCGCCCGCGCTCGTGGTCGCGCCGCCGTGATCAGGATCCTCGTGCCGGGACTGGCCGGCGCAGCGCTCGTCGTTCTCCTCGGGGCGCTCGCGTGGCAGTCCGACCTGTTCAACTCCGTGCGCGGGTTCCCGCGTGACGAGCGCATGCCGGCGGACGCAGCGTTGCGGTACGCGCTGCGGGGCTTCGCCCCGGAGGGGATGCCGCGCCAGATGTGGCCGCTCGTGCTGCTCCTGATCGTGGGGATCGTCGCGGCGTTCGCCCTGCGCGCCGGTCAGTGGCTCGTGGTGGCGCTCGCGGCGACGATCGCCCTGTTCGTGGCCGCAGCGGGTCCGGAGGGAACGCCGCTGCGCGATATCGCCGGGCTCTGGTACACCGACTCCCTGCGCATCTCGGCGTTCTACCCCGTGGCGGCGGCACCGATCGTGGCGCTGGGGTTCTCCGTGGTGGCCCGCGCCGTCATGATGGCGGTGCGCCTCGTGATCCCGGGTCGGTTCGGTTCCCTGCGGACCGTGCTGACGGGGTCGACGCTGGTGGGGACGGCGACGGCGACGGTTGTCACGGCCGCCGGCCTGGGGGCGGTGCTGGTCCATACCGACGGCGCCCGGCTGGGAGACATCCGCTCCGACTTCGTGGCCACCTACTCACCGCCCGTGGAGCGGCGACTCATCACGCCGGACACCCAGCACCTGCTCGAGCGGATGGGTGACCTGCTGCCCTCCGACGCGGTACTGCTCGGCGAGCCCTTCACCGGGGCGGCCTACGCCTATGCGCTCGGCGGCGTCCGGGTGGCCTTCCCGCAGGCCGCGCTCACCAACCTGTCCGAGGACCAGCGCACGGTGATCACCGAGTTCAACCAGATCCACAGCGACCCTGCGGTGTGTGACGCGGTCCGTCGGCTCGGCATCACGTACTTCTGGGACGATCGCTCGGCGCAGCTCCCGTCGATCGCGCGTGCCCCGGGTCTGTTCGACGTCGACGTGTCGAGCGGGTTCGAGCTCGTCGCGTCCTCCGACTCCGTCGACGTGTACCGCATCACCGCCTGCGGGTGACGCCGCGGCCCCGGGCACGGTCGAGGGCCCGGGCGAGCCAGCGAGGCGCGCGCCGCCGCAGTGCCACCGCCGTCCGTTTCCAGGCGGGGCCGGCCGGTCCGTCCGGGAGCCAGGTATCGGTGGGCCCCGCGGCGCCCCACCGTGCGGTCAGGAGGCCCCCCTCGCGCCCCTGGGGCACGCGTTCCGGCGTCGCCGCCCAGAGCGCCCGGGCGTGGGCGATCCACACGGTGCGCAGGCCCAGCCGCGCGACGGAGAGGCCGAGGTCGACGTCCTGCCACAGGCCCGGAGGCGTCTCCGTGGCCCCGCCGACGGCATCCCACGTCTCGCGGGTGAGGGCCAGGCACGAGCCCGTGACGGCGGTGACCTCGCGGTTGACCTGGAGTGCGACGAACGGACCGGCCTCGTCGTCGGGCACACCCTGGAGCGGCAGGTACGGCCCGGCGGCCCGGTAGCCGATGCCCGCATGGGCGATCGTGCCGTTGCCGAACAGCAGCCGCGGGCCGGTGGCGCCGACGCCGGGCTCGGCGAGAGGCAGCACGAGCTGTGCCACGAAGTCCTCCGAGACGATCTCGACGTCGTCGGCCAGGTGGAGCACGTACCGGCCCGACGACGCCGCCACGCCATCTCGGCGCGCCGCCGCGGAGTCGGACGCGTCCCCACTCACCAGGACCAGGGCCTCCCCGGCGAGCGCGCGCAGCTCGTCGAGCACGGACGGCGGCGTCCGGCGGTCGTGGACGACGACGACCTCGATCGGTATGCCACCCGCGTGGGTGAGGAGCGCGCGCACCGCATCGACGACGAGCGCGCGCTCGCCGCCGTGCCTGGTCCCTGTGCGACCGTCGGTGGGGATGATCACGGAGACGGTGCCGTCGACGGTGCCCGTCCGGGTGAGCCGGTAGGTGCCGCGTCGCGGACCCAGGTCCACCCGGGCCACGATGCCGGTGCGCTCGCAATGCTCCTGCACCGCCCGGCGTCCGGCCTCCCAGGCGTAGGTCTTGGCGGAGGGCCGCACCGCTGTCGACCCGGCCACCGCCCGCCAGTGGTAGAGCACCTCGGGCACGTGGACGATCCGCCGCGCATTCTCGGTGACGCGCAGCACGAGGTCGTGATCCTGTGAGCCGTCGAACCCTTCCCGGAAGCCGCCGACCTCCCGGACCGTCGCGGTGCGCAGCACCGAGAGGTGACTGGTGTACATCTGACCGCGCAGGCGCTCGGGTGACCAGGGCGGCTTGCAGAAGGTGTCGTAGCGCCGTCCCCACCGCCCCGCCTTGTCCTCGTCCGAGTAGAGGTAGTCGGCGTCGGGGGTCGCGTCGATCGCCGCGGACATCGCGGCGAGCGCGTGTGGCTCCAGCAGGTCGTCGTGGTCGAGCAGGGCGATGAACTCGCCGCGGGCCCGGGCGATGCCGTCGTTGGACGCGGCGACGATATGGCCGTTGGTGGATCGCTCGACGACGACGAGCCGGGAGTCGGCGGCGGCGGCGTCGTGCAGCGCCGCGAGCACGCCTGGGCCAGGCGACGCATCGTCGACCAGGATCCACTCCCAGCCGGGGAACGTCTGGGCCCGCACCGACGCGATCGTCTCGCGCAGCACGGCGACGTCGGGGTCATACACGGGCGTGACGATCGAGAACCGCGGCATCGTGGCCGGCGCCTCAGAACTTGGAACGCTCCCGCCAGTCATTCCCACTGAGTCTCCGCGTAGGCCAGAATGGATGTCGAACGCCGACCAGGGTAGCGGCGCGCGGCCACGGGCGACGGCCCGCCGGCCCGGCACCGACCCTCGGCGAGCGAAGCCCAAGCGACGAAGAGGAGCCACTGCGTGGCCAAGCACGAGCATGAGGCCCCGACGACCCGCCCCGGCGTCGTCTCAGTCATCCTGGTCAACTACCAGGGCGCGGACGACACGATCGCGTGCCTGAGCTACTTCGACGAGGTCGACTGGCCGGCGGATCGGCTCGAGCTCATCGTCGTCGACAACGACTCGGGTGACGGCAGTGCCGCGAAGATCCGCGCGGCAGTGCCGGGTGCGAAGGTCGTCGAGTCGGGTGCCAACCTCGGTTTCGCGGGTGGCTGCAACCTGGGCGTCGCGCACGCGAGCGGCGAGTGGGTCGGGTTCATCAACAACGACGCACGGCCGGGTGAGAGCTGGATCCGCGCCGCGGTCGAGGTGCTGGCGGCCGACCCGTCCATCGGTGCCGTCGCCTCCAAGGTGCTCGACTGGGACGGCAACCTCGTCGACTACGTCGACGGGTCTCTGACCTGGTACGGCATGGGTTACAAGCGCGAGGCCGAGCAGCCCGACTCTCCTGCGTACGACGTCGCCAAGGACGTGTTGTTCGGTACGGGTGCCGCGATGTTCGTTCCGACCGACCTCTACCGAGAGGTGGGTGGGTTCGACGAGCGGTTCTTCATGTTCTACGAGGACGTCGACCTGGGCTGGCGCCTCAACCTGCTCGGCTACCGCGTGCGGTACGTGCCCGGCTCGGTGGCGTACCACCGGCATCACGTGACGATGAAGAAGTTCGGCAACTACCGGGAGACGTACCTCCTGGAGCGCAACGCGTTGCTGAGCATGTACAAGAACCTCGACGACGAGTCGCTGGCCAAGGCCCTGCCCGCGGCGATGGCGCTGGCCGTGCGCCGCGCGGTGGCCCGTACGGGGACCGACGCCGCGCAGCTCGACCTCCAGAAGCGGCCGGGCGGCGACGACGTCGGTACCGTCGAGATCCCGAAGATGGCGTTGACCGGTCCGCTCGCGCTCGACTACTTCGTCGAGCAGATCGCCACCGGGCTGCACGGGGTGCGCCAGGACCTCCAGGCCAGGCGCCGTCGCTCCGACCGTGAGCTGTTCCCGCTGTTCCGCCACGCCATCGAGCCCGCCTACGCGATCGAGGGGTACAACGAGGGGCACGACGCGCTGGTCGAGGCGTTCGGCATCGACACTCACTTCACCTCCCGGCAGCGCGTGCTCGTCGTCACGGGGGAGCCGCTCGCCGAGAAGATGGCCGGCCCGGCGATCCGCGCGTGGGAGATCGCGAAGGCCGTCGCCCCGGTCGCGGACGTGCGCCTGGTCTCCACGGGAGGTGCGAGCGTCTCCTCGCCCGACTTCGACGTGGTCGCCGCGGGCGGGCCTGCGCTGCGCGCCCAGACCGACTGGGCCGACGTCATCGTGTTCCAGGGGTTCTTGCTCGAGGGCGCACCGTGGCTCGTCGAGTCGTCGAAGATCCTGGTGGCCGACGTCTACGACCCCATCCACCTGGAGCAGCTCGAACAGGCCCGCGACCTGGGTCCCGAGGGCCGGGCGGCGTCGATCAGGGACACCACGCGCATCCTCAACGAGCAGCTGCGTCGTGCCGACCTGGTGCTGTGCGCTTCCGAGAAGCAGCGTGACTTCTGGCTGGGGCAGCTCGCCGGGCAGGGCCGCATCAACGCGCGCGTGTACGACGAGGACGAGTCGCTCTACTCGCTCGTCACCGTGGTGCCCTTCGGGGTCGCGGACGAGCCGCCCGTCCAGGCCAAGCACGGCATCAAGGGCACGGTTCCGGGCATCGGCGTCGACGACAAGGTCATCCTGTGGGGCGGCGGCGTCTACAACTGGTTCGACCCGCTGACCCTGGTGCGCGCCGTGGCCCGGCTCGCGAAGCGGCACCCCGAGGTCAAGCTGTACTTCCTGGGCCTCAAGCACCCCAACCCGGGCGTGCCCGACATGCGGATCGCCTGGGAGCTGCGCCAGCTCAGCGACGAGCTGGGGCTTACCGGCACCCACGTGTTCTTCAACGACGGCTGGGTGCCCTACGCCGAGCGCGCCAACTACCTGCTCGACGCGGACCTGGGCGTCTCGACCCACTTCCAGCACATCGAGACGGCCTTCAGCTTCCGCACCCGCATCCTCGACTATCTGTGGGCCGGCCTGCCGATCGTCGCCACCGGCGGTGACACGTTCGACTCGCTCATCACCGCGAACGGCCTCGGCGCGACAGTGCCGCCGGAGGACGTCGACGCCCTCGAAGCGGCCCTGGAGACCTATCTGTTCGACGCGGACGCCATCGCGTCGGCGCGGGCCGCGGTGCGCGAGTTCGCCGGGCAGTACCGGTGGGCCTCGGTGCTCGCCCCGCTCGTCGAGTTCTGCCGGTACCCCCGTCGTGCCGCGGACCACCAGTACGTGTGCGGCGTCGACGCGGTGGCCGAGGGCTCCGGCCGGGCCGCATGGAGCATCCTCGGCGATCTGCGCCTGGTGCGCGACTACCTGGATGCCGGCGGCCCCGCCGAGCTGGCCCGCCGCGTGGGCGGTCGCGTGCGCCGCATCGTGGGCCGGTGACGGCAGTCGCGGCGGGCGTGCGGCGCGCGCTCGTCTACCTCCACGACAACCCGCACGGCCACCTGGCCGATCACGTGGTGCACCAGCTCACGGAGCTGCGCCCGTGGTTCGCCGCCGTCGCGGTGGTCTCTCGCAGCGCGCTCGAGGACCGCGCACGCGACCGGCTCCTGGCGGTCGCCGACACCGTCGTGCGTGCGGATGGCACCCGGTCCGCCGACGCCTGGTCCGCCGACGCCTGGTCCGCCGACGCCTGGTCCGACGACCTCGCGTGGCGCGCGGGCCTTGCGGCGCTCGGTGGACAGGAGTCCGGCGGCGACGAGCACGATGGTGCCGCCGGGTTCGACGTCGTCACCCTGATGACCGACGCCGAGTTCGGCCCGCTGGGCGATCTGGGCGGCCTGTTCGCGACGATGGACGCCGGGGGCGGCCGCTGGGAGCTGTCGAGCCGTGGCGCGACGCCGGCGGCGCGCCCTGCCGCGCCCGGGACCGAACCCGGCTCGCCGCACGACCTCCTCGACTCGGGCGCGCCGTTCGTCCCCGTTGCCGCGTTCCGGGCGCGTCCGGAGCACGCGTCGGCGGCACTGCGCCGCATGGCAGACCTCGGGTTCCCGGCGGGTCTGGCGGCGGCGCACCTGTCCCAGCTCGGCCAGGCCGACCAGGTGGAGTACCTGGCCGCGAAGCAGGCGGCCTACGAGCTCGCGCCTGTCGTGCCCCCGCCCCCCGGTCCGGAGTCGGCGCCATCGCTGCGCATCGCGGTGCACCTGCACGTGCACTACCTCGACCTGCTGGACGAGTTCCTCGATGCGTTCGACGGGTTCGAGTTCGCGTACGCGCTGCTCGTCACCGCCGACACCCCGGGAACCGTCCGGGCCGTCGAGGAGGAGCTGGCGCGCCGCGGTCGCGATGCCGAGGTCACGCTCGTCCCGCCGCGTGGTCGCGACATCTACCCGCTCCAGCTGCTGGCTGCCCGGCTCGCAGACTTCGACGTCGTCGGCCACTTCCACACCAAGAAGTCGGTGAGCCAGCACCCTTCGGTGGGCGAAGGGTGGCGCCACGAGCTCATGGACATGCTCGTCGCGCCCGCGCACGCGATCGTTGCCGACCTGGCAGCGACTCCCGGCCTGGGCGTCGTCATCGCCGACATCCCGACGTTCTTCCGCTACGTCAAGATCGTCGACGCCGCGAACGAGTCGCGCATGGCCCCGCAGATGAACGAGCTGTGGGCGCGCATGGGCTTGGACCGTCCCATCGACTTCCGCACGCGTGACACGTTCGTCATGAGCTACGGGACGTTCTTCTGGGCGCGCGTCGACGCCGTCGCGCCTCTCCTGGCGCTCGATCTCGGCGCCGAGATCCCGGCCGAGCCGCTCGGACAGAACACCGTGCTGCACTGCCTGGAGCGGCTGCTGGTCTACGTCGCCTGGGCGCGCGGGTACGACTTCCGCATCGCCCAGGGGCGCTACGTCACCCCGTTCGTCGACGTGGCGACCCTCAACACGCGGGGTCGTGGGGTGGGGGGAGCCTGGGCCGCGGCGGTGCGTCGCGTGCTGCCGCGTCGGGTCAGAGCGCTGCTTCGGGGCCGCGCCCGCTGACGCGGTCCGCCCCGGTACGTCCCCGGAGCCCGTCCCACGTCCCGCGCAGCGCCGCGGCGACCTTGCGCCACCGGCCCACGCGCTCGGTCAGGAGGGCGGCGCCGATCGGCTTCAGGGTCAGGATCAGGCCGGGACCGGCCGCCCAGCGGGGCAGCCTCCCGAGGCGGCGAGCCAGCACCAGGCGGTTGCGCGAGTAGTAGAAGTAGCCCAGTGCGCTGCGGCCCGGATCGTCGCCCACGCTCGACGCGCCCTCGGCATGCCAGACCACAGCGGCCGGAACGACACCGAGTCGCAGGCCGGACCGGGTGGCCCGCACCGACAGGTCCGAGTCC
This sequence comes from Xylanimicrobium pachnodae JCM 13526 = NBRC 107786, assembly GCA_001592145.1. Classification (GTDB taxonomy): domain Bacteria; phylum Actinomycetota; class Actinomycetes; order Actinomycetales; family Cellulomonadaceae; genus Xylanimonas; species Xylanimonas pachnodae. Next base: position 21,260 of record BCWJ01000013.1, on the reverse strand, counting down.
TCCCAGTACAGGAAGTAGTCCTCGGCGAACCCGCCCAGCGACTCCCACGCCTCGCGGGTGACGGCCAGCGCGGCGCCGTTGAGGAACGTGCACTCCCGCGACTCCCGCGGCGCGTCGGCGACGCGCGTTCCGAGCAGGTCGTGCCGCGCCCGGCCGGTGCGCAGGTCGAAGGTGCCACCGGCGAACCACACCGACTCGTGCCCTGGGCCGCCCGTGGTCAGCAGCGGCGACGCCAGTGCGAAGCCCTCGGCTGCCATGCCCGCGACCAGTGTGCGTGCCGCGTCCGGCCGGGCGACCGTGTCCGGGTTGACGAACCAGAGCACCTCGGCGCCACGGGTCAGTGCCCGCGCCGCGCCGACGTTGCATGCGGCGCCGAAACCCAGGTTCCGGCCCGTCGTGACGGACTCCACGTGGCCGCCGGATGCCGTGGTGATCGCGGCGATCGCCGCCTTGTCGCCGTCGTCGTCGTTGTTGTCGACGACGACGACGTCGACCCCGGCTGCCCGCAGCGCACCGACGCAGTCACCGAGGAACACCGCCGACCGGAACGCGACGACGACGGCGATGACTCTCGGTGGGTCGGACGGCACCGGGTCAGGCTATCGGTCGTGGGGTGCGGCCTTGGCGCGCAGGACCCGCGAGACGGCACGCCAGTAGCTGCGCAGCAGACGCTCCAGGGGGGCCGCGGCCGGTGGCAGTGGTGTCTGCGCGGGGTCGAACGTGTCGGTGAGCAGGTCGAGCAGATCCGCGTCGGGGACCCGACGCGACGCCTGGACGAACGCCCGCCGATCGGCGACCCACCGACGGTGCGCCAGGATCCAGCGCCACCCGCGCGTCTTCGCCCGTGCCCATCCCTGGGCCAGGGCAACCACGCCGATCGCGAGCTCGAACGCCAGCAGCGGCGGTGCGACGGCCATCAGGGTGCGGCGCTCGAAGCAGGTGAGCAGCAGCAGCCAGCGGTTGCGCTCGACGAGATACATCTTGAGCGGGCTGCGCGAGAACTCGTAGTGGTGGCGTACCCGTGCGGTGCCGAGCACGTGGACCTCGAGGCCGGCCTGCCGGGCGCGCCAGCTCAGCTCCATGTCCTCGAAGTAGGCGAAGAACTCCTGCGGGAACCCGCCGAGCCGTTCCCAGACGTCGCGCCGCAGCACCATCGTGGCCCCGCTCACCGAGGTGGGCGACGCCACCGCCGGCACCTCGGACACCGGCCTGCCCATCTGCCCGGCCCAGCTCAGCCCGAGCACGTGCAGCGGGTTGCCGGCCGAGTTGATCGTCCCGGGATCGTCGGCCAGGACGATGGTGGCGCCTACCAGCCCCACCTCGGGGTGATCCGCCAGATGATCTACGAGCTGCGCCAACGCGTCCGGTGCGACGATCGCGTCGCTGTTCACGGTGCCGACGTACGGGGACGTCGCATGCCGCATGCCGAGGTTCACGCCGCCGGTGAACCCGAGGTTCTCCCCGGGCGTCAGCACGGTCAGTCGCGCGTCGGCGGGCAGGGCGCGCACCGCGTCCGACGTCGTCCCGTTGTCGACGAGGATCAGCTGGATCTCGACACCCGCCGAGCCGAGAACGGCGGCGACGGCCCGGCCGAGGTAGGGCTCGTCGCCGTAGGCGAGCATGACGACGGACAGGGCGCGGCTCACGGGGCCACCTCACGCCGGCGCGTCAGGTTGCCGGCGCGCTCGGTACGGGCGAGAGCGACGCCCAGTACCGCGAGTGCCGTGGCCGCGCCGATGGTCAGCGCCCAGGCGACCCTGAGGTCGAGCGCGCCCGGCGCCGCGAGGCACGGCAACGCGACGACCAGGCCGGCGAGCCAGCCCACGGCCACGTATCGCTCGCGGACGTGGGCGAGCAGTGCCTGGGCGCACACCTGGGCGAGCATGAACACGCCGCCGGACGCGGCCAGCACCGTGAGGGTGGTGCGGGACAGGTGGAAGCCGTCGCCGTAGATGAGCTGCAGGAGCCAGGGCCCGAGCAGCCACAGGCCGAGCACTCCGGCGACGGCGAGCGCCCCCGTGGCGGCGAACGCGGTGCGCACCGACCGGCGGTACGCGGCGACGTCGCCCCGGGCGAGCTGGGCCGCCAGCGCGGGGAGGAACACGGCCTGGATCGCGGCGAACACGAACAGCGGGATGCGCGCGATGGTGACCCCGGCGACGAAGCTCCCGGACAGGTCCTGCTGCGCCGGGGTTGCCAGCGCGGCCAGAGCGATGGGCCCGAAGTTCGCGAGGAGCTGCGAGAACGACGACGCTCCGACGAGGTCGCCCAGGTGTGGCCCCGTGGGCAGGTGGTGGTCTGCGCGCGCGAGCCGGAGCAGGGTCGCGGGCGCCGCCGTGACCAGGCTGGCGACGACGGGGGCGACGACGAGGACCAGGCCGTACAGGAGCCGCGACTGCACGGGCGCCGCGAACAGCACCCCGGCGGCGACGATCCGCAGTGCGCCGTCGACGGCGAGCTGCGCGCCGTAGCGCGCGAAGCGTCCCGTCCCGGCCAGGACGCCGCGCACGTAGTAGGCGAGGGCCTGCCCGAGCAGGCCGAGGATCACCACGACGACGATGTCGTCCGCGCCTGAGAACACCAGGTCCGCGAGCCAGGGCATGCCCACCAGACCGACGACGACGATCGCGATGCTCCCCGCCACGCCGAGCCGGATCGCGCGGCGCAGGTTCGTTCCCTCACCGCGGGCGCGCCCTGCGGCGAGGCGGCGCCCGGTCTCCTGTTCGAGCGGCTGGAACAGGCCGATCCCCAGGGCGTTGAGCACGGTCCAGGCGACCGCGACGGGAGCGGAGCCGGCGGGGCCGAGGTCGCGTCCCACGAGCGCGAGGAAGGCGAAGTTCGACAGGCCGAACAGGCCCAGGCCGACCGCGACGGACAGGGTGCTCGTCCGCTGGTTCGGCGTGATCGGCGCATCTGTCGGCGGCGTCGCCTCAGGCGTCATCGTCCTGCGCCCTCGCTGCCGGGTCGTCGTTGCCTCGATGGTCCCTGCCGGCCTCGGCCAGGTGCTCGACGTCGAGCCGCAGCAGCGCCACCTCTTCGGCGAGTGTGCGGGTCTCCTCCTCCAGCGTCGTGACCTCGACGCTGAGCTGCACGCACACGCCGAGCAGGATGACGATCGCGCCGGCGAACAACAGGTTCGACGGTGTCTCGACGCCGACGGCGCGCGCGAGCGTGCCGGCGAGCCCCGGGAACGCGCCCAGGATCACCACGACGACGGCGAGGGCGAGCCAGATGGCCGCGTACTTCTCGCGCAGCCGCCGCTGCCGGAGCAGCACGACGAGGAAGAGGACGAGCACGACCGCCAGGGCGAGCGCGAACCAGTAGCCGCTCACCGTGAGCCCCCGGTCCCGGCTGCTGCGGTGGCGGGCCGGGTCAGGGCGACGACGAGTGCCAGCATGGCGCGCCCCAGGAACACGGCGGCCTTGGCCGGGTTGTGTGACGGCGTTCCCGCCGCGCGCGCACGCATCTCGACGCCCACCTGGCTCACGCGCAGCCCGGCTCGGGCCAGGATGACCAGGGACTCGACCGTGTCGCCGAGGTACTCGGCGGGATAGTCGCGGGCGAACAGCGCGATCGCTGCGCGGTTGGACGCCTTGAAGCCCGAGGTCGTGTCCGTCAGCTGCGTGCGCACGACCCGGGACAGCACGACGGACAGCAGGCGCATCGCCCAGCGGCGTGGGCCGCGCGCCACGTAGGTCCCCGTACCCGCGAACCGGGCGCCGATGACCAGGTCCACGTCGTCCGCGTCCAGGGCCGCGAGGAGACGCGGCACCTCGGCGGGGTCGTGCTGGCCGTCGGCGTCGAGCTGGACTGCCACGTCGTAGCCGTTGCGGAACGCGTACTTGTAGCCGGCACGCATCGCGCCGCCCACCCCGAGGTTGAGGGGCAGATCGAGCACGGCGGCGCGGCCGGTGGCGCGGGCCACGGCCGCGGTCGAGTCGGTCGACCCGTCGTTGACGACGAGCAGATCGGCCCACGGCAGGGCGGCCGCCGTCTCCTCGAGCACGCCACCGATCGCGTCTTCCTCGTTCCAGGCCGGGAGCACGATGAGCACGCGCGGAGGGGGGCTGGCAGTCACGGTGAGGAGTTTAGCGGGGCCGAAACCTGCGTCCGGTGACGGTGGCCGCGTCCCGTCGCCTGCTCAGGATCATGGATCTGCGGTGCCGCCGAGCCCGGCGAGGTGCTGCCGATCCCACGGCACCGAACGGTTCGAGGCCAACGACTATCGGCGGTCGAAGCCCCGCCACTATGATCGGGCAGCCAGGCGGTCATCAGTCACGAGACGAGCCCAGGCATCCGGTTCTGGCAGGCGGCGCGGTGCACGGTGCCCCTGCCACTCGTGTGAAGGCATCCACCGTGGCCATCGTGATCTCCTCTGACCCTGCTGCCGGGGCCCGGCTCGGTCCTGCCGTGCGTGGGGTCAGCGGCGGGCGGACGGGCGAGCGCGGCACGCCGTGGGTCCTCGGGCTCCTCGCGCTGACGGTGTTCGGTCTTGTCGCCTGGCTGACCGGTCTGACGCCCTGGCTGCTCTGCCTTGCCGCGGTGGGCGGCCTCACCCTGGTCTACGGCCAGCGCGTGACGTGGACGCTGGCCTGCGCCGGTTCGCTCACCACCCTGCTCGCGGGCTACGCCGTCGTCCTGCGGGTGCTGCCGGCAACGGGGGTGGGGCTCTCGGCGTCCGGTGCCCTCATCCTGACGATCGTCGCGCTCGTGCCCGTCGTCGCCCTGGTGCGCTCGGACCGGGTCCGCGTGCCGCGCGGGCGAGGAGCCCGTGTCGCGATCGTCGTCGTCGCTCCGGTGATCGCCCTGGCCGTCCTGGGCCCGGTCCTCGATGCAGCCGACTGGGGTCCGCGATGGGCGATGAACAACGACGCCGTGTGGAACCTGGTCACCGCCCGCCAGATTCTCGAGGACGGTGGAGTTGCTGCGGGCCGGCCGAACGCCTCGCCGCTCACCGCCGGTCTGATCGCGATCGTGGCGGCCGCCGGCCGCGGGAGCGTCGCGGCGGCCGATCTCCTGGGCCACGACGTGCGTCGTGCCGCGGGGCTATGGCTCGTGATGATCTACGTCGGCTCGGTGCTCGCCGCCCTGGTGGCGGCCCACGCGACGCGCAGGGCGAGCGCCACGTCCCGGGTGGTCGCCCCCGTGATCGCCGCGGGCGTGGCGTCAAGCTGGTACGTCGTCGGCTTCGCCGTGCAGTTCGGCTTCTTCAACTCGAGCCTGGCCATGATCGTGCTGCTGGCCGCATGGTGCGCGTGGCTCGAGTCGCGCCGGGCACCGCTGGTCGCCGCGGCGGTGCTCGCCGCGGCGACGATCGCTCTCCTCGCGACGTGGGCACCCCTCGCGACCGTGTCGCTGGCGCTGGCGGCGGCGGTGTTCGCCCGTGCGCTGCCTGCCCTGGCGCGAGGGCCGTGGGTCGCGTGGCTGCCCTGGTTCCTCACGGTGGCCGCGGTGGGGACGTATGGGCTGCTCGTCACATTGGCCGACCTGCACCGGGACGGGGAGGCGCTGGCTGTCGACGGTGGCATTCACGAGCTGCCGCCACGCCACGTGGTGTTCGTCGTCGCGGCCACCGTGCTCGTCGTGCTGCTGCACGCGCTGTGCACCCGCGTCGCGGACCACGCCGTCGGCCTCGGGGTGGTCGTCGTCGGGGCAGCGGTGGGTGTCGGGTTCCTCGTCGCGCAGCGGTTGTCCGCCGGCGTCCCGTTCTGGGGCTACTACCCGGTGAAGGCCGCCTGGGCGGTGTGCTGCCTGCTCCTGGTGATCCTGGTGAGCTGTGGGTCGGCGGCAGCCTCCCCGGCCGGCGGCGCCGAAGAGGGCCGCACCCGGGGTTGGGAGCGTGCCGAGTCGGCGGTGGCGGGACTTGCCGTCGGCGCCTTCGTGGGTGCGCTCGTGCTCCAGATCCCCGGTCCCGGCCTGCGGCAGCAGCTGCCCCTCGTCAACATCCTGCGCGGCAACGGGCTCGCCGCGGGCGAAAGCGACGCTCGTACGCTCTTCGCGATCGCGGAGCCGGGCGTCCCGACGATTGCCGCGGGGCTGGTGGATCCGGGGGTGGACCGGTTCCTCAACTCCTGGCTGCTGCAGCTGGAGGCCGAGAAGGCGACCGACCCCGTACGCCCCTTCGCCTACGTTCTCGACCCGGACTCCGACGCTCAGGTGTGCTCCGCCATCGCCGCCTGGCAGCGCCCGGTGACCGTCCGGACTTCCGACGGAGCCCGCGCGGATCGGTTGGACGCCCTGTGCGGCGACCTGCCGTTCACCGTGGTCTCCGGACCCGCCATCGCATCGAAGGGCGAGCCGGCCGGCCCGCCCCGGACGGAGTTCTCACAGTGACCGAGCGCATCACCCCCCGCGCGGCCGCCCCTCGCACCTGGCGTCGAGTGACATCGTCACCCGTCGTGCTGGCCCTCCTCTTCGTGGTCGGCGCGCTCGTGGCCGTCGCGGCCTGGGCCACCGCGTCACCTCCCGGATCATCCCCGGACGAGGACTTCCACCTGGGCTCCATCTGGTGCCCTCTGGGCGTCGCCGACGCCTGCCCGCGTCAACAGGGCGACGACGGAACCGCCCTCGTGGAGATCCCCAAGGATGTCGCCGGAGCGGCTGCCTGCACAGCGTTCCGGCCCGACGCGTCGGGCGCCTGCGTCGACCGGCTCGGCACCTACCCCACCTGGACCGGGCGCGTGGACGACGGCACCTACCCCGGTGGGTTCTACCGGTTCATGCACGGGTTCGTCGGTGACGACCTCACCGCCTCGGTCATGACGATGCGGCTCGTCGGCGGCACCGTCGTCGTGGCCTTGCTCGGTGCCGCGATGGCGTTGCTGTCGGCCACCAACCGGCGTCTCGTGGTCTACGGCGGACTCGTCGTCGCCGCACCGATGGCGATCTACCTCGTCGCGTCCATCAACCCGTCGGGCTGGTCGATCGCGGGGGTGGCCGCTGCGTGGATCGGCCTCCACGGCTACTTCACCGAGGCGTCGCGCGGCAGGCGGTACGGGCTGCTGGGTGTCGCGCTGGCCGGTGCGGCACTCGCCGCCATCTCGCGCGCGGACGCCGGCGCGTTCGTCGCGCTGGTCTCGCTCGCGGTCGCGATCCTCCACGCCGGCCGGATCCGGCGCAACTGGCGGCACGTGGTCTGGCCGGTGGCCGCTGCCGTCATCGGTGTGCTCGGCTTCTTCGCCGGGGGTCAGGGCATGGCCGTCAAGACCGGGCTCAACGGGGGAGGCGAGGCCGGCCGCGGCTTGCTCACCGTGAACGTCAAGGCCGTCCCGGCGCTCCTGCTCGACTCGGTGGTGGGGTCGCTCAACTGGCTCGACACCGAGATGCCGGCCATCACGTGGGTGCCCGTCGCGCTCGCCGCGGGTGCCGTCGCGTTCCTGGGCCTGCAGACCATGAGCTGGAGCAAGGCGCTGTCCCTCGGCGGGCTCGCCCTGGCGTTCTGGCTGCTGCCGCTCCTGCTGCTGCAGCTCACCGGTGCGCTCGTGGGCACCGAGGTCCAGGGGCGCTACCTCACGCCGCTCGTTCCGGTGATCCTCATGACGGCGTTGTGGGATCCGGGGCGACGCACCGTGGCGCGAATGTCCACGGCCCAGACGACCGTCGTCGCGTGGGCCCTCGTCGTCGCCCACTCGGCCGCGCTGCACACGCAGATCCGGCGCTTCACCACGGGGCTCGACGTCGGCGGTTCCAACCTGAACCGATCCGTCGAGTGGTGGGTGTCTCCCGTCTCGCCCATGGCGACCTGGGCCCTGGGGACCCTGGGCTTTGCGGTCCTGGTCGCGGGCCTGTACGTCGTCGGGCGCAGACATCGTGGCGCGCACGACGGGGCCGCGGACCGCCTCTAGACTGCGGGCGCCACTGACCGAACCGAAGGGATCACGATGCACGTCCTGCTCGACGCCACCGCCGTCCCCGCCGACCGGGGCGGTGTGGGCCGCTACCTCGACGAGCTGGTCCCCGAGCTGGACCGGGCGGGGGTGCGCCTGACGATCGCCACCCAGGCGCGGGACGCGGAGCTGTTCGCGGGGCTCGCGCCGCACGCCGACGTGGTCACGGTACCGCCCGCGCTGGAGTCGCGCCCTCGCCGCATGGCCTGGGAGCAGACCGGCCTGCCTGCCCTGATCCGCCGGGTGCGCCCGGACGTGGTGCACAGCCCGCACTACACGATGCCGCTGGCCACGTCCGCCCCCGTCGTCGTCACCCTGCACGACGCGACCTTCTTCACCACCCCGGAGCTGCACCTGCGGACCAAGGCGGTGTTCTTCCGGGGGGCGATTCGGGTGGCCGCGCGCCGCGCGGCGGCGCTGGTCACCCCGAGCAGGGCGACTCGGGACGAGGTCGTGCGCCTGGTCGGCGCCGACGTCGCGAAGTTCCACGTGGCCTACCACGGCGTGGACCACCAGCGCTTCCACCAGGTGGCCGGCGACGACGCCGCACGGGTGCGGGCCACGCTCGACGTCGGGGACGCGCCCTACGTCGGGTTCCTGGGCACCCTGGAGCCGCGCAAGAACGTGCCCGCACTGATCCGCGGCTGGGTGCGGGCCTGCGCGGGGCTCGACGCCCCGCCGGCGCTGGTGCTGGCCGGGGGCAAGGGCTGGGACGACGCGATCGACGACGCCGTGGCCGAGGTGCCGGCTCACCTGACCGTGCGCCGGCCGGGGTACCTGCCCTTGGACGACCTGCCCGGCTTCCTGGCGGGGGCCCAGGTGCTGGCCTACCCGAGCCTGGGGGAGGGCTTCGGGCTGCCCGTGCTGGAGGCGATGGCGTGCGGGGCCACGGTGCTGACCACGCGCGAGCTGTCCCTGCCGGAGGTGGGCGGCGACGCCGTCGCCTACTGCGGCACCGACGACGCGTCGATCGGCGCCGAGCTGCGCGCACTGCTCGACGACGACGCCCGCCGTGCATCCCTGGCGGCCGCGGCGGTGGCGCGGGCGCGCACGTTCACCTGGGCGGCCGCCGCGCAGGCGCACCTCGAGGCGTACGAGGCGGCCCGCGCCGCACGCTGACCGTCGTGCGAGCGCTGCGGCGTCGTCGCACCCGGCAACCTCTTACGCTTGCGGCATGACGAACACGCCGGGCGCGGGCCCGATCGACGACTTCTACGCGATCGTTCCGGCGGGCGGCGCCGGGACCCGGCTGTGGCCGCTGTCGCGGCAGGGCGCGCCGAAGTTCCTGCACGACCTCACGGGCTCGGGTCAGACGCTGATCCAGGCGACGGCGGCCCGCCTCGCGCCGCTCGCGAGCCGCACCGTGCTGGTGACGGGCCGCAAGCACGTGGCTGCCTGCCGTGCGCAGCTGCCGCAGCTCGGCGACGCCGACGTGCTGGCCGAGCCGTCGCCGCGGGACTCGATGGCCGCCATCGGGCTGGCCGCCGCCGTGCTGCAGCAACGGCACGGGGACGTGATCGTCGGGTCGTTCGCAGCCGACCAGGTGATCCACGGGCGGCGTGCGTTCGAGAGCGCCGTGCGCGAGGCGGTCGCCGCCGCGCGCGCCGGCTACGTGGTCACGATCGGGATTGCCGCGTCACGCCCGTCGGTCGCGTTCGGGTACGTCCGTTCGGGCGGCCCCCTGGGCGTCGACGGCGCCCCGACGGCGTTGCACGCGCTCGGGTTCACCGAGAAGCCCGACGCCGCGACCGCGCGCGACTACCTGGAGTCGGGCGACTACCGGTGGAACGCGGGCATGTTCGTGACCCGCACCGAGGTGCTGCTCGGGCACCTCGCCGCCCAGCGCCCCGCCCTGCACGCCGGCCTCGTGGAGATCGCCGCCGCGTGGGACACGGACGCCCGCGAGGAGGTCCTGGAGCGCGTGTGGCCCGGCCTGGAGAAGATCGCCATCGACCACGCGATCGCGGAACCCGTGGCCGCGGCCGGGGGTATCGCTATCGTCCCGGGCACGTTCGGCTGGGACGACATCGGCGACTTCAACTCGCTCGCGGTGCTGCTGCCCAGTGTGGACGACGCGGGGAACAAGGTGGTCGGGGACGGTTCGGACGTGCTCCGGATCGAGTCGGGCGGCACGGTGGTGGCTCCGGCGTCGGGCCGCGTGATCACCCTGCTGGGGGTCGACGACGTCGTCGTCATCGACACCCCGGACGCACTCCTGGTGACCACGCGGGCGCGCGCGCAGCAGGTCAAGAACGTGGTGGACGCCGTGCGTGAGAACGGGTTGGACGACCTGCTGTAGGGCTCAGCCCTTGAGCGACTCCGTGTACGCGAGCACCTGCTCGTAGTCGGGGAGCAGCCCCTGGGCGGCCGCCTCGGCGAGCGAGGGCGCGGCCGTGTCCTTCTCCGAGAGCAGCGGCGTGATGGGGTTGCCGTGGCGGTCCTGCGTGGGCCACACGAGGCCGATCTGCTCGTCGAGCGGGTTGATGCCGTGCTCACCGGTGGGGTTGTATCCCGTGGAGCACAGGTACATCACGGTGGACCCGTCCTCCAGGGCCATGAACGCGTGGCCCAGGCCCTCGCCCAGGTAGATCGCGCGCCGGTCGACGTCGTCCAGGAGCACCGAGTCCCACTGCCCGAAGGTGGGCGAGCCCACGCGGATGTCGACGACGACGTCGAGCACGGCTCCCTTCGGGCAGGTGACGTACTTGGCCTGCCCCGGGGGGACGTCGGCGAAGTGGATGCCGCGCACCACGCCCGCGGACGACACGGAGCAGTTGGCCTGCGCCAGGTTCAGCGGGTGGCCCACCGCCTCCTCGAACGCGGGGGCCTTGAACCACTCCAGGAAGACGCCGCGCGGGTCGCCGAACTGCTTCGGGGTGATCTCGAAGGCGCCGGGGACCTTGAGTTCGCGGATCTGCACGGGAGGGCTCCTTCGGGGCGGGGGTGGGGGAGAGACCTCTAGAATCCTAGCCGTGACCACACCTGTGAACCCGAACACCGTTCCTCCTGCCCGCTGGCTCGTCGTCGGCGCCCACGGCATGCTCGGTCAGGACATGGTGGCTGCCGCGCAGGGGGCCGGCGCCGAGGTCACCGCGGTGGACCGCGAGCACGTGGACATCACCGACGCCGCCGCGACCCTGGCCTATGTCCGGTCGTTGAACCTGACGGCGGGCGACGTCGTCGTGAACTGCGCGGCCTGGACGGCGGTCGACGCCGCGGAGGAGCAGGAGGCGGCCGCGTTCGCCGTCAACGCCGTCGGGCCGCAGAACCTGGCGCACGCCGCCGCACTGAGCGGTGCCCGCATCGTGCAGATCTCCACGGACTACGTGTTCGAGGGGCACGCGACGACGCCGTATGCCGAGGACGCCGCCATGGCGCCGGAGGGCGCGTACGGGCGCACCAAGGCCGCCGGCGAGTGGGCGGTTCGGGCCAACAACCCGGACCACTACATCGTGCGCACCGCCTGGCTGTACGGGGCGGGCGGCCCCAACTTCCCCAAGACGATGGCCCGGCTGGGCGGGGAGCGTGACGTGCTCACCGTGGTGGACGACCAGCAGGGGCAGCCCACGTGGACCGTCGACCTGGCCGACCTCATCGTGCGGCTCGTCGCGGCCGGCGCGCCGTCGGGCACCTATCACGGCACCGCGCAGGGTGCGGTGACCTGGAACGGGTTCGCGAAGGCGATCATGGCTGCGGCGGGGCTGACGGCCCGCGTCGACCCGGTCAGCTCCGCGGCGTTCGCGGCCAAGGCGCCGCGGCCGTCGTACTCGGTGCTGGGCCACGACGCGCTGCGCGCGGTGGGTGTCGAGCCCATCGGGGAGTGGGCGCAGCGCTGGGCGGTCGCCGCGCCGAGCGTGCTGGGCTGACGGTTTCGACGGGCTGGTTCCGACTGGCTCGACCACCGCGGTCGGTGGCCGAGCCCGTCGAAGCCCTCGGGGGTCATGCCTCCAGCAGGCCGAGCAGGTAGGTGCCGTACCCGGACTTGGTGAGCTTCTCGGCGCGCTCGCGCAGCTCGTCGTCGGTGAGGAACCCGCGCCGCCACGCGACCTCCTCGGGCGAGCCGATCTTCAGGCCCTGCCGGTTCTCGATGGTGCGCACGTAGTCGCCCGCCTCGAGCAGCGAGTCGAACGTGCCGGTGTCGAGCCACGCGGTGCCGCGCGGCAGCACCTCGACCTGGAGCTTGCCCGCCTCGAGGTAGCGGCGGTTGACGTCCGTGATCTCGTACTCGCCGCGCGCGGACGGCTGGAGGTTCTTCGCGATCTCGACCACGTCGTTGTCGTAGAAGTACAGGCCGGGCACCGCGTAGTTCGACTTGGGCTGCGCGGGCTTCTCCTCCAGGGACAGCGCCCGATAGTTCTCGTCGAACTCGACGACGCCGTACTCGGTGGGGTTCGAGACGCGGTAGGCGAACACGGCACCGCCGTCGATGCCCTCGAAGCGGGTCAGGCGCGTGCCGAGGCCGGGGCCGTAGAAGATGTTGTCGCCGAGCACCAGGGCGGCGGCGTCGTCGCCGATGAAGTCCGCGCCGAGCACGAACGCCTGGGCGAGCCCGTTGGGCACCTCCTGGACGGTGAACTCCAGGTTGATGCCGAACTGGGAGCCGTCGCCCAGCAGGCGCCGGAACTGCTCGGCGTCGTGCGGCGTCGTGATGACCAGGATGTCCTTGATGCCCGCGAGGATCAGCGTCGAGAGCGGGTAGTAGATCATCGGCTTGTCGTAGACGGGCACGAGCTGCTTGCTGACGCCCAGGGTGATGGGGTGGAGCCGGGTGCCGGAGCCGCCGGCCAGGATGATTCCGCGCATGGTTCCCCATTGTGCCCGACGGCGTCGCGCCGCCGCTCGGTGCTGCCCGCGCGAACGCAGACCGTTGGCGGCGCCTATCGGCGCTCGTGGTCCGACCGGGCGATCTCGATCCGTTGGCGCAGCGCGAGCCCGAGCGACAGCGCCAGCCGGACGGGCGCCTGCCACCACGCGCCCCACCGGTCGAACAGGTACTGCTTGGCGCTCGCGTGGTGGGCGCGGATCATGGGTGCGGGCGAGGACTTCCACGAGACGCCCTGGACGTGGGTGACTCGCGCGGTGGGCACGTAGACGTTGCGCCACCCGGCCCTGCCGAGCCGGTCGCCCAGGTCCACGTCCTCGAAGAACATGAAGTACCGCTCGTCGAACCCGCCCACCTGCGCCCACGCGGCGGGGCGGACCAGCAGGCACGCGCCCGAGAGCCAGCCCGCGGCGTGCGGACGCCCCGTCGCCAGCGCCTGCTCCGCCTGCTTGTACTGGCGGGTCCACGGGTTGCCGGGCCACACCGCGTGGAAGACGGCGTGCCCGGTGCCCACGGTCAGGGAGGGCAGGATGCGCGCGGACGGGTAGGTGCTGCCGTCCGTGTTCAGGATGCACGGCCCCACGCTGCCCGCGGTGGGGTCGGCCTGCGCGGCGTCGATCAGGACGTCGAGCGAGCCGGGCTCCCAGCGCACGTCCGGGTTCGCGACGACGAGCCAGTCGGCGGTGGACCCCGCTGCGCCCAGGTTGGCCGCGCGGCCGTAGCCGACGTTGCCGTCGGGGTGCCGCAGCACGGTGGCGCCCAGGGCGGCGATCTCGCGTACGACGTCGGTGGGTTCTCCGTTGTCCACGATCACCAGGTCGACGTCGCGGGTGGATGCCGCCGCGAGCGTCGTCGCGAAGTCCCGGAGCTCGGCGCCGGGGTTGTAGACGACGCAGATCACGCGGACCCGTGCCGAGGCGGTGTCGGCGGGTGGGGCCACCGGGTGCGGCCACGCCTGGGCCGACCGGTGGCCGTCACCCGGCAGGGGCTGGGGGGTGGGAGGCGTGGACATCGGGCCAGAGCCTACTGGTGCCGGATGGTGGTTCCCTGACATCGGCCACCAGGAGGGTGCAGGCGCGTCACGGGCGTCAGGGAGCGCCGGGTCAGGCCCGGCTGGTGACGCCTTCCTGGGTGACGAGCCGGTCCCGGCGGGCGGCGTCCGCGTCGAGCGCTGCGGCGAGCCCGGCGGAGGTGAGCACCGCGGAGCCGCCGACGGCCCAGGTGCCCAGCAGGGCCGTGAGCGTGGCGGCCGGGGCGTGACGGCCGTCGAGCAGCACGCGGGCACCCGGCGCCGTGGCCTGCACGGCTGCCCGGGCGGAGTCGAGCAGCCGGCCGTGGGTCACCACGGTCTCGGTCACGGCACCGGCTGCGTCCTGGTGCACGGCGACGAGCGCGGGTCGTTCGGCCTCGGTGTCCTGGACGCACAGGATCTGGTCCGCGTACGTCATCACCGCGCCCGCGGCGTCGATCACGCCGGGTGGCAGGGTGCCGTCGAACCGCCGCGCGAGCGCCGGGAGCGCGACGGCGACGACGTCGGCCGTGGTGGTGCCGGCGAACGCTTCCGGCCGGGCGGTCACGACGACGTCGGCCTCACCGGCGGGCCGCGGTGCGTCGTCGATGACGACCGTCGCGCCGGTGCGCCAGGCGGCCATCGCCCAGATCGCGGACCGCCAGTGGGTGGGCAGGTCGATCATCACGCGACACCCTGGCGCCGCGTCGAACTCCTCGACGAGGAGGTTCGTCGTCTTGTTGATCCAGTTCACGAGCACCGCGCCGGAGAGCTCGATGCGTTCCGCGTCCTGCCCATACCAGGTGAGCCGTGGCCGCCCCGGCTCGCTGACCAGCGAGTTCATCAGGGCGGGAAGATCTTCGGGGGTTGCGGTTGCACGACTCATCGAGCCAGGGTAACGGCCCGGGAATGGCGCGCGGGGAAGCCACAAATCCGCGCCGTACTAGCACATTCGGCTTGACGTGTCCGAAAGACACGCGTGTAATTTCACGCATGCGGTTTCCGTAAAGCTCGGTTCCGTACCGCTCCAGGAGGGCCCGCCATGTGGAACTTGCTCGACGAGAACGACTTCGCGTCCGACGCCCATCGCGTACCGGAGAGGGTCGCGTCCCCGCTGCCGCTGTTCGGTTCGCCGGTCGAGGACGAGACGCTGCTCGGCTGGCAGGACCGCGCGCTGTGCGCCCAGACCGACCCGGAGGCGTTCTTCCCCGAGAAGGGCGGCTCGACCCGCGAGGCAAAGCGCGTGTGCGCGAGCTGCGAGGTGCGCGCCGAATGCCTCGAGTACGCCCTCGCCCATGACGAGCGCTTCGGGATCTGGGGCGGGCTCTCGGAGCGCGAGCGCCGCAAGCTCAAGCGCCGCGCCGTCTGATCGCACGTCGCCCTGACCGCGCGACGCGCCGGGGGCCTTCCTCCCACGATCCGAGCGCTCGCCACCGCATGATCGAGTGGCGATGAGTGCTCCAGATACCACCCAGCTCAGCCGTCTGCCCGACGAGTCGTCCGGCACCGACGGCGCCCTCGACGTCGTGCACGCGCTGACCGGGGCGATTCCGCAGGTCGTGCGCGTCACCGCCGTCGTCGTCACCCGCGGTGACAGCCCGTTCCTCGCGGCGACGCTCGCCGCGCTGCGGGCGCAGGAGCGCGGCGCCGACGACGTCGTCATCGTCGACGTGGACGCCGCACCCACCGCGGGCTTCTCGCTCGGTCTGCGACTGGACGACGCGCAGTTCGTGCCCGCCGCCGGGGCGCGGACCTTCGGTGCCGGGGTCGATGCGGCGCTGGGCACGGGCGCGATCGGCGCCCACGGCTGGATGTGGTTGCTGCACGACGACTCCGCCCCTGACCCGGGCGCGCTGTCCGCCCTCCTGCGTGCCGTCGAGCACTCCAAGGCCGTCGCGATCGCCGGGTGCAAGCAGCGCCGCTGGCCGGTCGACGAGGACGGTACCCCGCGCGAACCGGGCGGGGACGGGCAGGTGCTGGTCGAGGTGGGGCACACCGTCTCGCCGCTGGGACGGCGCATGTCCGGGATCGACGACACCGAGATCGACCAGGGTCAGCACGACGCGCGCGAGGACGTGCTCGCGGTGGGCCTGGCCGGGTCGCTGGTGCGCACCGACGTGTGGCAGCAGCTGGGCGGGACGGACCCGGAGTACGGCCCCTTCGGTGACGGCCTGGACCTGTGCCGGCGGGCGCGCCGCGCGGGGCACCGCGTCGTCGTCGTCCCCGAGGCCGTGGTGCACCACGCCCAGGCGTCGCTGCTCGGGCTGCGCGGCGGGCGCAGCGCGGACGAGGCCGCGTCCTACGGCGCACGCCGTCGCAGCCAGCTGCACCACCGGCTCGTGCACGTGCCGCCGGCGCTGTTCCCGCTGGCGCTGATCGCCATGGTGCTGTGGGCGCCCGTTGCCGCCATGTACCGGCTGGCGCTCAAGAACCCGGGCGAGGCCCGCGACGAGATCGTCGCGGCGCTGTGGAACGTGGTGCGGCTCGGCCCGCTGCTGCGGGCCCGCCACCGGGCCGCCCGCACCGCCACCCTGCCGCGCCGTGTCCTGGCCCCGCTGCGCGCGACGTGGCGTGACGTGTACCGGGAGCGGCGTGACGTGCGGCTCTCGCGCGCCGAGGTGAACCGGGTGCGCTACGCACCCTCGGACCTGGAACGGGTGGAGCTGCGCCGCCTCGCGGTGCGGCGTCGTTCGGGGCTGGCGGTCGCGCTGCTCGCCACGGGCGGGCTCGCGGTGGCGATCTTCGGCGGCTGGCAGGGCGTCCTGGCCCAGGGTGGCCGCGTCGTGGGCGGTGCGCTGCTGCCGGGCACGGGGACCGCGGGCGACGTGTGGCGCGCCGCGACCTCGGGCTGGGTGGCGGCCGGGCTGGGGGAGCGCGCTCCCGCGGACCCGGTGCTGCTTCCGCTGACCGTGCTCGCCTGGCTGGCCGGCGGGTCGCTCCAGACGGCGGTGAACGTCCTCGTCGTGGCGGCGCTCCCGCTCGCGGCGCTCGGCGCCTGGTTCGCCGCCGGCTGCGTGACGCGGTCGGTGTGGGCGCGCCTCGCGGGGGCGCTCGCCTGGGCGGGCTCGCCCGCGTTCCTCGCCGCGCTCGCCACGGGCCGGTACGGCGCCCTGCTCGTGCACCTGGTGCTGCCGTGGGCGGCGCTCGCCGTGGTGCGCTCGGTGGGTGCGCAGGCCCGGGACGTGGTGGACATCCCCGAGTCCGCCAACCCGGACCCCTCCGTGCGGGTGCGCCAGCTGTGGCGCACGGACCGGTTGCGCCGTGGCTCGCTGGGCGCGGCCGCGGCCGCCGGGCTGCTCGTCGCGACGGTCGTCGCCGCGGCGCCGGCACTCGTGGTGGTCGCCGTGGCCATCGCCGTCGTCGGGCTGTTCGCCGCACCCCGCGACCGCAAGAACCTGGTGGTGGCGCTGGTCCCGTCGGCCGTGGTCGCGGCACCGTTCTGGCTCTACCTGGTGCGCACCTGGGGCGACGGCGGCTGGCGGCTGCTGTTCGCCGAGCCGGGTGCCACGGCCGGGCTGGGCGACGCGCCCGCGGGCTGGCAGCTCCTGCTCGGCCACGCCCAGGTGCCGCAGGCGTGGTTCGGGGCAGGCGCGGACGCGCACCGCGTGCTGGCCTGGCTCGCGACCGTGGCGCCGTGGGTGTTCGGTGGGCTCCTGGTGGTGCTCGCGTGCGCCGCGCTGGCCCGCCCGCGCGTGGTGGGCGGGGCCCGTACGGCGTGGCTGCTCGCCGCGAGCGGCGTGGTCGTGGGGATGTTCGCCGTGGGTCAGGGCTCCTGGCCCGGCCCGGGCGCCAGCGTCGTGCTCCTCGGGCTGGGAGGAGCGGCCCTGCTGGGTGCGCCCAAGGCGCGGGAGGCCGTGGCCGCCGCCGAGCCGACCTGGGCGGTGCGGCTGGGCCGGGCGGGCTCCGCCGTGGTGCTCACCGCGCTGGTGCTGCTGCCGGGTGCGGGTGCCGCGTCGTGGATGGCCGACAGCCTGCACGGCCTGCACCTGGGCGACCTGCGCGCCGCCTCGTCCGGGGTGGTTCCCGCCGTCGGCCGGCAGATGCAGGCGCCCCCGCGCTCCGCGCGCATCCTGCAGCTCGGCAGGGACGACGACGGCGCCACGTACTCCCTGCTGCGCGCCGACGGGACCGCGCTGATCGACTCGTCCGTCGTCGTGCGTGCGCAGGACCGCACCGAGCCCGACCGGCTGGACGCCCTGGCCGCCGCCCTCGACGTCGGGCAGGAGACCGGGCTGGCGTCGCAGCTCGCGGACCTGGGCATCGGGGCGGTGCAGGTGGCGCCCGTCCCAGCCGGTGAGCAACCCGACGCGCACCGCGGCGAGCTCGTGACCACGCTGGACATGGTCCCCGGCCTGGACCGTGTCACCGACGGCGACGGCGTCCTGCTGTGGCGCGTCTCCGTGGGCGACGAGCCCGCCCCCGGGTGGGCGCGGCTCACGGACGCCGCCCCGGCCGATGGTGACCGCGCCCGGACGCTCGCGGTGCTGCCGTCCGACGGGCGCAGCGTCGACGTGCGCGTGCCCGCGGCGCAGGACCCGCGCACGCTCGTCCTGGCCGCCACCGCGAACCCCGCGTGGCACGCGACCCTGGACGGCCACCGGCTCGCCGCGGTCGAGGCGGACGGCCTGCAGGCCTTCGAGGTGCCCCCGGAAGGCGGACACCTGACCGTTCAGCTCGTGGGCGCCCGGACCCCCCTGTGGTTCGGCGTCGGCGGCGTGATCTTGCTGGTGTACGTGCTGCTGGCGCTGCCCGTGGGCCGCCGGCGGGGGAGGTAGTGCATTGACCCGCAGCGACAAGCGTGCGCCCGCCGAGCGGCGCGCCGAGCGAACCCGTGCCGGCCGCGCCCTGCGCGTGTTCGGGGCGACGTCCACCGGCGTGGTCGCCGTCGGCGTGGTGGCGGCTGCCACGGTGCTGTCCGGGACGTGGGCCGCGGCGCTGGACGGGCCGGGTGTTGGGCGCACCGCCGGGCCGCTCGACGTCGCGGCCGATCCGGCACCCGCCCAGCTCGTGTGCGCACCGCCCGCGCGGCTGCCCGACGGGCTGGCCGTGGGCGACTCGCAGTTCGACGCGCAGCCGGTGGCCACCGAGTCGTCGGTCACGGCGGGCGTGCTGGGGGCGGCGGGTCAGGACGCGACCTGGGCCGCCCTGGGGAGCGACCCCGCGGCCTTCACCGGCGGCCGCGACGGCGCGACGTGGACGGCTCCCGCGGACGCCGGGGCGGTCGTCACCGCGCTGCCGGCCGGTCAGGAGTCCCTGCGCGCGGCGGGGGCCGGCACCTCGATCACCACGGCGGGCGACCTGCGTGGCCTGACGGCCGCCGCGTGCACCGCACCGGCCACGTCCCAGTGGATCGTGGGCGGCGGCACCGAGGTGGGCGCCACCGCCGTGCTCACCGTCCAGAACCCGACCGAGCGCACCGCCACCGTCGCCCTCGACGTGTACGGCACGGCCGGCCAGGTCGCGCTGGGCAGCCGGGGTTCGTTCCTGGTGGCACCCGGCCAGAGCGTCGTCACGCAGCTCGAGGCCGTCGCGCCCGACCAGCGGCGCATCGCGGTCCACGTGCGATCGACGGGGGCACGCGTGACCGCGAGCCTGCAGACGCAGGCGCTGGCCGGCCTGCTGCCTCGCGGCGTCGACGTGCTCACGCCGGGTGCCGAACCCGCGACCTCGGTGGGGATCGCCGGGCTCGTCTCCGACGGCCAGGCGCTCGACGACCCGGACGCACCGGTGCTGCGCCTGCTCGCCCCGGGCGCCGTGCCCGGGACGGCGCGCGTGAGCGTGCTCGGGCCCGACGGCGTCGTGCCGTTGCGGGGCGCCGACGCCGTGGCGCTGGACCCGGGGGTGGTCACGGACGTGCCGCTGGGCGGGCTGCCCGCGGGCGGGTACGCCGTGGTGGTGGATGCCGACGTGCCCGTGGTCGCCGCCGCCGGCTACTCGCGCGCCAGCGCCACCCCTGACGACGCCGCGGTGGCCGGCACCCTGCTCGACGTCGCCTGGAGCGCGGCCCGGTCGCTCGACACGTGGGCGGGATCCGGCCAGGTGGCGGTTCCTGCGCATCAGCCGATCGAGTCCGTGCTCTCCATCGGCGCCGTCCCCGCCACGCGCGACGGGAACGTCCCCGACGAGCCCGTCACCTCCGCCGTCGTGCGGGTGCTGGGCACGAACGGCGCGCGCCTCGCCGAGCGCGAGGTGATCCTGGAGCCCGGCAGGGTCGAGCGGCTGAGCGTCGCCGACCTGGCCGGTGAGCTGCCGGACGGCGTGGTGCCCGCGCTGCTCACCGTGGACACGGGCGCCGACGACGCGGACGGCACGGGTTCGGCCGCCCCCGTCGTCTGGGGCCTCGAGCTCACGGCTTCCGACGGCCACGCACCCCGCGCCCTCGTGGCGAGCCTGAGCCCCACGGGCGCGGGCGACGCGGGCGGGACCGTGCGGGTCCGTCAGGTCGACGCGCCCTGAGCCCGGGTGACGCGGCGTGCCCCGAGGT
The DNA here is from genome assembly GCA_001592145.1 of Xylanimicrobium pachnodae JCM 13526 = NBRC 107786. Taxonomy (GTDB): domain Bacteria; phylum Actinomycetota; class Actinomycetes; order Actinomycetales; family Cellulomonadaceae; genus Xylanimonas; species Xylanimonas pachnodae. The sequence goes on along the minus strand of BCWJ01000013.1, from coordinate 1,059 downwards.
GCCTGACGGCTATCGACCCTCGAAGTGGGGGTCGATCTCCTCGGGCGTGCGTGCCAGCAGGTGCGCCACCTGCTCGACGACGACGTCGTGCACCAGGTCGGCCAGGTCGTCCTCGTCCTGGGCGCGCAGCTCGAGCGGGCGCCGGTAGACGACGACGCGCGCTGGTTGGCCCGCCTCCGCCGGGAAGCAGCGGCCCAGGGGAACGCCACCGTGCTCCCACGGTGCCGGGTCCGACGGGGGCACGTCCTCGACCGCGAACTCGGTGCCGGCGAGCTGGCGCGCCCACGTCCGCTCGACGTCCTCGACCGCATCGAGCACCAGGTCGTCGAACTGCTCGGCGCGCGTGCGGTGCGCGGGCAGCACCGCGGGGATCAGGGGGCCGCGCAGGCCCCTGCCCCGGCGGTCGCGACGCCGCGCGCCCAGGTCGGGGCCGGCCTCCAGCGCGCGGGCCGCGGCGTCGTCCGCGCCGCCCGCCCAGGTGCCGGTCCGTTGCCGCCTCGAGTGTCCGTGCGGGCGAGGGGCGGGCTGTCCCCGCGACGATCCGTGTGGTCCCACCGGACGAGCGTACGGCGCTGCGGCACGCAGACCCTCGGCGTGGGCACCCGGCGATGGCGCGCCGGGGGCGTAGGGTCACGCCGTGAGATCGGTCAGGCAGTGTTCGCGAACCGCGTGCCAGCAGGCAGCCGTCGCGACCCTCACCTATGTGTACGCGGACTCGACCGCGGTGCTCGGCCCGCTGGCCCAGCACGCCGAGCCGCACAGCTACGACCTGTGCGCCGGGCACGCCGAGCGCCTCACGGCGCCCCGCGGGTGGGAGGTCGTCCGGCTCGCGCCGCAGTACGAGGACGCCGGGCCCTCACCCGACGACATCTCCGCCCTCGCGGAGGCCGTGCGGGAGGCCGGCCGGGTACGGCCACCCGCACCCGAGCCCCCGAACGTCTCCGAGACCGCCCGGCGCGGTCACCTGCGCATGCTCAACGGCGGCTGACACCCGCCCTGCTTCTGGGCCCTGCGACGTCGTGCAGGATGACGAGGGGCGCGTCCGCGCGGGCTAGGGGC
>BCWJ01000012.1 GCA_001592145.1 Xylanimicrobium pachnodae JCM 13526 = NBRC 107786 | reverse complement strand
CGCGGCGACGAGCACGACTCCCACCCCCGCGGGCAGCCACACGTCGGTCCGCGAGAAGCCACCGGTGTGCGAGACGTTGCTCAGCCCGTACAGCAGGCCCACCAGCCCGGGGGCGAGCAGCGCGAGGCCGACGCCGTCGAGCGGCAGACGGCGCACGGGGCCGTCGGCCGGGAGGTGCTTGCCCGCGAGGATCAGCCCGGCCACGCAGAACGGCACGTTGACCCAGAACATGAACGACCAGTGCAGCGAGGTCAGGATCAGGCCGCCGAGGACGGGGCCGACGATGGGTCCCAGCGCGATGGGCAGGCCGATGGTCACGGCGAGCCGGCCGAGGTTCTGCCCGCGTGCCGCCTGCATGACGATCGTGGTCATGAGCGGCATGAGCATGCCGCCGAAGAGTCCTTGGAAGGCGCGGAAGGCGATGAGGCTGCCCGCGCTCCAGGCGAGGGAGCAGAGCACCGAGCCGACCAGGAAGCCGGTCAGCGCGATCATCCACAGGCGCTTGGCGCCCAGCACGCGTTGCGCCCACCCGACCAGGGGGACGGCGACGCCGAGCGCGAGCAGGTACGCGGTGCTGACCCACGCGATGGTGGCGAGCGTGACGTGCAGCTCGGTGGCCAGCGTGCGGATGCCGACGGCGACGATGGTGGTGTCGAACAGCACGGCCATGCCGCCGACCAGCACGGCCCAGGTCACCTTCTTCACGGCGGGGTCGATCCCCGGGGCAGGTGCGGCGTCGGCCGTCGTGATGCTCTCCGTCATGCGGACTCCTGGAGACTGGGTGGAGGACAGTACCCTGTAGATACAGAGTGACTCTTAGGGCGAGAGTAGGTCCGGAGCGATAGGAAACGCAATGTCTCTTAAATCACCTGCGACGCCGGCACCGCCGACGTCGTCGCCCCCGACGCCAGCACCCGCGACGCCCCCCGCAACAAGGCGTCGCGGCGCGGAGCTGGAGCGGGCCCTGCTCGACGCCGCCTGGGCCGAGCTGGAGGACAAGGGCTACGACGGGCTCACCTACGAGGGCGTCGCGGAACGGGCCGCGACCAGCCGCGCCGTGGTCTACCGCCGCTGGCCCACCAAGCCCGAGCTCACCCGCGCGGCCATCGCGCACGGCGGCGCCGCGGAGGAGTACGAGCCGATCGACACGGGCTCGCTGCGCGGCGACCTCATCGAGCTGCTGACCTGGGCCAACAACACGCGCGTCCGCATCGGGTTCATCGCCTCGACCCGCCTGGCCGGCTACTTCGCCGAGACGGGCACCGCCCTGGGCGACCTGCGCACCGCGTTCGTGGGCAGCCGGGAACCGCGCACCGAGCCGATCTACCGCAATGCTGCCGCGCGCGGCGAGATCGACCTGGACCACCTGACCCCACGCATCAAGACCGTCGCGTTCGACCTGGTGCGCGCCGAGCTGCTCATGACCCTCAAGCCGCTGCCGGCCGAGACCATCGAGTCGATCGTCGACGAGGTCGCCGTGCCCCTGCTCACCCGCCAGCCCGCCCAGGTCACCCGCGAGGACGTCAGGCGCCGGTGACGACGTCGTACCCGAGCCGCAGGATCAGCGCCCCGACGACGACGACGAACACCACCCGCACGAACCGCGATCCCTTCGCCACCGCCGTGCGCGCCCCCAGGTAGCCGCCCACCAGGTTGGCGCTCCCGACGGCCAGGCCCAGACCCCAGATCACGTGCCCGGCCGGGACGAAGAAGATCAGGGCCCCGAGGTTGGTGGCGAAGTTGACGATCTTCGCGAGCGCCGACGCCGGCAGGAACGCGTAACCCAGCACCCCCACCAGGGCGATCACCAGGAAGGTGCCCGTGCCCGGCCCGAGCAGGCCGTCGTACGCCCCGATGACCAGCCCGGTCAGCGCGGCCGTGGCGCGGTGCCGGTTGCCCTCCCACCGCAGCCGCGTGCGCTCGCCCAGGGTGCGCTTGGCGAGCGTCCACACGAAGACGCCCACCAGGACCACGAGGATGATCGGCCTGAAGGCGTTCGCGGGGAGGTGCGAGGCCAGCGCCGCTCCCCCGACGGCGCCCGCGAGCGCTGCCAGCGCCATCGGCCCCGCGGTCGTGAAGTCCGGCTGCACGCGCCGCGCGTAGGTGATCGACGACGTCGACGTACCCATGATCGAGCCGACCTTGTTGGTGGCGAGGGCCTGCACGGGCGCGATGCCGGGCACGAGCAGCAGCGCGGGGACCTGGATGAGACCGCCCCCACCGACGACGGCGTCCACCCACCCCGCGGCGAACCCGGCCGCGATCAGCAGCACCCAGGCGAGGACGTCGAGCTCGATCACATCACCAGGGTGACAGGCGCGCGGAAGCCCTCTCCGCTGCGACTCGCCTCACCCGCGGCCCGTCTCGGTGTACCACCTACATGTGCCAGGTGGTACACTTGATGAATGCCGACGACTCATCCGCGCACGCAGATCACCCGAGGCCCCCGCGTCCAGCGCATCCTCGCCATCGGCGCACGTCGCATGCCTGGCGCGAGTCCGGGCGACATCCTGGTGACTCTCGCTGAGGAGCGTGCTCGCGAGATCGAGGAGGCCGAGCGCTCGGACGACCTGCTTGCAGGACTGATCGTCTTCGGAAGCGGCGGACGTGATCACGCGATCACGCGCCAGATGGTCGAGGATGCGCTCGATGAGGACTGAGCTCGCGGACGTCAACGTGCTGCTGGCCGTCGTCAACAGCGATCACGCCGACCACGTCGAGGCCGTCGACTGGCTGCGCTCGGTGGCACGCTTCGCGACCACACCGATCACGGAGACCGGACTGGTGCGGCTCCTCATGAACGCCCGCGTGATGGCCAGACCGGCCTCGATGAGCGAGGCCACGGCCGCGCTGTCCGCCATCCGTTCCCTGCGGCACGCCGACTTCCTCGCCGACGCGACATCCCTGACCGATGCACGAGCCGTCACCGCGCACGTCACAGGAACCAGGCAGGTGACGGACACACACCTCCTCAACCTCGCCATCGCGCACGGCTGCGTCCTGACCACGTTCGACGCCAGACTGCGCTCTGGTCTTCCCAGCCGGCACCGTCATCACGTGCGAGTCCTCGGAGCCGTTGCCCCGTAGCGCGTCAGGCCACGCGGGTGCCCTGCGGGAGGGTGTGCGCGGGGATCCGCAGCCGCCGCACGGCGACGACGACGGAGCCTGCGCCCAGGACCAGCAGGAACCCGAGGCCCCAGGGCCACACGGCCTGGGTGCTCGGTTCGACCTGGGCGACCGGGGAGTCGGGCTTCGTGACCGTGCCGTCCTCGTGGTACTCGGTGAACTGGCTCGTGCACCAGTCCTCCTCGGCCGCGGGGCCCGTGCGCGCCAGGCGGACGCCGTACTGGATGAGCGCCAGCGGGTTCGCGGAGCCCGCCCGTTCGATCTCGGCGGTGTCGCCGAGGGGTTGCGCGTCGGCGACGATGACGAACGGGTTGAGGGCGAGCAGCCACCAGGTGCGCTCGGTGTGGACGCGCGACATGGTCTGCGTCTCCCAATGGCACTGGTCCACCGTGGGCTGGGGGTCCGCGGGACCCTGTGGCCACGCCGAGTCCGGCACGGTCCACACGCGCACGTCCTCCAGGGTGGTGACCAGGGGCGTCGACAGCCCGAACAGCACGGGGGTCAGCACCGAGAGCCCGCCCACCGTGAGGTAGGTGAGCACCGCCGACCCGGACGTCTTGGCCACGAGGGCCGAGAACCCCAGACCCACCGCGCACACCACCAGCAGCACGACGGCCAGCATGAGCACGGTGGTGAGCAGGGAGAGCACGCGCACGCCGCCCTCGAACAGCGACCACACGATGAACGGGATGCTCGCGGCGAGGAACGCGAGGGCTGCCGTCCAGGCGGCGAGCAGCTTGCCCAGCACGATCTCCGCCGGGCTGAGCAGCGTCGCCTGCAGCGTCGCGAGCGTGCCCGCGTTGCGGTCGCCGTTGATGGCCGCGGCACTGAGCGTCGGGGCGACCAGCAGGCCCAGGAACAGCACGAAGAAGACGACGATGCCGAAGATCAGGGAGCCGAGCTCGGGGCCACCCTGTCCCGGGTCGGTCGCCGCGTGCAGCGCCCCGACGGTCAGCCCCGTGATGGCGCCGACGACGACGAACCAGACGATCAGGGCGACCTTCCACCGCGTGGAGCGCAGGCGCTGGCGCAGCTCGAGCCGCGCGACCGTGCGGATGCCGTGCCAGCTCAGGTGCCAGGTGGTGCCGTGCCGGGTCATCGCCGCTCCTCCTCGAGCTCCAGGTACGCCTGCTCTAGCACGCCGCCTGCGGGCGCGATCGAGGAGATGGGGATGCCGTCGGTGACTGCCGCGCGCAGCAGGGCCGCCGCCGCGGCGTCGCCGTCGAGGTGGACGAGCACCGCGCCCCCTCCGCCGTCCCCGGTGGTTGAGCCTGTCGAGACCACATGTCCGTTCGCCGCCAACCAGTCGCGCAGCGCATCCGGGTCGAGCGACGTGATCCGCCAGGGGCGACGCTGCGCTGCGGCGGCGGTCACGGTGCGGGTCGCGGCGGTGCGGCCGCGGGAGAGGAACACGGCGTCGTCGGCGATCTCGTCGAGCTCGGTGAGCACGTGGCTGGAGATGAGCACCGTCTTGCCCTGCGCAGCGAGCGACCGCACCTGCTCGCGCAGATCCACGCGCGAGCGCGGGTCCAGGCCCGACGCCGGCTCGTCGAGCAGCAGCACGTCGGGGTCGTGCACGAGCGCGCGGGCCAGACCGAGGCGCTGCTTCTGCCCGCGGGAGAGCACGTGGGCGGGGGCGTCCGCGAACTCGTCCAGGTGCACCAGGGTCAGCAGCTCGGCGGCCCGGGCCGCACCGGCCTCCCGGGGCAACCGGTAGGCCGCGGCGACCGTGGTGAGCACCTCGCGGCAGGTCAGCGAGTCCCAGGTGCCGAACACGTCGGGCATCCACCCGGTGCGGCGCCGGGCCTCCACTCCCTGCGTCACGGGGTCGTAGCCCGCCACGGTGACCGTTCCGGCGTCGGGCACGAGCAGTCCGGCGAGCACGAGCAGCAGCGTCGTCTTGCCGGAGCCGTTCGGGCCGATCAGGGCCGTGACCCGGCCGGGCGACGCCACCAGGTCGACGCCGTCGACCGCTCTGACCTGACCGAACGCGCGCCGGACGCCGTGGGCCTGGATGCCCGCTGGACTGTTCATGACTGGACGGTACCGGGGCGCACCCTGGTTGCGACAGGTTCGCACACGGGCGCGGCGCACCTGCTGGCGCTGCGCCCGAAGACTCCGCGCAGGATGACGGTGGGCGTCCCCGTCAGCGCTGGTAGAAGGCTCTCGATCCGGTGCCGGTGGGCGCCGGGTCACCCTTGGCGACCAGGCGCACGTCCACGGCCTCCAGCCGGTACGAGTACCCCGCCGTGCCGGACCGAGCGCCGTTCTTCGCCCAGCCCAGCCAGCCGAGGTTCTGTGCGTGCGTGCGGTAGTAGATGTCGTAGTGCTTCGCCATCTCCCCGGTGAGCTTGATGGTGAACGCCTCGACCCGCAGCGAACGGCCCGTCGTGCCGACGAGTCCGCCCGTCGTGACCGGGGCCATCCAGCCGATGCCCTGCACGTGCGCCGTGGCCGTGATCCCCCCGGAGTACGCGGGCTTGTTGAGCCGGAACCGCAGAGCCTCCACGCGCAACGCCCGACCGGTGGTCCCCGCCACCTTCCCGCCCGTCACCCACGGCTGCCAGCCGATGCCCTGCACGTGACCCTGGTAGCCGAGCTGCGCGTTCGCCGAGGTCACGAGAGTGTAGGGCATGTCGCTCTCGACGGTCACCGGTGCGTAGTCCTGCTTCGAGCCCGTGACCGTCACCGAGATCGCCCAACCCGCCTGCTGAGCGGCACGCGGGATGAACGTCGATGCCGTCGCACCCTTGATCGGGACGCCACCGTCGTTCCACTGGTAGGTGAACGAGGTGCCCGCCGTCCACCCTCTGGTGTTGGCCGTGAGCGGCGCACCCACCTGGCCGGTCCCCGTGATCGTCGGGTGCCGCCACGTGAGCTGGTGGGCAAGCTGGAAGTTCACGCCCGAGACCGCGTCGGCGGCCTTCGCGACGACGATCGGGACGGCCTTGGTGTCGTCATACGTGCCCTTCCAGTACGTCGAGGCGTAGCCGGAGGCATACGCCGACACCCAGTACTTCCCGGGGCGCAGGCCCGTGAGCGTGAAGTGGCCCGCGCCGTCTGCCGAGAAGGTGTCGGTGTCACCTGGCGCCTCCCCGAAGGACACCGAGAGGTAGACCTGTGCGTCGACGGCCGCGCCGCCCGGGCCCGTGACGGCACCGGAGATCGTCGCGCCGGGCACGAGGACGGCGTTCTTCCCCGTGACCTGCTGCCCCGCACCGACCGTGATGGTCGCCGCCGTCGCGGCCGAGGGCTTGTCGTTCCACCACTCGGGGGTGTGGTTGCCGCCGGCGAAGTGCGTGCCGAACTCGAGCTTGTAGCTCCCTGCCGCGAGACCCACGATCGTGTAGGTGCCGTCCGCCCCGGTGAACGCCGACGTGATGGCACCCGTCGTGACGTTGTGGGCCGCGGCGTCGACGTACGGCAACGGGTTCCCCGCCTCGTCGGTCACCCTGCCCGCGATCGACCCCGTGGCGGCGGCCGTGGCCGCCGGGGCGCCTGCGGCAAGCGCGGCGAAGAGCGCGAGGACCAGGGCGAGCACCGCCGCGGCTCTTCCCCGGCCGAGGTGATGCACGGCGTGTTCAGCGACGATGCTGCGGTGGTGGGGCACGGGGAGCTCCTGGTGGAACGGCACCCCCAGAGGGTGCGTGCGCGCCGAGCGTAGCGGCGCCGAGCCGTCGCGGCCAGGGTCGCGCCAGAACCGGTCAGGACTGCAGGGCGTCGTACTCCGCCTCGGCCGCGACGTCGTCGTCGACGTCGAGACGCAGGTGAGCCAGCACGGACTGGAGCACGCGGACGGCGGACGCCGCGCGCTCACCCCACGAGCCCAGGAAGCTGAACTGCCACCACCACAGCGCCTCGAGCTCGTGCCCGGCGTCGAAGTGGGCCAGTCCCTTCGCGAGCTCCTCGACGATGCACGCGATGTCGCCCGACAGCGTGGCCGGCCCCACCTCGGCCCCCAGCACCGGGTCCACCACCTCGGCGTAGTCGTCGAACCCGTCGAACATCTGCGCCAGCGCGGTGCGCAGCGGGTCCACGTCGGTGTCGTCCCCGGCGTCGGGCTCGAACCGCTCGGCGGGGACGACGTCGGTGATCGCGGCGAGGTGCGCGCCGCAGGCGAGCAGGTCGCTCGTGGTCAGCAGCAGCAGCGCGAGCTCGGCGCCCGGGGCGCCGCCGGAGGCGACCTCGCTCACCGTGGACAGGTACGCGCGGACGTGCGCCTGCGTCTTCTGCGCGATCTCGCGCAGGTCGCTGCCGGTGTCGATCTCGCCCATGGTGCTCCCTCTCCGTCAGCGTTCCACGTGGAACACGTGGGACATCAGCGGCCGACGACGCGGCGCCCCTCGAAGGCCCGGCCGAGCGTGACCTCGTCGGCGTACTCCAAGTCTCCACCGACCGGCAGACCCGACGCGAGACGTGACACTGTGACGCCCATCGGCACCATGAGCCGGGCCAGGTAGGTGGCGGTCGCCTCGCCCTCGACGTTGGGGTCGGTGGCCAGGATGACCTCCTGCACGCGGCCGTCGGCCAGGCGGCCCAGCAGCTCCTTGATCCGCAGGTCGTCCGGCCCGACGTTCTCGATGGGGTTGATGGCCCCGCCGAGCACGTGGTACCTGCCGCGGAACTCGCGCGTGCGTTCGATGGCGACGACGTCCTTGGGCTCCTCGACCACGCAGATGACCTCGTCCGAGCGGCGCGGGTCCAGGCACACCCGGCAGCGCTCGGACTCCGCGACGTTGCCGCACACCTCGCAGAACCGCACGCGCGCCTTGACCTCCAGCAGGGCGTCGGCCAGGCGGCGCACGTCCGCGGCGTCGGCCGCGAGCAGGTGGAACGCGATGCGCTGGGCGCTCTTGGGCCCGACGCCGGGAAGGCGGCCGAGCTCGTCGATCAGATCCTGGACTGCGCCCTCATACACGGGTGCCAGCCTACGGGGCGCCCCTGACGCGGCCGGTCCCGCGGCGCGTCAGATCCAGCGGCGCATCCGGAAGATGACCCACAGCACCACGGAGACAGCCGCCATGAGCCCGAGCGCGAACGGGTACCCGAACGCCCAGTGCAGCTCCGGCATGACGTCGAAGTTCATGCCGTAGATCCCGCCCACCACGGTCGGGGCGAACAGGATGGCCGCCCAGGAGGAGATCTTCTTGATCTCGTCGTTCTGCGCCTTGGCCTCCTCGTTCTGCCGCTGCGCGACCAGGGTGGCGTTCACCGTGAGGATGTCGCGCAGGGCGCCCCGGTGGGTCTCCACGCGTTCCGCCACCTCCGTGAGGTGGTCGGCGACGTCGCGCAGGCGGGCCTGCAGCTCCTCGTCCACCTTGTACTTGGTGAAGCCCTGCGTCAGGGCGTGCAGCACCTGGCGCAGCGGGCGCACCGCACGCTGGAAGTCGGCCACCTCACGGGAGAGCTCGTAGATGCGCCGGGATGCCTCGGTGCCCATCGCGAACACCTCCGACTCGATCTCGTCGATGTCGTTCTCCAGGCCCGCGACCACGGGTGCATACCCGTCGACGACGGCGTCCAGGATCCCGTACAGCACCGCCTCGGGGCCGCGGGCCAGCATCTCCCGGTCGCCCTCCAGGTGGCGGCGGGCCGCGCTCAGGTCCGGGGAGGCCCCGTGGCGCACGGTGACGACGAAGTCCGGCCCCACGAACACGTGCAGCTCCGAGAACTCGACCTCCTCGGCCGCGTCGTCGTACCGGGTGGCGTGCAGGACGACGAACAGGGTGTCGCCGTACCGCTCCAGCTTGGGCCGCTGGTGCGCCTGGATCGCGTCCTCGACGGCCAGGTCGTGCAGGTCGAACTCCGCCGCGAGCGAGGCGAGCTCGCGCGGGTCCGGCCGCTCCAGGCCGATCCACGCCATGCCTCCGGGACGCGAGCGCAACGCGCGGAACGTCTCGCCCAGCGAGGCGTGGGAGGACACGCGGGCGCCGTCCTCGTAGATGGCCGACGTGAGCAGCGCCTTGCGGGGTGCCGACCGGACCGGGCCGGACGCTCCGACGTCGTCGGGCCGACGACGCGAGCGCAGCACACCGCCCAGGATGGGTCGGGACGCGCTGGTCCGGGACGGGCGGGAAGGCAGGGACATGACCATGGGGAACCTCCGCAGGCGCGCTCCTGGCGCGCACCGTGGCACACCCAGGACGAGGGAAATCAGAATGCGGAATGCCGGGCGTCAGCCGCGGCGGGGACTACTGGGGGGCTCGCTATGCATCACGGCCACCTCCTGAAGTCCTGGGCTCCCATGTGAGCCGTCGACCAGTTTAGCCCTGCGCCCTGAGAGGGCTCACACGGGCGACCGCCGCGTCCAGCTCGGTCCGCGTGGGCGGGTCGGCGCCCGGGCGGGACACCGTCACGGCCGCCGCGTGCGCGGCCCACCCGCCCACCTCCGCGAGCTGGTCGAGGGTGAGGGAGCCGAGCACCGCACGGGCCTGGGCACCGCACGCGCCGAGGCGGGCCAGGATGTCGAGCAGCGCACCCATCGCGGTGTCCCCCGCGCCGATGGTGTCGGCCACCGCGACCTTCACCCCCGCGACCCGGACCACGTCGTCGCCACGCACCAGCACGGAGCCGTCCGCGCCGAGCGTGACCACCACGAGCGCAGGCCCCCTCGCCGCCCAGGCGCGGGCGGCGTCCACCGGGTCGGCGTCCGGGTAGTACCAGCCCAGGTCCTCGTCCGAGACCTTGACGACGTCGGACACCGCGACCAGGCGCTCGACCCGTTCGCGCACCGCGGCGACGTCGGGGGTGATCGCCGGGCGGGCGTTCGGGTCGAACGAGACGAGCGCCCGCCCGCGCGCCCCGGTCAGGGCGGCCTCCACGGCGTCGGCGCCCGGGTCCAGCACGGTCGCGATCGAGCCGGCGTGCACGACGTCGGCGCCCTGCACCGCCTCCGCCAGGAGGGCGGCCGGCAGGTCCCAGTCGAGATCGAACTCGTACGACGCCGAACCGTCCGGCGCGAACATCACGGCGGCCGACGACGTCCGGCCCGACACCGGGGCGACCGAGCGCACGTGCACGCCGGACGCCTCCAACCAGCCGCGCACCAGGGCACCGCGGGCGTCGTCGGCCAGCGACGTGACCAGCACGGGGCGGTGACCCAGCCGGCCGAGCGTCACGGCCACGTTGGCCGGGCTGCCGCCGGGCAGGTCCCGGGTCCCGCGCGGCTCCCCGTCGTCAGGCCCAGCGTCGTCGGGCCCAGCGTCGTCGAGCCCGACGCCGTCGGGCACGACGTCGACGAGCGCCTCGCCGACGACGACGAACCTCATCGCCCGCTCCCGTCCCGCAGCAGCCCGGCGCGCAGCGCGGCGGGCAGGGTCGGGGCCAGCGGCAGCCGCGGGATCAAGGTCGCCTGGAGCGCGTGGTACACGTCCGGCTTGCCGGGCCACACGGTGGCCGCGGGCCGGTTCGCCGGGTCGAGCTCGTGGTGCCACGAACCGTGCTCGTGGTCGATCAGGTGGCGCTCGGCGTAGTCCCACCAGGCCGCGTAGCGGTCGGCGAACCGGGACTCGCCCGTGCGCTCGAACAGCGCCGCCGACGCGCCGATGGCCTCGGCCACCACCCAGTGCATGCGCGTGCGGACCACGGGCTCGCCCGACCAACCGGTCGTGTACACGAACCCGTCGGCGCCGTCGGCGGCCCACCCGTCCTCGACCGCGCGGTCGAACAGCGTGACCGCCGTGCCCAGCCAGTCGCCCGAGGCAGCCCCGTCGTGGGCGGCCTCCAGGTGCAGCAGCAGCCGTGCCCACTCCAGGCCGTGGCCGGGCGTGGCGCCGTACGGCTTGAACTGGTCGCCCGGCCGGTCGGCGTTGAGCTCCAGGTCGGGCGCCCAGTCGGGGCCGAAGTGCTCGGGCAGGCGCCCACCGTTCCCGCGCGCCAGCTCCACGACGAACGACGCGGCCCGCGCGGCCCGCTCCCGCCACGCGGACGCCTCGGCGGGGTCGACTGCGTCGGCGACGGTCAGCATCGCCTCCACCGAGTGCATCGTGGCGTTCAGGCCGCGGTAGGGATCCGCCGTCGTGAAGGACGCGTCCCACGTGTCGATCGGGCGCCCGACGGGGTCGTCCCAGAAGCGGTCCAGGTAGGTCTGCGTGGCGCGCGCCAGCAGCTCCTCGCCCCCGGGGCGGCCCGTGATGGTGGCGGATGCGCCCGCGAGCATGACGAACGCATGGTCGTACGCGCTCTTGCCGGACGCGCGGTCCGGGGTGCCGTCCGCGGCGATCGCGTGGAACCAGCCGCCGTGCTCGTCGTCGTGCAGGGGACCCACCAGGCCGGCCAGCGCGGCGTCAGCCACGGCCGCGCTCCCCGGGATGCCCAGCAGGTGGCCCAGCGCGTACGAGTGCACCGTGCGGCAGGTGATCCACGTCTGCACCCCGAGCGACGGGTCCGGCTTCCCGGTCTCGTCGAGGTAGGCGGCGCCGCCGTCGGGCAGGGCGGCCGCCGCGCCGAACGCCAGCAGCCGGCGGGTGTGCTCACCGAGCCAGGCGCGGTGCGACGCGAGTGACGGCCAGGCGGCGGGAACGGGTGGGAGGGGTGGTGCCACGGAAGTGCCTTTCCACTGCGCCGGCTCGGTCCGCCACGGTGTCGGACGTTCAAGAAGTTAACAAGTCTCACCAGACGCTCGCAAGTCTTGAACACGAACGACAGCAGCGTGGCGCGGGCCGTGCGGCTCAGGCGCGGCCCACGGCGGACCCCAGCGGTGGATTCAACGCGGCCAGGCACGCACCCAGCACCTCGCTGCGCGGTTCGAGCTCCGAGGCGACGAACCGGGTGGCGCCGATCGCCCGCGGCAACGCCCGTTGCCGCACCGATGCCGTCATCGCCTCGATCAACGGCCCACCGAGCGGAGCCAGCGGGCCGCCCACCACCACGACGTCCGGGCTGAGAAGGTTGCACACGACGGCGAAGACACGTCCCAGCGCATCCCCCGCCTCCTCGACGATGCGCAACGCCGCCGGATCCCCGCCCAGGGCCGCCGCGACGAACTCCTCGACCGTTGCCGCTCGCCCACGCACGTGGCCGAAGTCGGCCACCGCCGAGCGCGTCGACGCCAGCGTCTCCAGGCAGCCGCGCGAACCGCAGTAGCAGGTCTGGCCGCCGTCGACCACCTGGACGTGCCCCAGCTCTCCCGCCAGACCGCTCGTCGAGTGGAACAGGCGGTCGCCGATCATGATCCCGGCGCCGATGCCGCTCGCGACCTTGAGGTACACGAGCGTGCCCACACCCGGCACGGCATTCGCATGCGCCAGCGCACCCAGGTTCGCGTCGTTGTCGACGACGACGTCGATGCCCAGCGCCGTCGCGGCGGCGTCGGCCAGGTTCATCCCCGCCCACTCGCGCAGCACCGACTGCTGGACCACCGCGCCGTCCGGGCCGATCGACGCCGGGACCGCGATCCCCACCCGGCGCACCTGGCTGCGGCGCAGGCCCGCGTCGGCCACCAGCTCGTCCAGCTGTCGGCTCGCCAGGGCCAGGGTCTCGGTCGGCTCGTGGCCTCGGTCCAGGGCGACCTCGCGGTGGCCGAACGTGCGGCGCGCCGTGTCCCAGCCGGCCAGGCGCAGGTGGGTGCGGCCGATGTCGATGCCGACGATCACCCAGTCCTCGGGCGCCAGCGAGACCCTGATCCCCCACCGGCCGTCACGCAGCACGCGCTCCGTGCGCAGGTGACCCGTCGCCACCTCGGCCGCCACGATGTTGGAGACCGTGGCGCGCGACAACCCGGTCAGCCGCGACACGTCGGCCTGCACCAGGGGGCCGTTGGCGCGGAGCACCTCCACGATCGCGGCCGTGTTGAGCTCCCGTAGCGCGGACTGTGATCCGGTGCCTGTGCGAGTCTCCCGAGCCATGCGGACCATTGTGATGGGGAAGGGTTGTCGCGTCCAACTTATGAACTCGCTCCCGGGTCGTCCGTCGCTCCTCGGCGGGCTCAGCGGCTCAGGTGTGGTCGACCTGCTCGTCGATGATCGTGCCGTTGAGCAGCTTGACCGCCAGCGGGACGCCGACCAGACCGGTGCTCGCGATGTCGGGGTCGTCGGTCGCCGCGTCGTCGTACGGGTCCGGGCCGCTCACCGACGGCATCGATTGAGGGACGGAGCCCCGGCCCCTCGCCTGGAGCGCATGACGCTGCACCGCCTCGACCGCGGTCTCGCGGCGTGGCAGGCCCGGCCTCGCCGCGGACTGCGTGGTCGGCGCGGGTGCGGGGGCACCCTGCCCCGGGGGCTGGTGCTCGGGGAGGGTCGTGCGGTCGTCCCCGCGCGGAGGCACCGGGGGCGCGGGAGCCTGCACCGGCGCGGGCGCAGGCTGCGGTTCGACGTCCTCCGGCGGTTCGGGCTCGTCGTCCGGCGGTGGTTCGTACGTCGCAGCTCCCGCGAGCCAGGCGGCGTCGGCCTCATCGAAGGCAACGGGTTCCTCGGTGGCCGGCGACGAGTCCGGGTTCCGCGACTCCGCGCGGGCCGACGGCGCAGCCTCGACCGCGGGTGGCGGCACGGGGTCGTCCGACTCCACGGACTCGTGGGGCCGGCGACGAGCCTCGGGCTCACGCGGCCGGGCAGCCGTGGCTGCGTCGGCGGGTTGGATGTCGAGGGACACCGCGACGCCCAACGTCTCGTACACCGCGTTGGTGATCGTCTCGGGGCGGCCGCGACGCGCCTGGGTGACGACGCTCGACGGGAACCCAAGAGTCAGCACACCGTTGGTGAGGTCCATGACCTGGGCGTACTCGGCCAGGAACGCGCGTGCCCCGGGGATCGGGATGTTACCCAGCACCTCAGGCCATCGGCGACGCACCAGTTCCGTGGTGGTCTCGTTCATCGAGGACTCCGGCACGTCATGCCCGGGCCCCTCGGCACCGGACACCTCAGCACCGGGTACACCGGCGTCCACCGTACCGACAGCGGGCGGCTCCACGACGGGAGACTCCGCAGCGGGCGGCTCCACG
This sequence comes from Xylanimicrobium pachnodae JCM 13526 = NBRC 107786, assembly GCA_001592145.1. Taxonomy (GTDB): domain Bacteria; phylum Actinomycetota; class Actinomycetes; order Actinomycetales; family Cellulomonadaceae; genus Xylanimonas; species Xylanimonas pachnodae. The sequence goes on along the minus strand of BCWJ01000012.1, from coordinate 109,625 downwards.
ACAGGAGACTCCGCAGCGGCCGGCTCCGCGTCGGACGTTTCCGCGTCGGACGTTTCCACGTCGGATACCGCAGGCGCGGCGGCGTCAGCCACCGCCGCGGTGGGGGGCACGGGCGCAGGCGACGTCGCCGGGCCCGGCGTCACCGGGACCGGCATCGTCAGGTCCGGCTGGGCTGCGTCCGGCTGTACTGCGTCCGGCTGTGCTGCCGTTGCCCGGCGCTTCGTCGCGGCGAGCGCCGCACGGGCCGCGGCGGCTCCGCGTGGGGACGTTTCGACAGGCTCGACAACCGGAGACGACCCGCCCTCCGACGGCGATCCACCCAGCGGCGATCCACCCAGCGGCGACCCACCCACCGGGAGGCGCCCGGTGTGGGGCAGCGCGGCGGCCAGACCTCCGCGTTCGAGGCGCTCGACCCGGGCGGCCAACCCCGCGGCACCCTCGTCGGCACCGGGCAGCAGCAGTCGGGCGCACAGCAGCTCCAGGTGTAGGCGCGGCGACGTCGCCCCCGTCATCTCCGAGACTGCTGCGTTGACCAGGTCGGCGGCGCGGGACAGACGGGCGATGCCCAGGCGTCCCGACTGCTGGCCCATGCGTTCGAGCTGGTCGTCGGGCAGCCCGCGCAGCACGGCCGCGGCCGCGTCGCCCGACACGGCGATGACGATGAGGTCGCGCAGGCGTTCGAGCAGGTCGTCCACGAAGCGCTGGGGCGCGTGCCCGGAGGCGATGAGCTGGTCGACCACGCGGAACAGGGATGCTCCGTCGTCGGCGGCCAGCGCGTCGACGACGTCGTCGAGCAGCGACGCGTGCGTGAACCCGAGCAGGCCGACGGCGAGGTCGTAGTCGACCACGCCGTCCGAGGATCCGGCGATGAGCTGGTCGAGCACGGAGAGCGAGTCACGCACGGACCCGCCGCCGGCGCGGACGACGAGTGGCACCACACCCCCGCCGAGCGTGACGTGCTCCGCCGCGCACAGGGACTCCAGGTACGGGCCGAGCACGTCCGGGGGCACCAGCCGGAACGGGTAGTGGTGGGTGCGCGAACGTATCGTGCCGATCACCTTGTCCGGCTCGGTGGTCGCGAACACGAACTTGATGTGGGGCGGCGGCTCCTCGACGATCTTGAGCAGCGCGTTGAACCCCGCCTGCGAGACCATGTGGGCCTCGTCGATGATGAAGATCTTGTACCGGTCGCGGGCCGGCGCGAACGTGGCGCGTTCCCGCAGGTCGCGGGCGTCGTCGACACCACCGTGCGAGGCGGCGTCGATCTCGACGACGTCGAGCGAGCCGGACCCGCCGCGGGCGAGCTCCACGCAGGAGGGGCAGGTGCCGCACGGGGTGTCGATCGGGGTGTCCGGCGTGTTCGCGTGGCAGTTGAGCGTGCGGGCCAGGATGCGCGCCGACGTCGTCTTGCCGCACCCGCGCGGGCCGGAGAACAGGTAGGCGTGGTTGACCCGCCCGCTGCGCAGCGCCTGCATCAGCGGCGCGGTGACGTGCTCCTGGCCGATCACCTCGGCGAAGTCCTCAGGCCGGTAACGGCGATACAGGGCGGTGGTCACGGGCTCAACCCTAGACGGCACCACCGACACGGCAGCCTGAGCGGCACCGTCAGGACTCCGGCGCGCACCACTCCGTGCCCAGGGTGCGGTGCCCGCATGTCTTGCCGAAGTCCTCGTACTCGGATCCGAAGATCGACGCCCGGAACAGGTCGTCGCACGACTCCATGTCGCCCACCTCGCACCGGTCCCAGAGCTGGTCGAGCGCGGTGTCGTCGCCGTGGGTCAGGTTCAGTCCGTCGATGTCGCCGAGAACGCCCACGCCGACGACGATGGCGAACACCGCGACCAAGGCCGTGGTGAGCCCACCCAGGATGATGCCCACCGAGGCCAGTCCCCTGCCCTCGCGCCCGGACCGGGACAGCCGACGCAGCGCGACGATGCCGAGCACGATCGCGACCGGTCCGGTCTGGATCAGCCCGGCCGCCAGCGCGGCGACCGCGAGACGGTCCGTCTGCGGCGCCGCCGTGATCCCCGGCAGCCTGCCGCCGCGCGCGCAGCGGGCCACTCGTGACCGCGCGAGCCGGGGCGTGGTCTGACCATCGGGTGAGGCGTACGGATCTGTCACGAGGACTCCTTGGGGGCTCCTTCGAGCATCCTCGCGTGGCACAGATCGCGACATGGGCTGTCGCAAAATGACCTTTCCCGTGGCCGTGCGCGACGCGTCCGTCGCTCGGCGGCCCGGGACGCGGGTCAGCGGCGCAGCGCGCGCCTCGCCAGCGTGTTCCCCAGGAGCTGGATGAGCTGCACACCGATGACGATGAGCACGACGACGACGAACGTGACCGCCCAGTCGTACTGCTGATACCCGTGCACGATGGCGAAGTCGCCCAGGCCGCCCGCCCCCAGGTAGCCGCCGATGGCGGACATGTCGAGCACGCCGATGAACAGGAACGTGTACCCCAGGATGAGCGGGGCCAGCGCCTCCGGGATGATCACGGTGCGCACGATGCGCAGCGGCGAGGCGCCCATCGCGCGGGCCGCCTCGATCACGCCGGGGTCGATGCTCACCAGGTTCTGCTCGACCAGCCGCCCGAACACGACCGACGCCATGACGCACATCGCGAACGTGAACGCCTCGATGCCGATGGTCCGCCCGGTCACCAGGCGGGTCAGCGGGCCGAGCGCGACCAGGAAGATGATGAACGGCACCGGCCGAATCAGGTTGATCAGCACGTTGAGCACCGTGAACACGATCCGGTTCGCGAGCAGGTTCCCCGCGCGGGTCAGGTACAGGCCCAGCCCGATCGTCAGGCCCACGAACCCGCCCGCGACCAGGGTGATGAGCACCATGTACAGGGTCTCGCCGGCCGCCGTCCACAGCAGCGGGCCGTTGGTCGACCAGTCGAAGCCCATCAGTCGTCCTCCTCGATGATGAGCGGGTCGGGCCCAGCCAGGCGGGCACCCCGAGCGCCGAGCATCCCGTAGTCCTGCGCGCCGATCACGCGAGTGCGCGGCGGCCCGCTTCGGCCGTCCGTCTCGACAGGCTCGGTGTCAGCAGGTTCCACCGCCGGGGCCGCAGCCGTGCCGAGGTCGTCGACGGCGGTCACGTCGCGCAGGCGCGCGATCGCGGCGGCGACGGCGTCGTCGGGCCCGGCGATCTCGAACGTGAGCGAGCCGTACGGCTTGCCGGCCACCTCCGTGATCCCGCCGTAGACGACGGCGGGCTCGACGCCCTGGTCGCGGAACACCTGCGTGATCGCGCGCGTGGAGCCGGTCACCTCGTCGATGCCGACGACGACGAGGCGTCCCGGGTGGCGCTCGCGCAGCCGCGCCAGGGTCTCGTCGGAGGGGCGGTCCCGCAGCGACGTGGCCACGAACCGGCGCGTGATGGGCGCCGTCGGGCTGGAGAAGATCGAGTACGCGTCGCCCGTCTCGGCGACCTTGCCGTGCTCCATCACCGCGACCCGGTCGCAGCAGTAGCGCACCACGTCCATCTCGTGCGTGATGATCACCACGGTGATGCCGAGCTCGCGGTTGACCCGCTGGAGCAGGCGCAGCACCTCGCGGGTCGTCTCGGGGTCGAGCGCGCTGGTCGCCTCGTCCGCGAGCAGGATGCGCGGGTTGGCGGCGAGCGCCCGGGCGATGCCGACGCGCTGCTTCTGACCGCCGCTGAGCTGCGCCGGGTACGTGCCCGCCTTGTCGGAGATGCCCACGAACTCCAGGAGCTCGCGCACGCGTTCCTCGCGCTTGTCCTTGGGCCACTTCGCCACCTCGAGCGGGTAGGCGACGTTGCCCGCGACCGTGCGCGACGACAGCAGGTTGAACTGCTGGAAGATCATGCCGATCCCGGCACGCACCTCACGCAGCTGGGACTCGCTCAGCCCCGTGAGGTCTCGGCCGCCCACCACCACGGACCCCGACGTCGTGCGCTCCAGGGCGTTGATGAGCCGCACCAGGGTGGACTTGCCGGCGCCCGAGTAGCCGATGACGCCGAAGATCTCGCCCTCGGCGATGTCCAGGGTGACGCCGTCGACGGCCCGGACCTCGGGCCGTCGACGGGTGCCCGGGAACACCTTGACGGCGTCCCGGAAGCTGATGATGGGGGTGCTCACAGCCCTAGCGTCTCAGAGACGGGTCAGCCCTGTGCCTTCTGGTTCTTCTCGATCGTGGCCAGGATGTCCTGGAGCTGCTTCGGGGTGTTGTCCTTGATGACGCCCGTGCCGCCCGACGCCTCGAGCACACCGTCCGTGACGTCCTTCTCGTGGTAGAGCTCGATGAGCTTCTTGAAGGTCGGGTTGTCGGCGTCAGCCTTCCGCGAGACCCAGATGTTGATGTAGGGGTCGTTGGCCGTCGAGTCGGCGTCGGTCTTGTAGATCGGCTCCTGGTGCGCCGCGTCGATGTTCGGCACGTAGTCGTTGTTGACGATGGCCGCGTACACCTTCGGGTCCTGCAGCGCCGCCGGGAGCTGGTCGGCCTTGAGCGGGGTCACCGTGACCTGCGAGTCGTCAGCGATCACGTCGGCGGCCGTCGAGAACGAGTTCCCGCCGTCCTTGAGCTTCAGCAGGCCGGCGTCCTGGAGCACCAGCAGCGCGCGCGCCTGGTTGGAGCCGTCGTTGGGGATGGCCACCTCGGCGCCGTCGGGGATGTCCGCGACGTCGCTCACCTTGGTCGAGTACAGGTCCAGCGGGTAGACGGCGGTGGCACCGATCGGGGTGAGGTCGCTGCCCGTCTTGACGTTGTAGTCCGCCAGGAACTGCAGGTGCTGGAACTGGTTGAGGTCCAGGTCACCGTCGCTGAGACCCTGGTTGGGAAGCTGGTAGTCGGAGAAGTTCTTCAGCTCGACGTAGATGCCCTCGGCCTCGGCCTTGGCCTTGAACGTGTTCCAGTAGTCCTCGCCGGACGAGACGATGCCGATGACGATCGGGTCGTCCTTGGTGCCCTCCGACGCCGTCGCGCCGTCGGAGGACGCACAGCCCGCCAGCGCGAGCGGGGCGAGGACGGCCACGGCGGCGAGCGCGCGGGTGGCGAACGAGAAGCGGGAACGGGACATGGGTGGTTTCCTTCCGGTGCGGGCGGCCACGGATCAGCGGCCCCCGAGGGCAAGCGGTGGGGTGCGGGTGGCGCCATGGGGGCGCGGGGCGTGACGAAGGGCCGACGGCGTCGGCGCGGCCGCGAGGGCGGAAGCTGTTGAGGTCAGCGAACCGGGCTCAGCGCGCCGCGCGTCGCATTCGCGCGGCCGGCATGAGCGTCGCGGGTGCCGCGGCACAGCACATGACGGCGCGCTGAGCGGAGCGCGGGGTCATGGCGGCGGGCATCGTGGCGGGCATGTGGTCATCTTGCGCGACCCGGCGGCACCATCGCCACTTTCGAACCCGGGAATCTCAGCATTCGAACGTGTGCCGTCTCACATCCGACAAACCCGCAGGTCACGAGGTCCGTCACCCGGCGACGACCGGAGGCCCGGACAGCCCCGGTGACCCTGGCTGCTAACCTCGGCGCCCATCGCCGGGGCACCCGGACGGCAGCCGAGACGGGGAGGCGCAGGTGGCGGCGCGGGCAACGCGCAAGGGTCTCGCGCGCAGCGCGCTGGGCACCGTCGGCGTCCTGCTCGTCATCCTCTACTGGTCGACGATCGACCGTTCACCGCACGAACCTGCTCCGACGTCATCGGCGAGCGACGACGCACACGCCGCCTGGCGCACCCAGGAGTCCGGAGTCCGGCTCGGCGCGCCGTACGCGAGGGTCGGCGCGAGCGACGTCCTCGTGGTGGAGGTGACCGTCGACGCCCCCGGCGACGACGAGATCATCACCGTCCGCTCCCCCGCGATCACCCTGCTGGTCGACGGCGAACAGGTCACGCCCTGGCGCGAGGACAAGCCCGAGCGGCGCACCCGAGGCGGGATCTCGGGGTTCTTCGCCTCCTTCGACGGCCTGGACATCCGGCCGGGCGACACGATCACCGTGGTCCTGACCAGCCCGGACGGGTCCGTCGAGACGTTCGACGACGTCGTCGTCCAGGAGGACCACACCATGACGCGGTGACAGCGATGCGGTGACGGCAGCGTTCCGTGGACGCAACGAAGCCCCGGGAACCGTAGGGCTCCCGGGGCTTCTCCGGCGGAGGATGGGGGATTCGAACCCCCGAGGGCGTGAACCCAACACGCTTTCCAAGCGTGCGCCATAGGCCGCTAGGCGAATCCTCCTGGTGCACCGCCGCGCGCATCAACGCCCAGGCAGCCCCAGAAGGATACCGGACATCCGAGGGTGGCCCGGCATCGAGGGATCGCCACGGCGTCGCCGAGGGGCACGATCGGATTTCGGCCACCGCCGCCACCTCCGTTAGGCTGGGTGCAGACCCCCCGTGCGGCGATACCGCACCGAACTCCCCCAGGGCCGGAAGGCAGCAAGGGTAGGTGCGCTCTGTCGGGTGTGCGGGGGGTCCTCGCATGCCCGGTCGGCATGCCCGGCGCCCCCGTCCGCTCCCCGCGTCCCGCGGCCCACGCCCCGCGTCTAGGGTGAGAGCCGTGACATCGCCCGCGACACCCGGCGCCGAACCCCACCGGCAGCGCCGCATCGCCGAGTCGTTCGGAGCCGACGCCGAGCGGTACGACCGCACCCGCCCCCGTTACCCACAGGCCCTCGCCGACGCCGTCCTGGCCGGGTTCACCACTCCGCGTGTTCTCGACGTCGGCATCGGCACGGGGCTGTCCGCACTCCCGTTCCGGGCGGCCGGGGCCGACGTCACCGGGCTGGAGGTCGACGACCGCATGGCCGAGCTGGCCCGGGCCAAGGGGTTCCCTGTCGACGTCGGCCGCTTCGAGGACTGGGACCCGTCCGGGCGGGTGTTCGACGCCGTGATCGCCGGGCAGACCTGGCACTGGGTGGACCCCGTCGCCGGGCCGGAGCAGGCGGCCCGCGTCCTGCGCCCGGGTGGCCGTATCGCCCTGTTCTGGAACGCCGCCGACCCCGAGCCCACCATCGCCGCTGCCTTCGCCGACGTGTACCGCAGCGTCGAGACCGGGTTGCCGTTCACCCCCTTCGCCCAGGCGACGTCCGGATCGCTGCCGGACCAGTTCCTGGCCCCCGCCGAGTCGGGCCTCGCCCGCACCGGCGCCTTCGACGAGCCCGAACGCCTCCAGCTCGAGCGCACCGCCACGATCGATCGTGAGGCGTGGCTTGACCAGGTGCCGACCTTCGGCGGGCACGGCCTCATCCCGCCGGACCGACTCGCCGAGCTGCTCGCTGGCCTCGGCGACGTCGTCGACGCGCACGGCGGGACGTTCACCATGCGGTACACCACTCTCGCCACGATCGCCGAGCGGATCTGAGCACCGGACCATCCGCAAGGCGCCCTCACCTCGCGTCCAGCCATACCCCGTGGCTACGTTGACGAGTGATCGTTCGCCAGGAGCAACCCGCCGACCACCGCGCCACCGAGGAGGTCGTCCGCGACGCCTTCTGGAACCTCTACGCCGCCGGCGCCGTGGAGCACTTCATCGTCCACCGGGTTCGCTCCGACCCGTCCTTCATTCCTGAGCTCGACCTGGTGGCGGAGGACGACGGCAGGATCGTCGGCCACGTCATGTGCGAACGCGGGCAGGTCGTGGCCGACGACGGCACCCGCCACGAGGTCCTCACCCTCGGCCCCCTCTGCGCGGCTCGCACCCACCAGCGCAACGGCATCGGCACCACGCTCATCGAAACGGCGCTCCGCATCGCCACCGACCTTGGCTTTCGCGCAGTGATGGTGCTCGGCGACGGGGACTACTACTCCCGCCACGGGTTCGCACCCGCCGAGCGGTACGGCATTCATCTGGACGGCTGGTACCTCGATGCCCTCCAGGCCCGTGAACTCGTCCCGGGTGCTCTCAACGGCGTCAGCGGCCGCTACGTCGATGCGCTGCTCCCCCTGGTCGACGCCGAGGCTCTGGCTGCCTTCGACGCGGCCTTTCCATCGCGAAGCCTGCCGACACGTGCGGACCGAACACGCTACGCCGACGACCTGGCGAAGCACGAGGCCGCACGCCGCCCCGCGCGGCCGGACGAGGGCACGGGCACGGGCACGGGCACGGGTGAGCATCAACCCGCCGCGGTTCCTGACGACGGTCACTGACGACCTCGGGGTCCGGCGTCACGGGTGACCTCGTGCGGGGGTGCGGTTCCCCTCCCCGTCAAAACGGCGGGTCGGCGAGATCGCTGGGGTCGTTTGCCTCACCGCCGCGGCACCGCTGATCTCGGCAATCACAGCAGTCGCGGTGATCGCGGTGATCGCCGTGATCGCCGTGATCGCCGTGATCGCCGTGATCGCCGTGATCGTGGGCGACGTCGGCGGAGTCGTCCGGGCCGGGTGGCGGCCCAGTCTCCGGGGCGACGTGGATGGTGGCCGGGACCAGGTCGGCGCGGGTGCGGTGGGTTCGACCGGTCGGGGTGGCCCACTCCAGGGTGCCCGCGTCATCGACCTGGCGGACGGCGAACCGTGCCTGGTGCTTGAGGACGTGGTGGCGTCGGCACAGGGAGGCGAGATTGCCTGCGGCCGTGGACCCGCCCTCGGCGTACGCGACCGTGTGGTCCGCGTCGCTCTTCGCGGCCGGCCGATCGCATCCCGGGAAGCGGCACGCGTCGTCGCGCACCTTGATGTAGTGGCGCAGGTCGGCGGGCGGGTGGTACGACTCCGCGCCGACGGACAGCACCCGCCCCGTCTCGGGGTGGGTGAGCAACCGCGTGAACGAGGTCGCCAGCCCTGCCAGCTCCCGGGCCGTGTCCGCGTCGATCGGGACCCGCCCGTCGAGAAGCGCCGGCGCATCGGCACGGCCCAGCAGGGTCAGCACCGGCACCGTGACATAGACCTTCGGGCGCACCGACCGCGCGTACGCTGCCAGGTCGAATGCGGTGCGGCCGAACTCGGCCCCCGCCCGTGTTGCTGCACGAGCCTCAGCGCCTGCTCCGACCACGCCAACCGCAGCCCCGCGAGAGTCAACTCCGGCCGCGGTCCGCGGGTCATGTCCGGGCGCGGTGCGTGGGTCAGCTCCGGCCGCGGCCCTCTGGGTAGCAGTAGTCGCCGCAGCACCGGCCGCCGCCGCGAGGTCAAGGGTTCCGTCGTCGAGCAGCAGCGCGCACGCAATATCGGCGCGCACCTGCGCGGTGGTGCGTCCGTCGCCGTCGCCGCGCACCGCCCCGGCGACAGTGGTCAGCCGGTCGGCGATCGCGTGGACCGCGACGGCCGGGGCGAACAGGGTCAGCCATGCCATCCCGTCCGCGGCCGGATCCACCCAGACGCCGCGCCGGGTCGCCGCCTCCGCATGGCGCACCTCTGCCGGCGCGGGGCAGAGGCGCTCGCGCACCCGGCGCACCGTGGACCCGAAGCGGCGCACGTTCTGGCACCCGGCGGCATGCACGACCTCGGCGTCGAGGCGCGCGGCGGTCTGATCGTCCAGCTCGGCCACCGCGTCGGCGACCTTGCCCGCGTTCGCCCACGCCACCCGCCCCGCCACGGAGGCCGCCATCGTGCGCGGAGCGCGCGCCACGAGCGCCTGGGCCCGAGCCATCCGGGACGCCACCGCGTGTTCCTGCTGGTGCAACGCGAGCGCCACCTCTGCCACCGCGGTACGACGGGCCAACTCCTGGCGGCGCGCATCGGTGGCCGCGCGCACCATCGGCTCGCCGTCGTCCAGCAGCGTCTCGGCCCGCATCGCCTGGCGGCGCACCCGTTCCAGGAGCACGGCCTCCACCGCCTCCAGCGCGTTGACCCGCGACCGCACCGCTTCCAGCGCACCCAGCGTGGCGTCGAGCTCCGCCACCGAGGTCACGCCGCGCACGTCCACGAGCCCGGCAATCTCCGCGGACAGCGACTCCGCATCCCGGCCCGGTGCGGCAGGGTCGAGGAGCGACCGGCCCAGCAGGGAATCGACCAGCACAGAGTCGACCAGACCCGAACGGCCCCTCAACCGTGCAGCGAACGACCCGTCGTCCTCGATCGGCACCCGCGCCAACGCCCTCAACCGCGCCGCCAGGTCATCCGCAGCAGCCCGGGACGCCGCCTCGGAAACCCCCACGGGGATCCCCTCCGGCATGCCGCCACGCGCACCGGAACCACCCGCGCGACGGGTCGCGTCGCCCGCAGCCTCGCGGGCATTCGACGCAGGCGTGTCCGGTTCGGTCATGGGATCATGATATTCGAACATATGTTCTGGGTATCTGCTTGCATGAAGTAGGTTTGCCGGATGAGGAACGGGCATCCGGAGGCGGGGGTCGACTATCCGCGTACGTATGCCGATCTGCTGGCCTGGTTTCCAGACGACGAGGCCTGTCTGGAGTATCTGGGGCGGCTGCGGTGGCCGGGTGGGTTCGCCTGTCCGCGCTGTCACGCGCACGCGTTCTGGCGCACGGGCGGTGGTCAGAGGATGTGCAGGGCGTGCGGTCGGCGCACGTCGGTGACGGCGGGCACGATCTTCCATCGCACGCGCACACCGTTGGCGACATGGTTCGCGGCCGTGTGGTTCGTGACGTCGCAGAAGGGCGGGGTGTCGGCGCTCGGGTTGCAGCGGGTGCTCGGGTTCGGCTCCTACGAGACGGCATGGGCGTGGCTGCACAAGCTGCGTCGGGCGATGGTTCGCCCTGGCCGTGACCTGCTCGGCGGCCCTGGGGTCGTCGTTGAGCTCGACGAGACGTTTATCGGTGGCGTCTCGCGCGGCGGCTACGGCGCGAGCACCGACAAGGCGTGCGTGATGCTCGCCGTGGAGAAGAACGGCCGCAAGATCGGGCGGATGCGCGCTGCGGTCGCGCTGCGTCCCGGCTCGAAGGAGATCCTCGAGTTCGCCCAGCAGGTCATCGCGCCCGGCAGTGAGGTCCACACCGACGGGGCGCAGATGTTCCGCCGGCTGACTGGACTGGGCTACACCCATGAACGCACGGTCGGGATGCGCACCGCGGATAAGGAGAGCCTGTTGCCCGGCCTGCACATGGTCGCCTCGCTGCTCAAGCGCTGGACGATCGGCACCCTGCACTACGGCATCTCCGTTGAGCACCTGCCCTACTACCTCGACGAGTACACGTTCCGGTTCAACCGCCGTGACTCCCGTTCGCGCGGCCTGCTGTTCTACCGGCTCCTGCAACAGGCCGTCGCCACGGACCCGCACCCGCTCAAGGAACTCACCTGGCAGCCACCGCAGGCCCTCGCGGCCGAGGGAGAAGGCGACCCATGAAGGTCAACGACGCCCAGACGGCGGTTCTCCGTGTCTAGAGACTGCTCCAACCGAGCTGTGGGTCCAAGTACTCGTAGTCGGGGACAGCTTCGAAGTACTGCTCTGCACGAATGTCCAGCAGCCAGCCCCGTGTGGGTGTGAGTGTTTCCCAGTCTTCGGGCGCGAGTCGCGCACGAGCGGAGGTCACTCCAGGTGCGCGGATCGCGAGGTAGTGAACGCGCGGTGGTAGTCCCTTGGCCTCGGCGACGCTGCCGTGCGTGATGGTGTGCTCCGCGTTCAGGTCGAGGAGCTGCGGCGTGAACACGAAGGGGCGGCCGTCGCGCGCCGATGAGACGGAGAGGAGGCCCCACATGCTGGCGGGGGATGTCTTCACAACGACGAGGTGCGCGTCCTCGCGCTGTTTGTGCGCGACGACCTGGCCGTCGGGGTCATGTCCCTGCTCGATGTAGTCCCGGACCGTGACCTTGATGGCATCGACGTCGATCGAGTTCCAGTCCGGCTCCAGCATGTGGGGCTCTCCATCCGTGCGTCAGTCGTTGCGGCAGAGGCGCGCGCTTCCCGAAGTCTTGGCACTCGTTCCCCAGGTGCCATGGAACGCCTCGCGGACCATCTGTGCACGGTAGCTGTAGCAGCCGACAGCCGCGCCCGCCGTGTCCGAGAAGCCGAAGTTCGGCTGCACCGACGCGCTGTCGACGCCGGTCCCGAAGTTCGACCATCGGCCATCGCGGTAGATCTGCAGTTGGATCGACGTGATCGCCACATCGGGCGATGCGTTGCAGCGAACCCGACCGTTGGCTCCGACCGCGGTCGCGGTGATCATCTTCGGAGTGTCGATCTCGATCGAGCACACGACGTCGTGCAGCGGCGTCACGTCGGGATCGGCATCGGTCGTGGTGGTAGCCGACGCCACCGCAGTGCCCGAGGTGATGAGGGCACACGTGAGCGCTACCGCTGAGATGAGTCGTCGCATCATGGGGTCCTTCCGCCATGCCTAGGTGATCGTGAGCGGCCATAGTGGCGAGCCCGGGGGCGACCGTGGCGCACGCCACACCGCAACGAGCGGGTGAAAAGCTGTCCAGGCTGCGGGCTACTTGAGAACCACAACTTCACGCAAGCAGATACCCAGAACATATGTTCGCTTGTCCAGGTCACACGGATCATGCGGTCTTGTCACGCGGCCTGATGCCCCAGGACGTCGGTGCCACCTCCGAGGACTCTGGCGGTGACCCTTCCGCACGAGGCTGAGCGGGGGACTTGGTCCCGGTGGCCGTCCGGTCCGCGTGCGCGGTCATCGTGCGGCACCCTGTTGCTGTGGACGACGTACTGAGGGCGGCAATGAAGCCCGTGCTGCGCGATCTTCGAAGCGCAGGTATCTCCGCACCGCGAGTCGACGACGATGCCTGGACGGGCGACGCGGACAGCGTCTCGGCGACGCTGGGGAGTGGTGACGGCGGCGGTACCGGCGTTCATGTGTCCAGGTCGGCACCGGCGCCGGACCGTGTCGTGGCAATGGCCGAGCAGGTGCAGGAGTGGGCGACCGAAGAGCTCTGGGGGCGGTCGGTGTCGACCAATTGGCCCGCGTGCCCGCATCACCCCGATCGTCACCCCATGCAGCCGACGATCCAGGCCGGCGAGGCCGTCTGGGCATGTCCGGTGGACCGGACGTCGTTCTCGCCTGTCGGTGCGTTGTAGATCGACGGCCCGGTATGCCGGCGATGAGTCCGAGGACGTGCCCGGCGGTCACCGATGCCCCGGGACCGGACAGATCACGCTGTCGACCGTGCGGCTCGGATCGCTCGGTAACCTCCTGCCATGACGAGGTGGACGTCGCAGGAGGTGCTCCGGGCCGCCGCGGACTGGACCTGGGTACCCGCCGATGCCCAGAGCGTCGAGACGGACTTCCGGATCACCCGCTATCCGCAGTGGTCGGGGATCGGGGTGATTGCCAGTCGCGCCAGCTCCGCGCGCGACTCCGGAGAGCTGGTCGATGCAGCGATCAGCCAGACGCGCGCCTGGGGTCGCCCCAACGTCGGCTGGTGGGTCACCGATCACGATCACCCCACGGACCTCGAGCAGACCCTGATCCGCCGCGGGGCCGCTCACGAGGACACCGTGGACGTGCTCGCGCTCGCGCTCGACGCGCTTCCCGATCTCGCCGTTCCCGGATCGGTGACCGCCGACGTCGTCACCACACGCGAACAGCGGCTCGCGGTCGATGCCGTGGACGTCGCCGTCTGGCAGCAACACCCGCTGACGGACGAACGACTCGAGGCAGAGCTGGCCGAGATCACGCACGACCATTGCGCGAGGACCGGGTTCCGCGTTCTCGGTCGGCTCGAGAGCAATCACACCCCGGTCGCGACCGGCGGGTGCACCCTGAGCGCCGGCCCGGACGGCGCACCCGGCCCCGTCGCTCGCCTGTGGGGTGCCTGTACCGTTCCGGACCATCGCGGCAGAGGCGCATACCGGGCGATCCTGGCCGAGCGACTGCGGATCGCTCGCGAATGGGGCGCGACCCTGGCGCTCGTGAAGGGACGCGTCGAGACCTCCGGCCCGATCCTCTCCCGCTGCGGGTTCACGCGGTACGGCAGCGAACGCCTGTACCGGCTCACCGTCTGAGGGTGTCGCTGACCGCGGCAGCCGGGCCGGTCCGGGTCGCGATCAGATCATGCAGAGATCACCGACCGTCATCCGCGGGTCACCGGGACGTATCGGCGGCCAGCATCGCCATGAGTGCAGCCCGGTGTACCCGGTACGCCTTGGCGCCCGCCCGGGTGATGGCGAACGACGTCGTCGAGCCCGGGCCGCGACCCCGCTTGGTGGTCTTGACGTATCCGGCGGCGTCGAGGGCGGCCATCTGCTTCGACAGGTCGGAGTCCGCGAGGCCCAGGTGCTCGCGCAGGTAGGCGAACGTGGCCGACTCCGCGCCGGACAGGATCGCCATGGCCGCGAGCCGCTTCGGGGCGTGGATGACGGGGTCGAGGTCCGCGAGGCTCATGCGGCGTCGATCCCGAGGCGCACCCGGGCCTGGGACGCGGCGGTCGCGTAGTGGGCCTCGTAGAGCACGTCGCCCCCGGTGATCAGGACGAACATCACGATCCCGGCGGTGCCGGGACCCGCCCAGAGCCACACCGCGGCGACGACGACGGCGACGACGGCCAGTCCGGTGAAGGCTCGCCGGTACGCACCACGGATCTCGGGCGGCGCGTTCCGGCTCAGCGCCGGGAAGGCGCCGTACCGGGACTTGACCGCGGTGACGACGGCGCCGAGGAACGCCGTGAGCACGACGAGCACACCCAGTTGCAGGAGGTTGTGGAACCTGCCGAAGAGCTCGTACGACGCCACGATCCCGCCCATGTACGCGCCCATGGCCGGCATGAACCACCACGGGGTCTTCGGGTAGACGACGTAGGGCAGCGCCTCGACCCGCTCCAGGTCGCGCAGCCGTGCGGCGGGGTCGACGTCGTCCGCGCGAGCGTCAGTGCTTTCCATGCCTGAAACCATAGCTAGTACTTTCCACTGTCGCAAGCGTCAAGTTCTCGCGGCACCCTCACGGACCGAGCACTCGTGACCCCCGACGGCGACGCAGCCGGGCCCCCGCGGTTCGCGGGACTCCCGGCTGCGTTCGGTCAGACGGCCTACACGCCGCCGTGGCCTTGGCCATGCCCGTTGCCACCGGCGTTCCCCTTGCCGTTCGCCTGACCCTTCCCGTTGGCGTCGGCGCTGCCGTTGCCCTTGCCCTTGCCGCGGCAGTCGGCGCGCGTCGTCTCCAGGGGCGGCACCGCGAGCTCGATGAGCTCACGGGCCTGCTCGGCGAACCACTGCCCGGCGGCGGGGTCCTGCATGCCGCGCTCCGGGTCGAGGGGCCCGCCCAGGCTGCGGTAGCACTGCCCGTCCGACTCGCCGGGCACCTTGATCCACAGGTAGCCGGCCACGAGCGGGTCGTCGACATCGAGCGTCGGGCGCGCGCCCAGCCCACGATCGGGCGGGTTGCACCAGTCCTCGGCGTCCCCCGTGTACTCCACGTCCGACGTCGTCGGGTCCCACGGCCCGACCCCGTTGCGCGAGGTGTCGATGACGAACTGCGTCGTCGGGACGATGTCGCCGAGCTGCTGGGCATACTTCGAGTCGACACCTGACGTGTCGGCGGCGGGGTCCGCGTTGCCGGCGGTCCACGGCGCGTACCTGGTCATGGCGACGCCGGTCCAGTCGTTGGCCGGGCCGCCGTTCCAGTACTGGTTGCCGCAGTCGGCCGCCGCGCCGAGGCCGCGCGTGATCACCTCGATACAGGACGAGATCCAGTGCCCGTACGCCGTGGAGTTCTCGGTGAACTGGTAGTTCGAGGCGTTGAGGAAGAACCCGTCGGCCCGCTGCACCCCCGCCTTGATCAGCCGGTCGGTGTTCTCGCCGACGTTCAGCCACGCCGAGTTCCCGGCGTCCAGGTACACCTGTGCGTTCGGCAGCGCGCCGAATGCGTCGACGGCGTGGTTGAACATCGCGAACCGCTCAGCGGCCGCGGTCGCCGGATCGGCGTCCTCCGGCTGACACCACTCCTGGGCCCCGTCGATCGTCGTGTACCAGGGAATGACCCCGAGGCCGTCCGGCTCCAGGATGACGATCGCCCGCTCGTTGCCGATGCCGGCCGCGAACGCGTCGATCCACTCCTCGTAGTCCGCCTGGCTGGCCGCGCCGCCCGCCGAGTACTGGGCGCAGTCGCGGTACGGCAGGTTGTAGGCGACCAGGGTGGGGACGGCATCGGCGCGGTCGGCGCGGCGCACCTGGTCGCGCACGTCCTTGCGCACCTCGCTCGGCGTACCCCCGGTGAACCACGATGCCGAGGCGTAGCCCGCGAGCGCCTCGGCGTCGGCGCGATCCTGACCCTTGAGATGCTCCGTGCGGAGGTGTTCGGTGATCGAGCTCTTCGGGTTCACCCAGAGCTCCTCACCGCCGTCGGCGGACTTCCCGGGGTGGGCCGAGGCGGGCGTGGCGACGAGGGCCGCCGCGAGCGCGGCAGCCGCGGCGACGCCGGCACGGGCGCGGATGCGGGTGGGTGGATGCACAACGATCTCCTTCGATCGGCCTGACAACGGGGCAGCAAGCGCCGCGTAGGAGCGCTCCCACCGTGACGTGTGTCACTGTGTCCCGCTCGGGCCTGGGCGTCAAGTGGTGCCCGTCGGGCCAACTCTTGTGACGACGCCGTAAGGACACCATGGCCATCCTGGGAGTCCGGGAGCCCGCCCCGCGGACCCCTCTACGATGAACGTCATGATCTTCAAGTCCGTGGGTGACGGCCGCCCGTACCCGGACCACGGACTGACCAGTCCGAAGGACTGGGCCGACGTCCCGCCGCGCCAGGTGCGCCTCGACGAGCTCGTCACGACACAGCGCACCCTGGACCTCGACAAGCTCCTGGCCGAGGACTCGACGTTCTACGGCGACCTGTTCGCCCACGTCGTCGAGTACCGAGGCGTGCTGTATCTGGAGGACGGTCTGCACCGGGCGGTACGTGCTGCGCTCCAGCAACGCCCCGTCCTCCACGCCCGCGTGCTCACCCTCAGGTAGTTTCGTCGCGTGACCAACCCCGCCCAGGACCCGGCCCGCATCGCGCGCCGCCGCCGCGAGCACGAACGCCAGGCAGTCATCTTCGGTGTGCTCGTCGCCCTGCTCGTCGTGGTCGGCCTCGGCGCGCTCGCCATCTTCACCGGAGCGATCGACGCACCGTTCGCGCGCGGCTTCACGTCGTCGTCCCCGGAGGAGAAGGTGACGCCGCCGTGCCTGCCCAAGGTGGAGGACCAGCCCGACGGCGCCCTGCCGCTCGCCACCAGCGAGGTGCACGTCCGCATCCTCAACGCGACCGGCCGTGACGGGACCGTGGGGATCGCGGCCGCGAACCGCACCGTGCTCGCGGCGCGCGGCTTCACCATCGACTCCGTGGGCAACTACGCGACCCAGCTCCAGAGCAGCGAGCTGCGGTTCGGCGACCAGGGCATCGTCGCCGCCTACACGCTGGCCGCGCACTTCCCCGAGATGCGCATGGTGCTCGACACGCGTGAGGACGCCACGGTCGATCTGCTGGTGGGCACCGCGTTCGACCGCCCCCTGGACGAGGACAAGGTTCCCACCGGCCCCCTGAAGAACCTCAAGGGATGCGTCCCGGCGGACGAGATCACGCACGTCCCCGGCCCGAGCCCGTCGCCCACCGAGGAGCAGCCCGCCGAGGGCTGAGCCCGCTTCGGCGCTCCACGCCTGTTCTCAGCGTTCCAGCTCGACACCTGCCGGGGCCGACGCCGGGGTGGCCGGCTCCTGGTGCGCTCCCGTGAGGCGCGAGATCCAGCGCATCCCGTGGTAGATCACCAGGGCGGCCCCCGAGCCGAGCGCGATGCCGGCGAACGTCAGGTCCCCGACGGTCCACGTGAAGTTCGCGATGCCGATGATGAGCGGTACGGACGCCGTGGTCAGGTTGATCGGGTTGGCGAAGTCGACCCTGGACTGCACCCAGATGCGGGCGCCCAGGATGCCGATCATGCCGTAGAGCATGGTGCCCGCCCCGCCCAGCACCCCCGCCGGCACGGTGGCGATGAGCGCGCCGAACTTGGGGAACATCGACAGGGCCAGGGCGCCGATCGCAGCCACCCAGTACGCGGCGGTCGAGTACACGCGGGTCGCGGCCATGACGCCGATGTTCTCCGCGTACGTGGTGGTGCCGGAACCGCCGCCCAGACCCGCGAGCGAGGTCGCCAGGCCGTCCGCGAACAGGGCCCGGCCCATGACACCGTCCAGGTTGGTGCCCGTCATCGCGGCCACCGACTTCACGTGCCCGACGTTCTCCGCGACCAGCACCAGCACCACGGGCAGGAAGTACCCGAGCACCGCCGGGTCGAACGTGGGGGCGTGGAAGGTGGGCAGCCCCACCCAGGCGGCCTCGCCGACGGCGGCGAAGTCGACCTGCCCCTGGAGGATCGCGGCCACGTAGCCGACGACGACGCCCACCAGGATCGACAGCCGCCCCAGGATGCCCTTGAAGAGCACGGACGTCGCGATGATCGCGCCCAGGGTGACGGCACCCGTGACCGGGGCGGTCTTGAACCCGCCCGTGCAGACGTCGACGAACTGGACGGCCTGACCGTCGAGCGTGCCCGTGGCCGGCGAGCACCAGGCGGCGCCCGCCAGGTTGAAGCCGATGAGCGCCACGATGGTGCCCGTCACGATGGGCGGCATCACCGCGTCGATCCAGCCGCCGCCCGTGAAGTGCACGACCAGGCCGATGACGGCGAGCAGCACACCCGTGGCCAGGATGCCGCCGATCGCGGTGCCCAGGTCACCGCCCGCGGACGCCTTGGCGGCCATGATCGGCGCGATGAACGCGAAGCTCGACCCCAGGTAGCTCGGCAGCCGGTTGCCGGTGACCAGCAGGAACCCGATGGTGCCGATCGCGGAGAAGAACAGCGTCGTCGACGGCGGGAACCCCGTGATGAGCGGCACCAGGAACGTGGCGCCGAACATCGCGACCACATGCTGCAACCCGATGCCGACGGTGCGCGGCCAGGTCAGCCGCTGGCCGGGGGCGACGACGTCGCCCGGCGCGAGGTTCCTACCGTCACCGTGCAGGGCCCAGCCCCGGAAGTTGCGCGGCGAGTGGGACATGGTGCTCCATCCGTGAAGGCCGTGTGACCGGACCGGTCGGAGGACACCGTAAGGGTGCGGCAGGCGCGCCGCGCGGGAGCCGTGGCGCCCGGCGCACCACCGGGCTTGTCAGCCTCGGGTGACTCGGGCTCAGCTGAAGTCGAGCCGCCCGGTGCGGGTCCGCTTCAGCTCGAAGAAGTTCGGGAAGCTCGCGAGCGCCAGCGCGCCGTCGAACACGCGCAGTGCGTCCTCCCCGCGCGGGATGGCCGTCAGTACCGGCCCGAAGAACCCGACGCCGTCGACGTGGATGGTGGGCGTGCCCACCTCGGTGCCGACGGGCGCCATCCCGGCCTCGTGCGAGGCGCGCAGCGCGGCGTCGTACGCGTCGGTGGCACCGGCCTGCGCGAGCGACGCCGGCAGTCCGGCCTCCGCGAGCGCCTCGACGGCGACGGCGTCGTAGTCCGATCGCCCGCCCGGGTGGATGCGGGTTCCGGCGGCCGAGTAGAACGCCGCGAACGCCTCGGGCCCGTGGTCGGTCTGCACCGCGGCGGCCACACGCCCGATGCCGCGGCTGGCGTCCAGCATGCTGCGGTAGCCGGGGTCCAGGTCGCGGCCCTCGTTGAGCCAGTACAGGCTCATGAGGCGGAAGGTGAGCCGGACCGGGCGCTGCGCGGCCACCTCCAGAGCCCAGCGCGAGGTGATCCAGGCGAACGGGCAGAGGGGGTCGACGAAGACGTCCACGACGGGGTCGACAGGGCCGGAGGGTGCGGTGGCAGTCACGATCCGACGATAGCGTCCCGAATCCGGCGCTCGCGGGGCGACGGACGATAATCTCAGCCCATGGCCGCTGCCCGGACGCCGCTCCCCCGTGTCGCGGCGATCGACGCCGCGATCGACCTGTTCTCCCGGCAGGGCTACGAGCAGACCACGGTCGAGGAGATCGCCGACGCCGCCCAGATCTCCCGTGCCACGTTCTTCCGCCGGTACCGCTCCAAGGAGGACGTGGTCTTCGCCGACCACGAGCGCCTCCTGGAGAAGGTCACGGACACGCTCACGGCGGCGCGCGCCCGGGCCGCGTCCAACGACGACGCCGATCACGGCGCCGGTGCCTCCCCGTTCGCGGAGGTGTGCCGCGCCGCGCGTCTCGTGTTCGAGCACCATCTGGGTCAGCGCGAGACGTCCCTGGCCCGCTACCGGCTGCTGCAGAAGGTGCCCGCCCTGCGCGACCGGGAGCTGGTGACCGCGCACCGCTACGAGCGGCTGTTCACGTCGTACCTGCGCGACGCCCTGCCCCCCGGGCGGTGCACCGCCGTGCAGTCGGTGGCGTTCCCGGCCGCCGTCGTCGCCGTGCACAACGCGATCCTGCGACGGTGGCTGCGCGAACCGCACCGGGACGCGCTGCGCGACCTCGAGGAGGCGCTCGAGGGGCTGCTGCACCAGGTGGAGGGTGCTGGAGCGGGGTTTCGACAGGCTCAACCGGCGGGGGCGGCTCAACCACAGGGGGGAGCTCAGCCGGCGGGGGCGCGCGTCGTCGTCGTCGAGGTGGAGCCGGGCGCGACGGCGGACGCGGTCGCGGACGCCGTACGGGCCGCGCTGCGCTGAGTCGGGCCGGGACCGGACGCGGACGGGAACCCTGACGCCGCGGGAACACCGCGCGGTGCACTACGGTTTGGCACCGTAAGCAGTACGCACGACGTGCTCCGGGGTCGGTGAAAATCCGAACCGGCGGTGACAGCCCGCGACCCGTGCCCGCACCCGACAACGGGGAAGGCCCGGTTGACCTGGTGGAACTCCAGGGCCGACGGTCAAAGTCCGGATGGGAGGCAGCACGGCGCCGCCTGGTAGGGCGGCGGCCGGGTCGTGACGTGTCGCGGGCACGTGCCGTCCGCGACGTCGTCCACCCCTCCCCTCGATCCGGCGCATCGACGCACCGATGAGATCGACGCACCGCCGAGATCACCTACCGGGGAGAGGCGAGGAATGGACTTCTTCGAGCACGCGCTGAACGCGCAGTGGACGATCGGCGACCAGAACATGTACTGGCGCGAGATCGTGGGCAACCTGTTCGGCCTGGCCTCCGCGCTGGGCGGCATGCGCCGCAAGGTGTGGGGTTGGCCCGTGGGGATCGTCGGGAACGTCCTGCTGTTCTCCGTGTTCCTGGGCTCGTGGTTCGGCATGGGCGGCGAGCACCCGGACATGCTGGGCCAGGCGGGGCGCCAGATCATGTTCGTCGGCGTCTCCGTGTACGGGTGGCAGCGGTGGCAGGCGACGCGCCGGGCCCAGGCGGCGAACACCGCGGCGAACACGGCGGCGGACGTGGCGGTGCACCCGCGCTGGGCGTCGTGGCCCACCCGGGGGGTCCTGGTGGCCGTCATGGTCGCCGGCACCCTGGTCCTGTCGCCGATCTTCCGCGCGCTCGGGTCGTACGAGCCCGTGTGGACGGACGCCTGGATCTTCACCGGTTCCGTGCTGGCGACGTACGGCATGGCCAAGGGGTGGGTCGAGTTCTGGCTGGTCTGGATCGCGGTGGACGCCGTCGGCGTGCCCACCCTGTTCCGGGCCGGGTACTACGCGACGGGCCTGATGTACGCGTTCTACGGGGCGTTCACGATCGCCGGGTTCGTGGTGTGGTGGCGCGTCCACCGGCGTGAGGCCGCGGCCGGGACGGTGGACGTCCCGGCCGCGGTGATCCGCTGACAGGTTCGGGTCAGCAGGTCGCCCACCGGGCACAGCCGGCCATCTCCAGCGTGGGCTCGACGGGCGGGGCGTCGGCCGGGCCCTCCTCCAGGTACGTGGACCGGAACAGCGTGGTGGTCGCGCCCTCGTTGCCCGACGTGTCCTGCGAGCTCTCCAGCAGGCGGTGCGTGGCCGGGTCGTAGACGAGCGTGTACACCTCGCCCTCGATGGTGCGCTGGACGGCGACGCCCGCCCGGCCTGTCGAATCCTGGGCCACGCCGGCGTCGGTGGATCCGGGAAGCGTCGTCAGGAGCTGCCACAGGGCGTCCCGCAGGGGGGTGGGGGCGGGGCTCCCCGCGAGCAGGTCGAGGGCTGCCTTGAACACCTCGTCGTCCGGGGTCCCGGTATCCCGGTCCGGCTGGACGTTGGCGCGCAGCAGGGCGTCCAGCGCGGCCGGGTCCGCAGGCAGGGCGGCGAGGGCGTCCCAGCCGATGATGGTGTCGACGCCGTCGATGTCCAGGCGGCCCCACGACGCGGGTCCGAAGGCGCCCAGCGAGCCCGGGTCCAGGTTGCCGTCGACGACGATGAGCCCCGGGTCGGTCCGCCCGTACCAGCTCTCCCGCCCCTCGGTGGTCGTGGTGCCGTCGGAGTGCTGCTGGGTGATGGTGGTCAGCGTCCGCCAGTAGGGCGCGTCCGGCCAGCCCGTCGCCGCGTCATCGGCCGCCTGGGCCGCGGCGTCAGCAGCAGCGGTGGTCTCGCTCTGGGCCGCGGCGGCCGACGCGTCGTCGCTCGGCGTCGGCGTCTGGGACGAGGCCGGGCCGACGTCGATGCCGGGGCCCGCGGGCTGGAGCTGCGCGGGCGACCACGGCTGCGCCTGGGCGGCCCAACCGGTGCCGAGCGCGAGCACGCCCACGGCGGCCACGACGCTCAGGCGGCGGTGGCGGCGCATCCGGCGGGCCTGCGGGATCACCCGGTCCAGGTGCACGGCCGGGTCGGGGGTCACGTCGTCGGCCAGGGCGCGCAGGCTGTGGGCGAAGGAGTCGTCGCTGTGGGTGTTCATCGGGGGCTCCCGGGGGCTGTGGGTGCGGCGGGGACGGAGGCGGCGGCGCCGTGGACGGCGGTGAGCACGGACCGGAGCTGGGCCAGCCCGCGTGACGCGGTGGACTTGACGGTGCCGAGCGAGACGCCCAGGTCGTCGGCCACCTCGCGTTCGGTCAGGCCCACGAGGTGGCGCAGCACCACGATGCGGCGTTGCTTCGGGGTCAGGGTGGCCAGCGCCCGCACCAGGCGGTCGCGGTCGGCCAGGCGGCGCGCTCCGTCGTCGTGCGCCTGATCGGGGAGGTCCGACGGCGAGAGCAGCACCTCCCGGCGGTGCTTGCGCCACAGGTCGATGCGGCGGTTGGCCAGCACCCGGCGGGCGTACGCGAGCGGGTCGCGGTCGCGGGCCTTGTCCCAGGCCAGGTAGGTGCGGGTCAGGGCCTGCTGGACGAGCTCGCCCGCCTGGTGCGCGTCGCCGCACAGGAGCCACGCGGTGCGCGCGAGCTGCGGCGCGGCGGACTCCATGAACGCGGTGAACTCCTGGTCGCGGGTGGCCGTCGTGACCACCCGGAACCGGTGGGGGTCGGGACCGGCGTTCGCCAGCACATCATCGGGTGATCGTGGAACCGCCATCGGCATGGTCATGACTGTTACACGGACCGCCGCGGCGAAAGGTTGAGCCGTGGCACGCACCGTCGCAGACTCGAAGGGCCAGGCACCCGAGCGAGCGGAGGAGTCATGAGCGAGCCGAGCAGCGCGCCGAGCAGCGAGCGGGACACCGTGCCCATCACCGAGGACGAGGCGTACGCGCTCGCCGTCGACGAGGCCGAGCCGGGCGAGGAGCTCGACGAGGCGCAGGAGGTCCGGCGACGCCTGGAGACGGCGTCGGAGAACTACTGACGGACCACGACGGTGCGGGGGCTACTGCCCCCTCACCGTCAGGACCAGCAGCAGCACGTTGAGCACCACGATCGCGGCCGCCACCACCCAGGCCGCCACCTGCGTGACCGGCCCGTTGCGGTGCTCGCCCAGCAGGGAGCGCCGCCGCGTGAGCACCACGAGGGGGATCGTGGCGAACGGGATCCCGAAGCTCAGCACCACCTGGCTGACGACGAGCAGCCAGGTGGGTGACACCCCGGTGGCGAGCAGCACGATCGCGGGCACGAGCGTCACCAGGCGCCGCGCCAGCATGGGCACGCGCACATGCAGCAGCCCCGACATGATCTCGGCCCCCGCGTAGGCGCCCACCGACGACGACGCCAGGCCCGAGGCGAGCAGCCCGACGGCGAAGAGCAGCGCGACCCCGCCACCCAGGGCGGAGCCGATGGCCGCGTGCGCGCCCTCGATCGTGTCGGTGCCTCCCTGGCCCGCCAGGTTGTGCGCCGCGACCAGCAGCATCGCCACGTTGACGCCGCCCGCGAGCACCAGGGCGCAGGCCACGTCCCAGCGGGTCGCGGCGAGCAGGCGGCGCGGCTCGACCTCGGTCTGGGGAGCGCCCTGGCGGACGCGCTGCTCGGCGTCGTACCGCCGGCGGTCCCGGGCCAGCGCCGAGTGCAGGTAGATGGCGTGCGGCATGACCGTCGCGCCCAGCATCGACGCGGCGAGCAGCACCGAGTCGGTGCCGGCCAGGCGCGGCACCAGCCCACCGAGCACGGCCCCGGCGTCGGGCGGGGAGAAGACCAGGCCGGCGCAGAAACCCACCGTGAGCACCAGCAGGAACGAGGCGATGACGGCCTCGAACACGCGCTGCCCGCGGCGGCGCTGCACCGAGAGGACCACCAGCGAGACGACCCCGGTGATGACGCCGCCCGCCAGCAGCGGGACCCCGAACAGCAGGTAGAGGGCGATGGCGCCGCCGATCACCTCGGCCACGTCGGTCGCGGCGGCCACCGCCTCGGCCTGCGCCCAGTAGGCCAGGCGGGCGGGGCGGCGCAGCGAGCCGCCCAGCACCTCGGGAAGCGAGCGCCCCGTGACCACGCCGAGCTTGGCCGAGAGGTACTGGACCAGCACGGCCATGAGGTTGGCTGCCACCAGCACCCACACGAGCAGGTACCCGTAGCGCGCGCCGGCGGTGAGGTTGGCGGCCACGTTGCCGGGGTCGACGTACGCGATGGCGGCCACGAACGCGGGGCCCAGCAGGGAGACCAGCCGCGCCCGGGCCATGCCGGACGACGACGTGGCCCGCGCGTCGCGGCGCCCGGCCAGGCCGGTCGGCACCCCACCGCCCATCAGCCACACCCCCAGTTTTCGGCGCACCGAAAAATCTACGCCGGTTTCGCTTCGCGTGACACCTCATGGCCCTCCCGGGAACGTCTGCAACCATGTGCCACGTGCACGAGACGAACGCCATCGCCAAGGCCCGCTCCATCGGTACCACCGTGCTCGCGGCCGCACAGTCGACGTGGGGCCTGGTGATCGTCTTCGCGGCGATGACGGCAAGCGTCGTCACCGGCGCGATCGTGCGCAGCGGCGAGATCTACGGCGACGTCTCCCTGTACCACTGGTGGGCCGAACGCGGCCTGACCAGCGGCTGGTGGCCCGTGCTCGACGAGGCCTGGGTGTACCCGGCGGCCGCCCTGGTGCCCGTGACCCTGCCCGCGCTGACCCCCGGCGGCTGGACGGCGTACGCCACCGCGTGGTCGATCATGGTGGTCGCCCTGCACGCGGTGGCCGTGTGGCGGCTCGCCCGCACCGGGCCTCGCGGACGGCAGGCCGCCCTGTGGTGGCTGGTGTTCCTGGCCGCGCTCGGGCCCATCTGGCTGGGTCGGCTCGACGGCGTGGTCGCACCCCTGATCGTCATCGCGCTCCTGGAGGCGCACCGGCGGCCCGCCGTCGCCGCCGCCGTCGCGACGCTGGGCGCCTGGATCAAGATCGCCCCCGGCGCCGTCGTCGTCGCCCTGGCCGCCACGCGCTGCAGCGTGCGCGACCTGCTGCGGCACGTGATCGCTCCCGGAGCGGCCGTCAGCGTCGTCGTCGTCGGGCTGGCGCTGCTCGGCGGGGCCGGGGAGCGGGCGTGGAGCGTGTTCGGCGAGCAGTCGGACCGCACGCTGCAGGCCGAGTCGGTCGCGGCCACCTGGTTCTCCGTGGCCCGTCTGTGGGACCCGTCGGTGAGCATCGAGTACAACAGGGTCATCTACACGTTCGAGGTGGCCGGCCCCGCCGCGCGCGCCGTCGCGGACGCCCTCAACTACCTCCTGCCGATCGCCGTCGTCGCCATCGGCGCGCTCGCCTGGTTCGCCGCGCGGCGCCGGCCCGAGCACGCCCGCGAGGTGCTGCTGCTCAGCGCGGCCGCCACGCTGTTCGCGCTCGTGGTGTTCAACAAGGTGGGCTCGCCGCAGTTCATCGCGTGGCTGGGACCCGCCGTGGCCGCCGCCCTCGCGCTCGCGACGCCGTCGTGGCGGCGCGTGTGGGTGGCACCCGCGGCGGCGATGCTCGGCGTCGGGCTGCTCACGCAGATCCTCTACCCGCTCGACTACGGGTGGTTCCTGGCGGGTGCGCCCGCGATGATCGTCGTCGCCGCGGTGCGCAACCTCGCCGTCGTCGTGCTGCTCGGCGGGGCCGTGTGGCAGCTGGGGCGGGTGGCTCTCGGGAAGCGGTGAGCCGCCCGCCCGCTGCGGCATCGTCCGTCGCGGCGTCACTCGCGGTGGATCGCCACCTTGAGCGCGTCGTGGTCCAGCGCGCGGGAGAACGTGTCGTACGCGTCCAGGATGTTCGCGAACGTGAACCGGTGCGTGACCATCTCCTCCGGGTGGAGCCGCCCGCCCTCCATGAGGCTGAGGAGCATCTGCGACGACGTCGTGTTCACCAGGCCCGTGGTCAGGTGCAGGTTGTCGATCCACATGGTGTCCAGCGGCAGCTCGACCGGCACGCCGTGCACGCCCACGTTCGCGACGTGCCCGCCAGGGCGCACGATGGCGACGCAGCCCCGCAGCGTGTCCGGGATGCCCACGGCCTCGATCGCGACGTCGACGCCCAGCCCGTCCGTGTGCGCCCGTACCTGGTCGACCCAGTCGTCGTCCGACGTCGCGACGGCGATGTCGGCACCCATCGCCAGGGCGCGGTCCAGGCGGGAGCGGCCCAGGTCGAGCGCGATCACCTTCGCGGGGCCGTAGAACTTGGCCGTCGCGATGGCGGCCAGGCCCACCGGGCCCGCCCCGATCACGGCGACGACGTCGCCCGGGTGGATGTCGCCGTACTGCACGCCGATCTCGAACCCCGTCGGGTAGATGTCGGAGACCATGGCCGCCTGCTCGTTCGTCAGCGACTCCGGGCACCCGTGCAGGCTGGTGTCCGCGAACGGGGTGCGCACGTACTCGGCCTGCGTGCCGTCGATCAGGTGACCGAGCACCCACCCGATGCCGCCCATGCCGACGCAGTGTGACGGCAGCCCCTTGCGGCAGTACGAGCACACCGCGCACGAGCTGATGCACGAGACGATGACGCGGTCACCCACCTTGTGGTTCGTGACGGCCGCCCCGACGTCGACGACCGTGCCGACGCCCTCGTGGCCGAGCACCCGGCCCTCCGCCACCGTCGCGACATCCCCCTTGAGGATGTGCAGGTCGGTGCCGCAGATCGTCGTGGTGTCCATGCGGACGATCGCGTCGGTGGGAGCCAGGATCTTCGGATCCGGAACCGTCTCCCACGCCTTGACGCCCGCACCGTGATAAACGAGTGCCTTCATCGCTGCTCCTCCTTGAGTCACGCTCCGGCACCGTCCACGCTAGGAGCGCCCCGCACGCCGCGCGCGGGTCGTGGCGCGCCGTGACGGGCCGCGCGATGTTCGGTGCTGCACGCACCGCCACGCCCGGGGCTCCCGGGCTCTAGGTTCTGCGCTCATGAGCTGGCAGCTGCTGGACCTGGCACTCAAGCACAAGGCGGGCACGGCCGTGGGCGTCACGGCGGTGTGCTCGGCCCATCCGCTCGTGCTGCGCGCCGCGATCGCGCAGGCCGTGGCCGACGACGACGTCGCCCTCATCGAGGCGACCAGCAACCAGGTGGACCAGTTCGGCGGGTACACGGGGCTGCGCCCCGCGAACTTCCGCGACCTGGCCCGCCGGATCGCGGCGCAGGAGGGCCTGCCCGCCGACCGGCTGATCCTCGGCGGCGACCACCTGGGCCCGAACCGCTGGCAGCACGAGCCCGCCGCACCGGCGATGGGCAAGGCCGCCGACCTGGTGGCCGCCTACGTCGCCGCCGGGTACCAGAAGATCCACCTCGACTGCTCGATGCCGTGCGCCGACGACCCCCGGCCCCTGCCGGACGCGGTGGTCGCCGAACGTGCCGCCCGCCTGCTGGCCGTGGCCGAGCGGGCCGCACGCCAGGTGGGCACCCACCCCGTCTACGTCATCGGCTCCGAGGTGCCCGTCCCCGGCGGCGCCCACGAGGACCTGGGCGACCTGCGTGCCACCACCCCGCAGGCCGCGCGGGCCACCCTCGCCGCGCACCGGGAGGCGTTCGCGGCCCACGGTGTGGACCACGCCTGGGACCGGGTCATCGGCCTCGTGGTGCAGCCCGGCGTCGAGTTCGACCACCAGCGCGTGGTCCAGTACGAGCGCGCGAAGACCCGCGAGCTGCGCCACGTGCTCGACGGCGAGCCCACCCTGCTGTTCGAGGCGCACTCCACCGACTACCAGCTCCCCGAGCGGCTCACCGCCCTGGTCGAGGACCACTGGTTCGTGCTCAAGGTGGGTCCCGGCCTCACCTTCAACCTGCGCGAAGGGCTGTTCGCGCTCGCCCACATCGAGGACGAGCTGATCCCGGCCCGTCGGCGCTCCGACCTGCGCGCCGTCCTGGAGGCCCGCATGATCGCCGACCCCGCGCGCTGGGCCGCCTACTACCCGGGCGACGACGACGCCCGGCGCATCGCCCGCCGCTACTCGTACTCCGACCGGCTGCGCTACTACCTGCCCGACGCCGACGTCGCCGCCGCCCAGGACCGTCTGCTGCGCAACCTGACCGGCGTCGACATCCCGGCACCGCTCATCGACCAGTACCTGCCCGCCCAGTACGAACGGGTGCTGCGCGGGCAGGTACCGGCCGACCCGCGCGCCCTCGTCATGGACCGGGTCCGCGACGCCCTGCGCCCCTACGCCGCCGCCTGCCACCCCGAGGCCGACCCCCGATGACCGCGTTCACCGACCGGTTCGCGCACGTCGACGGCGCCGCCCACACCGTGCGCGAGATCGCCCAGCAGCCCGACGTGTGGCGCCGGCTGCCCGACGTGCGCGCGGACGACATCTCCGGCTGGGTCGCCCGGCCCGACGTGCGCATCGTGCTCACCGGCGCCGGGACCTCCGCGTTCGCGGGCGCCACCCTCGCCCCCGCCCTCACCGAACGCCTGCGCCGCCCCGTCGACGCCGTGGCCACCACCGACCTGGTCGCCTGCCCGCGTGCCGTGCTCGCCGGCGACCGGCCCACGCTCCTGGTGTCGTTCGCCCGGTCCGGTGACAGCCCCGAGTCCGTCGCCGCGACCGCGCTCGCCGACCGGTGCCTCACCGAGGTGCACCACCTGATCGTCACGTGCAACGCCGCCGGTCGCCTGGCCACCGCGCACGCGGGCCGGCCCGGATCGACCGTGCTCCTCCTGCCGCCCGAGACGAACGACCGGTCGTTCGCGATGACGTCCAGCTTCTCGTCCATGCTGCTCGCCGCCTGGCTCGTGCTCACCGGGGCCGACGACGCCGCAGCGCGCGCCACGTGCGACCAGCTCGCGGACGCCGCCGCCGGGTTGCTCACCGAGCATGCGGCCGACCTGGCGGCCCTCGCCCCCGACCGGCCGGGCCGCATCGTCTACCTGGGCTCGGGCCCGCTCGCCGGGGCCGCACGGGAGGCCGGGCTGAAGGTCCTGGAGCTCACCGCGGGCGCCGTCGTCCCCTGGTCGGACACCCCGCTGGGCTTCCGCCACGGCCCCAAGGCGGTGCTCGACCCCACCACCCTCGCCGTCGTCCTCGTCTCCGCGGACCCGTACACGCGGGCCTACGACGTCGACCTGGTGCGCGAGCTGACCGCCGCCCTCCCGGCCGAGCGCCTGCTGGTGCTCGCCACCGCGCCCCTCGCGGTGGCCGGGGCCACCGTCTGGACCCTGCCGACCACCCCCGCGGGCGACCTCGGCACCGCCGTGCTGGGCGTGGTCGCGGCGCAGGTCCTGGCGCTGGCGTCCGCCGTCAACCTCGACTGCGCCCCGGACGACCCGTTCCCCGGCGGCAGCGTCAACCGCGTGGTGCAGGGCGTGACGATCCACCCGCTGTGACAGCTACCCGCCGACGACGTGCAGCATCGCCCACAGCGCCGTGGTCGCCGCCACGAGCGCCGCGGGCACCGTCACGACCCCGAGCCGCGTGAACGTGGCCAGGCGGACCTCGCCGCCGTGGTTGCGCACCACCTGCCGCCACAGCAGCGTGGCGAGCGACCCCACGTAGGTGAGGTTCGGGCCGATGTTGACACCGATCAGCACCGCCAGCACCGGACCCGCGCCGAGTGGCGTCACGATCGGCAGCAACGCCAGCACCGCGGGCAGGTTGTTCAGCAGGTTCGCCAGCAGGGCCGCCACCACGGCGATCCCCAGCAGCGCCGGCCAGGACGAGCCGGCCGGCACCACGGCGCCCAGCACGTCGCTCAGCCCGTTGTCCAGCACGCCGACGACGATCACGCCGAGGGCCAGCACGAACGCCAGGAACAGCGGGTTCGCCGCACGCACCAGTCGGCGCACCGTGGTGCGGCCACGCCCGAGGGCGCGCGCAGCGAGCACCAGGACGCCCAGCAGGGCCGCCCACGCCGGGTTCACCGACGCCGCCGACGCCACCACGAACCCGGCGAGCGTCGCGCCCACCACCACCAGCGCGAACACGGGCATCGGCGCGGACTGTCGCGGCGGTGCCGTGGGCGGCACCCGCACCGCGAGGTCGGCCCGGAAGAACCCCCGGAACGCCGCGTACTCCACCGCGATCGCCGCCAGCCACGGCAGCGCCATCAGGCCCACGAACTGCCCGAAGGTCACCCCGCACACCGCGAACGCCAGCAGGTTCGTCAGGTTCGACACGGGCAGCAGCAGCGACGCCGTGTTGGACAGGTGCGCGCACGCGTACACGTGCGGCGCCGGGCGCACGCCGCGCCGCGCCGTCGTCGCGAACACCACTGGCGTGAGCAGCACCGCCGTCGCGTCGAGGCTCAGCACGGCCGTGGTGCCCGACGCCACCGTGAACACGCCCCCCAGCAGTCGGCCCGGGCTCCCGTCGCCCCGCCGCGCCACCAGGCCGCCCACCGCCGCGAACAGGCCCTCGTCCGCGCACAGCTGCGCCATCATCAGGATCAGCCCCAAGAACACCACCACCGGCGCCAGGCGGACGGTCTCCGCCCACGCGCCCGACGGCGACACCGCCCCCACGGCCAGCAGGAGCAGCGCCACGGGCACCGCGACCACCGCCTCCGGCCACCCCCGCGGCCGGACCACCGCGAACGCGATCACCGCCAGCAGCGCCGCCACGCACACCAGCGCGGCCACCACGCCGGTCACGGGCCGGCCACCCGAATGCTCGTGCCCATCTGCTCCTGCCAACGCCGTTGCTCGTCCATTCCTCGAACGGCCAGCACAGAGTAATGGCGCGAGGCACGCGGCGGTGGCGGGCAGTCGCCAGGGCTCAGCGCGCCCACGGCCCGCACCGCCCCTACACTCCCGGGCATGTCCTCCTCCACGGCACCCGGGGCACGCGTCGGCACGGCGTTCCTGCCCGTTCGAGACCCCGCCGCGGCCGCCGCCTGGTTCGTCGACGCCGTGGGCCTGCACGTCCGCGAGCTCACGGCATGGTCGGCCGTCCTCGACGCCGGTGCCGGTGCCGGGACGACCCTGACGCTCATGGGCCCCGCCAGCGGCATCAGCGCCGGCCCCGGTCTCGGATGGGCGACGCACAACCTCGTCGTCGCCGACCTCGGCGCCGCACGCGAACGCATCGCCCAGGCCGGGGGCGAGCCGGGCGACGTCGACGGCGACGCGGCGGTGTGCCGGTTCTTCACCGCCCACGACCCGGACGGGAACGTGCTGCTCATCTGCGACCGCTGAGCCTCCGGTTGCGGCGTCGGCCGCGATCGGCTGGCAT
Source organism: Xylanimicrobium pachnodae JCM 13526 = NBRC 107786 (assembly GCA_001592145.1). Classification (GTDB taxonomy): domain Bacteria; phylum Actinomycetota; class Actinomycetes; order Actinomycetales; family Cellulomonadaceae; genus Xylanimonas; species Xylanimonas pachnodae. The sequence continues at coordinate 77,996 of BCWJ01000012.1, read as the reverse complement.
GCGACGATGACGCTGCCCGCCGACAGTCACGTGCACAGCGAATGGTCCTGGGACACGGGCGGGCCGCACTCCCCCGCCGCCGGGCGCATGCGGGCCACGTGCGAGCAGGCGGTCCGCATCGGGCTGCCGGCCGTGTACTTCACCGAGCACCTGGACGTGCCCGGCACGTGGCGGGCCGAACCACAGGACCTCATGCCCCACCAGCAGTCCATGCTCGACGAGGCCGGGCGCGTCGAATTCGCCCCGCTCGACGCCGTCGGCTACCTGACGGCCGTCGACCGGCTGCGCCACGAGTTCCCCGAGCTGCGCATCCACACGGGTGTCGAGCTCGGCCAGCCCCACCTGCGCCAGGAGCGCGTCGCCCAGATCATCGACCTCGGCGTCGTCGACCGGGTGCTCGGGTCGCTGCACACGCTCGACCTGGGCGGCGGTCCCGCCGAACCCGGGACGCTGTGCCGCGAGCACGATCCCGCCGACGTCATGACCGCCTACCTCGACCAGGTGCCCGCCGTGGTCCGCGGCTCCGACGCGTTCCAGGTGTTCGCCCACATCGACTACGCGGTCCGCCTGTGGCCCGTCGCCACGGCGGGCCCGTTCGACCCGCGCGCGTTCGAGGACGGCTTCCGGGCGGCCCTGCGGTCCATCGCCGACGGCGGCCGCGCCCTGGAGATGAACACCCGGCGGCTGTGGCCGTGGATCCCGCAGTGGTGGGCGCAGAGCGGCGGGCAGGCCGTCACGTTCGGCAGCGACGCCCACACGCCGGACGGTCTCGCCGCGCACTTCCCCGAGGCCACCGCGATGCTCGAGCACTTCGGCTTCCGGCCCGGCCGCACGCCCGAGGAGTTCTGGACGCGCACCCGCGCGCTCTGATGCGGACTCTCCGTGGTGATCGGGCGGAACCGCACCACGCCCCTGCGGGGCGGCCCTGGCGCCGGACCGCGCGCCACGACGACGTGCAACGATGGCGTGTGCCCCCGACGACGACGAGAGCCGACGTGCTGGCCGCAGCCGTGACCTGGGGACTCTCGTTCCTGGGCGTGCTCATCCTGCCGCTCGTGGCAGGGCTCGAGACGGGCCGAGCCGCGGACGCGGCGGTGGATGCGCCCGTGGACATGCCCGCCGTGGGCGGGATCCGGTGGTGGGCGGTGCTCGCCGTGGTGACCCTCGCCGCGGCGGCCGTGGCCTGGGCGCGCACCCGGCCGGTGGGCGCGCTGCTCACGGTGGGGGCGCTCGTCCTGCTGCTCGGCGCGACCCGCCCGGGCGACGCGTCCGGGGCGGCGAACATCGCCGTGGTGGTCACCGTGTACCGGGCGGTGGCCGCCCACCCGTTCGCGCGGGTCCGCGCCGCGGTGGCGGCCGCCGCGGTGCTCGCTGCCGCCGGGCTCGCCCTGGCCGGGACCCCGCCGGAGGGCCCGACCGTCGCGGCGGTCGGCGCTGCGGCCGGGTCGGCGGCCGTCGTCGTCGGCGTCGGTCTGGTGGCGGGCCTCTGGGTCGCGTCGCGGCGCGCTCTTGCCGCGGCGCGCGCCGGCGAGGTGGCCGCGCTCGTGCGGGAGCAGGACGCGTTGCTGCGGTCCGCGGTGGCCGCCGAACGCACCGCGATGGCCCGGGAGGTGCACGACATCGCCGCGCACCACCTGTCCGGCATGGCCCTGATGCTCTCCGCGATCGACGTGCAGGTGGACTCCGACCCGGCCGCCGCGCACGCGGGAGTGCGGCAGGTGCGCGAGCAGAGCCGCCGGGTGCTCACCGACCTGCGCCGGCTCGTGGGGATCCTGCGCGAAGACGGCACCCCCGAGGCGTCCGGGCCGCTCACGCTCGCCGCGGTGCGCGAGCTCGTGGAGGCCGGCCCGGCGTCGCTCGAGGTCAGGACGGGGCCCGGGGCGGCCGTGCCCGGGGCCGTCCTCGGGGCGGGGCTGGGGCCCGTCGCGCAGCTCGCGGGCTACCGCATGGTCCAGGAGTCGCTCGCCAACGCGCGGCGCCACGCCCCCGGCGCGGCCTGCGCCGTGACCGTCGACGACCGTGCCGCCGACGCCGTCGTGCTGACCGTCCGCAACGGGGCGCCGCCCGCACCGTCATCTGCGTCGGCCGCGTCGGCAGCGGCGTCGTCGGCGTCGTCGGACCTCCCGCAGGGCGGGCACGGGCTGCTCGGCATGCGGGAGCGGGCCGAGCTCGCCGGGGCGACGCTGCGCTACGGCCCCACGCCCGACGGCGGCTGGGAGGTGCGCCTGCGCCTCCCCCGCGACCCCGATCCCGTCATCGACGCCGCAGCACCCACCCCCGAGGAGGGACCCCGATGATCCGCGTGGTGATCGCCGACGACCAGCCGCTGGCACGCGCCGGGCTGGCCGCGCTGCTCGCGGCCGAACCCGACGTCGACGTCGTCGGCACGGCCTCCGACGGCGAGGAGGCCGTCGCGCTCGCCCGGGAACTGCGCCCCGACGTCGTCTGCCTGGACGTGCGCATGCCGGTGCGCGACGGGATCAGCGCCGCCCGCGAGCTGTGCGGGCCCGACGTCGCCGAGCCCGTCCCGGTGCTCGTGCTCACCACGTTCGACCTGGACGAGTACGTGTTCGGGGCGCTCGAGGCCGGGGCGTCCGGGTTCCTCCTCAAGGACGCCGAACCGGACCAGATCGTGCACGCCGTCCGGCAGGTGGCCGCCGGGCTCGGCACCCTCGACCAGGCGCTCACCCACCGCGTGATCCGCGAGTTCGCGGGGCGCCGCCGCCTCCAGCCCGTCACCTGGCAGCGCGGCGCCGACCTGCTCACCGCGCGCGAACGCGACATCCTGCTGCTGCTCGCGCAAGGCATGTCGAACGAGGACATCGCGGCACGGCTCGTGGTCGAGGTGTCCACCGTCAAGTCCCACCTGGCCCGCATGATGCCCAAGCTGGGCGTGCGCTCCCGGCTCCAGGCCGTGGTGTGGGCGTACCAGAACCGGGTGGTCGCCGTCGGCGAGGAATGACCACCGGCGACGACTGACCGCCTGCATCGAAAGATGCAAGCCCCGCACTTGCATCGGCGGCCGCTGGAGGCCGGCACCCCGCGGTTCCTAGCGTCGAGGTCATGACCACGATCACAACTCGCACGGCAGCGGTCCAGCTCCGGCAGGTGCGGCGCACCTACCCCGACGGAGCCGGGACCGTCGAGGCCCTGGCCGGGGTGTCCCTCGAGCTCCACCCCGGCTCCTTCACCGCGATCATGGGCCCCTCCGGCTCCGGCAAGTCCACGCTGCTGAGCTGCGCGGCCGGGCTCGACACCCCCACCAGCGGCAGCGTCGTGATCGAGGGCGTGGACCTCGCCGCGCTCCGGCCCGACGCCGTCACCCGCCTGCGGCGCGACCGCATCGGGTTCGTGTTCCAGGCGTACAACCTGGTCGCGCACCTGACCGTGGCCGAGAACGTGGCCCTGCCCCTCCTGCTCGCCGGGCGCGAACCCGACGCCCACCTGCGCCGCTACCTCATGCACGCCGTCGGCCTGACCGGGCTGGAGGACCGCCTGCCCGGCGAGCTCTCCGGCGGGCAGGCGCAGCGCGTCGCCATCGCCCGCGCCCTGATCACCCGACCCGCCGTCGTCTTCGCCGACGAACCCACCGGCGCCCTCGACTCCCACACCGGCGCCCAGGTGCTCGACGTGCTCCGCACCACGGCCGAGGCCCTCGCCCAGACCCTCGTGCTCGTCACCCACGACCCCCGGGTGGCCGCCGCCGCCCAGCGCGTCGTCTTCCTCGCCGACGGGCGGCTCGCCGCGCACCTCGACGCGCCCGACGCCGACCAGGTCGCGGCCCGCATGGCGGAGCTGGGGCACGCGGCGGAGCTGGGGCACGCGGCGGAGCTGGGGCACGCGGCGGAGCTGGGGCACGCGGCGGAGCTGGGACGGGCAGCGGAGGTGGCCCGATGAACGCCGTGTGGTCCCAGGCCCGCGCCTCCGTGCGCGTACGCCGCGGCTCCCTGGCCGGCAGCGCACTCGTCGTGGCGCTCGCGGCGGCCCTGCTCACCGCGACCGGGGTGTGGCTCGACGCCGGGGTCCGGAGCGCGGGCGACCTCACCGGGTCGATGCTCCTGGCGTTCGCGTCGTCGTTCACCGGCACGGCCCTGGTGGTCGCGCTGCTGGTCGTCTCCACGACGTTCAGCGCCACACTGCGCCCCCGCGCCCGCGAGCTGGCCCTGCTGCGCGCCGTCGGCGCGACCACCGCCCAGGTGCGCCGGCTCGTCACGGCCGAGGTGCTGCTGGTGTTCGCGGTCGCCGCCCCGGTGGGCGTGGTGCCCGGGCTGCTGCTCGCCCCGCGCCTGTCGGGCACCCTGAGCGCCGCCGGGATCGTGCCGCCCGGGTTCACGCCGGGACTCTCCGCCTGGCCCGTGCTCGGGACGCTCGCGCTGCTCGTGCCCACCGCGCTGGCCACCGCGCGGCTCGCGAGCAGGGAGAGCGCGCTGCTCGACCCGGCGGTCGCGGTGCGGGCCTCCGCCACCGACCCGGGCCGACTGCCTCGGGGTCGGGTGGTCGCCGCCGGCGTGCTCGCCGTCGTCGGCGTCCTCGCCGCGGGAAGCCCGCTGTTCGTGCCCGGCACGGTGGGCGCCGCCAGCGCCTCGCTGACCGCGTTCCTGCTGGTCATCGCCGCCGCGCTGGCCGGCCCGCTGCTGCTGGCGGCCGTCGCGCGCCGCGGCCTCGCCGCCGTGCCGCGCTCGCGCGCCACGGCCACGCTCGCGCTGCTCAACGCGCGCGGGTTCTCCCGGCGCACCACCGGCGCGATCGTGCCGCTCGCGCTGCTCCTGGCCGTCGGCACCGTCCAGTCCGGCGTGGCCACCGCCGTGGCCGACGCCGCCGAACGGCAGCTGCGGGACAGCATCCACGCCGACCTCGTGGTGACCGGCCCTGGCTCCCCCGACGACGTCGCCCGCGCCCTCACCGCGGTGCCCGACGTCACCGGCTTCGCCGCGCTGCGGTCGGTCCCCGCGCGGGTGCGCACCGACCGCGAGGACGCGGACGTGCCCGTGATCGGCGAGCTGGACTGGGACCCGTCGTCGGTGCTCGTGCTGCCCGACGACGCGGTGGCAGGCGGCGGACCCTCCGGCGTCGGCGCGCGCTCCGGCGTCGGCGTCGACCCGGGCGTGGTGGCGGGGTCCCTCGCGACGCTGGCCGGCGGGCACACCATCGCCGTCAGCGAGGACGCCGCACTGGGCTCCGCGGGCCTCGGCCACACCGTGGACGTGCGCGTCGGGGACACCGTCACGTCCTTCACCGTCGGCGCGATCTACTCGCGCGGCCTCGGCGTCGGCGACTACGTGCTCGGCGCCGCGGGCGCCGCACACCTCGGCACGGCAGACAGCACCGGCACCCTGCTGGTCCGGGCCGACGACGACACCGCGGCGGTGCGTGCCGCCGTCACGCGTGCGGTGGCGGGCGTGGGCGCGGGCTGGGTCGTGACCGACGTGAACGGTTACGCGCGCGCAGCCCGGGACTCGGCCGCCGGGCAGCAGGACCTCTCGACGGCGCTCCTGCTGGCCCTCCTCGCCCTGGTCGCCGTCATGGCCGCGAACACGCTCGTGCTGACCACGCGGTCCCGCCGGGCCGAGCTCACCCTGCTCCGCCGCACCGGCGCCACCCGGCGGCAGGTGCTCACGATGGTGCTGACCGAGTCCGCGCTGATCGTGACGACGGCCGTGCTCGTAGGGCTGGCCTGCGCCCTGCCCGCCCTCGCCGGGGTGGGCCAGGGGCTCGCCGGGGTGCCCGTGCCGGTGATCGACCCTCCGGTGCTCGGCGGGCTGCTCGCGGTGGTCGCGGCGATCGGGCTCGGGGTGCCGGTGGCCGTGGCGGCGGCGGGCTCCCGGAACCGGACTGCAGCCTGACGCACCCGGTTCACCCCGCCAGGACTCGGTAACTCAGCTCGTTCCGACTCTTTCGCGACTCTCTTGCACTCTGTCGGTGAGTCGCCGGGTGTACGCGGGTTCTCCCCTGAGGCTCTGACGATCGACCCAACGGGTCCACGCTCGGGGGCGCCTGGCCGACCTGTCGGTAAGGACGCACTCGGGTTGTCCTCGTTCGCGAGGTTCACGAAGGGCAGGAAGTAGACCCCGGTGCGTCGCCAGGCCCCACAGTCTCGACGGTGTGCCCGGGCCTGGGCTCATCCGCACGTCACGCCGTTCCACATGCGTCGCCGAGTCGCGTCAGCGCGATCCGCCACGGCTCACGACAAGTCCACGAAGCGGCCGAAGAATGCTCTTGGTCATTCGGTGACTCGGGCCTTCAACGCGGCCCTGTCCGCCCATCGTCGGCGAAGCGCGAGACGGGCGGGAGCAACGTCACGATCGCGGTGCCCTCGGTCCGCGCGCCACCATCACGGAACGCGGACTCGACGAAGGCGCGCGTCTGTTCGGGCCTCAGGCGCTCCCCGGCGATGAGGCTCTCGACCTCCGCCAGATCGTCTTGCGCGGCTCGGCACGCGGAGTCCACCCAGATCTATCGGCTCCGCTCGGCGCGCCACCCAGTCATATATTAGGAGCAAGCTAAATTATGGCCATGAGGTGTGAGGAGCGATGAGCATAGGTTTCGGCCCGGACCCCGTCGAGCAGGAACTCACGCGAGTGATGGCACTGCTCGACGCCGGCACGTTCGCCGACGACGAGTCGTCGCTGGTCGACCTCAAGGAGGAGGCCGGACGTCGGGACAGGCAGGGCACGGTGCGGCCCGGTGAGCCTCGCAACGAGCGGGCCGCCGATCAGGTCGCTGGCGAGGCGGCGTGCATGGCGAACACACCCGGTGGTGGCGCGCTGGTTCTGGGCGCTGCCGACGACGGCACTCTGATCGGGACGTCGCTCGACGTCGAATGGCTTCGAAGCCGGGTGTATGCGCTGACCAGCAACACCCTGACGATCGACGTGCGTCCCGTCGTCGTGCAGGGAGCACGTTTGCTGGTGATCCGCGCGCCGCAGGCCATCGAGCCGATCCGGTGGCGGGGCAGGGTCAGCTGGCGGGTTGACGATCGGTGCGTCGAAATCGATCCGGCAACCTGGCACGCGCACCGGATGGATCGGATGCAGTTCGACTGGTCGGCTCAGCCGTCGACCGTTCCCGTGTCGTCCGTCCGCGAGACGGCGGTGGAGTTGGCCCGGCGGTTCCTGCGCGAGAGCCGCGAGACGCACGCGATCGAACTCGCCCAGCAGTCCACGGGAGAGCTCTTGCGCCGGTTGAACGTGGTGACCGGCGACGGATTGCTGACCAACGCGGGGGTGCTCGCGTTCGTCGGGCGGGCGGAGCCTGCGTTCGACTACATCCGCCGCGAGGTCGCTGGCGGTGATGCTCGCCAGCGTGTCCGCGAGGGTGGGCGCAGCCTCCTCGAAGAGCTGAGCGATGTGTTCACGCGGATCGAGGCGAGCAACGCGATCCGGCATCTCCCCGGGCAGATGTCCCGGGGCCAGGTGCGCGACCTTCCGGAGCTGGCGGTACGCGAGGCGGTCGTGAACGGCGCTGTTCACCGCGACTGGGGCTCGCCGCAGCCGACGGTGGTGGAGCATGTCGGGTCCACGCTGCGGGTGACGAGCCCAGGCGGGTTCTTCGGCGGCGTGACCGCGGAGAACATCTTGACTCACCCATCGGTATCGAGGAACACGGCACTGACGGCCCTCGTCGCGGCGCTCCGGGTCGCCGAGCGGGAGGGTGTCGGCGTCGACCGGATGGTGCGCGAGATGGTCCGCTTCGGTCACGAGACGCCACTGATCGACGAGGTCGAGGGGCCGTACGTGCGGGCGTCGCTGGTCGGTGACATCGCAGACGGTCCGTGGTTGGAGTGGCTCGATGCGGTCCAGCCTCGCGACGCGGCCGACGACGTCAACTCCCTTCTCCTACTGCGGCACCTGGTCCAGGTCGGTTGGGTCGACGTCGAGACCGCCGGTCCTCTGCTCCAGCTCAACCGTGCGGAGACGCTGGGGGCGCTTCAGCGGCTTCGGAACACAACGCTCAGCGGGGTCGCGATCGTGAGCGCAGTGGCCGGGTCACCTGACGGCTCATCGACTGCGTACGCGCTGTCCGACGGAGGGCGAGCCGCGCTGCAGCGTCTGGATGATGCCGTGGCGTGGCGCCGCGACTGGCCGACCCGGAGAGCCATCGCCGCGAGCTACTCCCGGGCACGTGGTCGGATCTCGACGACAGAGCTCGGTTCGATCGTCGGCGCCAGTCCGTCCAACGTCGGATCGGTGCTGCGCGAGCTCGAGGAGAGCGGAGTCTTGGAGCCCTCGCGCGTGAACCGGCGCGGCCCCGGGTTCTTCTACCGGCTGGTTACGTGAAGAGCGCAGGCACGGGGCCGGACCCAAGGCGATGGACCATCGTCAGACAAGATGGATGTCGTGTCAGACATGAGGACGATCACCCGGCGGTTCCTGTCGCGACACACGGCGGAGGCACTGGCCTTCGCGGACCAGGCGGGCGCCGTCGCGGTCAACGACCGGTGGACGCTCGTCGCCGGGACCGCGACTGCGGATCCGCTGGCGACGCTGGTCGCCCGTGGTCTCGTCGAGGCGCCGCAGGAGCCGATCCCGTGGAGCGAGCCGACCGACCCGAGCACGCACGCTTACACGTCTGCTGAGGTCGACGAGCTTGTCGAGTGGGGCAAGGGTGATCGCTGACGCGGGTCGCCTACGTGGACTCGTCCGTTGCGCTTCGCGCCGCGATCCCCACGGCACAGCGGGACGCGTGGCGGGCATGGCTGACGGACACGCAAACGCACACCACGCTCATCAGTTCGCGGCTGCTGCAGACGGAGATGGTTCGCACCATGCGGCGCGACGGGCTTCCCCTGGCCGATGCGTCCAAGGTCCTCTCGCGCGTCCGGCTCGTTCCCGTCACGCCGGACACCTTCGTGATCGCGGAAGCGATCGAGCAGACGATCAGGACGCTCGATGCTCTACACCTCGCGACAGCAGCGCAGACCGGACTGTCACTGACGGTTCTGACCCACGACAACGCGATGCGAACCGTTGCGGAGTCGATGGGTCTGGCCGCGTTCGAGCCCGTGGGTGACGGCGACGAGCGACGAGCGATCACGAGCCCGATCGCACCGCAGCAGGAGACGGACTGGTGACCATCAACGAGCAGGGAATGCGGCTCACGCCCCGCGAGGTCGACCAGGTCGAGGCGGAGCTGAACGCGGAGCCGACCGCGGTGCCCGAACTGGCCGCGGCGATCAGGGCGGTGCGCGAGGGCACGGAGCAGGAGCGGTTCGTGGTGCACGAGCTCGACTGAGTGACGGCGACGGCGGGGGCGGCCGTGGAGCAACCTCCCCGGCCGCCCCTTTCGACGACGAAGGGTCCCAGATCCGCAAGATTCTGCGGTTGGGACCCTTCGGGATGCGGTAGCGGTGAGATTCGAACTCCAACCCGGCCCCAGGGTACCGACAGGATCGGCGGAATGACGCCGTTTTGAGTCGCATAGGGTCACCCGTGATCGCACACAATCGCCGCCAAGTGTGGGCAGATTGTGGGCACGCACGGACGCGCGGCCGCGCGACGACAGCGCGAGAAACGCGCCTGGCAGCGCGGGCCCACGCGCGAACATGCGGAAGGTGCGGACCCACAGGTTCCGCAGGATGCGCGCACCCATTCGCGTGGTGGACGGCGGGCTGGTGGCCTGGCAGGGAGGGCGCGTGAGGTGCGGAAAACCCGGCATGGTCTGCGCGGGGATTTCGCAATACCCGGGCTGCGGGACCCCTCTTGGGGTGGGGGGTGCTCCCCCACCGATTGCGTGGCCCGCTCGGTGGTGAACGGGCCACGCAGGTTGGGCGCTGGTCGGTTCGTTCGCGCAAGGAGTGCGCTGGCCGGCCATCGATCCCGCCGCGGCCAGGCCATCAGTGGCTGGCGGGTGACGTTGACGCCCGGGATGATCAGGCGGGTGCGGTGACCGTGAACTTGCCGATGCGGTCGGGGTGCACGAGGTTCCATCCGATGCGCCACGTGCAGCGCACCGCGATGTTGTCGCTCGTGAAGTACACCTGGTCAGACGTGGCGACCTGGATGGAGCCGTAGGCCGCGGCGATCGCCGACTCGTCGAGCACCAGGCCGGAGTTGGCGGTCATCGAGGGTGTGACGACCACGGGCAGGTCGAGCAGCATCCGGGTGGCGTCGTTCGTGCCGGCGCCTAGGAGGCTGGTGGCCTCGGAGGTGGCGGTCTTGAACTTGCGCAGGCTGGCCCACCCGACCGGGTCGAGCACGATGTGCGACGGGGTGGCGCCGTTACCCTCGAGCGTGGCGATGAGGTCGACGAGGGCGTCTAGGTCGGTGGCGACCGCATCGCCGGACTTGATGCCCGTCACGTTGAGCAGGCCGGCGGGCGGTGTCGTGTCCGGCGATGTCGGCTTCGGCTGCGAGAGGTATGCGGCGTTCGCCTTCCTCGTCACGGCGCGCGCGACGGACGTGGAGAGGCGACCGGCGGTCTGGTCCTGGTAGTACTGCTCGCGGGAGACCTTGACGAGTTTCGTGATCTTGCCGGTGTAGACGAGGACCTCGTCGAGTTCGTCGTCGGCAACGTCGATCTCGGCGCCCTCGGCGGTGAACTGGGCGTCGTCGTCGGTCACGAACGTGACGCGCACGGCGGGGGCGTCGCCCTCCACGGTCCCGGAGTGCGTGGCGGTCTGGATGAGTAGGGCGTCCGGGATCACGTCCTCGGGGGCGTGGGCCTGGGTGTCGGGAGACCAGGCCTTGGCGCTGGTCGCGGTGGTGTGGATCGTAGCCATGGTTGGCTCGCTTCCTGGCGGCACGAGAACGGCCGCCGAACGCAGGAACATTGGGTGTTCCGCTCGGCGGCCGCGGGCCGTGCCGTGCGCGCCCCTCGGGGGCGGACGTGGAGTCGGGTGGCGGCCACGGACCTGCCGTCCGACTCCACGCCCAGCGTACCGGAGATGTCAGCGCAGCAGCTCGGGGGCGAACGCCGCGGTGAAGTTCTCGGGCAGCGATCCGTCCCGCCTGGGTGCGTCGGCCAGCGGCTTCGACAGTTGCCGGTACGGGGTGTGCGGCTTGCCGTCGTCCGGGGTCGTGAACAGGTACGGGCGGGCGGCGTAGAGGTCGGCCATGGCCGCGGAGACCTTGGCCGGGTCCACGGCGCCGTTGTCGTCGAGGTAGTCGGCAGTCGTGCCCCCGGAGAACCTGGCGAGGTCTTCGACGTCGTGGAGCTTCACGGTGTCGTGGTCGGTGGGGACGCCGGCCTCGACAACGGTTCGCACGGACGCGGCACGCTGGGCGTCGAGCGCGGCGGCCGTCGCGTCGCGTTCGGCCTCGGCCTCGCGGAGTCGGGTTCGGTACTTGGCGGCCTCCCGCTGGCCCGTGGGCGTCTCCAGGGTGGCGTCGGGCTGGGCGGGGGTGTCCGGGGAGGTCCCGGGCCCCTGCGGGGCTCCTGCGGCCTCCGTGGCAGCGAGCGCCGTGGTGTCGGCGGCGGGGTCAGTCATCGAGTTTCCTTTCGGGTGAGGTGCTGGGTGCGGCGGGCGCGGATGCGCGCCTCCAGTTCGTCGAGGGGTGGGCCGGTCGGGGTGTACGCGCGGCGTGCGGCCTCCTCGACGGGCAGCGTGTCGAGGAGGCGGTATCCCTCGGCGAATGCTGCGCCGGCCGCTGCGATAGCCCGGGCGCGGGCGTCCGGCGGCTCGGTGGTGGTTTGGGGGGTCTTCATGGGTGCCTTCCGGTGAGTGGGTTGATGAACTGGTCGTTGACGTAGTAGTCGGCGTGGTCGCGGAACATGACGTTGGCGTCGTCGTGGGGGTCGAACTGGTGGACGCGGGTGGTGGTGATCTGGTCGGGTCGTAGGTGGCTGACGTCGAGGTGGCCGCCGAACGGGGTCTGGAACCACGAGGCAACGGGGACGAGGGCCCGCTTGGCCCGGGTGTGCTCGGCGAACGCGATGAGGCGAGCTGGTGGCAGGTTCGCGGGGACGGGGCGGGCGTGTGGGCCGGAGATCGTGGCTAGGTTCTGGCGTGCTGTCGCGGCGGCGTCGGGGCGGTCTTGGTCGGTGAGCCACGCGGCGGTCCGTTCCAGGTTGCGCACCTCGCTGGGCATGGCGTGGTAGCCGGGTGGCGTGGGGCGAACGTGGGCGCCGTGGATCGTGGTGGGCCGGAACTCGTCGGAGTTGCTGAGCTCGATGGTGACGTAGGTGTCGGCGGCCGCGGAGCGCCCGACGAGGTACACGCTCGACGAGGGAAGTCGGCGGTCCTCGGGGATGCCCTCCCAGACCTGCGGGAGGACGAGGGCTGCGCCGGCGGCGACGGCGTCGAGGTTGGGCATCTTGGTGGCGTCCGGGTCGAACTCGTCGACGAGGTCCATGATCCGGCCGGGGAGGCCGAACGTTCCGGTCCCGGTGGCGACGATGCCGCGCTTGTGGTCGATGCGCTGCTTGGCGCGTTCACGGATGGATGGTGGGTCCAGGAGCCAGGTGTCGGTCGCGATGACCGCGCCGGCGTCGGTGGTGTCGATGTACACGTAGGTCATGCGAGGACGCTCCGCAGGCTCGTTGTGATGCCCTCGGGTACGGCGGCGAGGAGGTCGGACTCGTGCGTTGCGGTGGTGACTTGCTCGATGTGCTCGTCGAGCTTGGGCATGAGGGCGTCCAGGCCGTCGCGCTCGGCGCGGAGCTGGGAGAGGCGTTCGTCCTCGGCGTTGGACCAGTCGACGGTGGCGGGCACGCCGGCGTTGATCGCCTGCACCCAGGCGTCGTGCTTGCGCTCCAAGGGCCCGAGCTCGGTGTCGATGGCCGTCAGGCGGTCGTGGTAGCCGTCGAGCACGCGGGCGGCTTCCTCGACGTCGCCCTCGGACAGTGCACCCAGGTAGTCACCGATGCTGACGCCGGCGTCGCGCGCGGCTTGCTCGACGGCCTGCAGGTTGGTGGTCAGCTCGTTCGTCCACCAGGTGAACCAGTTGTCCGCCTGGTGCTCGGCGCCGAGCCAGTCCTGGAGTTTGCCCGCGAAGTCGATGTCGTCGAGCGCGCCGTCGGCATCGATGAGTTCCTTCGTCAGGGCGGATGTCTCGGCGCGGAACTCGGACGCCTTGTCGGCGGCGTCCTGGAGCTTGCCGACGATCGCGCCGACACCGACCGCGGCCGCGCCCAGGGCGATGCCGAGCGGCCCGGTGAGGGACCCGGCGAGGCCGCCGAGGGTGCCTTGGGCGAGGTCGGCGATGCTGGTCATGTCGCCCGAGAACGACGAGGTCACCTCGGCGAAGTTCGAGCGTGCCTCGTCGCGGAACTCGCCGGTCATCTCCCCGGCCCGGGCCAGGTTCTCGCGGGCAGGCTCGACGTCGGCGTCCACGTGGACCGTGGCAGTGTCGCCGTCGATCCCGGCGAGCTGGTCCGTGGTGGTGTCGAGGTCCTGGTTGGCGCCGTCGACGTCGGCGCGTACCTCGACCTCGGAGCGGGTGCCGTCGAGGTCCCGGGCGGCGTCCGCGATCCGGTCGAGATCGGCGGCCGCGGCATCGGCGTCGGCGTCGACCTGGACCTCGGCATGTGATCCGTCGAGGTCTCGGGTGGTCTGCCGGGCTCTGTCGACGGTGGCGACGAGGCCCGAGTCGTCCGCGGTGAACAGGGTTTCGAGTGTTGCGACTCTGAGGGTTGTCATTGGGTCATGCCTCCTGGTGGTTGCGGTCCCCGGCCGCGAGCGCCGTGGTGTCGAGCCAGCGGGTCGTGTCTGGAGCTGGTGGGCACTCGGTGCAGGTCGGGGTTCGGTGGCGGTGCTCGCCGGCGAGGTGGTCGGCGCGGCAGGCCGGGCAGGCGCCGTCGGTGGTGAGGGTCTGCCCGTGCTCGGGGCAGCGCGGGAGCGTGGGGCGGATCATGCGGCAAACCTCTCGACGGCGGCGCAGCGGCGGCAGGTGCTGCGAGGGCGGGACAGGTGGTGTTCCTCGGGGTCGTGGTGGTCTGCGGAGCAGCTCGAGCACGTGCCGGTGGCCGCGAGCGCCGTCCCGTGGTCGGGGCACGCACCTGGCGACACCTGGACCGTCGACGTCGTCGGGGCGCCCTGCGTGACGAGTTCGGCCAGGCGGGAGCGGAGCAGGCCGGCGGAGCGTGCGCCGCGGATCGGGTGGGCGGTGAGTTCGGCCGCGAGCGCCGGGGCGTTCCATCCGGTGTCGCGTAGGCGCTGGGCCCACGTGTCGCGGCCGTCGAGCTGGGAGCCGTGCGGCTGGTCGAGGATCACGCCGGCGAGCGCAGCGAGGGCGGCCGCCCGGACGGTGGCGAGCTGGTCGTCGATGCCCGGGGCGGGGTGCTCTGCATGCATGCTCTTGGTAAGGGAAAGGGTGGTGTCCGGCGTGGCCGGACACCTCGCCGGACGGGTCGCCGGACGGGTGGTGTCCGGTGTCGCCGGACGGGTCACCTGCGGGGTGTCCGGCGTGGCCGGACGGGTCCCTACCTGTCCGGTGTCGCCGGACGGGTCGCGGAGCAGTCGGAAGGTGGTTCGGCGTCCAGGCCGTGACTCCCGTTCGAGCAGCGCGGGGCGCTTCTCGGTGGGCTTCTCCAGGCGCGCGATGATCTCCCACAGCGAGCTGCGCAGGACGCCCGACCACTCCGCGAGGTCGCGGGCAGCCGGCGAGGTGACGAAGCCGTCGAACGAGTCGCAGGCGAGCGCGAACAGGACGGACCGCTCGTCCCCGGAGACCCGGTAGGCGCGGGGCAGCGAGGCGACCCATGCGACGGCAGGCCTGGCCCCATCAACGTCGAGGCTGCTTCCCATCTGCTCCCCTCCATCCGGGTCCGGGCGCGGTGCTGCGCATGGCGGTATGCGAGGTACCCGGCAGCCGCCTGGTGGGCGTTCGGCGGCGCTCGCGGCCGCGATCGACGTTCGCGGCCGCGGCGTCGCCGGTGGGGTCGCGCCAGGCGGTCGCCGGTCGGGTCATGCGACGGGGACGGCGTCGAGCTCGGTCACGTCGGCGGGTTGCCATGGGCCGCCGTCGACGGAGCGCATGAGGTCGAGACCACCGTCGATGACGAGCTGGCGCACCACGTCTGCGGCGGCCGCGGGTGTCAGGGACTCCCCCGCGCTGTCGGTGGGCCCGGGGCACCAGACGCGCCCAGACGGGCCGCGAGCGCCGTACCGGGCGGTCACCGGGCGTCCTCGTAGGCGTCGACGAGGTGCCCGATCGCGGTGGCGAGGCCGTCGACGGTGTTGCGGAGGTCGTCGGGGTCGGTGATGACGACGTCGACGACACCGGACAGGTCGAGGGCGAGGTAGCCCAGGGTGCCGTCGGGGCGCTGCGTCTGCGTGAGCGAGATCGTGCCGGCGGTGGTGCTGGCGTGGCGGGCCAGGATGCGGAAGGCATCGGGAGTGCCCAGGTCGGCCCACGGGTCGATGTGGGTCACCCAGGCGGGCACGGTCGGGTCGAGGTCGGACAGGTTGTCGCCCAGGAGGCGCTGGACGGAGGCGCCCAGTGCGGCCGCAATGAGGCGAAGGTCGCTCATCCGCAGGAGGCGCGGGTTCGCGAGCCTGTCGTCCAGCTCCTCCGTGGGGATGTTGAGCCGGGCCGCGAGGTGGTCGAGGTCGAGCGCCTCGAACTGCATGGCGGTGTAGATGCGGGCGACGACCTCGGCGCCCAGGGCGTCGGAGGTCTGCCGTAGGGTGTGGTTCATGTTCTGCTCCTTGGTTGGGGTGGGAACCTCGCCCGTCGAGCCGCTGCAACTGTCTCGGCGGGCTTCTTCGTGTGCGGACATGGCCGCGAGCGCCGGCGTCGTCACGCGACGGCCGCACGCTTGGTGTCGGTGCGGGTGTGGACGTTCTGTTCGAGCCACTCGTCGACGTCCTGGCGGCGGTACAGCACCTTTCGGCCCGCCTTCACGAACGCGGGACCCTGTCCCCGGTATCGCCAGTCCGCTAGAGCCTGCTTCGTCACGCCAAGCTCTGCGGCGAGCGTGGCCGGCTGGATGACATCCAGCATGGTGTCGTGGTTTTGCATAACCGCGACGGTACCCGGTGCGTCGGAGTATCGCAAGACCTCGACTCAGATCGTGTCGCGGTCTTGCAGAACCCGTATTGATCGTGCGAGCGTGGGCAGATGAGTTCTGGTGACGAGCACACCCCGGGCACCGAGGCGTGGTGGTCGCGCTTTGGCGTCGGCAGGCGGGATCCCGCTACGGGTCTTCACGAGGACTACCGCGTGCCACCCGAGGAGATGGAGCGATACCGGGCCGTGAACCCACCGGCACCGCTACCCGACCTCGAGTGGCCCGAGCGAGGCAGGGTGGCGAAGCGGTTCTCGGCAAGAGACGGGGCGCCGCGGATGGTGATTGGCGGCCTGCCGATCTTCCCTTGGTGCGAGGCCAAAGGCACGGACTACCACGGCTACGACGTCCACGCCATCGTCGAGCTATCGCGCAACTCGGGAAGACTGGAGATCACACAACTCTTCGTTCGACAGAGGGCTGGCGGCGAGCCCGTCACCGGCGACGGGCTGCGTCGCGTCCCCCTTCAAGCGTTCATCCGCGGCGCGTTCGCCTTCGTGGACTGGGCCGGCGAGACAACGGGGAAGTTGTGGGGGCTCATGACGCCCGACGAGCGAGACAGTCTCCGAGAAGCCGGCCCGACAGAGGACACCCTGCGGATGGCGGCAGACCTCTACACAATCGCGTATGTCCTCGGAGAGCGACCCGCAAAGGTCGTAGCAGACACATTCGAAGTGCCACGGTCGACGGTTGACTCCTGGCTACGCACCGCACGGCGGAAGGGCTTCCTCGCTCCCGCGGCCGGACCAGGCAAGGCCGGGGCCTGACGTGGCGACGGTTGAGGCGTACTCGACGAAGGCGGGCAAGCGGTACCGCGTGCGGTACCGGAAGCCGGGGACGCGCACGCAGACGGACAAGCGCGGGTTCACGACGAAGCGGGACGCGGAGCTGTTCGCGGCGTCGGTCGAGGTGTCGAAGGCGCGCGGGGAGTTCATCGACGCGACGGCGGCGCGGGCGACGGTGGGCGAGCTGGGGCCGGCATGGCTGGCGTCGAAGCGGCAGCGCAAGCCGTCGACCTACGCGGCACTGGAGTCGGCATGGCGGGTACACGTCCTGCCCCGGTGGGGCGCCGTCGCGGTCAAGGACGTGACGAGCTCGGCGGTGCAGGACTGGGTGACGGGCCTCTCGACGGGCAAGGAGGCGACGGGCGCGGCCGCGGAACGGATCAAGCCGGACCCGAAGACGGGCAAGCGGTGGGAGTCGAAGCCGAAGAGCGCCGTCACGGTGATCCGCTGCTACGGGGTGCTCGCCGCGGTGCTCGACCGGGCGGTGCGCGATCGCCGGGCGCTGTTCAACGCGGCCCGCGACGACGTCGACCTCCCTGCCCGGGCCGCGAAGGCGCGCGTGTACCTCACGCACGAGCAGGTGCACGACCTGGTGCGCGAGGCCGGCCCCCACGGGACGCTCGTTCTGGTGCTCGCCTACTGCGGGCTGCGGTGGGGTGAGGCGAC
Organism: Xylanimicrobium pachnodae JCM 13526 = NBRC 107786; assembly: GCA_001592145.1. Lineage (GTDB taxonomy): Bacteria > Actinomycetota > Actinomycetes > Actinomycetales > Cellulomonadaceae > Xylanimonas > Xylanimonas pachnodae. Next base: position 60,600 of record BCWJ01000012.1, on the reverse strand, counting down.
CGCGCTGCGGGTGCGGAACCTCGACATGCTCAAGCGGCGGCTCGTCATCGAGGAGAACGCCGTCGAGATCGGGGCCCGCGTCGAGGTCGGCTCTCCGAAGACGCACGAGCGCCGCTCGGTGCCGTTCCCGAAGTTCCTCGCCGAGCAGCTCGCCCGCGCGTGCGAGGGCAAGGGCCGCGACGACCTGGTGTTCCCGGGCCGCGACGGCGGGCACCTGCGGCGTTCACGGCACGCGACGCGCACGAGCTCGGGCGGGTGGTTCGAGCAGGCCGTCAGGCGGGCGGGGATCCCGCGCGTGACTCCGCACGACCTGCGGCACACCGCGGCGAGCCTGGCGGTGTCGGCCGGCGCGAACGTGAAGGCGGTCCAGCGGATGCTGGGGCACAAGTCCGCGGCCATGACGCTCGACGTGTACGCGGACCTGTTCGACGACGACCTCGACGGCGTTTCGCTCGCCCTGGATCAGGCCCGCTCGCTCGCAGTTGTGGGCAAATAGTGGGCACGGACCCCGGAAACGCCTCCGCCCCCGACCTGTTTATGCAGGTCAGGGGCGGTTTTCGTTGCGCGGTAGCGGTGAGATTCGAACTCACGGTGGACTTTCACCCACACACGCTTTCGAGGCGTGCTCCTTAGGCCACTCGGACACGCTACCTAGCCGTTCCGCGAGGGACCGGCCGTCCGAGGATACCCGCTCGGGCGGCCGGTCCCAAATCCGCGGTCAGGCGGTCAGGCGCAGGGCAACCCCGCGTCCCACGCGTTGGTGGTGTTGGCGCCGGGCACGTCGCCGCGGCTCCACCACATGGCGGTGTGGTTGACGCCGGCGCGGGAGACGACGTCGCCGGAGGTGTAGGTGGCGGTGGCGGACCAGGCGGGGGCGCACACATCAATGCCCCCGACGGGGGTCAGGGACCCGGTGGCAACCCAGGGCGATCCGTTTCCGGTGCCGGGCTCCGCACCCCGGGTCCACCACTGGGCGCGGTACTCGGCGCCTTCGTGCACCACGACGTCGCCGGCGGTGTAGACGGCGGAGGCGTACCAGGGGGCGGCGCCGGTGCGCAGGGCGAGGGGCCCGGGGGTGGCGGCGCGCAGGGTCCCGCCGAGCGCCCCGGCGAGCTCGTTGCGGTAGTCGCCGGTGAGGTCCCAGATGAACCCGCCGCCGTACCCGTTGACGGCCACCCATGCGGCTTTAGCGGTCACGGAGCGGGGGGTGTCGAGGCTCCACCACTGGTTGCCGTCGTAGCGGTAGGCGGCCCCGGCGGTCTCGTCGTAGTACTCGGTGCCCACGGCGTGCAGCTCGGCGTACGTGCGGGTGCCGATGGCGGCGGTGGCGGCCGCGCCGGGGGTGGGGTCGGTGACGCCGCTCCACCCCTGGCCGTAGGCGGCGATGCCGAGGTTGAGCTGGTCGCCCCGCCAGCCGGCCGCCCGGTAGGCGGCGAGCAGGCCGTCGGCGGCGAGGCCCCAGTTGGCGCCGCCGGGTTCGGTGTCGGGCCAGGCGTAGGGGTGCAGGTTGCCCTGGTGCCCGGTGCGGTTCGCCACCCAGGTGCCGTGGTAATCGTACCCCTGGACGTTGAGGTAGTCCATGACAGCGGCCAGGCACGGGTCGGTCCACCCACCGTTGGTGCGCGGCGCCCACCCGGCGGGGGCGAACCCGCTGAGCAGGTAGTCGTGCCCGGTCTGGGCGGTCACCTGGTCGAGGGTGGCGCGCAGCTCCTGCATGAAGGCGATGAAGTTGGCGGCGTCGTCGTCGGGGTGGGGTGAGGGGTGTTCGCCGTCGGCGCCGGGCCATTCCCAGTCGATGTCGATGCCGTCGAAGATGCCGGCGGCGACGCCGTCGCCGCCCTGCGCGCCGCGCACGGGCAGGTTGCCGCGGATCCACAGGTCCACGCACGAGTCGACCAGGCGGGTACGGGCCTCGGGGGTGGCGACGGCGGCGGAGAAGTTGTCGGACCACGACCAGCCGCCCAGCGAGATGAGCACCGTGAGGTCGGGGTGGCGTTCCTTGAGCTTGCGGAGCTGGTTGAGATTGCCGGCCAGCGGCTGGCCGGCCTTGTCGGCGACGCCGTCGACGGACTCCTTCTTGGGGACGAGCCGCTGGTAGTCGGAGTACGGGTCGCCCTCGGGGCCCTCGGGGCCGACGGCGTCGGAGATGTCGCACACGAGGTCGCTGGTGATGTTGCCGAAGGCGTAGTTGATCGCGGTGAGGTCGTCGATGGCCCCGGTGCGTTCGAGGTCGGCCACCTGGTAGGCGCCGTTCTGCGGCACCCAGGCGGGGAAGTACCCGATGGTGCGGAACCCGTTGATGCCGTCGGGGTCGGGTGTCGTGGCGCTCGTGGCGAGCGGCGGGGCGGCGACGGCGGTCTGAGCGCCGGCCGCGGCGATGCCGACGGCGAGCGCCACGGTGGCGGTCGCCGCGAGCAGCGTGGAGAGGGGTCGTGGACAGTGCGTCATGAGGAGCCTCGTTGCTTCCCCCGGGGGCGTGACTGCACCCGGCGCGGGTTTGTCAGGACGCCTTGCATACTGCCAGCGGGGGTCGCGGGACGCCAGGGAGCGCCCGGGGTGAAACCGTCCGCGCCGTACGCTCGATGCGTGCCCACCCCGCCGCGCCCGCTCGCGCCGACGTACCAGCAGCGCACCTGGTCGCTGCCGCCCGGCGTCGTCGTCCGCACGGGATCGGCCGACGACGCCGCCGCCGCGCTGCGGGGGCTGACGTTCACGGCGCTGACGGGCGCGGGCATCTCGACGGACTCGGGCATCCCCGACTACCGCTCCCCCGACTCGCCGCCGCGCAACCCGATGACGTACCAGCAGTTCGTGGCGGACGAGGCGTTCCGCCGCCACTACTGGGCGCGCAACCACGTGGGCTGGCAGCACGTGCACCGCACGCGCCCCAACGGCGGCCACCGGGCGCTGGCCACGCTGGAGGCTGCCGGGCTGGTGCGCGGCGTGATCACGCAGAACGTGGACCTGCTGCACGAGGAGGCAGGCTCGCGGCGCGTCATCGACCTGCACGGGCGCTACGACCGCGTCATCTGCCTCGCGTGCGGCCGGGTGATCTCGCGGGCGCACCTGGCGGAGCGGCTGGACGCGCTCAACCCACACTTCCTGGACACGGTGCTGGCCGAGGGCCTGACCGTCACCGACGTCGAGGTGGCGCCCGACGCCGACGCCGTCATCGAGCAGACCGCCCACTTCGTCCCCGCGGCCTGCGAGTTCTGCGGGGGCGTGCTCAAGCCGGAGATCGTGTACTTCGGGGAGACGGTGCCGCGTGAGCGGGTGGAGCGCGCGTACGCCATGGTCGACGACGCCGGCGCGCTGCTGGTGGCGGGCACGTCCCTGACGGTGATGAGCGGGCTGCGGTTCGTGCGGCACGCCGCCAAGGCGGGCAAGCCGGTGGTCATCATCAACCGGGGGCCGACGCGCGCGGACCCGCTGGCCACGGTCAAGGTCGAGGCGGGCACGACCGAGACCCTGACCGCGCTGGCCGGTCTCCTGGTCGCGCGGTAGCCGCCGCCCGGGCCAGCGGGGGCGGCAGGCTCAGACCGCCAGGTCCGGCCGGGGATGCTGCCACGCCTGGTGCAGCGTGGTCCCGTCCGTGAACTGCACGGCGTCCGCGAGCCGCGCCTCCACCTCGCCGCCGCCGAACTGCTCGGCGTACAGCTTGGCGTACAGCCCGCCGCGCGCCAGCAGCTCGGCGTGCGTGCCCTGCTCGACGAGCCGCCCGTCGGCGATCCCGAAGATGACGTCGGCGGTCATGATGGTGGAGAGCCGGTGCGCGATCGCGAACGTGGTCCGGCCGCTCATGGCCCGCTCCAGCGCCTGCTGCACCAGCCGCTCGGTCGCGGTGTCGAGGGCCGACGTCGCCTCGTCGAGGATGAGGACCTTCGGGTCCTTGATGAGGACGCGCGCGATGGACAGCCGCTGCTTCTCCCCGCCCGACAGCCGGAAGCCGCGCTCGCCGGTGATCGTCTCGTAGCCGTCGGTGAAGCTCATGATCCGGTCGTGGATGTTTGCGGCCCGGCACGCCTCGACGATCTGCGCGTCGGTGGCGTCGGCGCGCGCGTACCGCAGGTTCTCGGTGATGGTCCCGTGGAACAGGTAGGGCTCCTGCGTCACCATGCCGACGACGTCGGCCAGCGAGCCCAGGGTCACGTCCCGCACGTCCACCCCGTCGATCAGCACCGCCCCGCGCGTCACCTCGTGCAGGCGCGGCACCAGGTAGGTGAGCGTCGTCTTGCCGGACCCGGACGGCCCCACGAGCGCCGCGACCTGCCCGGCCCGCACCGTGAGCGAGAGGTCTGCGAGCGCCCAGCGCTCGCCGGCCGCAGCGGCCTCCGGCTCTGGGGCGGGGCCCGAAGCATCCGGCACCGGGACGGCAGCGGCCAGCCCGGGGGCCGACGACGACGGCAGCACGTTCGCGCCCGCGGCGTCGGTCAGGGTGGCCACGAGCGGCACCTCGAGGGCCCGGTATCCGCGCCCGAACCGGCTGCGCGCGCGGCCGCCGCGACCAGCGCCGCGGCCACCACGACCAGCACCCTGCCCAGCGCCCGGACCGCCGCGGGAGCCGCCCGGCCCCGGCATCGCAGCGGCCACCCCGAGGCTGCGCGGTTCGGGGTAGCGGAACCACACGTCGCGCAGCTCGACGTCGCCCCGCACCTGGTCGGGGGCGAGCTCGCGCGCGCCGGGGCGGTCGGCGATGGCCGGTTCGAGGTCCAGGTACTCGAAGAGCCGGGCGAACAGGGCGAACGACGTCTGGATGTCGAGGGCCACGCGCATGAGCCCCACGAGCGGCTGCTGGAGCCGGGACTGCAGGGTGGTGAACGCGATGATGGTGCCGGCGCTCAGCGCGGCGCCGCCCACCAGGGTGCCGCCGTTGATGAGCAGGCCGGCCACCAGGTACACGATCGCCGGGGTCAGGCCGAAGAACGTCGAGACCACCGAGAAGAACGCCTGGCCGGTCATGGCGTTCTTGACCTGGAGCCGCGTCTGGCGGCGGTTCTCGCGCCGGTACCGCGCCACCTCGACGTCGACCCGGTTGAACACCTTGGCGAGCAGCACGCCGGAGACGCCCAGGGACTCCTCGGTGATCGCCGTCATCTCGGACAACGACTCCTGGGTGCGGCGTTGCAGCACCTTGCGCCGCCTGGCCACCCGGGACTGGATCACCATGAACAGCGGCATGAGCACCAGGGTGATGATGGTGAGCTGCCAGCTCAGCAGCACCATGGCCACGAACGCGGCCACCACGGTGACGACGTTCTGCAGGATCGACGTGGCGGTGCTGGTGAGCACGTTCTTGACCCCGCCCACGTCGTTCGCGAGCCGTGACTGGATGTCGCCCGTACGCGTGGACGTGAAGAACGCGAGCTCCATGCGCTCCAGGTGCGCGAACAGGGCCACGCGCAGGTCCGCCATCGCCCCGTTGCCCACGCGCGTGGTCAGGTAGGTCTGCCCGACGCCGATCAGGGCGCTGACCAGCGGGATCGCCACCAGCCCGGCGGCCAGCCAGGCGAGCAGGGTCAGGTCGGGCGGGGCGGTGGTGCCGTCGGCCGCCACCGGGAACAGCGCGTCGTCGAACACCGCCCGGGTCAGGAACGGCGCCACCGAGGTGAGACCTGCGCCGATGACGACGGCGCCGCCCACCAGGAGCAGCTGCCCCCGATAGGGGGCGAGCAGGGCGACGATGCGCCGCAGCACCGACTGGTCCGGGCGACCGGCGATGCCGGACGAGTTGTCGGACGAGTTGTCGGACGACACGGCTGCGTCGGGCATCTCCCCATGCTCACGCGGGCCGCCCGGGTTCGCACGACGGCCGCCCGAGGCGACGCCGGGACCTCAGGCCCCCGGCACCTCCATGGTGATGAGGGTGCCGTCGTCGCGCCGGTTGCCGCGCAGGTCGCGCAGCAGCGGGCGGCCGGGACGCACCAGGCCCTGGCCGTCGAGCGGCACCACCGTGGTCTCGCCCGGGCGCACGGACACGGCCTGGCCGCGCACGCTCAGCTCGGTGCCCTCGCCGGTCTCGCACACGAACGCTATCTCCGTGGGGCGCACGGTCACGCGCAGGCGGGTGCCGCGCCGGGTGATCCGGAAGGTGAGCTCGTCCCACTCGGCGGGCAGGCGCGGGTCGAAGGCGAGCTCGCCACCGTGGTCGCGCATCCCGCCGAACCCGGCCGCGAGCGCCGACCACATGCCTCCCGCGGAGGCGACGTGGACGCCGTCGGACGCGTTGTGGTGCAGGTCGTCCAGGTCCACGAACAGCGAGGACAGGAAGTGCTCCATCGCGAGGTCCCGGTAGCCGACCTCGGCGGCGATGATGGTCTGCACGACGCCGGACAGGGTGGAGTCGCCCGTGGTCAGGGGGTCGTAGTACTCGAAGTCGGCGAGCTTGTGCTCGGCGGTGAACTGGTCGCCGTGCAGGAACAGGGCGAGCACGACGTCGGCCTGCTTGAGCACCTGGTAGCGGTAGATGACCAGCGGGTGGTAGTGGAGCAGCAGGGGGCGCTTGCTGGCGGGAGTCTTGCCGATGTCCCAGATCTCCCGGTCCAGGAAGTGGGCGTCCTGCGGGTGGATGCCGAGCTGTTCGTTGAAGGGGACCACCACCTTGGCGGCGGCGGCGGTCCACGCCCGCGGCTCCTCCTCGCCCAGGGAGAGCCGGTCGGCCAGGTCCGCGTACTGTTCGGGGCGCTCGACGCGCAGGCGCTCGACGACGTCGGCGGCGGCTCGCAGGTTGAACCGGGCCATGAGATTGGTGAACAGGTTGTCGTTCACCACGGTGGTGTACTCGTCGGGGCCGGTCACGCCGTGGATGTGGAACGCGGAGCCGTCGGCACGCCAGAACCCCAGCTCGGCCCACATGCGGGCGGTCTCGACGAGCAGCTCGGCACCTTCGCGCATGAGGAACTCGTCGTCACCGGTCGCGCGGGCGTACTGCACCAGGGCGTAGGCGATGTCGGCGTTGATGTGGTACTGCGCGGTGCCGGCGGCGTAGTAGGCGGAGGCCTCCTGGCCGCTGATGGTGCGCCACGGGAACAGGGCGCCCTCGGTGGCCAGGTCGGCGGCCCGCTCGCGTGCGGCGGGGAGCATGCCGTGCCGGAACCGCAGCGCGTTGCGGGTCACCTGCGGGCTCGTGTAGGTCAGGAACGGGAGCACGTAGATCTCGGTGTCCCAGAAGTAGTGCCCGGAGTAGCCGGAGCCGGTCAGGCCCTTGGCGGGGATGCCCGTTGACTCGGCGCGGGCGGAGGCGCACGCGAGCTGGAACAGGTTCCAGCGGATCGCCTGCTGCACACCGGGCTGCCCGGGCACCTCGACGTCGCTGCGCGCCCAGAAGTCGTCCAGCCAGGCCCGCTGGCGCGCGAACTCGGCGTCGATGCCACCGGCCCGGACCCGGTCCAGGGTGCGGCGGCAGCGGTCGATGAGCTCGGGCACGGGGACGCCGCGCGAGGAGTGGTACGACACGGCCTTGGTCAGCCGGATGGGCTCGCCCGGGCGGGCGTGCACCACGAAGTCGTGCTTGGACAGGTCGCCGTCGCGTTCGGTGCGCACGGTCCAGTCGTTGGTGGTGGTCAGCTCGTGGTCGGCGGCGACCGCCATCGTCATGCCCGAGTTGGTGCAGCGGTAGGCGAGCACCGCCCACTTGTCGTCCCCGCGCTGCGCCTGCGGGCGCAGCACGCGGCCTTCGAACGCGTTCGTCTTGCGCGGGTCGAACCCCTCGCCGAGCGCCGCCGCCGGCACCTCGTACTCGTCCTGCCCGTCCTGCCGGTTGAGGATCTGGGAGGACAGCACCACGGGGCCCTCGCCGTCGAGCAGCTCGACCTCGAACGTCAGGATCGCCAGGTGCCGCTCGACGAAGCTCACCATGCGCTCGGAGCGCACCCGTACGCGCTTGCCCGACGGCGTGCGCCACACCAGGTCCCGGCGCTCGACGCCGTCGCGCAGGTCGAGCGACCGCTCGTAGCACTCAAGGTCGGCGACGGTGAGCAGCAGCGGCTCGTCGTCCACGTACAGGCGGATGGTCTTGGCGTCGGGAACGTTGACGATGGTCTGCCCCACGCGCGCGAACCCGTACGCCTCCTCGGCGTGCCGGATGGGCCACGTCTCGTGGAACCCGTTGAGGAACGTGCCGTGCGCGTGCGCGACGCGCCCCTCGGGCACGTTGCCGCGCAGGCCCAGGTAGCCGTTGCCCACGGAGAACAGCGTCTCGGTCACGCCCAGGTCGTGCGCGGAGAACCGCGTCTCGACCAGCCGCCACTCGTCGGCGGGGAAGCGCTTGCGGTCCATGCTCACGCCCCCTCGCCCTGGTGCCCGCGGCCGGTCTGGTGCCCGCGGCCGGTCTGGTGCCCGCGGCCGCTGACGTGCCCGCCGTCCAGCACGCTCGCGTCGAGCTCGCCCAGATCGCCCACCACCAGGTCGGCCCCGGCGTCGAGCAGCGATCCCTCGCCCGTGCCGCGGTCGACGCCGATGACGAGCCCGAAGTCCCCGGCCCGCCCGGCCTGCACGCCGGAGACGGCGTCCTCGACCACGACGGACCGGGACACGGGAACCCCGAGGATCTCGGCGGCACGCACGTAGGTGTCGGGGGCGGGCTTGCCGGCAATACCGTCGCGCGCGGCCACGTTGCCGTCCACCAGCACCTCGAACCGGTGCGCCAGCCCGGCGGCGGCGAGCACGCCCGGCGCGTTCTTGGAGGAGGAGACGACGGCGACGGCGGCGCCCGCGGCCGTCACGGCGTCCAGGAACCGGACGGAGCCGGGGTAGGGCTCGATGCCCTCCTCGGCGAAGATCCGGTTCACCACCTGGTCCTTCTTGTTGCCCAGCGCGCACACCGTGTCCTCGCCCGGCGGGTCGGCGGGGTCGCCCCACGGCAGGTGCGTGCCGCGGGACGCGAGGAAGTCGGCGACTCCCGCGTACCGGGGCTTGCCGTCGATGTGGTCGAAGTAGTCGGCATCCGCGTAGGGTGCCGCGCCGTGTGCCACGCACCACGGCGAGAAGAGGTCGCGCCACGCGTGCATGTGCAGTTCAGCCGTGGGCGTCAGCACGCCGTCGAGGTCGAACAGAACCGCTCTGAGCGAGGGCATGGGACTCCTTGCGTCACGTGTCGGATGGGGGCCGCCGGACGGCATCACCGCAGGAACGACCCTAGTGGCGTCTCACCGTCGCGCACCCGGGACACAGTCCCCGCCGTGCAGGACGCGTCAGGGCGCCAGGTACGACACGTCACCGTTGGACGAGCGGATCTCCACGGTCCGGGTCGCGTCCGGGTCGGTGGCCCCCTCGACGGTCTGCCGTCCGTTCGACGTGTCGATGGTCAGCCGTACCGGGTCGTCGGTGCCGCGCACCACCACGGCGCCGTTGGACGTGCGCACCGACGTGCTGCCCGCGACGCCGGCCACGTCGACGCGGCCGTTGCTGGTGCGGGCGCGCAGGTCGCCGCCCACGGTGGTCACCTCGACCCGGCCGTTGGAGGTCTGGGCGTCCACGTCACCCGCGACGCCGGACGCGTGGATACGGCCGTTGGAGGTGCGCAGCTCGGCGTCGCCGCCCAGGTCGCGCACCGTGACGGCGCCGTTGCTCGTGCGCGCCGTCAGGCGCCCGTCGACCCGCGTCGCCTCGATGCGCCCGTTGCTCGTGCTCAGCTCGGCACTGCCCGCGATTCCGGTGGCGACGACGGCGCCGTTCGTGGTGCGCACCACCACCCGCGTGTCGGCGGGCAGCGTCACGTCCAGGGAACCGGAGCAGTGCAGCAGCCCGACGTTCAGGAAGCCCAGCGGCCAGCGCGAGCACCGGTTCGTCACCACGAGCCGGTCGGCGTCCTGCTCGACCGTGTAGCGGGGCGAGCGGATCCCCGAGCGGGCGGTCGCCGCCACCTCGACGCCGGTCCCGGCCGCGGCGACGGTCACCGCACCGTCGGCCACCAGCTCGACCGTCCCGACGGCGTCGTACGCGTGCTGGACGGTGGCGGTCCGGGACGTCATCCGGTCCGCGAGCGCGAGCCCGGCGACCGCGAGGAGCAGCACGCCCACGACGATCCCGGCGGCGCGCACCGGCCGACGTCGCGGCGCCTGCGGCGGGTAGCGGTACTGGTCGGGTCCCGGCATGCCGGGTTGCGGCGTGGGCTGTAGTTCTGCCATGCGCGCCACGCTAGGCGAGCGGCACCTCCGGGACATCAGGGATGTCCCCCGTCAATCCCCCGAGTCGGCCCCGGCATCAGCGGGGTGATCGGCCCCGTCGTCGGGCGCCGTGGCGTGCGGGCCGACGGCGGACCGCGGCGGGCCGTCCTCCGCGAGCGCCGGCACCAGCTCGTACCGGGTGCGGTAGATGTCGAGCAGGGTGAGCAGCATGGCGACGACGGGGATGGCGAGCAGCGCACCCCCGACGCCGAACATCGCGATGCCGAGCACCACCGACCCGAAGCTCACGGCGGGGTGCACGTCCACGGCGCGGGCGCTGACGCGCGGCTCGATGGTGAGGTTCTCCACCTGCTGGTAGAGCACGCCCCAGCCGAGCGCGATCAGGCCCAGCCACGGGTTGGGGCTGAGCGCTCCGACCAGCACGGGCAGCGCGATCGACAGGTAGGTGCCGATGGCGGGGATGAGCTGGGCGACGATGCCCGTCCACAGGGCCAGCGCCAGCCAGGAGGGCATGCCGATGAGCGCGAACACGATCGCCGTGCAGGTGGCGTTGACGGTGGCGAGCAGCACGCGGGCGCCCACGTAGCGGCCCACCTTCTCCGCCATGGTGTCCCAGACGACGAGCGTCGCCTCCTGGGCGCGGGGCGGGAACAGCGAGGCGATCCAGCGGCGCAGCCGGGGCCCGTCGGCCGACAGGTAGAAGAGCATGAGCAGGAACACGAAGAACGAGCCCACGGCGCCCGCGAGGCTGGCGAGGAAGCTGAGGATGCCGCCCGCCACCTGCCCGGCGTAGCCCGCGGCGCTGCCCGCGTTGTTCTGCACCTGGGCGAGCAGGTCGTCGAGCGAGTAGGTGATGCCGAACTTCTGCTCGGCGAAGTCGATGGCGCCGTCGACCAGGTCGGGGACGGCCTGCACCAGCGCGGTCACCTGCTGGACCACGAGGTTGCCGAACAGGGTGCTGAACAGCGCGAGGAACGCGGCCACGGCAAGCAGCACCACACCGGTGGCCGCGCCGCGGCGCATGTGCTTCGCGAGCCGGCTCACGGCCGGTTCCATCGCCAAGGAGACGAACCACGCGATGAACACGGTGAAGAGCAGCGAGCTTCCCGCGCGGAACACGAACATCACCACGGCGGCGAGCGCGATCACGCCCAGGACCACCAGACCGGTCCGCCACACGTTGCGCGGCTCGAACTCGACCTTCATCGATCCTCCTCGACCGGCGTGCGGTGGGACTCGAAGAAGGCGCGGAGCACGGCGGAGCACTCGGCCTCCCGGACGCCGCCCACCACCTCCACGTGGTGGTTCGCGCGGTGGTCGCGAACCATGTCCCACACCGAGCCGCTGGCCCCTGCCTTGGGGTCCCACGCGCCGAGCACGAGCCGGTGCACGCGCGCCGCGACGAGCGCTCCGGCGCACATGACGCACGGCTCGAGCGTCACCACCAGGGTGCAGCCCGTCAGCCGCCACTGCCCGGTGGACAGTGCGGCCTGGCGCAACGCCAGCACCTCGGCGTGCGCGGTGGGGTCGCCGGTCTCCTCACGCCGGTTGCGTCCGACGCCGACCAGCCGCCCGTCAGGGCCGACGACGATCGCCCCGACGGGCACGTCGCCCGAGGCGAGCGCGTGGGTGGCCTCGTGCAACGCCATGCCCATGAGCGCGTCCCACACCACGCGCCGCCGCGAGAGCGCGGGCGGTGGGAAGGTGCCGTCGCTCCAGGGCAGGTCGAGGCCGGTCGCCGCACCGTTCACCGTCCACCCCCGCCCGCCCGTGCGCATGCTGTCCTCGGTGTCGTGGCGAGCCTATCGGGAGCGCCGCGCCCAGGTCGTTCGACGGCATCGCCGGTAGCGTGAGCGTCATGCGCCTCCACGTCGCCGACCATCCCCTGGTGGACCACAAGCTCACCGTCCTGCGGGACAAGACCACGCCGTCGGCCACGTTCCGGCTGCTCGTCGACGAGCTCGTGACACTGCTCGCCTACGAGGCGACCCGGCACGTGCGCGTCTCGCCCGTCCAGGTCGAGACGCCCGTCGCCCCGTTCACGGGCTCGAAGCTCTCCTCGCCCGCCCCCATCGTCATCCCCATCCTGCGGGCCGGCCTGGGGATGCTCGACGGGATGACGCGCCTGCTGCCGTCCGCCGAGGTCGGGTTCCTGGGCCTGCAGCGCGACGAGACCACGTACGAGGCCGTCACGTACGCCAACCGCCTGCCCGACGACCTCACCGACCGCCAGGTGTTCCTGCTCGACCCGATGCTCGCCACCGGCGGGACGCTCGTGGCCGCCATCGACTACGTGCTGGAGCGCGGCGCCCGCGACGTGACCTGCGTGTGCCTGCTCGCGGCCCCCGAGGGTCTCCAGGTGGTCCAGGACGCCATGGGTGACCGGCTCGACGTCGAGGTGGTCGTCGCCGCGGTGGACGAGCGCCTCAACGAGAAGAAGTACATCGTTCCGGGCCTGGGCGACGCCGGGGACCGCCTGTACGGGATCGTCTGACCGGCCCGGCCGCACGGCGTCCGATCGCACAGCTGCGAACGCTTCCTGGACCGCCACGGCTCGGGGCGCGCACGATAGGGCTCCCCGTGCGAGGAGCCTGCAGTGCCGACACCCGACCCGGACGCGCCAGTCGTCCTGCCGCCCGCCATCGAGCGGACGCTCGCCCACAGCTCGCTGCTCGAGACGTACTGGCCCACCGCGATCGCCCTGGTGCTGGCCGTCGCCGTCGTCGGCTGGTGGGCGTGGCGACGACGCCGGAGGCCGCACGGGGGACGGCGCCGGGGGGCACGGCTCGCCACGGCGGCCACCTGGGTGACCGCGCCCGTGCTGGTGGCACTGGCCGTGCTGCTCGCCGTGAACACGTGGGTGGGCTACGTGCCCACGTTCGGGGCCGCCCGGACGCTGGCCGAGTCGCTGTGGGGCTCCGAACCGCCACCAGCCCCGGCCGCCACCGCGCCCGTGGTGGTCCGCAGCAGCCCGCCGGACACCCCGCAGGGCACCGGCGGCCGGGTGACCACCGCAACGACCGGCGGGATCATCACCGAGACCGTGCGCTCGACCGCGCACGGCGTCCCCGACCGGCCCGTGCGGTTCTACCTGCCACCGGGGTACGACGCCCCCGGCAACACCACGCGCTACCCGGTGTACTACCTGCTGCACGGGTCGCCCGGAACCGGCGGCGACTGGGTGGGCGCGGGCAAGCTCGCCGCCACCATGGACACCCTGATCGACGCCCACCAGATCCCGCCTGCGATCGTCGCGACACCCGACCTGACCACCGGGACGCCGAACGGTCAGGAGTCCGTCAACTATCCCGGGACCGGCCCGCAGTTCGAGACGTTCTTCCAGGACGACGTGGTCCCGTACACGGACGCCACCCTGCGCACCGTGCCGGACCGGGGGCACCGGGTGGTGGGCGGGATGTCCTCGGGCGGCCTGGAGTCCCTGACCTTCGCACTCCACCGGCCGGACGCCTTCGGCGCGACCATCTCGATCATGGCGTACGCGGGACCTGTCGGCCCCGACCTGCGGAAGGACGCCGCCACCGTCGCCGCCTACTCGCCCGTGCGGCTGATCAAGGCCGCCGCCTTCACCCAGCCCCTCGCCGTCTACCTGGCGCAGGGTGACCAGGAGTCGGAGGCCGACAACAGGCGCATCGAGGCTGCGCTGCGCGCCCGCGGGCAGCCCGTCACCCTGCAGATCTTCCCGGGCGAGGCGCACAACTGGAACATGGCGTACGCCGCGGAGCCGTACGGCCTCGTGTGGGCCGCGCGCCAGCTCGGCTGGACCTGATCACGCTCAGCGGTGGTTCCCGCTGCCCTTCCCGTTGGTGGCGTGCCCCGCGGTCCCGGAGCCGTGCGTGACGTGCCCGCTGTTGCCGCGAGAGGTCGCGCTGCTGTTCTGCCCGCGCGCGGCATCACCGGCGTTCCCGCTGCTGGTGCTCCCGCCGCCAGCGTTCCCGCTGCTGGCACTCCCGCCGCCGACCTTGTCGCTGGCGGCGCCGCGGTTTGCGCTCGTCCACCCGTTGGCCCACCCGTCGGTCCATCCGCTCGGCCATCCGCTCGGGTTCGTCGCCGACGAGTGGGAGTCGTCGTCACCGCCCTGGGACCACCCGGGCCAGTCACCGTCGCACGCATCGCCACCGGCGCGGCATCGGCCGGACCCGTCGGCGCTCCCGTCGGCGCTCCCGTCGGCGCTCCCGTCGCCGGGGGCCGCGGTAGGGGCGCCCGCGGCGGGGTAGTCAGCGGTCGGCGACGTCGCGGGCTGCGCGACGGCCGCGGGCGGCACGTCCCCGTCCACGTCGGGCGTCCAGCGCGACAGCTGGAACGTGGCGGTGCCCGCCGCGAGGCTCGGCGCGCCGGTGTCGATCGTCAAGGTCGCGGTGGCCCCCGCGGCCACCTCGACGGGCTGCGACGTCAGGCCCGCCGCGCTCAGCACCACCGTCATCGCGTCCGCCGCCTGGTTGGTGATCGTGCCCACCACCTGGATCCGGCCGTCCACGCTGCGCACTTCGACGGACGTCGCGCTCGTCCAGTCCGGCACGGTGCACTCGGTCGCGAGGACGTCACCACCGGGCACCGTCGTCTCGAACTCACGGCCCGCGACGTTCGTGGTCAGCGTCCACGTCGCGGTGCCCGCCGGGATCCGGACGCCGTCGTGCAACGTCACCTCCGCCGACTCCCCCGGGGCCAGCGTCGGCGTGGCGGCGGATGTGCCGGCCGCGTCGAGCTCGGCGATCAGGGTCTGTGCGGTCGTGTTGCGGAACGTGCCGCGCACCACGGCGTCGGCCGTCGCCAGGCCACCCGTCGCGGCGCACGCCGCGGTCACCGCCGACGACGTCGCCCCCTCCCAGGCCGGGCGCACGATGATGGAACCCCCGTCCGCGACGACCCGGCCTGCCCGGCCGGGAACCGCCTTCGCGCTCACCGTGCCGATCGTCGCGGTGTCCGGGGCGACCACCCGCACGGCGCCCGTCACCACGGCACCCGGGGCGAGCGCCATCGGGCTCACCGCGGCGCAGGTCGCCGTGGTGCCCCCGGGGTCGGGCGTGCAGCGCAGGCCACCCGTGCCGGCGTCCTCGACCTCGAGGCCCGCGGGCACCGAGACCGTGACGGACCAGCCCTCCGGAACCGCCTGGTCCCCGGAGCTCGTCAGCGCGACGGGCAGGTTCCCCACACCGGGGTTGGCCACCTCGATCGACCCGACTCCGGCCGTGAGCTCCGCACCGTACGGCCGCACGGATGCCGCCGGCAGGTCCACCGGCTCCGGGTCCAGGCCCTGCGCCCACAGCGTGCCCCCCACCGCGTACTCCCCGCCGGCCCGGGCGACGACGTCCAGCGCGAAGGCCGCCGTCTCGCCCCCGGCGATGTCACCCAGCCGGCACACCACGACGTTCGGGACCGTCACGCTGGGGGCGCAGGCCGAGGCCACGCCGCCCGCCGCACCGGGGGTCGCGGCGCTCGCCGCGGACCCTGACGCGGCGGGCCCCGGAGCGATCGACGCGGTCGGCCCGGGCGACGGCGACGTCGACACGGTCGCGCTCGAAAGGGTGGCACCCGAGAGGGTTGCGGTCGGGAGGGCTGCGGTCGGGAGGGCTGCGGTCGCGGCGTCGGCGGTCGCGGCGTCGGCGGTCGAGGACACCGGTGCGGTCGTCGGCACCGGCGTGGCAGCCGCGGACGGCGACGCCGTCGGGGCCGGCGCGAGCGGGACGGCAGGCTCCGTCGGATCCGGGGCGGCCGACGCGAGCACCGACGACACGGTCGGCGACGGGGCCGACGACGCACGAGGTGACGGAGTCGGCGACCCGGCGGGTGAGGCTGCGTCGACCGGAACACCCGCCGCGGTCACCTGGGTGAGCCCCGGGTCGAGGACGAGCCGGATCGTGGTGCCCACCGCCGTCCGGTCACCCGTGTTCGTCACCTGGAACGCGAGGCTCTGCGTCACCCGCGGGTCGAGGCTGTCCGCGCTCACGT
The DNA here is from genome assembly GCA_001592145.1 of Xylanimicrobium pachnodae JCM 13526 = NBRC 107786. Lineage (GTDB taxonomy): Bacteria > Actinomycetota > Actinomycetes > Actinomycetales > Cellulomonadaceae > Xylanimonas > Xylanimonas pachnodae. Next base: position 44,509 of record BCWJ01000012.1, on the reverse strand, counting down.
ACTGCACGGACAGGTCGGCCGGGCTCCCGGGAACCAGCGCGGGCGGCTGGAAGACCAGGCTCGCGGCCGCGAGCGACGGTGCGGGCGCGATCACCGGTGCCGCCGAGAAGACCTCGGGCACCGGGGTGCTCCCGTCGCCCGGAGCGACCGCGAGCGCCGTGATCGTCGCGACGGCCCCGGCGATCGCCACGGCCGCGGCGCCCGCCAGGGACCCGGCGTTGACCCCGGCCAGCGCCCCGGCCGACGTCGCGAGGGCCGTCGTCACCGCGGTGCCACCGGCGGCGCCACCCGCGGCTGCCGCCGCACCCCCGGCGACGGCACCACCCGCGGCCGCGCCACCGGCAGCCGCACCACCGGCAGCCGCACCACCGGCGACGGCACCGCCGGCCGCCACGGCCCCGCCGGTCACCATGCCGCCACCGAAGTGCAGCATCCCGGTGCCCACCGCCGCGGCTGCCAGCGGGGCGATCACGGCGCGCATGCCGTCGGCCACGTCGTTGAGCTCGAGGACCAGGCTGCGGCAGCTGTCGCAGGACTCCAGGTGCGCGTCCACCTTGGCGCCCTGACGGCCGGGGATCGTGCCGTACACGTACTTGCCCAGCAGCTGGTTCACGGTGCGGCAGTCGTCGTTCGTCAGGTCCGGCAGGTGCTGCTGGAGGTAACCGACCCGCAGGGCCTCACGCGCACGCAGCGCCAGCGCCGACACCCCGTTGGGGGTCATGTCCAGGAGCGGCGCGATCTGGGCCGGCGTGTAGCGCTCGACCTCCTTGTACCAGAGCACGGCACGCCAGCGCTCCGGCAGCTCGTTGTAGGCGCGCGAGACCATCGTGCGCTCGAGCACGGCCAGCGTCGGGTCCTCCGGCGACTCCTGGACCTCGTGGGCAGACTCGAAGGCACCGTCGTCGTCGGTGGGTTCGATTCGGCGCTGCTGCCGCACGAACTGGATCGCGTCGTTGCGGACCACGGTGAACAGGTAGGCCCGGAACAGGTGGCTCGGGCCGCTGCCGGAACGCAGCACGCGCAGTACCCGGGCGAACGCGTCGGCGACGACGTCGTCCGCGTCGTCGGCGTTGCGGACATAGAGCATGGCCAGCCGACGGGCAGCGGAGACGTGTCGCTGATACAGCGTGCCGAAGGCCCGCAGGTTGCCCCCGCGCACGTCGATGATCAGGTCCGCATCGCTCAGCGGTGCAGCCTGATCCTCCCAGCTGATGCCGAGGTCGATGTCGACGTCTGTCACGTCACCCGCCTATCTCACCCGCTGCCGGATCCCGTCCGGTGGTTCGTGGCAGCGGCGTCACTCTAGGGCGTCATCGCCCGTTCGTGCCGGGCCAGTCGGATTCGCCCACGCTCCGGGCAGGCTCGATCCGGATGATTAGTACATAACGATGCTATGGCGGCGTGCCTGGTTTGTGAACGCGACGTGCGTCACCCCTGATCTTCTGGTGCAAATGTGCCGATTCGCGCACTTCTGCGGAGGTGTTGCTGCACGATTCGGGCGGTTCGTCAGAACACGTTATCGGCTCGCCGTCGAGCCAGCACGCCGAACGGGAATCTCACCCCTTGGACAGGGTGAGTCTCAGGTCAATCCTCGCGGGAGGGACTCGGGCGCCACAGGACGAGCGCCCCCGCGCGCTGCACGGCCGACTCGATGTGCAGGTGCTCCCGGTGCGCGCGCCGGCCCCGTTCGACGACGACGACATCACCCTGGGCGCCGGCGGCGAACACCCGGCGCTCTGCCTGGTACTGCTGCGCCTGGAACGCGAGCAGGGCGCCCAGCTTGTCCTCCAGCACCGAGACCTGCCGCTGGAGATCCAGGATGCGCTTGATCCCGGCCAGGTTGACACCCTCGACCTGCGCGAGCTGCTGCACCTCCAGCAGTCGCGCCACGTCGCGGTGCGAGTACCGCCGGCCCCGGCCCAGGGTGCGACGCGGCACCACCAGGCCCAGCCGGTCGTACTGACGCAGCGTCTGCGGGTGCATGCCCGCGAGCCGGGCGGCCTGTGTGACGGTCAGCAGCGGGGCGTCGTCGTTCATGGCACTACCCCTGCGCCGCCCGGGCCGCGAGGTCTGCCCGGACATCGCCCTGATCGCTGGTGGCCGCGAACGCCTCCAGCGCCTCCTTGGCCTTCCTGCTCAGCTTCTGCGGCACCACCACCTGCACCGTCACCAGCAGGTCGCCCGTGCCCTTCGACGTCGCGACGCCGCGCCCCTTGACGCGCAGCACCCGGCCCGACGGCGTCCCGGCCGCCACCTTGACCCGCACGGGTTCGCCGCTCAGCGTGGGCACCTCGATCGACGTCCCCAGTGCCGCCTCCGCGAAGGTCACCGGAACGGTGACGCGCAGGTCGCGGCCCGACATCGTGAACACCGGGTGGGTCGCGACGTGCACCGTGATCACCAGGTCACCCGGCTCGCCGCCGCCCGCTCCGGGGCGCCCCTTGCCGCGGATCCGGAGCTTCTGGCCGTCGTTCACGCCCGCCGGGATGCGCGTGGTGACCTTCCTGCCGTCCACCATCAGCTCGACCGTCGCACCCTCGACCGCCGTACGGAACGACAGCTCGGTGGCCGCGGCGAGGTCCGCGCCGCGCTGGGCGGCCTGGAACCCGGCCCGGCGCCCGCCGAAACCGGCACCGCCGCCACCGCCGAACATCTGGCCCAGGATGTCCTCGAACCCCGCGCCCCCGGCGGACTGGAACCGGCCCCGCTGCCCCGCGCCGGGCGCACCGCCGCCGAACATCGACCCGAAGACGTCCTCGAACCCGCCCGCTCCCCCGCCGGGGCCGCCGGCCTGGAACCGGGCGCCGCCGCCGGCCATCGCCCGCAGCGCGTCGTACTGCTGACGCTGCTCGGCGTCGGACAGCACCGCGTACGCCTCGCCGATCTCCTTGAACTTGGCCTCGGCCTTCGGATCACCCTGGTTCTGGTCCGGGTGGTACTGCCGGGCGAGCTTGCGGTACGCCTTCTTGATCGCTGCGTCGTCGGCGTCCTTGGAGACGCCGAGCGCGGCGTAGAAGTCCTTCTCGATCCAGTCCTGACCGGTCACGACGCCTCCTCTCGTTGTGCTGGTTCACCGCCGGGTCCTGCGACGCTCCGTCGCAGGACCCGGCGGCTGGTGTCACTGCGGGCCGACGACGCCGACGCGGGCCGCGCGCACGACCCGATCACCGATGCGGTAGCCCGCCTCGATGACCATCTCGATCGTGGCCTCGGTCGCGTCCTCGGTCTCCCGGTGCATGAGCGCGTCGTGCAGGGTGGGGTCGAACACCTCGCCCACCGCGCCGAACCGCTCGATCCCGAACTTCGCGAGCGACGCGTCGAGCTTCTCCGCGATCGCCGCCATCGGGCCTTCGAGCTCAGCGTGGGCCTTGGCCCGCTCGATGTCGTCGAGCACCGGCAGGAGCGCCGTCAGCACGTCCTCCAGGCCGCGCGTGCGGGCCGCCTCCTGGTCGCGCAGCGCCCGGTTCCGGTAGTTGGTGAACGACGCGCGCTCCCGCTGGAGCGCGTCCAGGTGGCCCGCCGCCTCCGCCTTGGCCTTCTCCAGCTCGGCCGTCTCGGCCGAGGGCTCGAAGTCCAGGCCCGCGAGCGGGTCCCCGCCGGCCCCGGCCGACGGCTCCCCCGACCCCGGGCGAGCCTCGCCCGAGGCCGGGTCCACCTTGCGCTTGTCGGTGAACGAGAAGGGCTTCTCGTCCCCGTTCCCCGCAGGGTCCTGGGAGTCCTTCGGGTGCTCGGTCACTTCTTCTCGTCCTCGTCCACGATCTCGGCGTCCACGACGTCGTCGTCCGACGACGGGGCGGCGCCGTCACCGGCCGGCGCGTCCCCGGCAGCACCGTCCGCGGGGGCGGCCTGCTCGGCGGCGTACAGCGCCTGGCCGATCTTCTGCGACGACTGCCCCAGCTTCTCGTAGGCCGTCTTGATCGCCTCGGTGTCCTCACCCTCCAGGGCGGACTTCACCGCGGCGACGTCGGCCTCGACCTCGGTGACGACGTCGGCGGGGAGCTTGTCGCGGTTGTCCGCGATCTGCTTCTCCATCGAGTACGCGAACGCCTCGGCCTGGTTGCGGGTCTCCGCCTCCTCGCGACGCTTCTTGTCCTCCTCGGCGTGCGCCTCGGCGTCCTTGATCATGCGGTCGATGTCTTCCTTCGGGATCGCCGAGCCGCCCGTGATCTTCATGGACTGCTCGCGGCCCGTGCCACGGTCCTTGGCGGAGACGTGCACGATGCCGTTGGCGTCGATGTCGAACGTGACCTCGATCTGCGGCATGCCGCGCGGGGCCGGGGCGATGCCGGTCAGCTCGAACGTGCCCAGCGGCTTGTTGTCCCGGGTGAACTCGCGCTCACCCTGGAACACCTGGATGGCCACCGACGGCTGGTTGTCCTCGGCCGTCGAGAAGACCTCGGAACGCTTGGTCGGGATGGCAGTGTTGCGCTCGATGAGCTTGGTCATCACGCCGCCCTTGGTCTCGATGCCGAGCGAGAGCGGGGTGACGTCGATGAGCAGGACGTCCTTGCGGTCGCCCTTGATGACGCCGGCCTGCAGCGCGGCGCCGACGGCCACGACCTCGTCCGGGTTGACGCCCTTGTTGGGCTCCTGGCCACCGGTCAGCTCGCGCACCACGTCGGCCACGGCCGGCATACGGGTCGAGCCGCCCACGAGCACCACGTGGTCGATGTCGGACACCGAGATGCCCGCGTCACGGATGACGTTGTGGAACGGGGCCTTGGTGCGGTCGAGCAGGTCCTGCGTCATCTGCTGGAACTGGGCTCGCGTGAGCTTCTCGTCCAGGTGGATGGGGCCGTTCTCCGACATCGACAGGTACTGCATCGAGATGTTGGTGCTCGTCGCGGACGAGAGCTCCTTCTTGGCCTGCTCGGCCGCCTCGCGCAGGCGCTGCAGAGCGATCTTGTCCTTCGACAGGTCGACGCCCGAGGAGTTCTTCACCTGCTTGATGAGGTGCTCGACGATGCGCTGGTCCCAGTCGTCGCCGCCCAGGCGGTTGTCACCCGAGGTGGCGCGCACCTGGATCGTGGCGAAGCCGTCGGACTCGTCCTTGCCGACCTCGAGGAGCGAGACGTCGAACGTGCCGCCGCCCAGGTCGAAGACGAGGATGAGCTCGTCCTCCTTGCCCTTGTCGAGGCCGTAGGCGAGGGCCGCCGCGGTGGGCTCGTTGACGATGCGCAGCACGTTGAGGCCGGCGATCTGCCCGGCGTCCTTCGTGGCCTGGCGCTCGGCGTCGTTGAAGTACGCGGGGACCGTGATGACGGCGTCCGTGACGGGCTCGCCCAGGTACTCCTCGGCGTCGCGCTTGAGCTTGCCGAGCACGCGGGCGCTGATCTCCTGCGCCGTGTACTTCTTGTCGTCGATCTCGATGTCCCACGGCGTGCCCATGTGGCGCTTGACCGAGGAGATGGTGCGGTCCACGTTGGTGACCGCCTGGCGCTTCGCGACCTCACCGACCAGCACCTCGCCCGTCTTGGAGAACGCGACGACGGACGGCGTCGTGCGCGAGCCCTCCGCGTTGGCGATGACGACGGGCTCCCCGCCCTCCAGGACGGCGACGACGGAGTTGGTGGTGCCGAGGTCGATACCGACTGCTCGTGACATAGGTGGTTCCTCCGGAGAGTTCAGGTTGAGTCTGCTGCACTCAACTTAGATCCGGGCGTGCCCCCGATGCAAGTTCGTGACCTCCAAGTTGAGTCGGCTTCACTCAACTTTCACGAGCGACTTTCACGAGCGCCGCCTGAGCACGATCGCCCGCGAGTCACCGCGCCGAGCCCTCGGCACGGTCCGTGTGAGCCTTCCTCACGCCTGGGACGCGAGGATGTCGCGCACCTCGTCGGGTGTCTGGGCGTTCATGAGCGCGGCCAGGACGTCGTCCTCGGTCAGGACGCCCGCGAGCTGCGCCATGATCCCGACGTGGGCCTTCGCGTCGGGGGCCGCGAGCGCCACGACCAGCCGCACGGGGTCGTTGTCGGCCGACCCGAACTCGACGGGCTCGGCGAGGCCGACCCAGGAGATCCCGGCGCGGTGCACCGCCTCGGACGGCCGGGCGTGCGGGAGCGCGAAGCCGGGGGCGAGCACGACGTAGGGACCGAGCTCCTCGATCGCTGCCAGCATGGCGTCCGTGTAGGCGGCGTCCGTCACGCCCGTCGTCACGAGCGCGTCGCCGGCGATGCGCACGGCCTCACGCCAGTCGCCCGCGTGGGCGCCCGTGATGATCGCCCCCTCGGGCAGGTGGTCTGCCAGGCTCATCGTTGACCTCCCGCGGGTCGCGGCCCGCTGTGTCGTCGGCGGCACGGCGCGCCGGGACGGCGTCGCACCCTGGCAACGATCCTGGCATCGCCGCAGGGGTCGCGCCACGGCTGGGGGCGAGCGCGAGGCACGGCCGCCCGCGCACGACCTGCGGGGACGCCGCGCTACCGATTGACTTTGGACCACCCCGGGGTGAAGGTCGGCGTGTGGCGCAGGTCACGCGAGCCGCGTCAGGGCACGTGCCGCAGTCCTTCGAGTCGATGGAGAACTCTGATGAAGATCCTTGCCGTGTGTGGTTTCGGAGTCGGCAGCTCGATGGTGCTCAAGATGACCCTCGAGAAGGCGGCCAAGGAGCTGGGCCTGAAGGTCGACGTCGAGAACACCGACATCGCGACCGCCCAGGCATCCCAGCCCGACGTCATCTTCACCAGCACGGAACTGGCCGCCCAGCTCAAGAGCTCCGCCAAGTGCCCCGTGATCGCGGTGAAGCGGTACACCGACAAGGCCGAGGCGACCGCCCACCTCCAGGCGCTGACCTCCGGTTCCTGACCGCGCCACCGTTCACCTGACGTGCGAAGGAGCCCGTCGTGCCAGTCCTGAACTTCATCACTGACAACATCCTGCGCAACCCGCCGATCCTGCTGGGCCTCATCGCGCTGCTCGGCCTGATCATCCAGCGCAAGCCCGTCGCCGACGTCGTCAAGGGCGCCCTGACCGCCGCGTTCGGCATGGTGATCCTGCAGGCTGGTGTGGCCATGCTCGTCGGAGCCATCGCCCCCATCAACACCGCCGTGCAGTCCGAGCTGGGCGTCACCGTCGCCGACGGCCTCTCGGACGTCACGTTCACCGCGGACCACGGCGGCGACATCGGCCTGGCCATGCTCTTCGGCCTGATCCTGCACCTGCTCATCGCCCGCTTCACCCCGGTCAAGACCATCTTCCTGACCGGTCACATGCTGTGGTGGTTCCCCTTCATCTTCATCGCGGCCGGCGTCGAGGCCGGCCTGTCCGGCGGGCTGCTCATCGGGTTCGGTGCCGTGTTCTCGGCGCTGTACTGGTCGTTCATGCCCTGGATCATGCGCAAGTACGTGTGGGCGGCCACGGAGGACGACAGCTTCCTCATCGGTCACCCCACCGGCATCCTGTCGCTCATCTCCGGGTTCGTCGCGAAGCGCGTGGGCAACAAGGAGAAGTCCACCGAGGACCTCAACATCCCCGCGAGCCTCGGGTTCTTCCGCGAGATCTCGATCACGGGCGCCATCACGCTGTTCCTCATGAACATCGTGGTGGGGATCATCGCCCCGTCCCTGGTGCCCGACGGCGACAACCTGGTCATGTTCTCGATCAACGCCGGCATCTCGTTCGGCGCCGGCCTGCTCATCATGCTCTACGGTGTCCGGCTGCTGATCAACCAGATCATCCCGGCGTTCCAGGGCATCGCCGAGAAGGTCGTCCCCGGGTCCAAGCCCGCCTTCGACGTGCCGATCCTGTTCAACTACCGCCCCAACGCCGTCATCATCGGCTTCATCGTCGCGATGATCAGCTCGACCGTGCTCATCATCATCGCGAACGCGACGGACCTGTTCGGCCTGCTCCTGGTGCCGTTGGTCGTGACGTCGTTCTTCGAGATGGGCGGTGCGGCCGTGATCGGCGACGGCATGGGCGGGTTCCGCGGCGCCGTCATCGGCACCATCGTCTCCTCCGTCGTCATGGTGGCGCTGCTGGGCCTGTCGGTCATCCTGTTCCGCGAGACGATCATGAACTGGCTGATGATCTTCGGCGGCAACGACCTGTCATTGTTCGGCATCATCGGCCGCGGCGTCGGCGGGCTCCTGGGCGGGTTCTGACGATGGCGTACCGCTACCAGACCCGGGTGCAGGCGCTGCTCGACGAGGTGTTCGACGCCGAGCAGCCGAACATCGACGCGGCGATCGAGATGATCGCGGCGGCGAACCTCGAGAAGCGTTCCGTGTTCGTGTTCGGCGCGAGCCACGCGGGCATCCTCACCGAGGAGCTGTACTACCGGGCCGGCGGGATGATGACCATCAACCCGATCTTCGCCCGCGAGTTCATGCTGGACCGGTCCCCGGTGACGTTCACGTCGCAGATGGAGCGCCTGGAAGGGTACGGCGCCGTCATCGGCCGGTTCGTGCCCTTCCGGGCGGGGGACGTGCTCATCCTCCACTCCGTGTCGGGCCGCAACCCCGTCATCATCGACCTGGCCCTGCACGCCCGGAGCCTGGGGGTGCAGATCATCGCGCTGACCAACGTCACGTACTCCGCGAGCACGACGTCGCGGCACTCGACGGGCCGGCGCCTGTTCGAGGTGGCCGACGTCGTCATCGACAACCACGGCGACGTCGGGGACGCCGCGGTGCAGGTCGAGGGGGTCGCCCAGGCGGTGGGACCCACCTCGACCGTGGTGGGAGCCGCCGTGCTCAACACCATCGTGGTCGAGGTGGTGCAGCGGCTCGTCGACGCCGGCGTCGCCAACCCGCCCATCTTCTTCTCCGCCAACCTCGACGGCGGGGACGAGCTCAACCGGTCCCTGATCGCCGAGTACCGCGACGCCATCCACTACGAGTTCTGAGTCCCCGCGGTCATCTTCCGACACCCCAGCGGGTCGTCGTCACCAGGAGACGACATCGGCAAGGCCCCTCCTGCGCGGGACAGGCATCATCGCGTCATGACCCTCCGCATCGGTGCGATGGCGGCTCCTGCACACACCTGGGTATGTCGAACAAAGCACGTGGCGCCACCCGATGTGCACGCGGCGCCACCGCGATAGTTGCCCCGACAAAACCACCCAAGATTGCGTCATGGAACCGGCGGCCACGGCCTTCGATGAGACGCAGATCGATGCACCGATGCACGCTCGTGAACGAGTCCGGCTGTCATGCGAGTCGATATACGACACGCCCTTGGCAGATGGTGGACGTTTTGTCCGCGACTTCGTCGGCGCGGAGGGCATGGCGGATTTTGGGGCCACCCCCTACGGCGGGCGCAGCTCCTCCAGTTTCCGATGCCGGGTCACTTCGGCGCGCTATGGCCCGATCACCATCGGTGCGGTGCATTTCACGCCGCACTCACGCGCCGCCCTCGCGGACAACTTCCACCACAACCATCCCGTGTACCGACTCCTGATCGTCCAGGAGGGATCCCTTCTCGTCGAGGTCGACGGGAAGAAGATCATGATGTTCCCCGGCTCCGGTCTTCTGATCCCGGGAGACCAGCGGTCGACGTACACCGCCACGAGCAGCGGCACCCGGTTCCACCTGGACCTCAGCGTCGACGAACCGCGGTTTTCCGCGCTTCTGCGGCGCGCCCGCTGCGGCTTCTGGCCGGACAACACGTCGGTGCTGCTGGCCCTCGGGGCGTTCATCAACTCCCTGCTCCAGACCGGGGAGGAACGCCGGAAATGGGCCGACCGCGCCCTGACCCGAACCACGGTGGAAGCAATCGCGTGCTCATTGATCGCGTCGACTCCGCCGGACCTGAACGAGCTGGGACGTACCCATTCGGTCAAGGAGACCGCACTGCAGTACATCCGCACGCATCGCAGCGACCCGGACCTCAACCCCATTACCTTGGCCAGCGCGCTGGGGATTTCCCAGCGCACTCTGCAGCGGGCCTTTTTCGGCGACACCAATGCATGCCAGTGGATCGCCCGATACCGCCTGGAGCACGCGCTCGATCTCCTCGCGGACCCGCGATTCGCCAATCTCTCTCTGCCGGCGATCTCGGCGCGGGCCGGATACGGGTCTCCCGCCACGATGCGGAGGGCCGTGATCAATGCGACGGGCCTGAGCCCTGCGTCATACCGTGAAATGGTCCGCGCCCAGGACTCCTGAGCCGACGAGGCATTGCACAACAAGCGACATCCGAGATCACACACGACGCCACCCGTTCCGGCGACGAGAGCGGACACACCACGGCGGGACGCACCAAGGGCCGCGGAACCCGGATCCACCGGGTTCCGCGGCCCTTGCCGTTCGGGTGACGCGTCAGGTCGTGGGGGCGACGGCCTGGGGCGCACCACACGGTCCGCACAGGATCCGCGTGCCGCCGTCGCCGTCGTGGAACTTGCTCCACGGCTCGTCACGGGTCAGCTTCGTGTCGCACTCGTCGCACCGGCGGCGACGGCGCGCGATCAGCAGCCAGCCGAGCATGAGCAGGGCGGCGGCCAGGGCGACGGCGCCGGCGAGTGCCACGCCGGTCTTGGGCAGGGCCGCCGGCGGCTGGTAGGTGCTCGTGTCACCCTGGAGCTGCGCGAGCACCTGGAAGGTCAGCACCGTGGAGTCGGTGCCCAGGTTCCGGTTCCCGGTGACAGCCCGGTCCATCCGCACGCCCACCGTGACCTCGCTCGCCGCGCCCTGCGGCACCCGCACCTCCGCGACGACGGGAGTGCCCACGCGCTGCTGGTCCAGCAGCGCGTCGAAGGTCTGGCTGCCCTGGATCCCGGCCACGTCCCAGAACAGCTCGACGTCCTGTGCCAGATCGGGGTTCTGGGTGAGCTCGGTGAGCGCCTGGTCGACGAGGATGCCGATCGACATCACGCCGGCGGACGGTCCCGCGTTCGTGACGGTCAACGTGCGGGAGACCTCGTCACCCGGCGAGAAGACCCGGTCGCCGACGAAGGTGGCCTCCGCCGTGGCATAGCCCCCCGACTTCCAGTCGAGCTGCGTCGTCGGGCCGTCCCACTGCGCCTCGATGGCGTTGCTCAGGGACGTCTTGGTCACGTCGTAGACGTAGGTGCCGCCCTCCGGGCTGCGGCCCGCGACCTGGCCACCGTTGGTGGCCGGGGAGCCGAGGCCAGCGGCGGCCGCCTGCCCGGCGGCCGTGCCCGCTGCCGGCGCCTGCTTGCCGTCGAGCAGGGCGGCCCCAGCGCTGTAGAGGGAACCGCCGGCGACCAGCAGCAGGGCGAGCGCGAGCGACCACGCGATGATCCGGCCGCGGCGGGAGAGTCCGTCGCCGCCGGCGCGGATCACCAGCGGATCCAGGCCCGGGCTCGCGATCGGTGTGGGGTGTGCCATCAGTTCTGCTCCGGGGTGGCGGCCGGGCCTGGTGCGGCACCGGTGAGGATCGGGTGGGGTGGGTCTGCTGGCGGTGGTGGTGGCGGCGGGTCGCCCCGCAAGAGCGCGAGCTCGTGCTCGCGGACGGCGACCTCGCGCTCGCGCACGGCGAGCTCGCGGCGCCGTAGCTGTAGCTCGGCCTCGTCGAGCGGGCCGGGTGCGGGCGGGGACGGGACGGCCGCGCCCGTCGCCCCGTAGGAGACCACCCGGGTCTTCGGCGGCCGCAGGCTGCCCCACAGCAGCGCGACGACGACGATCGCTCCGACCACCATCGCCACCGACCGCGGGTTCTGCTGCACCCACTGCCGGGCCCAGCCGAGCTGGGGGATCCCGTACATGAACACGCCCCGCACCTGTGCCGGCGAGACCGGTTCGTCCGTGGCGTCGTTGTTGTCGCCCTGCGTGATCAGCCGGCAGTGGGTGCCGTCGTCGAACGTGCCGACCGTCTTGGCGACGACGCGGTGCGTGATGAGGTCGGGGCTGCCCGGCTCGGGGAAGTACGTGACGATGGTGCCGATGCCGATGCTCGTGCAGACGTCGGCCTCGTTCACCCCCTTGACGACGACGACGTCGCCGGGCATGAACACCGGCTCCATGGAGCCGGTCAGGACGGTCAGGCTGGCACCGCCCAACACCTTGGGGATCACGAAGAGCGCCGCGACGACGGCGAGGAGCGCGATGGTCACGGCGATCGAGAGGGCCGCACCGGCGATCCGCCAGGGGGAGTCGTACCACGCGGACCGCCGCGCGGTGCGCAGCAGGCGCCGGACGCTGGAGCGGTTCACGGCGGGACTCCTTCCGGCCTGGGCGACCTGGGGCGGGGGACGTGCCCGGACGGGCGGAGGCGATCAGCACCCCGCCCGTCCGGGTGAGTGGGGAGGCGTCAGTTGGTCTGCTGCGCGCCGACACCCGTCTTGACACCGTCGTTGGCGACGGTGCCCGAACGCAGCTGCGAGAGCTTCAGGTTGATGCCGCCGATCGCCTCGGCCGCGCCGACGTCGACGCGGTCGTTCGTGTCCTGGAACACGGCCTCGAACACGACCGTGACCTTCTCGACGCCGTCGTCGCCGACGTAGATCACGCCGTCCTCGGCGTCGGCCGCACCCGAGTCCTGCCCGGCGTTCGACGCCTCGAAGTACGCGAGGTGACCGTCGAACGCGGCCGGGTCGATCGCCACGTGGTCGTAGCCGCCGACGATGTCGCCGTTGCCGTCGAACACCGTGTAGGTGTACGTCAGCGACGGGTCGGTGAAGCCGTCCGCGTCGGTCACGGCGTTGCCGTCCTGGTCGAGCGTCTCGGCGCCGGCGACCGCCTGCGCGAAGACGCCCTTGTCGACCGAGAGCTCGGCCACCAGGTTGTCACCCACGAGGCGGACCTCGGAGTTCAGCACCGCGGCAACCGTGTCGCCCGGCACCATGCGCCAGTCGGCGATCGAGTCGATCAGGTGCCCCTGGAGGGTGGCGTTCTGCACCGACAGGTCGCCCGAGACGTTCAGGTGCTTGGTCTCGTCCTTCAGCGACACGCCGTTCACCAGCACGTCGGCGATGTCCTGGCGGTCCGGCGAGACGTCGTAGAACTTGGTCTGCTCGACCTGGACCAGGTCCAGGTCACCGGCGGTGATCGTGCCGCCGTCGAACGCGGCCGAGTCCGACCACAGGGCGAAGGTGCCGCCGCCGATCGCAGCGACCGCCACCGCGGCGCCGCCTGCGATCCAGATCATGCCCCGGCGACGCTTCTTCTCCTCGGTCACAACGATGACCGGGGACTGGGGGGAGGTGTTCACTGTACTGATTCCCTTCGATGGTGCCCCGGACGGGGCCTGGTGGGTCGGCCCCTGCCGGGAGTCCGGCAGGGAGCGGTCGCGAGTCAGAGGCTGGTGGGGGCGAAGTGGTCGCCCGGCTGCTGAACCGCGGGGTTCTGGTTCGTCACGGCGGGGTCGAGCGAGATGGTCACGCTCGGCTCGCCGGACGGGTCGGGGTAGAGCGTCGAGGACCAGTGGTCCTCGTCCCTCGAGATGGTCAGGTCGTCGGCCGTGCCCCAGGTCAGGGCGCGGTTGAAGTAGTCCCCGAGAGCCGGCAGCGACGGCGGGAACGCGACGGCGGAGCGCCAGCTGTCGAGGGCACCGTTCGTGGTGCCGTCCTCGGCCGTTCCCGTCGCCTGCGCGTCGTTGGCGTACTCGCCGTCGGGGTCGTTGTTGAAGCTCATCGCGACGCACCACTTCTGCACGGTCGGCGCGGCCGGGATCGCGCTCTGCGCGGCGATCCCAGGCTTCTGGAGCACGTGACCGTCGGCGTCGAACAGGTAGACGTTCCGCGCGGCCTCACCGTCGGCGGGCTCCGGGGTGGCCGGAACGCTCGAGCAGTCACCGTTGATCGACGCCGGGTACACCTTGAGCGTCGTGTAGTACAGGATCGTGCCGTCCTGCGCGACGCCCGACGAGAGGTCGTACTCCGCGCCGTTCTTCGCCACCTGCTCGGTGAGCGCGACACCGTAGGTCAGGCCCGCGATGCCGTCCGCCTGCCCGGAGGCCGTGAACGTCCAGATGACCGGCGGCGGGTCGATGCCCGTCTGGTCGAGCACCTTGATGATCTCCGAACCGGGGAGCGTGATCGTCACGGGTCCCCCGTCCGGGGAGTACGTCAGCGTCGAGCCGTCCTGCGGCGCCGCCCCGAACGTCACCGCCCCCGTCTGGATCGCCGGGAGGGTCACGTGGTCGCTGGCGGACCACAGCGCCTGCGCGCCGCTCATCAGCCCGAACGTCGCCACCACCGTGGCGCCCGCCGCGAGGGCGACTCGAGTCCGACCTCGCACCGGCGTGTGCCCGTGCCTCATCGGGCACCTCCTGCCGTGGTGAACCCGGTGCCGCTGCGCAGCTGCACCAGGCGGACCTCCAGGTCGCCGGCGGCCCACGAGCTCGGGTAGTCCTCGAGGTCGTCGGTCACCCACCGGTAGTCGCCCTGCACGTCCACCGTGACGACGACGGTCCAGTCGCGCGTCTCGCCGTCGTTGTCCCCGACGATGTCGGCCACCTCGACCGTGGCGCCCAGGTCCGCGTCTCCCGACGCCGGCGCCACCTGCTCGCCCGAGGAGTTCTCGATGTGGAACCCGGCCGCGACCGTCGCGCCGAGAGCATCGGGATCCTCGAACTGCACCTGGATGCCGCCGTTGAGGTTGTCGCCGCGCAGCGTCGTCGTGACGGGCACGGAGATGCGCAGCACGTCGCCGGGCATCGACCGGAAGTCCGGGGTCGTCACGAGCTCGCCGCTCGCGGGTGCGCCGACCCCGGGCGTGACCTGCTGCCAGGTCGGCGTGCCCGTCGTCATGGCCAGGTCGCCTGCCGTCACCGTGCCGCCGACGAACGAACCGTCGTCGGACCACAGCGCGTACGTGCCGCCGCCTGCGACCAGCGCCGCGCCGACGCAGACCGCGACCGGCCCGGTCGCGACGGCCGCGAGCAGGCGGCGCCGCGGCGCCTGCCGTTTCCGGCCGTGCCGGATGACTTCAGTGGACATGGCGGGTCACTCGCCGTCATCCGGCACGACGTCGGTCGTCGTCGTGTCGACCGCGACCAGCGCGGTGCACGAGGAGAGCTTCGCGGGGGCTCCGCCCTGCGGGATCTCGGCGATGGTGCCGATCACCCCGGCCGTACCCAGCCGCTCGTCGCTGTCCGTGACGGTGACGTTCTTCAGGCTCGTCGACCAGTCGTCCTGCGACGTGTTGCTCACGGTGTAGACGAAGCACACCGTCTGCCGGTCGGTCAGGCGCGTTCCCGCCGGTGCGGGATCACCCGTGGCCTCGATCGACGCGGGCGAGGACTGGTCGAACGTGGTCCCCGGACGGGCCACCCAGGCGCGCTTCTCGATCTGGATCGTCGGGTCCGTGGCGAACAGGTACGGCTTGACCGGGGGAACCACGAGCCCGTCGTAGTTCGGATCCTCGGAACGCACCGTGGCGGAGATCGTCGTCGGCGTGTTCGCCGTGACATCACCCGCGGCCGCGGTCACCGTGACCGGGTCGGACTGCATCGCACCCGCGGAGATCGCCGGCGTCGTCGTGCTCAGCGTGAGGGCCGGAGTACCGTCCGGCTGGGTCACCGTCGACGTGAACTCCAGGTCCGCCGTCGGCTCCGGTGCACCCGCGGCGATGAGGATCGAGTAGTCCTTGCCGTGCGGCTCGCCGGTGACGAGGGTGAACCGCGGGGGGCTCACCTGGAGCGGGTTGTCGAACGTGATCGCGTTGTCGGTGAAGCTGGCGGGGTTGCTGTTGGCCAGGCCGGCCGTGCTCACCACGCTCTCCGCGGCGACCGTGGCCGTGACCGTCGCGGAGTCGTCCACCCGCACCACCACGTCGAACGCCTTGCCGTTGCTGCCGGGCACGGGGGTGATCGAGACGACCCGCGGGTTCAGGCGTCCCGCGTCGATCGTGCTGCCCGTCGCCGTCGCCGTCAGCCCGATGTCGGAGGCCGTCAGGGAGGCGGGGTCCAGCGGCATCGTCGACGTGACCGTGAAGTACAGGTCGCGGGCGGAGGTCGAGTCGTTCTGGGTCGCCGCCTGGTTGATCGTCAGCGCCGGCTTGCAGTTGCCCTTCTCCAGAGCGACGGTGCGCGAGTACTGCGACGACTCGAGCTGAGCACCGCCCTCGACCTGCGTCTGCAGGCGGATGCTTCCCGTCGCGGTCGCCCCGGTGGTGGCGTCGACCGCCATGATCGACGTCGCACCACCGTCGGCGGACTGCGAGCCCACCGGCAGCAGGAACGAGAGCGTCGCATTGGCGCCGGTCACACCCGAGACCGAACCGAGGTAGAGCTCGGCGTCGTTCGCGGTAGTCCAGTACACGTCGAGCGTGACCGGGTTGCGCGGAATGATGCCCGTCGTCGGCCGCTGCACCGCGACCGTGGCCTCGCACACCGGCGCGGTCGGGTCGGCGAGTTCCTGGGTGACCGGAAGGGCCCCGGCCGGAGTCTCGCCGGTCACCAGCTTCGCCGTGCCCGTGGGGAACCAGGTGCCGATCTTCTCGTTCGACGTGGTGTCGAAGTTGTGGAACATCGAGGCGCCGGACGACGTCTCCTCGCTGGACGTCCCGCTACCACCCGAGCGCGTGCCGAACCGGTTGTGCGAGAACGTCGCGAGTCCCGTACGGAAGAAGCGCACGCCGCCGTCACCCGAGGCGTAACCATCGAAGTAGTTGTCGCTGATGGTGATGTTCGACGGCGTCGTCGAGTTCGTGCCGGCCGGGGTCGACGCGGCGTTGACGTAGATCGCCACGTCTCCCAGGTCGGGCGTGGTGAACACGTTGCGCGAGATCGTGGTGGTGCCCTTGAGCTTGCCGCCGTAGGGCAGAGTGATGAACGCGTAGTCCTCGCCCGTGCCGTACGCGTTGTTGTTGAGGAACTGGTTGTCCACCATCGTCAGGTTGGTGATCGTGGGCGAGTTCGGGCCATCTGTACCGCTGTCGGCGGTCGAGGCGTTCATCGCGAAGGCGTACTGGCCGGTCATGTTTCGCACGACCATGTTCTTGAACGTCAGGCCCTCGATCGCCACGCGAGAGGCGTTCTGGTAGCTGTCGCCGACGAAGTTCGTCAGGCGGGTACGGCAACCGCTTCCGTCCGACCCGCCACAGTTCGTCGACGAGCTGTACAGCACGTCGACGTCGTCGATGACGATGTTCTTCATCGCGGTGTAGGGGCTCGCGTAGGAGTTGAAGACGAAGATGCCGCCCTCGGAGATGCTGTCGTAGAACCCGGAGACCTTGTAGTGCTGCACGGTGACGTTCTGTGCGCCCTCGCGGAACAGCACGAACCGCTCCGGGGCGTAGCTCGCGGTCGTCGCGACGCTGCCGCGGGTGCCGTCCTGCGAGCCGTCGATGACGACCCCGTTGGCCTGGGGACCCACCAGGAACGACGTCCCCGAGGAGAGCACGTTGTCTGCGTTGTAGACGTTGATGCGCGGACCGTTGAGGTAGAAGACCGTGCTCTCGTTCTGGTCGCCCGCGGAGGCGTCCGCCACGAGCCGGTGGCCCAGGTCGATCGTCATCGGCGCCTTCACCTCGAAGATCGCACCGTTGGCGTCCTGGAACGACAGGGCCGTCCTGTTCATCTTGAGCGCCTGGTCGGCGTTCGGGTTGGTGCCCGTCATCTTCGTGCCCACCGGGATGGTGTCCGCGACCGTGATCGTGATGTCGGTGGACGCCCCGAGCGCGTTGGCCTCCTCGATGGCCGCCCGCAACGTGCACACCTTCGCGGCAGTGGCGCACGTGCCGTCACCCGGGATGGCGTCGGCGCCACCCCAGTCGGTCGAGTTGACCACGAGCGTCACGGCTGCTGCCGAGGCGCTGGAGGCCAGCATGACGGTCGGCACGGCGGCCAGTGCGGCGACGGTCACCAGGCTCGCGGCCCTCTGCGTGAGGCGCCGGCGAACTGGACGCCCGTGCCGGGCCACTCCCTCCGCTCTAACGCGATGTGAGCTCACCGAGGATCCCCTTTTGTCCGCTCCGGTGGGCAACGGTTCCGTCGCCCTCGGGTGCCAATATTTGGATCCGCGCATCGGGCACAGAACGGAGTGGCGGGGTTTGCGAATGCGGAGAATCAGCAGATTTGCCCGGTCTGCGGCGCCGGGAGGCCGACAACCGGGATGTCAGCGCCTATGGGGCCCCGCCAGGGTGCGCTCAGGGGCTGCGGAGGGGTGGCGCTCTTTGCGATCCATGGGTGGCTGTCGGTGCATGTCTCGTGGCACGGGATGAACGGAGCGCGCAATCCGTGGAAGACGAGAGCGGCGCCCGGACCCGTCGTTTCCCAGGGTCCGGGCGCCGCATTCGCAACGCTTGAAGGGTCGAGCTACCAGCCGCGCCTCGCGGCCCGCGCCATGCGCGTCCCGGCACGCACGGCCCGTTGCGGCCGACGCCGGTAGACGACGAACGGGCGAGCCAGGTACCCGACGGGCACGGACCACACGTGCACCAGCCGCGTGAAGGGCCACACGGCGATGATCAGGCAGGCCAGGATCACGTGCAGGCGGTAGACCATCGGCGCGCCGGTGAGCAGGGCCGGGTCGGTGCTGAGGGTGAACACCTGACGGAACCACACGGACACGGTGCCGCGGTACTCGTACCCGCTGCCGAAGATGTTGATGGCGACGGTCTGCCACATGCCCACCACCGTCTCGGCGATGAGCAGGGCGTACAGCACCCGGTCCATGGGGGTGGTCACGATGCGCAGGCGGTGGCCGCCGAAGAACCGGCGGGCGAACAGGATCGCCAGGCCCACGCACATGACGGTGCCCGCGACGGCACCGGCCCACACGGCGATCTGGTGGTACAGGTGATCGGAGATGCCGAGCGCCCGCGTCAGGCCGGGCGGGACCAGCAGCCCGCCGGCGTGCCCGGCGATGACGAACAGCGCGCCGAAGTGGAACAGCGGCGAGCCCCACATGAGCCAGCGCTTCTCGAACACCTCGCTGGTGCGCGTTCCCCAGCCGAGCTTGTCGTGCCGGTAGCGCGCCACGTGCCCGACGACGAAGGTCGCCAGTGCCACGTACGGCAGCACCGTGAAGATGAGGGTGGCCATCACTGTCCTCCGTCGTTCTGGGATGCGGGGGTCGAGGCGAGCGACGACGGCGGGCACTGCGCCCAGTCGATGCCCGGCAGCTCGGGGTTGCCGTACGGCGAGAGGTGGTCGGGTGCTTCGAGCCCCACCAGATCGGCGGTGTCCGACCCGGTGCGGGCCGCCTCGAGGGCCGCCTCCCGCTGGGCGTCGGTCAGCGCCCCCAGCACCTCGCCGACGGCTTCGACCACGTACTGGTAGGGGGACTCGCGCCGTTCGAGCGCGGCCCGGATCATCTCCAGGCCCGGGCGGTGGGCGCGCAGGATGGACTCCCCCGCGCCCGTACCCGCCCACGCCGCGAACTCGAGCACGGTGGGCAGGTGGTCGGGCAGCTCGCCGTCGTCGGGCACGAACCCCGCGGAGCGGTAGCGCTGCTTGATGCCGAGCAACGCCATGCCACGGCGGCGCGAGTCGCCGTGCAGGTAGTAGGACAGGTACGGGGCCCCGTCCCGGCGCAGGTCGAACGACTCGACGTAGTCCTGCCGTGCCGCCATCGGGTCGATCGCGGCGAGCGCCAGGATCTTGGAGCACGCGGTGCGCAGCAGCTCCGCGGGGCGGGAGTCGGGCAGGTCGCGCACGGCGGCCCGGATCGCGTCGGACTGCGCGAGCCAGGCCTCGTCGGGGTAGCGCAGCAGCACGGCGGCCAGGCCCAGCACGTCGGCGCGGCCCGGGATCTCCACCAGGTCGCGGCGGCGTGACCCGCGCAGGCGCGGCAGCGTGACGCGCAGGCGCGGGAACGGCAGGGCGGCGGTGGTCATCGCAGCCTCCTCTTGCCGATGGTCACGGGTACGGGCCCGCCACCGGGTGCGGTGGGTGCGCCGCCCATGCCGGGCCCGCCCGGGGAGTCGAGCGAGCAGCCCGACGCCCAGGAGGACAGCTCGGCGGCCCGCTCCTTGTGGGCGGGCGGGATGACGTAGCGGTCCTTCATCTTGGCGATGGCGAGCAGCCGGTACAGCTCCTCGACCTGCTCGGCGGTCAGCCCTACGCGCTCCAGCAGGGCGTCGTCCTGACCGCCGTCGAGCGAACGGCGCCGCATGTGGGTGCGCACCGCGGCGAGCCGCAGCAGCGACCCGGCGACGGCGTCGACGTCCCCCGCGGTGAACACCTGCGCCAGGTACTCCATGGGGATGCGCAGCGAGGTGATGGCGTGGAACACGTCGTCGGCGCTGGCGTCGTCGCCGCCCCCCGCGGAGGTGGCGTCGAGCACGGGCGAGAGCGGCGGCACGTACCAGACCATGGGCAGGGTGCGGTACTCGGGGTGCAGCGGCAGGGCCACCTTGAACTCGGAGATGAGCTTCCAGATGGGCGAGCGCTGCGCGGCGTCGATCCAGTCCTCCGCGATGCCGGCCTGGCGGGCCGCCGCGATCACCTCGGGGTCGTGCGGGTCGCAGAACACGTCGCGCTGGGCCTCGAGCAGGTCGGCCGTGTCGGGCACCGACGCCGCCGCGGCCACCTTGTCGGCGTCGTACAGGACCAGGCCGATGTAGCGCAGGCGGCCCACGCACGTCTCGGCGCACACCGTGGGCAGGCCGGCCTCGATGCGCGGGAAGCAGAACGTGCACTTCTCGGCCTTGCCCGAGACGTGGTTGATGTAGACCTTCTTGTACGGGCAGGCGCTCACGCACATGCGCCAGCCGCGGCACTTGTCCTGGTCCACCAGCACGATGCCGTCGTCCTCGCGCTTGTACATCGCCGACGACGGGCAGGCGCTCACGCAGGCCGGGTTGAGGCAGTGCTCGCAGATGCGCGGCAGGTGGAACATGAACGTCTGCTCGAACGACGCCTTGACCTTGTCGGCCGCGGCCGGGTCGGCCGCCACCATGGCGCGCACGTTGGGGTCCTGCGGCACCAGGTCGGGCCCACCGCCCAGGTCGTCGTCCCAGTTGGGGCCCCACTCGACCTTGACGTCCTTGCCGGTGATCGCCGACTTCGGCCGGGCCACGGGCACGGCCTTCTGCCCGGCGGGGGCGCTGTGCAGACGGTCGTAGTCGTAGGTGACCGGCTCGTAGTAGTCGTCCAGCACGGGCTGGTCCGGGTTGGCGAAGAGCTGGGCGAGCCGCTTGAGCCGCCCGCCGGAGCGCAGCCGGAGCCGCCCCTTGCGGTCCAGCTCCCAGCCGCCCTTCCACCTCTCCTGGTCCTCGTACCCGCGCGGGTACCCGATGCCCGGCTTCGTCTCGACGTTGTTGAACCACACGTACTCGACGCCGTCGCGGTTGGTCCACGTCTGCTTGCAGGTCACGGAGCAGGTGTGACACCCGATGCACTTGTCGAGGTTCATCACCATGGCGACCTGGGCCATTACCCGCATCTCAGTACTCCACCTTCTGGTCGCGGCGACGGATCACGGTGTACTCGTCGCGCTGGTTGCCCGTGGGCCCGTAGTAGTTGAAGGCGTAGGTGAGCTGCCCGTACCCGCCCAGCAGGTGCGTGGGTTTGAGCAGGATGGCCGTCAACGAGTTGTGGATGCCGCCGCGCAGCCCCTTCGACGCCTGCGCCTTGGGCACGTCGATGTTGCGGTCCTTGGCGTGGTACATGTACACGGTCCCCTGCGGCATGCGGTGGCTCACCACCGCCCGGGCGACGACGACGCCGTTGCGGTTGACCGCCTCGATCCACTCGTTGTCCGCCACGCCGGCCGTCTCGGCGTCCTGCGGGGACATCCAGATGGTGGGGCCGCCACGCGAGAGCGCGAGCATGAACGGGTTGTCCTGGAACTGGCTGTGCATGGACCACTTGGAGTGCGGGGTCAGGTACCGGACGGTCACTGATGCCCCGTCCACGCCGTCCACGTGCCCCTGCTCGCCGAAGTGGCGGGCCATGTCGAGCGGCGGCCGGTACACGGGGAGCTGCTCGCCCACCTCCGTCATCCAGTCGTGGTCGAGGAAGAAGTGCTGGCGGCCCGTCAGCGTGTGCCACGGCTTGGACCGCTCCACGTTCACGGTGAACGGCGAGTAGCGCCGCCCGCCCTTCTCGGAGCCGGACCACTCGTAGGAGCTGAACACCGGCTGCGGGCCGGCGAGCGTGTCGGCGAAGGTGATCTGCCGCTCCGCGTTCTCTTCCGCCAGGTCGCGGAAGTCCTTGCCCACGCGCTTGCCCATCGCCTCGAAGCCGGCCAGGGCCACGTGCCCGTTGGTGGTGCCCGACAGCGCGAGGATCGCCTCGCACACGTCGGCGGCGGTGTTGAGCGCGGGGCGCCCGTCAGCCACCCCTCCGGTGACGACGCCGTTGGCCTTGGCCAGGTGCGCCACCGCCTGGTCGGGCTTGACGGTGACGCCCTTCGTCGTCGTCCCCAGGGTGGACACGAGCGGGCCCACCGAGCGCAGCTTGGCGGCCACCTGCGTGTAGTCGCGCTCGATCGTGATGAGCTTGGGCATCGTCACGCCCGGGATCGGGTCGCACTCCCCCTTGGACCAGTCGGCGACGACGCCGTGCGGCTGCGCCATCTCGTCCGGGGTGTCGGTGGTCAGCGGCGCGGCGATCACATCCGTGCGCGTGCCCAGGTGCGTGACCGCCATCTCGGAGACCTTGTCCGCGAGCGCCGTGAACACCTGCCAGTCGTCGCGCGCCTGGAAGGGCGGGGCGATGGCGGCGTTGAGGGCGTGCACGAACGGGTGCATGTCGGTGGTCGAGATGTCCTGCTTCTCGTACCAGGTCGCGGCGGGCAGCACGATGTCGGAGAACAGCGACGACGACGTCATGCGGAAGTCGATGTTCGTGAGCAGGTCGAGCTTGCCCTCGGCGCCCTGCTCGCGGGCGAGCACCTCCTCGCCCATCTCCTCGGGACGCTCGGGGGCGCGCAGCGCGGAGGGCACGCCGAGCAGGTGCTTGAGGAAGTACTCGTTGCCCTTGGCGGAGTTGCCGATGAGGTTGGCCCGCCAGGTGGTGAGCACGCGCGGGAAGTTGGCCGGGTCGTCCGGGTCCTCCACGGCGAACTTGAGGCTGCGGTCCTTGAGCCCGGCCACGATGTGCTCGGCCACGGGGACGCCGGCGGCCTTGGCCTCGTCGGTCAGGTCGAGCGGGTTGCGGTCGAACCCGGGGTGCGAGGGCGTCCAGCCCAGGCGGGCGGCGGTGACCAGGCAGTCCATGACGGACTTGCCGTCCAGGGCGCCCGTGCCGGTGGGCGAGGCGAACTCGTCGGCGCCGAACCCGGAGTAGCGCCACTGGTCGGTGGCCACGTACCAGAACGACGTGGACGTCATGTGCCGGGTGGGCCGCTGCCAGTCCAGGGCGAAGGAGACGTGCTGCTGTCCGGTCAGGGGGCGGGCCTTCTCCTGGCCCACGTAGTGGCCCCAGCCGCCGCCGTTGACGCCCTGGCACCCGGTCAGGGTGAGCAGCGCGATGAAGGTGCGGTAGATGGCGTCGGAGTGGAACCAGTGGTTGGTGCCGGCCCCCATGAGGATCATGGAGCGGCCCTGGCTCACCTCGGCGTTGCGCGTGAACTCGCGCGCGATGCGGGCGATGGACTGCGCGGGCACGCCCGTGATGGCGGCGGCCCAGGCGGGCGTGCCGGGCGCGTCGGCGTCGTCGTACCCGGTGGGCCACACCCCGGGCAGGCCGTCGCGGGCCACGCCGTAGTGCGCGTACATGAGGTCGAGCACGGTGGTGACCACGGTGCCGTCGGCGAGCTCGATGGCGGGGACGCCGCGCACCACGGTGCCGCCGCCCTCGTGGCCCGTCTCGAGCGTGGTGTCGAACCGGGGCAGGGTCACCTCGACGCCCTGGGCTGCGCGCCCGGCGTGCGTGACGCCGTGCAGGCTCAGCACGGGTTCGATGCCGTCCAGGTCCAGGTTCCACCGGCCCTCACCCTCGGGCGTCCACCGGTCGGCCAGGATGCCGTGGGGCACGGTGACGGTGTCGGTGGCGGCGTCGAGCAGCACGGGGCGGAACGCGCCCTGGTCACCCAGCGCGCCGGTGACCTTCTCGGGGCCGCCCTCGACGTCGGCCGCCGTGAGGTTCTTCGCGGGCAGGTAGGTGCCGTCCTCGCCGCGGCGCAGCCGCACCAGGAACGGGGCGTCCGTGAACTGCGCCTGGTACGCCTCGAAGTACGGCACCTGGCGGTCGCGGTAGAACTCGGAGAGCAGCACGTGCCCCATGGCGAAGGCGAGCGCCCCGTCGGTACCGGGGGCCGCGGCCAGCCAGTCGTCCGCGAACTTGACGTTCTCGGCGTAGTCGGGGCTGACCACCACCATCTTGGTGCCCTTGTAGCGCGACTCGGTGATGAAGTGCGCGTCGGGGGTGCGGGTCAGGGGCACGTTGGCGCCCCACATGATGATGTAGCTGGAGTTCCACCAGTCGGCCGACTCGGGCACGTCCGTCTGGTCGCCCCACACCTGCGGGGAGGCGGGCGGCAGGTCGGCGTACCAGTCGTAGAAGCTCAGCAGGGTGCCGCCGATGATCGACAGGAACCGGGTGCCCGCCGCGAACGACGCCATCGACATGGCGGGGATCGGGGTGAAGCCCACACACCGGTCGGGGCCGAACTCCTTGATGGTGTGCACGTGGGCGGCCGCCATGATCTCGGTGGCCAGTTCCCAGTCCACGCGCACGAACCCGCCCGCCCCACGCGCCTTCTTGTACAGCGTGGCCTTGAGCGGGCTGGAGACGATCTGCTCCCACGCGAGCACCGGGTCGCCCGTCTCGCACCGCGCGTCGAGGTACAGCTGGAGCAGCACGCCGCGCACGTAGGGGTAGCGCACGCGCGCGGGCGAGTACGTGTACCAGGAGAAGGAGGCGCCGCGGGGGCAGCCGCGCGGCTCGTACTCGGGCGAGTCCGGGCCGGTGGTCGGGTAGTCGGTGCCCTGGTGCTCCCAGGTGATCAGCCCGTCCTTGACGTACACGTCCCAGGCGCACGAACCCGTGCAGTTGACGCCGTGCGTCGAGCGCACCACCTTGTCGTGCGCCCAGCGGTCGCGGTACATGCGCGACCAGTGGTCGTCACGCTCCAGCGACACGGAGTGCGCATCCGCGGCCACGTCTCCGCGCCTCAGGCGCCCACCCGCGCGGAGCAGGGCGGCCACCGCGGGTGACGGGCCACCAGACCCCTCGGCCCGTGAAGCGGCGGAAACATCGGACTGCGTCATCGTGTCCTCCCCAGGCGGCACTGCGCGCCGTCGAGCCCCACACGGTTGTGCGGGGCGGTGTAGATGTGGTTCTGCGGTTCGCCGCGATTGTGTTGTCGCGGCTGGACTGTGGGAATGTTGCGCCGATCCAGCGATGTGCCGGCCCGCTCGGCCAGGCACCCCGAGACCTGCACCGGACGAGGAGGCGCCCCATGACTCCGGCGAGCTTCGACGGCACCACCGGCCGGTCGCGTCATGCCGGGCGGCGCACCCACGTGCTCCAGCTCCTGCGCGACGCGCCTCACCCCGTCTCCGTGCGCGACGTCGCCGCGGCGGCGGGCATCCCGACGGCGACCGCCCGCTACCACCTCGAAGCGTTCGTGGACGCCGGCCTCGCCGAGCGGACGACGGCGCCGCGCCGCGGGCCCGGCCGGCCGGAGGTGGTCTACACGGGGACGCTGCCCAACCAGACCCACGAGCGCGCACAGGCCTTCCGCGTGCTGGCGGCCTCGCTGACCAGCGTGCTGGACCTCCAGGGCAGCGCGGGCGAGCATCTGGCCTACCGCGTGGGTCAGGACTGGGCGGACCGCGTGCTCATGGGCCACGACGCCGACGACGGCACTCCGCTCGCGGAGGTGGTCCCGGAGCTGGTGGCCAAGCTGGACTCGCTGTGGTTCGCGCCCGAGATGGTGGACTCGGCACCCGCGGCCCGCACCGACGCCGACCGCGCGCCCGCCACGTACACGGCCGACGGATCCTGCGGGGACGACGTCGCCGCGGTGACCATGGTGGTCAACAACTGCCCGCTCGCGAACCCGGACGGCACCTGCTGCACCGCCACCTGCCACCTGGAGGCCGGCTTCATCGACGGGCTTCTCGACCGCCTGGGCGGCGGCGACCATCACATCACCCAGATCGTCCCCCGCCATCCCGCCGACCACTGCTGCACGATGCGGATCGGGGTGCGCCCCGAGGCGCTCGCCGGCGACGCCCCGGACGCGCGGCAGCGCACCGCGGAGCAGTCCGCTCCGGGTGCGCGCCACGATCCGCTGCGTCCAGGTCAAGGGTTCGCTCAGCTCCGGGCTTCGGCGCCCGAGCGCGCGTAGTACCACCAGGCCACCACGGCGCAGATCAGCGCGTACACGATCACGCCGCCGAACACCGCCGTCTTGGCGAACTGCGCGAACAGCACACCGAAGATGAACGGGCCGAACGCGGCGATCGCAGCCGTCCAGCCGATCACGCCGCCGGCCTGCCGCGGCTCGAAGATGGTGGGCATCTGCTTGAACGTGGCCGCGTTGCCGATGCCGGAGAAGAAGAAGATGGACACCATGCCCAGCATGAAGATGCCGCGGCCCGGAACCTCGGTGACGCCGTCGTGCCCGATCCCCGTCGGGAACAGGTAGGAGTACAGGACCACCGCTGCCGACGCCGCGATGCCCAGGCCTGAGACCACGGTCCAGGGGCCGCCGCCGAACCGGTCGCACAGCGGGCCCCAGCAGATGCGGGCGAGCGAGCCGACGAACGCGCCCAGGAACACCCACTTGATCATGTCGGTGCCGTACTGCTGCTTGATGAGCATGCCGAACGAGCCGGCCAGGCCCGAGAAGATGCCGAACGTCAGCACGTACTCGAGCGTCATGATCCACGTGTGCTTGTTGCGGAAGATGTCGAGCTGCTGGCGGGGGTTCGCCTGCACGTTGACCGACTTCAGCATCGTCCACGCCAGGATCGCGCCGACGACGGCGAAGGGGATGAAGATCATGCCCGGGTTGTGCAGCCACACGTCGTAGGCGACCACCTCACCGTCGACCGTCTTGTGCGCCACCTGCCCCGCGATGCCGAACATCGAGAAGCCGATCGCCCACGGCACCACGAACTGCACCACGGAGACGCCGAAGTTCCCCAGCCCCGCCTGCAGGCCCAGCGCCGTGCCCTGCTTCGCCTTGGGGAAGAAGTACGACGTCGACGGCATGTAGCCGGAGAACACCCCGCCGCCCAGGCCCGCCGCGAGCGCGAGGGCCACGAGCAGCCCGTACGCCGGCTGCTGCGGCAGCGTGACCACCCACACCCAGCCCGCGAACGGGATGAGCATGAGCAGCGCCGAGAGCGTGAGCATGCGCCGGGTGCCCATCATGGGCGGCAGGAACATCCACACGATGCGCAGCGCACCGCCGGTGAGTCCTGGCATGGCAAGCAGCCAGTACGACTGGCTGTCGGTGAAGCCCCAGCCCGTGATCGTGCCCAGGGTCGGGATCAGCGCGCCCGGCAGGTACCAGACGATGAACGCGAGCGTCAGGTTGAACGTCGTGATCGCGAGGGTGGTCCACGCGGTCTTCGAGCACCACTGGCCGTCGTTGGGAGCCCAGTCCTCGATGGTCCGCTTGGACACCAGGCTCCGCGGTGCGGGTGCGATGGGTGTGGACATGAGCTGCTCCAGTGGTCGGCGTGGAATGCCTGATGGGCAGCAATATTGCGGCCTGGCGCCCCGCCCCGGCAGACCCTGTGGCGCGCCGAGGCGACGCCCGCGTCAGCACGGCGCCCGGGCAGTGGAGTTCCTCCGCAAGAAGCCCCGAGCCGCACGTCACCGAGCCGCGTCACGGGCCGCTCCGAGCCGGGGGCGCGGCCCGTTGCTCCAAAAAAACCCGCCCGGGAGCTCGCTTGTGAAATCCATCACAACCCGCGGGAGGGCGCCGCGCTCTAGGGTGTCTCGCATGGCCCGTCGCTCCTTACCCCGCGCCGTCGCGGCCGTCTTCTGGCGACTCAGCCGGTGGACGCCGGCGGATCGGGACTTCCCGCAGCACCCCGGGATCGTGCTGGGCGCACCGCACACGTCCAACTGGGACTTCGTGCACATGCTGGCCCTCGCGTGGAAGAACGACGCCCCCATCCGCTGGCTGGGCAAGCACACGCTGTTCACCGGATGGCGGGGGCCCATCATGCGTCGGCTGGGCGGCATCGCCGTCGACCGGACCAACCCGTACGGCGTCATCGAGCACGTGCTGGCCGAGGTCGCCGCAGGCCGCGTGTTCCACCTGATCATCACGCCCGACGGCACGCGGTCGGCGTCGGGGCCTTGGAAGTCCGGCTTCTACCGCATCGCGCGCGACGCGAGCCTGCCGGTCACGCTCGGCTTCGTGGACCGCACCACGATGACGCTCGGCATCGGACCCACCATCGAGCTCACGGGCGACGTCGGCGCGGACATGGACGTGATCCGCGCCTTCTACGCCGACAAGGCGGGCAACCGCCCGGAGCGCCGCCGCGAACCACGGCTCGCGGGCGAGCGGCGCGCCTGACCGCAGCGGCCGGCGCCGCCGTCAGCCACCGCGCCGCGTGCCCCGCAGCCGGTCGATCTCGCGCCGCTCACGCTTGGTGGGGCGCCCGGTCCCGCGGTCACGGACGCCGACGGCGAGGCGGTCCTCCCGCGGGGGCACCGCCGGGCTGTGGTCGGCGTAGGCCTTGACGGCCAGCGGGGCGGCGACCCGCTTGGGCAGCAGCTCGACCACCTCGACGTCGCGTTCGCGCAGCGTCTCGCGCCAGGTGACGCGGTCGCCGGGCTTGAGCGGCGAGGACGCCTTGGCCACCGTGCCGTTGATCCGCACCCGCCCGGCGCGCAGCAGGGTGGCCGCCGCCGAGCGCGACTTGAACAGCCGCACCGCCCACAGCCACACGTCCACGCGCATGCCGCCCACCCTACGGGCGCCCGGGTCCCATCAGGTCTCGACAGGCTCGACCACCGGCGGTCGAGCCCGTCGAGACCACCCCGGCGGTCAGCCGATCGTGGCTCGCACCATCCGCTCGTCGGCCCCCGTCACCTCGTGCACGGGCCCGTCGATGGTGACGGTCACCCGCGGCGTGGCCACACCGGGGAGCTCGACGTGGACCGCCACCTTCTCGTTCGTGATGGCACCACCCGTCGCGGTCCCGGCGTCCGCGGCGGAAGCCGACGCGGCGCAGTGCTGGCCGGCCCACACCTGGACGTCGCCGGGCTCGACGATGCGGACCAGGCGGCGGTCGCTGAACGCGAACCGGGTGGTGGGCACCTCGAACGTGAGGCGCTGGGACTCACCGGCGGCCAGCGCGACCCGCTGGTAGCCGAGGAGCTGCACCGTGGGCCGCGCGATCGAGCCCAAGACGTCGTGCCCGTAGAGCTGGACGGGCTCGACGCCGTCGACGTCGCCCGTGTTCGTCACGGTCAGGGCCACGCGGAACGTGCCCCCGGCGGCGACGGCGGTATCGGCGGTCAGGTCCGAGTACTCGAACGTGGTGTACGACAGCCCGAACCCGAAGGGGCGCAGCGGCGTCGAGTCGGTCGAGGTGACGTCAGACGGCCCGCCCAGGATCGGGTGCAGGTAGGAGTACGGCTGCGCACCGGTCGAGCGCGGCAGGGAGACGGGCAGGCGGCCCGAGGGGTTGACCGCGCCCGTGAGCACGTCGGCGATGGCGAGCCCGCCGCCCTCGCCGGGGAAGAACGCCTGGAGCACGGCGTCGGGCTTGATGTCCCCGCCGTCGAGCGCCCAGTCGATCGCGTAGGGACGGCCGGTGAGCAGCACCATGACCACGGGGGTGCCGGTGGCGACGACGGCCTCGACCAGCTCACGCTGCACGCCCGGCAGGTCGAGCGACTCGGAGTCGTTGCCCTCGCCCACGGTGCCGCGACCGAACAGCCCGGCCTGGTCCCCGACGACGACGACGGCGACGTCCGCTCCGGCGGCCGCGGCGACGGCGTCGTCGAACCCGGACCGGTCCTCGCCCTCGACGGCGCAGCCCTGCGCGTACACGACCTTCGTGGCGGGCAGCGCGGCCGCGACGGCCTCACGCACCGTGGGGCACGCGAACCCGGGCTCGTGGTCGGGGAAGTGGGCCAGCACGTGGTTGGCGAACGAGTAGCAGCCCTGCAGCGCCTCGGAGCGGTCGGCGTTCGGCCCGATGACGGCCACCCGCTCCGCCGACGCCGCGAGCGGCAGCACGCCGTCGTTCGCGAGCAGCACCACGGACTCCTGCGCGAGGCGGCGGGCGATGTCCTGGTGGCGCGGCGAGTCGAGGTCGATCTCGGTGGGCGGCTCGTCCGCGTAGGCGTCGGCGTCGAGCAGGCCGAGCTCCTCCTTCTGGCGCAGTGCCCGCAGCACGGCGCGGTCCACGTAGACCTCGTCGACCTCGCCAGAACGCACCATGGCGGCCAGGGGGGCCAGGTAGGCGTCCCCGGTGGGCAGCTCGATGTCCAGGCCGGCCTCGAGGGCCAGCTTGGCGGCCTCGCCCCGGTCGGCGGCGATGGCGTGCATGACGTTGAGGAACGCGACGCCGAAGTAGTCGGCGACGACGACGCCGTCGAACCCGAGCTCGCCGCGCAGCACGTCGGTCAGGTACTCGACCGAGGAGTGCATGGGGACGCCGTCGACGTCGTTGTAGGACGCCATGACCGACTTGACCTTGCCGTCCCGGACGGCCATCTCGAACGGTGGCAGGAACGTGTCCGCGATCTCGCGCGGGCCGGCGTAGACGGGCGCGTGGTTGCGCCCGGCGCGCGAGCCGGAGTAGCCGACGAAGTGCTTGAGGGTGGCGTGCACCCCGGCGTCCTGCAGGCCGCGCACGTACGCGGTGCCCACGGTGCCGACGACGTAGGGGTCCTCGCTGATGCACTCGTCGACGCGGCCCCAGCGCGGGTCGCGGATGACGTCGAGCACGGGGGCGAGGCCCTGGTGCACGCCGAGCTCGCGCATGGACTCACCGATGACGTGCCCGGCCTCGTAGACGAGCTCGGGGTCGAACGACGCGCCCCAGGCGAGCGGCGTGGGGAAGGTGGCGGCCTGCCACGCGGCCAGGCCGGTCAGGCACTCCTCGTGCACGAGCGCGGGGATGCCCAGGCGGGTCTCCGCCTTGAGGCGGCGCTGCTCGGCCCACAGCCACGCGGCCCGCGAGGCGGGGTCGACGGGGCGGGTGCCGTAGACGCGGGTGAAGTGGCCCAGGCCGTCCTTGGTGATCTCGGCCAGCGGCGTCCCGGCGGTGGCGGCGGCCATCTCACCCTGCATGGGGGCGACGACGTTGCCGCCCTGGTCGAGCCAGTAGCCCACGATCTGAGCGAGCTTCTCTTCGAGGGTCATCTGGGCGTGCAGGGCGCGCACGCGCTCCGACACCTGGGGAAGGTCGATGGCGGGCGCCTGAACGACATCGGTCACGGGGCTGTCTCCTTGCGTGCGGGATCCCGGGATTTCGGCCCCGAAGGTCAGCAACGACGCTACGGGGCCACGGGGTGGAAAACGTTTGACTGGCGCACGCCGCGCCAGTGCTCTGGCACGGCGTGCGCCGGGGTGGGGATGCCCCCGGTCAGCCCTTGACGGCGCCCTGGAGTCCATTCACGATGCGCTTCTGCATCGCCAGGAAGAACACGAGAGCGGGGATCATCGCCAGGCTGGTGAAGGCGAACACACCTGCGGTGTCTGAGCCGTGCTCGGAGGAGAAATCGGCGACGCCGAGCGGCAGCGTCTTGTTCTGCGGGCCGAGCAGAAGCAGCGGCAGCAGGTACGCGTTCCACGATCCGACGAAGGCCAGCACCCCGACGGTCACCATGCCCGGACCCGACAGTGGCAGCAGGATCCGCCAGAAGAACCCGATCCGACTCGCGCCGTCGAGCTGCGCGGCCTCCTCCAGCTCCTTGGGCAGCGCCTGCAGGAACGGTCGCAGGATCACCACGGTGGTCGGCAGCGCGAACGCCGCCTGCGGCAGCGCGATGCCGATCCACGTGTTGCCCAGGTGGAAGTTCTGCGTGATGAGGATGAACAGCGGGATGATCGCCACCGATGCCGGGAACAGCAGGCCCACCACGAACACCATGAACACGCCCTCGCGGTACTTGAACTCGTACCGGGCCAGCGGGTACGCGGCCATGACGCCGCAGATAACCACCAGAGCGGTGGTGATGACGGCGATGCCCGTCGAATTGAGCGCGTACCGCCAGAAGCTCGGGTTGGTCAGCACGCCCGTGTAGTTGAAGAACACGAACGGGCTGGGGAACCCGGCGGGGTTCTCCGCGATCTGCGCATTGGTACGGAACCCGCTCAGCACGCCGTAGATCACGGGACCCAGCGTGAACCCGACAACGATCAGGGCAATGAAGTACACCACTGCCGTCGACGGCTTCATTGTGAACCGCCTGCTCCGCCGGACCGGGGTCGCAGTGGCGGCCGGGGTAAGGGTGGGGGCGCTCATCACTTGACCTTCTTCTTGCGTCGCGGCTGGTCCGGGTGCGTGTCACGGCGCAGGATCGTCTGCTGGTACAGCACGGCGAGCACGAGCGCGATGACGAACAGGATCACGGAGGCCGCGCTGGCAATGCCAAACTGCTGGCTCTTCGTGCCCTGGTAGATGAGGAAGGTCGCCATGGTGGACGTCCGGTTGACGGGGCCGCCACCGGTGAGGATCCACACCATGTCGAAGACCTGGAGGGCGCCGATCATCGACAGGAACGCCCAGGTGCGTACGGTCGGACCGAGCAGCGGCACCGTGATCTTGCGCTGCACCTGCCACCAGGAGGCGCCGTCCAGCTGGGCCGCTTCGTAGAGGTCCTCGGGCACACCCTGCAGACCGGCGAGGAACAGGATCACGGCCAGACCCAGATATTTCCAGGTAAGCACGAAGATCACGGTCGCCAGCGCCAGGTCCGGCGTACCCAGGAAGCCTTGCTCCGGCGTCGGGATGTGCAGCGCCCGAGCGATCGCGTCAATACCGCCGTACCGGGGCACCAGGAGCTGACGCCAGACGACGCCGGCCACGACCTCGGCCAGCACGTAGGGGACGAAGATCAGGGTTCGCAGGAGGCCCTGGCCCCACATCTTGCGGTTGAGCAACAGCGCGATGCCCAGGCCCAGCGGAAGCTGGATCACGATCGACGCGATCACGATGATGAAGTTGTGCACGATGGCGTCGGTGAACAGGCTGTTCTGCAGCACCGAGACGTAGTTGGCCAGGCCGACGAAGTCGACCATCGGCCCGATGCCCTTCCACTTGAACATCGAGATCTGGACGGCCGTGATGATCGGCCAGACCACGAACATGAAGAAGAGCACCAGCGCGGGCGCCACGAAGAAGGCGATCTCCGCGCGCTTGCGCCAGGAGGCGACACCTGTCTTGCGGCGTCCGGCCCGGGCAGGGCCCGCCACCCTGGGGGGAAGGATGGCGGGCCCGGTCTGGGGAGAGGACGACGCAGGCGAGGCGGCCACGGAGGAACTAGTGGTCACGTCGTCTGCCATGACGTCACTCCGACTTGGCGGCGTTGGTGATCGCGTCGACGATCTCCTGCGGCCCGGGGTTCCCGGCGAACACCTGCGCGATGGCGTCGTTCATCGGGTTGCCGACTGCGGAGCCGAGGCGGGTGTCCAGGTAGAGCTGGACGGTGCCGCCTGCGTCACGGACCGGGATGAGCTGCTTGAGCGTCTCGTTCGAGATCGAGTCGGTCGCGGTCGGGTTGGTCGGCAGGCCCATGTCGAGCTTGGCGAAGCCCTGCTGGACCTTGTCCGAGAGCAGATACTGGGCGAAGTCCACTGCGGCGTCGGGTGCACTGGTCGAGACCTCCCAGGCGTCACCGCCACCCATCTGGTCCTTGGCACCACCCTGCTGGCCGTCGAACGTCGGGTAGGCGAACCAGCCGAGGAAGCTCGGGACCTTGCCGTCTTCGGTGAGGCCACCGGTCACGCCGGGCTCCCAGTGACCGGCGAGCTCCATGGCGACCTTGCCGGTCGCGAGCAGACCGGAAGCCGACGTCGGACCCTCCTGTGCCTTGGTGGACAGGAAGCCGTCGTTGAACGGCTTCTCGGCGACGATCGCCTCGAGGTCCTCGCCGGCCTTGATGAAGCAGGGGTCCGAGTAGTCCTTCGATGCGATGGCGGTCTCGACGGTGTCGAACGTGCACTCGCGGACCACGTTGTAGTACCAGTAGTGCGCGGCCGGCCACTTGTCGCCGGCGCCCACCGATGCCGGCACGATGCCGGCGGCCTTCAGCTTGGCGATGTAGTCGTTGAACTCCTCGATCGTCGGCGCCGGGTTCACGTCGGTGATGCCGGCCTGCGCGAAGAGGTCCTTGTTGTACCAGAAGCCCACGATGCCCATGGAGAACGGCAGCGCGTAGACCTTGTCGTCGACCGTGTACTGGCCGGTGAAGTTCGAGATCTTCGAGATGGTGTCGGCGGCGACGTCGGTCAGGTCGCGCGTGACCCCGGCCTCGACCTCGTTCTTGAGCTCGCCACCACCCCGGGACATGAAGACGTCAGGGATCTGGTCGGGGTCGCCCGACTGGAGGGCGGCCGCGAGCTTGGTCAGCATGTCCTCATGCTGCATGGCGCTGACCTCGACGTGGACTCCGGTCTCCGCCTCGAAGTCCTTGGCGACCTGGTCGTAGTAGTCCTTGCCCTCACCTGTGTTGGAGTTGTGCCACCAGGTGATGGTCTTGGCGTCCGCGTTCTTCGCGGCAGCGGTGGTGTCACCTCCACCGTTGGCGCTGCCCGAGCCCGCACAGCCGGCCAGCAGCGCGATCGTGGCGCCAAGGGCGACGAATGCCCCTGCGCGAATCTTCCTCGTCATCGTGGAACCCCTTGATTGGTCGTCGTCGACAGGTCGGAAACAGGTACTCCTGCCAACCCCGACAGTCGCAGAGCGCCAGGACGCGTGTCAATCGTTATCGATAACGATTTCGTAGCGAGTGCGTCGCGTACTCTCCGGACGCCCCGCCGCGATACGGTCTGAGGGTGATCGACCCACTCATGCGTCCTGCGGGCCGCGTCACCATCACGGACGTCGCTCGGGCAGCGGGCGTGTCCGTCGCCACCGTGTCCAAGGTGGTCAACGGACGCTATGGCGTCGCCGCCACCACCGCCGAGCGGGTCCAGCAGGTGGTCACCGAGCTCGGCTACGAGTCCTCCCTCATTGCGAGCTCGCTGCGCCGCACCCACACCAACGTCATCGGGATCCTGGTGGCCGGGTTCGACCCGTTCGCCACCGAGCTCCTCAAGGGCATCTCCGCCAACGCCCTCGGCAAGGGGTACGAGCTCCTGGCCTACTCGGGCGCCATCGCGGACGACAACGCCGTCGGCTGGGAGCAGCGCTCCCTGTCCCGCCTGGGCGGCACGCTCATCGACGGCGCCATCATCCTCACGCCCACGGTCGTGCTGCCCTCGACCACCGTGCCCGTGGTCGCCGTCGACCCGCACACCGGCACCGGTGGTGCCCACGTGGTCGACGCCGACAACGCGGACGGCGCCCGCGCGGCCACCCGCCACCTCATCGACCTGGGGCACCGGCGCATCGCCCACATCCGGGGTCGCACCGACCTGATGTCCGCCATCCTGCGCGAGAAGGGGTACCGGCAGTCGCTCGAGGAGGCCGGCATCGCGTACGACCCGGCACTCGTGCTCGACGGCGGCTACCGCGCCGCGTGGTCCGTCGACGCAGCCCGCGAGCTGCTCACACGGCCCCGGCCCGACCGCCCCACCGCGATCTTCGCGGCCAACGACCTCTCGGCCTTCGCCGTCCTGCAGGTCGCCGAGGAGCTCGGGTTGCGCGTCCCGCAGGACGTGTCCGTCGTGGGCTTCGACGACATCCCCGAGGCGGCACGGACGACGCCGCGGCTGACGACCGTCGCCCAGCCGCTCCAGGAGATGGGCGCCGACGCGTTCACCATGCTGCTGGCCCTGCTCGACGGGCGGACAGCGCAGGCGCACGTGCGGCGCCCCGCGAGCCTCGTGGTGCGCCGGTCGACGGCCGCGCCACCCACCGACTAGACCCCGCTCGCCCGGGCGCCCCCAGGGAGGCGTGGGGCGCCCCGTTCGCCCGCGCGCTCCTACTCGGCTGCGGCGGCCGCGGTGATCGCGTCGACGATCTGCTGCGCTCCGGAGTCGCCCGTGAACGCCTTGGCGATCTCGGTGACCATCGGCCCTCCGATCGCGGTCCCGAGCCGCGTGTCGAGGTAGAGCTGCGGCGCGTCCTTCGCGTCGTCACGCACCGCGATGAGGTTCTGCAGTGCGGGGAAGGCCACGGCGTCGGTGGCCGCAGGGTTCGTGGGCAGTCCCATGTTCCGCTCCGCGAAGCCGCGCTGGACCTCCGGTGAGACGAGGTAGCGAGCCAGCTCCACGGCAGCGTCCGGCGCCGACGTCGACACCTCCCACGCGTCACCGCCACCCATCTGGTCGGACGGCTCGCCCGCCTGGTCGGGGAAGGTCGGGTACGCGAACCACTTGAGCGTCTCGGGCACGGTGCCGTCGGCCCGCAGGCCACCCACGATGCCAGGCTCCCAGTGGCCCGCCAGCTCCATGGCCACCTGGCCGTTCGCGAGCAACCCGGACGCCGACGTCGGCCCCTCCTGGGCCACCGTCGCCGCGAAGCCGTCGTTGAAGGGCTGCTTCGCCAGGAGCTCGGCCAGCCGGTCGCCCGCGGCGACGAAGCACGGGTCCGTGTAGGTCTTCGACGCGATGGCGGAGTCGATGGTCGCGCGCGGGCACTCCCGGATCACGTCGTAGAACCAGTAGTGGGCCGCCGGCCACTTGTCGGCCGCACCCACCGAGAGCGGTGTGATCCCAGCCGCCTTCAGCGCGTCGATCCAGCCGTAGAACTCCTCGATCGTCGGGTTGGAGGAGACGTCGGTGATGCCCGCCTGCGCGAAGAGGTCGGCGTTGTAGAAGAACCCGACGATCCCCATCGAGTAGGGCAGCGCGTACACCTTGTCGTCCACGGTGTAGTCGGCGGTGAACTGGCCGAGGGTCGAGACTTCCTGGGCGGCCACCTTCGTCAGGTCGCGCGTCACGCCGGCCGCGACCTCGTCGCGCAGCTCTGCTCCACCGCGAGACATGAACACGTCGGGGACCTGCGCGGGGTCGTTCGAGGTCAGGGTGGCGTCGAGCCGCGCGAGCATGTCCGAGTGCTCCAGGGCGGTGACCTCCACGTTCACGCCCGGGTGCAGCTTCTCGAAGTCGATGGCGACCTGGTCGTAGTACTGCTTGGCCACCTCCTGCGTCGAGTTGTGCCACCACGTGACGGTCTCGACGTTGTCGAGGCTTCCAGGGGCGATGCCCGCACAGCCCGTCGCCAGCGCGGTGACGGCAGTGCCCACCGCGAGCGCCACCAGGGCGCGCTTCGTCATCATGGGAGCCTCACGGTTCGCTCGGGGATCGGCGGTGTCCGCCGAGCGGGAGGGTCGCAGGCCGCGCCACATGCTGTCAAAACGCGCCGGTGCGCCGTCCGGGAGCCGAGACGCGCCGGCCTCGCTCAGCTTGCGGCAACCGAGCCGTCCGCGGCCGCCCGGAGAGCGTCGGCTGCAGCGGTCGCGAGGCCCGCGTCGGTGACGTCGTACCCACCCGAGCCGCCGCCGGGACCACCGGTCTGCGCGACGGCGCGCTTCGCGGACAGGTGCACGGCGTCGACCCCGGCGGCCACCAGGGCGGCGATGTCGGACGGCCGCACCCCGCCACCGGCCATGAGCTGCACCCGTCGATCCCGGGCCACGGGCACGAGCCTGGTCAGCTCGTCGAGGCCGTCGGCCACCGTGGCGCCGCCGCCGGAGGTGAGCACGCGCCGCACCCCGGCCCGTGCCAGCGCGTCCACGGTGGCGACCCGGTCCTCGATCATGTCGAACGCCCGGTGGAAGGTCACGTCGGCCCCGTCGGCCGCCGCGACCAGGGAGGCCAGCGCGGCCTCGTCCAGGCCACCGGACGCCGTCAGCGCCCCGGCCACCACCCCGTCGGCCCCCGCCTCGAGCACGGCGCGCACGTCGCGCACCTGCACCGCTACCTCGTCGGCGTCGTACACGAAGCCGCCGGCGCGCGGGCGGACGAGCACGTGCAGCTGCGTCCCCGTACCCGCGAGCGCCAGCGCCACCGCCTCGACCAGCCCGACCGACGGCGTGAGCCCGCCCGTGGCGCTCAGGGCCGCGCACAGCTCGATGCGCTGAGCACCCACGGCGGCCGCGACGCGGGCCCCGGCGACGTCCTGGACGGCAAGTTCAAGGGCAACGGTGTGAGACATGAGGCGAGCCTGCCCCGCGGTGCAGCGCCTTGTCCACGCGTGCGACGCGCTCACGGCGCCACGTGCCGACGGCGCGCGCCGTCCCCCTCACGCGCGCCACCCCACCACCGGTGCGGCCACGGGCACAGGCGTCAGGGCCACCACCTCGATACCGTGGACCCCATGACGACGCCCGCTCCGATCGATCCGACCAGCACCAGCGCCTGGACCGACCTCGCCGCCCACCACCAGCACCTCGATGCCGACCTGCGTGCCTGGTTCGCCGCCGACCCGGAGCGCGCCGAGCGCCTCACGTTCGAGGCGGGCGACCTGTTCGTGGACCTGTCGAAGAACCTGGTCACGGACGAGACGCTCGCGCTGCTGGTCCGCCTGGCCGAGGAGGTGAACCTCACCGAGCGCATCGAGGCGATGTTCACCGGCGAGCGCATCAACGTCACCGAGGACCGCGCGGTGCTGCACACGGCCCTGCGGCGCGCGCCGGGCACCCAGCCGCCGCTGGTCGTGGACGGGCAGGACGTGGACGCCGACGTCGCGGCCGAGCTCGACAAGGTGGCCGAGTTCGCCACGCGCGTGCGGGACGGCTCGTGGACGGGCGTGACGGGCAAGCGCGTGGAGACGGTGGTCAACATCGGCATCGGTGGCTCCGACCTGGGTCCCGTCATGGTCTACGAGGCGCTCGAACCGTACCGGCAGGCGGGCCTCACGGTGCGCTTCGTCTCCAACATCGACCCCACCGACGTCGCGCAGAAGACCGCCGACCTGGACCCCGAGACCACGCTGTTCATCGTCGCGTCCAAGACGTTCAGCACGCTGGAGACCCTCACGAACGCGCGCCTCGCGCGCGCCTGGCTGCTCGAGTCGCTCGCGGCGCGTGGACTCGTCGCCGACGACGACGAGGCGCGGCGGGCGGCCGTCGGGAAGCACTTCGTGGCCGTCTCGACCGCCCTGGACAAGGTCGCGGCGTTCGGCATCGACCCGGCCAACGCGTTCGGCTTCTGGGACTGGGTGGGCGGCCGCTACTCGGTCGACTCCGCCATCGGCACCTCGGTGGCCATCGCCATCGGCCCCGACCGGTTCCGCGAGCTGCTCGCCGGGTTCCGCGTCATCGACGAGCACTTCCGCACCACGCCGCTGGAGCGCAACATCCCGGCGCTCATGGGGCTGCTCAACGTCTGGAACGTCAACTTCCTGGGGGCCGCGTCGCACGCCGTGCTGCCCTACGCCCAGCAGCTCCACCGCTTCGCCGCGTATCTGCAGCAGCTCACCATGGAGTCGAACGGCAAGTCGGTGCGCTGGGACGGCACCCCCGTGACCACCGCGACGGGCGAGGTGTTCTGGGGCGAGCCCGGCACCAACGGCCAGCACGCCTTCTACCAGCTCATCCACCAGGGCACGCAGCTCGTCCCGGCCGACTTCATCGCCGTGGCGAAGCCCGCCTACCCGCTCGCCGACGCCGAGGGTGACGGGGGCGCGGTGCGCCCGGGCGCCGACGTGCACGAGCTGTTCCTCGCCAACTTCTTCGCCCAGACCAAGGCCCTCGCGTTCGGCAAGACGGCCGACGAGGTGCGCGCCGAGGGCACCCCCGAGCACATCGTGCCGGCCCGCGTGTTCGCCGGGAACCGCCCGACGACGTCGATCCTCGCGCCGGCCCTCACGCCGTCGGTGCTGGGCCAGCTCGTCGCCCTGTACGAGCACATCACGTTCACGCAGGGCATCGTGTGGGGCATCGACTCGTTCGACCAGTGGGGCGTCGAGCTCGGCAAGAAGCTCGCCCTCGAGGTGGCCCCCGCCGTCGCCGGCGACGAGGCCGCCCTGGCCACCCAGGACCCGTCCACCCGCTCCCTGGTGCGCAAGTACCGCGAGCTGCGCCACGCCTGACGCCCGGTCTCGACAGGCTCGACACCCGAGGTCGAGCCTGTCGAGACCCTGTCTGCTCACTCGGCCAGCGGCATGCCCTCCGCCGTGGCGTCCTCGTACCCTCGCGCTGCGGGCAGCGTGCGCACGATCGTGATCGACCCGCCGGACCGGCGCGCGACCTGTCGCGGGCGAGCGATCAGCGCGGGACGACGGCGGTCCCGCCCGGGTCGAGCCCCACGACGACCCGCGCACCCACCGCAGGCAGCTCGACGGTCCCGGTGAGCGCGACGAGCCGCTGCGGCCCGCCACCCAGGTCGGTGTCGACCGTCACCTCGACGCGCCCGCGCCGGAACGTGGACCCGACCACACGGGCCGCCCACTCCCCCCGCGTCGCGGCCCCGGGCGCTCCGTCCAGCACCCGCAGCCCGGCCGGCGCGACGGCCAGCCACCCGTCACCGTCCGGGACGAACGCCTGGTAGCCCAGGAACTCGGCCACCTCACGCGACGCGGGTGCCCGCCACAGCTCCTGGGGCGGTGCCACCTGCAGCAACCTGCCCGCGGACATGACGGCGATCCGGTCGGCCACCGTGTTGGCCTCGTCGTGGTCGTGGGTCACGAAGATCGCGGTGGTCCCGGTCGCCCGGAGCACGTCGCGCACGTCGACGGCCAGCCGTTCGCGCAGGGCCCGGTCCAGGGCGGAGAACGGTTCGTCGAGCAGCAGGAGCCGGGGCCGGGGCGCGAGCGCGCGGGCGAGGGCCACCCGCTGCCGCTCCCCGCCCGACAGCGTGGACACGTCCCGCTCCCCGTACCCGGCCAGCCCGACGGCGGCCAGCAGCTCGCGCACCCGGGCGGCCTGCTCGGCGCGCGGCACCCGCGCCACCTCCAGCCCGTACGAGACGTTGCGCGCGACGGACCGGTGCGCAAAGAGCTGCCCGTCCTGGAACAGCAGCCCGAAGCCGCGCCGGTGCACGGGCACCCCGGCCAGGTCCTGGCCGTCGAACGTCACCGACCCGCCCGCGAGCGGCTCCAGCCCGGCGACGGCCCGCAGCAGCGACGACTTCCCGCAGCCGCTGGGCCCGAGCAGCGCGAGGATCTCGCCGTCCGCGACCTCCAGGTCGACGCCGGCGACGGCGGTCGTGGGCTCGGCGCGCCGCCGGCCGCGAGGGGCGTCGTCGTCGTACCGCACGACGGCGGAGCGCACCACCAGGCCGGCCGCCGTCATCAGAACTCCCCTCCCACCGCGCCCGCACCGCGATCCTGGCGCAGGCGCTCGGCGAGCATGACACAGGCGGCCGTGATGGCGGCCAGGATCACGGACGCGGCCAGTGCCATGCCGTAGTTCTCGGCGCCGGGCCGTCCGATGAGCCGGAAGATGACCACCGGCAGGGTGGCGGAGTCGGGGCGTGCCAGGAACGCGGTGGCGCCGAACTCGCCGAGCGAGACGGAGAACGCGAACCCGATCGCCAGCCCCAGGGACCGCAGGGCGATGGGCAGGTCGATGTCGCGCAGCACCCTCCCGGGCGGTGCGCCGAGCACGGCCGCGGCCTGCCGCAACCGCGGGTCGATCGCGCGCAGCACGGGCAGCACCGTGCGCACCACGAGCGGCACCGCCACCACGGCCTGCGCGGCGGGCACCAGCAGCCCGGACGTGCGCAGGTCGATGTTCAGCCCGAGCGGCCGGTCCAGCGTGATGAGGAACCCGAACCCGACGGTCACCGCGCTCACCCCCAGGGGCAGCATGACCACGGCGTCGAGCAGCCCGACCGCCCGCCGCGCCGCGCGGGCCCGCGGGCGCCGGGACACGACCAGGGCCACCAGGCCGCCCACCACGACGGCGATGGCGGTCGCGATCAACGCGGTGCGCAGCGAGGTCCCGAGCGCCTCCCACACCGTCACGGACAGCGCGTTGCGCCCACCCGTGGTGCCGAGCGCCCGGTAGTTGGCCAGCGTCCACGCGCCGTCCGGCCCCCGGAACGACCGCCCCACGAGCCCGGCGAGCGGCAGCACGATCAGCACGCCGACGACGACGACGGTCGCCGCCGCAGCCCCGACGTCGGACGCGCGGCGCGCGCTCCACCGGTGCGCGGCGACATCCTCCTGCTCCAGGTGCAGCGCCCGCTCGCCCCGGCCCCGGGCCCGCGCGGCGGCGAACAGCGCCCCCGTGACCACGACGAGCTGCAGGATCGAGAGCACCGCGGCCGTCCGCAGGTCCAGGAACTGCGTGGTGCGCCGGTAGATCTCCGTCTCGATCGTGCCGTAGCCCAGCCCGCCGAGCACCAGCACGACGCCGAACGCCGTCGCGCAGAACAGGAACACCACGGCGGCCGCGCTCGCGATGGCCGGGCCCAGCGCGGGCAGCGTCACGGTGCGGAAGGCGCGCTGGGGCGTCGCACCCAGCGCCCGCGCGGCCTGCTCGGCACGCGGGTCCAGCCGCTCCCACAGCCCGCCCACCGTGCGCACGACGACGGAGACGTTGAAGAACACGAGCGCGACGACGACGCCCACGAACGTCTCCTCCAGGCCCGCCCAGCCCAGCGGACCGTCAGCCCGGAACAGCGACCGGAAGGCAACCCCGACGACGACGGTGGGCAGCACGAACGGCACCGTCACCAGGCCACGCAGCACGGCCCGCCCCGGGAACCGCGTCCGGTACAGCAGGTACGCGACAGGCAGGCCCAGCAGCACCGAGCCCACCGAGCCCGCCGCCGCCTGCGCCAGCGTGATGCCCACCAACCGCCACGTCCGCGGGCTGCCCAGCACGTCCCTCAGCCCGCCCAGGTCGACGCCGCCGCCGTCGGCCACGAACCCACGACCCACGAGCGCCGCCACCGGCCACGCGAAGAACACGCCCAGGAAGGCGAGGGGCAGCGCGACCGCCACCCCCCACCCGAGCCGGGTGCGGTTCACGCCCCGACGGCCTCCGTCCAGGCGTCGACCCACGCCTCACGATGCGCCGTGATCTGGTCCGGGGCCACCTCGAACGGGTGCGGCGCCAGCGGCGCGAACTTCACCCAGTCCGCGGGCAGCGCGACATCCGGGTCGGCCGGGTACATGTACATCTGCCCCGGGATGTCCGCCTGGAACGTCTCGGAGGTCAGGAAGTCGACCAGCGCCCGCGCGCCCGCCGGGTTCGCCGTGCCCGCCAGCACGCCCGCGTACTCCACCTGCCGGAAGCACGTGTCGAGGAGCGCCCGCGTCGTGGTCGCCGACCCGTCCTCGGTCAGCGTGAACGCCGGCGACGTCGAGTAGCTCACCACGATCGGGCGCGTACCGCCTTCGCCCCCACCGGAGAATTCCGAGTAGTACCCGTCCGACCACGACTCGGCGACCGTCAGCCCGTTCGCCTTCAGCGCCGACCAGTATCCGGTCCACCCCTGCCCGTCGAACCCGTCCACCCCGAACGCGCCCACCGTCGCCAGCAGGAACGCCATCCCGGGCGACGACGACGCCGGGTTGAGCGCCACCATGAGGTCCCGGTACTCGGGCTTCGCCAGGTCCTCCAGGGTCACCGGCTCCGCCAGACCGTGCGCATCGAACCACGCGGTGTCCACGTTGACGCACACGTCGCCCTGGTCGATGGGGGTCAGGCCCGCGAACGGCGACTCGCCCGTGGCCGCACCGGCCGGGCTGTAGTCCTCCAGCACACCCGCGTCCGCCACGCGCGACGCGAACGTGTTGTCGATGCCGAACACGACGTCTCCCAGCGGTGAGCCCTGGGTGAGGACGAGCTGGTTCGCCAGGGTTCCCGCGTCACCCACCGCGACCTGCTTCACCGTCACGCCGCTGTCAGCCTCGAACTTCGCGATGACGTCGTCGGACACCGCCCACGAGTCATGCGTCACGAGCGTCACGGTGCCGGCCCCGGACGCACCCGACGTCGGGTCCGCTCCCGGTGCGGCCGTCCCGCACGCCCCCAGCACGGGCAGCAGCGCGGCTACCGCGGCGGTCATGGCAAGCCGGCGGCGGGTGGCCATCCGGCGGTTCCTGCTGGTCAACACAGTCCTCCTCACGGTCGAGAAGGGGCCCGGACCGCCCAGGGGCCCACGGCACCCGTACGGACCAGGAATGAGAAGCCCGACTCCCTCCGCCGGTGTCAACCGGATCAGGTTCGAGGGTCTGCGGTGTTCCGCACTCTCAGCGCTCCGGCCCATCTGCCGGGTGGCGCTCCCCTGTCGTTCCTGGCGAGCCTAGCCCACGGCGATCCACGTCGGGAACCCGGCTCGTCCGCGCGACACCGACCGCCCTGCCGCGACCCGAGCGGTGGCGATACCTTCACGGGGCGCTACCTTGGGCGATACCGGACGTCGTCCGGCGTCGAGACGTCAACCCTGGGAGGAACCTCGGTGAGCACGCGGGAGCAGTCCCTCGCCATGAAGCTCGGCACGATGGCCCTGACCATCGCCGCGGGCTGGGTGGCACAGAAAGCTGTCGCCACGATCTGGGAGAAGAGCACCGGTCACGCAGCACCGAAGAACCCCGACGACGACGAGGCCACGATCATCCAAGCGGTGGCCTTCGCGGGAGTCTCCGCGGCCATAGCCGTGCTCGCCCGCCGCCTGGCCCGCCAGGCGACCACCCGTGCGGCCTCCGCGCGCCGCCACCACGCGGCCACGGACGTCTAGCCCGAACCCCGCCTGGCCTGAACACGGTGCTCCCGGCGCCCG
>BCWJ01000011.1 GCA_001592145.1 Xylanimicrobium pachnodae JCM 13526 = NBRC 107786 | reverse complement strand
AGATTCACCAGAAATATCCCGGCACTGAGTTGCCGGTACGGGGCTGTGGCGCAGCTGGTAGCGCACCTGCATGGCATGCAGGGGGTCAGGGGTTCGAGTCCCCTCAGCTCCACCCATCGAAACACCGTCCGCCCTGTCCCCCCGCGGGGGCAGGGCTTCTTCGTGCCCCGGCGCGTGGCGAGCAGCGCGCGGCGACGGTGCGTGCGGGGAGCGCCACGCCCCTGTGGTCTGTCCGCGCGGTGTAGGTTTCCTGAGGTTCGTTCCCAAGCCTCTGGAGGTCGTAT
This sequence comes from Xylanimicrobium pachnodae JCM 13526 = NBRC 107786, assembly GCA_001592145.1. Lineage (GTDB taxonomy): Bacteria > Actinomycetota > Actinomycetes > Actinomycetales > Cellulomonadaceae > Xylanimonas > Xylanimonas pachnodae. Next base: position 123,441 of record BCWJ01000011.1, on the reverse strand, counting down.
GCGGATCGGTGTGCCCCGGGAGTCCCGGGCGGGTCAACGGCTCGTCGCTGCGACCCCGTCCACCGTCGCCAAGCTCACCGCACTGGGGTACGACGTCGTCGTCGAACATGATGCGGGCGCCGGCGCCAACTTCCCCGACGCCGCGTACGCCGCCTCCGGTGCCGTGATCGGTGCGGCGGCCGAGGTGTGGGGCTCCGACGTCGTCATCGCGGTGGACGCGCCCGACGCCGCACAGCTCGACGGGATGACGGCGGGGGCGACGCTCATCGCACAGCTCTTCCCCGGCCAGCACCCGGACGCCGTGCGGGACTGGGCGGATCGCGGGATCACGACGATGGCGCTCGACGCCGTCCCGCGCATCTCGCGCGCGCAGGCCCTGGACACCCTGTCCACGATGTCGAACATGTCCGGGTACCGGGCCGTGATCGAGGCGGCCGCCGAGTTCCAGGGCATGTTCACCGGGCAGGTCACCGCGGCGGGCAAGACGCCGCCGGCCACCGTGTTCGTCATCGGTGGCGGCGTGGCGGGGCTCGCGGCCATCGGCACGGCGTCCTCGCTCGGCGCCCACGTGCGCGCGTTCGACGTGCGGCCCGAGGCGGGCGAGCAGATCGAGTCCATGGGTGCCACGTTCGTGCAGGCGGCGGCCGCGCAGCAGGAGGTCAGCTCCGACGGCTACGCGCGCGAGCTCACGGCCGACCAGGAGGCCGCGACCGCCCGGATGTACGCCGAGGAGTCGGCCCGCGCCGACATCGTCATCACGACGGCCCTGGTGCGGGGCACGGCACCGCGCACGCTGACCACCGAGATGATCGACGCCATGAGGCCGGGCTCGGTCATCGTGGACCTGGCGGCGTCGGGCGGTGGCAACGCCGAGGCGACCGTGCCGGGCGAGCGGGTGGTCACGGCGGGCGGCGTCGTCGTCCTCGGGTACACGGACCTGCCCGGCCGCATGCCGGCGCAGACCTCCCAGCTCTACGGCACCAACATCGTCAACCTGCTCACGCTGCTGACCCCCGGCAAGGACGGCGAGCTGGTGCTGGACCTGGACGACCCGGTGCAGCGCGGCATGACCGTCGCCCGCGCCGGGGAGATCCTGTGGCCGCCCCCGCCCGTGCAGGTCTCGGCCGCGGCTCCCGCTGCGGACGTCGCGGCCGGGCCGACGGCGCAGGAGCAGGCTGCCGCCCTCGCGGCGAAGACCGCCGACGCGGCCGCCAAGGCCAAGGTGCGCAACCAGCGCCTGACCTTCGGCGGGGCGCTCGCCGCGGTGCTCGTCATCCTGGGGCTCACCTACGGCCCGGAGTCGTTCCTTGGCCACTTCACCGTGTTCGCGCTCGCCGTCGTCATCGGGTTCTACGTCATCTCGAACGTGAGCCACTCGCTGCACACCCCGCTCATGGCCCAGACGAACGCGATCTCCGGGATCATCCTGGTGGGCGCGATCCTGCAGCTCGGCAACGCCAACCTGGCGGTGACGATCCTCGCGTTCGTCGCGGCGACCGTCGCGAGCATCAACATCTTCGGTGGCTTCCTGGTCTCGCGCCGGATGATCGCCATGTTCCGGAAGGACGCATGACGTGCTGACCCACCTCGCTCAGGCCGTCTACGTCGTCGCGGCCGTCCTGTTCATCCTGTCCCTGGCCGGCCTGTCCCGGCAGACCTCCGCCCGCCGGGGCGTCACGCTCGGCATGATCGGCATGGTGCTCGCGCTCGGCGCGACCGTCATGCTCGCTGCCGACCAGTCCGAGCGCCCCGTGGGCGTGACCATCGCGCTCATCATCGCCGTGCTGGCGATCGGTGCGGCGATCGGTGCCTGGCGGGCCCGCAGCGTCGAGATGACGCAGATGCCCGAGCTGATCGCGATCCTCCACTCGTTCGTGGGCCTCGCGGCCGTCGCGGTGGGCTTCGACTCGTACCTCACGGAGCGTGCGCACGCCGGGTACGGCGGTTCGGTGCACCTGGTCGAGGTGTTCCTGGGCATCCTCATCGGTGCCGTCACCTTCACCGGGTCGATCGTCGCGTACCTCAAGCTGTCGGCGAAGATGCGCTCGGCGCCCCTGACGCTGCCGGGCCGCAACTGGCTGAACCTGGGCGCCCTGGTGGTCTGTGCGGGGCTGCTCGTCTGGTTCGTGGTGGACCCCGCGAACGGCCTGGTCGCGCTGGGCATCATGACCGTGATCGCGCTGCTGCTCGGCTACCACATGGTGGCCGCGATCGGCGGCGGGGACATGCCCGTGGTGGTCTCGATGCTCAACTCCTACTCCGGGTGGGCGGCGGCCGCGGCCGGCTTCATGCTGGGCAACGACCTGCTCATCGTCACCGGCGCCCTGGTCGGGTCCTCCGGTGCGATCCTCAGCTACATCATGTGCCAGGCCATGAACCGGTCCTTCGTCTCGGTGATCCTGGGCGGGTTCGGGTCCGACGGCGGCGCGGTCGCGGCGGGTTCCGCCGACGTGCAGGGGGAGCACCGCGAGATCCTGGCCGACGGCGTGGCCGATCTGCTGCGGACCGCGAAGTCCGTGATCATCACGCCGGGGTACGGCATGGCCGTGGCCAAGGCGCAGTACCCGGTGGCCGACCTGGTCGCTCGGCTGCGCGCGCAGGGGGTCGAGGTGCGCTTCGGCGTCCACCCCGTGGCCGGCCGCCTGCCGGGGCACATGAACGTGCTGCTCGCCGAGGCCAAGGTCCCGTACGACATCGTGCTCGAGATGGACGAGATCAACGGCGACTTCGCCGACACCGACGTCGTCCTGGTCATCGGTGCCAACGACACCGTCAACCCGGCCGCGCTCGACGACCCGGGCTCGCCCATCGCGGGGATGCCCGTGCTGGAGGTGTGGCACGCCAAGCACGTCATCGTGTTCAAGCGGTCCATGGCCACTGGGTACGCGGGCGTGCAGAACCCGCTGTTCTTCAAGGAGAACACGCAGATGCTGTTCGGCGACGCGAAGGACCAGGTCGAGAAGATCGTCCACGCGCTGTAGGTCCCGCCACGCCGGTCGTCCGGGCGCTACGGCAACCGGTCGAGCGAGCGCGGCAGCTCCCAGCCGAGGAACTCGGAGTTGAACGACTCGAACGTCTGCGCCGGGTCAGCGGCGTCGTGCAACGCCTCGATCAGGGCGAAGACGCGTGGCTGGGCCACGATGAGGTAGCGGCACGGGCTGGCGCTCGGGTTCCAGTAGGTGTGCCGGGTGCCGCGGACGGCGGTCACCGCGCCACCCGGTTCCAGGGTGACGACCGTGTCGTGGAGCAGCACGCTCAAGGCGCCGTCGAGCAGGTACCAGGACTCGTCGTCGCCCCAGTGGATGTGCACGGGCGCGATGGGAAAGGACTCGCCGCGCGGGTTTCCGGGGTCCGTCCACTCGCCGACGCGCAAGCCCGCACCTTGGGCTGCGAGGTCACCGGCGGCGAGGCAGGGGGCGACGTCGGCGGGGTGGAACGGTCGCGGTGACCGGGTCATCGTGCCAGGGTGCGCCCCGGTCGCCCGGCTGGCAACCCCGCCGGGGCCGGCCTGGCAGGAGGCACTATGACGCGCTCATGACCAGGGTGCCCGCGATCACCGTCATCACGACGGCGACGCCTGCGTCCAGGACCCGCCAGGCGACGGGCCGCGCGAACACGGGCCGCAGCAGGCGGGCACCGTACCCGAGCGCCGTGAACCAGGCGACGCTGGCGAGCACCGCGCCGACGGCGAACCACCAGCGCGCCGCCCCGTGCCCGGCGGCGACCGACCCCATGAGCACCAGGGTGTCCAGGTAGACGTGCGGGTTGAGCCACGTGAGCGCCGCCGCGGTGCCGACGACGGTGACCAGGCCGGTCCGCAGCCCGGCGTCGTCGGGGCGCAGGGCGTCTCCCGTGGCCCGCAGCGCGCGGCGAGCCGCGAGGGCCCCGTAGGACAGGAGGAACGCCGCCCCGCCCCAGCGCATCGCGGCGCCGAGCCAGGGCACCGCCTCGGCGAGCGCCCCGGCCCCCGCGACGCCTGCCGGGATGAGCACAGCGTCCGACGCCGCGCACACGGCGACGACGGCGCCCACGTGCTCGCGCCGCAGCCCCTGACGCAGCACGTAGAGGTTCTGGGCGCCGATGGCGACGATGAGGGAGAGGCCGAAGCCGAGGCCGGACAAGGCGGCCGGCAAGGACGCTGAGGGAGCAAGCACGCTTGCGACGCTAGGCCGCAGCCGTCGATGTAGTCCAGCGAATGATTCTGTGGCATCCGAAGAATTGCTTATGCTTCCTCCATGGAGCTCGCCCAGCTGGAGGCCCTGGTGGCCGTGGTCGACGAGGGCTCCTTCGACGCTGCCGCCCGCCTGCTGCACGTGACGCCATCCGCGGTGAGTCAGCGCATCAAGGCGCTGGAGGCGTCCGCGGGGACCGTGCTGGTGCGGCGCTCGCGCCCGGTGGCACCCACGAGCGCGGGCACGGACGTGCTCCGTTCCGCGCGGCAGGTGCTCGCCGTCGTGCGCGAGACCGGGCTGCCCCGACCCCGCGGCGCCGCCGACGCGCTGCCGCTCGTCCCGATCGCCGTCAACGGCGACTCGCTGCACACGTGGGCGCTGCCCGCGCTGGCCGCCGTCGCACACCTGGCCGTGTTCGACGTGCACCGTGAGGACCAGGACCACTCGGCCGAGCTGCTGCGGCAGGGCGAGGTGATGGCGGCCGTGACCACGCAGGCCACGCCTGTCCAGGGATGTACCGCCGTGCGCCTGGGCGTGATGCGCTACCGCCCCTTCGCGACGCCCGCGTTCGTGGCGCGGTGGTTCCCCGGCGGGATCACCGCCGAGGCGTTCGCGGCCGCGCCCGTGGTGATGTTCGACCGCAAGGACGACCTGCAGGACCGCTACCTGCGGGCGCGCGGTGGTGCCGGGGCCGAACCGCCCCGCCACTACATCCCGTCGTCCGACGACTTCGGGCGGGCGGTGCGCCTGGGGCTGGGGTGGGGGCTGCTGCCCGCCGAGGACTCCGCGAAGGCCGAGCGCGCCGGCGAGCTCGTGGACCTGGACCCCGGCCGCCACGTGGACGTCGAGCTGCACTGGCAGCAGTGGTCGCTGCGCACCCCCGTCCTGGACGCGGTGGCCCACGCCATCCGCTCGGCCGCGGCGACCTCGCTGCTGCGGTAGTGGCGCGGCGCGACTGCTGCGGTCGTGGCCGCGGCGCGGCCAGGGCAGGGTGGGCGGATGCGGAACGCGATCATCGTTCATGGGACGGGTGCCCGGCCCGACCTGATCTGGTACCCGTGGCTTGCCGGGCGGTTGCGGGACCGCGGCTACGACGTCGTCGTGCCGCACCATCCCGGGATCAACCTGGACCCGCTGGACGAGGTGCTGCCGGGTGTGCTTGCGCACCGGTTCGACGCCGAGACGGTGCTGGTGGGGCACTCGGGAGGGGCGGCGCTGCTCCTGGCCGTCCTGGAACGGCTGGCGGCACCCGTCGCGCAGTCCGTGCTCGTGGCCGGGTACGCCACCGCTCCCGGAACGTCACCCGAACCGGTGCTCCAGGCCGCCTACGACTGGCCCCGGATCCGGCGCACCGCAGGTGAGCTCTGGTTCGTCAACTCGGTCACGGACCCGTACGGCTGCGACGTCGGGCAGGGACTTGCCATGCAGCGCCACCTGGGTGGCACGCTCGTGGTACGCGACGACCCGCCGCCTGCGCCGGGACGCGGGGGCGCCTGGGTGGCCGACCCGCGGCACTTCGAGACGGACACGCTCGACCTCGTGGACCGGCTGATCCCGTGAGGAGGGTCCGCCTCAGGCGCGGGCGTCCACCTCGACCGACTCGTAGGTGCCGCCGTCGACGGCACCGTCCTCGTACGCGCCGTCGCCGAGCACCATGCCGTGTGCGTCGCCGTGCTGCTCGCCCGCGAGCGTCAGGGTGTCGGCCGCGGCGCTCTCCAGGCTCGGCATCATGCGGGCCAGGTGCGGGCGCCACGCCTCGGCACGTGCCGGGAAGCAGCGGCCCAGGAGGTCCACCATCGCGTACACGGCGGTCGAGGCGCCGGGGGAGGCGCCCAGCAGGCCGGCGATCGAGCCGTCGGCCGCCGCGACCACCTCCGTGCCGAACTGGAGGACGCCCTTGCCGTTCGCGTCGCGCTTGATCACCTGGACGCGCTGCCCGGCGGTGATGCGCTCCCAGTCCTTGGGCTGCGCCTCGGGGTAGAACCCCTGCAGGGTGGCGAACTTGGTCTCGGGCCGGGCCACGAGCTCGCCGATCAGGTACTGCGTGAGGTCCATGTTCTTGATGCCGGCGCCCAGCATCGAGGTCAGGTTGTGGGCACGCAGCGAGGTGATCAGGCCCAGGTACTTGCCCTTCTTGAGGTACTTGGGGCTGAACCCGGCGTAGGGGCCGAACATCAGGTACGAGTTACCGTCGACGACACGGGTGTCGAGGTGCGGCACCGACATGGGCGGGGCGCCGACGTCGGCCTTGCCGTACACCTTGGCGCGGTGCCGGGCCACGATCTCAGGGTTGGACGTGCGCAGGAACTCCCCGGAGATGGGGAACCCGCCGAAGCCCTGGATCTCAGGGATCCCGGCCGACTGGAGCAGGGGCAGCGCGCCGCCGCCCGCGCCCACGAACACGAACCGGGCCGTGACGGTGTGCACGCGGCGGGGCGCGTTCCACGACCGGTCCTTGACCTTGAGGCGCCAGCCGCCGTCGCGCGTGCGACGGATCGAGCGGACCTCGTGCTGGAGGCGCACGTCTGCCCCGCGGGCCACCATCGAGTCGATGAGCTGGTGGGTCAGCGCGCCGAAGTCGACGTCGGTGCCGGCGGCGTTGCGCGTCGCGGCGACCGGCTCGGCCGGGTCACGACCCTCCACCAGGAGCGGCGCCCAGGCGGCAACCTGCGCAGGGTCCGCCGTGAACTCCATGTCCTTGAACAGGGGGTGCGCCGAGAGCGTCTCGTGGCGGCGGCGCAGGAAGTCGACGTTCTTCGCACCGCGCACGAACGTCATGTGCGGCGTGCGCTGGAGGAAGCCGGTGTCGGTCAGCGCGCCCTGGGCCAGCAGGTGGTGCCAGTACTCGCGCGAGACCTCGAACTGCTCGTTGATCGTCACCGCCTTGGTGATGTCGATCGAGCCGTCCTTGCGCTCGGGCGTGTAATTGAGCTCGCACAGCGCCGCGTGACCCGTGCCCGCGTTGTTCCACGGGTTGCTCGACTCGAGCGCGACGTCGTCGAGACGCTCGTAGAGGCGGATCGTCCACGATGGCTCCAGCTGCTGGAGCAGGGTGCCGAGCGTCGCGCTCATGATGCCGCCGCCGATCAGAACGACGTCGACCTGATCTGTTGCGTCCGGGGAGTCAGCAGTCACGAGGGGCAACTCTAGAGCGGCGTGAAAATGGCCACGAAATGCAGCATCGTGCTATGAACTGGATCACAACAGGCCGTCGTTGATGGCGTGAGTTGCGTCACGTGAGGCGCTGGGTGCCGCCTGGAACCGGTGGCGCGGCGGCCACAGTCTCGCACACGGCAGGATGGCGGCATGACCGGACAGCGCCCCGCCCTCCTCGTGATCGACCTCCAGGTGGACGTCGTCGACGGCTGCCACGACGCCGACGGCGTCATCGCGCGCGTTGCCGCACTGGTCGATCGCGCCCGCGGCGAGGGTGCCCCCGTCGTCTGGGTGCAGCACTCCGGCCCGGGACTCGACCGCGGCACCCCCGGCTGGCGGCTCGCCCATGGCCTCGCCCCGGTGGACGGCGAGCCAGTCGTCCACAAGACGCACCGGGACGCGTTCGCCGGGACCGAGCTGGCCCAGGTTCTGGCTGAGCTCGGCGTGACCCGCGTCGTCGTCGTCGGTGCCCAGAGCGACTACTGCGTGCGCACGACCGCGGCGGCCGCGGCGGCACGCGGCTACGCCGTCACCCTGGTCGCGGACGCGCACACGACCTACGGCGGCATGCGGGACGGCGTCGCGATCGGTGCGGAGCAGATCATCGCGCACACCAACCAGTACTTCCGGGGGCTGACCTACCCGGCAGCCCGGTCCGAGGTCGTGCGGGCCGCAGACGTCGCGTTCGCCTGACGGGGCCGCGAGTGACGGGGCCGCGAGCGCCCCGAGCGCATTTCGGCTCGACCCGTGTCGGTGGTGAGGGTCAGGATCAGGCCTATGCCCACGATGACCGCCCAGTCGGGCGCCCGCGCGTTCTGGGGTGAGCTACCCTGCGACGGACGCTGGCTCCTGTCAACGGTCGTCATCCAGTTCTTCGGGCGCGGGCTCACGCTGCCGTTCACGATCATCTACCTGCACGAAGTGCGCGGGTTCTCGCTCGGGGTGGCCGGCACGCTCATGGGGCTTATCGCGATCACGGGCCTGGTGGTGACCGGACCGGCCGGGATCCTGGTGGACCGGTTCGGGGCGCGCGTCGTCGTGATCGGCGGCCTGTTTGCCGCGATGGCCGGGCTGGGGCTGCTGGCGTTCGCGACCGTGCCCTGGGTGGCTGGGTTGGCGCTGTGCCTGTTCGGCGTCCAGCTCGGGGTGGCGTGGCCCGCGCTCAACGCGCTCATCGCCACCGTGGTCACCGGCGACCTGCGCCAGCGGTACTTCGGCGTGAGCTTCGCCCTGCTCAACCTGGGCATCGGGGTGGGCGGCGTGTTCGGCGGCCTGCTGATGGACGTCGAGCGCCCGGCGACCTTCGTGGCCGCCTTCGTGATCAACGCGGCCTGCTTCGCGCCAGCGCTGCTGGTGCAGCTCGGCCCGCTGCGGCACCTGCACGGCCGCGCGGCACGGCCCGACGACGACGACGCGGACGACGGCGGGCAGGCGCGCACGGGCCGTGGCCGCGTCGGCTACCTGGCCATCCTGCGGCGGCCCGCCGTCGCGTGGGTCACCGTGCTCGCGCTGTTCGCCTCGTTCGTCGGGTACGGGCAGATGGAGGGCGGGTTCCCGGCGTTCGCGCGCGAGGCCTCCCAGGTGTCCACGCGCGTGATCGGGTTCGCGTTCGTGGTCAACACCGTGGTGATCGTGGCCTGCCAGTTCTGGGTCATGGGGCGGGCGCGGGGGCGACGGCGCACCCGGGTGCTCATGGTCATGGCCGTGGTCTGGGCGGTCTCGTGGGCGGTGCTCGGCGCCACCGGGCTCGTCGGCGGGAGCGCGTGGGCGGTGGTGGGGGTGCTCGCCTTCCACGGGCTGTTCGGTTTCGGGGAGACGATGCTCCAGTCCGCCATGCCTGCGATCGTCAACGACCTGGCGCCCGACCACCTGCGCGGGCGGTACAACGCCGTGAACTCGGCGGCGTTCCAGGGCGGGTCGATCCTGGGGCCCATCGCCGCCGGGTTCCTGCTGGAGCACGGCCTGTCCGGGGCGTTCATCGCGGTGGTGGTCGCCGGGTGCCTCGCCGTCGTCGCGGTGCTCGCCGCGCTGGAGCGCACGATCACCGCGCGGGCCAACGGCGCACTCGTGCCCGCCACGGCACCGGTGTCGGTGCAGGATTGAGTGCACGTGCGGCGGCCCCCGGCCGATAAGCCAGGGAGCCGCCGCACGTGGACCGTCAGCCGTGCGGTCAGTCGTAGTACTCCGCGACGTCCTCCTCGACCGCCGCGAGCTGCTCGGCGTCGTACGCGGCGTGCTCGCCAGGAACGTAGGTCACCGCCGCCAGCCGCCCCGTGAACCGGAACGAGCCGTGCCGCTGGTGGACGCCCCAGTGCACCGGGCCGCCCCGGTTGATCCCGACGTCGATGCCGCTGAACGGGGCCATACCCAGCAGCATGGCCACCGAGTCGAGGGAACCGCGCAGCGCGCCGTCGACCGTGACCTCGATGCGCCAGCGGAACTCGGGCAGCCACGTGAACGACGCCTTCACCTCGCCGGCGCCGAACGCACCCAGCGAGAGCTCGTGCAGGCGCCCGTACTCGTTGTAGGCCAGGCGCAGGTCTCCGCCCTCGACGTAGAGCGAGTACCCGCCGCCCTGGTCGCCGTGCGCGACGAGCACGCCCTCGCCGCCCGCCCGGACGTCGATCAGGATGTCGAACGACCGCAGCGACGTCAGCTTGGACGACCGGTAGCGTTCGAGCCTGCGCGTGGACGGCAGCAGCCGCACCGGACGCTCCAGGACCTTCTCGGCGGGACGGCGGCCGGGAGTGAACGCGGCCCCGAGCGGGAACACCGTGTTGTGCCAGGCCGCCTCCTCCCACGCGGCGGAGAGCTCCGCGACCCGCTCGGGCTCCTTGGCGGCGAGGTCCACCAGCTCGTTCGGGTCCTCGTCGACGTGGTACAGCTCCCACTGCGGTTCGGTGATCGAGCGGGTGAAGGTGTGCAGCGAGACGAGCTTCCAGCCGTCGCGGTAGAAGCCGCGCGACCCACCGAACTCGGCGTACTGCTCGGGGTGGGTCGACGCCGCGCCGGGATCGGCGAGCACCGGGCGCAGCGAGACGCCGTCGACCTCCTGGGTGGGCAGCCCGCCCCGGGTGGCCAGCCGTTCGACACCCGCGAGCTCGAGCAGCGTGGGCGTCAGGTCGGTGACGTACTGGTACTGGCGGCGCAGGCCGTCGTCGTCGGCCGCCCTGGGCAGCCCGGCCGGCCACGACACCAGGAACGGGACACGCACGCCGCCGGCGTGCGTCTGGCCCTTGTAGAAGCGGAACGGGGTGTTGGACACCTGGCCCCAGCCGCGCGGGTAGTGGGCCATCGAGCGCGGGGTGCCGATGACGTCCGGGTCCCGTGCGACGTCGGCCTCCCAGTCCTGCGGCAGCCCGGCCACGTGCACGAACCGGGAGAAGTACGAGCGGGTGCCCTCGGGCCCGCCCTCCGCGGTGCCGCCGTTGTCCGAGGTGAAGACGACGATGGTGTTGTCCAGCTCGCCGAGGTCCTCGATGACGCCGAGCAGGCGGCCGAGGTTCTCGTCCACGTTGGCGACCATGGCCGCGTAGACCTCCATGTACCGCGCGTAGAGGTCCTGCGTGTCCGCATCGAGGCTGTCCCACGCGGGAACCTCGAAGCCCGGCTCGGTGGCCGACGGCGGCAGCGGGGTCTGCGGCGGGAACAGGCCGAGCTCGAGCTGGCGGGCGTGCCGGGCGCGCCGGACCTCGTCCCACCCGGCGGCGTAGCTGCCACGCTGGGCGGCGATGTCCTGCGCCTTCGCTCCGAGCGGCCCGTGCATCGCGTGATGGGCGAAGTACAGGAAGAACGGCTTGTCGGGCTCCTGCGCGCGCAGCGTCGAGAGCTGGGAGATCGCGTCGTCCGTCAGGTCGTCGGTCAGGTAGTAGTCCGCCGGCCAGTCGTCCCGGTCCACGGGCGTGTTGTCCCGCACGAGCTGGTTCGGGTGGAAGAACGAGTTGCAGCCTTCCAGCGTGCCGTAGAAGTGGTCGAAGCCCCGCTGGAGCGGCCACGACGACTTGTCGGCGCCGTCGTGCATGAGCGCGTCACGGGTCAGGTGCCACTTGCCGAACGCGTACGTGGCGTACCCGGCGGCACGCAGCGACTCCGGCAGGGTGGCGACGTCCTGGTCGATCTCCAGGCGAAGGTTGGGGAACCCCGGGTCGGAGTTCGCCACCGACGCGAACCCGGCCCGGTGCGGGTTGAGCCCGGTGAGGATCGCGGCGCGCGCCGGGGAGCACACCGGGGTGGTGTGGTAGTTCGTCAGCCGGTAGCCGCGCTCGGCGAGCGCGGTCAGGTGCGGCGTCGGGATCTCGGAGCCGTACGGTGCGACGTCCGAGTACCCCATGTCGTCGAGGATGACGACGACGACGTTCGGCGCGCCGGGGCGGGCGTTCCTGGGTCGCGGCCACGCGCGCGTGGACTCGCGGGCCGTGATGCCGATGCGACCGGGGAACCGGTCGTAGCCGCGGGCGTTCTGGGGGATGCCGGGGTGCTGATCGGTCACTTGGTGCCTCCCGTGAGGACGTCGTTGAAGCGGTCGTCGAACTCGAGCGAGACGTCGAGGGGCTTCTGGATGAGGCCGAGGTCGGTGTACACGTCGGCCTGCTCCTGCTGGAGGGCGATGACGTGGTCGTCGATCGGCACCCAGCCGGCCGACGACCGCGCCTGTGCCGCCTTCGCGAGCTCGACGGGCAGGCCCGTCAGCTCGGCACTCTGCGTCGCCCACTCGTCTCCGTGCTGCACGGCCCACTCCTCGGCCCGGCCGAGGCGCCCCAGGTAGTCGGCGATGGCCTCGCTCTTCGCGGTGTCGGCCAGGGCGGCGTCGGTGGCGACGACGTACGAGTAGCCGGAGGTCAGGCCCAGCCCGGAGCCGATCACGACGGCGCCGTTGGCCTTGAGCTGGGCGAGGATCGGGTCGAGCGACGCGACGGCGTCGACGTCACCCTTGGCCAGGGCGGCGCCCGCGTCGGTCAGCGGCAGCTCGACGGGCGTGATGTCGTCGTACGACAGGCCCGCCTCTTCCAGGGCGCGCACCACCGTGTACTGGAGGATCGTGGCGGGCAGCACGGCCACCTTCTTGCCCTTGAGGTCGGCCACGGACGTGATGCCGGAGTCGGGGTTGGTGACGATCTCGACGAACGACTCGCCCTCCTTCACCGACGCCTGGACCCCCACCACCCTGATGGGCGTGCCTCCCACCTGCGCGAAGATCGCCGGGGTGTCGGCCTGGAGGGACAGGTCCACGGCACCTGACGGCACGGCCTCCATGAACGCGGGGCCGGAGTTGAACAGCGAGTACTCGACCTTGTACGGCAGGTCGTCGAACTCGCCGGCCGCCTCGAGCAGGGCCTGCTCGGTGAGCGACGAGCCGAGCTCGCCGACGTGCAGGGTCACCTGCGCCCCGGACGCGTCGCCCGAGCCCGACGTGGCCGCGCCGGCGCCGCCCGAGCACGCCGCGAGGGTCAGCGTGGTGAGAGCCGCGAGCGCGGTGATGAGCGTTCCGGTGCGTGTGCGCCGGTCTCTGGTCATGGGGTTCCTCTTCCTGGGGTGGTGGTGCAGCGGGTCGGTGGGTGGTGCGGGCGGCGACTCAGTGGTCGTCGTCGCCGACGCCGAGCTCGGTGAGCAGCCGGGAACGCAGTGCGGTGAAGCCGGGGTGTGACCGCCGCCCGGTGGCGGGCAGGTCGATCGGCTCGTCGAGCGAGAGCCGTCCGTCGGTGAGTACAAGCACGCGGTCGGCGAGCAGTACGGCCTCGTCGACGTCGTGCGTCACGAGGACGACGGCGGGGGAGTAGCGGCTGACGAGGTCGCGCAACAGGCGGTGCATGCGGATGCGGGTGAGTGCGTCGAGCGCACCGAACGGCTCGTCCATGAGCAGCAGCTCGGGCGCCCCCGCCAGAGCCCGCGCCAGGGCGACGCGTTGCTGCTCCCCGCCGGAGAGCTGGCGGGGCCACGCCCGGGCGCGGTCGCCCAGGCCGACGTCGTCGAGCAGGGTCCGGGCACGCTCCCGGGCGGCGGCATCGCGCAGTCCCAGCAGCACATTGGGGAGCACCCGGGCCCAGGGGAGCAGCCGGGAGTCCTGGAACGCGACGGCAGGCAGCGCAGGCACGGAGACGGTGCCCGCGGCGTCCGTATCGAGCTTGGCGAGGATGCGCAGCAGCGTCGACTTCCCGGAGCCCGAGCGGCCGAGCAGGGCGACGAACTCGCCGCGACGCACGGTCAGGTCGATGCCGTGCAGCACGCCGCGGCCGTCGAACGCGCGGCGCACGTCGTGGGCCTCGACGACCACGGGTGCGGGCGCGGCGGCGCCTGCGTCGTCGGTCGTGGTGGCCGGTGTCAGCGTGCCTGGAGCGTCGAGGACCATGACAGGGCCTTCCTTTCGATGAGCCGGACGAGGGTGTCGGAGACGAGGCCGAGCAGGGCGTAGACCGCCAGGCCGACGAGGATCACGTCGGTGCGGGCGACGGTGCGGGCCTGCGTCATCAGGTAGCCGATGCCGGCGGTGGCGTTGATCTGCTCGGCCACGACGAGCACGAGCCAGGAGATGGACGTCGCGAAGCGCAGGCCGGTGAGGAACCCGGGCAGCGCGCCCGGCAGCACCACGCGCCGGATCAGGGCGAGCCGTCCCAGTCCCCGGGTGGTGGCGAGTTCGACGAACCGGGAGTCGACGGCGCGGATCGCGGCGTGCGTGTTGATGTACACGGGGAACGTGACGGCCAGGGCGACGAGCAGCACCTTGGTGGGCTCGCCGATGCCGAACCACACGATGACCAGGGGTTGCAGCGCGAGGATCGGCATCGAGCGGATCATCTGGACGTTGGAGTCGATGAGCACCTCGCCGGCCTTGGACAGTCCGGTGAACAGGGCGAGGGCGGCGCCGACGGCGATGCCGATGCCGAGCCCCGTCAACGCCCGGACCAGGGAGACCGCGAGGTTCTCCTGGAGCTTTCCCGACACGACCAGGTCGACGGCGGCGTCCCAGACCGTGCCCGGTGCGGGCAGCAGGATGGGCGAGACCCAGGACTGTGCGGCGGCGAGCCACCACACGGCGAGCACGATCAGCGGTCCGAGGGCACGGCTCCCGATCTGGGCGGCACGCCGGACGCCCGCGGCGCGGGGCGCGGGACGGTGAAACCTGTCGTCGATGCCGACGCGCACGGACCCGTCGGCGGGGAGCTGGTCAGGATGGGCCGGATGCGCCGACGACGGGGCGGTGGGTGGGGCAGACATGAGTGGGTCCTCTCGGTGGGGGCGCGCGCACGTGGCACCCGTGCGGCCGGATGGGCGGCTGGGCGCGGGTGCGTGATGTCGTGCGGGGAGGGGCGCTACGTGATCGACGTCGCGTGCGCGGGGAGGAAGGGTTTCGCTCTGGTCAGCGGCGACTGGTCAGCGGCGACAGCAGCGTCGACAACAACACCGGGGACGCCCGCAACGCGTGGCGCCGAAGGGCGCGCGGGCGCGGGGGCTGGTCCGGATCATGCGCTCGAACCTAGCGGCCGGATCGGCTCCTGTCCGCCCGGGAAGACCATTGTCTCGTATTTTGGTCAACATAGTTCCGGGCGGGTTCAGGTGGGGTTGCAGCGGGCCTGCATCACCGCGATCAGCCCGACGTCGGGGCGCCACGGTTCCAGGTTCCACGACTCCTTGTCGGGCGCGCCGATCGCGTGGCAGACGAGCTGGTCGTACATCCCGGGGGTGTCCGCGTCGGGCTGCGCCGCGATCAACTCCGCCCACAGCCGGTCGACCGCCGTCGGATCCTGCGAGGTGCGCACCCAGGCGGCGGGGACGACGGCGAGGGATCGGCCGCCTTCGGCCTCGCCCCACGTCGCCGACTCCAGCGCGGGACCAGGGTCGACCGTGGGCGTGGGCGTGGGCGTGGGCGTGGGCGTGGGCGTGGGGGTCGGTGCGGGGTCGGGTGCCGGGGTGCTCGCGGCACCGAGGCTCGGCGCGGTACCGGCGCCTCCGGTGGGCGAGGACGGCGTCGGCGTCCCGGCGCCGCATCCGGTGAGCGCCAGGAGCACGACGACGACGCTCGCCCAGCGGGTGTGCGCGGTGCGCGGGTCGTGCCGTCGGTGGGGTGGCCGCATGGCGTTCAGCGTAGGTGCGGGGCGTCGTCGCGGTCGGTCGTCGCGGTCATTCGTGGGCGGCCGGTGCCGGTGGTTCGACGACGACGTCGCCCGGCGTCTTGTCCGGCCGGAGCCCCCGCCAGCGGGCGGCGCGCAGGCGCGCGTCGGCGTCGGCATCCGGATCGGCTGTCCACTGCGCGAACTCCACCTCGCCCACCAGCTCCGGGGACACCCAGCGGGTGTGTGCGGCGTCGACGCGCGGAACGCCGTCGAGCGGCGGCGTCGCCCGCTCGACGGACGTGAGCAGGCGAGCGAGGTCTCGGCGGTCGGCATCGGTGAACCCGGTTCCGACGCGGCCCACGTACCGCAGGCGCTCGGGCCCGGCCGCACCGGCGTCGGCGCTGGCGGGCACGGCGAGCAGCAGCGCCCCCGCGAACCGCGGGTCCTCGCGCGGTTCGCCCGCGTGCAGCGGCCGCCAGCCGACCACGACCACCTCCTGCGTGGCGGTGTGCTTGATCTTGAGCCACTGCCGGGTGCGGCGGCCGGGCTGGTACGTGGACGTGCGGTGCTTGGCCATCACGCCTTCGAGGTGCAGGCTTCGGGAGAAGTCGAGCGCGGCGTCCAGGTCGCCGTCGTACGCGGTGGGCACGTGGACCGGCCGCGCGGCTGCCAGCACCTCGGCCAGGAGCGCGCGGCGCTCGTCGTACTGGGTGCGCAGCAGGGAACGATCGCCCACCCGGAGCACGTCGAACACCATGAGGTCGACGGTCGTCGCGTGGTGCTGGAGCAGACGGAAGTCGGGGCGGCCCCGCGCATCGAGGGCGACGACCTCCGCGTCGAGCACCACGGGCAGCGGGCCGCGCACCTGGGCGGCCAAGGGTGCGAGCTCCGGGTAGGTGCGTGTGAAGTCTTGCCCCGTGCGGGACCACAAGCGGGCGACCGGGGTGCCGTCGGGGGCGGGCTCGACGGCGGCGATGGTGCGGTAGCCGTCCCACTTGAGCTCGATCGCCCAGTCGGGGTTGCCGGCCAGCGTGCGCAGGTCGGCGGGGGCGGCGGTGGTGGCGAGCATGGGTGCGAGTGGTGCTCCCGTGGTCTCGACAGGCTCGACGACCGGGGATGGCTCGACGGCGGGGGGTGGCTCGGCGGCCGGGGGCGGCGGTGCGTCGGGCTGGGCCTTGGTGCGGTGGATCAGCCACTGGTTGCCGCCGTCGCCGCCGGTGTGGACCAGCGCGAGCCGCCGGGCACCGCGCCGCTCGCTGTGCAGCGTGACGATGACCTCCTTGCCCTCGCGCCACTTTTCCAGCGCGTAGGTGCCGGCGTCCCAGACGGTCACCTCGCCAGCGCCGTACTCACCGCGCGGGATGGTGCCCTCGAAGGAGCCATAGGCCAGCGGGTGGTCCTCCGTCTGGACGGCCAGGTGGTTGCGGGCCGGGTCCTGCGGCTCTCCCTTGGGCAGCGCCCAGCTCACCAGGACGCCGTCGTGCTCCAGGCGGAAGTCCCAGTGCAGCCGCCGGGCGTGATGCTCCTGGATGACGAAGGTGGGCGAGCCTGGCACGGCCGTGACCGGTTCGCCGGGCGTCGGCGGGTCGAAGGGCTCCGGCGTCCGGGCGGGGTCGCGCTTGGCGCGGTAGGGGGCCAGGCGTTCGAACCGCTCCTGGTGCGCGGGCGTCGGTTCGAGCTGGGACAGGTGCCCCTGGCTCAACTCGGCCAGCAGGTCGCCGTCGCGTTCCACGCGGGCCAGCACCTCCCCGAACGTGAGGTGCGCCAGCGCCGGGTCGTCGAGCTCCGCCCACGTGCGCGGTGCGGCCACGGTGGGGTGCGCCCGGCCGCGCAGCGAGTACGGCGCCACGGTCGTCTTGGCGGCGTTGTTCTGCGACCAGTCCACGAGCACCTTCCCGCCGCGCAGCGACTTCTTCATGTCGCTCACCACCAGGTCGGGGTGCTCGGCCTCCAGGTAGCGTGCGAGCTCGTGCGCGACGGCGGCGACGTCGTCGGAGTGGGGGTGCCGCCCGCGTGCGGGGGACGACGGGCGCGCCCCGGCCGGGTCGTCGCCGCCGGACAGCGCGGCGTACAGGTGGATGCCCTTCGACCCGGACGTGACGGGCAGCGGGTCGAGCCCCATACCGACGAGCACGGTCCGCGCGAGCCGGGCCACCTCCGCGCACTCGGTCAGGCCCGCACCCTCGCCGGGGTCTAGGTCGAGCACCAGCCGGTCGGGCGGCAGGTGCACCCCCGTGCGGCCCACGCGCCACTGCGGCACGTGCAGCTCCAGCGTCGCGGTCTGGGCCAGCCAGGTCAGGGTGGCGACGTCGTCCACCAGCACGTAGTCGTTCGCGGACTTCTTGTGCTGGATGCGGTGCGTGGTCACCCAGCGCGGTGTGGACCGGTCGGCGTTCTTCTGGAAGAACACCTGGCCGTCCACGCCGTCGGGCCACCGCTTGCGGGTCACGGGCCGGCGCTGCACGTGAGGGAGCAGCACGGGGGCGATGCGAGCGTAGTAGTCGAGCACCTCGCCCTTGGTGGTGCCCGTGGCGGGGTAGAGCACCTTGTCGAGGTTCGTCAGCTCGAGCCGGTGCCCGTCCACGGTGACCGTCGTCGGCGCGCCCATCCCCTCATGGTCGGCATCCGGCGCCGGTCACGCGAACGCGACCACGGCTGTTGCCGTCACGGTGCACAGGAGCGCGGCGGCGAAGACGCCGGCCACCAGGCGCGGCGTGCTGCCCGCGTCGTGCTCGCGCAGCAGCGCCGCAGACCGACGTCGGCCCGCGACGGCGACGCCGCCCGCGGCCAGGACCAGGAGGACTCCCGCGCCCGTGACGAGCGGGGCATGACCGGCCAGACCCGTGCGCAGCGCCAACGCACCGTTGACGAGCACCGCCAGCGCGGTCCTGGTCCAGGCCAGCGAGGTGCGCTCGCCCTGGAGACCCGCCTCACGCGGTGGGCGGCGGCAGGCGGGCCGCATCAGCCGGCGAGGACGAGCACCGCGGCGAGCGCCGCGACGGCGACGAAGAGCACCGTCAGCACCTCCATGGCACGGCTCTGGGGGAGCGGTCGGGATGCGCGCATGGCCTGCTGGTTGCGGCGCCAGCGCACGTACCCGGAGACCAGCACGTATGCGGCCGTGGCCGTCAGCCCGAGGCCCACGGTGGTGGTCGCCCAGGCGGGTGCCAGCCCGTCGCCCAGCTCGTGGACGACGACGGCGGCGGCGACGAGGGCGAGGCCCGTGCGGACCCAGGCGAGGAAGGTTCGCTCGTTGGCCAGGCTGAAGCGGTAGTCGGGTTCCTCGCCGTCCTCGCGCCAGTCTCGGGCCACGCCCCGACCGTACCCCAGGGGCCACCCGTGCCGATGGCGTCGTGGTCGTCGTGCCGACGGCGCCGGGCCCGCAGGACGGACCGCGCCAACGTCCCTTGCGGCGCATACGGTGGTGGGGTGACAGAACCCGCCGAACTGGCCAACTCCACACTGGGCACCGTCGCCGTCCCCGGGTCGCTGCCCGATGCCGCGCAGGTGCGGCGTCTCATGCACGACCTGCGCCGGATGATGCTCTCGTATCGCTTCGGCATCGACGAGATCTCCACGAAGGTCTCGATCCTGCGCGAGGAGTTCCGCCTGATCGCGGACTACAACCCGATCGAGCACGTGGGTTCCCGCCTCAAGTCGTTCGAGTCGATCATCGCCAAGGCGCGCCGCAAGAACATCCCGCTCACGCTGGCCGGCATCCGCGGGGAGATGTTCGACGTCGCCGGGATCCGGGTGACGTGCAGCTTCGTCTCGGACATCTACCGGGTGCGGGACATGCTCGTGGCGCAGCAGGACATCACCCTGGTCGAGGAGCGGGACTACATCGCGCACCCGAAGCCCACGGGGTACAAGTCGCTGCACCTGATCGTGCGCGTCCCCGTCTATCTGTCGGACCGGGTCGAGGACGTCATCGTGGAGATCCAGCTGCGCACCATCGCCATGGACTTCTGGGCGAGCCTGGAGCACAAGATCTTCTACAAGCTCGGTCGCACCGTGCCGCGGCACCTCAGCGACTCGCTCAAGCTCGCCGCCGATGTCGCGTGGTCGCTCGACACCTCGATGGAGCGCATCCACGAGGAGGTGCGCACGATCGCGGGCGACGACGATCCGCTCGGCGAACCGGAGGCGCTGGGTCCCGAGGAGATGCTGGCGGCGTTCATGCGCACCATCGATGTGTCCGGGTCGGAGCAGGGCCGGGGTTCTGGGTTGTGAACCGTCCGTGCCGACGCAGCCGGGACCGATGACGGGATCGGCGCTGGGTTCGACGGCGGGCGTGACGCGGGTCACCATGGAGTGATGCGGGCCATCTGGAAGGGCGCGGTGACGTTCGGTCTCGTCAACGTTCCCGTCAAGCTGTACAGCGCCACCGAGGACCATGACGTGCCGTTGCACCAGGTGCACGACGCCGACGGCGGTCGGATCCGGTACCAGCGCGTGTGCGAGCTGGACGGTGAGGTGGTGCCGTACGAGCACATCGACAAGGCGTACGACGACGGTGAGCACACCGTGGTGCTCACCAAGGACGACCTGTCCGACCTGCCCGCGGAACGGGACCGTGAGATCGACGTGGTCGAGTTCGTGCCGTCCGACCAGATCGACCCGATCATGCTGGACCGCACCTACTACCTGGAGCCGGACTCGAAGTCCGCCAAGGCGTACGTGCTGCTGCGTCGGACGCTGGAGGAGAGCGACCGCACCGCGATCGTGAAGTTCGCGCTCCGGCAGCGCACCCGGCTGGCCGCGCTGCGCGTGCGCGGTGACGTGCTCGTGCTGCAGACGCTGCTGTGGGCCGACGAGGTGCGCGACGCCGAGTTCCCGGGTCTTGACCAGAAGGTGAAGGTCACGCAGAAGGAGCTGGCGATGTCCCGCCAGCTCGTGTCGGCGTTCGAGGGCGACTTCGTCCCCGGCGACCACGAGGACGAGTACCAGGCTCAGCTGCGCACCCTGATCGAGGCGAAGATCGCCAAGGGCGAGACGGTGAGCAGCGCAGAGACGTTCGGTGCGCCCGCCGAGGGTGAGGGAGCCGAGGTGATCGACCTCATGGAGGCGCTGCGCAGGTCCGTGGACGAGGCGAAGGCCCGCCGCAAGACCGGCTGACCGTGGCTCGGCGCGGCGCCGTGGCGACTTGGCGTCCGCGCAGGTCATCGGAGACAGTGGGGGGGTGAGGAAGTCAGCTCGGCGCACGCCCCCGCGGTGGGTCCGCTGGACCATGGCCGGCGTCGTGGCCCTGGTGGCCAGCGTCTGGTTCGGTGTGACGACGGCGTCCGCGGACCTGTCGCTCGGGCCGCACGAGGCGCGGTACGAGGTGACCGTGTCCGGCGACGTCGTCGTCGACCTGGGGCCGCTGGGAACGATGCGCGTGCCCTCTCCGGTGCGACCCCTCGGCGTCGACGTGATCATCAAGGAGATCCCGGCCGACCTCACCGAGATCAGCCAGGCCACGACGCTCGAAGGGCTGAGCCGGGACCTGCAGTCCTACCTCCAGTTCTTCTCGACACCGGAGGTCACGATCCGGGAGGTCACCAAGGCGCTCGTGGTCGATGCGGCCCGGCGCACCGTCGTGGCACTCGTGACGGTGGGCGTCGTGGGAGCGGGCGCGTGGTTCCTGGTCGGCGCCGCGCGCAGGCGCGAGCTGCTGGACCGCGTCGGACCGCGCACCGCGGAGATCACCGCGAGCGTGCTCGTGCTCGCGCTGATCGGCGGCCTGCTCACCGCGGACGATCGCGGAACGCGGCCCAACGCGCCGGTGTCGCCCGTGTTCGCCGGCACCGCGCTCGAGGACGCGCGGCTGACCGGCCGGCTGGCGGGCCTGATCGACACCTACGGCGCCCAGCTCCTGGAGCTCTACCGGAGCAACGAGCAGTTCTACGCCGACGCGCGGACGTCCCTGGGCGAGGCGTGGGACGCGCAGGCCACGACGGACGCCCGCCTGGCCGCGGCCGAGAGTCGCGTGCGGACCGTGACGCCCGAGGCGCCGAGCCCCGCGGCGTCGGGCACTGCCAGCCCGGGTACTGTCAGCCCGAGTCCTGGGGCGTCGGACGAACCGGGCGCCTCCCTGACCACGCCGGAGCTCCGGGCGCCCTCCGCGTCGCCGGAGCCCGTGACCCCCGAAGAGGACCTGGTCTCCTTCCTGGTGGTCTCCGACCTGCACTGCAACATGAACATGACGCCCCTGATCAAGGACATCGCGGAGCGGGCGGGCGTCGCGGCCATCCTGGACGCGGGTGACACCACCATGAACGGCACCGCCGTCGAGAAGGTGTGCGTCGACTCGTTCGCGTCCGCGCGCCCCAAGGGCGTCCCGATGATCGTCTCGGACGGCAACCACGACTCGGTGCTCGTCGCCGACGCGCAGCGCGCGCAGGGCATCACCGTGCTCGACGGCTCCGTGGTCGACGTCGCAGGCGTGCACATCCTGGGCGACCGCGACCCGAACGAGACGCGCGTCGGCGCGGGCACGTCGTCGCGTGGGGAGACCGCGTCGGAGATGGGGCGGCGCCTCGCGCAGACGGCGTGCGAGGACGACGTCGACCTGCTGCTCATCCACACGCCGTCGGTGGGCGACGCGTCCATGTGGTCCGGGTGCGTGCCGTTCCAGGTGTCGGGTCACACCCACACCCGCTACGACCCCACGGTGCGTGGGTACGGGGTGCGGTACGTCAACGGGTCGACGGCGGGGGCGGCGTCCGGGCAGCCCACGGTCGGCCCCCTGCACGGCACAGCCCAGATGACCGTGCTGCGCTTCGACCCGAACCTGCGCCGGTTCGTCGACTGGAAGCTGGTCGAGGTGTTCCCCGACGCGACGGCATCCGTCAGCGCCTGGCGGTCGATCCCGGTGCCGCCCGAGAAGCCGGAGCAGGACGACACCGAGGACGACGACGTGACGCCGACAGGCACGCCGTCCACGGAGTCGTCGTCCCCGGAGTCGTCGTCCACCGGGTCGCCGACGCACGAGGTCCCGGCTGCCGAGACCCCCGAGCAGTAGGCTCGCCCGATGCCCACCGCGCCCGTTCCGGCACACCCCGACCCGGCGGAGCTGACCGCCGTCGCGCAGGACTACCTCAAGGCGGTCTGGTCGGCGCTCGAATGGGTGCCCGACGCCGACGGCGCCAAGGTGTCCACCGGGGCGCTCGCGGACCGGCTCGGCGTCGGCCCGTCCACCGTCTCCGAGGCGGTGCGCAAGCTCGCCGACCAGGGCCTGCTGGAGGTGGAGCCGTACCGCGGGGTGGGGCTGACCGCCGTCGGGCACGGCTATGCGCTCGCCATGGTGCGGCGCCACCGCCTGCTGGAGACGTGGCTCGTCGAGCAGCTCGGCTACGCCTGGGACGAGGTGCACGACGAGGCCGAACAGCTGGAGCACGCCGTGTCCGACCAGCTCGTCGAGCGGCTGGCCGCGCTGCTCGGGCACCCGGTGCGCGACCCGCACGGTGACCCCATCCCCACCGCGGACGGGCGCGTGGTGCGCCCCGACGCGTGCCCGCTCGCCGAGCTGGCCGAGGGGGAGTCGGGCGTCGTCGCCCGCATCTCCGACGCCGACCCGCGCGACCTGCGCACCCTCGCCGACCTGGGCATCGCCCTGGACACGCCCCTGACCGTGGCCGCGATCCTGCCGCGCCGCGACGCCCTGACGCTCGCCTGGCCGGGCGGCGGGGCCGACGTCGCAGGGCGGGTGGCGTCCCGCGTGTGGGTGACGCGCACGGTGTCGTAGGCTCGCGCCATGTCCGAGCAGCAGAGGCGGTGAGACGGCGGGGCGCCGAGGGCGTCCCTGCATGTCCGCCGCCCACCCGAAGCGCATCACTGATGATGCGCTGATTCTGCTTGGAGTCGTCCTCATGCCGTCGCCTCGACGGAGCGAGTACGCGCGCGCCCTGACCCGGCCGCGCGTGCGCTCGACGTTCTTGTTCTCGCTCATCGGCCGGTTCGCCTACGCGCTGGTCTACCTCCCCCTCTTCTACGCGGCCGAGGCCGCCTCCGGGTCGCTGGCGGTCGCCGGCTTCGCGGTCGGGCTCTATGGCGCGGGTGCGACGCTTGCCGCACCGGTGCGCGCGTGGCTCATCGACACCTGCGGCGCACGGCCGGTGCTCACCGTGCTGGTGGTGGCGTTCGGGACGGTGCTCGGTGCCCTGGCGTGGGCTGCCGCCGCGGGCGCCACTGCCTGGCCGCTGCTCGTGCTGGCTGCGGTCGCCGGGGCGGTCGCGCCCCCGCTCGGTCCGACGATGCGCGTCGCTTGGGCGCGCCTGGTACCCGACGGTGACCTGCTCAAGCATGGAATGAGCCTGGACGCCGTGGTCGAGGAGTTGATGTACCTGGCCGGCCCCGCGCTCGCCGGGTTGGCCGTGGCGGTCGCCGGGTCCGGAGCCGCGCTGCTGGTTCCGGCGGGCCTCGTCGTCGTCGGTGGCCTCCTCTTCGTCGGCACGCCCGCGGTCACCGCGATGATGCCCCGGCCCCGGCCCCGGCCCCAGCCCCGGCGCGTGGTGCGGGTGACCGACCGGGTTCCGCTGGTGGCGAGCCGCCGGTTCGTCGGCCTCCTGGTTCCCGCGCTCGTGGCGGGTGTCGTCGGTGGAACGATCGGGGTCGCGATCCCGGCCGCGGTGAACGACCTGGGTGGAGCGGCTGCCGCGGGACTTGTCCTGGGGCTGTTCGCGGCGGGCAGCGCGGTCGGCGGGCTCCTCTATGGGCTCGTCAGGCTGCGGATGGGGATGCGGGTGCAACTGTTCGTGCTCAGTGCGCTCCTGGTCTGCGCCTCCGCGGTCGTGGCGGCCACTACGAACGTGATGTCCCTGGGTGGCGTCCTGGCGGTGGCCGGTGTGTTCGCGTCGCCCGTCATGATCGTCGCGTACCTGGTAGTGCCCGCGGCCGCCGGGCCGCATCAGCAGAATGCCGCGAACACGTGGGTCAACACGAGCTACAACCTGGGGTCCGCGGCCGCCAGCGCCGGCGTTGGGTTCCTGATCCAGCAGGCGTCATTGGCGGTGGTGCTCCTGGCGGTGGGGGTGGCCGGCCTGGCGCTGCTCGGCGCCGGTGGGGCGCTCGCGGCGACGCATTCGCACACCATGGCTTCATGACTCCTGGGCGATCGAGCAACTCCCTCGGTGAGGCGAAGTGGTGGTGGCGCCACCGCACCTCCACCCGGGTGAACGTACGTGCACATCGGTGAGATGTGAATGTATTTGCACGTAGCTGAAGGTGTCGATGAGCATCGGGGGCGAGTTCCTGCTGGAGCGGATCGATGCGGACGCGTGGAAGCGGTTCGCTGGTGCCGTACGCATCGATGACGCCTGGCTGATCGACACGGTCGCCCGGATGGCCGACGCGGCCCCGGACGCGTTCGAGGCGGCTCTCGCTGACATCGACGACTGGGACGGTTCGGCCTCCGAGGTGCGGCGGCGGGTGCTGCCCGCGGTCCGGGAGCACACCCGTGGTGTGACGGAGGGCATCTCGCGGGGTCGGCGCGGCCAGGGCTCCGGACGGGCCGTTCCCCGCGGCTAGGATGTCCTGTCGTGACCACGCCCGACGCCGCAGCCCAGACCCCTGCCGCCGACTCCTCGCGCGAGCCGGCCTTCCGCTACACGCCCGCCCTCGCGCAGGAGATCGAGCTGCGGTGGCAGGACCGGTGGGAGGAGCGCGGCACGTTCCACGCCGCGAACCCGTCGGGTGACCTGACCGGCCCGGGCGGTGCGGCGCCGAGCGGCGACCCGTACTTCATCCTCGACATGTTCCCGTACCCCTCGGGCGCGGGCCTGCACGTGGGGCACCCGCTGGGGTACATCGCCACCGACGTCGTCGGGCGCTACCGCATGATGCAGGGCGACAACGTGCTGCACGCGATGGGCTTCGACGCGTTCGGCCTGCCGGCCGAGCAGTACGCGGTGCAGACGGGCGAGCACCCGCGCGTGGTCACCGAGCGGAACATCGAGATCTACCGGCGCCAGCTGCGCCGCATGGGCCTGGCGCACGACCAGCGCCGCACGTTCGCCACGATCGACCCCGGGTACGTGCGCTGGACGCAGTGGATCTTCCTGCAGATCTTCGACTCCTGGTACGACGCCGACGCCGTGCGCCCAGGGGGCGGGAAGGGTCGCGCGCGCCGCATCGCCGAGCTGCGCGACGAGCTGGCCGCGGGCACGCGCCCGGTGCCGGGCTACCCGGCCGGAACCGACTGGGCCGCGCTGTCCGTGACCGAGCAGCGCGACGTGCTGGACTCCCAGCGCCTCGCCTACGTGGACGAGTCGCCCGTCAACTGGGCGCCCGGCCTGGGCACCGTCCTGGCGAACGAGGAGGTGACGGCGGACGGCCGCTCCGAGCGCGGCAACTTCCCCGTGTTCACCAAGGCGCTGCGCCAGTGGAAGATGCGCATCACCGCGTACGCGGACCGCCTGACGGACGACCTGGAGCTCATCGACTGGCCCGAGAAGGTCAAGTCCATGCAGCGCAACTGGATCGGCCGCTCCACCGGCGCGAGCGTGCGCTTCGACGTCATAGGTACGTCCGACGACGACGCCGCGGGCGCGGGGGAGCAGGTCGAGGTGTTCACCACGCGCCCCGACACGCTGTTCGGCGCGACGTTCATGGTGGTGGCCCCCGAGCACCCGCTGCTCGACGAGGTCCCGGCGGCCTGGCCGGACGGGACGCGCGAGGCGTGGACGGGCGGGCACGCCACGCCCGCCGAGGCCGTGGCCGCGTACCGGGCCGCGTCGGCCGCCAAGACGGCCGTCGAGCGGCAGGCCGACGCCGGGAAGAAGACCGGCGTGTTCACCGGGCACCTGGCGGTCAACCCGCTGACCGGCACGCCCATCCCGGTGTTCACCGCCGACTACGTGCTCATGGGCTACGGCACGGGTGCCATCATGGCCGTGCCCGGCGGCGACGACCGCGACTTCGCGTTCGCGACGGCGTTCGAGCTGCCCGTGATCTACACGGTGCTGCCCGACGGCGGGCTGCCCGAGGGCTTCGAGGGCGCGTGGACGGGCGACGGCGTCACCGTCAACAGCCCCGCCGCCGACGCGGGCGACATCCCGGCGTCGGACCTGGCCATCAACGGGCTGGGCGTCGCCGAGGCCAAGGCCGCGACGATCGCCTGGCTGGAGGCGCGCGGCATCGGCGAGGGCACCATCACGTACCGCCTGCGCGACTGGCTGTTCAGCCGGCAGCGCTACTGGGGCGAGCCGTTCCCGATCGTGTGGGACGAGCAGGACCGCCCGGTGGCCATCCCCGAGTCGGCGCTGCCCGTGGACCTGCCCGACGTGCCCGACTACGCGCCGCGCACGTTCGACCCGAACGACCAGGACTCCTCGCCCGAGGCGCCGCTGGGCCGCAACGACGACTGGGTCAGCGTCACCCTGGACCTGGGGGACGGCCCGAAGCAGTACCGCCGCGACACCAACACGATGCCCAACTGGGCCGGGTCCTGCTGGTACTACCTGCGCTACCTGGACCCGTCGCGCGCGGACGCCGACACCGTGGTGGACCCGGCGCTCGATGCGTACTGGATGGGGCCGAACCACAACCCGGAGTCGGGCGTCGCGGGCGGCGTGGACCTGTACGTGGGCGGCGTCGAGCACGCCGTGCTGCACCTGCTGTACGCCCGGTTCTGGCACAAGGTGCTGTTCGACCTGGGCTTCGTCTCCTCGGTGGAACCCTTCGGCAAGCTGTTCAACCAGGGCTACATCCAGGCGTACGCCTACCGTGACGCGCACGGGTTCCCGGTGCCCGCCGCGGAGGTCGAGGGGAATGAGACCTCCGGCTACACCTGGCAGGGCCAGTCCGTCGCGCGCGAGTACGGGAAGATGGGCAAGTCCCTGAAGAACGTGGTCACGCCCGACGAGATGTACGAGGCGTACGGCGCCGACACGTTCCGCCTGTACGAGATGTCGATGGGTCCGCTCGACGTGTCGCGGCCCTGGAACACGCGCGACGTCGTCGGCTCCCAGCGGTTCCTGCAGCGGTTGTGGCGCAACGTCGTCAGTGAGGACACGGGGGAGACCGTCGTATCCGACGAGGTGCCGAGCACGGAGACGCTGCGCGCGGTGCACCGCGCGATCGCGGACGTGACGGCCGAGATGGCGGGCATGCGCCCCAACACGGCCATCGCGAAGCTCATCACGCTCAACAACTACCTGACCTCGCTGGACTCCGTGCCGCGGGCGGCGGTCGAGCCGCTCGTGCTCATGGTGGCGCCGCTGGCCCCGCACGTGGCGGAGGAACTGTGGGAGCGGCTGGGGCATCCCGAGTCGCTCGCGCGCGAGCCGTTCCCGGTGGCGGACCCGCAGTACCTGGTCGAGGACACCGTGACCTGCGTGGTCCAGGTGCAGGGCAAGGTGCGCGGCCGCCTGGAGGTGCCGCCGTCGATCAGCGACGCCGACCTGCAGGCCGCGGCCCTGGCCGAGCCGAACGTGGTCAAGGCGATGGACGGCAAGCCGGTGCGCAAGGTGATCGTGCGCGCGCCTCGCCTGGTCAATGTCGTTGTCTAGTACGCGAACGTCTCACGAGTGAACCGGGTCGAGGGCGTCTATCGGGGTGCGCTGCGCGCGTTCCGCAACCCGTTGCTGGCGCTGCTGCACCGTCGGGACGCGCCGCTCGTCGTCGCGCTGCTGACCTCGGTGTTCCGGCCGGACCGGCGCACCGCGGCGGTGGCGGACGCGCACACGGAGATGGACGACGCGCTGGCCCAGCTCCGGGCGGCCGGGTACGAGGACGTCTCGGACCGCTCGGCGCGCGAGCTGTGCCGCGCGTGGGTCGAGGCGGGCTGGCTGGTGCGGCAGGTGGACGACGAGTCGGGGGAGGTCTACCGGCTCTCGGCGCACGCGGTGGACGCGCTCGACGTCGCCGCCCGGGCCGGGGGCGGTCACGCCCGCGTGTCGCGCTCGCGGGTGCTCACGCTGCTGGAGGCGGTGGAGCGCCTGGCCGACGACGCCGACCCGGACGTCATGACCCGGATGCTGCGCCTGCAACGGGAGATCGCCACCCGGCAGGCCGAGCTCGACCGGCTCGACACGACGGGTGAGATCGAGCCCGTCGACGAGGAGGAGCTGCTCGAAGCTGCGGAGAACGTGCTGCTGCTGGTCCGTGAGCTCCCGGCTGATTTCGCACGGGTCGCGGAGTCGATCCGCGCGATCCAGCGCGAGACCGTCACGGCGTTGCGGCAGGACGAGCGGCCCACCGGTGAGGTGCTGCACGACTACCTGGAGCGTGCCGAGCACCTGATGGACGCGACGGCGGAAGGCCGCGCGTTCTCCGGGGCGAAGCGGCTGCTGGACGACCCGGAGCGCATGGAAGCCCTGGTGGACGGCCTGGACACGGTGCTGCGCCACCCGTTCGCGGCCAAGCTTCCCGAGCATCAGCGTGCCGAGCTGCGGGCCGTCGCGCAGCGCATCGAGACGGGCTTCACGGAGGTGCTGACGGCGCAGCGCCTCGCCTCGCGCGTCATCACCACGCAGGTGCGTCATCACGACCCGCTGCGCGACCGTCAGGTGGACGATCTGCTGCGCGACGTGATCGCGGCGCTCGGGGCGTGGATGCCCGCGTCACGTCGCGGTCAGGGCGTCGAGCCGTTGCGCCGTCTGCCGCGCGCCGACGTCGGCCGGGTGCGCACCACCCTGGCGGACCCGAGCCCGCACCAGGGCCCCGAGCCGCTGCCGGAGTGGGACGACGACGAAGCCGGCACCCTCGAGCACGCGGCCGCGTGGGGCGGACCCCGCTACGCCGATCTGGACGCCCTGCTCGACGACGCCCGCCGCGACGCCCTCCACGACCCGGCAGGAGCCCGGCTCGACGCGGTCTTCGCCCGGGCAGGGGAGGGCGCGCGGCGCCCCGTGGACCTCGTGGGCCTCCTGGAGCTCGCCGCGAGGGCTGGGGTCGACGACGTCGACGCCGTCGCGTACGCGGACACGATCCGCCCGGACGGCACGGCCCGGAGGCTGGCGTTCGAGGCGGCAGTGCTCCGGCCCGCGGCACCGGCCACGCCGCGGACACCCCCTGACACCGAGACGCCCACGGCCCCCGAGACCCTCACGAACAGAGATGACAGCGATGACTGAGGCAGCACAGGACGCGCCGGCCGCGGGCGGGTTCATCGAGCCCGTCGCCATGGAGGCGGACCCCACCGCGCTGTTCGCGGGGGACACGGGCACGCTCGACGCGGAGGCGCGCGTGGTCCTGGTGGACCTGCTGCGCCGCCGCTACCTGTCCGCGGAGAACCCGCAGCGGTGGCACGCGCTGCTGGAGCACCAGAGCGTGATCGAGTCGCGGCTGCACGACCTGTTCGTGACGCTCGTCGTGGACCGCGACCGCGGCATCGCCTACAAGCGGCAGGTGCGCAGCGGCGAGGTGGAGATCCCCATCCTGCTGCGCGACGAGGCGTTCACGCGCGTCGAGACGGTGCTGCTGGTCCAGCTGCGCACCCTGCACCAGCGCGAGCAGGGGGCGGGGGAGATCGCGGCGCGCGTGGACGCCGAGGAGCTCGAACAGCACGTCCTGAGCTTCCTGGACCCGGCCGAGACCAACATCGCCGCCCGGCAGAAGGAGATCTGGGCCGCGATCACCCGCCTGGCCAAGGAGGGCTTCCTGGACGAGGAGACGCCGGGGCGGTTCCGGGTCACCCCGCTGGTCGAGGTGGTGCTGCCCGTGGACCGCCTGGTCGAGCTCGCCGAGTGGATGCGTACGGGAGGCGTCGTCGAGCCCGCGCTGGTTGCGCCGGTCGACTCCGTTCCCGACGACGGTGACACGGACGACGGTGACACGGACGACGGTGACGTCGAGGTGAGCGAGGAGGACGGCCGATGACGATGGTCGACACGCTGTTCGGGCTCGTCCCCGCCGCCTCCACGGGGCAGCAGTGGGTGGCCCGGGACCTCCAGGTGGTCAACTGGGGCGGGTACGACGGCGCGCACCGCGTGCGCCTGGCCTCGACGGCAACCCTGCTGGCGGGTGGGTCCGGCTCGGGCAAGTCCACCCTCATGGACGCGTACATCGCGCTGCTCATGCCGCACACGACACCGTTCAACGGGGCTTCGAACGGCGGCGTCGTCGGGCGTCCGCGCGGCAAGGACCAGCGCAACGTCATCTCGTACGCGCGCGGCAAGATCGACGAGTCGCGCACCGCGGACGGCACGCGTGAGCGGGTGCTGCGCGGTGACGGGCGGGACACGTGGACGGCGGTCGCGATGACGTGGGCCGACCAGGGCGGTGGCGAGCTCACCGCGATCCGTGCCTGGTACGTGCCGGCCGGCGCGACCGCGATGGACGCGCTGACCCCGGTGCGGGCCACGGTCGCGGGGCCGTTCGACCTGGCGCGCCTCGCGGTCGCGGCCGAGTCCCGGTTCGCGCGACCCGCGCTGACGGCGCTGGACCTGACGTGCTTCGACACCGACAAGGAGTTCGCGGCGCGCCTGTACTCCTCGCTGGGCATCGGCGCGGCCGGTGGCGGGGACAAGGCGGTGGGGCTGCTCGCGCGCATCCAGGCGGGCCAGCAGATCACCACCGTGGACGCGCTGTACAAGTCGATGGTGCTCGAGGAACCCGAGACGCTCGCGAAGGCCGCCGACGTCGTCGAGCACTTCGACGAGCTGTCCGGTACGCGCGACCAGATGGTCACCGCGCAGCAGCAGGTCCGTGCGCTGCGCCCCATCCGCGCGCACCGCGCCGCCATCGACGAGGCCCGTGAGCGGCTCGACGTCATCGGCGGCGTCGTCGCCACCTCCGAAGGGCCGGGTGGCGCGTCCGCCGTGGGGCTGTGGCGGGCCGAGCACCGGGCCGGGCTGCTGCGCGCGGTCGAGGACGACGTGCGGCGGCGAGCCCAGCGCGAGGCCGGCCAGGTGCGCGACCTGGCCGCGCGCGCCGGGGCGAGCAAGGACGAGCTCGAGGGCGTGCGCCAGACGCTGTGGGCGTCCGGCGGGGCCACGATCCAGAACGCGGAACGCGAACTGTCGGGCGCCCAGGCGCGGCTCGCGGAGGTGCAGCGGGGCCGCGGTCGCCTGGATGCGGCGGCCGAGGTGCTGGGCACCACCGTGGAGACGAAGGCGGAGTTCGAGCGCCTGGCCGCCGCGTCGCGGGCGCGGCTCGCCGACACCGGTGCCCGGCACGCCGCGTTCGACGCGCGCGACAAGGCGCGTGACGCGCGCACCGCCGCGGAGAAGGACCTGGCCACGCTGACCGCGGAGCGCAAGGGGCTCGCGGCGCGGTCCGGCAACGTGCCCGAGGAGCTGCACCGCACCCGCGTGGCGCTCGCCCAGGCGGCGGGGCTCACCGTGGAGCAGCTCCCGTTCGTCGCGGAGCTCATCGAAGTGCGCACCGAGCACGAGGCGTGGCGCGAGGCGTTCAACCTGGCCCTGGGCGGGTTCGCCACGACGCTGCTGCTCGACGCGGCCGACCTGCCCGCGTTCCGGGCGGCCATCGACGCCGTGCCCTCCCGGCAGCGGGTGCGCTTCGAGGGTGTCATGACGGGCCTCGACTCGCGTTCCGCCATCGATCCCGCCACCCTGCCGGGACGGCTCGACTACGCACCCGGCCCGTTCCGCGGATGGCTGCGCGAGCACCTGGCCGAACGGTTCGCGTTCCGGTGCGTCGACTCCGCCGCCGGGCTCGCCCAGCACGCCAAGGCGCTGACGCGTACCGGTCAGACGGCGGAGGGATCGCGCGGTGCGCACGGCGGGCAGGGGCGCGCCAACGTGCTCGGCTTCACCAACGGGCGCCGCCTGGCCGAGCTCGACGGCCAGATCGAGGCGGCCGGTGGCGTGCTCCGCGCGGCCGACGAGGCGTTCCGGGGTGCCGGGCTGCGGCTCGACGCCGTCGAGGAGCAGGCGGCGGCCGCCCGGGTGGTCGCCGACCTGACCTGGCCCGACGTCGACGTCGCGGGCGCAGAGAAGGCGTGCGAGCAGTGGCGGTCCGTCATCGCCGCCGCCCGCGCCGACAACCCCGAGCTCGGGGTGCTGGAGGCGCGCGCCCGCGAGCTCGACGCCGTCGTCGAACGCCTGCAGAAGGAGCTCGGCGCCACCGAGGAACGCTCCGCCGCGCTCGCCCGGCGCTGGGAGGAGGTCAGCGAGGAGGTCGACGCCGTGCAGGCCGTGCTCGACGCCGCCGCCGACGCAGGCACGACGCTGAGCGAGCGGCAGCGCGCCTACCTCGACACGCTGCTGGGGGAGGCCGCCGCCGACTCCGCCCCGGACGGGGACGAGACCGCCGACCCGGTCCACGCGCTCGCCGCGTTCGACGCCGTGGCCGCGCGGGCCGACGAGCGGCTGCGCCACGACCAGGAGACCGCGGAGACTGCGGTGACCACCGGCACCGACGCGCTGCGCACCCTCTTCGAAGCGTTCGTGAGGCAGTGGCCCAGCCCCGACCTGGGCACCGACCCCGACGCGTCCTACCGCGACTTCGACCGCGTGCTCACCGTGCTGGAGACCGACCGGCTGCACGAGCTCGAAGGGGAGTGGCGGCGCTCGCTGCTGCGCCTCTCGGGTGACGACCTCACCGACCTGGAGCGCACCATCGCGCGGTCCCTGCGGGAGATCACCGAACGCATCGACCCCGTCAACCAGATCCTCGCGGGGCTGCCGTTCGCGGACGACGAGCACCGCCTGCGCATCGACCCGCGCCCGGCGGCGTCGTCCGTGGTCGCGAAGTTCCGCAAGGAGCTACGTGACCTGCGCGAGCTGCTCGCCTCCGACGCCTCGGACGCCGAGCGCGAGTCCCGGTACGCGCGCATGGCCCGCCTGGTCGAACGGCTGCGACCCACCTCGCCCGAGCGTGCCGACCTCATCGACGTGCGCCGCCACGTGCGGCTCTCGGCCGAGAAGGTGGACCTGGCCGGCAACCACGTGGCCCTGTACGACCACATCGGGGAGAAGTCCGGCGGCGAGTCCCAGGAGCTCGTCGCATTCATCGTGGGCGCCGCGCTGCGCTACCAGCTCGGCGATGCCGGTGCCGAACGGCCCCGGTACGCGCCCGTGTTCCTCGACGAGGCCCTCATCAAGGCCGACGCCCAGTTCTCCGGGCGGGCCGTGGGCGCCTGGCGGGGCCTCGGGTTCCAGCTCGTGGTGGGTGCCCCCAACGACAAGGTCTCCGCGCTCGAACCGCACGTGGACGCCTGCTACGTCATCACCAAGGACGCCACCGGGCGCTCGCGCCCGCGCGCGGTGATCGGCGTGCCGGACGCCGAGCCGCTCCCGGCTCCGGCTCCGGCTCCGATGCCGACGCCGGAGGGCTGACGTGGCGCGGCTCGTCTCCCCGGCCGAGGTGGGCGTCGCGCTCCGTGACGCGATCGCGAAGGCCTGGCCGGCGTGGGTGCTCGCGGACGTCGGGCACGGCGAGCCGCCGCCGATCACGGTCAAGCTGCGTGCGGCGGTGCGCAGCGAGATCGACTACGAGCGCATCGGGTACACCGCCGTCCAGCGGTGGAGCGAGTCCTGGGACGGGCTGCCCACGCCGGGGATGACGATGCTCCGCTCGTCGGTGCGTTCGGGGGGTCCGGAGCACCCGGAGTCACTGAGGGTGGAAGACCTCGCGGAAGCGATCACCTTCCTCGCTGCCGTCGTCCCCGAGATGGCACGCGACATGCCGGACCTTGCGGCGGCCCGCGACCTCGCGGGGCGCCTCCTCGGCGCGGGCGCTGGCCTGACCGCGGCCATCCTGGGCAATGCCTGGAAACTGCCGCCCGACGACCGCCACGTCCTGGTCGAGCTGGTCCGGTGGCTCGGCAACCATCCCGACGCCTCGCACCTCACGCGCACCCAGCTCCCGGTGCCCGGCATGCACACCAAGTGGCTCACCGACGGGCGGGTCTCGCTGGTGCGCGCCCTGACCGGGCGAGACCTGGGCGCCGAGTTGCGCAAGCGGCCCGCCGTCGTGCATTTCACCTACCTCGACCCGGCCTACCGGGCATCCGGGCGGCGCGTCCACGACTCCTGGACCGCGGGCGACGCGCACGAGCCCGCGTACCTGCCCGCCGTCGTCGTCATCGTGGAGAACCGGGACTGCCGGCTCTTCTTCCCAACGATGCCGGACGCGATAGCGGTCGAGGGTGGCGGCGACGCGGCCGACGCACTCCTCGACCGGATTCCGTGGATCACGGGCGCCGACCTCGTGACCTACTGGGGAGACCTGGACGCGGAGGGGTTTGCGATCCTCGCGCGGCTGCGGGCCACCTTCAAGGCGTTGGGTGTGGAAGTGCCGTCGATCCTCATGGATGCGGCCACGCTGGACCGGTTCGCGCATCTGCGCGCGCTGACCGACAAGCACGGGCAGCCCGTCCGTGCCCGGGGCGGTCGGCTCAAGGGCCTGGAACCGCTGGAGGACGCCGCGTACCGCCGCATCGCCACCCGGGGCGACGTGCCGGTGCGCCGCATCGAGCAGGAGAAGCTCCCCCTCGCTCTGGCAGCCGATGCGCTGCGCGCGCTGGCGGAGCGCCGCGCCTAGCGGCTCAGCGTCGGCGGGTGCCGAAGATCGTGCGCGTGATCTCCCGGGCCAGCGTGTTGCCCGCCGTGGTGAGCAGCGCGTCGAGGGCGCTCGTGCGGGAGCGTGTGGTTCGGGTAGGGACGCGCGCGGCGCGAGCCCGCTGCGCGGCGGCCTCCCGTTCGAGGCGTGCCCGCATCTTCTCCAGCTCGGCCTGCTCCCGCCGTGCCGTGGCCTCGCGTTCGCGCGCTGCGGCTTCCTCGGCCTTGGCCTGCGCCTTCGCGGCGGCCTGGGCGGCGTCGGCGGCCTCGCGCGCGGCGGCCTCCTGCGCGACGCGCACCTGGAGCAGCTCGAACGCCGACTCGTTGTCGACGGGGGTCCCGTACCGCGCCTGCCCGGGCGAGGCGGCGACGACGTCGTCGACCACGGCGCTGGGCGCGGGGTCCATGGAGGACTGCGGGGCGCGCACGCGCGTCCACGCGACCGGCGTCGGCGCGCCCTTCTCGGTGAGCACCGTGACCACGGCCTCGCCGGTGCCGAGCGACTGGAGCAGGCGTTCCAGGTCGTACGGGGAGTGCGGGAACGTGCGGACCGCCTGACGCACCGCGGTGGCGTCGTCGGGCGTGAACGCGCGCAGCGCGTGCTGGACGCGGTTGCCGAGCTGGGCGAGCACGTCCGCGGGCACGTCCTTGGGGGACTGGGTGACGAAGAAGACGCCCACGCCCTTGGAGCGGATCAGGCGCACCGTCTGGGTGACCTGCGTGAGGAAGTCCTTGCTCGCGTCCGTGAACAGCAGGTGGGCCTCGTCGAAGAAGAACACCAGCCTCGGCTTCTCGGGGTCGCCCACCTCGGGCAGCTCCTGGAACAGGTCGGCCAGCAGCCACATGAGGAACGTGGAGAACAGCGCGGGGCGGTCCTGCACCGCGGGCAGCTCGAGGGCGGAGACGACGCCGCGCCCGTCCGGGGCGGTGCGTAGCAGGTCCGACGTCGCGAAGGCCGGCTCGCCGAAGAACACGTCCGCGCCCTGCGCCTGGAGGGCCACGATCTCACGCAGGATCACCCCGGCCGTCGCCGCGGACAGCCCGCCGATGCCCTTGAGGTCACCCTTGCCCTCGTCCGAGACCAGGTACGCGATCGTCGCCTGGAGGTCCTTGAGGTCCAGCAGCGCGAGGCCCTGCGCGTCCGCCCAGTGGAACACCAGCCCCAAGGACGACTCCTGCGTCCCGTTGAGGCCCAGCACCTTGCTGAGCAGCAGCGGCCCGAAGTCCGTGACGGTGGTGCGGATCGGCACGCCCTGGCCCAGCCCGCCCAGCGAGTAGAACTCCACCGGGTACGCGGTGGGCGTCCACGCCTGCCCGATGCCCGTCGCACGCTCGGTGAGGGCCCGGTTCGCGGTGGCCGCCACCGTGAGGCCCGACAGGTCGCCCTTGATGTCCGCGACGAACACGGGGACGCCGGCCGCCGAGAGACCCTCCGCCATGGCCTGCAACGTCTTGGTCTTGCCCGTGCCGGTCGCGCCCGCCACCAGGCCGTGGCGGTTGAGCATCCTCAGTGCGAAGCCCACCTGCGCGGCCGGGTTCGGGGTGGCGTCACCGCCCGCCTCGCCCTCCAGCAGCGCCCCGAGCGGGAGCGTGCCGCCGCGCGAGGCGTACGCGGCGGCCACCTCGGCGGCATACCCGTCGGGTTCGGGGTTGGTGGCCGAGCCCGTCGAGACCACGGCGGCGTCGTCCTCAGTCGTGGCCGCCGCCTCGGCGGCTGCGAGCGCTGCCTGCGCGGCGGCCGCCCTGGCCTCGGCGGCCTCGGCGGCCGCCTGGGCGGCGACGGCGCGGAGGGCGGCGAGCTCGGCAGGCGTGGGGGAGGCCATGGCCGCAACGTAACGCCCGGGGCCGTGCGGCGCACCAGAGGTGGGCGCACCAGAGGTGGGCGCAGCCGGAGCGGCCGCCACCGTGGCGGCGCGGCCGGGCGCCCGGCGTCCGTCCAGCGCGGGGTGCCCGCTCGACCGTCGTCGTCAGGTGATGCGGACGGCGACGGTGTCGGCGAGCGAGCGCAGGCGGCCGGTGATCGCTGCTCGGAGGTCGTCGTGGTGGTTGCTGAGCGCGGTGTCGGGGCTCGTCCAGCGGGCGGGGTCGTAGAGCCAGACGGGCCGCCCGACGAGCTCGGGTGGCTCCCACGCGTAGCGCGGCCAGATGTGGGCGTGGACGAACGCGTCGGTGTTCCCGAGGATGTCGAGGTTCACCCGGCGGAAGGCGGGATCCGCGTCGCGGCACGCCTGCTCGACCGCGGTGGCGAGCAGATCGGCGTCCGCGAGAAACCGGACGCGGTCCGTGCGGGACATCTCGGCGAGGGCCTTCGCGTGCGGGTCCTTGCCGAGCAGGACGCAGTACCCGGGGAGGAACTGGGCGTCGCCGATCACGGCGTACCCGCTCTCGAGCTCTGCCAGAACCGTCGGGTTCTCTCCTCGCGCCGCGGAGCGGATGCGGTCCTCGCGCCAATCCATGGACCGACGCTATCGCGGGTCCAGGAGCGGTCCGGGCCGTCAGAAGACCCAGCTCGCGCCCGGCGCCACGGGCCACGTGAACGCCGCTGCGGTGCGGGCGAGAGCGCCCGGCGTGCGTTCGGTGACCAGCCCGGCCGCGGCCAGCGCCGCGAGCGACGTGCCGCCCAGGTAGGCGGCTCCGAGCTCGCGCACGTCCAGGTCGAGGTCCGGCTCCGTGTCGCTGCGTTCGCAGACGGCGGGCTCGAACGCCGACCCGCGCAGGTGCCACGCCCCGGTGTTGGCAGGCAGCCGTGCGTCGCGCACGCCGATGACGACGTCGACGTCGGCCATGTACCGCCGACCTGCCAGCGCCGCGCGGACGTCCACCAGCCGCACCCACAGGTTGTCCATGAGGCGCGGCACCGCGGCGCGGCGGTCCACCAGCAGGTGCGTGACGACGTCGTCGACGGGAAGCATGAACGGGGCCACCACGCTGGTCAGGTCCAGGTCGAGCAGCACGTCCCACAGGGCGCGAGCCGCGGCGGCGTCGAGGGCGACCACCTCGCCCGTGCCGACGCGGCCGCGCGGTCCGGCGATCTCCCAGTCGAGCGTGCGGCGCAGGCGGGCATAGCCGCGTGGTTCGCCGTCGAGCTCGACGACGACGATGCGCGCGGACTCGCGGCCGCGGCGCTGGACGGCCGAGTCGTCCCAGAACGCCGCGTCCAGGGCGTCCGTCTCCCGGGTCACCCAGCCGGGCCGGTTGAGGCCCGCGACCCCGGTGGGGGCGCGGCCGGCCTCGCGGTGCACCTGGGCGACGAGCGCGCCGTGCGCCTCCCGGCTCGCGTGCTCGATCCGGACCGTGTGCCGTTCGGCGCCCGGCACGTCCCGCAGCGCAGCACTGCGCGGGATCTCCAGGCGCAGGTCGTCGGCGGCCCGCCCGTAGCCGAACCGGCCGTAGATGGCGTGCTCGGCGGCGAACAGCGCGGACACGGCTTCGCCGCCGGACGCGCACCGCGTCAGGTGGTCGTCGATCATCGCGGTGAGGATGCCGCGGCGCCGGTGCTGCGGGTGGACGCCCACCCAGCTCAGCCCGCCCGCCGCCAGCTCGGCGCCAGGGACCGGGAAGTGCGCGAACGGGTACGACGTGTACATGGCCGCCAGCGCACCGGGGCGGTCCCGAGGCGCCACCACGCCGAAGGTGCGGCCCCACGGCAGCGGGGACGGCGCGGCCGCCAGGTCGTCGATCGAGTCCGACGCCGGGAACGCCCACGTGTCCAGGTCGAGGATGTCGCGCCGACGCGACTCGTCGAGCGGCTCGAGGCGGTACCCGGCGGGCAGTGTGGAGGTCATGGCTCCATCGTCGGGTGCGGCACGGGTCCCGTCCTACCGATTTGCGGGCTGGGTGCGTGGGTAGGGTGGCGGTGCCATGCGTCGTCACCTGCCCAAGCCCCGCGTCCCCGCCC
Source organism: Xylanimicrobium pachnodae JCM 13526 = NBRC 107786 (assembly GCA_001592145.1). Classification (GTDB taxonomy): domain Bacteria; phylum Actinomycetota; class Actinomycetes; order Actinomycetales; family Cellulomonadaceae; genus Xylanimonas; species Xylanimonas pachnodae. The sequence continues at coordinate 84,719 of BCWJ01000011.1, read as the reverse complement.
GCCCTGAACCACGCCCTGAGTCCGGTCCCGAGCCTCAGGTCCCGGCGGTGCGCGTCGTCACCGACTCCACCGCGTGCCTGCCCGACGTCGACGCGGGCGAGGCGGTCCCCGTCATCGTCCCGCTCCGCGTGCTCACGCCCGACGGGGAGCGGCGCGAGGGGGACGACATCACCCCGGCCGAGGTCGCCGCCCGGATCATGCGCGGCGAGCACCTGTCGACGTCGCAGCCCGCCCCGGAGACGTTCTCGGCCGTGTACCGCGACCTGGCGGCCGACGGCGCGCAGGCCATCGTCTCGGTGCACCTGTCCGGTGAGATCTCCGGCACGGTGGGGGCGGCGGCGCACGCGGGACAGCGCGCCATGGTCCCCGTCCGGGCCGTCGACTCGCGCACCACGGCCATGGCGCTGGGTTTCGCGGCACTCGAAGCGGCGTCGTGCGCGGCGGCGGGTGCCGATGTCGAGCACGTCGTGGCGCGGGCCCGCCAGGTGGCGGCGTCGAGCCGGTGCCTCTTCCTGGTCGACTCGCTGGACCACCTGCGGCGCGGTGGGCGGCTCTCGGCGGGGGCGGCGGCGCTCGGCACGGCGCTGGGAGTCAAGCCGATCCTCGAGATCGTCGACGGACGGGTCTCACTCGTGCAGCGGGTACGGACGCGCGCCGGTGCCCTGGACCGGATGCTTGCCCTGGCTGCGGGCCACGCCGCGGGCATGAACCGTGCCGGTGTGGCCGTTCACCACCTCGGGGCCCCGGAGCGTGCGGCGGCCGTGGCCGAACGCCTGGCGGCCCAGCTCCCCGTGACCCCCGTGGTCACCCCCGTCAGCGCTGTCCTCGGCACGCATGCCGGACCTGGTGCGCTCGCCGTCGTCGTGTCGGAGCTGGGCGGGCACGCGCACTGACGTTGCCCCCTGACGGTGGCCGACCGCGGTTGTGCACAGCACCTCGCGGACCGGCCGGAGTCGTACTGCCCGCGGCCTAACGTCCCGGGCGTGAACGATGCCGGTGAGACAAGGCAGGACGGTGACGGTGCGCCGCTGGCCGCGGCGCTCAGCAGGCTGCGCGCCGCCCGGCACGCGGTGGGCGACGTCGTCGAGGAGCCGGACGCCGACGAGGTGCCTCTGTTCGTGCCCGCCTGGCTCGAACGGTCCGTGCCGGTCGAGCTTCCCGAGCGGCGCTCGGGACCCGAACCCCGGACCGGGCCGCCCCCCTGGCACCGCGTCGACGCCGACGCCGACGCCGACGCCGGCGACGCCGGAGGTGACCGGGCAGCGTCCGAGCGGGCCGTCGTCGGCGATGCGGAGGCCGATGCACTCGAGCACCGCCTGACCGACCGCCGCACCGCCACCGCGGCAGCCCGCCAGGCCGCGATCGCCTACGCAGCGCTCAACGGGCACGTCCCCGGTGGCGCCGACGACGAGCTGGAACGCACGGAAGGCAGACGGTGGGCGCTGCGACCCCGTACGGCGCTCGCGGCGACGGCCGCCATGCTGCTGCTGGCGGTCGCCGCGGTGGTGACGTTCCTGTGGCCGCACGACGCCACCGCGCTGACCGACCTGGGCGCGGTCGAAGGCACCGGCGGCACCGCTCCGGACGCCGTCGCGGACGGCATGGCTGCGACGAAGGGTGCGGTGGCGTCGCCGTCAGCCGTGCCGTCGGCGCTCCTGGTCGTCGCCGTCGTCGGGCAGGTGAACAGCCCCGGTGTCGTCACGCTCCCCGAAGGGTCACGGGTGTTCGACGCCGTTGCCGCCGCGGGCGGGGCCACGGGCGACGCCGACCTCGCGGCGATCAACCTGGCTCGGCCCGTCACCGACGGTGAACAGATCGTGGTGCCCGCACCCGGCGAGACCGTCCCGGACGGTGCGGCGAGCCCGGACGTGCCCGGCGACGGTGGGGGAACCGGACCGGCAGCGAGCGGCCTGATCGACCTCAACACCGCGGACGCGGGCATGCTGGACACCCTGCCCGGCATCGGGCCCGCCCTCGCCGCGCGCATCGTCGACTGGCGTACCGCCAACGGCCCGTTCGCGTCCGTGGACGAGCTCGACGAGGTCTCCGGCATCGGCCCCGCGCTGCTCGCCAAGGTGCGCGACCTGGTGACCGTGTGACCGACCTGCGGCTGGCCCCGACCGCGGTTGCCGCCTGGATCACGGCCTGGCTCCTGACGGGGGCGGTGGAAGGTGCGCCGGTGGTCGCGGTAGCGGCGGTGGCGGGGGCGATGACCGGGGCGTTCGCGCTCGTCACGATCCGGTGGCGCGCGCGTCGCGCCCCGCGCGACGGTGCGGTCACGAGGACGGGTGCGCGAGCGTGGTCACGCGGCCTGGCGGCGGTCGCCGCGCAGGCGCTGCTGGTGCTCGGCTGCGTGGCCGGGCTCGCGATGTCGGTACAGCTCCAGGCGGCCGGACGCGCGCCGACGGAAGCCCTCGCGGCCGACGGCGCCCACGCCGTGCTCAGCGGACGCGTGGTCTCCGACGCGCAGGCGGCCACGTTCGGGGCGGGGCGGCGATGGGTGCTCGCCGCCGACGCGATGACGGCACGGGGCGTGACGTCACGCGTGCGTGCGCGAGTCCAGATCACCTCGGAGACCGAGGTGGCGTACGGCTCCCGGGTCGTGGTCGACGGAAAGCTCGCCCCGGCGGACCCTGGTGCTGCCCAGGCAGCTCGGATGACCGCGTCGCACGTGACCGTGCGTGAACCTCCGGCAACCCTTGTCGCCGCGACCACCCGGATGCGTGCCGCGCTGCTCGACGTGACGGCGGACCTGTCACCCCAGGCGCAGGGACTCGTTCCCGGCATCGCCGTCGGAGACACGTCCCGTCTGCTGCCCGACCTTGCCGACGCGTTCCGGGCCACGGGGCTCACCCACCTGACCGCTGTCTCCGGCGGCCACTTCGCCATCGTGCTGGCCCTCGTGACCGCGTTCGTCGGCTCCGTCCGCGCACCGCGCACCGTCCGTGTGCTGCTCGTGGCCGCGGTGACGCCCGCGTTCGTGCTGCTCGTCCGGCCCGACCCCAGCGTGCTGCGCGCCGCCGTCATGGCCGTGGTCATGCTGCTCGGCATCGCGTGGGGCCGACCCGCCGCGTCCATACCGGCGCTGTGCGCCACCGCGGTCGCGCTGCTGGGCACCGACCCGTGGCTGGCCCGCTCCTACGGGTTCGCGCTGTCGTGCGCGGCCACGGCCGGACTGGTGCTCCTCGCGCCACCGCTGGCCCGGCGGCTGACACCGTGGGTGGGGCGTGGGGCGGCGTTCGCGCTCGCCGTCCCTCTCGCCGCGCAGGCCGTCTGCGGCCCCATCCTGGTGCTCCTGGCGCCCGCGCTGCCGACGACGTCGGTGCTCGCCAACCTGCTCGCCGCTCCGGCCGTGGTGCCCGCCACGCTGCTCGGGCTCGGTGCCGCCCTCACCGCACCCTGGTGGCCCGGGGGCGCCCACCTGGCGGCCTGGCTCGCGAGCGTGGCCACCGCCTGGATCGCGGGCGTGGCGCGATGGTGTGCCGCCCTTCCCGGGGCGGCGGTCCCCTGGCCGGACGGCGTGCGCGGGGCCATGGTGCTCGCGGCGGCGACGGTGGTGGTGCTCGTGGTGGTGCTGCGGCGCCCGCCGGTGCAGGCCCTGCCCCTCGCATGGGCCGATCCGGTGCGACGGCGCTGGCGGTCCGCACGCGCGTCGGGCCGGGCCGCGTGGACCCGCTGGCGGCGTGGGGTGCCCAGCCGTCGCGACCGGCGCGCCGCCCTCGTGGCGGGGCTGCTGGCGGTGGCGGTCACGGTCGCGATGCTCGCCGGGACGGGCGTGGTGCTCCGACTGGTCCCGCGGTCGGGACCCGTACCCGCCGACTGGCAGGTCGTGGCCTGCGACGTCGGGCAGGGAGACTCGCTCGTGATCCGGACGGGTCCGGCGTCGGCCGTGGTGGTGGACGCGGGGCCCGACGACGCGGCGGGGCGTTGCCTCGATGCCCTGGGAGTGACGCATGTGGACCTGCTGGTGTTGAGCCACTTCCACGCCGACCACGTGGGCGGGCTGCCGGGCGTGCTCGCGGGCCGCGCCGTGGAGGCAGCCTGGGTGTCACCCCGGTCGGCTCCCGCGGGCCAGGCGCGCCGCACCCGGGCCGCGCTCGACGGGGCAGGGGTGGACGTGCGGGTGCCCACGGTCGGCGACGAGGGAGAGGCCGGTCAGGGTGGCTGGCGGGTGACCTGGCGCGTGCTGGGGACGGGCATCGGTGGTGCGGGCCCCGACCCGACGGGGGCGTCGGACGAGCTGTCGGACGGCGGTGACGGCATCAACGATGCGAGTCTCGCGGTCGAGCTGATCTCGACGTCGCCCGGTGGCGTGCTCGACGTCGTCGCGCTGGGTGACCTGGAGGAACCCGGTCAGGATGCGCTGCTCTCGGCGTTGCGCTCCGGTGGGCCGCCCGGCGTGCTCGACGGCGTCGACGTGGTCAAGGTGGCGCACCATGGTTCGGCGTCCCAGTCGCGCGGGCTCGCCACACTGCTGCGCCCGCGCGTCGCACTGGTCAGCGTGGGCGCGCAGAACACCTATGGCCACCCCACCGATCGCATGCTGGGGCTGTACGACGACGTCGGCGCCACCGTGGTGCGCACCGACGAGTGCGGTACGGCGGTGCTCGCGGTGCGTCGGGGCCGCATCGGCCTGTCGTGCGCCTGAGCGCTTGAGCGCCTGAGCGCCTGAGCGCCTGAGCGTCGAGTTCGGTGCGCGTGCGCCGGTCAGCGGCGGGCGGTCGCCTGCGCGATCGTCAGCACGGCCTTCTCCACCGCGTACACCGGGTCGCGGCCCGCGCCCTTGACCTCGGCGTCGGCCTGAGCGACGGCGGTGATGGCCGTGGCCAGGCCCTCGGGCGTCCACCGCGCGAGGTCCCGTTGGGCGTTGCGCACCTGCCAGTCCTGCAGGCCGAGCTCCCGGGCCGTGACCGACCCGCCACGGATCGCGGCCACCTTGGCCAGGGTGCGCATCCGCATCGCGAGGGCGGCCACGAGCGGCACCGGGTCGGCACCCGTGGCCAGCGCGTGCCGCAGGAGGGCCACGGCACCGCCCGCGTCCCCGGCGACCGCCGCGTCCGCCACCTTGAAGCCGGTCGCCTCCACGCGACCCGCGTAGTAGCGGTCGACGACGCCGACGCCGATGGTGCCGGTGGTGTCGTTGACGAGCTGTGCGACGGCGGCCGCGAGCTCCCTCAGGTCGGCGCCCACTGCGTCGATGAGGGCCCGCACGGCCTCCGGCTCGGCGCGGCGCTTGGCCGCCCGCAGGTCGCGGGACACGAACTCGGCCTTGTCGGCGTCGCGCGTCAGGGCATCGCACTGGAGGATCGGTGCCTTGGACGCGACGATCGCGTCGAGCATCTTCTTGCCGCGCTGCCCGCCGCCGTGCACCACCACGACGGTGGTCTCGGGATCCGGGGCGGCCACATAGGCCAGCAGGTCCGCGTACACGTCGTCCGTGCCGGCCTCGGCCGCGGTGACCACCACGATCTTCGCCTCGCCGAAGAGCGACGGGCTGGCGGCGACCTGCAGGTTCCCTGCCCCGTACGCGGCGGCGTCGAGCTCGACCTTCTCGGTGTTCGGGTCGCGTTCACGGGCCAGGGCCACGAGCCCGTCCACCGCGCGCTCGCGCAGCAGGCCCTCGGGGCCGCGGACCAGCACGACGGGCGCCAGGGTCGGCTCGTCCCACGAGCGGGCGTTGCCGGTGGGCTTGCGGGAGGCGGTGCGGGATCGGGTGGCGGGAGGCACGCGCCCACTGTGCCACGAGGTGCCCACACGAGGCTCACGGCTGCCGCGGGAGCCCGCCCGCGTCGACGCCCGGGTGCAGCCTCCGCTGAGAGCGCCGTGCGATGGCGTGACGAACCACGACGTCCGACCCCGGATCCGTCCTCTGCCGGTGGGGACGACGCAGGGCGCCGCCCCCCGTGGTGGGGGAGCGGCGCCCTGGGTTGTCTAGCTCAGCGTTGTCTAGCTCAGCGTTGTCTAGCTCAGCGTCGTCGATCTCAGCTGTCGTGCACGACGGCCCTGGTGGGCCGCGGGGCCTCAGCTCAGAGCGAGTTGACCAGCTTCGCGATGGCCGACTTGCGGTTCGCGGCCTGGTTCGCGTGGATCACGCCCTTGGAGACAGCCTTGTCGAGCTTGCGCGACGCGGCGGTGACCGCGGTGGTCGCGGCCTCCTTGTCGCCCGCGGCGACGGCCTCGCGCACGCGGCGCACGTACGTCTTCAGCTCGGACTTGACGGCCTTGTTGCGCAGACGAGCCTTCTCGTTCGTCTTGATGCGCTTGATCTGGGACTTGATGTTTGCCACTGGAGGACTTTCTGGTGTGTTCGCGTGCCCACGGCGGGACACCACGAGCGGATAGGTCGTAGAGGGCAGCCACAACTCCGGGACTGGGGGTGGGGAACCCTTGGAGAGGAGTTGCGGCGGTGTCCGCCGACCTGGGCGGACACGCAGCCACCAAGACTAACAGAGATCGCCTCAGCCACGCGCCTTCGTCATGGCGTCGGTCACCTGGGTGAACAGCGCGTGGGGCATGACCGCCCCCTCCCGGCGCACCGCCGCGGGCGCGACGCGGATCACCCGGTTGAGGCGCACCTCGCTGGGCCGCCCCTGCCGGTCCCACGGGCCCGTGCCGATGTCCATCCAGTACCGCCCCGCGCGCGCCTCCTGCGCGGCGTCGCGGTCGTGGTCCTGCGAGGTGAGCTGGAGCGCCAGCAGCCAGGCACCGTCGCGCCCCACCAGGAGCACGGGCCGGTCCTTGCCCTGGGCGTGGTCCTCTTCGTACGGCACCCAGGTCCACACGATCTCGCCGGGGTCCGGAGCCCCGTCCGGGTGCGGGTCGTACTGCGCCCGCACGACGCCGTGGAAGTCGCCGGGATAGGCGCCCGACGTCGCCGCCGACCGGCCTGGTGCGGCGGTGGTCCGTCGCCCCGCCGACGCGGGTTGCGCCACGGGCCGCGCACGCGAGGGCCGCGTGCGCTGCGTCGTCGTACTGCGTGGGCCGGCCAGCACGGACCGCGCCGCGTCTACCAGCCTGTTCATCCATCTGCTCGCCACGCGGCCAGCCTACGGCGCCCGTTCGGTCTGCCTCCGGCTGAGAAGGCGGGCAGGTGCCGGTGGGAGGTTCAGGGGGTCAGGGGGGCGTCGAGCGCGGCGTCGAGGGCGCCGCGATCGCCGTCGATGACGACGCCTGCGGTGTCCGGTCCCACCCGGCCCCACGGCAGCAGGTCCAGAGTGCGTGCGTCCGCGGTCACCGTCGCGGCCGGGGCGTGGGCCGGCGTGGATGCCCCGAGGTGCTGCTGGGGCGACGCCGCCGGGGCAGGCCCGGACGGGCGTGGGCACACGCGCCGCCCCCGGATCCGCGTGACGGTGCGGCGCGTGAAACAATCGACGGAACTGCCCACCCCACGCCCCACGAAGTGAGTACGCGTTGCCCATCCCCGGCCCTGAACTCCGCGCGCGCATCGAGCCGAACGCCACCGCGCCCGAGCTCATCCGCAACTTCTGCATCATCGCGCACATCGACCACGGCAAGTCGACGCTGGCGGACCGCATGCTGCAGCTCACCGGCGTGGTCGAGCAGCGCGCCATGCGTGCCCAGTACCTCGACCGGATGGACATCGAGCGCGAGCGTGGCATCACGATCAAGTCGCAGGCCGTGCGCATGCCGTGGCAGCTCGGCGACACCCCGTTCGCGCTGAACATGATCGACACCCCCGGCCACGTGGACTTCACCTATGAGGTGTCGCGGTCCCTGGCCGCGTGCGAGGGCGCCGTGCTGCTGGTCGACGCCGCCCAGGGCATCGAGGCGCAGACCCTCGCCAACCTGTACCTGGCGATGGAGAACGACCTCGAGATCATCCCGGTGCTCAACAAGATCGACCTGCCCGCGGCGCAACCGGAGAAGTACGCGGAGGAGATAGGCAAGCTCGTGGGCGTGGACCCGGACGACGTGCTGAGGGTCAGCGGCAAGACGGGCGAGGGCGTGGACGCCCTGCTGGACCGCATCGTGGAGACCATCCCGGCGCCGCAGGGGCAGGCCGACGCCGCGGCTCGCGCGATGATCTTCGACTCGGTCTACGACATCTACCGCGGCGTGGTCACGTACGTGCGGGTGGTGGACGGCAACCTCAACCCGCGCGAGCGCATCGCGATGATGTCCACGGGCGCCACCCACGAGCTGCTCGAGATCGGGGTCATCTCGCCCGAGCCGATCCCCACCAAGGGCATCGGCGTCGGCGAGGTGGGCTACCTCATCACGGGCGTCAAGGACGTGCGCCAGTCCAAGGTGGGCGACACCGTGACCACGCAGGTCAAGCCAGCTTCCGAGCCGCTGGGCGGGTACGAGGACCCCAAGCCCATGGTGTTCTCCGGCCTGTACCCGATCGACGGCAGCGACTACCCGGCGCTGCGGGACGCGCTGGACAAGCTCAAGCTCAACGACGCCGCGCTCAACTACGAGCCCGAGACGTCGGTGGCGCTCGGCTTCGGCTTCCGCGTGGGGTTCCTGGGGCTGCTGCACCTGGAGATCGTGCGCGAGCGCCTGGAGCGCGAGTTCAACCTGGACCTCATCTCCACGGCCCCCAACGTCATCTACGAGGTGGACCTGGAGGACCGCACCACGGTCACGGTCACCAACCCGTCCGAGTTCCCGGGCGGCAAGATCCGTGAGGTGCGCGAGCCGGTGGTGCGCGCGACGATCCTGACGCCGTCGGAGTTCGTGGGCACCGTCATGGGCCTGTGCACCGACCGCCGCGGCACCCTGCTGGGCATGGACTACCTGTCCGAGGACCGCGTGGAGCTGCGCTACACTCTGCCGCTCGCCGAGATCGTGTTCGACTTCTTCGACCAGCTCAAGTCCCGCACGCGCGGCTACGCCAGCCTCGACTACGAGACCACGGGCGACCAGGTGGCCGACCTGGTCAAGGTGGACATCCTGCTCCAGGGCGACAAGGTGGACGCGTTCTCCGCCATCGTGCACAAGGACAAGGCGTACGACTACGGCGTGCAGATGACCGCCAAGCTCAAGGAGCTCATCCCGCGCCAGCAGTTCGAGGTGCCCATCCAGGCGGCCGTCGGCGCGCGGGTCATCGCGCGCGAGACGATCCGTGCCATGCGCAAGGACGTGCTCGCCAAGTGCTACGGCGGCGACATCTCCCGGAAGCGCAAGCTGCTGGAGAAGCAGAAGGAGGGCAAGAAGCGCATGAAGACCATCGGCTCCGTCGAGGTCCCGAAGGACGCGTTCATCGCCGCGCTCTCCTCCGACGCCGGCGGCGGCAAGAAGGAGAAGTAGGCGGTGGCACGCCTGCCCGAGGGCGTCCCCGTGCCCGACGACGGAGCGCTCCCGTTCCGTGCCGCGGCCCCGTTCGACGGGGGAGCCGGGCGGCGGTTCGGCGTCTACGTGCACGTGCCGTTCTGCTCGGTGCGCTGCGGGTACTGCGACTTCAACACATACACGGCCACGGAGCTGGGCGGCGGTGCGTCGCAGGTGGCGTACGCGTCGACGGCGCTCAGCGAGGTGGCGCTCGCCGCCCGCGTCCTGGCCGACGCGGGGCTGGGTGACCGCCCGGTCTCGACCGTGTTCTTCGGCGGCGGCACGCCCACGATGCTCCCGGCGTCGGACCTGGTGCGGATCCTGGGGGGTATCCGGGACGCGTGGGGCCTGGCGGAGGACGTCGAGGTGACTACCGAGGCCAATCCCGACTCGGTGACGCCGCAGTCCCTCGCCGAGCTGCGCGCCGGGGGGTTCACGCGCGTGAGCTTCGGTATGCAGTCGGCCGTCCCGTCGGTGCTGGCCACGCTCGACCGCACGCACGACCCGCGGCGGATCCCGGACGTGGTGCGCTGGGCGCGCGAGGCGGGCCTGGACGTGAGCCTGGACCTCATCTACGGCACGCCGGGCGAGACCGTGGAGGACTGGCGCACCTCCGTCGAGGCGGCCCTCGCCGCGGGTGTCGACCACGTCTCCGCCTACGCGCTGGTGGTCGAACCGGGCACCAAGATGGGCGCCCAGGTGCGCCGCGGCCTGCTGCCCGCCCCGGACGACGACGACGAGGCCGCCAAGTACGAGCTCGCCGACGAGCTGCTGACCGCGGCGGGGCTGGACTGGTACGAGGTGAGCAACTGGTCGCGTCCCGGCCACGAGTGCCGCCACAACCTGGCGTACTGGCGCGGCGACGACTGGTGGGGCATCGGCCCCGGCGCCCACTCGTACGTCGCCGCCCCCGACCACCCGGCGGCTGAGCCTGTCGACACCACGCCCGCCGGGGTGCGCTGGTGGAACGTCAAGCACCCCCGCCGCTACGCCGCGCTGCTCGACGAGAGCCGCACCCCGGCGGCCGCCCGCGAGCTCCTCACGCCCGACGACGACCAGCTCGAACGCGTCATGCTGCGCATCCGCCTGCGCGAGGGACTGCCGCTGGACGCGCTCACGGCGTCGGCGCGCACGGCCGTCGGAACCCTGGTGGGCCAGGGGCTGCTCGACGGCCGCGCGGCGCTCGGGGCTGACGGTGCCGGCCGCCGCGCCCTGCTGACGCTGCGGGGGCGGCTGCTGGCCGACGCCGTCGTGCGCGCGCTGACCGACTGACGTCGCGGGCCGACGACGCCCTACTTCACGAACCGGATGGAGATCGGGTACCGGTACGCCTCGCCGCGGTTGGCGGCCAGCGCGCCCTGGATGCCCCACACGATCGCGAGGATGCCTGCCGCGGCCAGGGTGAGGAATCCCACGAAGACGAACATCAGCGGAATGCTGATCAGGTAGACGATCACCAGGGTGATCTGGAAGTTCAGGGCCTCCTTGGCGTTGACGTCCACGAGCCAGCTCCGGTCGCGGTGCATCAGCCAGATGACCAGCGGGGCGGCCCACATGAGGGTGCCCGCGCTCAGCGCCATCAGGGCGAGCGGCACCCAGTGGGCGGCCGACGCCCACAGGCGGGCATCGCGCTCGAACATGGGCGGGCGCTGCGGGTACGCGCCGTAGGGCGGCGGGTACTGGCCACCGGGCTGTCCGGGTCCGGGAGGGGGGTTGCTGGGCGGGCCGTAGGGCGGCTGGTTCTCGGTCACGGGACAACGCTATGGCCTCGCGTCGCCGATGGACAGCAGTGCGTGCCGGCGGGCGTCTGCTCGTGAGCGGTGCACCGGACCGCGGGTGCCGCGATCGCTCAACGCGCGTCGTGGACCCGGCGGGTGCCGGCGTGCCCGGCTAGCGTCGGCCGGACGATGACGGACCTCGACGAGGAGCCCGAAGGTGCAGTCGACGACGCTTGCCACCACACCCGCTGACGCGCTTGCCGCCCGCCGCGAGCGGCAGACCGTGATGTGGGTCTCGACGCTGGCCTTCACCCTGATGTTCGCGGTGTGGCTCCAGTTCGGGATCCTGCAGAAGCCGATCGGTGCCGAGTTCGGCCTGACCACCACCCAGATCGCGTGGCTCGTGGCCATCCCGTCGCTCAACGGGTCGGTGTGGCGGCTGGTGACGGGCATCATGGCCGACCGGTGGGGTGGGCGCGTCGTCATGACAGTGCTCATGGTGGTCACGGCCGTCCCGACGTTCTTCGTCGTCTTCGCCGACTCCTACGCGCACCTGCTGTGGTTCGCGTTCCTCATCGGCCTGGCGGGGAACTCGTTCACGGTGGGCACCGCGTGGAACTCGGCGTGGTTCCCCAAGAGCCAGCAGGGCCTCGCGCTGGGCGTGTTCGGCGCGGGCAACGTGGGCGCCTCCGTCACCAAGCTCGTCGCCCCGAGCCTGCTGCTCGCGATCCCCGGGGTGGGGTTCCTCGCGGCCCTGGGCCTCGACAACTGGCGGCTCGTGCCGGTCAGCTACGCCATCCTGCTCATCGCCGGGGCGGGGGTGGTCTGGTTCACGTGCCCGCGCCACGACGTGAAGCCGGGCGCGGGCATCCCGCTCGCCCAGCAGCTGCGCCCGCTGAGGAAGGTGCGGGTCTGGCGCTTCTCCTACTACTACGTGGTGGTCTTCGGCGCGTACGTGGCCCTGTCGGCGTGGATGCCCAAGTTCTACGAGACGACGTTCGGGGTCTCGCTGGCGAAGGCGGGGCTGCTGACCGCGCTGTTCATCTTCCCCGCGTCGCTGCTGCGGCCGCTCGGCGGGTGGATGTCGGACCGGATCGGGGCGCGGCCCGTGCTGTGGGTCTCGTTCGCGCTGATGCTGGTCACGTCCGTGGCCATGATGTTCAAGCTCTCCGTGGTGACGTTCACGATCGCGCTCGTGCTGCTCGGGGTCGGGATGGGCGTCGGCAAGGCCGCCGTCTACAAGCACATCCCGGAGTACTTCCCCCGCGACGTCGGCGCCGTCGGCGGGCTGGTGGGCATGCTCGGCGGGTTGGGCGCGGTCGCCCTGCCGCCCCTGTTCGCCTACGTCGACACGTGGTTCGGTGTGGGGATGCAGGCCGCGACCTTCGGCACGATGTCCGTCGTCGTGCTCATCGCCACCGTGTGGATGGGCGCGGTGATCGCACGGCAGGTCGCCGGCGGCGACGACCCGTACACGCAGGCCCGCGCGGCGCGCCGCGAGCGGGCGGCGGCCGACGCCTCCTGAACCTCTTAGGAGGTGACGAAGTCGATGAGTTCCTCGACGCGGCCCAGCAGGGCCGGGTCGAGGTCCCGGTAGTCGCGCACGGAGCGCAGGATGCGCTGCCAGGCGCGGGCCACGTCCTCCTGCGTGTCGGCCGGCCAGCCGAACGACCGCAGGATGCCGCGCTTCCACTCGACGCCGCGCTCGATGACGGGCCAGGCCTCCAGTCCCAGCCGTTCGGCGCGCACGGCCTGCCACACGTCTACGTAGGGGTGGCCGAGCACCAGCACGGTTCCCGCGGGCACGGTGGCCAGCGCGGCGTTCGCGATGCGCTGCTCCTTGGAGCCGGGCACCAGGTGGTCCACGAGCACGCCCACCCGACGCTGCGGCGTCGGGGCGAAGTCGTGCAGCGCGTCCTGCAGGTTGTCGACGCCGTCGAGCAGCTCGACGACGACGCCCTCGACGCGTAGGTCGTCACCCCACACCTTCTCGACCAGCTCGGCGTCGTGCTTGCCCTCGACCCAGATGCGCGACCCGCGCGCCACCCGGGCCCGCGCCCCGTGCACGGCCACCGAGCCGGAGGCCGTGCGGGTGGGGGCGGCGGGCGCCCGGGAGGTGATCGGCGGGGTCAGGACGACGGCGGCGCCGTCGACCCAGAAGCCGGGGCCGAGCGGGAACGAGCGCGTGCGGCGGTGACGGTCCTCCAGCACCACGAGGTGGATCCCGCCGGACTTCTCGACGCGCACGATCGCGCCGACCCAGCCCGTCTGCACCTCCTCGACGACGAGCCCGCGCTCGGCGCGCACCTCGCGCGCGGCGGGCCGCCGGTGGGAGGCGGAGGTCAGGGCGTCGAGGCCGTAGCGATCGTGCACGCCCGAGAAACTATGCGGCGATCAGTGCGTGCGGTGGGTCGACGCGCCGTTGCCGCGGGTCTTGCGACCGGACTCGCGCAGGTGGGCGTCGCGTGCGATGCGCTCGCGGTTCTGGCGGCGCAGCTCGATCTCGATGCTGCGGACGGCCTCGTTGGCCTGGTGGGTGAGCAGGTACGTCTGGGGATCCATGGCAGTTCCTCGTTGCGCGGGGCGAGCGGTGGTGGGCCCGCCTGTGATCCGGCGATCCGGGTGGCGACATCGCCGGGCCGGCGACCTCGCGCCGACACCTCTATTCTGGCATCTCGGCCGCGTCTCGGGGCCTCGCTGGCGTGTGATGTTCGCCCAGGTCAGCCCATATTTTCGATCGATTTGATGAAGGCCGGATTCAGTTTTTGTGAACCCGGCGGAGCAGGCCGCGACGGCGCTCGGCGCGCACCTCGCGGTAGAGCCGGAGCTGGGCCAGGCGGCGCTCGAGCTGGTCCTGGTCGGCGCGGTAGATGTCCCAGAAGGCCAGGGAGTCGGACTCGGTGATGTGCGGTGTGATCGACATGCCTTTGAGCCTGGTCTCTGAGGTGGGCCCCGCGGATCGGGCAGGTGCCCGATCTTGCCGCGCTGCGCGACCTTAGGTTGCGGTGCCGGTGCACCTCAGGGTGGTCGCGGGTCCGCGTAAGATGGCACTCGCACCGGGGGAGTGCCAGCACGTGACGATCCACAGGACCGGCCACGTGACCAGCGCCATGCGGCAGACTGCCCCGGGAACCGGAGCAACCGAGACGGCCGAGGGGAGGGCCACCGTGAGCGAGGATCGGCGCCTCGAAGTCCTGCGGGCGATCGTCGAGGACTACGTGGCCACGCAGGAGCCCGTCGGTTCGCGCGTGCTCACCGAGCGTCACCGCCTGGGGGTGTCCCCGGCCACCATCCGCAACGACATGGCCGCGCTCGAGGAGGCCGGGCTCATCGCCCAGCCGCACACCTCGGCGGGACGCATCCCCACGGACAAGGGCTACCGCCTGTTCGTCGACCGGCTCGCGCAGGTGCGCCCGCTGTCCTCCCCGCAGAAGCGTGCCATCGAGACGCTCCTGTCCCAGGGCATCGACCTGGACGACGTGCTGGCGCGTGCCGGACGCCTGGTCGCGCAGCTCACCGGTCAGGTGGCGGTGGTCCAGTACCCGTCGCTGCGCCGCTCCGGCCTGCGTCACCTCGAGCTGGTGCCCGTGGGCGGGGACCGCCTCCTCGTCGTCGTCATCGCGGACACGGGGCGCGTGGAGCAGCGCTTCGTGGAGGTTCCCGACCTGCAGGGCGACGTCGTCCTCGACGACGTGACCCTGGGCGACCTGCGCACCCGCCTCAACATCGCCGCCGCCGGCCGCCACCTGGCCGACCTGCCGGCGGCGTTCGCGGGGGTGGCCGAGCACGTCGACCCCGCCCTGGGGCCGCTGGCCCGCCTCATCGCCGGTACCGTCGTCGACGCGATCGGTGAGCGCAGCGAGGAGCGCATCGTGCTTGCGGGCACCGCGAACCTGGCCCGGTCGACGATCCGTTTCGAGCAGGGCCTGCGGCCCGTGCTCGAGGCGCTCGAGGAGCAGGTGGTGCTGCTCGGCCTGCTCACGGAGATGGCCGGGGAGCCCGGTGCCGGGCCCGTCGCCGTGCGCATCGGCAGCGAGGTGGGCCTCGAGGGCCTGTCCGAGGCGTCCGTGGTCACCACCGGCTACGGACCCGCGGCCGACGACGGCGGGCCCGTCGCCACGCTGAGCTCCATCGGTCCCACCCGCATGGACTACCCCGCGACCATGGCCGCGGTGCGGGCGGTGGCCCGTTACCTGTCCCGCGTCCTGCCCTCGTAGACGGAGATGCGGCGCACACTGAACTGTCAGAACCCCTGCGGTGACCGCACCGCGTGGCATGCAAACTGCTGAGACCCGGAACCCGAGAAGAGCTGTGGCCGACTACTACGCAACCCTGGGCGTCGCCCGTGACGCCTCCCCCGAACAGATCAAGAAGGCCTACCGCAAGCTTGCGCGCGAGCTGCACCCCGACGTCGCCGGGGCGGCCGGCGAGGAGAAGTTCAAGGACGTGGCCCGCGCCTACGAGGTGCTGAGCAACGCCGAGAAGCGCCAGCAGTACGACATGGGCGTGGACCCGAGCGCGCCCGGCGGCGGTGGCGGCGGGTTCGGGGCCGGCTTCGGGTTCCAGGACATCTTCGAGACGTTCTTCGGGGGCGCCCAGGGCGCACAGGGCCCCATCCCGCGCGCCCGCCGCGGCCAGGACGCCCAGATACGCCTGGACGTCGACCTGGCGGAGGCGACCTTCGGGGCCAAGCGCGAGCTGCAGGTGGACACCGCGGTGGCCTGCTCGACGTGCGGCGGCAACGGCGCGCGCCAGGGCACCACGCTGCGCACCTGCGAGGCGTGCGGGGGCCGCGGCCACGTGCAGCGGGTCGCCCGCTCGTTCCTGGGCCAGGTCATGACCACCGCACCCTGCACGGCGTGCAACGGGCACGGCACCGTGATCCCCGAGCCCTGCCCCGACTGCGCGGGCGACGGCCGGGTGCGGTCCCGGCGCACGCTGACCGTCAACGTCCCGGCCGGGGTCGACACCGGTACGCGCATCAAGCTCACCGCCCAGGGCGAGGTGGGCCCCGGCGGCGGCCCCGCGGGCGACCTGTACGTGGAGATCCGCGAGAAGCCGCACGAGGTGTTCGTGCGCCGCGGCGACGACCTGCACGCCACGCTGCCCGTGCCCATGACAGCCGCCGCGCTCGGCACCGTCCTGCCGCTCGACACGCTCGACGGCGTCCAGGAGATCGACCTGCGCCCCGGCACGCAGCCCGGCCAGGTCATCACCCTGAAGAACCTGGGCGTCGGGCACCTGCACACGGGCGGGCGCGGCGACCTGCACGTGCACATCGACGTCACCGTGCCGCGCCCCGAGGACGACGAACAGGTCGAGCTGCTGCGCCGCCTGGCCGCCCTGCGCGGGGAGGAGCGCCCCGAGCCCCGGCTCGCCGCCGCGAACCAGGGCGTGTTCTCGCGCCTGCGCGACAAGCTGAGCGGTCGATGACGGGCGGGCGGCGATGAGCGCGCCCGTCTTCCTGGCCGGGGTGTCGCTGCGCGACGTCGCCGTCGGCCACGTGCAGGTGCTCGACGGCGCCGAGGGACGCCACGCCGCCGTCGTGCAGCGCAAGCGCGTCGGGGAGCGCGTCGACGCTGTCGACGGTCGCGGGGTACGGGCGCGCTGCGTGATCTCGCGCTCGGAGGGCAGCCAGGTGTGGCTCACCGTGCAGGAGGTGGTGGTCGAGCCGGCCGCCGACGTCGTCGTGACGCTGGTCCAGGCGCTCGCCAAGGGCGACCGCGACGAGCTCGCGGTCGAGGCGGCCGTCGAGGCGGGTGCGGACGCCGTCATCCCGTGGCAGGCCGAGCGCTCGGTCGTGGTGTGGCGCGGCGACCGCGCCGCACGGTCCAAGGCCCGCTGGGTGGCCACCGTGCGCTCCGCGGTCAAGCAGGCCCGCCGCGCCTGGATGCCCGACGTCGCCGACGCCGTGACGACACCGCAGCTCGCCACCCGGGTGCGCGAGGTCGTCGCCGCCGGCGGCGTGGTGCTCCTGCTGCACGAGGAGGCGACCGTCCCCATCGCTGCCGCCACCCTGCCGGTCCCGGACGCCGCGGACCCGCCTCAGCTCCTCGTCGTCGTCGGCCCCGAGGGCGGCATCAGCGAGAAGGAGGTGGCGGCGCTCACCGGCGCCGGGGCGAGCGCCGTGCGGCTCGGCCCCCACGTGCTGCGCACCTCCACCGCGGGTCCCATCGCCGTGGCGTTGCTCAGCGAACGCCTGGGCCGCTGGGCGTAGCCTTCACAGATGACCGCTGCGAACGCCGCCAACGCCGACTGCCTGTTCTGCAAGATCGTCGCAGGAGACATCCCCGCCGACGTCGTCGCCTCGACCGAGCGCGTGATCGCCTTCCGCGACATCGACCCGAAGGCCCCCGTCCACGTGCTCGTCGTCCCCAAGGAGCACCACGGCGACGTCGCCGTGCTCGCCGCCGCCGACCCCGGCCTGCTCGCCGACGTGGTGGCGCTCGCGGACCAGGTGGCGGGCGACCTCGCGGACGGCCAGTTCCGGCTCATCTTCAACAGCGGCCCGCGCGCCGGGCAGTCCGTGTTCCACGTGCACGGGCACGTCATCGCCGGCGCGCAGCTCGGGTGGACGCCCGCGTGAGTATCCCCGCACGCCGGGGCGGGGTCGCTCGATAGACTGGCGGCCACATGTCTGCCAGCTCACCGGCCGCGGCCTCGCCCGCGGGTACCCCCACCACACCGGACCGTCCCGCCGAGCACCGGGTCATCGTCCCCGCACACGTCCCGATGGTGGCCCTGCTCGGGTCCCACGACGCCGTGCTGCGGGCCGTCGAGGACGGGTTCGAGCACGTCGACGTGCACGTGCGCGGCAACGAGATCACGGCGAGCGGTCCCGCGGCCGACGTCGCCGTCGTCGCGCGGCTGCTCGACGAGCTCATCGAGGTGGTCGAGGGAGGTGAGTCGCTGACCCCCGACGTGGTGCGCCGCACCGTCGCGATGCTCGCCGCGCAACCCGTGCAGCGCCCGGCGGAGGTGCTGACGTTCTCCATCCTGTCCACGCGCGGGCGCACCATCCGGCCCAAGACGATGGGCCAGAAGCACTACGTGGACGCCATCGACGCGAACACGATCACGTTCGGCATCGGCCCCGCCGGCACGGGCAAGACGTACCTGGCGATGGCGAAGGCCGTCCAGGCGCTCCAGTCGCACCAGGTCAACCGCATCATCCTGTCGCGCCCGGCGGTCGAGGCGGGCGAGCGGCTCGGGTTCCTGCCGGGCACGCTGAGCGAGAAGATCGACCCCTACCTGCGCCCGCTGTACGACGCGCTGCACGACATGGTGGACCCCGACTCGATCCCCAAGCTCATCGAGGCCGGCACCATCGAGGTGGCCCCGCTGGCGTTCCTGCGCGGGCGGTCCCTCAACGACGCGTTCGTGGTGCTGGACGAGGCGCAGAACACCACGGTCGAGCAGATGAAGATGTTCCTGACCCGCCTGGGCTTCGGCTCCAAGATGGTCATCACGGGCGACGCCACGCAGGTGGACCTGCCCGGCGGGACGGCCTCGGGGCTGCGCGTGGTTGAGGACGTGCTCACGGGCGTCGACGACGTCGAGTTCTGCCGGTTGACCTCGGCCGACGTCGTGCGCCATCGCCTGGTGAGCGACATCATCGACGCCTACGCTCGCTGGGACATGACGACGTCGAAGGCACCGCTGCCCAGATCACCGAGGAGCCCGCGCCGATGAGCATCGAGATCGCCAACGAGTCCGGCGTCGACGTCGAGGGCCTCGACGAGGCCGAGTTCGCCGACCTGGGCCGGTTCGTGCTGGACGCCCTGCACGTGCACCCGCAGGCGGAGCTGTCGATCATCTTCGTCGACACGACGGTGATGACGGACCTGCACGTCAAGTGGATGGACGAGCCCGGCCCCACCGACGTGCTGTCCTTCCCGATGGACGAGCTGCGCCCGGGCCGTGAGGGTGACCTGACGCCGCCCGGCACTCTGGGCGACATCGTGCTGTGCCCCGAGGTGGCCGCCACACAGGCCGCCGCCGCCGGGCACTCCACGGTCGAGGAGCTGCTGCTGCTCACGACGCACGGGATCTTGCACCTGCTCGGCTACGACCACGCCGAGCCGGAGGAGGAGAAGGAGATGTTCGGGCTCCAGCGTCGCCTCCTGCTGACGTTCCTCGCCGGTCGATGACCGCCGCGCTCATCCTGGTGGCCCTCGTGGGCCTGGTGCTCGCCGGCCTGCTCTCGGCCGGTGAGGCGGCCGTGCTGCGCGTGACCCGCACGTCGATCGCCGACGCGCTGGCCGAGGCCGAGCAGGGCACCGGGCTCCCGGCGCAGACCCGCGCCGAGCGTGCCCGGGCCGCCCGCGCCCTGGTGGTGGACCCGCCCGCGACCGTGGCCGCCGTCGCCGTCATCCGCGTGGTCGCGGAGCTGCTGGCGCTCGGCGCGGTCGCGCTGCTCGCCGACCGGTTCCTGGACGACCTGTGGCAGGTGCTCGTGGCGCTCGCCGTGACCGGGTTCCTGGCCGGGTTCGTCATGGCCCGCCTGAGCCCCCGCCAGTACGGGTTCCGCCACCCGCTGCGCGTGGTGCTCGCCCTGTCCGGCCTGCTCACCACCGTGCGACGCCTGACGGGGTGGGCCGCACCGCGCTCCGGCGAGCACGAGTCGGCGCCCACCGAGGAGGAGCTGCGCGACCTCGTGGACCGCGTGGGGGAGTCCCAGGTCATCGAGGACGACGAACGCGAGCTGATCCGCAGCGTGTTCGAGCTGGGCGGAACCCTCACCCGCGAGGTGATGGTGCCGCGCACCGACATGGTCACCGTCGAGTCCGGGACACCGCTCGGCAAGGTCATGCGGCTGTACCTGCGCTCGGGGTTCTCCCGCGTGCCCGTGGTGGGCGAGTCCGTGGACGACCTGCTCGGCGTCGCCTACCTCAAGGACGTCGCGCGACTGCTCGACGCCGACCACCGCGCGTCGTCCCGACCCGTCTCCGACGTCGCCCGCCCGCCCGTGTTCGTGCCCGAGTCCAAACCGGTGGACGACCTGCTGCGCGAGATGCAGCAGAAGGCCACGCACATCGCCGTCGTCATCGACGAGTACGGCGGGGTGGCCGGGCTGGTCACGGTCGAGGACATCCTCGAAGAGCTGGTCGGCGAGCTGCACGACGAGCACGACCGCGTCATCGAGGAGGAGCCCGAGCAGATCGCGCCCGGCACGTTCCGGGTTCCTGCCCGCCTGCCCGTCGACGAGCTCGGCGACCTGCTGGGTCTCAAGTTCGACGACGACGACGTCGACACCGCCGGCGGGCTGCTCGCCAAGGCGATCGGCAAGGTGCCGCTGGCCGGCTCGGAGGCCGACGTGGGCGGCCTGCACCTGGAGGCCGAGCGCATCGAGGGCCGCCGCAAGCAGGTGGCCACCATCCTGGTCAGCCTGACGCCCCCGGCCCTGACGGCGCCGGCCACGGTGGACGTCATCCCGGTGGCAGAGCCGGCCGAGACCCCCGACGGACCGCCCACCGAGCCCCCACCCGGCCCGAGCACCGCATCGACGAAGGACGCGACACCATGACCCCCACCGAGCCCACCACCCCCCACCGGTCGGGCTTCGCCTGCCTGGTAGGCCGCCCCAACGCGGGCAAGTCCACGCTGACGAACGCGCTCGTGGGCGAGAAGGTCGCGATCATGTCCGCGCGTCCGCAGACGACGCGGCACACCATCCGCGGCATCGTGCATCGCCCGGACGCGCAGCTCGTGCTCGTGGACACGCCCGGGCTGCACCGTCCGCGCACCCTGCTGGGACAGCGGCTCAACGACCTGGTGCGTGAGACGCTCGGCGAGGTGGACGTGATCGCGTTCTGCCTCCCGGCGGACCAGAAGGTGGGCCCGGGCGACCGGTTCATCGCCGCGCAGCTCGCCGCGCTCATGCCCGAACCCGGCACCAGGAGCCGGCGCACGGTGCCCGTGGTCGCCGTCGTCACCAAGGCCGACCTGGTGGACCGCCAGCGGCTCATGGAGCACCTGCTGTCGGTCGACCAGCTCGCCGCCGAGCACGGGCGCGAGTGGACCGCCATCGTGCCCGTCTCCGCCAAGGACGGGTACCAGGTCGACGAGCTCGAAGAGGTGCTGGTGGGGCTGCTGCCCGAGGGTCCCGAGCTCTACCCGGGCGGCGAGCTCACCGACGAGCCCGAGCAGGTCATGGTGGCCGAGCTCGTCCGGGAGGCGGCGCTCGAAGGGGTGCGTGACGAGCTGCCGCACTCGCTCGCCGTCGTCGTCGAGGAGATCGTGGAGCGCGAGGGGTCCGGCGACCCCGCGACAGGGAAGGCGCCCCTGCTCGACGTGCGGGTCAACCTGTTCGTCGAGCGCGAGTCGCAGAAGGCCATCGTCATCGGACGGGGCGGGTCGCGGCTCCGGGACGTGGGCACACGGGCCCGGCAGGGCATCGAACGCATGCTGGGCGCGCGGGTCTACCTGGACCTGCACGTCAAGGTGGCCAAGGACTGGCAACGCGACCCGAAGCAACTGCGCAAGCTCGGGTTCTGAGGTAGGGCGGTTAGTCTCCTGACGTGGCACTGAGGACTCTTGCGACAAGTGCGACCCTGCTCGTAGGCCTGGCCGTCATCGGGGCGCTGTCAGGCCCCGACTGGAACCCGATGCCGTTCACCGACCACATCCGCCCCGCCGCGGCGAGCACCGAGATCGGTGGCACCGAGGCGGGGATGGCGGACGGGCGGGTGCACGCCCCCGGCACCTTCGAGGTCCGCAGCACCGTGGTGACCGTCGAGCTCGACGGCTACGAGGTCAGCGCTCTGCTGCGCGAACCCGTCGGCGCGGGCGACGACCTGCCCGGCATGGTGTTCGTGCACGGTGCCGGCACCGGCAGGTGGACGGACGCCTTCCCCGCCCAGGCAGAGCAGATCGCCTCAGCCGGCGTCGTCACCCTGGTGCCGGACAAGCGGCTCGACACGTATACGCTCTGGCACCGCGACTACGTGGCGATGGCCGACGACTACCTGCGGTCGGTCGACTTCCTGCGCGACGTCGACGGCGTCGACCCGGACAACGTGGGGATCTACGCGGAGTCCGAGGGCACCTGGATCGCACCCGTCATGCAGGCCAAGGACCCGCGGGTCTCGTTCACGGTGCTCGCGTCCGCCCCCGTCGTCGCACCGCGCTGGCAGGCGGCGTTCGCCGTCGACAACTACCTGCGCAACACACGCGTGCCCAGCCAGGTGTTCCGGGCGATCCCGCGCGCCGTGGGCATCCAGCTCCCGTCCGGCATGCTCGACTACGCCGACTTCGACGTCACCCCCTGGCTCGAACGACAGACGGCGCCCGTGCTGGTCCTCTACGGCACGGGTGACATCTCGATGCCGATCGAGCAGGGCACCCGGCAGATCATCGCGGACACGGCCATGGCCGGCGGGGTGGCACCCGTGACCGTGCGCTTCTACGCGGGAGCGGACCACGGGCTGCGGATCGACGGCGCGGTGGTGCCCGACGTCTCGCGCGACGTCGCCGCCTGGGTCCAGGGCATGCCCGAGACCGCGACGGCACAACCGCGCATCGCCGGCGCCGAGCCCCAGCAGCTCTTTTACGCGTCGAGCTTCCCGCGCCCGCGATGGTGGGGGAACGGCGACATCATCATCGGTGCCGTGCTCGGTGGCGCCGGGCTGCTGCTGGTCGGCCCCCTCGTGTGGGTCGTCACCTCGCTGGTGCGCCGCCTGCGCACCGCCGCGCGTGGACTGCCCGAGTCCGGGCCCGCCCGGCACCGGCTCGCCCCAGGCATCCGGCCGCTGCTGCTCGGCATCTCGCTCACCTCCGTGGTGACCGTCGTCGCCCTGGTCGTGTACCTCATGGCCGTGGCACGGCTCGCCCTCAACTACGAGCAGGACGGCATCGTGGTGCAGGGCGGGTGGATCGGTGTGCGCCTGCTGGGCCTGGCGATCGTGGTGGTGTTCGCCCGGTTCATCGGGCGGGTCCGTGACGTGCGGGCCGCGCGGCACGCCGGGGACACCGACGCCGCGGTGGCGGTCGGCTGGCCGGCCCACCTGACCCTGTGGACCGTGCTGGTGGGATCCGCGTCGCTGATCCTCTGGCTGGCCTACTGGGGGGTCTACCAGCTCGGCATCTGACAGGCTCCGAGCCGCGCATGCTAGAAAGCACGGGAGAGACGTCCCGCCCGTCCCGGCCGGACGCCGCCCAGCAAGGGAGAAGCACGCATGACCGACGAGACCCCGACCACCGAACGGACCCCGCGGGCGCCGTTCGCCGACGTGCCCGTGCGCGACGTCGTGCGTGACGTCGTGGCCGTGATCGCGCTGCTGGTGGGCCTGGCCCTGCCCTGGACGGCGACCGAGCGTGGCAGCGACCGCCTCGAGGTCGTCCTGACGACGGTCCTGGCCGTGGCCGCCATAGCCCTGCCGTACGCGCGGCGCGCCCAGCTCTTCACCGGGTCCTGGGCGGCCGACGAGCGCCGCGTGCGCCTCGTGGGCCTGGCGCCGGTCTCCGTGGTGGCGGTGCTGTACGTGCTGTTCGACGTGCTCCCCGGGGTCACGGTCGGCGTCGGGGCCGGACTCGGGCTGAGCCTGGCCGGGGCGGTGCTCGCCGCCGAGCTGCCGTGGCGCCGCGACGTGCCGGTCGTCGCGGGCCTCATCGCGCTGGGCGCCGTGGCGGCCCCGATCGTCATGGCCCTCGAACTCCCCGTGGAGCTGTCCGGCGTGCTGGCGCTCGCGGTCGCAGCGCTGCTCGTGCTCGCGCTGCTGTGGCTCACGGCGGGCCGGTACGCGCGGGGTGACGAGGCGGCAGGGGTGCTGCTCGTGGCCCTCGGTATCGTGCTGGCCGCCGGTGCGGCCCTCGTGGGTGGCGCGGAGGGCGCGCACTGGATCGACAGCGTGCACGGCCCCTCGTTCGGGTTCACCGTGCTACCGGTGCTCGCCGCCGTCGCAGTACCCCACGTCGTGGGGCAGAAGGTGGCTGCCGACGCCCAGCCGAGGCTCTGGGCCGACGTCGCCGTCAAGGCGCTCGAGGTGGGCATCCTGCTGGGCGCCTACATCGCGGTCATGGCCGTGATCGTGCTGAGCTCGTCCAACCCCAACCCCGACACGGTCGAGACCGTGGTGCGGTTGATCCTCGGCCTCGTGGTGGCCGTCACGCTCTTCCTCGCCCGGCGTGCCCTGCGAGCCGACCTGGTGGCGGGCCATGCCACGGCCGTGGGAGCCAGCGTGATCGCCGCCGTCCTGGGGTGCGTCCTGCTCGTCGTGGGCGCCGGGATCGGCACGGCGACGAGCCCTGCCGACTGGCTGCTCGCGTTCGGTGCACCGGCAACGGTGCTGGCCGTGCTCCTGGTGCCCCGCTCGCTGCGTGAGCTGCGCGAGCAGACCCCTGCGCCCGGCGTCCCGGAGGCCGGTGCCGTCGAGCTTCAGCAGGCGCCGGCGCCCGCCGTGCGCTCGTACCCGCCCGCCATGGCCGGCGCGTCCGGCGGGGTCACCATGAACGCCACGGCGGGGGAGACGACCATCATGGAGCCGGTCGGTGCGCCCGCTGCGACGCCCGTGGATCCCGCGCCCGCTGTGACGCCCGCGGATGCCGCGTCCGCGGACCCCGCGCCGACGGCCGGGCCTCGGGCCGCCGAGGCGATCCAGCAGGTGGGCCCGGACACGGCGCCCCCCGCCACCGGACCGTTCGGCGTCGTCGGCGCCACCGAGGTGATGCCCGCCATCAGCGACGCTCCGACAGCGTCCGGCTGGAGCGTGAGCCAGGCGCTCGACCCGGCCACCCCGCTGGCGGACCTGGCCCAGATCGCGGCTCAGGCGCCTGAGCTGCGCCGCTACGTCGCCGCGAACCCGTCCACCTACCCGGCCCTGCTCGACTGGCTCGGGGCACTGGGCGACCCCGAGGTCGACGCCGCGCTGCGCACGCGACGCTGAGCCCGCGGCGGGGCGCGGTCCGCGTGGGCGCGGCAGGTATATGGTGGCCCGGTGCGCGACACGGTGACTCTTCTGCTTGCCTGCCGCGGTGGGGCCCTCTGAGGCCGGTTCCCCTCCGCGGGAGATCTGGTGTGCCGGCCCCCAGAACTCTGAGCACGAAGGACCACTCGCATGATTCATGACACCGTTCGCGGCATCGCCGCCCGGAACCCCCAGACGCCGTCGGCCATGCCGGCGCACAAGTACCTGCCGTTCCACGAGCAGATCGCGGTCGATCTCCCCGACCGCACCTGGCCGGATGCTCGCCCCACGAAGGCGCCGCGTTGGTGCGCCGTCGACCTGCGCGACGGCAACCAGGCCCTCATCGAGCCGATGGACGCCGAGCGCAAGCTGCGCATGTTCGAGCTGCTCGTGCGGATGGGTTACAAGGAGATCGAGGTCGGGTTCCCGTCGGCGTCGCAGACCGACTACGACTTCGTGCGCCTGCTCATCGAGTCCGATCGCATCCCGGACGACGTCGTCATCCAGGTGCTCACCCAGTGCCGCGACCACCTGATCGAGCGTACGTACGACGCCATTCGCGGCGCCAAGCAGGCGATCGTGCACCTCTACAACTCCACGTCCATCCTCCAGCGCGAGGTCGTGTTCCGCTCCGGCATGGACGGCATCGTCGACATCGCGCTCCAGGGCGCGCGGCTGTGCCGCAAGCTCGAGGAGACCGTTCCCGAGACCACGATCTACTACGAGTACTCGCCCGAGTCGTACACCGGCACCGAGCTGGAGTTCGCGGCGCGGATCTGCAACGAGGTGCTCGACGTCCTCGAGCCGACGCCCGACCGCCCGGTGATCGTCAACCTTCCGGCCACGGTCGAGATGGCCACGCCCAACGTGTACGCCGACTCCATCGAGTGGATGAGCCGCCATCTCGACCATCGCGAGAACGTGGTGCTCTCCCTGCACCCGCACAACGACCGGGGCACCGCCGTGGCCGCCGCCGAGCTCGGCTACCAGGCCGGCGCCGACCGCATCGAGGGCTGCCTGTTCGGCAACGGCGAGCGCACCGGCAACGTGGACCTGGTGACCCTGGGCATGAACCTGTTCAGCCAGGGCATCGACCCGCAGATCGACTTCTCCGACATCGACGCGATCCGGCGCACGGTCGAGTACTGCAACCAGCTCCCCGTCCACGAGCGGCACCCGTACGTGGGCGACCTGGTGTTCACCGCCTTCTCCGGCTCCCACCAGGACGCCATCAAGAAGGGGTTCGAGCACATGGCCGGACGAGCCGAGGCCGCGGGCGTCACCGTGGACGAGCTCACCTGGGGCGTGCCGTACCTGCCCATCGACCCGCGCGACGTCGGCCGCTCCTACGAGGCAGTCATCCGCGTCAACTCGCAGTCCGGCAAGGGCGGCATCTCCTACCTGCTCAAGGCGGAGCACGCGCTCGACCTGCCGCGCCGCCTCCAGATCGAGTTCTCCGGCGTCGTGCAGCGCGTCACGGACACGGAGGGGCACGAGGTCACGGGCGACGACATCTGGCGCATCTTCACCGACGAGTACCTGCCCGCCGAGGACGGCGCGCACACCGACCTGGAGCAGTGGGGCCGCCTGCGCCTGCGCGAGATCCGCACCGTCGCCGCTGAGGACGGCACCACCACCATGTCGGTGGACGTGTTCGACCGGGGCGACGACGTCACGCTCGAGGGCTCCGGCAACGGCCCGGTCGCGGCGTTCGTCGACGCCATCGCGCACGTCGGCGTCCAGGTCAAGGTGCTCGACTACGCGGAGCACGCCCTGTCGGAGGGCGGCGACGCGCAGGCGGCGGCCTACGTCGAGGCGCTCGTGGGCGACGACGTGCTGTGGGGCGTCGGCATCGACCCCTCCATCACGACGGCGTCCCTCAAGGCGATCGTCTCCGCCATCAACCGGGCGGCACGCGACTGACGTCTCGGCAGGCTCGGTCATCGCTCGTGGAGATCGCTGGCCGGGCCTGCCGGAGCCCCGGTGTTCAGCCGATCCTGGTGAACGACGCCGCGTAGTCCCCCGAGGACTGCGTCATGGTGGAGTCGTCGCAGACATAGGTGATGTCCTCACCTGCCACGTCCGAGGGGCGGTATGTCTCGGTGACACCGAAGAACTCGCGCACCACCGACACGTGCGAGTGGTCGACCCCCGAGTACCGGATCGTGCCCTCGCTCGCCGTGAGCGCGTACACCGACTGCCCGGACCAGGTGTCGACGAGCTCGCCGGCCGTGGTCGTACCCCGCACCGCGTCCGCGCCCGTGTAGGAGACCACCTCGGTGCCGTCCGGGTGGAACTCCAGGACCCGCCCGTTCCAGCCGGTCACCGGCACCGAGGTGCCGAGCAACGACCAGGTGTCCGTCATCGTCGTCTGCTCCCACGAACCAAGGAGGCACTCGTCGACGACTGCGCCGGCCGCGGCAGTGGTCGGGTCCGTTGTCGGGTCCGTGGCCGGGGACGGCCCGGTGGCCAGGTCGCTCGTCGGGTCGCTCGTCAGGTCCGACGACGACACCGCTGCGGGGGAGGGCGACGCGGTCGGGGTGGGTGACACGGGCGGCGCGGGAGGCTGCGGGGCGCCTCGGTGCCACATGGCCGCGGCGGTGGTCCCGGCGGCGACCAGCACGACCGCGGCGGCCGCACCCAGCATCCGGCGGCGGCGTGCCGCACGGGCGTGCGCGGACCCGGTGGAACCGTGGGTGCTCGTGTCGTCCGCCGCGGGACGGGCGCCGGACACCGTGTCCCGCAGGTGCGTGGCGGCCTCCTCCTCGCCGTCCTGACGGGCCTGGGGTAGGGGAGGAAGGGGACGCGCGGCCGACCCGGCCATGGGGCCGTCGGCGAGCACGGCCTGGACCGTGGGGCGTGCGGCCGGGTCCTTGCTGAGGCAGGCGCGTACGAAGGCGAGCAGCGACGGTGGGCACGCATCGAGCTGCGGCTCCTCGTGGACCACGCGGTAGTAGACGACGTCCGGCCGGCCCTGGCCGAACGGCCTGCGCCCGGTGGCGGCGAAGAAGGCCACCGCGCCCAGGGCCCACACGTCGGTGGCCGTGGTCGCCGTCTGGCCGCGTGCCTGCTCCGGCGCCATGAACACGGGGGTGCCCAGCGGCATCCCGGTGCTGGTCAGAGCCGTGGCGTCCTCCGCGTGCGCGATACCCAGGTCGATCAGGCACGGCCCGTCCGGGCCGAGCAGGATGTTGGCCGGCTTGAGGTCACGGTGCACCAGTCCCGCCTGGTGCACCGTCGACAGTGCCTCCGCGAGGGCGTCCACGAGCGCGCACACCTCCGGCGGGTCCAGAGGGCCGCGCTGCGCCACGGCCTGCTCCAGGGTGGGCCCCGGAACGTACTCGGTGGCGAACCACGGGGAGGCGTCGTCGAGGTCGGCGTCGATGAGCGTCGCCGTGTACCGCCCGCGTACCGTGAGTCCAGCGGTGACCTCGCGGCGGAACCGCGCGACGAACTCCGGGTCGCGGGCGAACTCCGGGCGCACCACCTTGACGGCGAGCAGCCGCCCGCTGCGCAGCTGGCCCAGGTAGACGGCCCCCATGCCGCCGGCGCCCAGGCGGCCGAGCAGTCGGTGCCCGCCCAGCTCGCGGGGGTCGCCCGGTTCCAGCGGCACGAGACCGTCCGGGATCTGTTGCGCGGCGCGGAATGACAAGGGTGGCTCCTGCTCGGGTGTCACGGCGTTGCGGGGCACCAGTGTGGCAGGCGTTCGTGCCCACACGTGTGGGTGGGGCGGGGGACAATGGGGCCGTGCCCCTGTACCGAGACGACGCGATCGTGCTGCGCACCCAGAAGCTGGGCGAGGCCGATCGCATCGTCACCCTGCTCACGCGCGAGAACGGCAAGGTGCGCGGCGTGGCCAAGGGGGTGCGGCGCACCTCGTCGCGCTTCGGCGCGCGGCTCGAACCGTTCATGGTGGTGGATGTGCAGCTCCACGTCGGGCGCTCGCTCGACACCGTGACCCAGGTGGAGACGATCGGCCCGTACGCCCGCCCCATCTGCGACGACTACGGTCTGTACACGGCCGGGGCCCCGATGCTGGAGGCCGCGGACCGGCTCGTGGACGCGGAGCGCGAACCGGCCGTGCAGCAGTTCTGGCTGCTGTCCGGGGCGCTGCGGGCGCTCGCCGGGCGCGACCACGCGCCGTCGCTGGTGCTCGACTCGTACCTGCTGCGGGCTCTGTCGGTGGCGGGGTGGGCGCCGTCGTTCACCGACTGTGCCCGGTGCGGTGCGCCCGGCCCGCACCACTCGTTCTCGGTGGCGACCGGTGGGGCCGTGTGTGCGCGGTGCCGTCCGCCCGGGTCGCCGGCGCCCGCGCCGGAGACGTTCGCGCTGCTCGCCGCCCTGCTCACGGGCGACTGGGCGGTGGCCGACGTCGCGGACCAGCGGCACCGGCGCGAGGCGTCCGGGCTCGTGGCCGCCTACGCGCAGTACTACCTGGAGCGCACCCTGCGCTCGCTGCGTCACGTGGATCGAACCGTTCCGGTGCCCGCGCACCGGCCCGACCTGGAGGCCTGATGCCCCGCACCTACGCCGAGCCGTTCCCGCACCCGTCGGGCGCGACGCCACCGTCGATCGCGCCGGACCTGCTGCCGCGGCACGTCGCCGTCGTCATGGACGGAAACGGCCGGTGGGCCAACCAGCGCGGGCTGTCTCGCATCGAGGGGCACAAGCGCGGCGAGCAACAGCTGCTCGACGTCGTCGCGGGCGCCGTCCAGCTCGGCGTGAAGAACATCAGCGCCTACGCGTTCTCCACGGAGAACTGGAAGCGCTCGCCCGAGGAGGTCAGGTTCCTGCTGGGCTTCAACCGGGACGTGATCCGGCGTCGGCGCGACGAGATGGGCTCGTGGGGTGTGCGGATCCGTTGGGCCGGGCGGCAGCCGCGGTTGTGGGGCTCCGTGATCAGAGAGCTTCAGGTGGCCGAGCAGATGACGAAGGACAACGACGTCTGCACGCTGACGATGTGCGTCAACTACGGCGGCCGGGCCGAGATCGCCGACGCGGCCGCCGCGATCGCCCGTGAGGTCAAGGCGGGCCGGCTGAGCCCGGACCGCATCTCCGAGAAGACGATCGCCAAGTACCTCTACGTGCCCGAGGTGCCGGAGGTGGACCTGTTCCTGCGTTCCGGCGGCGAGCAGCGCACCAGCAACTTCCAGCTGTGGCAGGCGGCCTACGCCGAGATGATGTTCATCCCCGACCTGTGGCCCGACGTCGACCGGCGGCACCTGTGGCGGGCGTGCGAGGAGTTCGCGCACCGGGAGCGGCGTCTGGGCGGTGCGGTGGACAAGCCGCAGGCGTAGCGCTCCCGGTGCGCCGCCCTCAGCCGGCCATCGTCGTGGCGATGTCCTGGATGAGCGTCGGCAGGCCCTTGGACCACTCGAAGGTCAGGGCGGTGGGCGGGGAGACGGAGGACACCTCTGCCGGGCCGACGACCTTGACCACCTTGCCGGCCGCGACCGCCGGGATCGCCTGGAGGGCGGGCTTGGCGAGCGACGCCTCGACCTCCTCCTCGGTGGCACCGTAGATGATGACGAAGTCGGCGGTGAGCTCGTCGAGCTTCTCGTAGGACAGGTCGAAGAAGAACCCGCCGTCCGAGGTGTCGAGGGCGCTGACGGACGGCGCGATCTTCAGGCCCACGTTCTGCAGGATGGCGACGCGCGAGTCGGCCGGGGTGTAGACGGACACGGAGCCGTCGCCGTCCCAGATGCCGGCGAAGGTGACGCCGTCGAGCTCGGGGTGCGCGGCCTTCTGGCCGGCCAGGAAGTCGTCGATCTGCTGGAGGACGGCGTCACCGGCGGCCGTGCGGCCCAGCGCCTTGGCGGTGATGCGGATGGTGTCGTCCCACGGAGTGGTCCACGGCCCGTCGGGGAACGCGACCACCGGGGCGATGTCACTGAGCAGGTCGAACTGCTCCTGGGTCAGCCCGGAGTAGGGCGCCAGGATGAGGTCGGGCTTCGCGGCGATGATCTGCTCGTAGGGCACGGTAGCGCCCGAGGCCTCGTCCGTGAGCACGGTCGGGTGTGTGACCCCGGCCTTGTCGTACGCCTCCTCGACCCAGGGGACCAGGTTGCCCGCCCCGGCGGTCCACACCTGCTCGGAGACGGCGACGGGGTACACCCCGACGGCGATGGCCGCCTCGGTGGAGCCCCAGCCCCAGGTGACCACCCGCTCGGGCTCGGCCGTGATGGTGGCGTCGCCCAGGGCGGAGGTGACCGTGATCGGGAACGAGTCCGTGGCGCCGGTGGCGGAGCCCGTGGCGGTGGTACCCGTGGGGGTGGCTCCGTCGTCGGGGTCTGCTGCGGAGCAGCCCGCGAGAGCGAGCGCGGCGGTGGCCAGCAGCGCGGCCAAGGAGGTGA
The DNA here is from genome assembly GCA_001592145.1 of Xylanimicrobium pachnodae JCM 13526 = NBRC 107786. Taxonomy (GTDB): domain Bacteria; phylum Actinomycetota; class Actinomycetes; order Actinomycetales; family Cellulomonadaceae; genus Xylanimonas; species Xylanimonas pachnodae. The sequence continues at coordinate 53,450 of BCWJ01000011.1, read as the reverse complement.
GTGGGCGGCGGAAGCGCACGGGTGATGCTCCTCAAGGGGGGATGGGCCGCGACGGCGGCCGGGTGAGGTAAGGCTAACCTGGCGTGGAGCCGATTACGCAACGCCGCCGTGACGTATCTCGATCACTGGCGGCCAGCCAGCGGCTCCCGGTCGGTGTCCGCCGGTCAGCGTCCGCCGTTGCGGGTCCGGCCCACCGGCACCACCAGAGGCGTGCCCGAGACGGGGTCCGGCACCACGCGCGCCTCCAGGCCGAACGCCGCGCGCACCGCCTCGGCGGTGAGCACCTGGGACGGCTCGCCCTGGGTGACCACCGCGCCGTCGCGCATCACCACGAGGTGGTCGGCGTAGCGGGCGGCCAGGTTGAGCTCGTGCAGCACCATGACCACGGTGGTGCCCTGCGTCTCGTTCAACGCGGAGAGCAGGTCGAGCAGGTCCACCTGGTGGGCGACGTCCAGGAACGTGGTGGGTTCGTCGAGCAGCACGATGCCCGTCTCCTGGGCGAGCACCATCGCGATCCACACGCGCTGGCGCTGCCCGCCTGAGAGCTCGGCCACGGGTCGGTCGGCGAGCGCCGCGGTCCCGGTCGCCTCCAGGGCGCGGGCGACCACGGCGTCGTCGGCCGAGGAGTGTCGCCCGAACCAGCCCTGGTGGGGGAACCGGCCGCGGGCGACGAGCTCCGCGACGCGGATGCCGTCGGGGGCGATGGAGGACTGGGGGAGCACGCCGAGGGCCTTGGCCAGCTCGCGCCGGGGCAGGTGGGCGACGTCGGCGCCGCCGAGCAGCACCCGGCCCGCCTCGAGCGGCAGGAGGCGGGCGAGCCCCTTGAGGAGCGTGGACTTGCCGCAGGCGTTGGGTCCCACGATGGCGGTGATCTTGCCGGCGGGCAGGTCGAGGGTGAGGCCGTCAACGACGGTGCGCCCGTCGTAGCCGAGCCGCACCCCCTCGGCGCGGAGCGCGGGCGCGGTCGATGCGGGTGCGGGGGCGCCGGTCACTCGACGGCCACCTTTCGGTCGGCGCGGCCGCTGAGCAGCCACAGCAGGTAGGGGGCGCCCACCAGCCCGGTCACCACGCCGGCCGGGACGGTGAGCGTCCCGAGGGCGTGCTGGCCGAGCAGGTCGGCGGCGAGGACGAGCAGAGCGCCGATGACGGCCGAGGCGGTGAGGTCCGCGCCGCCGTCGTCGAGGAGCCGCCGGGCGATGGCGGGGGAGACGAGCGCGACGAACGCGACCGGACCGGCCGCGGAGGTCGCGACGGCGACCAGGCCGACGGCCACCACCAGGGCGCCGCCGCGGGCGACCTGCACGCGCACGCCGAGCGAGGCGGCGTGGTCGTCGCCCAGGGCGAGTGGTGCCTGCGAGGGGGCCAGCACGGTGGCGACGGCGCCGAGGCCGAGCGTCCCGGCGGCGAGGATCGTCAGGGAGGTGCCGCGCACGTCCGCGACCGACCCGATGGTCCACAGCAGGGCGGCCTGGGCGTCGCGCACCTCGGCGCGGGCGAGCAGCCAGCTCAGCACGGCGCCGCACACGTACGAGATGCCGACGCCCACCAGCACGAACCGGATGGAGTGCAGGCCGCGTCGCCAGGCGAGCAGCCAGATGGCGGCGGCCGCGGCGAGCGCCCCGCCGAACGCCCACGCGGCGACCGCGACGCCGCTGACGCCGAGCACCAGGAGCGCCCACACGGCACCGAGGCTCGCCCCGGTGGAGACGCCCAGGATGTCGGGGGAGGCGAGCGGGTTGCGCAGCGTGGACTGGAACAGGGCACCGGCCAGGGCGAACGCGGCCCCCGCGAGCACCGCCGCACCCACGCGGGGCAGGCGGAGGCGCTGGATGACGAACACGTCCACCGGGTCACCGGTGCCGAAGACGGCGGCCAGCGCCCGCCCGGGGGAGACGCCCGCGGCGCCCAGGGTGAGCCCGAGCGTGCCGAGCGCCACGATCGCGACCACGGCGACGCCGACGACGAGGGCCTGCCGGCGGCGGCGTGCGGCGCGTCCGGTGGCCACGAGGACGTTGGTCGAGGTGAGGACCGCCATCACACGCCCACCACGGTCTTGCCGCGGGCGACGGCCACCAGCACCGGCGCCCCGACGAAGGCGGCGACGACGCCCGCCTCCAGCTCGGAGTTCGGCACGACGAGGCGCCCGACGACGTCGGCCCCCAACAGGATCACGGGGCCGAGCAGGGCGGCCACGGGGGTGAGCCGCCGGTAGTCGGAGCCGACCAGCCGGCGGGCCGCGTGCGGCACCACCAGCCCGACCAGCGCGATGGGCCCGGCCAGCGCGGTGGCCGTCCCGGCGAGCACCACGATCGCGGCGGCGGCGAGCCCGCGCGTGACGCGCACGTCCTGCCCGAGGGACGCGGCGACGTCGTCGCCCATCGCGAGCAGCGTGAGCCGGGGCGCGAGGACCGCGGTGAGCACCACGCCGACGACGAGGAACGGCCAGAGCGCGGCGACGGCGTCGAGCCCGCGACCGGTCAGCGAGCCGACGGCCCAGAACCGGTACTGGTCGAACGCCTGGGTGTCGCGCAGCAGGAGCAGCGCGATGACGGGGGTGACGAACGCCGTCAGGGCGGCGCCCACCAGGGCGAGCCGCACGGGCTGCGCGCGCCCGATGGAGAACACCACGACGGAGGCGAGGGCGGATCCGAGGAACGCGAACCACACGAACCCCAGCGGCGACGTCACCCCCAGGAAGGACACGGCGACGACGACGGCGAGGGAGGCGCCGGGCGTGATGCCCAGCAGCCCGGGGTCGGCGATGGGGTTGCGCGCGACACCCTGGATCACGGTGCCCACGCAGCCCAGGGCGACCCCCGCGGTCAGGCCCAGCACGGTGCGTGGTACGCGCAGCTGGAGCACCACCTGCTGGTCGGCGCTGCTGGGGTCGTGGTTGGTCAGGGCGGCCCAGACCTGCCCGGGCGCGATCGTGCGCACCCCGAGCAGCAGGCTCGCGCCGACGACGGCGACCAGCAGGACCACGGCGGCGGCGATGACGAGGGTGGTGCGACCGCGCCGGGGCCCGGGCGCGGGCGCGAGCGGCGGCGCGGCCGCCGGCGAGGTAAGCACAGCCTTACCTTCTCATGCCTCCGGGGTCGCGTTGCGCAGCGCGGCCAGGCACGACGCGCAGGTACCCCACAGCTCGACCGTGTGGTCGATGTCGGCGAAGCCGTGCTCCTCGCCCACGCGGTGTGCCCACGCCTCGACCGTCGGGCCGTCGATCTCGACCGTGCGCCCGCACCGGCGGCACACCAAGTGGTGGTGGTGCTCGCGGCGCGCGCACCAGCGGTAGACGCTCTCGCCGTCGTCGGTGCGCAGCACGTCCACGTCGCCGCCGTCGACCAGCGCCTGGAGCGTGCGGTACACGGTGGCGAGGCCCACGGTGTCCCCGCGCGAACGCAGCACCTCGTGGAGCTGCTGCGCGCTGCGGAACTCCTCGACCCCCTGGAGGGCGTCCGCGACGGCGGCACGCTGCCGCGTCATCCGGACCGGGCCGTGCGTGGCGGCCGTCATGACGGGCACCTCGAACTCTCGGCGGTCTTCCCGGTGGGCTTCCCGGTGGGCTTCCCGGTGGGCTTCTTGGTGGCGGCGGCCGGCACGCGGACGTCGTCGGGGATGTCGGGGTGCGGGTCGTGGGCGGCGGAGGCGGCCCTGCGGTGCAGCAGGGGACGGGCCGCCGCGGCGAGCAGGTAGACGCCGATGGCGAGCACCACGATCGTCGCGCCGGGCGACACGTTGTGCCAGTACGTGATCGACAGCCCCACCACGCACACCGTGACGCCCACGATCGACGCCAGGCCCATCGTCCTGCTGAACGAGTGGGTGAGCTGCTGCGCCACGGCCACCGGCACGATCATGAGCGCCGAGACCAGCAGCAGGCCCACCACGCGCATCGCCACGGTCACGGTGAGCGCCGCCACCACCGCGACGGCCATGTTGAGCAGCCACACCGGCAGGCCCGACGCGATCGCGAACTCCTCGTCGTGGCTCACCGCGAACAGCGCGGTGCGCAGCCCCAGCCCGATGCCCAGGATGATCGCCGACAGCACCGCCGTCAGGATCAGGTCCGTGCTGGAGACGGTGGAGATCGAGCCGAACAGGTACGCCATGAGGTTGCCCGACGTGCCGCCCGCGATCCCGATGATGAGCACGCCACCCGCGATGCCGCCGTAGAACATCAGCGCCAGGGCCAGGTCGCCCGACGTGCGCCCGCGACGGCGCACCACCTCGATGAGCACCGACCCAATCACGGCGGTGAGCACCGCGCCCGGGATGGTCAGCACGTCGTGCGGGCGCAGGCCCATCGCGGCACCCACCAGCCAGCCCAGCGCCACGCCCGTGAGCGCGATGTGCCCGATGCCGTCGCCCAGCAACGACAGCCGGCGCTGCACCAGATACGTGCCCACCACGGGGGCGGCCGCCCCCACCAGCAGCGCGGCGATCAGCGCGCGCTGCATCAGCGGGTCGCTGAGCATGAGCCTCAGCTCGTCCACGGGGACCTCCTCAGGCCTCAGGGTGGTCGGTCAGTGCGGCGGTCGAGTCCTCGAAACCGGCGAAGCCGGACTCGTCGCCGTGCTCCGGCGTCGTCGTCGCCGCGTGCGGGTGCACGTGCTCGTGGTCGGCGGCCGCGTGCCCGTTCCTGGCCGACGGCGGAGCGCCGTCGTGCACCACCCGCCCGTGCCGCAGCACGACGGCGCGGGTGACGAGCGGCGCGAGCTCGCCGAGCTCGTGCAGCACCACCAGCACGGTGAGGCCCTGCGCGACCAGACGCGTCATGGTGGCCGCGAACTGCTCCTGCGAGGGGTGGTCGACGCCGGCGACCGGCTCGTCGAGCACCAGCACCTCCGGCTCGCGCACCAGGGCGCGCGCGATGAGCACGCGCTGCTGCTGCCCGCCCGAGAGGTGGTTGGTGGCGTCGTGACAGCGGTCGGCCAGGCCCACCAGGCCCAGCGCGTCGTGCACCTGGTCCCGCCAGCCGCGCGGCAGGCGCAGGCGGCCCGGACGCAGCAGCCCGGAGGCCACCACCTCCTGCGCCGTGGACGGGATGCCGCCGGCTGCGCTCACGCGCTGCGGGACGTACCCCATGCGGGCGGGCGGCGGCACCTGGATCGAGCCCGACGCCGCGGGCAGCGCGCCGACCAGCGTGCGCACCAGCGTCGACTTGCCCGATCCGTTCGCGCCCAGCAGCGCGACCACCTCGCCGCGCTCCACCCGCAGGTCGACGCCGCGCAGCACGTGGCTGGAGCCGAGCCGCACGTGCACGTCGCGCGCGTCGATGACGACGTTCGAACTGGTCACTTCGCGTTGAGCCCTTCGGTCAGCGTGCTGAGGTTCTCGCGCATGATGCTCACGTAATCCTCCCCGTTGGCGGCCTTGTCCGCAGTCAGGCCCTCCAGGGTGTCGAGCTGCGCCGTCGCCACCCCCAGGTCGGAGGCGAGCGTATCCATCATCTTGGGGCTGATCAGCGACTCGGTGAACAGGGTGGTCACGTGGTGGGTGCGCACGATGTCGCCGATCTCCCGCAGCCTCGCGGGGGAGGCCTCCGTGTCGTGGTCCAGGCCCGTGACGCCCACCTGTGAGAGTCCGTACCGGTGTGCCAGGTAGCCGAACGCGGTGTGGTTCGTGACCAGCTCTGCCCCGGCGAACGGGGCGAGCCCCGCGGCGAGCTCGGCGTCGAGCGCGTCCAGGCGGTCCACCAGGGCGCTCGCGTTCGCGGCGTACGTGGCGGCGTGCTCGGGGTCGACGGCGCTCAGCGCGTCGGCGACGGGTGCGGCGACCTTGGCGAGCTGGGTGGGGTCCAGCCAGAAGTGCGGGTCGAGGCCGCCCAGGCCCTCGTGGTCCTCGTGTTCCTCGTCGCCGTGGTCGTCGGCGTGCTCGTCCTCCTCGCCGCCGGTGACCTCGGCGCTCAGCAGGGTCACGACGTCGGCGGCGTCGACGACGTGCGCCGGGTTGCGGGCCTCGATCGCCTCGTCGACGGCGGGCTGGAACCCGTGCAGCGTGACGACGACGTCGGCCGTCGAGATATCCCGGGTCCGCGCGGGGGAGAGCTCCAGGTCGTGGGGGTCGGCGGCCTGCGGGGTGAGGTTCTCGACGTCGGCGAGGTCGCCCGCGACCTGCTCGGCCACGAACTGCAGCGGGTAGAACGAGGTGAGCACCTGGACGCGACCGTCGTCCGCGGCGTCCTGGCCGGACCCGCAGGCGCAGAGGGTCAGCGGCAGGAGGGCGGCGGTGGTGACGGCGACGGCTCGGGCAGCGGTCCGGTGCAGGTTCACGGCCCCATCCTGCGCGCTGTTGAGAATGATTGTCAAAATCGGGGGCGATCTCGCACCACGATCGCCCGCCAACGAGCGCGCACGGCCTCCGACATCGCCGCGCGCGCACCGTAGGCTGGTGCGCCGACGCCGACCGGCGTCCCCCGAAGTTCCGCCGGAGCCACCGGCGGGCCGATCGCACAGGAGTGATCCCGTGGCCGCTGCGCCTTCCCCCTCCGCACGTCTCGACGCCGTCGTCTCCCTGGCCAAGCGCCGGGGCTTCGTCTTCCAGTCGGGCGAGATCTACGGAGGCTCCCGCTCCGCCTGGGACTACGGGCCCCTCGGCGTCGAGCTCAAGGAGAACATCAAGCGCCAGTGGTGGAAGGCGATGACGCGGCGCGACGACGTCGTGGGCCTCGACTCCGCCGTGATCCTGCCGCGCCAGGTGTGGGTCGCCTCCGGCCATGTGGGTGTGTTCACCGACCCGCTCACCGAGTGCCTGTCCTGCCACAAGCGGTTCCGCGTGGACCAGATGCAGGAGTCCGTGGCCGAGAAGAAGGGCCTGGCAGATCCGGACGAGGTAGCCCTCGCTGACATCGCCTGCCCGAACTGCGGGAACCGTGGCCAGTGGACCGAGCCGCGTGACTTCAACATGATGCTCAAGACGTACCTGGGCCCCGTCGAGGACGAGTCCGGCCTGCACTACCTGCGCCCCGAGACCGCCCAGGGCATCTTCGTGAACTTCGCGAACGTGGCTGCCGCCACGCGCAGCAAACCGCCGTTCGGCATCGCGCAGATCGGCAAGTCGTTCCGCAACGAGATCACGCCGGGCAACTTCATCTTCCGCACCCGCGAGTTCGAGCAGATGGAGATGGAGTTCTTCGTCAAGCCCGGCACCGACGCCGACTGGCACCAGTACTGGATCGACCAGCGCACCGACTGGTACACGGGCCTGGGCATCGCGCGGGAGAACCTGCGCCACTACGAGCACCCGGCCGAGAAGCTGTCGCACTACTCGACGCGCACCGTGGACATCGAGTACCGCTTCGGGTTCCAGGGCAGCGAGTGGGGCGAGCTCGAGGGCATCGCCAACCGCACCGACTTCGACCTCAGGACGCACAGCAAGCACAGCGGCAAGGACCTGCAGTACCGCGACCCGGTGACGAACGAGAAGTACTACCCGTACGTCATCGAGCCCGCTGCCGGCCTGACCCGGTCGCTCATGGCGTTCCTGGTCGAGGCGTACGCGGAGGACGAGGCGCCCAACACCAAGGGCGGTGTCGACAAGCGCACCGTGCTGCGCCTCGACCCGCGCCTGGCCCCGGTCAAGGCCGCCGTGCTGCCCCTGTCCAAGTCGGCCGAGCTGCTGCCGACGGCGCAGAAGCTGGCTGCCGAGCTGCGCGAGCACTGGAACGTCGACTACGACGTCACCCAGGCCATCGGCAAGCGCTACCGCCGCCAGGACGAGATCGGCACGCCGTACTGCGTCACGGTCGACTTCGACACCCTGGAGGACCAGGCCGTCACGATCCGCCACCGCGACACCATGGCGCAGGAGCGCGTCGCCCTGGACCAGGTGGCCGGCTACCTGGGCGCTCGCCTGCTGGGCGCCTGACCGCTGAGCGCCTGACCGCGAAGTGGTGCTCCTCTCCCCGAGAGGAGCACCACCTCGTCAGTGGTCGACCTGCTTGGGGAGCACGAACACCAGCACGAAGGCGAGGATCGCCAGGACGGCGGAAACCGCCATCGCGTGCGCCGCGGCCGAGGTGAACACCGTGGCCACGATCTCGGGGGTCGGCTGCCCGGGCGGGAAGGTCAAGGACCCGAACAGCACCGCGCCGATCACGGCGATGCCCGCCGCAGAGCCGATCCGCTGCACGACGCCGATGACGCCGGAGGCGGCGCCGGCCTCGGTGCGGTCCACGGTCGACACGATGAACTGGGCGTTCGGCGCGATGAACATGCCCGAGCCCATGCCCGCGACCAGCAGCGGCCCGAGCAGCGCCCAGTGGGTCAGGTCCTGGCCGGGCACGGTCACGAACAGCACCCACACGGTGACGAGGCCGACAGCGACCATCGCGGTGCCGATGGCCAGCACGGTGCGCCCCAGCCTGCGGGCCAGCCGGTCGCTCTGCGAGGCCCCGATGATGGAGCCGATCGCGAAGGGCACGCTCACCAGGCCGGACGAGAGGGCCGAGTGCCCCAGGCCGGCCTGCCACAGGAGCGAGATGGTGAAGAAGATCCCGGTGAACGCCGCGAAGTAGACCATCGCGAGGATGACGCCGCCGGTGAAATGACCGTGGGCGAACAGGTGCGGCGGCACGAGCGGCACCTTCCCGCGCCGCACCACGGCCACCTCCCAGAAGCTGAACAGGACCATCAGCACGACGGCTCCCACGAGCGAGAGCCACGTCCACAGCGGCCACCCGGCATCCTCGCCCTGGATGAGGGGCACGAGCAGCGCGACGAGCGACCCGGACAGCAGCGTGAGCCCGACGGCGTCGACGCCACGCGCCGTACCCGCCTCGGCGCCGCGCGGCAGCAGGCGCAGGGCGGCGACGACGGCGATGACGCCGAACGGCAGGTTGACGAAGAAGATGGACCGCCACCCGTCGGCCTCGCCGAACGCCTCGATGAGCAGGCCGCCCACGATGGGCCCGAGCGCCGTCGAGAAGCCGATGGTGGCGCCCATGACGGCGAACGCCTTGCCCCGCACGCGCCCGGGGAACATGAGCTGGATCAGGGCGGTCACCGCGGGGAAGAACATGCCGCCGAACAGGCCCTGCACCACGCGGGCCACGATGAGCGACCCGGAACCGCTCGCGAGCCCGCACCACAGGGACGCCAGGGTGAACCCGGCGAGCCCGACGATGAACACGGGAGCGTGGCCGAACCGGTCGCCCACCCGCCCGGACGGGATCAAGGCGAGCCCGAAGGCGAGCGCGTAACCCGAGATGATCCACGACAGCGTGGCCTCGGAGGCGTCCAGGCTGGTGCGGACCGTAGGCAGTGCGACGTTGACGATCGTGGTGTCGAGCAGCGCCATCGCGACGCCGAGGAGCAGCACCGACAAGGAGAGCCAGGTGCGTCGTGGCACGGCGGTCGGCAAGGTCGTGGAAGCCGCGGGGGCCGGGGTGTCTGACATGGGTTCCTTCCAGGAGGCCGGGGCTCGTGGGGCCACGCCGGCGCTCCTTACTCTGCCATGTGGCGCGGGGGTGCCCCGCGCACCCGCCGCTCCTGCGGGCAAGGACGTGACAGTTGTCATGCCGGGCCGATGACGGGCGGGCCTGCCCTGAGGACGGCCGCGGCGCGAGGCTCGTGCCATGAGAACAACGCCTGCCGCGCTGGAGCTGCGCGGCCTCGTCAAGGAGTTCCGTGCGCCCGGCGCGGTGGTCCGCGCCGTCGACGGGCTGGACCTGCGCATCGAGCAGGGAGAGGTCGTCGCCTTCCTGGGCCCGAACGGTGCGGGCAAGACGACGACGATCGACATGATCCTGGGCCTGGCCGACCCGACGGACGGGTCCCTCGCGGTGCTGGGCGGCACGCCCGCCGACGCCGTGGCCGCGGGCCGGGTGGCCGCCGTCATGCAGACGGGCGGCCTGCTGCGGGACCTGTCGGTGGCCGAGACGGTGGGGCTGACGGGCGCCCTGTACGGGCGCGACGTGGACCCGCTGCCCTACCTGGAGCGGGCCGGCATCGCCGACCTGGCCGGGCGCACGGTGGCCAAGTGCTCGGGCGGGCAGCAGCAGCGCCTGCGGTTCGCGATGGCCCTGGTGCCCGACCCCGACCTGCTGCTGCTCGACGAGCCCACCACCGGCATGGACGTCGAGGGCCGCCGCGAGTTCTGGTCCGCCATCCGCGCGGACGCCGCCCGCGGGCGCACCGTCGTCTTCGCCACGCACTACCTGGAGGAGGCCGACGCGTACGCCGACCGCATCGTGATGGTCAGCCACGGCCGCGTGGTCGCCGACGGCACCCCGGCCGAGGTGCGCGCCCTGTCCGCCGGTCGCGTCGTGAGCGCCGAGATCGACGACGACGCCGCACGCGCCGCCGCCGTCGACGCCCTGGCCGCCCTGGCGCACGTCGACTCGGTCGAGGAGCGCGGCGCCCGGGTGCTGGTGCGCACGGGCGACTCCGACGCCGTGCTGCGACACCTGCTCGGAAGGACCGCGGCGCACGACGTCGAGGTGACCGCCCACAACCTGGAGGACGCGTTCGTCGCCCTCACCACCGAAGGAGCCCGGCGATGAGCACCGCCACCCTGTCCCGCACCGCCCCCGCACACCCGGCCGCACCGGCCGCCCGCGCCCTGGTCAACACGCGGTACATCAAGGTCGAGCTGCGCCGGGTGGCCCGCAACCGCCGCTCGCTCATCTTCGGGCTGGTCATGCCCGTGGCGTTCCTGCTGATCTTCGGCGCGAGCTCCGACTACCGCACCCAGATGATCTCCGAGCACACCAACGTCACCGCGTGGATCACCGTGTCCATGGCGCTGTACGGGGCCATGGTGGCCGCCGTCTCGGGCGGGGCGAGCGTGTCCGTCGAGCGGTCCCAGGGCTGGACCCGCCACCTGCGCCTGACCCCGCTGCGCCCGGCGTCGTACATCCTGGCCAAGCTGGTGGGGGCGCTCGCCCTGGGCGCGGTCTCCGTGGCGGTGACGCTCGTGGTGGGCGCCGCGATCCACGCCCAGATGACCGTGGGTGCGTGGATCGGCGGCGCGCTGCTCGCCTGGCTCGGGTCGATCGTGCTCGCCGCGTTCGGGCTGTTCATGGGCTACCTGCTGCCCACCGAGAACATCATGCAGATCCTGGGTCCGCTCACGGCGCTGCTCTCGTTCGCCGGCGGCCTGTTCGTGCCGCTGACCCAGGGGTCGGTGTTCTACCACATCGCCCAGTTCACCCCCGTGTTCGGGGTGGCCGAACTGGTGCGGTGGCCGCTCGGCGCCGACTTCTCCTGGACCGCGCTGGTCAACGTGGTCGCCTGGGGCGCCGTCTTCGCGGCCGGCGCGGCCTGGCGGTTCCGCCGCGACACGGCGCGCGTGTGACCACGGCTGTGGCACGGTGGCTGCCGTGACCGCACCGAAGCCCCAGCCGTCCGGACCGGCCACCTCCCGGTGGGGCACCCCGCCGGCGCGCGACGCCGGTGGGGCACCCTTCGGGCGTTCCGACCGGTGGCGCCGCTTCGGGCCCCTGTTCGGCATGGTGTGGCTGGGGTACCTGTCCGAGCCGCTGACCGCGTCGCTCGCCGCGCCCGAGCCCGCGCTGCGGGTGCTCGGCGTCACGGGCACGGTGGGCGTCGCGCTGATCTTCGCGGCCTCCACCTTCTCCTTCCGGGTTCGCTCGATCCCGGTCCGCGCCGCCGTGGCCGCGTTGAGCGTGCAGGTGGTGTTCGTGGCGTTCGCCACCCTGGCCGGGGCCCAGTCCGGGCTCGTGGCCAGCACGTTCGTGGGCGTCACCGCCGTGTTCCTGCTGCGCAGCCCGGCCGCGCTGGCGGTGGCCGCCGTGTTCGCCGTGCTCGCCTACGTGCTGCCGCGGGTCATCCCCGGCTGGGTGCCCGAGGACTCGACCAGCATCTCGGTGGTGCTCTCGGCCTTCGCCGTGTTCGGCTTCACCCAGCTCATCACCCGCAACCGCCAGCTCTACCGGGCCCAGGAAGAGGTGGTGTCCCTGGCCGCCGCCCAGGAACGCGAGCGCCTCGCCCGCGACGTGCACGACGTCGTCGGGCACTCCCTGACGGTGGTCTCCGTCAAGGCCGAGCTCGCGGCCCGGCTGCTGCGCGCCGACCCGGACCGCGCGGCCGACGAGCTCGCGGACATCCAGCGGCTCGCGCGCTCGGCGCTCGCGGACGTGCGCGGCATGGTCACGGGCACGCGGGCGGTCACGCTCGCGGGCGAGCTCGCGGCGGCCCGCTCCGCGTACGACGCCGCGGGCATCGAGGTGGTGCTGCCCAGTGCGGTCGACGCCGTCCCCGCCGAACGCCAGGAGCTCTTCGCGTGGGCGCTGCGGGAGGCCACCACGAACGTGCTGCGGCACGCGGCCGCGAGCCGCGTGGTCGTCACGCTCGACGAGCGCGAGCTCATGGTCGACGACGACGGCCGCGGCACCACCACGGCGGCGCCCGCGGGCAGCAACGGGCTGCGCGGGCTGGCCGAGCGGGCGCGCGCGGCGGGGGCGACCCTCATCACGGGCCCCGGGTCGCTGGGCGGGTTCCGCGTCGCGGTACGGTTCCCCGCGTGATCCGGTTGCTGCTCGCCGACGACCAGGCCCTCGTGCGCGGCGCCCTGGCAGCCCTGCTCGACCTGGAGCCGGACCTGAGCGTGGTGGCGCAGGTGGGGCGCGGCGACGAGGTGGTGGACGCCGCCCGTGACGCCCGGGCCGACGTCGCCCTGCTGGACGTGGAGATGCCCGGCATGGACGGCATCGCGGCCACGGCGGCCCTGACCGGCCAGGTGCCGGGCTGCCGCTCTCTCATCGTCACCACGTTCGGCCGCCCGGGGTACCTGCGCCGGGCACTCGACGCCGGGGCCAGCGGGTTCGTCGTCAAGGACACCCCGGCCGAACAGCTCGCCGATGCCGTGCGGCGCGTGCACCAGGGGCTGCGCGTCGTCGACCCCGAACTGGCCGTCGCGACGCTGGCCGTGGGGGAGAGCCCGCTCACGGAGCGGGAGCGCGAGGTGCTGACCCTGGCCGAGCGCGGCGGCACGGTGGCGCAAATCGCGCGCGACGCCTACCTGTCGGAGGGGACGGTACGCAATTACCTCTCGGCCGCCATCGGGAAGACGGGCGCGCGCACGCGGGCCGAGGCGGTACGCCTCGCCCGCGAGAACGGTTGGCTGTAGGGGTCGCGGCGTCCGGTGGGACACTGGAGCCCATGACCACCACCCTCGATGCTGCCCAGCGCGTGCTGCCTCCGTTGCGGATCGGCCCGATCACGGTGGACACGCCCGTGGTGCTGGCGCCCATGGCCGGGGTCACCAACACGGCCTTCCGCACCCTGTGCCGCGAGGCCGGCGCGTCCACCGGCCACCACCCCGGGCTGTACGTGGCCGAGATGGTCACCTCGCGCGCCCTGGTGGAGCGCAACCCGGAGGCGCTGCGCATCGTGACGTTCGGGCCGCAGGAGTCGCCGCGCTCGGTGCAGGTCTACGGCGTCGACCCCGCGACGGTGGGGGAGGCCGTGCGGATCATCGCCGCGGAGGACCGCGCGGACCACGTGGACCTCAACTTCGGCTGCCCCGTGCCCAAGGTGACCCGCAAGGGCGGCGGGGGAGCGTTGCCCTGGAAGCGGCAGCTCTTCACCGACATCGTGCGCGCCGCCGTGCGCGCCGCGGAGCCGCACGGGGTGCCCGTGACGGTCAAGATGCGCGAGGGCATCGACGACGAGCACCTGACCTACCTCGAGGCCGGGCCCATCGCGGAAGCGGAGGGCGCCGCCGCCGTCGCGTTGCACGCCCGCACCGTCGCGATGCACTACTCGGGGCAGGCCCGGTGGCCGTCGATCGCCCGGCTCAAGGAGGCCGTCACCGGTGTCCCCGTGCTGGGCAACGGCGACATCTGGTCGGCCGAGGACGCCCTGCGCATGGTGGCCGAGACGGGCGCCGACGGCGTCGTCGTCGGGCGTGGCTGCCAGGGGCGCCCCTGGCTGTTCGCCGACCTGGCCGCCGCGTTCCACGGTCACACCGTGCGGGTGCGCCCCACCCTGCAGCAGGTGGCCGAGACCATCTACCGGCACGGCGAGCTGATGATCGACTTCTTCGACGACGGCGACCGCGCCGAGGCGGAGGGCAAGGGCATGCGCGACCTGCGCAAGCACATGGCCTGGTACCTCAAGGGGTACGCCGTGGGCGGCGAGTCCCGGCACGCCCTCGCCCTGGTGTCCACGCTCGCGGAGCTGCGCGAACGCCTCGACGCCCTGGGTGACGCGCCCTACCCGGGCAAGGACGCCGAGGGTCAGCGCGGGCGGGCGGGCACCCCCAAGACGCCGCACCTGCCGTACGGCTGGCTCGACTCGCGCGACCTGAGCCCCGAGTGGGAGGCCAAGCTGCGCGAGGCCGAGCTGTCCGTCAGCGGCGGCTGACGCCCCGGGTCCTGCGACTGCGCGCAGGACCCAGGACCGACTGTCAGGCGCGCAGCCAGACCGTGACGTCGGCGGGGAGGGTCTCGTCGCCAGGCAGGTCCGTCGAGGCCAGCAGCGCGTCGGCGCCCTCGGGCAGCGGCACCGCCGTCGTGCCCAGGTTGGCGAGCACCAGCACGCCCGCACCGCCGTCGGCGGGGAACACCCGGAACGCGACGACGTCGTCCGAGTACCCGGCCACCCACTCCAGGCCGCCCGCCCCGAGCGCGTGCTCGCGGCGCAGCGCGAGCGCCGAGCGGTACAGCTCGAGCGTCGAGCCTGGGACGCCCGCCTGGGCGTCGGCGGCGTAGGGCGCCCACGACGTCGGCTGCGGCAGCCAGGTGCGGCCGGTGGGGGAGAACCCGAAGGCGGGCTCGCCCGCGGCCCACGGCAGGGGGACGCGGCACCCGTCGCGGCCCGCCTCGGCGTGGCCCGTGCGGAAGTAGGCCGGGTCCTCGCGCACGTCGTCGGGCAGTGCGGTGTGCTCGGGCAGGCCCAGCTCCTCGCCCTGGTACAGGTACGCCGAGCCGGGCAGCGCCAGCATGAACAGCGTGGCGGCGCGGCCGCGGCGCAGGCCCAGGGCCTCGTCGGGCTGCGTCTCGTGGGCGAAGATGCCGTTGGTCTTGGTGCCGGGCACGGGCAGGCCCAGTCGTGAGGGGTGGCGTACCACGTCGTGGTTGGACAGCACCCACGTGGCGGGCGCCCCGACCGCGTCGAGCGTCCTGAGCGACTCGGTGATGGTGGCCCGGTAGGCGGCCGCGTCCCACAGCGTGGTCAGGAACGAGAAGTTGAACGCCTGCTGCATCTCGTCGTCGCGGACGTAGCGCGCCAGGCGGGACAGCGGTTCGACCCACGCCTCGGCCACCAGGGCACGCGTGTGCCGCTCGCCCGGCGGGTCGAACTCGTCGAGCACGGCGCGCCACGAGCGGTAGATCTCGTGCACGCCGTCCTGGTCGAACATGGGGCCGTTCGTCGACGCCTCCGTCTGCCCGTCCTCGGGGGCACCGGGGTCGGTGGTGCTGGGATCGGTGCTGCCTGCCATCTCCACGGTGCCGTGCCAGTCGGGCAGGCCCTCGGCCTTGACCAGCCCGTGCGCCACGTCCACGCGGAACCCGTCCACGCCCCGGCGCAGCCAGAAGCGCAGCACGTCCTCGAACTCGGCGCGCACCTGCGGGTTGGTCC
Source organism: Xylanimicrobium pachnodae JCM 13526 = NBRC 107786 (assembly GCA_001592145.1). GTDB lineage: Bacteria > Actinomycetota > Actinomycetes > Actinomycetales > Cellulomonadaceae > Xylanimonas > Xylanimonas pachnodae. Next base: position 37,905 of record BCWJ01000011.1, on the reverse strand, counting down.
AGTCGAGGTCCGGCTGCGAGGAGTCGAACAGGTGCAGGTACCACTGGCCGTCGTCGATGCGCGTCCATGCCGGTCCGCCGAACACGGACTGCCAGTTGTTGGGCGGCAGCTCGCCGCCCGCGCCCTGGCCGTCCCGGAACAGGTAGCGGTCCCGCTCGGGGGAGCCGGGACCGGCAGCCAGCGCCGCCCGGAACCATTCGTGCTCGGACGACGTGTGGTTGGGCACCAGGTCCACGATGACGCGCAGCCCCAGGTCGTGGGCGCGGGCGATCATCGCGTCGGCGTCGGCGAGGGTGCCGAACAGCGGGTCGATGTCGCGGTAGTCGGCCACGTCGTAGCCGGCATCCTTCTGCGGGGACCGGTAGAACGGGCTGAGCCACACGGCGTCGACACCGAGCGCGGCCAGGTGGTCCAGCCGGGCGGTGATGCCCGGCAGGTCGCCGATGCCGTCGCCGTTCCCGTCGGCGAACGAGCGCGGGTAGACCTGGTAGATGACAGCGGTACGCCACCATTCGGTGGTGCCGAACGGTTCGTGGGTGAGGGTCATGACGTCCTAGCGTGCGGTCGGGTCGTGGGCTGCGCCAGTCGATCCTCGGACGACGAGCTCGGGCTCGACGAGGATCTCGGTGCGCGGGGCGGGCTCGCGGCGGATCTCTGCCAGCAGCATGGAGACGGCGACGCGGCACAGGGTGGCCACGGGTTGGCGGACCGTGGTGAGCGGGGGGTCGGTGAACGCCATGAGGGGCGAGTCGTCGTAGCCGACGATGGAGACGTCGGTGGGCACGCGCAGGCCGCGCGTGCGGGCGGCGCGGATCGCACCCAGGGCCATGAGGTCGGAGGCGCACACCAGCGCCGTGTGCCCGGAGGCGAGGAGCTGGGTGGCGGCGGCCTGCCCGCCTTCGACCGTGTAGAGGGTCGAGACGACGTGCTCGGCGGCGTCGTCGGCGTCGATGGCGAGCCCGGCGGCGACGAGCGCCTCGACGAACCCGGCACGTTTGCGCCGCGAGGGCGTGAAGCGCTCGGGCCCGACGGCGAGACCGATGCGGCGGTGACCTTGCGCGACGAGGTGGCGCACCGCCAGGCGGGTCGCGGCGGCCTCGTCGGTGGACACCTGCGGGGCGTCGACGTCGGGCGCGTGACCACCCACCAGAACCAACGGGATGCCGCGCTGGCGAAGCTGCTGGTAGCGGGCGTGCGATGCGGTGGTGTCGGCGTGCAGTCCGGAGACGAACAGGATGCCGTCCACCCCGTGCTCGCCGAGCGTGGCGATGTACTCGTCCTCGGTGGTGCCGCCGGGGGACTGGGTGCACAGCAGCGGGGTGTACCCGGCCTGCGACAGCAGCGACTCGGCCGTCTGCGCGATGGCGGGGAACACGGGGTTGACCAGCTCGGGCACCACGAGGCCCACGAGCCCGGCCGGGCGGCCCGGGAACGTGCCGGGGCGCTCGTAACCGAGCACGTCGAGCGCGGCGAGCACGGCCTGCCGGGTCTCGGCGGCCACGGTCGACTTGCCGTTCAGGACGCGCGACACGGTGGCGGTGGACACTCCGGCCTGTGCGGCCACGTCAGCCAGGCGCAGCCGGCCGGCAGGGGCAGCAGACAACAGGACCTCCTCGTTCCGTGGGCATACCCTTGCAGCAGTGTTGCAGTCGTGAACCGGGGCTTAACCGCCTGTTGATACGGATTTCTCCGGCTCGGTGCCTCCATCCTGGCACCCAAAGCAACGATCACGCAACGAGACCGTGCAAAACTTGCCGACATCTTGCAGGGCGGACCGGACCGCCCTAGCGTGAAACTGTCCGCGCCAGCGTCGGTGTCCACCGTGGTCTGGCGAACAGCACTGACCTCAAGGAGCTACTGGTGCGACGGAGCATCCGACTTTCAATCGTCACCGCGGCGGCCGCGTCGCTCGTCCTGACCGGCTGCGGTGGCGGAGACGGCGACGACACCGCCGCCACGCCCACCGAAGACGCCGCCGCGGGTGACGGCACCACCATCACGATGTGGGTCGACGAGACCCGCCTGGGCCCCGTCCAGGAGGCCGCCGACGGCTTCACCGCCGAGACCGGCATCAAGGTGGAGCTGATCCAGAAGAACTTCGAGGACCTCGGCCCCGACTTCGTCGCCCAGGTCCCGACCGGTGAGGGTCCCGACATCACCGTGTGCACGCACGACGGCATCGGTGGCTGGATCCAGAACGGGGTCGTGGCGCCGCTCGCGCTCGGCGACCTCACCGACCAGTTCGAGGACGTCGCCATCCAGGCGTTCACGCACGACGGCCAGGTGTTCGGCCTGCCCTACGCCATCGAGAACGTGGGCCTGATCCGCAACGTGGACCTGGCCCCCGAGGCCCCCGCCACGTGGGACGACGCGGTGGCCGCCGCTGCCGCCGCCGGGGTGACCGACTTCCCGGTGCTCGTCCAGACGGGGACCGGCGGTGACCCGTTCACCTACTACCCGATCCAGACGTCGTTCGGCGCCCCGGTGTTCGAGCAGAACGCCGACGGTTCCTACACCGACACGCTCGGCATGGGCGGCGACAACGGCCACGCGTTCGCGCAGTGGCTGCACGACAAGGGCGCGGCCGGCCAGCTGTCGACCGACCTGACGTACGACCTCGCCGTCGAGAAGTTCGCCTCGGGCGAGTACCCGTTCATCATCGGTGGCCCGTGGATGCTCGACTCGTTCAAGGACCTGAACCTGTCGATCGACGCGATCCCGTCGGCCGGCGGCCAGCCCGCCCAGCCCTTCGTGGGCGTGCAGGGCTTCTGCCTGTCCTCGCAGTCGCAGAACACCGTCGCCGCGACGAACTTCATCACCAACTACCTGTCGACCGAGGCCGTGCAGACGGCGCTGTTCAAGGCCGGCAACCGCCCGCCGGCGCAGCGTGACGCGGCGGCCGCCGCCGCGAGCGACCCGATCGTGGCCCAGTGGGCCGCCGTGGGCGCCAACGGTGTCCCGATGCCCGCCATCCCGGCGATGGCCCAGGTGTGGACCTTCTGGGGCGACACGCAGGCCGCCATCATCTCCGGCACCGCGGCCGACCCCGCGGCGGCCTGGGACAAGATGATCGCCGACATCCAGGCAGCGATCGGCTGACCCACCCCACCGGGGCGTGGTGGCCGACGGCACGTGCCGTCGGCCACCACGCGCCACCCCACGACTCGGAGGCTCGGATGGCCACGACGACCAAGACGGTCGGCACGAAGCAGGCGAAGCGTGAACGCACGTCGCATGCGACGAACTGGGGGCGCGGCTTCATCGTCAAGCTGATCCTCATGATGGCCATCGACGCCCTGGGCGTGTACGGCCTGCTCGCGACCTGGCAGACGGACCAGATGGGCCTCTTCGCGGGCCTGGCGGTGCTCCTGGTCGCGGCGAACTACATCTACTTCGCGCGCCGCACGCTGCCGCTGAAGTACATCTACCCCGGCCTGGCGTTCCTGCTGGTGTTCCAGCTCTTCGTCATCGGGTACACCTTCTACGTCGCGTTCACGAACTTCGGTGACGGGCACAACGTCACCAAGCCGCAGGCGATCGAGGCGCTGCTCCAGCAGGCCGAGCGCCAGGTGCCGGGCACCAACGCGTACCCGGTCGCCGTCGTCGAGAAGGGCGACGAGCTGGGCCTCGCGGTCGTGGCCCAGGACGGCTCGACCTGCGCGGGCGCCGTCGCCGGTGACGTGTGCCTGGGCACCGCCGAGGACCCGCTGTCCGTGGTGGACGGCGCCACGGTCGCGAACGGGCGCCCCACGGACGTTCCCGGCTGGCAGGTGCTGAACCTGCAGCAGATCATCTCCCGTCAGGACGACGTCGCGGATCTGCGCGTGCCCGTCTCGGACGACCCGGAGGACGGGTCGATCCGCACGCCGGACGGCACCAACGCGTTCGAGTTCAAGTCCACCCTCGAGTTCGACGAGGCCACGGACACCATGGTGGACACCGCCACCGGCACCGTGTTCCACCCCAACGACCGCGGGCAGTTCGAGGCCGAGGACGGCACCCGCCTGCCCGTCGGCTGGCGCGTCTCCGTGGGCTGGGAGAACTTCTCCACCGCGTTCACCGACGCCCGGTACGCGGGACCGTTCTGGCGCGTGCTCGCCTGGACCGTCTCCTTCGCGTTCCTGTCCGTGGCCACCACGTTCCTGCTGGGGCTCTTCCTGGCCACCGTGTTCAACGAGCCGCGCCTCAAGGGCCGCAAGATCTACCGCACGCTCATGATCTTCCCGTACGCCATCCCCGGCTTCCTGGCGGCGTTGATCTGGTCCGGCATGCTCAATCGCAGCTTCGGGTTCATCAACCAGGTGCTGCTCGGGGGAGCGGCCATACCCTGGCTGACCGACCCCTGGCTGGCACGGTTGTCGGTGCTCGGGGTCAACCTGTGGCTGGGCTTCCCGTACATGTTCCTGATCTGCACGGGTGCGCTCCAGTCCCTGCCCGACGACGTCCTGGAGGCGTCCCGGGTGGACGGTGCGAGCGCCTGGCGGCAGTTCCGGTCCATCAAGATGCCGCTGCTGCTCGTCTCGACGGCGCCGCTGCTGATCAGCTCGTTCGCCTTCAACTTCAACAACTTCACGCTGATCTACATGCTCACGCGCGGCGGTCCACGGTTCGCCGACGCGAGCGTTCCCATCGGCCACACCGACATCCTGATCTCGATGGTCTACTCGGTGTCCGGCCTGGACGGGACGGCCGCGAAGAACTACGGCCTGGCGAGCGCGCTGTCGATCGTCGTCTTCATCGTCGTGGGCACGGTCTCCGCGATCGCGTTCCGGCAGACCCGCAAGCTCGAGGAGGTCATGTGATGTCCGGTCAGACGACACGCGTCGACACGCAGGAGATCATCGAGGCCGAGAACCAGAAGCTCCGCGCCAGGATGAAGCCGGGCCGCTACCTGCGCGAGATCGGGTGGCGGCACGTCATCGGCGTCATCGCCGTGGTGTACGCGCTGTTCCCGATCGTGTTCATCATCTCGGCGTCGCTCAACCCCGGCGGCACCATGACGGGGTCCAACCGCCTGTTCCGCCAGGTGAGCTTCGAGAACTACGCGGCGCTGAACGACACGCGGTTCTGGCAGTGGTTCGGCAACTCGCTGTTCATCTCGATCACCACCGCCGTGGGCACCGTGCTCATGGGCGCGGCAGCGGCCTACGCGTTCTCCCGGTTCCGGTTCACCGGCCGTCGCATCGGCCTGACCGCCCTGCTCATCATCCAGATGTTCCCGCAGATGCTGGCGTTCGTGGCCGTGTTCCTCCTGGTGCGCACCATCGGGATGGCGTTCCCGAGCCTCGGGTTCAACTCGAACCTGACGTTGATCGCCGTGTACCTGGGTGGCGCGCTGGGTGTCAACACGTTCCTCATGTACGGGTTCTTCAACACGATCCCCGTGTCGCTGGACGAGGCCGCCAAGATCGACGGCGCCACGCACACCCAGATCTACTGGACGATCATCCTGCGGTTGGTGGCACCCATCCTCGCCGTCGTCGGGCTGCTGAGCTTCATCACCAGCTTCGGCGAGTACATCCTGGCGAGCCTCATCCTGCCCTCGCAGCACGAGTGGACACTGGCCATCGGGTTGTTCAACTGGGTCAGCGACCAGCTCAACGCCAACTGGGGCCTGTTCGCCGCGGGTGCCGTGATCTCGGCGCTCCCGGTGCTGGTCCTGTTCCAGCTGCTGCAGAAGTACATCGTCGGCGGCCTGACGGCCGGTTCGGTCAAGGGCTGAGGAACCCGCCATGAGCGAGGCTCGAGGGCCCGGTCACGCCCGGCATCTGCTGGACGCTCCCCACCACGACGGTTCGGCGTCGTACGTCCCGCCCGGCCCGCACGGCATCGACGATGCCGTGCCGGCCCGGGTGCGCGTGCCGCGTGCGGCCGGGGTGCGTGGCGTGTGGGTGCGTCAGGTCCGTGACGGCGAGCCGCGCCTGGAGCAGGCCCGCCTGGTCGGCGCCGACGACGTCGAGCAGGTGTACGAGGCCGACGTCGTCGTACACAACCCCGCCACGCCGTACCGGTTCCTGCTGGACCATCCGGGCATCCCGGGCGGGTACGCGTGGCTCAACGGCACGGGGGCGCACGCCCGTGAGGTGGCGGACACGCACGACTTCCGGCTGACGACGGCCGCCCCGCCGCCGTCGTGGCTGGGCGCCGGCACGGTGTACCAGATCTTCCCGGACCGGTTCGCGCGATCCGCGGGAGCCGACGCGCGCGCCCTGCCCGACTGGGCCGTGCCCACCGCGTGGGACGCCGAACCGGCGCCCGACGGCGCCCTGACCGGGGTGCAGGTGTACGGCGGCGACCTGGACGGGATCGTCGAACGGCTCGATCACCTCCAGGGTCTCGGCGTGCGCACCGTGTACCTGTGCCCGGTGTTCCCCGGCCGCTCCAACCACCGCTACGACGCCAGCACGTTCGAGCACGTGGACCCCCTGCTGGGCGGCGACGAGGCGTACGCGCGCCTGGCCGCCGCCGTGCACGGCCGCGGCATGCGGCTGATGGGCGACATCACCACCAACCACACGGGCGCGGGCCACGACTGGTTCGCGCGGGCGCAGGCCGACCCGGCCGGCCCCGAGCACGGCATGTTCATGTGGGCCGGGCAGGGCGGCGTCCCCGCCACCGGCGCCGACATCGACCCGGCCGTGCAGCCCGCCTATGTCTCCTGGCTGGGGCACGCGTCGCTGCCCAAGCTCGACTGGCGCTCCGAGCAGGTGTGGAAGCGCATGGTCGACGACGACGACTCCGCCATCGCGCGCTGGATGCGCCCGCCCTACAGCCTGGACGGCTGGCGGGTCGACGTCGCCAACATGACCGGCCGGTACGGGGCGCAGGACCTCACCGTCGCCGCCTCCCGCCGCATCCGCGAGCGCATGACGGCCATCAACCCCGACTCGGCCGTCATCGGCGAGCACTTCTTCGACTACACGGGTGACCTGCCGGGCGACGGCTGGCACGGCGCCATGAACTACAGCGGGTTCTCCCGGCCCGTGTGGGGCTGGCTGGCCGACCCGGGCTCGGGCCTCGACTTCGTCTCCGTGCCCCTGCCGCGGCGCCCGCAGCCCGGCCGCGCCATCGCCGCCACCATGCGCGAGTTCGCGGCGTCCGTGCCCTGGCAGGTGGCCACCGCCCAGCTCAACAACCTGGGCTCGCACGACACGGCCCGCCTGCGCGACGCCGTGGGCACCCCGGAGGCCGTCGAGCTGGCGGCCGCGTTGCTGTTCACCTACCCGGGTGTGCCGATGCTGTACGCGGGCGACGAGGTGGGGCTGCGCGGCACCAACGGGGAGCACGGCCGCGTCGCCATGGCCTGGGATCAGGCGGCGTCCGGCGGGCCCCGCTGGGACCGCGAGACGCTGGGCGTGTTCCAGACGCTGTCCGGCCTGCGCGGCTCCCGGCCCGCGCTGGCCACGGGCGGCATGCGCTGGGTGGTCGCCGATGACGACGCGCTCGTCTTCCTGCGCGAGACCCCGCAGGAGACCGTGCTCGTTGCCGTGGCGCGCGCCGACTGGGGCGGTGTGGTGCTGCCGTCCTGGCTCTCCCGGGCCGGCACCCCGGAGCTTCTGTACGGCGGCGCCCTGGTGGACACCCCCGCGCTCACCCGCACCCCCGACGGCCTCCACCTCACCGGGCAGGGCCCGTCCGTGGGCATCTGGCGCCTCGCCTGACCCGACCGCCGTCATCGTGACCGGCCCCGCCGTCATCCTGCGCGACGTCGCAGGACCCATCACTGGCTACGATCTACGCCGTGCAGACCTTCGAGCAGGGCGCGTTCGACCCCGACGTCGTCGGCGGCGTCCCGCGGCCCGCGCAGGGCGAGGAGGGGCCGGGCGCCTACGGCGACCACGACGTCGAACGGTTCGTGCCCGAACCGCCCAAGTCGCGCTCCCGCACCCCGTTCGAGCGCGACCGGGCACGCGTCGTCCACTCCTCGGCCATGCGGCGGCTGGGCGCGAAGACGCAGGTGCTCACCCCCGGCACCGACGACTTCGTGCGCACCCGTCTCACGCACTCGCTCGAGGTCGCCCAGATCGGCCGGGAGATGGGGCGTGCGCTCGGGTGCGACCCCGACGTCGTCGACGCCGCCTGCCTCACGCACGACCTGGGGCACCCGCCGTTCGGGCACAACGGCGAACGGGCGCTCGCGGCGGTCGCGGACGGCATCGGGGGGTTCGAGGGCAACGCCCAGACCCTGCGCCTGCTGACCCGGCTCGAACCGAAGATCCCTGGCGCGGGCCTCAACCTCACCCGCGCCGCCCTGGACGCCTCGGTGAAATATCCGTGGGGTCTCGGCGCAGGGCCGCGCCGCCCCGACGGAACCGCGACGGCGAAGTTCGGCGTATACCCGGACGACGCCCCGGTGTTCACCTGGCTGCGCGACGGGGCACCCGACGGCGTCCGCTCCATGGAGGCGCAGGTCATGGACCTGGCCGATGACATCGCGTACAGCGTGCACGACGTCGAGGACGCCATCGTCGGTGGCCGGCTGGACCTGGCCCGGCTCGACTCGGCCGACGAGCGCGCCCGCGTCGTCGCCGCCGTGCAGGCCTGGTACGGGGACTGGCACGCGGCGGACGCCCTGGACGCGGCCATCGAACGGCTGCGCGACTCGGGGCTGCTCCTGACCGAGTTCGACGGGTCACGCGCGGCGCTCGCCCGCCTCAAGGACATGACAAGCTCGCTCATCGGCCGGTTCAGCGGCGCCGCCCAGGCCGCGACACGTGAGGTGTACGGTCCCGGCGCGCTGAGCCGCTACCGGGCGCGACTGCTGGTACCCGCCGAGACGGCGCTGGAGATCCTGGCGCTCAAGGGGGTCGCGGTCGCCTACGTCATGGCACCGCGCGAGGAAGAGCCCGTGTACCAGGCGCAGCGGGACATCATCACCGACCTGGTCGCGGTGCTGGCCGAGCGCGCGCCCGTCGCGCTCGAACCGCAGTTCGCGGACGACTGGGCGGCCGCGGCCGACGAGGCCGCGCGGCTGCGCGTCGTGGTCGACCAGGTGGCGTCGCTCACCGACGTCTCGGCGATGCAGTGGCACGCGAGACTCGTGCGCCGTCCCGGCTGAGCCCGCGCTGGCTGGGCCGGTCGCCGGTTGAGCCTGTCGCTGGTCGAGCCTGTCGCTGGTCGAGCCTGTCGAAACCACGCGAGCCGACGCACACTGGCCTGATGCTGATCACCGGTGTGAGCGCCGACGACGCCGAGGGCGACGTCGCGGATTACTACGAGTCGCAGCGCGCGCAGTGGGGATTCCTGCCGCACTTCACCGCCCCGTTCTCGTTGCGGCCCGCCGTGGCGCAGGCGTGGCAGACGCTGAACCTGACGATCCGGGGCGGGATGGACCGGCGCCGGTTCGAGATCGCGACGATCGCCGCCGCCCGTGCCCGCGGGTCCACGTACTGCACGGTGGCGCACTCGATGTTCCTGCGGGACGTGTGCGGGGACCCCGCCACGCTCGACGCGATCAACGCGTGCCCGGACGGGTCGGGCCTCACCGGCGTCGACCGCGCGGTCTACGAGCTCGCCACGCGCGTGGCCACCGACCCCGCGACCATCGGGGAGGCCGACGTCGCACCCCTGCGCGAGCTCGGCCTGAGCGACGCCGACGTCGTCGACGTCGTCCTGGCGGCCGCGGCCCGGCTGTTCTTCACGGCGGTGCTCGACGGCGTCGGCGCGCGGCTCGACGCGCAGACTGCGGCACGGTTCGGCCCGGAGGAGGTCACGGCGATGACCGTGGGTCGCCCGCCGACCGCACCCTGACGCCGCGGGAGGCCAGGGACCTGCCAGCCGGACCCGGACGGCTGCCGTGCACCATAGACTCGGCCCGTGGCGGGGCTGATCAAGCGCGAGGACGTGGAAGCGGTCCGTGAGCGCGCCCGCATCGAGGAGATCGTCTCCGCCCACGTGACGCTCAAGCCCGCCGGGGTGGGCTCCCTCAAGGGCCTGTGCCCGTTCCACGACGAGCGGACGCCGTCGTTCCACGTGCGCCCCGGCGTCGGGCGGTACCACTGCTTCGGGTGCGGGGAGTCGGGCGACGTCATCGCGTTCGTCCAGAAGACCACCGGGCTGGGCTTCGCGGAGGCGGTCGAGTACCTGGCCGGCACCGTGGGCATCCAGCTCCGCTACGAGGACTCGCGCGGCGGGGACGCCGCTCAGGGCCGGCGCGAGGAACCGGGGCGGCGCCAGCGGCTCGTCGAGGCCAACCGGGTGGCCGCGGAGTTCTTCGCGGCCCAGCTCTTCGGTCCGGGTGCCCAGGCGGGGCGCAAGTTCCTGGCCGAGCGCAGCTTCGACCGGTCCGACGCCGAGAAGTTCGGGGTGGGTTACGCCCCCACCGGGTGGGACAACCTGACCCGCCACCTGCAGGGCAAGGGGTACACGCAGGCCGAGCTGGTCGCCGCGGGGCTCGTCTCGCAGGGGCAGCGCGGCATCTACGACCGGTTCCGCGGCCGCCTGATGTGGCCGATCCGGGACACCACGGGCGCGGTCGTCGGCTTCGGTGCCCGGCGCCTGTTCGACGACGACCAGGGTCCCAAGTTTCTCAACACGCCCGAGACGGCGCTCTACAAGAAGTCACAGGTGCTGTACGGCATCGACCTGGCCAAGAAGGCGATCGCCCGGGACAAGCGCGTCGTCGTCGTCGAGGGCTACGCGGACGTCATGGCCGCGCACCTCAGCGGCGTCGAGACGGCGGTGGCGACGTGCGGCACCGCGTTCGGCGGGGACCACGCCAAGATCGTGCGGCGCCTCATGGGCGACTTCGCACCCGGCGGCGGGCTCCAGCTCGCCTCCGGCCAGTCGCTGGGCGGCGAGGTCATCTTCACGTTCGACGGCGACGCGGCGGGTCAGCAGGCGGCCGTGCGGGCGTTCGGCGAGGACCAGCGGTTCCACGCGCAGACGTTCGTGGCCGTGGCCGCCGACGGGATGGACCCGTGCGACCTGCGTATCGCGAAGGGGCCCCAGGCGGTGCGCGCCCTGGTGGACTCCCGGGTGCCGCTGTTCGAGTTCGTGATCCGCAAGGTCGTGGACGGGTACGACCTCGACACGGTCGAGGGCCGGGTGGGCGCGCTGCGTGAGTCCGCCCCGCTCGTGGCGGGCATCCGCGACCGGGGCATGCAGCTCGGGTACACGCGCTCGCTCGCCCGGTGGACGGGCCTGGACACCGAGGAGGTGCGCCGGGAGGTGTCCCGGGCGGCGGAGCGGCCGCGGACGGCACCCCGGCGCGCGGTCGAGCAGGCTCCCGAACCCGCGTCCGTGGCCGGGCCGGCCATGCCGATGCCCGACCCGCGCGACCCGGTGGCCCGCACCGAGCGCATGGCCCTGGTGGTCGCGCTCCAGTACCCGCAGCACGTGCCCGCCGTGTTCGACGAGCTCGGGGAGAACGCGTTCGCGATCCCGGCGTGGCGGGCCGTGCACGCGGCCGTGCGTGCGGCCGGTGGCGTCGCAGCCGGGCGGGGCGTCTCGGGCGCCCACTGGGTGGGCGCCGTCCAGGAGCAGGCGGGCGACCTGGTGGGCCCCCTGGTGGACGAGCTCGCCGTCGCCCCGCTGCCCGAGGACCGTGAGGACGCCATCGCCCGGTTCGTCGCCGACGTCGTGCGCGCCCTGCAGGACCTGGGGCTCACGCGGCGCATCGCCGATGCCAAGTCACGCCTGCTGAGGGTCGACCCGGGGGCCGACCCTCAGGGCTACCGGGACGCGTTCCAGGCGCTGCTGACCATGGAGGCGGCGCGCCGCACGCTGCGCGAGCCGGCGTAGCGGCTCCACGGCGGCTCCACGCCAACCGATCCTGGACAAGCGCTCACCGCGAGCGGCCGACCGCGGTGAGCGCGTCGATCACGGTCGGGCCATGTGCACCGAACGCGGCCCGAGGTCGATGCCGTCCACGGTGGTGGTGACGTCCGAGTGGTTGAGCCAGAACGTCAGGCCCCCGCGCTCGAGCCGTTGCACGCCAGCGGGGAGGTCCGGCACCGCGATCCCGGCGTCGCCGAGCGTGCGGCGCAGCACCGAGTCCCGGCCACGCGCGTCGAGCGACGTGCCGACGTACCAGGCTGCGCCTCCGTGGGGATGTGCGCGGACGGTCACCGCGGGAAGACCCTCGACGTCGGCCTCGTCGAACACTGCGACCACCGTCACCGCAGCGTCGTCGACGGCGATGCGTTCCGACCATCCGAGGCCGGACCCGGCCCACGCCGACCCATCGGGGGCGACGAGCCGGACGCTGTCGTTCGCCCCCGGGGTGCCCACGACGGAGCTCACCCGGTCCGTGAGCGGGTCGAGGGGCTCGGCCCGGCCGTCCACGTCCGGGCGGGCGCCGAGCGCGACGGGCTCCGTGACCCGCACACCGAGCACGTCCGCGATCGTGCTGAGGTAGCCGCCCAGGACGGCATGCCCGCGTTCGTCGACATAGCCCGACAGGTAGGTCACGACCATGACCGCCCCGCCGGCCACGGCCTCGCGCAGGCGAGCGGCGTGGGCGTCCGTCAAGCGGTACAGCGCGGGCACGATGATCAGGTCGTAGCGCGTGAGGTCCCCGCCCGGATGCGCGAAGTCGGCCGGAATCCCGAGCTCCCACAGGGAGCCGTGCCAGGCCCGCGCTTCGATGTCGGGAACGCGATCGGTGACCGGACCGCACGCGTTGGCCTGGGTCCACGCGTTGGCGTAGTCCCACACGATCGCGACCCTGGGCTCCACCCGGGTGCCGACCACGGCGGAGAGGTCGGTGAGCCGCGCGCCCAGGTCCACGACCTCGTCCCACACCCGGGTGTCACGGCCCGCGTGCGGAACCATCGCACCGTGCAGGGCCTCGGCGCCGCCGGGAGACTGACGCCACTGGAAGTTCAGGATCCCGTCCGCGCCCTGTGCGACCGCCTGGATCGACCACAGTCCGTACTGCCCGGGTCGCTTGGGCGTGTTGCGGGGGCGCCACTGCACAGCGGAGGTGACCTGCTCCATCTGGATGAAGGGCTTGCCGCCTCCGAGGGAACGCATCAGATCGTTCTGGAAGGCGAAGTCGCGGGCGGCGCGCGGGTTCGCCGGGTCCGGGTACGAGTCGTTGGAGACGAAGTCGACGTGCTCGGCCCACTTCCAGTAGTCCAGGGCGCCGAACAGGCCCATGAAGTTGGTGGTGACCGGGATGCTGGGATTGGCGGCCTTGAGGATGTCCCGCTCCAGGCAGTACAGCTCGAGCAGCGCGTCCGAGCAGAAGGCGTTCCAGTCCGTGCGCTGGTGCGGGTTGGCGATCGTCGGCGTGGGTCCGGGCGGAATCACCTCGTCCCAGTCGTAGACCCGCTGTGACCAGAACGTCGTCGCCCACGCGTCGTTGAGGGCGTCGAGGGTTCCGTACGTGCGACGCAGCCAGGCGCGGAACCGTTCGGCGCTCTCAGGGTCGAAGCTCTCGCGGACGTGGCAGGCGTACTCGTTCCCGATGTGCCAGGCGACGACGCCGGGATGGTCGGCGAACTCCGCGGCCATGGCACGCACCAACCCGGCGACCTTCTCGCGGAACTTCGCACTGGAGGGGTTGTACTGCTGACGTGAACCCCACCTCAACGTGACGCCGTTCTGGTCCACGGGCAACGTCTCCGGGTACCGGCGGCCCAGCCACGGCGGCGGCGACGCGGTGGCGGTCGCCAGGTCCACGCCGATCCCCGCCGCGTGCAGACGGTCGACGATCTGCCGCAGCCAGCCCAGGTCGTAGCGCCCGTCCGAAGGCTCGAGCAGGGCCCAGCTGAAGATCCCCAGCGAGACCACGTTGACGCCGGCCTCGGACATCAGCGCGATGTCTTCGTCGAGGGTCTGAGCACTCCACTGCTCCGGGTTGTAGTCCGCACCGTAGGCGATCGAGGTCAGGCGCATCGTGTGTACTCCGTTCGTGGGCAGGTGGAGGCGAGGATCGTGACGCTCGACCGTGATCGCCGGGATCAGGTGCCCGGTACTGCGTCAGGCGCTCGCGCGCTCGATGAGGGTGGCGGGAAGCATGACGGTGGCGGGTGGCTCACCGTCGATGGCCTCCATCAGCAGGCGGACCATCTCTGCGCTGAGCCGGTCGAACGGTTGGCGCATGGTGGTGATCGGAGGGTCGAACTGCTCGGCGAGCCCGGAGTCGTCGAACCCGATGACGGCGACGTCGTCGGGGACGCGCAGCCCGCGTTCGCGGGCGGTGTCGATCGCACCGATCGCCATGAGGTCGTTGTGGGCGAACACGGCGTCGACGCCGAGGTCCCGGTCGAGCAGCTCCGTCATCCCGGCGCGTCCCGAGGGCACCCGGTAGTCGCCGTGGACCACCAGGGACTCGTCGAAGGCGTCGCCGAGGGCGTCGCGGTACCCCTGGAGGCGCAGGGATCCGCCAGGGGTGTCCAGGGGTCCGGTGATCGTCGCGATCCGGCCCCGCCCGATCCGCAGCAGATGCTCGGTCGCACGGCGGCCGCCCACCCGGTCGTCGGCCGCGACCGTCGAGACCTGGTCCGCGAGGTCGAGAGCGGCGCCGAGGGTCACGGTGGGCACCTTCTCGTCGAGGAGCTCGGCGAGGATGGTGTCGCCCCGGTGCCGGCTGATGAGCAGGACGCCGTCGACGTGCCCTGCCGACGCGTACTCGACGGCCCGCTTCTTGTCGGCCTCCGTGTCGGCGAGCAGCACGATCATCTGGAGTCCTGCGGCCGACGCCGCCGCGGTCGCCCCGTGCAGCAGCAAGGGGAAGACAGGGTCCTCGAACAACCGTTGCTGCCGTTCCGTGAGGAGGAAGGCGATCGAGCCGGACCGTCCGGTCGCCAGCGATCGGGCGTGCGGGTTCGCGCGGTACCCCGTCGACCTGATGGCGGCGTCGACGGCGGTGCGGGCCTGCGGGGAGACCCAGTGCCCGCCGTTGAGGACGCGGGAGACGGTGCCACGAGAGACTCCGGCGGCGGTGGCGACATCGGCGATGGTCGGCCGCCGCACGCCGGAGTCTGTTCGCGTCATGTCAGCCCTTGACCGCGGCGCCGGCGAGAGATGACACCAGCATCTTCTGGGTCAGGACGAAGAAGATGATGAACGGGATGGCCACGATGAGCGCGCCGGCGGCAAACGTGGTGAAGAAGTTGTTGCGGTCGGTCACGAACGAGAACAACCCGAGGGCGATCGTCTGGTTCTCGGGGGAACGCAGCACCATGCGCGGGAAGATGAAGTCCATCCACGGCGTCACGAAGCTCGTGATGCCGAGGAACACCAGGATGGGCTTGCACACGGGCACGATGATACGAGCCCAGATGCGGAACGACGACGCACCGTCGATGCGCGCGGCCTCGTCGAGCTCACGCGGGACGTTGTCCATGTAGGACTTGACCATCCACGTGGTGAACGGCAGGTTGCCCGCCAGGTACACGAGCACCAGGCCCCACAGGGTGTCCAGACCACCGATGCGCAGCAGGATCACGAAGATCGCGACCATGCCGACGAACGACGGGAAGACGTTGAGGATGAGCAGGCTCATCATGAACGACTTCTTGAACGTGAACGTGAAGCGACTGAACACGTACGCACCGAGCGAGGCGAGAACGAGCGTCGCCAGTGCCGTGCTGGTGGCGATGATGAACGTGTTCCGGAACCAGAGCAAATAGTTCGTGTTGTTGAACAGGTGGGTGAAGTGCTCCGTCGTGAGCCCCGCGGTGAACGGCACCACCGGCATCTGGGCGATCGACTGCCCCGGGGTGAAGGCGGCCGCGACCATGTGCACGATCGGCCACAGGACGATGATCGAGACGAGGACGAGCACGAACACGATCGCGGCGCTGTTGATGCGCTGGTTACGGACCGACCTGCGGACGTCGATCTCGCGCTGGGCGCTGCGCGTCACAGATGTCGTGGCCATCAGATCTCACCTTCCCGGTACGACTTGGTGCGGCGGAAGTTGTAGATGGCGAACGGCGCGATGATCAGGAAGATCATGATCGCCAGGACCGATGCCATGTGGTATTGCTGCAGGTTGACCGTGAGGTTGAAGATCCAGCTCACCATGATGTCGGTGGCACCCGCGCTCGTGGTCACGGAGTCGCCCACGTTGGGCCCGCCGCCTGTCAAGAAGAACACCGCGCCGAAGTTGTTGATGTTGTGCGCGAAGCTCATGATCACCAGCGGCATCGTCTGGAACACGATCTGCGGCATCTGGATGCGGCGGAAGATCTGCCAGTCGGTGGCGCCGTCCACCTTCGCCGCCTCGATCGTCTCGGCCGGGATCGACGTCATCGTTCCCGTGATGAGCAGCATGAAGTAGGGGAAGCCCACCCACAGGTTGATCATCACCATGGTGAACCGGGCGAGGTTCGGGTCCGTGAGCCACGGGATGGCGGCGTCCGTGATCCCGAGCGCCGCGAGGGTGCGGTTCACCGTGCCGAACGCGCCGTTGAGCATGTTGCGCCACACGAGCAGCGAGACGACACCGGGGATGGCGTAGGGGAGGATGAAGATCGCGCGGAACAAGGGCGTGATCCGCAGCCGGGAGTTCTTGAGCACGACGGCCATGAGCATGCCGCCGATATAGGTGGTTCCCGTGGCGAGGAACGCCCAGACGATCGTCCAGGTGAAGACCCGCGCGACGGCGCTGCCCCAGAGCTGGTTGCCGCCGAACAGCCGGCGGAAGTTGTCGAGACCCACCCAGTCGATCGTGTTCGCCGGGGGGATGTTGCCCGGCGCGGCGTAGTTGGTGAAGGCCACGAGAGCGGAGAACAGCAGCGGCACCACCACGAAGAACGCGATCATCACGAACGTGGGAGCGAGGCCGATCACCGGGAACGCCCGATCGGCCACCGCGCTGAACCGCTTCTGGTGGGCGTCGGGGAACCCGCGTGTGTTGATCTCGTCAGCCAGCTTCGCGGCCGACTTCACGGAGACCACGTAGAACGCCGCGAAGATGGCGAACACCGCGAGGATCATGACGCCGTCGATCATCATGAACAGCGAGTTGGGGCGCTCGCGGATCGGCAGGTGCGGTTGCGGCTCGCCCAGCGTGATGAGCCCGCCGACCATGCCCAGCGTGGTGGGAAGGGTCACGAGGAACACCAGCTCGACGAGCATGAAGGCGATGCCCCGAACACGGTCCTTGAGCACGGTGACGTGCGCCAGGCCCATGAACAGGAAGGACAACAGCCGGACCCGCCGGGGGTCCACGAGTTGTGCGCGGCCGGGACCGGGCGGTATGGCGGCGCGCCCGCCGAGCTGCTCTGCCGTCAGGGTGGACACGTCTGACTCCTCATCGAGTGATCGACCGGGAAAGGGTGGAAACGGAAGGGGCGTGGCTGGGTGGGCTCACGCAGGCGTGGCCGGATGGGCTCACGCGGGCGTGGCCGCCCGGGCGGCTGGGGGCCGGCAACCGGGCGGCCACGGGTGCGCGGCTCAGTCCGCGAGGATCACCTGGGTGGCGGAGTCGAGCTCGCTCTGCGGCTCGGCACCGTCCCAGATGTTCGCCGAGGCGGCGTTCAGGGCGTCCCACACGGCAGCCATGCGCGGGATCGACGGCATCGCGAACGAGTGCTCGAGCTGCGCGGCGAAGCCCTCGATGGCGTCGTTCTCGTACGTGATGTCGGACGTCGAGATGCTCATCGAACCGGTGACGTCGGTGCGGAGCTGCTGCATCTCCGGAGTGGTGAGGAACTCAGCGAACGCGGCGGCCTCGTCCGGGTGCTCGGAGAACGCGGAGACGAACGCGGTGCGCACGCCGGAGAAGCTGACGGCGGGGGTGTCCTGGCCGGGCAGCGAGAACATCGGGACGACGCCGAAGTCGATGCCCTGGTTGGCGAACGCCTCGACGTTCCACGGACCCGAGATGTGGATCGCGGCCGTGCCGGCGCCGAAGAGGCCGTCCACGGCGTCCGTGGTGAGGTCACCGGCGGCGACGGGCAGGATGTCGCGGAGCTGCTGGAGGTAGCCGAAGCCCTCGACGGCGGAGGCCGTGTTGACCTCGGGCTCGTCGGCGTTCGTGCCGGTTTCGCCGAAGAGCCGGTTGCCGTCCATGGTCATGAACGGGAACGTGTAGTAGAAGTTGCCGACGTCCATGACGAAGCCGAACTTGCCGGAGTTCGCGGCGTTGAACTCGGTGGCGAACGCGATGAGGTCCTCGAACGTGGTGGGCACCTCGTCCTCGGAGACCAGCGCCTTGTTGAAGTACATGGCGTACGTCTCGGCGGCCACGGGGTAGCCGTACAGCGTGCCGTCCGAGGTCAGCGCGTTGGTGGCGAACTCGAGCGAGTTCTCCTTGACCGCGTCGGGGTTGGCGACGGGCAGGATCATGCCCTGCTCGAGCAGGTTGCCGAGCGTGTCGTGAGGTGCTGTGAACACGTCGGGGCCGACGCCGGCGGGGCCGTCGAGGGCGATCTGCGAGGCGGCGTCACCGATCTCGACCGAGACCGGGTTGATGGTGACGTTCGGGTGGAGCTCGGTGAACGCCTCGCCGGCCTGGCGGATGAACTCCGTCGACTCGTTGGCGGACTCCCAGACGGTCAGCGTCACGGCCTCGCCGCCGTCGGCCGCCGGAGTGTCTCCTGCGGCCGGGGTGTCCGTGCCGTTGCCGCCACCGCAGGCGGTCAGGGTCATGGCCAGGGCGGTCAGGCCCGCACCGATGGCGAGCCCCTTCCTGTGAAGCCTCATTGCTCTCCTCAAATCCCTCTACGGGTCGTGTCCGGTTCGCGGCGCTGCTGGCACCCAGGTGTCTGGGGCAGTGCCTGTGAACGTGCACAGTACTAGCACCACCTTTCGGGGTGTCGCAAGGGGATCGCCTCGTTGGCGTCAGGTGTTCACGGGACGTGTCACGGCGCGATAACGGTGCCATTGCAGGGCCGAACGGCGCCTCGATGCCCGTATTCGGCCCGGCGCCGCCTAGGCTGGGAGCGCGCACAGTCAAAGGTGCCTGACAACGTGAGGAGCCCCATGAAGACCCCCTTCGTCCCCGGTCCGCGGTACTCCGGCTGGCTGCCCGGCCTCGACGCCGTCTGCTACGGCGGTGACTACAACCCCGAGCAGTGGCCCGAGGAGGTCTGGGAGCAGGACGTCGCCCTGATGGCGCAGGCCGGCGTCAACCTGGTCAGCATCGGCATCTTCAGCTGGGCTCTCCTGGAGCCGCGCGACGGCGAGTTCGACTTCGCCTGGCTGGACCGCGTCATCGACCTGCTGCACGGCGCCGGCATCCGGGTGGACCTCGGTACGCCGACGGCGTCCCCGCCCGCCTGGTTCTTCCGGCAGTACCCCGACGCGCGCGTCGTCGCCAAGGACGGCACGGTGCTCGGGTTCGGGTCGCGCGGCATGGCCGCTCCGTCGTCGGCCGCGTACCGCAAGCACGCCGTGCGGATCGCCACCCGGCTGGCGGAGCGCTACGGCGACCACCCCGCCGTGGTGCTGTGGCACGTGCACAACGAGTACGGCGCCCCCGTGGGCGAGGACTTCTCGGTGCACGCGCAGACCGCCTTCCGCGACTGGCTGCGTGCCCGTTACGGCACCCTCGACGGGCTGAACGCCGCGTGGGGCACCCGGTTCTGGGGCCAGGTGTACGGCGACTGGCAGGAGGTCGGTGTGCCGTCGGCGACGCCGTCGGTGGCCAACCCGGCCCAGCGCCTCGACTTCGCACGCTTCAGCGACGCGATGCTGCGCGAGTGCTTCGTGGCGGAGCGGGACGCGATCCGTGCGCACTCCGCGCTGCCCGTGACCACGAACTTCATGGCCGTGGCGTGCCCTGCCACTGACCTGTTCGCGTGGGGGCGCGAGGTCGACATCGTGTCGAACGACCACTACCTGTGGGCGGCCGACGAGCGCAACTACGTCACCCTCGCGCAGGCCGCGGACCTGACGCGCTCCGTCGCGGGCGGCAAGCCGTGGATGCTCCTGGAGCACTCGACGTCGGGAGTCAACTGGCAGCCGCGCAACGTCGCCAAGAAGGCCGGGGAGGAGCGCCGCAACGCGTTCTCCCACCTGGGCCGCGGCGCCGACGCGATCATGTTCTTCCAGTGGCGGGCCTCACGCAGCGGCGCCGAGAAGTTCCACTCGGCGATGCTGCCGCACGCCGGGACGGACAGCCGGATCTGGCGTGAGGTCGTCGCGCTCGGCGCCGAGCTCGGCCAGCTCGGCGACATCGTCGGTTCGCGGACCCGGGCCGACGTCGCGCTGCTGTGGGACCAGGAGTCCCTCTGGGCGCAGGGGCTGGAGTGGCGCCCCAGCGAGGACCTCCAGGCGGGCGAGCGCATCCAGACGTTCTACGACCGCCTGTGGCGCGACGGCGTGAGCGTCGACTTCGCCCACCCAGCGGCCGACCTGTCCCGCTACCGCCTGGTGGTCGCCCCGGCGTCGTACCTGCTCACCGCTGAGGCCGCGGCCAACCTCACGCGCTACGTCGAGGGCGGCGGCACGCTGCTCGTGTCCTGCTTCGCCGCCGCCGTGGACGAGAACGACCGGGTGCACGAGGGCGGCTTCATGGCCCCGCTGCGCGACGCGCTCGGCGTCCAGGTCGAGGAGTACCTGCCGCTGCGCGAGAACGAGTCGCTCACCCTGACCGGACTGGCGGAGTCGGGTGCCACCGTGACCGGTACCGTCTGGGCGGAGGCGCTCACCCTGAGCGGCGCCGACGTCGTCGGCCGTTATGGGAGCGGCCCCGCCGAGGGCGAGGCCGCCGTGACCCGCCACGCGCGCGGCGCGGGTGTCGGCTGGTACCTGTCGACGGTGCTCGACGCCGACGAGCTCGCGCCGCTCATGTCCCGCGTGTACGCCGACGCCGGTGTCGTCACGTCCGGGCTGCCCGAGGACGTCGAGGTGGTGCGCCGCGCCGACGTCGATGCCGAGTGGACCGTGGCGATCAACCACACCGACACCCCCGCCCGGGTGCCGGTGGCTCCCGGCACCGTCGACGCCGTCACGCGAGAGGTGACCGACGGTGAGGCGCAGGTGCCGGCGGGGGGCGTGCGGGTGCTGCGCCGCGCGCTGGGCGAGCCGGCCTGACGATCCCGGAACCTGGGTCCTGGGACGCGCTGCGTGCCGTCGCAGGACCCAGGAGCGCGGTCAGCGGACCCGTGCGGGTGCGGGGGCCGTGGCCCGGGCCGCGCGGCGGGCCACGGCGTCCGCCCGGTCGCGCGGCATCGTCGTCGTCATCACGGCCAGGACGACGGCGATGACGGCGAGGGCGGCGAACACCCAGCGCATCGCGGTCAGCACGCCGGGGCCGTGCGGGACGCCGTCGGCGCCGAGCGTGGTGCGGGCGTTGACGACCGCGCCGAGCGCTGCCACGCCGATGGCGGAGCCGATGGAGCGGGCGAACATGTTGGTGCCGGTCACGGCGCCGCGCTCGGTGGGTGCGGCGGACTCCTGCGCCGCGATCAGGGTGGGCACGGCGGTCAGGCCCATGCCGGCGCCGATGACGAAGCAGGCCACGCCCACCAGGACGAGCGGCGTCGTCGCCCCGACGATCGCGAACAGGAGCGCGGCGCCGAGCACCACGAAGGTGGCGCCGATCATGGACGTCAGCCGGAACCCGACCCGCAGGTAGATGCGCCCGGCCTGCGCGGAGGACAGCGGCCAGCCGAGCGTGAGCGCCGCGAGCGCGAAGCCCGCGAGCAGGGCCCCGTAGCCCAGCACCTGCTGGGCGTAGATGGGCACGTAGGTAGACAGCCCGACGACGATGGCGCCGATGAACAGCGACGCCGTGGTGGTGACGCCGATGACGCGGCGGCGCAGGATCGACAGGTCGAGGATCGGGTACCGGGTGGTGCGCGCGCGCACCACGAACCCGGCGAGCAGGACGACGGCGGCGGCGAACCACGGCCAGTCGCCCTCCGACAGGCCGAGCAGCAGGGACAGGCTGCCGCCGCTGAGCAGGACGGCTCCGGGGACGTCCACGGGTTCGCGGCGCGAGTCCTGCGCTGACTCGTGGTACCGGCGCACCAGCATGACGGCGGCGATCACGGCGAGCGGCAGGTTGACCCAGAAGATCCACCGCCAGGAGACGAACTGGCTGAACACGCCGCCGAGCGTGGGCCCCACCACCGACGAGATGCCCCACACGGAGGCCAGGTAGCCCTGGGTCAGGGCCCGCTCCTCGACGGTGTAGATGTCGGCGGTGATGGTCATCGACACGGGCATGACCGCGCCGGCGCCCAGGCCCTGCAGGGCGCGGGCCACGATGAGCATCGTCATGCTGAGTGCCGCTCCGGCGAGGGCCGATCCGACGAAGAACAGCCCGATGCCCACGAGCATGAGGCGCTTGCGGCCCACGATGTCGGCCAGACGCCCGAACAGGGGCGTGCTCACGGCCTGGGCCAGCAGGTAGGCGGAGAACAGCCACGGCAGCCGCTCGAACGCATCGAACTCGCGGGCGATCGTGGACGACGCCGTCGCGATGATGGTGGCGTCGAGGGCGACCAGCGCCGTGGAGAGCATGAGGGAGAGGAGGATCGGTCCGCGCTCGGAGCGGAGCCCGACGCCGGAGCGCGCACTGGTGACTGTCACACAGGGTGCAAGCCGGGGACCACGGCCCCCTATTCCGCCGGCGTCCGCGGGAGCCGTGCCGGTGTTGCGGTGGACAGGAGCGGCGAATGCGCGTCGAATCGTTGGTGCCGTTTCGCATCACCTCGCCACGCAATGCCCACGCAGGCCAGGAGCCGCAGCGATGACCGTGAACGTGACCCCCGTCGACCACGCCGCCGCCGCGCTGCGCCCCCGGCTGGGGGACCGGCTGCTGACCAGCGACGACGCACGCTTCGTCACCACGGCGGCCGTCGCCATCGACGGGCCGCAGGGTCCGCCCGGCATGATCGCTCGCCCGCGCGACGCCGCCGAGGTGTCCCTCGTGGTCACCGCCGCCCAGGACGCCGGACTGCCGATCGCGGTCCGCGGCGGCGGCCACAGCTTCGGTCGGTTCGGGTGGGTCGAGGACGGGCTGGTGCTCGACCTGCGCCTGCTCGACCACGTCGACCTGGACCCGGCCGCGCGGGTGGGCCGGGCGGGGGGTGGCACCACCGCGGGGGCGTACACGGCCGCCGCGGGCGAGCTCGGGCTGGCCACCGGGTTCGGGGACACGGCGTCCGTGGGGATCGCGGGGCTGACGCTCGGCGGCGGTGTCGGGTACCTGTCCCGCCGGGACGGCCTCACGCTCGACAACCTGATCGCGGCCGACGTGGTCCTGGCCGACGGTCGCCAGGTGCGCGCGAGCGCCGACGAGGAGCCCGAGCTGTTCTGGGCGCTGCGCGGCGGCGGCGGCAACTTCGGCGTGGTGACCCGGCTGCACCTGCGGCTCGTGGAGCAGCGGCAGGTGTACGGCGGGGTCCTCATGGTGCCGCTCACGGCCCGGGCGCTCGCCGATGCCGCCACGATCGCCTACGACGCCGATGAGAACCTCACGGTGATGGTCAACGCGCTGGTGGCCCCGCCCGTGCCGTTCGTGCCGGAGGCCGTCCACGGCAAGCCGGTGCTCATGATGGAGATCGCGTGGGCCGGTGACCCGGCGGACGGGGAGGCGGCGGTCGCACCGCTGCGCGCGCTCGGTGCCCCGTACCTGGACCTCCTGGGCCCCAAGCCGTACGCGGCCTTGTTCGAGGGCGCGCCCGGCGGGCCGATGCTGCACGGTGTGGGCCGCACCGGGTTCGCGGCGGCAGCCGCGGTCGACGACGGCTGGGCGGGCCGGGTGCTGGACCTGCTCGCCACCTCGACGGCCGCGATGACGATCGTGGGCCTGCGGCCGCTGGGCGGTGCGATCGCCCGTGTCCCGCACGAGGCGACAGCATTCGCCCACCGTGGGCACGAGCTCGTCGTGTCGACGACGGCGATGGCCCCGGCGCCCGTGGTGGCCGCGGCGCAGGCGTGGAGCGACGGTGCGGCCGCCGCGTTGGGGCTCGACGGCGACGCGTACGCCAATTTCCTGGGGCCCGTGGGCCCGGAGCACTCGCGGCGGGCCTACCCGGGAGCCACGTGGGACCGGCTCGTGGCGGCCAAGGCGGCCTACGACCCGCGCAACGTGTTCCGTTCCAACCACAACGTGCCGCCCGCCCGCTGAGGCAGGCGCTCAGGAAGCGGTGGGGGACCGCGTCGGGTCTGCGGGGACGAGGATCGACCGCGCCCCGGCGGGCAGGGCCAGGCGGGGCGGGGTGCCCGCGGCGGCGGCCTCCACCCACCGCGCGAACAGCTCGGAGGCCGGGCCGGTCTGCGAGCGCAGCACGGCGCCGTCGTCGGTCACGGGGACGGTGAGCACCGGCCGTTCCGTGGCGGCGGGTGCCGTGGCCGCGAGCTCGCGCAGGCGGGGGATCGCCTCGCGGACCGCGGCCCCGAGCGGCTTGACCTGCCGGTCGCTGGTGAGCAGCCCCAGGCTGTACTCGAGTTCGGGGAAGTCGGCCAGGGACCGGTCGACGTCGTGCGAGCACCACCACGTGATGCCCCACAGTCCGGGGTGGGTGACGGCGTTCTCCAGGGAGCCCTGGGCGAACGGCACCACGCCGTCCGGACCCAGGTGCGGGGTGGGCGCGCCCACCTCCTGCAGCCAGACGGGGCGGTCCGGGGTGCCCGCTGCGGTGGCCCACGCTGCGGCCAGCTCCAGGAGGTAGCGCGCGAACCACGTGAACGCCGGATGGCCCTGCGGGAAGTGGTGGGCCACCCCGGTGAACACCCAGGAGTGCACCGTGGTCACGTCGCCGTGCGCGACGGCATGCTCCGGCGTGAACGCGCTGGCGTCGCCGAACCAGACGTCGTCGTCGAACGAGTGCGCATGCCGGGCTCGCGGGGCGGCGTCGGACGCAGCGTGCAGCAGGCGCGTGAGCCACCGCGACGCCTCGGCGGGGGTGACCGGGTGGCGGGCGGGGTGGTTGGAGCGCGCGAACTGGTTGGTCTCGTTGCCGACGGTCAGCCCCAGGAAGCCGGGCCGCTCGGCCAGGGCGTCCCCGAGCGTCCGCACGAGCGTGGCCTGCGCGTCGACCACGTCGGCGTCGGTGAACAGGTTGCGTGCGTGCCAGCTCAGCACCCACGACGGCAGGAAGTCGTAGCTGGACAGGTGTCCCTGGAGCACGTCGACGCTCGCGTCGAGTCCCGCCTCGTGCGCGGCGTCGACGACGGCGACGACGTCGTCGACCGCCCGCTGACGCACCAGGGTGCGGTTCGGCTGCAGCACGTCCCACAGCGGAAGGACGCGCACGTGGTCGAGGCCGAGGGCCGCGATGGAGTCGAAGTCGCGCCGGGCGGCGTCGAGGTCAGGGGCGTGCCACGAGTGGAACCACCCCTGGGAGGGCGTGTAGTTGGCGCCGAAACGCATGAGTCTCCAGGTGTCGGGGCCCGGCCGGGCCGGCGGCGGGTGTCAGGACGTGGCGGTGAGTCGCAGCGTGCGGACCTCGAACGGGCCGAGGTCGAGGGGCGTGGACGTCCCGCCGGTGGTGGCCGCGGCGAGCGGCCGTTCCAGCAGGTCGGCGGTCGCCACCCCCGCGAACGGGAGGTCGAACCGCACGGCGCCGTGGGCGCGGCGGCCGAGCGCTTCGTAGACGCGCACGATGACGTCTCCCGACCGGTCGTCGGCGAGCTTGACCGCGGAGAGCACGATGCCGTCCCCGTCGACGCGCACGAGCGGAGCGACGCCGTGGGCGCCGGTCACCTCCCGGCGCGGTGCCCCGAACCGGATGCCCTCACGGGTAGCGGCGGCGACGTCGGCGCCGATCACCAGGCCGTAGCGCAGCGACTGGACGCCCTGGTCGGTCTCGGGATCGGGGAAGCGCGGCGCACGCAGCAGCGAGAGGCCGACCGACGTCGTCACGGTCGGGACGCCGCCGGCGTCGTCCGGCTGGGCGACGTCCCGGGTCACGTCGAACCCGTAGGTCGAGTCGTTGACCAGGGCGACGCCGAACCCGCGCTCCTCGGCGAGCACGAACCGGTGCATCGACGTCTCGAACTTCGCCGCCTCCCAGCTCGTGTTCGTGTGGGTGGCGCGCTGGTGGTACCCGAACTGCGTCTCGGCGCTGGTGTGGTCGGCGGCCACGTCGAGCGGGAAGACGACCTTGAGGATCTTCTCGACCTCGTGCCAGTCGGTCACCTGGGCGTACTCGAGCGTGCGCGCGCCCGGCGCGAGCGTGATCTCCTGGCGCACCCGGGAGTCGCCGAAGCCGCGCTCGACGACGACGCGGGCCGACCCGTCGGCGGCGACGTCCGCCGTGACCGAGTCGGCCGCCAGGAGGTCGGTGCCGGTGTTGCGGTAGAAGCGGTCCAGGTCCCAGGCATCCCACATGTTGGGGAAGTCCGGGTGCAGCCGCAGCACCCCGGCCAGGCGCCCGGGGGCGACGGCGTCACGCCCCGTGCCCAGGTCGACGGCGTGGGACACGTGCCCGTCGGCCGTGACGGTGACGCGCACGACGCCGTTGTCCAGCACCCAGCCGCCGTCGAACGGGGTGAGCCCGACCGCCCCCGGTGCGGCAGCGGGCGGCTCGATGGCGAACGGCGCCACGCCGTCGCGGGTGACGGTGGCACCGTTCGCGAGCAGCGGCACGTCGCCGATGCCGGCGAGCGCCGCGAGCGAGTCGGCCACGATCCGATCCGCGGCAGCGGTGACGGCGGCGTGCTGGGCTACCGCCTCGCGATGCACCCACGCGATCGACGTGCCCGGCAGGATGTCGTGGAACTGGAGCAGCAGCACCTGCTGCCACAGGGCGTCCAGCTCGTCGTACGGGTAGGGGACGCCGGTGCGCAGCGTCGCCGCCGTCGCCCAGGCCTCCGCCTCGACCAGCAGGTGCTCGTTGCGGCGGTTGCCCGCCTTGGTCCGGTGCTGCGAGGTCAGGGTGGCGCGGTGCAGCTCCAGGTACAGCTCGCCCACCCACACGGGCGCGTCCGGGGTCGCGTCGATCTCGGTGCGGGCGCGCTCGAAGAACGCGTCGGGGTGCTCCCACCGCACCCGCGCGCTGCCCTCCAGGTTGGCCAGGCGCTGCGCCGTGCCCACCATCTCGCGCGTGGTGCCGCCGCCGCCGTCGCCCCAGCCCACCGGCGCGATCGAGCCGGTGGCGTGCCGCGACTCGCGGAACTGGCGGGCGGCCTTGGCCACCTCCTCGCCCGAGAGCTGCGCGTTGTACGTGTCCATGGGCGGGAAGTGGGTGAGCACCCGCGAGCCGTCGATGCCCTCCCACCAGAACGTGTGGTGCGGGAACACGTTGACCTGGTTCCAGGAGATCTTCTGGGTGAAGAACCACTCGAACCCGGCCCGCCGCACCAGCTGCGGGAACGCGGGGGAGTACCCGAACGAGTCGGGCAGCCACACGCCCCGCGGCCGCACCCCGAGCTCGCGGGCGAAGAACGCCTGACCCTGCGTGAACTGCCGCACCAGGGACTCACCCGTGGGCATCACCGTGTCCGACTCGACCCACATGCCGCCGAGCGGCAGGAACCGGCCCTCGCGCACGGCCGCCACGATCCGCTCCCACACCTCGGGGCGGTGCTCCTTGATCCACGCGTACTGCTGCGCGCTCGACATGCCGAACACGAAGTCGTCCGTGCGATCGATCAGGTCCGTCATCGACGACGTCGTCCGGGCGACCTTGCGGATCGTCTCGCGCACGGGCCACAGCCACGCCGAGTCGATGTGCGCGTGCCCGACGGCGGAGATCCGGTGGGCGGACGCGTCGGCGGGGCTGGCCAGCACCCCGGCCAGCGCGGCGCGGGCGGCGGGGGCGCTCGCGGCGATGTGCTGGAGGTCGAGCGCGTCGAGCGCGTCGTCCAGCGCCTGGAGGATCCGCATCCGGCGGGGACCCGCGGGCAGCTCCGCCTGGAGCCCGAGCAGCACCTCGAGGTCGAGCGCCAACTCGTGGACCTGCGGTTCGAACACGGCCAGGTCGAAGCGCCGCGCCGTGTAGAGGGGCACCCGCGACGACGTCTCGACGTCGCCCTCCTGCGTCGGCAAGAACGGGTGGTAGTCGAGCAGCACGGGGTTCGACGCCGCCTCGAGGAACAGTTCGACCGTCTCGCCACCGTGCGCGTCGTCGATGAGCGGCACGTGCTGGTTGCGGGGGTTGAGCGACTTCACGGGGGTGCCGTCGGGCCGGTACACCAGCGCCTCGCACTGGAACCCGGTCATGTTCGGGTCGAAGCCCAGGTCGATGACCGCCTCGACGCTGCGCCCGGCCCACTCGGCGGGCACGGTGCCGCGCACCCGGAACCAGGTGGTGCCCCACGCGGGTCCCCACGGGGAGCCCGCCGTGAACGGCTCCATCGTCAGCACCAGGCCCTCGGCCGGCGGGATCGGCTCCCCGGGCAGCTCGTGGGCGGCGACGTCGCACGGGACGGACGCACCGTGGATGGCGGGCCGTACCCGCTCGGTCAGGACGCGGCGGGCGCGGCCCACGGTGAGATCCACGGAATCGTGCACGGGGTTGCTCCAGCGGGATCGGCGGTGATCGGACGTCCGGGACGCTAATACGCTTTAGTAGACCGGTCAAACGGCCGTGACCGTGATCGAACGCTAGCGCTCACGCCACGTCGGTGCCCGCCGCAGGAGTGGGCGCGCCGCCGGCGCCGACCGCACCGGGCGTCGCACCGAGCAGCGAGCAGCGAGCCGGTAAACTCTGCGCCGCGCCCCGTTAGCTCAGCTGGTCAGAGCAGGAGACTCATAATCTCTCGGTCGCGGGTTCAAGTCCTGCACGGGGCACCACGCCGCCACTGGCCCAGACCTGCCGTCAGGCCTCGTCGTCGCCGGGGCGGCTTCCGTGCGATGCGCGGTGCGCCTGGACCCAGATCACCGGCGTCTCCAAGAACGTCGCGCGGCCGGCCTCGTGCGCGCCCTCGAGACCCGCCTCGGTGAGCAACCGTTGGATCCCGCCGTCGGCGTTGTCCTTGCGGTGCTCGTTGCGCCCGATCTCGTGCCGGTGGCCGCGGTGCTGGTGCCCGCCGTGCCCCTGTCCACCGTGCTGATGTCCCCCGTGCTGATGTCCCCCGCGCCCCTGTGCGTCGTGCTGCCCGTGCTGCCCGTGCTGCCCGTGCTGCCCGTGGTGCTGGTGGTCGTGGTGCGGGTGGTCGTGGGCGGGGGCGTCGAGGTCTGCGATGGTCACGGTGCCGCCGGGGCGCAGCACGCGGGCGACCTCCGCCGCGAAGCGCCGCTTCTCGTCCATCGGCACGTGGTGCAGCGCGAGGGACGACACGACGTGGTCCACGCTCCCGTCGGCGGCGGGCAGGCGGTCCGCGAACCCGCGCACGAGGGTGGCGTCCCGGCGCCGCCGCCGGAGCTTGCGCGCCGCCCGGCGCAGCGCGTCGCCGTCGGGGTCCAGTCCGGTGACGGTCACGCCCGGCACCTCGCGCAGCACCGTGAGCAGCAGGTTGCCGGTGCCGCACCCGACGTCGAGCACCTGCTGGCCCGAGGTGATGCCGGCCACCGCGACGGTGCGACGGTGCAGCCGGCCGGCGCGCCGCCACCAGGACTGCACGTCGTACCAGGGCATCTTCCAGGCGCTGCTCATGCCCGGCAGGAACGCCCGGTCCTTCTCGTCGGGCCGCACGTCGTCGTACAGGCGCACGCCGCGCGTGGTCCCGGGGGTGCTCGTCGTCATCTTCCGAACGCTACCGGGCGGGCGATCGGGCGCGGCACGGGTCCAGCGCGTCACGACGTGCGTGGGCTACGGTCTAGGCGGCGCGCCACAGCCGCGTGCCGCAGCCCGCACCCGCCACCCACGAACCCTGAGCGAGGAGTGGATCACCATGACGCAGGAACCCCTCGGTCGCGGGTCCGCGCCCCGTTCGGGCCACCGGTGGGCGCGTCGTCGTCGCCTGCCCGACGACGTCCGCGCGGCGCTCGGCCTGACGCCCGCGGACCGCACCCTCGCCGCGGGCGAGCTCAAGGACGGCGGTTGGGCCGCCGGCACCGCGGCCCACCTCCTGGTGCTGGACGCCGACGGTACGGCGCTGCGCCGACTGTGGTCCGACGTCGACCGGGCCTCGTTCGACCCCGCTCACGGCGTGGTGACCGTCCGGTGGGTCGACGCCGGCCCCGTCCTGCGCCTGCGTCCCGCGGACCCCGCCAGGTCCCGCCTGCCCCAGGTGGTGCGCGAACGCGTCGAATGGTCGGTGGTGCTGGGGGAGGAGGTGGCGTTGCCCGGCGACCGTAGCGCGCGCGTCGCCGTGCGGCGCTCCGTGGACGGCAGGCTGTTCTCCCAGGCGCTCGCCGGGCCCGGCGTCGACCTGGACGACCCGGCCGTCGCGGCCCTCGTGGACGCGGCGGAGCATCGGGTGCGCGCCGCGGCCGGGCTCACGTCGTGACAGCCTGACGCGGACACCTGGGCGATTTCGGAGCACCGCCCGTCTCCTGGTAATGTTCTACCCGGCCCGGACGCCCCGGGCCGATCCCGCGTAGCTCAGCTGGCAGAGCATCCGACTGTTAATCGGACGGTCACTGGTTCAAGTCCAGTCGCGGGAGCCACGAGGCCCGGAATCTCCACGATTCCGGGCCTTTCGCGTTGGTCGGCCCGCCGGGGCGTGGGGCTTCAGGCCGCGTCGAGCCCTGCGGGGCCGTCGCTGCCCAGCAGGTAGTCCGCGTGGCCGTCCAGGGAGAGGGCGATGTCGACGGAGCGGGGCACCATGGTCGCCTCGTACGTGCGCAGGGCGGCGTCGACGCTGTCGGAGCTGACGATCGCGAGCGCCAGCTCGGCGGCGTCGAGCATGGCGAGGTTGACGCCGACGCCGACGGGCGGCACGAGGTGCGCGGCGTCGCCGAGCAGCGTGATGCTCGCCGAGGGCTCCCAGGTGTGCGGGGCGGGCAGGACGAACAGGGGGCGATCGACGTACTCGCCGTCGTTGTCGGTGATCATCCGGAGGACCTCCGGCGACCATCCGGAGTACTCCGCGAGCAGCTGCTGACGGATGCCGGTGGTGTCCTGCGGTGGGCCCGAGAAGGCCTCCATCCAGTCGAGGGGGCGGCGCCGAACGATGTAGACGCGCAGGTGGTCTCCGCTGCTGCGCTGGGCGAAGAGCGCGCCTTCGGTGTCGCTGGCCATCGCGCTGCCGGGGCCGACGAGTTCGGCCAGGTCGGGGTGAGCGGTTGTCACGTCGTCGAACCAGGCCTCGAGGAAGTCGACGCCCGAGTAGAGCGGTGTCGCGGCGGAGACGGCCGTGCGCACGCGGGACCAGGCACCGTCGGCGCCGATGACGAGGTCGACCTCGACGGTGCTGCCGTCGCGGAAGCGCAGCGTGCGAGGACCCGCGTCGGGACCGGTCACGGAGTCGAGTGCTGCACCCCAGCGGACGGTGCCGGGCTGCAGTGACCGAAGGAGCAGGTCCCGTAGCTGTCCGCGATCGATCTCGGGGGCGCTGGTCTCGTCGTCCTCGGGAACGTGATGCCCGATCACGGTCGCGGTGCCGGGGTCGATGACTCTCATCTCTTGGGCGTCGCACCGGGCCAGCCGGAAGAACTCGTCGAGCAGGCCCGCCTCGCGCAGAGCGAGCTGGCCGTCGTCCTCGTGGAGGTCGAGCGATCCGCCCTGGTTGCGCCCGAGCTCGTGGGCGTCGCGTTCGTACACCGTCGCCGCGATGCCGTGGCGCTGGAGAATGCGCGCGCAGGTCAGGCCGCCGGGGCCTGCGCCCACGATCGCGATGCGTGGATCCGTGCGTTCCTTGGCGGTCATGGCTGCCTCCTCGTGCGTGAAGGGACGATCCCTTCATCCCGGGAAGCGTAGGTAGAACGGTTCTGTCATTGCAACCGCTCCGTTATTAGAACGGGATACCCTGAGGCCATGGTCATGTCTGCTGCGACCGAACCCGGGCGACGCGAGCGCAAGAAGGCCGCGACCAGGGCGACGATCGCCACGGCGGCACTGGACCTGTTCCTCGCCTCGGGGTTCGACGCCGTGGGCATCCGTGACATCGCCAAGCAGGCCGACGTGGCGCTCGCCACCGTGTTCGCGCACTTCCCCAGCAAGGAGGCGCTCGTCTTCGACGACGACGAGGAGCTGGTTCGTTCGCTCGTGGCCGCGCTCGGGCGGCACTCCGACGGCGCGGGAGTCGTCGACGACCTCGAACAGTGGTTCATGCGGTCGCGCGCCGTGGAGCACCGGCGGCGCGCGAACCCGGACTTCGCCGCCTTCCGCCGCCTGGTCGAGGAGACGCCGGCCCTGCGCAGGTACTGGGAGGACATGTGGCGGCGGCATCGCGGCGACGTCGCGGACGCGATCGAACGGTCGACCGGCGCCGACCAGCGAGTCGCGAAGCTCGTGGCCGCCCTCACCATCGAGGGCTACCTGCTGGCCGCGGACGACGATCAGCCGGACGAGGTGCTTCAGCTCCTGTTCCGGACACTGCGCGGCGGGCTCCCGAGCCTCACGGGTCGCCCGCAGGACTGATGACGTTCCGGCGCCTACCGGGGGCGGCGCCGGAACGGGGCCAGCGTCGCCCCCGCGATCTCGGCGGCGCCCCAGTCCGGCTCGAACTGCGCGACCACCGCGAGGTGCTGGCGGAGCTGGATGATCGGCATGCGTTCGCGCCAGCCGTCGTCCAGCCCGGTGAGGTCCGCATACAGGTCGAAGAACGGCGCGGACTCCGGCGGCGGGGCGGTGGTCCACAGGTGGGCCAGGTCGATCTCGGCCCACGTGTACGAGACGGCGGGGTCGATGAGGGCGGGCGTCCCGCCGGCGGTGGCGAGCACGTTGCCCGCCCACAGGTCGCCGTGCACCAGGCAGGCGGGCTGCTCCGGCAGCAGCTCGGGCAGGCGCTCGCAGAGGTGCTCCAGGGCTGCGCGGTCGGTCGTGTCGAGCGCGGCGGACACCCGAGGCTCCGCCAGCCAGCGGAGCAGCCGGTGCTGCGCGAAGAACTCGAAGCCGTCGTCCGTCCAGGTGTTGACCTGTCTGCGGCGCCCCAGCCAGTTGTCGCCGTGCCACCCGAACCGGTCGTGCCGGGTGGTCGTGTGCAGGTGCGCGAGACGGTGTGCCAGGTCGGTCCAGAAGGCAGGCTCCGCGGGCCGTGGCTCCAGTGGTGCGAGCGCCAGCAGGTCGGGGCGGACGACGACGACGCCGGGCGTGGGCATACCGGCGTCGGCCAGGGCGGCGAGTCCTTCGGCTTCCGCCACGAACGCACCGTCCGCGTCGAGGTCGTCCGGCGCGGAGCGGAGCCCGTCGAGGGTCTTGACGAACAGCGTCGACCCGTCGGTGCGGTGCGCGATGCCGGCGGTGGCCGCCTGCCCCCCGGGCGCGGGGGTGACGGTCATCACGTCGCGCAGGCCCGCGTCGTGCAGCCGGTCGCGGAGCAGGCGGAGCGGCTCGTCCATGGCCTCATCATCGCAGCCGTCTCGCCGGCATCGCGGCCGGCCGATGGCGGTCGGACGCGACGGGTGCGGTGACGTAGCGCCGGGGTGCGACCGCCCCGCGCCAGCACACCTCGCGGCACGTGACCTCCGACGTAGCGTGAGCCGTCGGAGTCCAGGTCAGGGGTGAGCATGGGGGCACACACTGCGCCGCGCCGGTGGTGGCGCGGGAGAACCGGCGGAGCGGCCGCGCGGTGGGCGCGCCCGGCCCGCGGGGTCGCCGCTGCCGCGGTCGGCGCAGGCCTCGTGGTGGTGCCCGGGGCGCAGGGACCGACCGGGAGCCGTCCGGCGGCCCCCGAGCCCGCCGCCGCGGAACCGCAGCCGGCGCCGCTGACGCGTGCGCTGTCCGCCGCGTCGCGCGGTGCGGAACGCACACCCGCGGTCACGGTGCCGGTCGATGCCGTGATGGACCAGGAACCCGCGCCCGCGGTGGCCGTGGACACCTCGGCCGTGGTGGAGCCGATGCAGCCGCAGGCGTGGTGGGCCGACCGGCAGGCGGTCAACGTCCGCGAGGGTGCGGGAACCGACACGGGGGTGCTGCGTCGCCTGGACCAGGGCGAGAAGGTCGTGGTGGACGGTCAGGTGGGCGACTGGCTGCGGCTCGAGGGCGGCGGGTTCGTCCGGGCGGGTCTGCTGACGGACACCGAACCGGTTCCCGCGGCCCGGACGGTGGTTCACGGCACCGCCGTGGCCCCGGTCGTCCCGCCGGCCTCCGGCAGCACCCGGGAGCTCGGGCAGCGCCTGGCGGCGGAGCGCGGGTGGACCGGAGCGCAGTGGGACGCGCTGGAGGCGCTGTGGACGCGCGAGTCGGGCTGGAACCCGGCGGCGCGGAACCGGTCGTCCGGGGCGTTCGGCATCCCGCAGGCGCTGCCGGGGTCGAAGATGGCGTCGGCCGGCGCCGACTGGCAGACGAACCCCGAGACGCAGATCCGGTGGGGGCTGGGCTACATCGCCGAGCGGTACGGCACCCCGCTCGGCGCCTGGGAGCACTCCCAGCGTGTCGGCTGGTACTGACCGGTTCGACGCGCAGGCGTCAGCGGGCGGCGCCCGCCACGGTGAGGCCGTCCGCCCGCGCCGCACCCACCCGCGCCGCACCCACCCGCGACAGCGCGCTCGTGGTCGGCCTGCTCGTCGTCGCGTGCGGGGACGACGCCTCGGCGCCGTCGGGCGTTCCGCCGTCGGGCGTTCCGCCGTCGTCGGGCACCGCTCCGGCGTCGGACCCGAGACCGCGCCGCACGGCGTACCGCGACAGGATCATGAGCAGCGGCCCGTCGCCGGCGATGTTGGTGGACGTCCCGAAGCTGTCCTGCAGGGCGAAGATGGCGAGCATGAGCCCGGTGCCGGCCTCGCCGAACCCGAGCACGGTGGTGACCAGGCCGAGCGACGCCATGAGGGTGCCGCCGGGCACGCCCGGTGCGGCGACGGCGAACACGGCGAGCAGCACCACGAACAGCGCCATCGTGCCCAGGGACGGCAGCTCGCCGTAGAGCACCTGGGACACCGTCATGGCCAGGACCGTGATGGACATGACGGAGCCGGGCATGTGGATGTGCGTGAGCAGCGGCACCCCGAAGTCGACCATCCTCTTGTCGAGCACGGGTGAGGCGTGCGCGCCCTGGAGCGCGACGCCCAGGGTCGCGGCGGACGACATCGTGCCGAACGCCGTGAGGTAGGGCGCCCCGTAGTGCCGCACGACGTCGGCGGGGTTGAGCCGGGAGTAGGCCGTGGCGATGACGTACAGGATCGCGATCCATGCCAGGTGCCCGACGACGACGATGCCGAGCGCCTGGAGGAACACGGGGAGCTGGCGGGTGATCCGGCCCTCGTAGGCGAGCAGCGCGAACACGGTGGCGATGAACAGGGGCAGCACCGGGATGACGATCGTGGTGACGATACGGAGCACGATGCGGTGCAGCTCGTCGAGCGCTGACGCGAACGTCGACGCGCGGGTCCAGGCGACGCCCAGCCCGATCATCAGGGCGAGGGCGAGCGCGCTCATGGTGGGCATGATCGGCGGGATGTTCAGCTCGAACAGCAGCGGCGGCAGCTCCCGGCCGGCGTCCACGGCGGCGGGGATCGACAGGCCCGGGATGAGCGCGAACCCGGCGAGGGCCGCGAGCGTCGCGGCAGCGACGGCCGAGCCGTACCCGAGCGCGAGGGACACACCGAGCAGACGCGAGGCGTTGGCGCCGGTGCGCGCGATCGACGGGGCGACGAACCCCAGGATGATGAGCGGCACCGCGAAGAACACGACCTGCCCGGTGAGGTGGCGGATCGACTGGACGACGGTGATGACCGGCTCGGTGGCGGCCAGCCCGACGGCGATGCCGAGGGCGATGGCGGCGAGGAGGCGGAAGGGCAGCGAGGTGACGAAGGGGTGCACGTGCGGACGTCCCGGGGTTCGTGGCGTGAGGGGAGCGGGGCGCGCGGGCGCATCAGAAGGCCGGCCGCGCGTGGGGCGACGGCCGGCCGGGCTCAGGAGGCATGCCCCGCGGGATCAGCGGGGCATGCACGGTGCGCAGGCGTCGCCCTACGGACAGGTCCCGTGGGCGGCGTGGTTCGCGGTGCGCGGCATGGTCGACAGTGTGCGGGCGGCGTGCGACGGCTTCAAACCGAGGTGACCGAGATGTCCGGTGTGCCCTGCGGGGCGGGCAGATCGCGCCGCGGGGAGACGGCGCTGTGCGCCGCCGTCCGCCGGGCCACCGCGAGCACCGCCGACGCCGCCAGGACGAGCGCGAGGGCACCCGTCGGGACCACGAAGGGGCCATGGGGTCCCGGCCCGGAGGACGCCAGCCAGAACATGCCGCCCACCGCCGCGACGTACGCGCCGGCCACCCACGGCAGCGAGGCCGTGAGGACGCGGCCCCGGCCCCCGGCGGCGCGGCGGGCGAGCAGGTGCGCCTCGAATCGCCCGACGGTCACCAGGAGCACGGCCATGACGGCGGTGAGGGTGAGCAGCCACGGGATCCGCCCGAGCCACCAGGCGCCCGATCCGGCGTCGGCCGAGGGCAGCAGGCCCGCGGCGTCGAGGGCGAGCGCGCCCAGGAACCCGGCCACCATGTGCCACAGGAACAACGTCAGGGCCACGCCGTTGAGCCCCACGACCGCCGCCCAGGGCCGCCGCCGCGCCATCCACCGCTCCGCGGGCCCGGCGACCATGAGGCACAGCGCGAGCTGGCAGGCGGCCAGCAGCATCAGGGCGACCGACGGTGGCGACGAGTTCTGGATGGCCGCGCCCGGCACCGACACCATGGAGACGGGGTAGGGGCCCAGGGTCGTGAGGAGCACCAGCCCCGCGAACGAACCCGCGAGGAGCAGCGCCGCGCGCCGGACGGTCAGCCGCAGCGAGCCGTCCTGCCACGCGAACCCGGCCTGGTGCATGGCCAGCCAGCCGAACACCGAGCTCGCGCCCGCAGCCAGCTCGACGCCCGTGGTCAGTCGCAGCACGTCGCCCACGACGACGACGGCGGCCATCGCCAGGATCAGCCGCACCCCGAACCTGCGGTGCGCGCGCAGCAGCACCGGGGTCAGCGCGATGACGCCCAGGTACACCACCAGGAACCACAGGGGCAGCACGACGACGCCCACGATGTCCGTCAGCAGCGCGGTCGGCACGCCGGCCCAGCCGCCGATCAGAGCCCCGGTGGCGACGACGAGCAGCAGGATCGTCAGGGGCGTGAACACGCGGCCGCTGCGGCCCAGCAGCCAGGCGCCGGCGTCGCCCCCGCGGACCCGGTGCCGCGACCAGGAGATCGCATTGGCGTACCCGCCCACCAGGAAGAACAGCGGCATCACCTGGAACAGCCACGTGAGGTGGTGGAAGTCCGGGATCCGGCCGAGCGCCGTGAACCCGACCAGCCGGTCGTCGGCCGTGCGCGTCACCGTCATCAGCAGCCAGTGCCCGACGACGACGGCACCGATCGCGACCGCGCGCAACAGGTCCACGTGGCGCTGCCGTGTGACCGGGGTGCGGGCGGCGAGCTCGTGCGTCGTCGTCATGGGGGTTCTCCTTTGCTGGCGGGCTGCCGGCGCAGCAATGGGTTGCGGGGCGAACAAGGGGTCCGTCGAGTGTGACGTGCGCAACTCGGGGTGCAGCCGGGTTGGCGCGGTTTCCGTGCCCTGAGGGCACCCGCCGACGCCGCGACCTACGCTGGACGGTCTGACCTCAGCGGACGACGTCGCGGGCCAGGCCGTCATGGTGCCGATGCTTCCGTGCGCGGACGTGGACGCCATCGTGACGTTCTGGGTGGCGCTGGATCTCACGCAGACCTACCGGCCCGGCGCCGGGCCGCTGTTCGAGCTGTTCCAGGCGGGGCTGCGCACCCTGTACGGGAAGGTCCCGGTGTCCGGGTTCCCGCGCATCACCGACCCCGCGAGCGGACGAACAACGGCGGCCTGTCGGGCTTCTCGGTGATCGACCCCGCGGGCAACTGGGTGCGGGTGCTGGCGTTCGCCGTCGAGCTCGCGGTCCGCGCGGGTGACGCGGACGACGCCGCGCCGCCCGCGCGCTCTGGCGGAGGCGCGTTCCGTCGTGGCCGACACCTGATGGGGCGACACAGACCTTCGGTTCAATGTGACGTAGAACACATTTATACCGGTGTGCGGGGGCTGTCTGTGTGTGGTCTGGATGCTCCATGCTTTGGGCCGGGGCGTTCGATGGTGGCGTCGTGGTGTCGAGGTGA
>BCWJ01000010.1 GCA_001592145.1 Xylanimicrobium pachnodae JCM 13526 = NBRC 107786 | reverse complement strand
GGGCGCCCCGGGACTTCCCCGGGGCGCCCGCCTGGGTGTCGACGTCGGCAAGGCGCGCATCGGCGTGGCGGCGTCGGATCCGGACGGCCTGATCGCCACCCCGGTGGAGACGGTCCCGCGCGTGCTGGAGGCCACCGGGCAGGACTCCGCCGATGTGCGGGCCATCGGCGCGTTCGTCGAGGACCGGTGCGGCGCGGTCGTGTACGTGGGGTTGCCCCGGCACCTGTCCGGCAAGGAGGGTGAGGCGACGGCGGACGCGCGCGCGTTCGCGATGCGCCTGGCTGCCGCGGTGCACCCCGTCCCGGTCCGTATGGTGGACGAACGCATGTCGACGGTCATCGCGTCGAACCAGCTCCGCGCGGCAGGGAAACGCACCAAGAGCCACCGGCCGGTCATCGACCAGGCGGCCGCGGTGATCATCCTGCAGTCCGCTCTGGACGCCGAACGGGCACGGGGAACGCGCGCTGGCACACCGGTCGCGGACGCGCCCTGACCCGGGAGGTCCTGGCAACGACGGGTCCCTGAGCGGAGACGTCACGGTGGCATGCGGCACTGACCGCCCAGGATGAGGACCGCACCCGTGACCGATGTGTTCGAGCACTTCGCGCCGACGGCCGCCCCGCCGCGCGGCGGACGTCGTGGTGCCGCCCGGGAGCGCCGCCGTCGGCGTCGTGCCCGCCTCGTGATGGTGCTGTGCGCCGTCCTCGCCTTCGGTGGCGGACTGGGGTTCGCCGCGCGCGACGACCTGATCGCGGTGGTGCGCGACCCGCTGGGTGGGCTTCGCCTGCCGTGGGGTGGCGCCGACTACGCGGGGCCGGGCGGCGAGTCGGTGCGGGTCGAGATCCCCGCCGGCGCGACCGGCACCGACATGGCTCACCTGCTGCTGGATGCCGGAGTCGTCGCGTCCGCACAGGCGTTCGCGGCGGCGTTCGCGCAGCACCCGGGCGCGAGCAGCATCCAGCCGGGGCTGTACGAGCTGGTGACGGGCCTGCCGGCCGCGGAGGCTGTCGCGATGCTGGTCGACGGCGGGCGGCTGGAGTACCGGATCACGATCCCGGAGGGATTCACGTCGGCGCAGGTGCTGGAGCGCCTGGCGTCCCAGACCCACCTGACCCGTGCCGAGCTGGATGCCGCCGTGGCCGCACCGGAGAGCATCGGCCTGCCCGAGAAGGCAGGGGGTGAGGTCGAGGGCTGGTTGTTCCCGGCGACGTACCAGGTCAAACCGTCGGAGTCCGCCACCGACGTGCTGGGCCGCATGGTGGGCCGTACCGTCGCGGAGCTCGATCGGCTGGGCATCCCGCAGGAGCGCCGCCAGTCGATCATCACCGAGGCGTCGATCATCGAGCGCGAGGCGCCCGCCGAGTATCGCGGGAAGGTGGCGCGGGTCATCGAGAACCGCCTCGCGATCGACATGCCGCTGGGCATGGACGCGATCGACGCGTTCGGGCTGGGTCGCCCTGCCCACCTGATCACCCGGGCGGAGTTCCGTGACCCGGACCTGCCGTTCGCGTCCCGGGTGCACCGGGGCCTGCCGCCGACGCCGATCGGCAACCCGGGGACGGCCGCGATCGAGGCGGCGGCGGACCCGACGCCGGGGGACTGGTTGTTCTTCGTCACGGTGAACCTGCACACCGGGGAGACCCGGTTCACGGCCGACCACGACGAGTTCCTCGTGTTCCGGCGCGAGTACCAGCGATGGGCCGCTGAGAACGGGTTCTGACACGGGACCGCCCGCGACGGATTGCCAAACCTCCACCTGAGGTGGCTACGCTGCCCTGCGTGACCGACCTCTTCGACTTCCCTGCGGTGACGCCGGACGCCGGGCCCACAGGCCGCCGTGCGGCGGCACGCAAGCGCGCTGCCGCACGGAGGCGCCGCCGCCGTCGTCTCCAGACGTCCCTCATCGTCATCGTGGTGCTGGCCGTCGTGGGCGTCGTCGCCTACAACACCTGGGACGGCGTCTCGGGGCTGTTGAAGAACCCGTTCGCCGCGGACTCGACGGACTACCCGGGTCCGGGTGGTGGGTCGGTCGAGGTCGAGGTGCCGGAGGGAGCGACGGGCACGACGATCGGCCAGGTGCTGCACGAGGCGGATGTCGTCGCGTCCGTGGGGGCGTTCAAGAAGGCGTGGGAGCAGAACCCGGCCTCCGGGGGCATCCAGCCCGGCACCTACGCGCTGCGCACGAAGATGAAGGCGTCCGACGCCGTCGCCGCCCTGGTGAAGAACGAGAAGGTGGAGACGAAGGTGACGATCCCCGAGGGGTTCATCGCCACCCAGGTGCTGGACCGCATCACGTCGGTCACCGGCATCACGAAGGAGGACCTGGACGCGGCCATCGCCGACCCCGCCTCGATCGGGCTGCCCGACGAGGCCGGGGGCAACGTCGAGGGCTGGCTGTTCCCGGCCACGTACACGGTGACGCCCAAGGACACCGCGACCACCGTGCTCTCGCAGATGATCGCGAAGACGATCGCGGAGCTCGACGCGCAGGGAGTCGCACCCGAGAACCGCCTGGACATCCTGAAGAAGGCATCGATCGTCGAGAAGGAGGCGCCCGCCGGGTTCTTCGGCCAGGTCGCCCGCGTGATCGACAACCGGCTCTACAACAACTGTGATGCCAACGGCGGGCGCCTCGGCATGGATGCGATCGATGCGTACGGCTTGGGCATCCCGGCCTCGGAACTCACGAAGGCACAGCTGTACGACGCCGATCTGCCGTACGCCTCCCGCAAGCACCCGGGCCTGCCGCCGACCCCCATCGGGAACCCCGGGACCAATGCCATCGTGGCGGCTGTGAATCCGCCTGAGGGCACCGAGTGCTGGTACGTGACGGTCAACACGGACACCGGAGAGACCAAGTTCGCCGATACCTATGCGGGCTTCCAGGAGATCGAAGCGGAGTACAAGGCCTGGCTCGCCGCGAAGGAACAGGGCTGAACCCGTGTCCTTGCCCTTCCGGCGGGCTGCGGTGCTCGGCCATCCCATCGCCCACTCTCTGTCACCCGTGCTGCACGCTGCCGCCTACCGGGCGCTGGGACTGGACGGCTGGCAGTACACGGCGATCGACACCACGAGCGAGGGGCTCCAGGATCGGGTCGACGACCTGGACCTGACCTGGGCCGGGCTGAGCCTGACGATGCCGCTCAAGCAGACCGTCATCCCGATGCTCGGCGAGGTCGACGCGGTCGCCGTCGGTACGGGCGCGGTCAACACGGTCGTGGTGCGCCCGTCCTCGTGCGGGATGACGCTGGCCGGGTACAACACGGACGTGCACGGCATCGTCACCGCGGTGAGTGAAGGCCTGGCCCGGCAGGATGGACAGGGCGGCGCACCGGTGGGGCGCGCGGTCGTCCTGGGAGCGGGGGCCACTGCCGCGTCGGCCCTGGCGGCGCTCGCGGAGCTGGGCTGCCCGTCCCCGCGCGTGCTGGCCCGGTCGCTGGCGCGGACTAGCGCACTGCGGGAGGCGGCTGCCCGCCTGGGCGTCTCGCCCACGTACGGGGTGCTGGAGCCGTTGTCCGCCGTCGACCCGCTCGCGCACGCCGACGTCGTCGTGTCGACCCTGCCCGCGCACGCCGCCGACGCCGTCGCCGAGACGTTGCGGGACCGCGCTCGCGGCGTGCCCGGCGTGCTGCTCGACGTCGTCTACGACCCGCGCCCCACCGCCCTGGCGCGCGCCTGGGAAGACCTGGGCGGCGTCGTCGTCCCGGGCGAGCGCATGCTGCTGCACCAGGCTGCCCACCAGGTCGCGCTGATGACGGGCCGCACGGCCCCGGTCGCGGCGATGGACGACGCGCTGACTGCCGCGCTGGCCCGCTGACGCACGCGGAGCGGCGCGCCGTCCGACGCCCGAACGGGTGCCTCGAACACTGAGACGGGCGTCCGGGACTCGGACGCCCATGGGAGAATCGCGGCATGTTGCGCTGGTTGACCTCGGGTGAGTCGCACGGTCCGTCGCTGGTCGCGGTCATGGAGGGCCTGCCCGCGGGCGTGGCGCTGACCACCGCGGAGATCCAGGCGGCGCTGGCCCGGCGCCGGCTCGGCTACGGGCGCGGAGCCCGGATGAAGTTCGAGCAGGACGTGGTGCGCGTGCTGGGCGGTCTGCGGCACGGGCTCACGCAGGGTGGCCCGCTGGCCATCGAGATCGCCAACAGCGAGTGGCCCAAGTGGGTGGACGTCATGGCGCCCGACCCGGTGGACGAGTCCGCGTTGCGCGTGGACGCCGGCACGGGGGACGTGCGCGAGGTCGCCCGGAACAAGAAGCTCACGCGGCCGCGCCCCGGCCACGCCGACCTGGTCGGTATGCGCAAGTACGGGTTCGACGACGCGCGGCCCGTCCTGGAGCGCGCGAGCGCCCGGGAGACGGCCGCGCGCGTGGCGCTCGGTCTCGCGGCGGCCCACCTGCTGGAGCAGGCGGCGGGCGTCCGGCTCGTGTCCCACGTGGTCGCGATCGGGGAGGCCGAGGTGCCGGACGGCGCCGTCGTGCCCACGCCCGACGACGTCGAACGTCTGGATGCCGACCCGGTGCGCTGCCTGGATGCCGCGTCGAGCGCCGCGATGGTGGCCGAGATCGACGCGGCGCACAAGGACGGCGACACCCTGGGCGGTGTGGTCGAGGTGCTGGCGTACGGGGTGCCGTCCGGGCTGGGCAGTTATGTGCAGGGCGACCGCCGCCTGGACGCGCGCCTGGCCGGGGCGCTCATGGGCATCCAGGCGATCAAGGGTGTCGAGGTGGGCGACGGGTTCCGCACCGCGCGGCGGCGTGGGTCGGCGGCGCACGACGAGATCGTGCGGGGTGCCGACGGGCACGTGGAGCGCCTGTCGAACCGGGCGGGCGGCATCGAGGGTGGCATGTCGAACGGTGAGGTGGTGCGGGTGCGCGCCGCGATGAAGCCGATCTCGACGGTGCCGCGCGCGCTGCGCACCATCGACACCGCGACGGGCGAGCCGGCAACGGCGAACCATCAGCGCTCCGACGTGTGCGCGGTGCCCCCGGCGGCCGTGGTGGCCGAGGCGATGGTGGCGCTCGTGCTGGCCGAGGCGCTGGTGGAGAAGTTCGGCGGGGACTCGGTGCCCGAGGTGCGCCGCAACGTGGAGTCGTACCTGGCCGCGGTGCCGGAGCTGCTGCGGTGACCGCCCCGCTCGCGGTGCTGGTGGGCCCTCCCGGCAGCGGCAAGACGACCGTCGGTGAACTGCTGAGCGAGGCCTGGGGTGTCGCCTTCCGGGACACGGACCACGACGTCGAGGTCGTGGCCGGCAAGCCGATCACGGAGATCTTCGTCGACGACGGCGAGGCGGTGTTCCGGGCGCTCGAACGCGACGCCGTGGCGGCCGCGCTGGCCACTCACCACGGCGTGCTCGCCCTGGGCGGCGGTGCCGTGCTGGACGCGGCCACACAGCAGGTGCTCGCCGCGTACGCGTCAGGGGGTGGCACGGTCGTGTTCCTGGACGTGTCGCTCGCCCATGCCGCGCCGCGCGTCGGGTTCAACCAGTCCCGCCCGCTGCTGCTGGGCAACCCGCGCGCCCAGTGGGCCGCCCTCATGGAGGCGCGCCGTCCCGTGTACGAGGCGGTGTCCACGCTACGGGTCCTGACCGACGGCCGGGAGCCCGCGGACGTCGTCGAACAGATCGTCGCCACCAGCGAGAGGAAGCCATGACCCCCACCCGCGTGACCGTGCAGGGCGCCAAGCCCTACGACGTCGTGATCGGCCGGAACCTGCTCGGCGAGCTGCCCGGGCTGCTGGGCGAACGGGTGCGCCGCGTCCTGGTGATGCACCCCGCCTCCTTGGCGGCGACGGGGGAGTCGATCCGGGAGGACCTGCTCGCGCAGGGGTACGAGGCGTTCGCGGTCGAGCTGCCCGACGCCGAGGAGCAGAAGACGGCGCAGGTCGCCGCGTTCTGCTGGCAGGTGCTGGGCCAGTCCGACTTCACCCGGTCCGACGCCATCGTCTCGGTGGGCGGCGGCGCCACCACCGACCTGGCGGGGTTCGTCGCGGCGACGTGGCTGCGCGGCATCACGGTCGTGCACGTGCCCACCACCCTGCTGGGCATGGTGGACGCGGCCGTGGGCGGCAAGACGGGCATCAACACGGCCGAGGGCAAGAACCTGGTGGGCGCGTTCCACCCGCCGGCCGGGGTGCTGTGCGACCTGGCGGCCCTGGAGACCCTGGACCGCTGGGACCTGGTGGCGGGCATGGCCGAGGTGGTCAAGACGGGCTTCATCGCCGACCCGCGCATCCTGGAGCTCGTCGAGGAGCACCACGAGGAGCTGCGCGAGTGGCGCGGCGCGCAGACAACCGCCGAGACGTGGGCGGTGGTCGCGGAGCTCGTGGAGCGCTCCATCGTGGTCAAGGCGCGCGTGGTGGGGGAGGACCTCACCGAGCAGGGCCTGCGCGAGATCCTCAACTACGGGCACACCTTCGGTCACGCGATCGAGCTGAACGAGCGGTACCAGTGGCGTCACGGGGCGGCCGTGGCCGTGGGCATGGTCTTCGTCGCCGAGCTCGCACGGCTGGCCGGCAAGCTCTCCGACGACGTCGTCGCCCGCCACCGCGACATCCTCACGTCGCTCGGGCTGCCGACGTCGT
The DNA here is from genome assembly GCA_001592145.1 of Xylanimicrobium pachnodae JCM 13526 = NBRC 107786. Taxonomy (GTDB): domain Bacteria; phylum Actinomycetota; class Actinomycetes; order Actinomycetales; family Cellulomonadaceae; genus Xylanimonas; species Xylanimonas pachnodae. The sequence goes on along the minus strand of BCWJ01000010.1, from coordinate 137,769 downwards.
ACCGCGGCGACCGCTGGGAGCAGCTCCTCGCGGCCATGCGCCGCGACAAGAAGTCGCGCGGTGACCTGCTGCGGTTCGTCGTGCTCGACGACGTCGCCAAGCCGGTTCGCCTGGAGGGACCCGACCCGACGCTGCTCGTGGCTGCCTACGCGGAGGTGTCCAAGGAGCCGCCGACGGGCCGCCCCGGCGTCACCGTCGCCCTGGGCTGAGGGGCATCACCGACCGGGACTACCGGCCGACCGTGAACTCGGTCTCGCCGGTCGGCTCCTGCTCCGTGACGACCACCTCGGTGACGCGTGCGGCGGGCGGGCCGTCGTGCAGGAACTCGACCAGCCCGGTCACCTCGACCACCGGCCCCTCGGCCACGACTTCGACCGCGCCGTCGGGCAGGTTGCGGACCACCCCGCCGAGCCCGCGGCGGCGCGCCTCCTGCGCCGTCGTGTAGCGGAACCCGACCTGCTGCACGTGCCCGCGCACCACGGCGTGGACACGGCGTTGCGCGACGGGCGGGGGGACGGGGACGGTCCACAGGCCGCGCGCCACGAGCACCTCCTTGAGCAGGTCGGCACGGTCGGTGACGATGCCGTCGACGCCCAGGTCGAGGAGCCGTTCCATCTCCGGGCGCGTGTTCGGGGTCCACACGTGCACGGCCCGGCCCGCGGCATGGGCGGCGGCGACGGTCACGGCGTCCACCACGCGCAACCGGGCGCGGCCGGCGGACTGGGTCTCGGGTACCTGGAGCGCGTCCACGCCGCGCAGGGCGCGAGCCGCCAGGGCGGGCAGCCGCAGGCGGGCACCGGCCAGGAACCCGGCCACCTCGGTGGTGCCCGCGCTCGTCGCCACGGGTCGTGACAGCCGCGCGAGGGTCGCCCGGCGCCGCTGCGCCGAGAACGAGGTGACGCACACCCGGGCGTGCGAGGCGGTGCGTTCGATGGCGTCGGCCACGGGCTGGATACCCGAAGCGTGCTTGACGTCGATGTTCACGAACAGGTTGGGCCACGTGGACAGCACCTCCTCGAGGCGCGGCACCGGCTCGACGCCGCCGATGCGGGCCTGCTGGACCTGCACCCAGGGGCGCTCCGCGACCAGGCCGTGCGCGTCGGTCGTGCGGTCGAGCGACTCGTCGTGCAACGCGACGGCGACGCCGTCGGACGTGCCGTGCGCGTCCGTCTCGACGTACCGGAACCCGAGGTCGACGGCCGCGGCGAACGCGCTCATCGAGTTCTCCAGGCCGTTGTCCACGCCGCCCGGGCGGGCGAAGCCGCGGTGCGCGAGGGCGGCGACGCCGCGGCGGCCGTCGGGCAGGGTCGTGTCGAAGTACGGGTGCGTCACGACAGCACCGTAGCGAGCCACGCCAGCACCGACGCGAGATACACCTCACGCACGGCGGGAGCGGAGAGGGCGAGGTCGTGCACGCCGCCCTCGAACCGCTGGGTCGTCACCCTGCTGCCCAGTCGTGGGGCGCGCGCCACGATCTGCTCCACGTCGAGCACGGTGTCGGTCGAGGAGACCAGCGGGTTGCCGGGGCGATCCACGGACGACGCCCCGGACACCGCGACGAGCACGGGGCAGGCAATCTTCAGCCCGCGCGCCACGCGTGCCTGGGCGCGGCGCACGGCCCGCAGCCAGCCCGCCCGCGCCGGCAGGCCCTGCGGCCGTTTGAGCGTCGTGTCGAACTCCCAGACCTCCTGCAGCGCCGTCGCGTACCAGGACGGGCTGTGGGACAGGGCCGTCAGCGGACGCAGCGGGGCCAAGCGGTCCAGCACCGGGGTTCCCACCGCCTTCGCGAACGACGAACCGGGCAGGTCCAGGAACGGGGAGTTCAGCACGAGCGCGTCCGGCCCGGCGTCGGCGCCCGTCGCGTGACGCTGCGCGTGAGCCCACAGCGACGCCGTCAGCCCGCCCGTCGAGTGCGCGTGCACCACCAGGGGCAGGTCCGGGTGCGCGGCACGGATCGCATGCGCCGCCCGCGCGATGTCTCCTGCCTGCTCGCGCAGGTCGGTCACGTAGTGCGGCACCTGGTCGGGCCGCCAGGATCGGCCCGCTGCGCGCAGGTCGACGGCGTAGAACGCGTACCCGGCCGCGGTGAACGCCTCGGCCAGGGGCGCCTGGAAGAAGTAGTCGTTGTAGCCGTGCACGTGCAGCACGGCGCCGCGTGGCTCGCTCGGGGCGGTTCGACGGACGAGCGTCGCCGCGCCCAGCACGGCCCCGGCGAATGGTTCGCCCAGCAGCGCGTCCGTCTGCCAGTCGAGTCCGTCGCGCGCCGGGGTGGGCGCTGCCAGAGGTGCCGGGCCGGGTGCTGTCACGACCGGATCGTATGCCGAGGTCCCCTCCTGGTTCGCGGGCAACGGGTGTGCCCGTCAAGGCGGGGGACGTGCAGGAGGAGCCGGCCCGCGCCCACGCATCCGCACCAGGGGTGAAGCGGCGTCGCACCATGGCCCCGGGTCGGGCAGACTGCGCGCTATGAGTGAGCCATCGCCGACGGGGCCGTCGTCGGCAGCCGCGACCCCGTCCGAGTCCGCTGCACCGTCCAGGCCCCTCACCGGGCTCGAGCTGCGGACGGACGGCCCGGCGTCGCCGAGGAAGGTGTGGTCGTGGGCGGCGTTCGACTGGGCGCTCCAGCCGTTCAACACCGTGATCCTCACGTTCGTGTTCACGGCCATGTACCTGGTCTCCGAGACGTTCGCCGACCCGGTGGTCCTGGCGGAGCAGGGCAAGGACGCCGCGCTGGCCCCGTTGTCCTCGGGGCTGGGACTGGCCCAGACGATCGGCGGCATCGGCATCGCTCTCCTGGCGCCCATCCTCGGGCAGTGGGCTGACTCGTCGGGTCGCCGCAAGTCGTGGCTCTTCTGGTCCACGCTGGCGCTGCTCGGCTCGATGGCGGCACTGTGGTTCGTCGAGGCGGACCCCGCGTTCTTCTGGCTCGGGGCGGGTCTCATCGCGCTCGGCGGTGTCCTCAACCAGATCTCCGAGACCAACTACAACGCCATGATCGTCTCCGTGGCCACCCCCACCACGATCGGGCGGGTGTCCGGTCTCGGGTGGGGGCTGGGCTACTCCGGGGGAGTGCTCGCCCTCGTCCTCATCGCCGTCGGCGACCTGACCGGCCTCGCCCCGCTCGACGCCCCGAACGGCATCACCTACCGCGGCATCGCCGTCGCGGGCGTCGTCTGGGCCGTGGTGTTCGGCTGGCCCCTGTTCCGGTACGTGCCCGAGGTCGTGGTCGAGACCCGTCCCCGGCAGAGCTTCTTCCAGGCCTACGCCGAGCTGTTCCGCACCATCGGGACCCTGTACCGCACCTCGCGCGGCACATTCTGGTTCCTGGTCTCCTCCGCCGTGTTCCGCGACGGGCTGAGCGGCGTGTTCTCCTTCGGCGCCATCATCGCCGGCGTCGCCTTCGGGTTCTCCGGCTTCGAGGTGCTGGTGTTCGGCATCGCTGCGAACCTGGTGGCGGGCATCTCGACGATCGCCGTCGGCCGCCTGGACGACCGTCTCGGCGCTCGCCGCGTCATCATCGGGGCGCTGTCCGTCCTGCTCGTCACCGGCGCGCTCATCGTGGCGCTGCACCCGCTGGGCCCGATCGTCTTCTGGATCGGCGGGTTGCTGCTGTGCTGCACGGTCGGCCCCGCGCAGTCGGCGTCGCGCTCCTACCTGGCCCGCCAGATCCCCGTCGGACACGAGTCCGAGATCTTCGGGCTCTACGCCACCACGGGCAAGGCGGCGTCGTTCATGGCCCCGGCCATGTGGACGCTGTTCATCGCGATCACCGGCCGCACCATCTGGGGCACGCTCGGTATCCTCCTGGTGATCCTGGTGGGTCTGGTGCTGTTCCTCACGCTGCACGGCGACGACGAGCCCAACCCGCCGCTGCGCCGCCGCAGCACGGCGGTGACCGGCTAACGTGACGCCCGTGACACGCGTACTGGTGCTCAACGGACCCAACCTCGGCAGGCTCGGCGTGCGCGAGCCCGAGATCTACGGTGCCGACACGTTCGACGACCTGGCGGCAGCGGTCGACGGCTGGGGGCGCGAGCTCGGGTTCGCGGTCGAGGCCCGCCAGACCGACGACGAGGCGCAGATCGTGGGCTGGCTCCACGAGTCCGTCGACACGCGCTCGCACGTGGTGCTCAACCCGGCCGCGTTCACCCACTACAGCTACGCCCTGCGCGACGCCGCCGCCCAGGTCACCACCTCGGGCCTGCTGCTCGTGGAGGTGCACCTGTCCAACCCGCACACCCGAGAGACGTTCCGCCACTACTCCGTGGTCTCCGGCGTCGCGACGGGCACCATCGCCGGGTTCGGGTTCCAGTCCTACCGCCTGGCGCTCGATGCCATCGCGGGCAAGCTGTCCGGCGCAGCGACGGAACGGTGACGGCACCGGTGGGGTACCGCGACTACATCTGGGACCTGGGCGGCACCCTCCTGGACAACTACGCGACGTCGACGACGGCGTTCGTGGACACGCTCGCGGAGAACGGGATCCACGCCACGCGGGACGAGGTCTACGGCGCGCTGCGCGTCTCGACCGCCCACGCGATCGCGACGTTCGCCCCGGGCGTCGCGGGGTTCCGCAGCGAGTACAAGGCCGCCGAGGCACTCGAGCTCGCGCACCCCGTGCTGTTCGACGGCGCCCGCGAGGTCCTGGCCGCCGTCGCCCGGTCCGGCGGGCGCAACTTCCTGGTATCGCACCGCGACCACCAGGTGCTGCGGCTGCTGGCGGACACGGGGATCGCCGGGTACTTCACGCAGGTCGTCACCGCGGACGACGGGTTCCCCCGCAAACCGGACCCGACGTCGATCCGGCACCTCGTGGACTCCTACGGGCTGACGGACGTGGTGGCCGTGGGCGACCGGCCGATCGATGTGCAGGCGGCGGTCGCGGCCGGGGTCGACGCGATCTACTTCAACCGCGGGCAGGCCTGCCCGGGGGCCGTGCGCGCCATCTCCTCGCTGCGGGATCTGCTGCCGATCGCGTGAACCGCTAGACTTGCGCGGGCTCTTCGCGGCCTGGCTGCTTGAAGCGCAACCCATAAACCCCCGACCGACGTAGGGATCTTCCGACCGTGGCTACCTCCAACGACATCAAGAACGGCACCGTCCTGCGGATCGACGGCCAGCTCTGGACGATCATCGAGTTCCAGCACGTCAAGCCGGGCAAGGGTGGCGCGTTCGTGCGCACCAAGATGAAGAACGTCGTCTCGGGCAAGACGGTGGACAAGACGTTCAACGCGGGCATCAAGGTGGAGACCGCGAACGTCGACCGCCGTGACTACCAGTTCTCGTACCTCGACGGCGAGGACTTCGTGTTCATGGACACGGACACCTGGGAGCAGTTCCACATCCCGGCCGCCGTCGTGGGCGACGCGAAGGACTACATGCTCGAGGGCATGTCCGTCATGATCGCGATGAACGAGGGCACGCCGCTGTACGTCGAGCTGCCCACCTCCGTGGTCCTGGAGATCACGCACACCGAGCCGGGCCTCCAGGGCGACCGCTCCACGGGTGGCACCAAGCCGGCCACGCTCGAGACCGGCAAGGAGATCCAGGTGCCCCTCTTCCTCAGCGAGGGCGTCAAGGTGAAGGTTGACACGCGTGATGGTTCTTACCTCGGCCGAGTGAACGAGTAATCGGCGTGGGTGCACGTACCAAGGCGCGCAAACGCGCCGCGGACATCCTGTTCGAGTCCGAGCAGCGGGGGATCGACGCCGTCGGGCTGCTGCGTGACCGCGTCGAGCGACCGCTGACGGAGTCCCCGGTCCCGCAGTACGCGGCCGACCTGGTCGAGGGTGTGGCCGCGCACCGCGAGCGCATCGACGAGCTGTTGGAGACGTACTCGAACGGGTGGACGATCGAGCGCATGCCGGCCGTGGACCGCGCGCTGCTGCGCATCGGGGTCTGGGAGATCCTGTTCAACGCGGAGGTTCCGGACGCCGTGGCCGTCGATGAGGCGGTGGACCTGGCTGCCCAGCTCTCGACCGACGACTCGCCGTCGTTCGTCAACGGCCTGCTGGGCCGGATCGTCGACCTCAAGCCGACCTTGCTGATGTGAGGTCCAGAGTGTCATGACACCGCGCCCCCACCGACCCCGGTGCGGGCGCGGTGTCGTTTCTGGACGTCGCGGTGTGACCGATGTCGCAGCCACCTGATGGACACCGGCCCGGGGCAGGGCGGCGGCTCCGATAGCCTGGGTTCCGCACGATCCCCCGTACGACACCCTTTAACCCCGTCCCGTGAGGCGGAGAAGGAGGTCCGGTGAACTTCGGCCTGCCCGCAGAACCTGAGCTCGGCACCACGGTGCTGGGGCCCGACGACATCCAGCGGGCTCTGACCCGCATCGCCCACGAGATCGTCGAGCGCGCCAAGGGCGCCGCCGACGTCGTCCTCCTGGGCGTCCCCACGCGCGGGGTCCCGCTCGCGCAGCGGCTGGCGCAGCGCCTGGCCGCGATCGATGCCGGTTTCGACCCGGCCGCAGCGCTCGGCGAGCTCGACGTGACGATGTACCGCGACGACCTGCACCGCAACCCGACCCGCACCATCGGCGTGACGCGGCTGCCCGCGAGCGGCATCGACGGTCGCGTAGTGGTGCTGGTCGACGACGTGCTGTTCTCCGGGCGGACCATCCGCGCTGCACTCGACGCGATCAGCGACCTGGGCCGCCCTCGCGCGGTGCGGCTCGCGTGCCTGGTGGACCGCGGGCACCGTGAGCTGCCGATCCGCCCCGACTTCGTGGGCAAGAACCTGCCGACGTCGGCCGCAGAGCACGTGCAGGTGCGGCTCGCCGAGATCGACGGCGAGGACGCCGTGGTGATCAGCGGCCGCGGTGGCGTGGACGCGGGGGAGGAGCGATGAGGCACCTGCTCTCCGCCGCGGACCTGAGCCGCGAGGACGCGATCCGCCTGCTGGACACGGCGGCGCAGATGGCGGCCACCCAGTCCCGGGAGATCAAGAAGCTCCCGACGTTGCGTGGGCGCACCGTGGTGAACCTGTTCTTCGAGGACTCCACGCGCACGCGCATCTCGTTCGAGACGGCTGCCAAGCGGCTGAGCGCGGACGTCATCAACTTCTCCGCCAAGGGGTCCAGCGTATCGAAGGGCGAGTCGCTCAAGGACACGGCCCTGACGTTGCACTCGATGGGGGCCGACGCGGTGGTGGTGCGGCACTGGGCGAGCGGGGCGCCGTACCAGCTCGCGCACTCGGGCTGGCTGGGCACCGTGGACAGCCCGGTGGCGGTGCTCAACGCGGGTGACGGCACCCACCAGCACCCCACCCAGGCGCTGCTCGACGCGTTCACGATCCGCCGCCACCTGGTGGGCCGGGCGGGTGGGGCCGGCCGCGACGGGGTGGGCAAGGATCTCACCGGTCTCAAGGTCGCGATCGTGGGTGACGTGCTGCACTCGCGCGTGGCCCGCTCGAACGTCAACCTGCTGCACACGCTGGGCGCCGAGGTCACGCTGGTCGCGCCCCCCACGCTGCTGCCCGTCGGGGTGGAGTCGTGGACGTGCGCGACGTCGTACGACCTGGACGCGACGCTGACCGGGTGGTGCCCCGACGCCGTGATGATGCTGCGCGTGCAGCGCGAGCGGATGTCGGGCGGGTCGGGGGCGTTCCTGCCCAGCCCGCAGGAGTACTCGCGCCGTTACGGGCTGGACAAGCGCCGTCTGGGTGCGCTGCCCGACCATGCCATCGTCATGCACCCCGGACCGATGAACCGCGGCCTGGAGATCTCCGCGCAGGCCGCCGACTCGGACCGTTCCGTGATCGTCGAACAGGTCGCCAACGGCGTCGCCGTGCGGATGGCCGCCCTGTACCTGCTGCTCGCCGGGGGATCCTCGGCAGAGGGGACGTCCCTGTGACCGACAACGTGACCACCTACCTGCTCCGCGGCGTGCGGCCGCTGGGCGGCGACGCCGTCGACGTGCTGCTGTCCGACGGCGTGATCGCTGCGATCGAGGCCCCCGGTACGGCGCGCGCCGATGGGGGCGTCGTCGTCATCGACGCGACCGACCAGGTGCTCCTGCCGGGCCTGGTCGACCTGCACACCCACCTGCGCGAGCCGGGCCGGGAGGACGCCGAGACGGTCGAGTCGGGCACGCGCGCCGCGGCGGCCGGGGGCTTCACGGCCGTGCACGCCATGGCGAACACGACGCCGGTCGCGGACACCGCTGGCGTCGTCGAGCAGGTGTGGCGCCTGGGGCAGGACGCCGGCTGGGTGGACGTGCACCCGGTGGGCGCGGTCACGGTGGGCCTGGGCGGCGAGCACCTCGCCGAGCTGGGCGCGATGGCCGAGTCGAAGGCGCGCGTGCGCGTGTTCTCGGACGACGGCAAGTGCGTGCACGACCCGGTGCTGATGCGCCGCGCCCTGGAGTACGTCAAGGCGTTCGACGGCGTGGTCGCCCAGCACGCGCAGGAGCCGCGCCTGACGCAGGGCTCGCAGATGCACGAGGGCGTGGTCTCCGCCGAGATCGGGCTGGCCGGGTGGCCCGCGGTCGCGGAGGAGGCGATCATCGCGCGCGACGTGCTGCTCGCCGAGCACGTGGGGTCGCGGCTGCACGTGTGCCACCTGTCCACGCGCGGCAGCGTCGAGATCGTCCGGTGGGCCAAGTCGCGCGGCATCGACGTGACCGCCGAGGTCACCCCGCACCACCTGGCCCTGACGGACGAGCTCGCCCGCGGCTATGACCCCACCTTCAAGGTCAACCCGCCGCTGCGCACCGCGGACGACGTCGAAGCGGTCCGTGAGGGCCTGGCCGACGGCACGATCGACATCGTCGCCACCGACCACGCCCCGCACCCCGTCGAGGACAAGGACTGCGAGTGGGCGGCCGCCGCGTTCGGCATGACCGGCCTGGAGACGGCGCTGTCCGTGGTGCAGCAGGCCATGGTGGACACCGGCCGCATGACCTGGGCCGACGTCGCCCGCGTGCTGTCGGCGAACCCGGCCCGCATCGGGCGCATCGACGCCGAGCACGGCCGCCCCATCGCGGTGGGGGAGCCCGCCACCCTGGCGCTGGTGGACCCGGCCGCGATCCGCGTCGTCGACGGCGGCGCGCAGCAGACCGCGTCCGTCAACACCCCGTTCCGCGGGCGCACGCTCCCCGGCCGGGTGACCGCCACGTTCCTGCGCGGACGGGCCACCGTGCTGGACGGCTCGCCCGTCGAGCCTGCCGGGACCCGGGGGGGCCGGTGAACCTTCCCGTCCCCGTCGCCATCGGCATCTGGATCGCCGTCGGCGTCCTGCTGCTCGTCCTGATCCTGACCGGCCGCCGCCGGGCCGCGAAGCGCAGCGGCGCCGTCGTCCCGGTGCCGCCCGTCACCCCCGCGGACCTGGGCGCCGAACGTCTCGCCCCTGTCGAAGCCACCTACGTGGCCACCACGCTCGCGGGCCAGCCGCTGGCCCGGGTCGGTGCCCACGGGCTCGGCGACCGGGCGGCCGCCGCGGTGAGCGTGCACGACGCGGGAGTGCTCGTCGCACGCAGCGGCACCACCGAGGTGTTCGTACCGGCCGCCGCGCTGCGCGGCGTCACCCTGGCCGCCATGCTCGGCGGCAAGTACCTGGGCGCGGACGGCATCGTCGTCCTGTCCTGGCAGGCCCCGTCGGACGGCACCCTGGCCGCGACCAGCCTCGACACGGGGCTGCGGACCCGTTACCCGGCTGACCGTGATCGCCTGGTCGACGCCGTGGCCGGCCTGCTGCCCGGACGCACCGAAACCCTTGAAACGCCCGCTACACCGGAAGTCCCTGAGGAGAACTCGTGACCGACAACGCCCTGCACGACACCGCACTCCTGGTGCTGGAGGACGGCACGGTCGCCCGCGGCCGCGCGTACGGTGCGCGCGGCACCACCCTGGGCGAGATCGTCTTCGCCACCGGCATGACCGGTTATCAGGAGACGCTCACCGACCCGTCGTTCCACCGCCAGATCGTCGTCATGACGGCCCCGCACATCGGCAACACCGGCGTCAACGAGGAGGACCCCGAGTCGACGCGCATCTGGGTGGCCGGCTGGGTGGTTCGCGACCCGGCGCGCCGCGTCTCGAACTGGCGCGCCCGCCACTCGCTCGACGAGGACCTCGCGGCCCAGGGCGTGGTCGGCATCTGCGACGTCGACACCCGCTTCCTGACCCGGCACCTGCGCGAGCGCGGCGTCATGCGCGCCGGCATCTTCTCGGGCGCCGACCTGCTCGACGCCGCCGGGCACGAGGTGCGCACCGAGGTGCTCGTGGCCCGCGTCCAGGCCGCCCCCCTCATGGCGGGCGCCGACCTGGCCCGCGAGGTCACCACCGAGGAGCCGTACACGGTCGAGCCCGCGGGCCAGTTCGCCGGCAGGGAGCCGATCGCCACCGTCGTCGGCCTGGACCTGGGCATCAAGTCGATGACGCCGCAGCGCCTCGCCGAACGCGGGGTGCGCATGCACGTGGTGCCGCAGTCGTACACCTTCGAGCAGATCGAAGCCCTGCTGCCCTCAGACGCCCCGCGCGGCGTGTTCTTCTCCAACGGCCCCGGCGACCCGGGGGCCGCGAGCCACGAGGTCGAGGTGCTGCGCGCCGTGCTCGACGCGCGCATCCCGTTCTTCGGCATCTGCTTCGGCAACCAGCTCTTCGGGCGCGCGCTCGGCTACGGCACCTACAAGCTCGCCTACGGCCACCGCGGCATCAACCAGCCCGTGCTCGATCGCACCACGGGCAAGGTCGAGGTCACCGCGCACAACCACGGCTTCGCCGTCGACGCCCCCCTCGACCGGGTCAGCCAGGCACCGCACGACCCCGGCTACGGGCGCGTCATCGTGTCCCACGTGGGTCTCAACGACCAGGTGGTCGAAGGCCTCACCGCGCTCGACCTGCCCGCGTTCTCCGTCCAGTACCACCCCGAGGCGGCGGCCGGACCGCACGACTCCGCCTACCTGTTCGACCGGTTCGTCGATCTCATGACCACCGCCCAGCCCGTGAACGTCCCCGAGCAGGCCCTCGCCTCGCTCGGTCAGAAGGAGAACGCCTGATGCCCCGCCGCACCGACCTCGAGTCCGTCCTCGTCATCGGGTCTGGTCCCATCGTCATCGGGCAGGCCTGCGAGTTCGACTACTCCGGCACCCAGGCGTGCCGCGTGCTCAAGGAGGAGGGCCTGCGCGTCATCCTCGTCAACTCCAACCCGGCCACGATCATGACCGACCCGGAGTTCGCCGACGCCACCTACGTCGAGCCCATCACCACCGAGGTGCTCACCTCGATCATCGCCAAGGAACGCCCCGACGCGCTCCTGCCCACCCTCGGCGGGCAGACCGCCCTCAATGCGGCCATCGCGCTCGACGAGGCCGGGGTGCTCGCGAAGTACGACGTCGAGCTCATCGGCGCGAACATCCCCGCCATCCAGAAGGGCGAGGACCGCCAGCAGTTCAAGGACGTCGTCGAGCTCTGCGGCGGCGAGTCCGCCCGCTCCCACATCGTGCACACGATCGAGGACGCGCTGAAGGCCGCCGACGACCTCGGCTACCCGATGGTGGTGCGCCCCTCCTTCACCATGGGCGGGCTCGGCTCCGGCCTGGCGTACGACGAGGCCGACCTGCGCCGCATCGTGGGCCAGGGCCTGCACTACTCGCCCACCACCGAGGTGCTCCTCGAGGAGTCCATCCTCGGCTGGAAGGAGTACGAGCTCGAGCTCATGCGCGACAAGCACGACAACGTCGTGGTGGTCTGCTCCATCGAGAACGTCGACCCCGTCGGCGTGCACACGGGCGACTCCGTCACCGTGGCCCCCGCCCTGACCCTCACCGACCGCGAGTACCAGAAGCTGCGCGACATCGGCATCGCCGTCATCCGCGAGGTCGGCGTCGACACGGGCGGCTGCAACATCCAGTTCGCCATCGACCCCACCAACGGGCGCGTCATCGTCATCGAGATGAACCCTCGCGTGTCCCGCTCCTCGGCGCTCGCGTCCAAGGCCACCGGCTTCCCGATCGCGAAGATCGCCGCGAAGCTCGCCGTGGGGTACACGCTCGACGAGATCCCCAACGACATCACCCAGGTCACCCCCGCGTCCTTCGAGCCGACCCTCGACTACGTCGTGGTCAAGGTGCCCCGGTTCGCGTTCGAGAAGTTCCCCGCCGCGGACGACACCCTGACCACCACCATGAAGTCGGTGGGCGAGGCCATGGCACTCGGCCGCAACTTCACCGAGGCGCTCGGCAAGGCGCTGCGCTCGATCGACAAGGCTGGTGTGCAGTTCCACTGGGACGGCGAGCCACTCGCCGGAGCCGAGCTCGACCAGCTCCTCGTCGACATCCAGCGACCCACCGAGTTCCGCCTCGTGGGCGTCCAGCAGGCCCTGCGCGCCGGCGCGAGCCTGGACCAGGTCTTCGAGGCCACCAAGATCGACCCCTGGTTCCTGGACCAGATCCAGCTCATGAACGAGGTCGCCGCCGACGTCGCCGCGGCCCCGACCCTGACTGCCGACGTGCTGCGCCGCGCCAAGCGCCACGGCCTCTCCGACCGCCAGGTGGCCGCGCTGCGCGGCATGGGATCCACCGGGGAGCAGTCGGTACGCGAGATCCGCCACGCGCTCGGCATCCGCCCCGTGTTCAAGACGGTGGACACCTGCGCGGCCGAGTTCGCCGCCACCACCCCCTACCACTACTCCTCCTACGACCAGGAGACCGAGGTCGCCCCGCGCGACCGCGAGGCCGTCATCATCCTGGGCTCGGGCCCCAACCGCATCGGCCAGGGCATCGAGTTCGACTACTCGTGCGTCCACGCCACCCTGGCGCTCGCGGAGCAGTACGAGACCGTGATGGTCAACTGCAACCCGGAGACCGTCTCGACGGACTACGACACCTCGGACCGCCTGTACTTCGAGCCACTGACGTTCGAGGACGTCCTGGAGGTCTACCAGGCCGAGCTCGCCGCGGGGCCGGTCAAGGGCATCATCGTGCAGCTCGGCGGCCAGACGCCGCTCTCGCTCGCGCAGCGCCTCGCCGACGCCGGGCTGCCCGTGCTCGGCACGACGCCGGAGGCCATCGACGCCGCCGAGGACCGCGGCCTGTTCGGGCAGGTGCTGCTCGACGCCGGCCTGCCGGCCCCCGCGTTCGGCACCGCCCGCACCCTGGCCCAGGCGATCGAGGTGGCCGAGGGCATCGGGTTCCCGGTGCTGGTGCGCCCCTCCTACGTGCTCGGTGGGCGCGGCATGGAGATCGTCTACTCGCGCGAACAGCTCACCACGTACGTGGAGCGGGCCATCGCCGCGGCCTCCGCCACCGCGGCCGCCTCCGGCACGGTGCTGACGGCCCCGCTGCTCATCGACCGGTTCCTCGACAACGGCATCGAGATCGACGTCGACGCCCTGTACGACGGCGAGGAGATGTTCCTCGGCGGCGTCATGGAGCACATCGAGGAGGCCGGCATCCACTCGGGCGACTCCGCGTGCGTGCTGCCCCCGGTCTCCCTGAGCGAGCACGAGATCGAGCGGATCCGGCGCTCGACGGAGGCCATCGCGCGCGGAGTCGGGGTCCGCGGCTTGCTGAACGTGCAGTACGCGCTGGTCAGCGACGTGCTGTACGTGCTGGAGGCCAACCCGCGCGCCTCGCGCACCGTGCCGTTCGTGTCCAAGGCCACGGGCGTCTCCCTGGCCAAGGCGGCGGCGCGCGTCATGGTCGGCGCCACCATCGCCGAGCTGCGCGCCGAGGGCATCCTGCCCGCGCAGGGCGACGGCGGAACCCTGGACCTGGAAGCACCCATCGCGGTCAAGGAGGCCGTGCTGCCCTTCAAGCGGTTCCGTACCGCCGACGGCCAGGTGGTGGACACCGTGCTGGGCCCGGAGATGCGCTCGACGGGTGAGGTCATGGGCTTCGACGCCGACTTCCCGCGCGCGTTCGCCAAGTCGCAGTCCGCCGCGTACGGCGGGCTCCCCACGGGCGGCAAGGTGTTCGTGTCGGTGGCCGACCGCGACAAGCGGGCCATCGTGTTCCCGATCAAGAAGCTCACCGAGGTGGGCTTCGAGGTGCTCGCCACGGCGGGTACCGCGCAGGTGCTCTACCGCAACGGCATCCCCGCCACCGTGGTGCGCAAGCACTCCGAGGGCACCGGCCCGAACGGCGAGCCGACCATCGTGGACCTCATCACGACCGGCGGGGTGGACCTGGTGATCAACTCGCCGTCGGGCCACGCCGGGGTACGCGCCGACGGGTACGAGATCCGCGCCGCCACGACCGCCGCGGACAAGCCGATCGTCACCACGATCGACGAGCTGGGTGCCGTCGTGCAGGCCATCGAGGCGACCATCGCCGGGCCGTTCGACGTCGCCTCCCTCCAGGAGCACACGGCGGCCACGCAGGCACGCAAGGGGGCGACCCTCCGTGGCTGAGCCCTCCTTCGTGGTTGAGCCTGGCGAAACCACTCCGTTCGGCGCCCGCCTTGCCGCCGCCATGGATGCGCACGGCCCGCTGTGCGTCGGCATCGACCCGCACGCGAGCCTGCTGGACGCGTGGGGGCTTCCCGACGATGCGGCCGGCGTGCGCGAGTTCGGCCTGCGGGTCGTCGAGGCGGTCGGCGGGCGGGTCGCCGCCGTCAAGCCGCAGGCCGCGTTCTTCGAACGGCACGGGTCGCGTGGCGTGGCGGCGCTCGAGGACGTCATCGCGGCGTCGCGCGCCGCCGGGACGCTCGTGATCGTCGACGCCAAGCGCGGCGACATCGGCTCGACCATGGACGCCTACGCGGAGGCGTTCCTGCGGGACGGCTCCCCGCTCGCGGGGGACGCCCTGACCGTGTCGCCGTACCTGGGCTTCGGCTCGCTCACCCCGGCGGTCGACCTGGCCCTCGGGTCCGGCCGCGGCCTGTTCGTGCTGTGCCTGACCTCCAACAAGGAGGGTCACGAGGTCCAGCACGCGCGGACGCTGACGGTGGACGGCACGCCGGGCGGGCCCAGCGTGGCCGCCGCCATGGCCGCCCACGCGGCCACGCTCAACGCGGGTGCCGACCCGCTGGGCTCGATCGGGCTGGTCGTCGGCGCCACGGTGGGTGACGCCGCCGCCCGCACGGCCACCGACCTGGCCGCGGTCAACGGCCCGCTGCTCGCCCCCGGCGTCGGGGCCCAGGGTGCCGGTGCAGCCGAGCTCGCCGCCGTCTTCGGGCCCGCCCGCCGGCACGTGCTCGCATCGTCCTCGCGGGGGGTGCTGCGCGCGGGGCCCGACGTCGGGGCGCTCCGTGCGGCGGCCGCCGTGGCCGCACGCGAGGCCCAGGCCGCCCTGCGGGGCTGAGGGGCGCTGCGGGCTGGAGGGCGCTGGAGGGCCGAGGGTCGCCCGGGTGCCGGTGGCGTGGCGGTGCACTAGCGTTGCCGCCGCGCCACCGGGCGACCCGTCGCGGTGCCGTCGGTGGACATCCCCGATGTGTCCACCGGAGGAGATCACCGTGCCTGACCTGTCACCCGTCCCCGCCGTCGTCGACCACGCGACCTGGCACACCGCCTACGAGTCCCTGCTGGCCGAGGAGAAGGCGCTCACCCACGCGGCGGACGCGCTCGCGGCCAAGCGGCGGCGCATGCCCATGGTCGAGGTGCCCGTCGTCGACGTCGTCGGGGCCGACGGTCCCGTCAGCCTGCTCGACCTGTTCGACGGACGCGACCAGCTGGTCGTGTACAAGCACATGGCGCACGTGGGCCGGCCGATCGAGGACCAGTGCCATGGTTGCACGCTCAGCGTCTACTCGATGCACGAGCCGTCGTACCTCAACGCGCGGGGCATGTCGTTCGCCGTGCTCTTCGAAGGTCCGTGGGAGCTGGCGAGCGAGCTGCGGGACTTCATGGGCTACACCGTCCCGTGGTACTCGGTGGCCGACGTCGAGGACCCGGCGTTGGGCGCGGACTTCGGCGAGTGGATGTGGCTGC
This sequence comes from Xylanimicrobium pachnodae JCM 13526 = NBRC 107786, assembly GCA_001592145.1. Taxonomy (GTDB): domain Bacteria; phylum Actinomycetota; class Actinomycetes; order Actinomycetales; family Cellulomonadaceae; genus Xylanimonas; species Xylanimonas pachnodae. The sequence continues at coordinate 121,901 of BCWJ01000010.1, read as the reverse complement.
TGCGCCGCGGTGACCGCGTCTACCTGACCTACCGGGTCACGGGCCGCGGCACGGAGGCGATGATGACGTCGATGCAGATCATCGACCGGAGCGTCTACGGACGCGGCGAGACGTGGGAGGACTCCCCTCAGGGCTGGCCGCAGCCGTTCGGGCCCTCCGGGTTCTGGCGGCTCGACGGCCGCCCGGTGCCGCAGTGGACGCGCCCGGGCGCTACCCCGGTGCAGGAGCACGCACACCACCATCACCACTGACGTGATCGCGGACACCGGCCGCGATCGGGCCGATCGCGGCCGGTGCCGGACCGGATCGCTTCGCTGGGATAGGGTCGGCGTCGCCGGCTCGTTCCCGTCCATGGTGACTGCACGCGCCACGACGGTGCGTCCCGATTGCCGCTGGCGCAGGTCACCGTTAACTTCGACAATGCAGTACCGCCCCGATTGGCTCGACTGAGTAGGTGACTTGCGTGGCCCTTCCTCCTCTTACCCCGGAGCAGCGTGCGGCGGCCCTTGAGAAGGCTGCCGAAGCGCGGCGCGTTCGCGCGGAGATCAAGAACCGGTTGAAGTACTCCCAGGGATCGCTCAAGGAGGTCATCGAGCAGGGCCAGTCTGACGACGTCGTCGGCAAGCTCAAGGTCGTCGCCCTGCTGGAGTCCCTCCCCGGCGTCGGCAAGGTCAAGGCGAAGGCCATCATGGAGGAGGTCGGGATCGCAGAGACCCGGCGCGTCCGTGGCCTCGGCCCGCACCAGGCCGCCGCCCTGATCGAGAGGTTTGGCTGAGATCGACGCTGAGAGCACGGGCGCTGCCGATTCCGGCCCCGCCCCCGTTCCCGCCAGACTGACCGTTCTCGCCGGCCCGACGGCCGTGGGCAAGGGCACCATCTCCACCGATGTGCGGGCCAGATACCCGCAGGTGTGGCTCTCGGTGTCTGCGACCACGCGCGCGCCGCGCCCCGGCGAGGTCGACGGCGTGCACTACCTGTTCGTCTCCCCGGAGAAGTTCGACGCGATGGTCGAGTCGGGCGAGATGCTGGAGTGGGCGATCGTGCACGGGCGCAACAGGTACGGCACCCCGCGCGGTCCCGTCGCGGAGCATCTCGCGGCCGGAATCCCCACGCTGCTGGAGATCGACCTGCAGGGCGCGCGTCAGGTACGCGAGTCGATGCCTGACGCGCGCTTCGTGTTCCTCGCGCCGCCCAGCTTCGAGGAGCTGGAGCGGCGCCTGGTGGGTCGTGGCACGGAGGACGAGGCGGAACGTGAGCGGCGGCTGGAGACGGCACGTGTCGAGCTGGCCGCGGAGCGGGAGTTCGACGTGACGATCGTCAACGACGAGGTGCGCCGCGCGACCGACGAGCTCGTGTCCTTCATGGGTCTGTGAGACGGGTCCTGGGCCCGCCGTCCGCCGGTGCGGTGGGCGGTCCCGTCGTGTCCGGCAGGTAGACTGTCTGGCAGTCCCCGTCCCTCCTGCCTTTTGTGGAGCGTGAAGTATGGCCGGAACCGTCGCCCAGCCCATCGGAATCACCGACCCGCCGATCGACGAGCTGCTCGCGAAGACCGACTCGAAGTACGGCCTGGTCCTGTACGCGGCGAAGCGTGCGCGCCAGATCAACGCGTACTACGCGCAGCTCAACGAGGGCCTGCTGGAGAACGTGGGCCCGCTGGTGGACGTGCGGGTCCAGGAGAAGCCGCTCTCCATCGCGATGCGCGAGATCAACCAGGGCCTGCTGAGCGCGACCCCGATCGAGGGTGGCGCGGATATCGAGAGCGTCCCGGACGGCTTCTGATCCCGCATCCGGCGTCACGGAGCGTAGGAGTCACGGAGCCGGGGATGAGAATCCTGCTGGGTGTCAGCGGCGGCATCGCCGCGTACAAGGCGGTGCTGCTGCTGCGCCTGCTGCGCGAGGCCGGTCACGCGGTGCGTGTGATCCCGACGCCGACGGCGCTCCGGTTCGTGGGCGCCCCCACATGGGAGGCGCTGTCCGGTGAGCCCGTCAGCACGGACGTCTTCGACGACGTCGAGCACGTGCAGCACGTGGCGCTCGGTCAGGGCGCCGACCTGGTGGTCGTGGCCCCCGCGACGGCGGACCTGCTGGCGCGTGCCGCCGCGGGGCGCGCCGACGACCTGCTGACCTCCACCCTGCTCACGGTGCACTGCCCGGTGGTGATGGCCCCTGCCATGCACACCGAGATGTGGGCGCACCCCGCGACGGTGGCCAACGTGGCGACGCTGCGTGCCCGCGGGGTGCACGTGATCGATCCCGCGTCGGGGCGGTTGACGGGCAGGGACTCGGGTCCCGGGCGTCTGCCCGAGCCGGAGGACATCGCCCGGGAGGCGCTGGCCGTGGCGGAACGGGCGAGGGTGCCCCAGGATCTCGCGGGGCGTCGCGTGGTCGTCTCGGCCGGCGGCACGCGGGAGCCGCTGGACCCGGTGCGCTGGATCGGCAACAGGTCCACCGGGCGCCAGGGCATCGCGCTGGCCCAGGCCGCCCGGGACAGGGGAGCCGAGGTGGTGCTCGTCGCGGCGAACCTGGAGGCGCAGGGAGCCTCGCAGTGCGCGGACCGGGTGGTGCCGGTGGAGTCGACGGCACAGTTGCGCGACGCCGTGCGGGCGGCGGCAGCGGAGGCGGACGTCGTCGTCATGGCCGCCGCGGTGGCCGACTTCCGCCCGGCGTCCCCATCGGAGGCGAAGCTCAAGAAGACCCCTGGTCAGGGGCCGGCGCCGATCGAGCTGGTCGAGAACCCGGACGTCCTGGCCGAGCTGGTGCGTGAGCGCCTGCGTCCCGGGCAGGTGGTGGTGGGGTTCGCGGCGGAGACCGGCGACGTGTCCGCCGGCGTGCTCGAGCACGGCCGCGCCAAGGCCGTGCGCAAGGGGGCCGACCTGCTGGCGGTGAACGCCGTCGGTGATGGCCGGGGGTTCGGCACCCCGGACAACGAGGTGTGGGTGCTGGACGCGGCGGGGGACCAGGTGGCCTACGCGCGTGGCACCAAACGACAGGTCGCGGACGTGCTGTGGGACGCGGTGGCCAAGGTGCTGGGCCGATAGTCGCCCGCCCCTCGGACCCGAAGTGTCCGGCATCCGAGACTCGCGTCCCACGGTGGCGGAGGGTTCCGTCTCGCCGTCATAGGGTTGCCGAATGACCCTTGCGTTGCGCCTGTTCACGTCCGAGTCCGTGACCGAGGGGCACCCCGACAAAGTGTGCGACCAGATCTCGGACGCGGTGCTCGACGCCATCCTGGAGCAGGACCCGCACGCGCGTGTCGCGGTCGAGACCATGGTGACCACCGGGCTGGTCCACCTGGCCGGTGAGGTCACCACCAGCGCGTACGTCGAGATCCCGCAGATCGTGCGAGACGTCGTCAAGCGGATCGGGTACACGTCCTCCGCGGTCGGGTTCGACGGCGCGTCCTGCGGTGTGTCCGTCTCGATCGGCCAGCAGTCGCCCGACATCGCGCAGGGGGTCGACAAGTCCGCCGAGCAGCGCGACGACGCGTCCGACCTCGACCCGCTCGACGCGCAGGGTGCCGGCGACCAGGGCCTGATGTTCGGGTACGCCTGCGATGACACCCCGCAGCTCATGCCGCTGCCCGCCTGGCTGGCGCATCGGCTCGCGGAGCGGCTCGCGGACGTGCGGCGTACCGGCGAGGTCTCGGGCCTGCGCCCCGACGGCAAGACCCAGGTGACCATCGCGTACGACGGCGATCGCCCGGTGCGGCTCGACGCCGTCGTCGTCTCCACCCAGCACGACGACGACCTGCTGCACGAGACGCTGGAGCGCGAGATCGCGGCCAAGGTCGTGGCACCCGTGCTGGCCGGCGTGGACCTGGACACGTCCGGGTACCGGCTCTACGTGAACCCGACGGGCAAGTTCGTGATCGGTGGCCCGCAAGGGGACGCGGGCCTGACCGGCCGCAAGATCATCGTCGACACCTATGGCGGCATGGCTCGCCACGGCGGCGGCGCATTCTCCGGCAAGGACCCCTCGAAGGTGGACCGGTCGGCCGCCTACGCCCTGCGCTGGGTGGCCAAGAACGTGGTGGCGGCCGGACTCGCCCGCCGCTGCGAGGTGCAGGTGGCGTACGCCATCGGGCGGGCTCGTCCGGTCGGCCTGTACGTGGAGACGTTCGGCACGGAGACCGTCCCGGTGGAGACCATCACCGCGGCGATCGACGCGGTGTTCGACCTGCGCCCGGCAGCGATCATCGCGGAGCTGGACCTGCTGCGGCCCGTGTACGCCAAGACCGCCGCCTACGGCCACTTCGGGCGAGAGCTGCCCGAGTTCACCTGGGAGCGCACCGACCGGGTCGAGGCGTTGCGTTCCGCCGCCGGCCTGTGACGGAACCGCGGCGATGACCCGGCGCCCCGGCCCGTCGCGCCGACCCGCGTGTGGGTGGCCCGTGGTGAGGTTCCGTCATGGGACCGACGGCGCGCGAGGCTGAGCCCGTGCCCGACCCCGGCGCGGAACAGGGGGCGCTGCTCGACGTCCGCTCCATGACGGCGTCGGCGACCCCGAGCCGCGGTGGGCGGCGGCGGGCCGCACCCCTCGGTGCGCAGACGATCAGCGATGAGCTGCCCGTGGCGCGCGTGCTCCTCGACCTGCAGCCGGCCCACCTGGATCGCGAGTACGACTACCTGGTCCCGGCAGCCATGGCCGACGCGTGCGTGCCGGGGGTGCGGGTCCGGGCGCGGTTCGGTGCCCAGGAGGTTGACGGGTACGTGGTCGCACGCCTGGCGGTGTCGGACCACGACGGGCGCCTGCTGCCCCTCAAGAGGCTCGTGTCACCCGAGGTGGTGCTGACGGCCCCGGTGCTGCGCCTGGTGCGTGCCGTCGCCGCCCACGGCGCGGGGACGACCGCGGACGTGCTGCGCCTGGCCGTGCCACCCCGGCACGCCCGCACCGAGAAGGAGCCTCCCGCGCCGCGCGGGCCGGACCTCGGCGCCCCTGAGATCGAGGACGGAGCCCGGGGGGTTCTCGAGCTGGCACCCGCACCCGCAACCTGGGCAGGCCTGTGGTCGGCATACCGGGGCGGCGACGCGTTTCTGGGGCGGGTGGCCGCCGGCAGCGCCGCCAAGGCCGTCTGGACACCGCTGCCGGGGTTGGCACCGTCCCCGGAGCCGGGTGGGGTGCCCACGCTTCCGCACTGGGCGGCGGCCATCGCGACCGCCGTGCGCGCCGCCGTCGGTGCCGGTCGTGGCGCCCTCGTCGTCGCCCCGGACGCCCGGGACGTGGATCGCATCATGCACGGGCTCACCGTGGCGGGCGTCCCCGACGTGGTGCGGCTGCTCGCCGACGACGGTGCCGCGGCACGCTACCGGGCGTTCCTGGCCGCCGCGCGCGGGCAGGCGCGGGTGGTCGTGGGCACCCGGGCGGCCATGTTCGCACCCGTCGCGGACCTGGGACTGATCGTGCTGTGGGGAGACGGGGAGGACTCGCTGGCCGAGCCGCACGCCCCCTACCCGCACGCGCGCGACGTGCTGGCGCTGCGCGCAGACCTGGAACCGGCCGCGTACCTGCTCGGCTCCCCGGGCCGCACCGTCCAGGCGCAGGCCCTGCTGGGCGGGTGGGCACGGGAGATCGCGCCCACCCGTGACGTGCTGCGCGCCCGCGCCCCACGCGTGCGCGCCCTGACGTCCCAGGCGCTCGCGGCGGAAGGGCCGGGAGCCGGTGCTCGCGTGCCGACGGCGGCGTGGCGGGCGGCGCGCGACGCGCTCCGTACGGGTCCCGTGCTGGTGCAGGTGCCCCGGACGGGGTATGTGCCGGTGGTCGCGTGCGAGCGGTGCCGCACCCCGGCGGCGTGCGTGCGGTGTCACGGCCCGCTCGCGCTCGGCTCCGGGACGGCGGCGCCGCAGTGCCGGTGGTGCGGTCGGTTGGCGGCGGCGTGGCGGTGTGCCGAGTGCGGCGGGGGTGCGTTGCGGGCGGTGCGTGTGGGGTCGGAGCGCACGGCGGAGGAGCTGGGCCGTGCGTTCCCCGGGGTCCCGGTGCGGGTGTCGTCGTCGAGCGCGCCCGGCGGCATCGTGGACCTGGTACCGGCGCGCCCGGCGATCGTGGTCGCCACACCGGGCGCCGAACCGGTCGCGGAGGGGGGGTACGCGGCCGCGCTGCTCCTCGACGCGGGCGGGGCGACGGCGTCGGTCGGGCTGGACACCGGCACGCGGGCCCTGCACCGCTGGCTGGCGGCGGCCCACCTGGTGCGGCCGGCGAGCGCGGGTGGGCAGGTGCTGCTCGTCGGGGACGCCGCCCCGGCGCCCACGGGCGCGCTGGTCCGGTTCGACCCGGCGGGGTTCGCGGGGCGGGAGCTCGCGGAACGGGTGGAGCTGTCGTTGCCGCCGGCGGTGCGGGTGGCGGCGGTGACAGGCGACCGGGACGCGGTCGCGGCGGTGGTGGGCAGGATCGGCCTGGCGACCCCCGCGACCGTCCTGGGCCCGGTCGAGGTTCCGGTGCAGGAGGCCGCCGGCGGTGCGGGACCTGCGTCTGACGGGGGGAGCCTGTTCGACGACCTGCCGGTGCGGGTGCTGGTGCGCGTCGGGGTCGCGGAGGGTGCTGAGCTGGCACGGCAGGTCCGCGCGTCGCTCGCGGTGCGATCTGCGCGCCGCGAACCGGGTGCGGCACGAGTCCAGCTCGACCCGCCGGATCTGATCTGAGCGGCGGTCCGACGGGGGGAGCTGCCGTGCGGGGGTGACCGGTGTCAGTAGGTGGGGGCCGGGGGCAGGCCGAGGTAGTCCTCGATGCTGTGCGCCCCCGAGGCGGCGAGGGCGGCCGCTGCCGATGGCCCGACGTAGCGCAGGTGCCACGGTTCGGCCGTGTACCCGGTGACGGCCTCCTGACCTTCTTGGTAGCGCACCACGAAGCCGAACTGCGCGGCGTTCTCGGCGAGCCAGGCGGCCTGCGGCGTGTCTCCGAAGCACCCGAAGTCCTGGCAGGCGCCGTCGCGGGGCAGGACGTCGAGCGCAAGCCCGGTCTGGTGCTCCGAGTAGCCAGGTCGCGCCGACTGCGACTCTGCGACCACGTCACCCAGGGTGCGTTGCCAGCGCTGCCACGTCACGACCTGATCCTGGTAGGAGCGATACCCGCTGCGGGCCCGCACCGGCACCCCGGCGGCCTCCGCGGCCGCCGCCAACCGTTCGAACGCTTCCGAGGCGTCCGCGCGCAGCAGCACACCGGATGAGCCGTCGAGGTCGGCGGGCACGTAGCTCTCCGGGGACAGGGGGCGGCGCTTGTTCACCACCACCAGGACCGAGGCCGGGTCGGAGGCCTGCGCGAGCCATGCCGGATCGCCGGCGGGGCGGCGCAGCACCCCCACGGACGGACCGGACGTCCCACCCGATCTCACGGTGGCCGGCCCCGGAACGGGCAGCGTGGCCCACGGCGTGGGGTCAGGGAGCCGGGAACCCACCGGTCCGGCCTGCGCGCTCGGTGCGCCGATCCCGCCGACGACGGCGCCGACGGCCGCGAGCACCGTCACCAGCGCCCTCGTCAGAGGCACCGCGACCGTGCGGCGGCGCACGGCATGGTTCGCGGACATGGCGCACAGTTTAGGCGCCGGCGCGTCAGGGCGGCCCCGCCGGACCGGTCACGGCAGGGAACGTAGGATCACCGGGTGCGCCTGCTCTTCGCCGGGACCCCCGACGCGGCCGTCCCCTCCCTCACCGCTCTGATCGCCTCCCGGCACGACGTCGTCGCCGTGCTCACCCGGGCCGACGCACCCGCCGGGCGCGGACGCAAGCTCGCCCCGTCGCCCGTGCGGCTGGCGGCACAGGAGGCGGGCATCCCCGTCCTGACCGACGTGCCCCGCGGCCCCGAGTTCCTCGACCTGCTGCGCGACCTCGACGTCGATGCCGCACCCGTGGTCGCCTACGGGCACCTGCTGCGCCCCGACGTGCTCGCCGCGGTACCCCACGGCTGGATCAACCTGCACTTCTCCCTGCTTCCCGCGTGGCGAGGGGCCGCGCCCGTCCAACGGGCCGTCATCGCCGGCGACGAGATCACCGGGGCCACCACGTTCCTGCTCGACGAGGGCATGGACACCGGCCCCGTGCTCGGCACCATGACCGAGACGATCCGCCCCCGCGACACGTCCGGAGACCTCCTGGAACGGCTCGCCCGCGCCGGTGCCGGCCTGCTCGTCGCCACCCTCGACTCCCTGGAGGACGGCGCCCTCGACCCCCGACCCCAACCCGGCGACGGCGTCTCCCTGGCCGCCAAGCTCACCCCCCGCGACGCGTTCACCGACTTCCGCGCCCCGGCGCTCGCCGTCGACCGGTTGGTGCGCGGCTGCACCCCCGCTCCCGGGGCATGGACCACGACGCCCGGACCCGACGGCGCCCCCGTCCGCCTGGGCCTGGGCCCCGTGACCCCTCGCCCGGACGTGAGCGACCTGCGCGCGGGCGAGGTGCGCCCCGGCAAGCGGGACGTGCTCGTCGGCACCGCCACCCACGCTGTCGCGCTCGGGACCGTGCACCCCGTCGGCAAGAAGCCCATGGCCGCCGCGGACTGGGCGCGGGGCGCGCGCCTCGGCGACGACGTCGTCCTCGGGACGGAGGCCACCCGATGAACGCACGCGACGAGCACCCCGACCGCGGGAGCAACGACCGGGGACGCGACCGGGGACGCGGCCACGGGCGCGACCACGACGGTGGAGACCGGCCCGGGGGTGATCGACGGCGGGACGCCCAGCGTCGTGACGCCCGGGGTCGCCAGCGCGGCGCGGCCCGCGCCCGCGGCGACCAGGCCCGCACGGCGTCCGCCCCCTCGCAGCGCCGCCGCTGGACCGACCCCGCCCGCACGGCGGCGTTCGACGTGCTGCGCGAGGTCGCCGAGTCCGACGCCTACGCGAACCTGGTGCTGCCACCGCTGCTGCGCGAGCGCCGCATCACCGGACGCGACGCCGCGTTCGCCACCGAGCTCGCCTACGGCACCCTGCGCCTGCGCGGCCGCTACGACGCCATCCTGACCCGCTGCGTGGACCGCCCCCTGGACCGGCTCGACCCCGACGTCCTCGACGTGCTCCGCCTGGGCGCCCACCAGCTCCTCGCCATGCGTGTGCCCACCCACGCCGCCGTGTCCGAGACCGTGGGCCTCGCCCGCGACCGGGTGGGCACGGGCGCCTCCCAGTTCGTCAACGCCGTGCTGCGCCGCGTCGCCGCCACCCCGCTGGACGACTGGTTGGACGAGCTGCGCGCCGACGCCCCCGACCCCGTCACGGCCGCCGCCGTGCTCGGCTCCCACCCGGTGTGGATCGCCCGCGCCCTGCGTGAGGCGCTCGCCGGCGACGGGCGGGAGCCCGCCGAGCTCGACGACCTCCTCGATGCGGACAACACCGCCCCCCGCGTCACCCTGGTCGCCCGGCCGGGGATGGTCGACGTCGCCGACGTCGTCGCGGGCGCACCGGCCGGGACCCACCTGGACCCGGGCCGTTGGCTGCCCACCGCGCTCGTGCTGCGCGGGCACGACCCCCTCAGCGTGCCTGCGATCGCCGACGGGCGCGCCGGCGTGCAGGACGAAGGTTCTCAGGCCGTCACGCTGGCGCTCGCGGCGGCCCCGCTTGACGGTCCGGACACCCGGTGGCTGGACCTGTGCGCCGGCCCGGGCGGCAAGGCGTCCCTGCTGGCGGCGCTGGCCGCCCAGCGTGGCGCCACCCTGGTGGCGAACGAGGTGGCCCCGCACCGCGCCAACCTGGTGCGCAAGGCGCTGCGGGCCGTGCCGGGCGGCGCGGTGGAGCGCGTGCGCACGGGCGACGGCCGCGATCTGGGGCAGCAGGAGCCGGGCGCGTACGACCGGGTGCTGGTGGATGCCCCGTGCACGGGGCTCGGCGCGCTGCGCCGCCGCCCGGAGTCGCGGTGGCGGCGCACCCCGGCGGACCTGACGGCGCTGACCGGCCTCCAGCGCGAGCTGCTCGGCTCGGCGCTCGACGCCGTGCGCATCGGCGGAGTGGTCGCCTACGTCACCTGCTCGCCGCACCTCGCCGAGACCCGCGTCGTCGTCGACGACGTGCTGCGGCGCCGCACCGTGGAAGGGCTGCCCGGGGCCGAACGGATCGACGCCCCCGCCGCCCTGCGCGCTGTCGTCAAGCCGGACGTGGACCTCCCGCTGGGCGACCGGCTCGACGCTCAGCTGTGGCCGCACGTCCACGGCACCGACGCCATGCACCTGACCCTGCTGCGCCGCCTGCGCTGAGACCCCTACCCTGGACGCCATGGCAGCCCTGATCAGCCCCAGCATCCTGTCCGCCGACTTCGCGAACCTCGAACGGGACCTGCACGCCATCTCGTCTGCCGACTACGCCCACGTGGACGTCATGGACAACCACTTCGTGCCCAACCTGACGCTCGGGCTGCCCGTGTTCGACCGGCTCGCCGCCATCTCCCCGCTGCCGCTGGACGCCCACCTCATGATCGACGACCCCGACCGGTGGGCACCCCAGTTCGCCGAGGCGGGCGCCGCCTCCGTCACCTTCCACGCCGAGGCCGCCCAGGCCCCCGTCCGCCTCGCCCGCGAGCTGCGCCGGCTCGGCGCCCGCGCCGGGGTCGCCCTGCGGCCCGCCACCCCCGTCGAACCCTTCCTCGACCTGCTCGCCGAGATCGACATGATCCTGATCATGACCGTCGAGCCCGGGTTCGGCGGCCAGTCCTTCATCGACGGCACCCTGCCCAAGATCCGCCGCGCCCGCCAGGCCATCAGCGCCTCCGGCCTCGACGTATGGGTCCAGGTCGACGGCGGGATCTCGCGCGCCACCATCGACCGCGCCGCCGACGCCGGAGCCAACGTGTTCGTCGCCGGATCCGCCGTCTACGGTGCCGACGACATCCCCGCCGAGATCGACGCCCTGCGCACCCTCGCCGCAACCCATACGCACTGACCACCCCCAGCACGCACACCCGGCGACCGCCCACGCCCCACTCGGAACCGGCACCGGCGACCACCCGACCTCCCAGACGTGGCATCATCGACCACGAGCATGCTCCGGGGGCGGTGAAAGTCCGCACCGGCGGTGACGACCCACCACCCGGTGGGACGAAGCCCGCGAACCGCACGCCCCCTCGGGGACAAGCGGCCGACCTGGTGAGACTCCAGGGCCGACGGTGACAGTCCGGATGAGAGGCGCATGCACGGCACGTGCCACCACGCGCCGTGACGGACCGACGCGACCCACCGGCCGCGCGGCCCCGTCACGCACCCCCGGAGCGACGACGCCCGGAGGGACCGATGGACCACACGCCGCAGGCACCCACCATCGACGCCGCCATGCAACGCGCCCTCGACCTCGCCGCCCGCGGCCCCGCCCACGGTCCCAACCCCCGCGTCGGCTGCGTCCTCCTCGCCCCCGACGGCACCACCCTCGGCGAAGGCTGGCACCGCGGCGCCGGCACCCCCCACGCCGAGGTCGCCGCCCTCACCGACGCCCACACGCGCGGCCACGACACCCGAGGCGCCACCGCCGTCGTCACCCTCGAACCCTGCAACCACACCGGACGCACCGGCCCCTGCACCCGCGCCCTCCTGGACGCCGGCATCACCCACCTCGTCCACGCCATCGACGACCCCGGCGCCACCTCCGGCGGGGGAGCCGCAACCCTGCGCGCCCACGGCATCCACGTCCAGGCCGGGACACGCGCCACCGAAGCACTCGAACTCGTCCGCCACTGGCACCACGCCCTCACCCACCACCGCCCCTGGGTCACCCTCAAGACCGCCATCACCCTCGACGGACGCATCGCCGCCCCCGACGGGACCTCCCGGTGGATCACCGGCACCGAAGCCCGCACCCACGCCCACACCGTCCGCGCCCGGACGGACGCCATCGCCGTGACCACCGGCACGGCGCTCGCGGACGATCCCGCGCTCACCGCGCGCACCCCGGCAGGAGGGCTCGCCGGCCACCAGCCGCTCCGCGTCGTCGTCGGGCACCGCGATCTGCCCGCGGGAGCGCGCCTGAACGGACCCGGGGGAGAGGTGCTGCACCTGCGCACGCACGACGTCGACGAGGTGCTGCGGGTGCTGCACGAGCGCGAGGTGCGCCACCTCGTGGTCGAGGGCGGTCCGGCCCTCGGGGCAGCGTTCCTCGCGGCGGACGCGGTGGACGAGCTCCACGCCTACGTCGCACCCGTGCTGCTGGGGGAGGGCCTCGGCGCCGTCGCCCCGTTCGGCGTGACCACCCTGGCCGACGCCCCGCGCTGGCACACCACCGCCGTCGAACGCTTCGGCGCGGACGTGCTCGTCGTCGCCCGACGCGCTCCCGGCGAGCCCGCTCGCAGAACCATGACCCGTACCACCACCCCGGAGGCCTGATGTTCACCGGAATCGTCGAGGAACGCGGCACCGTCCGCTCGCTCACCCAGCCCCAGGACGGCCGCGACGCCGTCCTGACCGTCGACGCCCCCACCGTCGCCGCAGACGCCCGCCACGGTGCCTCCATCGCCGTCAACGGCGTGTGCCTCACCGTCGTCGAGCAAAGCCCCGGCGGGTTCAGCGCCGACGTCATGCCACAAACCCTCAGGCTGACCGCCCTCGGCGACCTGCGCCCCGGCGACCCCGTCAACCTCGAACGCGCCCTACCCGCCGCAGGCCGCCTCGACGGGCACGTCGTGCAGGGCCACGTCGACGGCGTCGCCACCCTCACCACCCGAAACCCAGGCCCCCGCTGGGACGAGCTCACCTTCGACCTGCCCGAGCACCTGCGCCGGTACGTCGCCCCCCAGGGGTCGATCGCCGTCGCCGGGGTGTCCCTGACGGTCACGCACGTCACCGACACCGGGTTCGGCGTCGCCCTCATCCCCACCACGCTCGACCTGACCACCCTCGGGCAACTACGCCCCGGCGACCGCGCCAACATCGAGGTCGACGTCATCGCCAAGTACGTCGAACGCATGCTCGGACTCGACGGGAGCCAGGCATGAGCACCGCCACGAACCCCGTCCCGGACACCGTCGCCAGCGCTCTGGCGGCGCTCGCGGCCGGGCGGCCCGTGCTCGTTGCCGACGACCTGGACCGCGAGAGCGAGGTCGACGTGATCCTGGCGGCGCGCACCGCGAGCGCCGCGTGGATCGCGTGGACCGTGCGCCACACGTCGGGCTACCTGTGTGCTCCCATGACCGCCGAGCGGGCCGACGCGCTCGACCTGCCCCTCATGGTCGCCGAGAACCGTGACCCGCTGCGCACGGCGTACTGCGTCTCGGTCGACGCCGCCTCGGGGGTCACCACGGGCATCAGCGCCGCCGACCGGGCCCACACCGTGCGCGTGCTCGCGGACCCGGCATCCGGCCCCGCGGACCTCATCCGTCCCGGTCACGTGCTGCCGCTGCGCGCCCGCCCCGGCGGCGTCCTCGAGCGACCCGGTCACACCGAGGCCGCGGTGGACCTGGTCCGGGCCGCCGGGGCGGGGGAGGTCGGGGTCATCGCGGAGCTCGTGCACGACGACGGCCGCGTCGTCCGGCTCCACGAGGCGGGGGCCCTCGCCCGCGAGCACGACCTGGTGCTCCTGACCATCGCCGAACTGGCCGACTGGCTCCGCGGCGAGCACCCCGCCCCTGTGGCCACCGCCGGTACCGCCGGGGGAGGGGAGGCCCCCCGCGTCGTGCACGTCGCCGAGTCCCGCCTGCCCACGGAGCACGGCACCTTCCGCCTGCACGCCTACCGCGACCTGCTCACCGGCGCCGAGCACGTCGCCCTCGTCGCCGACGGCGCGGGCACCGCGGGCGAGCACGTCCCGTGGGTGCGCGTGCACTCCGAGTGCCTGACCGGGGACGCGTTCGGCTCGCTGCGCTGCGACTGCGGCCCGCAGCTGCGTGCCTCCCTACGAGCCGTCGCCCAGCACGGCGGCGCCGTCGTCCACCTGCACGGGCACGAGGGGCGTGGCATCGGCCTGGCCGCCAAGGTGGCTGCCTACGCGCTGCAGGACCAGGGCCGTGACACCGTCGAGGCGAACGTCGACCTGGGCCTGCCCGTCGACGCCCGCGAGTTCGGGGCCGCCGCGGCCATCCTGCGCGACCTGGGGCTGCCGTCCGTCCGGTTGCTGACCAACAACCCGGACAAGGTCGACGGCCTGCGAGCCGCGGGCGTCGACGTCGTCGGCCGCGAACCCCTCGAGGTCGGCGTCGGACCCGAGAACGAGCACTACCTGACCACCAAGAAGCTGTCGATGGGCCACCTGCTCGACCTGAGCACGGCGGCCGCGAAGGAGAACGCGTAGACATGGCCGGACACGGAGCACCCACCCTCACCGTCGACGGACGCGGCCTGCGCGTCGTCGTCGTCGCCGCCAGCTGGCACACCCAGGTCATGGACGGGCTGCTCGACGGCGCCCGCCGTGCCCTCGCGGACGCGCAGGTCACCGATGTCACAGTGCTCCGCGTGCCGGGCTCCTTCGAGCTGCCCGTCGCGGCGTCGCGGGCCGTCGCGAGCGGAGCCGATGCCGTCGTGGCGCTCGGCGTGGTCATCCGCGGGGGCACCCCGCACTTCGACTACGTGTGCCAGGCGGCCACGATGGGCCTGACGGATCTGTCGGTCAGCACCGGGGTCCCGGTCGGGTTCGGCGTCCTGACCTGCGACGATGATGCCCAGGCTCTTGACAGGGCAGGCTTGCCGGGGTCACGGGAGGACAAGGGGTACGAGGCCGCGCAGGCGGCGGTGGCCACGGTGATCGCGCTCCGGGATCTCAGCAGCACCGACACAAAATAGTGTGCCAAGCACCGCTAACACCGCAGCCCACGACTCCCAGCCCACGGACACCGCCCGGAGGAGCGGGTCCTGTCGCCTAGGCTTGTCCGCGTGAAGACGTTCGAGGCGCTGTTCGCCGAGCTGACCGAGAAGTCCGTGACCCGACCCGCTGGCTCGGGCACCGTCAAGGAGCTCGACGCGGGCGTGCATGCGATCGGCAAGAAGATCGTGGAGGAGGCGGCCGAGGTCTGGATGGCCGCCGAGTTCGAGTCGGACGAGCGCACGGCGGAGGAGATCTCGCAGCTCCTGTACCACCTCCAGGTGCTCCTGGTCGCCAAGGGCCTGACCCTCGACGACGTGTACACCCACCTGTGAGCCCGGCGCCGTCGCGACCGACCACCCCACGATCAAGGAACCACATGCTCCGCATTGCCGTGCCCAACAAGGGCTCCCTGTCCGAGCCGGCCGTCGAGATGCTGCGTGAGGCGGGATACAAGCAGCGCCGCGACTCGCGCGAACTCGTGCTCGCCGACCCCACCAACGACGCCGAGTTCTTCTTCCTGCGTCCCCGGGACGTCGCGGTGTACGTCGGCGCAGGGACCGTCGACGCCGGCGTCACCGGACGGGACCTGCTGCTGGACTCCGGCGCAGACGCGGTCGAGCACCTGCCGCTCGGCTTCGCTCGCTCCACGTTCCGGTTCGCCGCGCCGGAGGGCACCATGACGTCGGTCACGGACATCGCGGGGAAGCGGGTGGCGTCCTCGTACACCACGCTCGTGGCGCGGCACCTGGCGGAGCACGGCGTGGAACCCGCCTCGATCGTGCACCTGGACGGTGCCGTCGAGTCGTCGGTGCAACTCGGTGTGGCTGACGTGATCGCCGACGTCGTCGAGACGGGGACCACGCTCCGTGCCGCCGGTCTCGAGGTGTTCGGTGACCCGATCCTCAGGTCCGAGGCCGTGCTCATCCGACGCCCCGACGCCGACCTGAGCAACGGTGTCTCCGTGCTCACCCGCCGTCTGCGCGGCGTGCTGACCGCGCGCCAGTGGGTTCTCATGGACTACGTCGTGGCGAACGACCTGCTCGAGGACGCGATCGGCATCACGCCGGGCTTCGAGTCGCCCACGATCTCGCCGCTGCACGAGTCGGGGTGGTCGGCGGTGCGCGTCATGGCAGAGCGCGCCACGATGAACCAGACGATGGACGCGCTGTACGACGTCGGCGCCCGGGGCGTGCTGGTGACGTCGATCCTGGCGTCGCGGCTCTAGGCATCACCATGGCCGCGGGTCGCGCTCCAGGGACAGCTGAGGACCGGGTGTTCCGGCCGCTGTGGGCGACCCTCGCTGCAGGCGTGGTCGGCACGATGTTCGTCGCGGGGACCCTGTTCGTCGGCTTCACCGCCGTCGGTCCGGGGGCCGGTGGCGCCGCGAGCAGGTTGGCGTTCACCGGGCTCGCCGTCGCCGCAGGGGTGCTCGCGTGGCGGTTGGGGGGTGTGTTCGCCCGACCGTCGCAGCACGAGCTGGTCGTGCGGAACGTGATACGGACCCAGCGGCTGGAGTGGCCCCAGATCGTCGGGGTGCGGCTCATGCTGGACGACCCGTGGGTGGTCCTGGACCTTTCGGACGGCACCACCCTGGCCGTCATGGCCATCCAGCGTTCGGACGGGCAGCGCGGCATGCGCGAGGCGTCCCGCCTGGCCACCCTGGTCCGTGCCCGCGGCGAGGCGGCCGACCCCGTCGCGTGACGGCGACACCGGACAAGAACCCCACGGACGAGGACGGGGCCCTCCGAACAGTCGCAGGGCCCCGTCCTGACGAGACCTACCAGCGCGGCTTACGAGCCGGGCGCTCGGCGTTGTCGCGGCGGTCGTACCGGTCGCTCCTGGCGGGCCGGTCGCCGCCGCGTGCCGGGCGTTCCTTGCCCTGGGCGCCGTCGGTCCGGTCGTAGCCGCCGGTGCGCGGCGGACGGCCCGGACGCTCGTAACGGTCACGACGCTCGGAGCGGTCCGAACGATCGAACCGGTCGGAGCGCTCCGGACGGTCGCCCCGCTCGAACCGGTCGATCCGGGCGGGCCGGTCCGAGCGGTCGAACCGCTCGGCGCGTGCGGGCCGGTCGAACGACCGGCCCTCGGGTGCGCCGCGGTCCACCGTGATGCGCAGGGCGCGTCCGGCGACGCGGGCGCGGGAGAGACGGTCGAGCTGGCCTTCGTCGAGCGGGGCCGTGATGTCCACGAGGGAGAAGGACGGGAAGATGTCGATCTTGCCGACGTCCGAACCGGTGAGGCCGCCCTCGCCCGTGATGGCACCCACGATCCCGCCCGGGTTGACGCCGTCCTTGTGACCGACGGCCACGCGGTAGCGCGTCCCGGCCGCGGGACGGCGGATCCCGCGCGTGAACTGGCGCTCCTCGCCGTCACACGCCGGGCGACGGTCCCTGTCGAAGCCGCGAGCGCCGCGGTCGGTGAGCTCGGCCTTGCGGGTCTCGCGGGCCTGCCGGGCGGCGCGGCCTTCGGCCTGCTCGCGTTCGTACTCCTCCTGGGCGGCGCGCATGCGGGGTCCGTCGTCGCCGACGGCGAGGGCGAGGAGGGTGGCGGCGAGCTCGACGGTCTTGTCGGCGTTGATGACGCCGGGTTGTTCGCCGTCGCCGTCGGTGACGAGGTTGCGCACGAGCTGGGTGTAGAGGTCGAGGCGGCCGGCGTCGCGGCGGGTGGGGACGCCGTCGAGGAGGCGCTGGGCCTTGTGTGCGGACACGTCGCGGGGCGAGGGGACCTCGACCTCCTCGATGGTGGCCTTGATGGTGTGCTCGATGTGGCGGAGCTTGCCGCGTTCGTGGGGGGTGACGAAGGAGACCGCGCGTCCGGTGCGTCCGGCGCGGCCCGTGCGGCCGATGCGGTGGACGTAGGCCTCGGCTTCGCGGGGGATGTCGAAGTTGACGACGAGGCCGATGCGGTCGACGTCGAGGCCGCGGGCGGCGACATCGGTGGCGACGAGGACGTCGAGGGCGCCGGAGCGGAGGCGTTCGACGATCTTCTCGCGTTCCTTCTGCGCGACGTCGCCGGAGATGGTGGCGGCGGAGATGCCCTGCTCGATGAGGGCGGCGCCGACTTCCTCGGCGGCGGAGCGGGTGCGGGTGAAGACGATGGAGGCGTCGGCGTCGGAGGTGGCGAGGATGCGGGTCAGCGCCCCGACCTTGTGGCGGAAGGGCACGATGGCGTAGCCCTGTTGCACGGAGGCGACCGTGGAGGACTGGCGGGCGACGGTGACCGAGACGGGGTCGGAGAGGTGGGCGTCGGCGATGGCGCGGATGGCGGGCGGCATGGTCGCGGAGAAGAGCGCGACCTGCCGCTTCGCGGGGGCCTTCGAGAAGATCTGGTCGACGTCTTCGGCGAAGCCCATGCGGAGCATCTCGTCGGCTTCGTCGAGCACGAGGATCTTGGCGTGGTCGAGGGACAGTGCGCCGCGTTCCATGTGGTCCATGACGCGGCCGGGGGTGCCGACGACGACGTGGACGCCGTCGCGCAGGGCGCGCTGCTGGGGCACGTAGGGGGAGCCGCCGTAGACGGCGAGGACGCGCACGTCGGGCAGGTGGCGGGCGAAGGACTCGATGGCTTCGGACACCTGGATGGCGAGCTCGCGGGTGGGGGTCAGCACGAGTGCCTGGATCGTCGGGCGCTCACCGTGGCGGGCCCCGATCGCGGCGAGCAGGGGGAGGCCGAAGGCGGCGGTCTTGCCGGTGCCGGTCTGGGCGACGCCGGTGATGTCGCGTCCGGCGAGCAGAGCGGGGATCGCCTGGGCCTGGATCGCGGTGGGGGTGGTGAACCCGAGGTCCGTGGTGGCCGCCTCGAGGGCGGGGGGCAGGCCGAGGCTGTCGAAGCCTGGCTCCGTGGGCGCCTCGGTGGCGGGGTCGCTGTGGGTGGGCAGGTCGTTGGGCATGTCGGTAGACACGGTGGAGCTCCGTCCGATGGTGGAGGCCGGGAGTTCTGCACGCCGGTGGCGGGCGGTCGCCGGCTCCCGTGACACGGATGACACACACCTGTCCGCTGCCTTGCCGGGTTGCTGGGGTGGCAGGAGGGACGCACGAAACGATGCGGGAAGAGCGACGAACTCCGAGAATGAGTCGGTCCATCCTACGTTCACCGCGTGCCATACGGCGTGCGAAGTGCGGTGAGGTCGGTCACCGTGTCCGCGGAGCGGCCCATGACCTGCTGGCTAGGATGGGTCAGCCGTGTGGGTGGTGACGACGGAACGGGGACGCACGAGTGCAACGGGATCAGGAGTTGGGCTCCTCGGTCTGGACCATTCCGAACGTGATCAGCATGCTGCGGCTGGCGATGGTGCCGGTGTTCGCCGTCCTCATCGTGTCGCACCACGACGGCTGGGCCCTGGCGGTGCTGGCGTTCTCCGGATTCACCGACTGGTTGGACGGGAAGCTCGCGCGCAGCCTGAACCAGATGAGCCGGCTCGGCCAGATGCTCGACCCGGCGGCGGACCGGCTGTTCATCTTCGTGACCCTGCTCGGGCTGGCGTGGCGGGACGTGGTCCCGTTGTGGCTCGTCGTCGTGATCGTCCTGCGTGACCTGATGCTGACGTGCCTGGTGCCGATCCTGGCTCGCCGCGGGTACGGGCCGCTCGAGGTGTCGATGGTGGGCAAGACGGGGACGTTCGCGCTGCTGTACGCCTTCCCGCTCCTGTTGCTCGCGACGCACGTCGGCGCACTGGGCACGGTGGCCCACATCGTGGGGTGGGCGTTCACCTGGTGGGGTGTCGGCCTGTACTGGGTGGCCGGGGCCATGTACGTGATCCAGGCTCGCCGCCTGCTCGCCGACGACGCGTCCGCGAGCGCCGACGGCCCGTCGGCGGGCGCGGGGGAGGCGGGGTGACGGGGTCGGCGCCGGACAAGCCCGGGGGCGCGGGGCCCGCAGCGAGGGGGCCCGGCCGGGTGCGCCGCCTGGACGAGTCGATGACGTTGCTGACCGAGGTCATGGAGCGCCCGCTGGACCCGGGGTATGCGGAGGCGACGGCACGGCGTCGGGCACGGGAGGCTGCGGGGGTGGCACGCCCGCGTTCGCGGGGCATGTGGGTCACGGTCGCTGCGGTTGCGGTGGTGCTGGGTGTGGTGACGGCTGCGGCGGCGGCTCAGCTGCGGGTCCCGCAGCCTTCGGTCACCCAGGCTCGCTCCCTGCTGGAGCGGCAGATCCAGGAGCGGACCGACGACGTCGCGGCGTTGACGCAGCGGGCGGACGACCTGTCGCGTGAGATCACGGACCTGCAGCGGTCGGAGCTCGAGAATCAGGACCCGGCACTCTTGGAGCTGATCGACCGGGATGCTCTGCGTAACGGGTCGAGCGCGGTGACGGGTCCGGGTCTGGTGGTCTCGCTGACGGACGGCGGTGGTGGTCTGGTGGGGGAGCCCGACGAGAACTCTCGGGTGCGCGACCAGGATCTTCAGGTGGTGGTGAGCACCCTGTGGGCGGCGGGGGCGGAAGCGATCAGCGTGGACGATCAGCGTTTGACGTCCCGCACGGCGATCCGTAACGCGGGTGAGGCGGTGCTGGTGAACCTGGTTCCGTTGGCGGGCCCGACGTACGTGGTGCGGGCGATCGGCGATGCGGATGCGATGCAGACCGCGATCGCGCGCTCCTCGCTCCCGGCGTACCTGCAGCTGTTGGGGTCGCAGTACGGCATCCGGTCGAGCACGATCGCGCAGTCCGGCCTGACGCTCCCGGGGGCCGGGGTACAGCCGCTGCAGTATGCCCAACCGGTAGGCTCGCGTTCATGATCGCCGTGGTGGGCCTTGTGGTGGGTGTGGTTGTCGGGCTGCTGGTGCAGCCGACCGTGCCGGTGGCGCTGCAGCCCTATCTGCCGATCGCCGTGGTGGCGGCGTTGGATGCACTGTTTGGCGGGTTCCGGGCGATGCTCGACGGGTTGTTCGACGATCGCGTGTTCCTGGTGTCGCTGGTCTCGAATGTGCTGGTGGCGGCTTTCATCGTGTTCCTGGGTGACCAGCTCGGGGTCGGATCCCAGCTCGCCACCGCCGTGGTCGTGGTGCTCGGCATCCGCATCTTCTCCAACACGGCTGCGATCCGCCGTCACATCTTCAAGGCGTGAGCGTGCCGGACGAGGTGGTAGGGGCGCCGGCCGACCCGGCTCCGCACACCGGCGCGGACGACGGTACGGCCGGGCCGGAGACCGTCACGCCGGAGAGTGCCGCGACCGACGCGGGTGCCGCAGACGACGAGACCCCGGAGGTCGACGCTGATGCGCCCGCCGCGGCCCCGAGCGCGCCCGAGCCGGACCGGGACGGTGTGGACCTGGGGATCACGACGCAGGCCGACGGGTCTGACGCCGTGGTGCCGCCGGACGACGAACCGGAGCCCGAGACGGAGCCGCACGAGGCTCCGGTACAACGCCTCAAGCGTTCGTTCCGCCCCGCCGTGTCCCGCTCGCAGCTGATGGTGGGCCTGTTGTGCGCCCTGCTCGGGTTCGCCGTGGTGGTGCAGGTGCGGCAGTCGGGCCAGGAGACGCTGTCATCGCTGCGCCAGGACGACCTGGTGCGTCTGCTCGACGAGGTCACGGTGCGAGCCGACCAGCTCGACACCGAGGTGGCCCGGCTGCGGACGAGCCGCGACGAGCTCGCATCGGGTACCGGCCAGGCGCAGGCCGCGCTCGACGTGGCGCGGCAGCGGGCGACTGTCGAGGGCATCCTGTCCGGGCGGCTGCCCGCGGAGGGCCCCGGCGTCGTCGTGACGATCCGGGAACCCGACGCCGCCAACCAGCTCAAGGCGCAGCACCTCTTCAACATGCTCGAGGAGCTGCGCAACGCGGGCGCCGAGGTGGTGCAGGTCAACGACGTGCGACTGGTGGCGTCGTCGTCGTTCGTGGACGGGCCGGACGGCACCATCGTGGTTGACGGCACACGGCTGACGAGACCGTACCGCTGGCGCGTCATCGGCGACCCGGCCACGCTCGACCGCGCCTTGGAGATCCCCGGCGGCGCGTTGCCCACGATCCGGAACGCGGGCGGGTCCGTCACGACGGACCAGTCCGACCAGGTGACCATAGACGCCGTGGTGGAGGTCACCGAACCACAGTTCGCCCGCGCCGTCCCGGACGGCGACGGCGGCTGACACAGGTCTCGACCCAGGTGGCGGGCGCGACGTCACCTGCCACGATGCACGACCAGGATGCGCAGTCCGGTTCCCGCGAGAAGCGGTGACGGGGTAGGTTGAACATTCGACGGCGCAGCACGCGCAGCGCGCACCGAGGAGGACTGATGTCGGACCCCCGCAACCTTCCGCAGCCGCACCCCGCGGACGTGACGGCGACCCTCGGACGGGTCGGTGCGCCCATCGAGGAGCCCTTCCCCCGCCTCCCGCTCACCGCTGAGGACGCTGCGGCGGTCGGTGCGCTGCCCCGGCACTCCGCGCTGCTCGTCGTGCAGCGCGGCGCCGGCGTCGGGGAGCGCTTCCTGCTCGACTCCGACCGGGCGGTGGCCGGACGCTCCGAGTCGGCGGAGATCTTCCTAGACGACGTGACCGTCTCGCGCAAGCATGCCGAGTTCGTCCGGGAGGACGATCGGTTCATGGTGCGCGACATCGGTTCCCTCAACGGCACCTACGTCAACCGCCAGCGCATCGACTCGGCCGTCCTGACCTCCGGGGACGAGGTGCAGATCGGGAAGTTCCGCATGTCGTTCCAGGCCAGCCCCCAGGTGGGACGTGAGACCGCGGCGCCGGAGTCGTGACCGCGCACGCCCGCGTCGGCGCGCGCCACCTCGGCGACGCAGCAGACCCGACCGACGCGCGCGACGACACCGAACCGTGGCCTCGCGGCATCTCCCGGGAAGCCACGATGCGGATCTCCGACGTTCTGGCCACCCTCGCACCCGAGTTCGGGGCCGTGAGCCACTCCAAGCTCCGGTTCCTGGAGGAGCAAGGCCTGATCCACCCGGTGCGCACCCCTGCCGGTTACCGGCAGTACAGCCCCGCAGACGTCGAGCGGCTCCGCTTCGTGCTGACCGAGCAGCGCGACTCCTACCTGCCGCTGAAGGTCATCAAGGAGCGCCTCGCCGACATGGATGCCGGTGAGCCCGCGCCCGGGCCGGCACCGCGCCTGGCCGGAGGCACGGCCGCACCACCCGACCCGTCGCGCCGCGTGTGGACTCCCTCCACCGTGGCCGACGCCGTCGGCGTCACCCCGGAGTTCGTCGACGCCGTCATCCAGGCGGGGCTGCTGCGCATCGGGCCCGGGGACCGGCTCGACGTCGGCGCCCCCGACGTCGTCCAGCTCGCCGCGCAGCTCGCCGAGCACGGGCTCGAGCCGCGCCACCTGCGGCCACTGCGCGCATCCGCCGACCGGCACGTGACCCTCGTCGACCAGCTCGTCGCCCCCCGGCGGCGGCAACAAACCGCGTCCGCGCAGGCGCAGACCGCGGCGCTTGCCTCGGAGGTCGCCGAGCTCCTCACGCGCCTGCACACCACGTGGGTGCGCCGCGGTGTCGAAGCACTCGACTGAGACGTCGGGCGACACCGGACACGGGACGACGTCCCATTGACCGCCGGCGCAGCGTAGCGTGATGGCATGGAGGGACCCTTCGACGAACCGTACGTCCCCGGCGACGTGCCCATGGTGCCGGTCGAGGTCCTGGGCGTGCGCCAGCAACAGCAGCAGGAGTCCGGTGCCGAGGGCGAGATCGTGGTGCTGCTGCTCGACGCGGCCGCCGAGCTCGCCGTCCCTATCGTCGTCGGCCCCCGAGAGGCCTCGGCCATCGCCATGGCCCAGGCCGGTCTGGTCACACCACGGCCCATGACGCACGACCTCATGCGAGACCTGCTCGGCGCCGTCGGGGTGACTCTCGAACGAGCCGAGATCGTCGCCCTGGACGGCGGCATCTTCTTCGCCGAGCTCGTCCTGTCCAACGGGAACCGCGTCGATTCGCGCGCCTCGGACGCGATCGCTCTGGCCGTGCGCACCGGTTCTCCCGTGTTGTGCTCCGCCGAGGTCGTCGCATCAGCGGGTATCGAGATCGTGGACCTCACCCAGCAGCGCGAGGTGGAGCGGTTCCGGAACTTCCTGGAGAACGTGGAGCCCGACGACTTCTTCGGACCCGGCACCGGCGCCTCCGAGACCTGACGCCACCCCGCCTCACCCTCCGGTGGAGGTTGAACCTTTGGCGGACTGTGCACCCGACCCGCGCGCCTCCGTTGTCGAACCACCGTCGGCGCCTTAGCGTGGGCATCACACACCCCGTGAGGAGGCACCAGTGGAACGCAACGGCGACGCCAGCGCACACGTTGGCATGCCCGTCGGCGCCGCAGCCCATGGTGCCCAAGGGCTGCTCTTCGGCGAAGACCTCACGGAGCAGGACCCCACCGCCGGGTACCGCGGCACGACCGCCTGCCGAGTTGCCGGGATCACCTACCGGCAGCTCGACTACTGGGCCCGCACCGGGTTCGTCGAACCGTCGATCCGGCCCGCGACCGGCTCCGGCACGCACCGTCTCTACAGCTTCCGCGACATCTTGGTGCTCAAGGTCGTCAAACGGCTCCTCGACACCGGTGTGTCCCTGCAGCAGATCCGTGCGGCGATCACCCACCTGCGCGAACGCGGCGTCGACGACCTCGCGCAGATCACCCTCATGAGCGACGGTGCGTCCGTGTACGAGTGCACCTCAGCCGACGAGGTCATCGACCTGGTCCAGGGCGGGCAGGGGGTGTTCGGCATCGCCGTCGGCCGCGTCTGGCGTGAGATCGAAGGCACGCTCGCCATGATGCCCACCGAGTCCCTCGGTGTGGACGAGGTCGCACCGGAACAGCCCGGCGACGAGCTGGCTGCCCGACGCGCCAAGCGAAACGTGGGCTGACGCTACAGCAGCGGGGCCAGAGGCGATACGAGCCGCTCACCGATCTTGTTGAGCGCCGGGCGCACCGCCCACTGCTCGTACGTCAGCTCGCGGGCGTTGGAGAGGTCCATCGTGAAGATGCTCTCCAGGGTCGCCGCGACCTCGGCATCCACGATCTCCAGGTTGATCTCGTAGTTGCCGGTCAGCGACAGCCGGTCGATGTTCGCCGTGCCGATCGTGGACCAGCGGCCGTCCACCGTGGCGGTCTTCGCATGGATCATGGCGTCCGTGTACAAGAAGATGCGCACACCGCCTCGTAGCAACGTGCCGTAGTGCCCGCGCGCCAACCAGTCCGCCACGACGTGGTTGGACCGCTCCGGGACCAGCACCCGCACGTCCACGCCGCGAGCCGCGGCGGCCAGCAGCGCCCCCAGGATCTCGCGGTCCGGGATGAAGTACGCCTGTGTGATGAACACATGGTCCGTCGCGCGGCCGATGGCGTCCAGGTAGGTGTTCCGGATCGGGAACACCAGCTCGGCGGGGGAGTTGCGGGCAGCACGCAAGGAGGGAAGCCACGACGTCGAACCCTCGTCCTGAAGGACCGGCAGGTCCGGGGTGCGCCAGTGGTTCCAGAAACCGACGAACGCGTTGCGCAGCTCCCACACGGCCGGCCCCCGCAACCGCAGGTGGGTGTCACGCCAGTGCCGCGCGTAGTGAGCCCCGATGTTGTACCCGCCCACGAAGCCGGTCTCGTCGTCGACCACCAGCAGCTTGCGGTGATCACGGCCCGACGCGCGGATCGGTGCCACCAGAAGACCCGGCCGCACCCACGGGAACCGAAGCACGTGGATGCGTGCCGACAGGTCGAAGAAGGACCGGCGCACCACCAGGTTCGCGAACGCGTCATAGACCACGTACACCTCCACGCCGCGCGC
Organism: Xylanimicrobium pachnodae JCM 13526 = NBRC 107786; assembly: GCA_001592145.1. Lineage (GTDB taxonomy): Bacteria > Actinomycetota > Actinomycetes > Actinomycetales > Cellulomonadaceae > Xylanimonas > Xylanimonas pachnodae. The sequence goes on along the minus strand of BCWJ01000010.1, from coordinate 96,480 downwards.
CGCCGCCCGCTCGAGCGCGTCCCGGAACTCGTGCCCGACGTCGTCCCCCTTCCAGATGTACGTCTCGAAGTAGATGTGCCGCTGCGCGTGGTCGATCGCATCGAGCATCGCCGCGTACAGGTCGTTGCCGAAGGTGTACACCGTGGTGGTCGTGGTGCCCACGGTGTTGTGCGCGGGCGTGGCGGTCGGGAACGGGGCGTCGAGCGGGTGACGATGGCGGCGGAACCGCTCCGCCACCATGAGCGCCAAGCCGGTGGCAACGGGAACGGACGCCGCTACGAGCCCTGCCCGCGTGGCGAGACGGCGCAGCCGGAGACGGTCCAGCCGAGGCACTGCTCCATCCCGGAACAGGGAGCGCCGCGAGGGCAGGTCGACGAGTCGTGGCACAGGCCTCACGCTAGCCGCGACACCAGACCCCCGCAGGCCACCCGGCGTGTTCTCCGCGTCGATGGCGGCTCCTGTACCGGTACCCGTCCGGGCGTCGCTCCACGCTCCGCTCATTCGGCCGGGTCTGGTGCGGGCTCCGACTGCGCCGCTGACAGCGCGGCGTCGAGCGTCGCGGTCAGCGGGTGCGCACGGATCGCGGCGGCGAGCTCGCCTTCGATGCGGTCCAGGTACACGCCCGTCGTGGCGATCGACGCGTGCCCCAGCAGCTCGGCGACCACCTTGACGTCCCAGCCCTGCGCCACCAGAAGTGTCGCGGTGGTGTGCCGCAGAGCGTGCGGGGTTGCCGGGCGCCGGTACGCCGGTGGCATGCGGGCGACCGCACGCGCCAGCAGACCTCGGATGGTCTGGGTGTCGACGCGGCGCCCGCGCCAGGACAGCAGCAGGGCACGCTGGGCGTCGTCGTCGTCGGGACGCAACGCCGCCAGGCGCGGACGAAGGTGCGCGAGGTAGTCGTCGAACGCCGCCGCCAGCGGCTCCGACAAGGTCACCGTGCGGACGGTGCCGCCCTTGCCGAGGATCCGCCAGCGGGTCTGGCCGGGTTCCCTGGCGAAGTCGTCGACGTCGGCGCGGGCGATCTCCGAGACGCGTGGCCCCAGGACGAGCAGCAGCGCGACGACGAGCCGATCCCGCAGGGCAAGCTCCTGGTCCCGCCGTGCGGCGGGGCCGTGCGGCGCGCCGGCGGTGGTCAGGAGCGACTGCGCGGCAGCCGACGTCAACGCGGTGCGTGCCACGCGCAGTCCGCCCCGGACGCGCGCCGGGGGAGCGGCCCAGAGCATCGGGTCGGCCTGCACCCAGCACTCTCGGGCCGCATGAGCGAAGAACCGCGTGGCCGACTGCCGGAACCGGTTGACCGTCGCGGTGGACCTCCCGGGCCCACGCTTGCGCTCGGGATCCGCGAACCGGCCGTCGGGGCTGGTCTGGTAGCGCACGAGGGCGTCGTCGACGTCGTCGCCCGTCACCTCGTCGAGGACGCGTTCGGCGCCCAGCAGCGCGGCGAGCTCGGTCACGTCACGCGTGTACGAGCGTGCCGTGGTGGGGGAGAGGACGCCCCGGACGGCATCCTTGTGCACGACGGTGACGTAGCGTTCCACCGCCTGCGCAACGGTGAGCAGCGTGAGCCGGGGCGGGGCGACCAAGGAACCTCCTTGAGCTGTGGCCTGCGATGACATGCGCAAAGGTAGGCCGCGCCACCGACACTCCGTGTTATGTCAAAACAGGGTGTTGTACAATACACACTGGTTTGGGTGAACTGTCCCTTTCGTGCCCGGAACCAGGGTCGAACTCGGGGTTGTGCCCGATGTCCGCGTGACGCTCGCTCGCTAGCGTCACACCCGTGAACCGTGTGCAGTTGCAGCCCGTGGCGGCCGCGGACCCGGACGTCGCGCGGACGCGCCCAAGCTGGCCGGTAGCGGTGGCTCTCGGGGTGATCGCACTGACGAGAACGGCGTTCCGGATCGTCGAGCACGCGGCGCACGCGCAGGCGGACAACAGGATCCCGCTGACGATCACGCTGGTGGTCTCGATCGTCTGGATCGCAGTGGTCACGGTGAGACGCCGTACGCCCGCCGTACCGACGCTCGTCGCGGCCGGCCTGGTCCAGGCGTCTGCCGGCGTCGCGACGACGTTCGTGGCCGGCGTGATCATCGACGGTGCGGCCGGCGGGCTGCCGGAGCGACCTGCCGCCGTGCTGCTGACGCTCGGAGGCGGCGCGCTGTGGGGGCTCGTGTGCGGAGCCGTCGCGCTGGCGTTGCAGAACGCGCGCCACGGCGTTCAGGGCAGCGCGGGGAGCCCGTCCGAGGCGTCAGAATGACATAATGTGCATTATCGGTCCGAAGACGAGTGAAGCAGGTGGGAAGCTCGTCCACTCGTGCATCATCACGCCGCCGCACCTACTGGAGCGAGCGGATCCTCGACACGATGCGGCGTCGACGACCTCGTTGACGCCGGGCACCGGCTCCAGGCGGCGGCTGCGCGCGCAGTCCATCGCCCGGAAGGTCTGTGACGCTGTGCGGGCTCCGGCTGCTTCGCCGCCGATTGACTCGGCGCGGTCGTCGGGTCGCGGCCATCGTCGACGCCGCAGATCTCGAGCAGTTGCTCGCCGACGCCGAGGACCCGGCCGATCTGCGTGCTGCGCAGGCCGCCCGCGCCGAGCTGGCCGAGCCCGGCGTCTCCACGGTGCCGTGGGAGCAGGTCGCCGCGGACCTCGGCCTGGTATGACGTACCGCGTCGAGGTCGCTCCCGAGGTGCTCCGTCACGTGCAGGCCGCTGTTGAGCTGCTTGCACAGGCGCCACGACCGCCGGGCGTCAAGAAGCTCGTCGGCGAGGACAACCTGTTGCGCGTCCGCACCCGCGACTACCAGATCGTCTACGAGATCCACGACGACGTGCTGATCGTCCTGGTGCTCGCCGTCGGGAACCGCCGCGATATCTACCAGCGCCGCTGAGCTGGTTCACACGGAGCGCGGGTCGCGGAGCACTGCGTCATCGGGACCAGCGGCTATCGCTTGCTCCCGCGGGAGCGCCTGTACCACCACTCGCGCCGGCTGTGCGCGCACACTGGATCGCAGCCGCCGGGTAGAGCGGCGTCACCAGATCTGCGTCGTCGAAGGGACGCCAGACGACGGGAACCACGGAGCCGTCCGACTCCGTCAGCGTGCCGCCGCCGTCTGGTGGTTCGGGGTCCAACCTGCCGGAGTAGATGGCGACGATCTCATGACCCAGTTCGCCGTCGAGGCGGAAGATGTTCTCGACCATACCCAGGTAGGTGAGGTCGCGAACCCGGGCTCCGAGTTCCTCGTCCACCTCGCGGATGACCGCGTCACGGTGCGTCTCCCCCAGTTCCACGCTGCCGCCGATCAGCCGGTGGTAGCCGGCAGGGTTCTCCAGGGTCGGGCCGTTGGAGCTGACCAGATGGCGAGAACCGTCGGCGTTCGGTGCGACGAGCATGGCCTTGACGCGAATGAAGGAGCGATCAACCGGCATCCGCTCATCCTGGCAGCGTTTCGGAACCCCGCACGCCCCGGAACGGCCTACTCCCCCGGCTCAGCCTGGAGACGCGGACTCATCCAAGGTGTCGCACGGGTGGTCCATGAGGCACGTTGACGCCAGCGCCTACCAGTTCGCCCGACGTTGCTCACGGGAGCCAGAGCGTCATGCGGGCCTGTTCTCCCGGCAGGTGGAGCACCTCGTAGCGTCGTTCGACGACCTCTCCGGTCCCGGTGCGGATCCGGTGCGCCGAGGCGCGACGGCGTTGGACGATGTGTGCGTCCCACCACTGCGTGAAGAGCGGGCTCGCATCGCCGAGTTCTGTAATGAGAGCTCGCAGTTCCGGATCCTGGAGGTTGCCCGCATTCACGGCACGCAGGTGGGCGACGGCGCCTCGGGCGATCGTCTCCCAGTCGAGGAACACTCGCGGCGCGCGAGGGTCCGTCATGAAGTAGCGGCAGGTGTTCCGTTGCTCGGGCGCCAGTTCCTCGATGCCGTCGAACAGGGCCAGGCCTTCGGGGTTGGCCGCGATGATCGTGCTCAGCCGGTCGAGCACGTACGCCGGGTTGGGTCGCACCGCGCCGACCAGCGCGGCCATGCGCAGGGCAAGGTGGGCATCAGACTGCGCGCCGCGGCCGAGCGGGGCGGCCGGTCCCCCGCCGCGCAGGCGGTGAAGGTGCTCGGTCGCGTCCGGGGTAAGGCGCAGCACGCGGGCCAGTGCCTTGACGACGGCATCGCTGGGGTGGCTCTCCCGACCCTGTTCGAGCCGCGTGTAGTAGTCGACGCTGATGCCTGCGGCGGCAGCGACCTCCTCACGCCGGAGTCCTCGGACCCGGCGCGGGCCCACTCCCTGAGGCGACGCCGGCTCGAGGCGGGAGTCGGTGCGCCGCGCGCGGAGGAACTCACCGAGCTCGGTGGACATTGCGACTCCTCTCCCGGTGCGCGTTCGGGGGTGTGCGACTCCTAGGAAGATCACGGTCTTCACCGGTGGGCCGCTGAGATCGCAGAGTGTCACGAAACACCGACACTCGAAGGGACGTCTCATGACGGCGTATACCCATGGTCACCACGACTCCGTGCTGCGATCACACCGCTGGCGGACCGCGCAGAACTCGGCCGGATACCTGCTCCCCCACCTGCGGCCCACCGACAGGCTGCTCGACGTCGGAGCCGGACCCGGCACGATCACCGCAGATCTCACCGGTCTTGTCGCACACGTCACCGCGACCGAGATCGGGCCAGGCGAGCTGGACCTGACCCGATCCACACTGGTCGAGCGCGACGCCGCCGTCGAGCTCGTTGTCGCCGATGTCCATGACCTGCCCTTCGATGACGCGACGTTCGACGTCACGCACGCCCACCAGGTGCTCCAGCATGTCTCCGACCCCGTCCAGGCACTGCGAGAGATGGCGCGCGTGACCAAGCCCGGCGGCATCGTCGCCGTCCGGGACAGCGACTACACCGGTTTCACCTGGCGGCCGCGGCTCCCCGCACTGGACCACTGGCTCGACCTGTACCGGGCCGCGGCCCGCGCCAACGGCGGCGAACCCGACGCGGGCCGCCGCCTCCTGGCATGGGCACACGCGGCAGGGCTTGAGGACGTCACGGCGTCGTCGAGCACCTGGTGCTACGCGACCCCTGACGAACGCACCTGGTGGGCCGGGATGTGGGCGGAGCGCATCGTCAGTTCCGCCATCGCCCAGCAGCTCACCGAAAGCGGGTCTGCCACGCCCGCCGAGCTTCAGGAGATCAGCGAGGCATGGGCCGCATGGGGTGCCGACCCGGACGGCTGGTTCTCCGTCCTGCACGGCGAGCTGCTCTGCCGAGTCCGTTGACCGAGATGTCCGCCCGCACTCCGACCCACACTCCCCCGTCGTCGGTCGCGCTCGATGCCAGGCTGCACCGTGCTCGCTGGTCACTGGCCACGATGTTCGGCCTGTTCGGAGTCGTCCGGGTGTCCGAGCGGTTCGGCAGCCACCGGACGCAGACACTCGGCGCCGTGGTGTCCGGAACCGCCGCGAACCGCACCGGGCCGCTCAGTCTTGTTCCGCCGGTCCGGTGGTTGCGAGACTCCGGGCGATCACGGCGTCGATCGTGCTCATGCACGAGTCGAACTCGGCCTCCAGATTGATGCCACTGCGTGCCGCGATGACGAGAACAGCCCACAAGCAGTCGGCGAGCTCGTGCCCGAGCAGCTCCCTGTGCTGCGGGATGTCGCGCGTGCCCGCGTCGGCCATCACCAGCTTGGCGAGATCGCCAACGTCGCCGACGAAGCCGAGCATCAGTTCCTCGGTGGTCCACGCGCGACCGCGCTGGGCGAGATTGAGCCGGTCGTACGCGTCTGCGATACGGAGTGCTTGCGCGGTCAGGGTCCCCAGTTCAGTCACGTTCCCCATTGTGGCGCTCCTCATTGCGGTGGCCCTCACTGTGCTCAGCCGTTACCCGGATACAGCGACCGAAGCTTGCGGTGACCGAGGCGCTCAAACGCCTCGTCGCCGACGCCGTACGCCCAGACGGCCGTGCCGACCGCCTCCCCCACCAGGGCCCGCCGCCACTGCTCGGGCTCGCGCGGATCGCGGCCGTAGCCATCGAGAAAGGCGGTCTCCAAGCGGGGATCGCGCGAGAAGTCCTGCTGGGCAAGGCGGACGAAGTCCTCCGAGGGCGGCCGAAGATCGGCCCGCCCGAAGTCGATCACGCGCACCACGTCGTCGTCGATGAGCCAGTTGCGGGGCTGCCAGTCGCCGTGGGTCGGACCGACCTCGGCTCCCCCACCAGGCCAGTCGGCAACCTCGGCACGCACCAGGTCCTCGACGTCGGGGGCGATGCGGTGCGGCAGATCCAGGTGACGCACCACGCGGGCGCGGAACCGGTCGTTCCACCCCTCGTCGTAGACCGTCGCCTGGCGCTGGAACGCGGCCAGCAGCTCGCCCGCCTGGCGGTAGGTTCCAGGGTCGTCCTGGGCCGGAGTGCCTTCGAGAGGCCGCCCCGGCAGGTAGCGGGTGACGAGCATGTCGGCTCGTTCGTCACCGAAGAGCAGCGTCGGTGCCTGCGCCGTCGCAAGCCAGGGCGTCAACCACTCCCGGTGCGCGCGCAACTCGCGCCTGATGTGCACGTTTGCCGGCCCTGCTGCCTTGAGAATGAGTCGTCCGTGGGCGCTGGCGAGCTCCAGGACGAGGGTGTCGACGAGGCCCCAGCTGTGGTCCTCCAGAACGCGGGCATCCGGCACCCACCATGCCAGGAGGTCGCGCTGATCGGGTCTCAGCCTGCCGAGCGCCTCGTCCACGGCGGCGAGTCTAGGGGAAGCACACGCGCGGGTGATCCTGGCCGGTGAGGTCCAACAGGTAGTCGTCGATGGTCGACGTACCGTCGTCGGTCGTCGAGAAGCCGCCACCACCGAGCGCGAGGATCGTGCCGATCATGGGTGGACGGTAGCGCGCGGCGTGCCCGGGCGACGACGCCAATGACCGTCGACCGTGCGCCCGTCGCGGGTGTGCGCGGGGACCCAGATGGCGCTCGGTTCGGGTGGGATCGTCGCCGGTGCGGTGGCGTCGTCCAGCACCCGCAGGGCCTCGGTCGCGCGCCGGCGCGCTCCGTCCGTGAAGGCCTGCGCCGTCGGGCCGTCGACGAGTCGGCGCTCCTGGGCGACGACGTCGGAGACGGCATCGGGGAACGCCGCCGCCTGCTCCCGGGCGACGTGGCGGAACCATGTGGGCTCGACGCCCAGTTCGTGCGCCGCACGGTCGAGGTGGCGGGCGGCGATGCCGCGCAGGCGGTACTCGCCGCCGAGGCGCATGGCGAGCCGTCCGGTGTGCCACACCTCGCGGGCGGGGAGCACCAGGGCCGCGCTCATGAGGTCGTAGTGCGGGGCGAGCGCGGTGCGCGACCCGACGTGCAGCAGGGCGTAGTTCTTGGCGTGCGCGTCGGTACCGGCGGTGACCCAGTGGAACGCGACCGCGCGGGCGAACGCCTCGCGCGCGCCTGCCAGGTCGTGTCGGCTCGCGGCCCGCGTGATCAGGGCGGCGAGGTCGCCGACGCCGGGGCCGCCGTCGGCCTCGTACTTCGCGGTGCGCCACAGCCCGAGCGCCTGGCACAGATCCTCCTGGTGGAGCCTGCGCACCGCTCCCCCGGGCTCGGCCAGCCGGTCGAAGCGTTCGACGACGACGGCGGGCTGGTCCTCGAACCACAGGGCCTCGACGCCGGCCACGGTCAGGCCGAGCCGGCGGGCGACGCGCATGGTGACGAGCTCGGCGGCGTCGGACCGGGGCAGGCCGCCGATGCCGATCTTGACGATGTGCGTGCTGGCACCGCGCCCGGTCGGCTGGTGCCAGGCGCCGTCGGCCCCGCGGGCCAGGGCGAACTTGCCCTGCTGCCCGCCGAGCGAGAACCGCCCGCCGTGCCGGGCGAAGGCCCACGAGGCGTCGTCGCGGCGCAGCTCGCGCAGGTGCTCCGCGATCTCCACCTCGCTGAGCGGACGGTGGCCCGAGCCGTCGGCCGGTATGTCCCCGTGCGGGAGGATCTGGACCGCACCCGCGCAGTCGGCGCCCATGTGGCGCAGCAGGTTGAACGCCGTGGGGCGGCGCTCGCCGAACTGGGCGGCCCACCGGGAGCGGACGGTGTCGGAGTCGGGCAGCAGGTTGTCGATCCACGGCTCGACGGCCTCCGGGCCGTGCGTCGTGGTCTGCCGCGGGATGCTCACGGACAGCGAGGGCGCGGAGCGCAACGCCTGGTACGACGCCGCGTAGGTGAAGGTCACCTCGCCGCGGGCGCGCTGCAGCGTGCCCGCGAGCGCCCCGTCGAGCCAGAGGTCGAGTCGGTCGGTGTCGGCCTGCTCAGTCATGGGTGGGTCGGTCCTGGGTGGCGACGAGGATGCGGTCGAGGGTGTCGTCGGGGGTCTCGGGGGTGATGTCGACGACGAGGCCGGCGGCGTGGAGGACGTCGAGGGTGAGGTCGAGGCGTGCGGTGGGTGCGCCGGCTTCGGCGGCGATGATCCATTGGCGGGAGACGCCGGCGGTGGCGGCGAGGTCGGCTTGGGTCATGGCGTGGTTCTTGCGGGTCTGGCGTAGGAGGGCGCCGAGCTGGTGGGCGTCGTTGATGATCATGTCTCCCCTGGCGCTGGTGGGCCGGATGGCTGGGCGGGTGTTACCGATCGCTGACATCCCGTGTGATGTCAACGGTAAGTAACAATGGATCGGGTGTCAACGGTCAGTGACATGAGGGCGGGCCTTCGCGGCTGCGGCTCGGGCCGGGTGTGGTGGAGCGAACAGCGCCCGTCGTCGCGCCGGAGCGGCTGCCTGGTGATACTGGCGCCATGTCCTTCCACGTCCCTGACGACGTCGTTCCCGCCGGTCGCGATCTGCGCGCCTACACCGACGAGCTGCGCCCGCAGCACCCCGTGGTGCGTAACGACCGTGACGAGTGGGTGCTGCTGCGTCACGATCTGGTGCGGCGTGCGGCGCTGGACCCGGAGGTGTTCTCGAGCGCGGCCTCCCGGTTCCGGCAGGTGCCCAACGGGCTCGACGGGGCCGAGCATGCGGCGTTCCGTGAGGCGCTCGACCCGTTGCTGAGTCCGGCGGCGCTGGCCCGGCACGTCCCGGAGTTCGAGCGGGTCGCGGCGTCGCTGGTGGCTGCGCTCCCCCGTGGGGCGTCGGTGGAGGCGGTCGGCGAGATCGGGGCGGTGTTCGCGGTGCGGGCGCAGAGCGCGTGGCTCGGCTGGCCGGCCGAGGTCGAGGGGAGGCTGCTCGCGTGGATCGGGGAGAACTATGCGGCGTCGCGTGCCGGGGAGCTGGCCCGGACCCGGCATGTGGCCGAGGCGTTCGATGCGATCATCGCCGAGATCCTTGAGGGTCGTGTCCCGGACCCGTCCCCGCAGGCGGACGTCACCGATCAGCTCCTGGCCGTCACGATGGGCGGGGAGCCGTTGCGCCACGCGGACGTCGTCTCCGTGCTACGCAACTGGACGGGCGGTGACCTGGGGTCGATCGCGCTGTGCGCCGGGGTGATCGTGCACGCGCTGGCGAGCGACCCGGGGCTGCAGGCGCGTCTGCGCCAGGGTGTCACGGACGGGGTGCTCGACCACGTGATCGACGAGCTGCTGCGCCGGGACTCCCCGTTCGTCGGGAACCGGAGGGTGACCACCTGCCCGGTCGACCTCGACGGCGTGCACATCCCGGCCGGGGCGAAGGTCAAGCTGCACTGGACGTCCGCGAACCGTGACGAGCAGGTGTTCGGCGACCCGGACGCGTTGGACCCCGAGGGCAACGCGCCGCACAACCTGGTGTACGGCGTCGGCAAGCACGTGTGCCCGGGCCGCACCCTGGCGACGATCGAGCTGCGGACGCTCGCTCGCGCGCTCCTGGCCGGGACCCGGGACGTCGTGCTCGATCCGGCGGGCGCGCCCGCGCGCGAGGTTGCCCCGGTCGGCGGGTGGGCGGCCGTGCCGATCGTTCTGGTGTGACGTCCGCCAGGTGATTCGTCGAAGCGCTTCGATATCGTGGCGCCCGGCGGCCGATGACGGCCGCCGAGCGAACACGAAGGAGTGAGAGCGTGAGAGTCACCAGGACGGCGATCGGGCTCGCGGCCACCGCGTGCACCATCGTCCCGTTGCTCGCCGCGATACCGGCGACAGCCGCCCCGTCCGCGCCGACGCCGAACACGGTACCCACCTACGACTGGTCGAACGTGGCGATCGGCGGCGGCGGCTACGTGCCGGGCATCGTCTACAGCCAGACCGAACCCGGGCTGGTGTACGCCCGCACCGACATCGGCGGGGCGTACCGCCTGGACCGCAACACCGGCACGTGGCTGCCGCTGCTCGACGGCATCGGGTGGGACGACTGGGGTCACCTGGGCGTGCTGTCCTTGGCCACCGACCCGGTCGACACCGCCCGCGTGTACGCGGCGGTGGGCATGTACACCACCGACTGGGACCCGAACGACGGCGCGATCCTGCGTTCCGACGACTACGGCGCCACCTGGGAGCAGACGGACCTGCCGTTCAAGGTGGGCGGCAACATGCCCGGCCGCGGCATCGGCGAGCGTCTGGCCGTGGACCCGTCGGACGACGACGTCATCTACTTCGGGGCCGAGCAGGGCCACGGCCTCTGGCGGTCGACCGACGCGGGGGTCACGTTCGAGCAGGTGACGCAGTTCCCGAACGTGGGCGACTTCGTCCCTGACGCCGACTCCGGCAACCCGTACACGCAGTCGAACCTCGGGGTGCTGTGGACCGTGTTCGACGATGCCGCGACACCGGACGGTGCGGCCACCCGCACCGTCTTCACGGCGGTGGCCGACCCGGAGAACATCCTGTACCGGTCCGACGACGCCGGACAGACCTGGGCGCCGGTCGAGGGCGCGCCCACCGGGTTCATCCCGCAGCGCGGCGTCATCGACACCTCCGGGCGGTTCCTGTACCTCACGACGACGGACACGTCCGGCCCCTACGACGGCTCGGACGGTGAGGTGTGGCGTTACGGGCTGGACGACGGCACGTGGACGGACATCACGCCCACGTACCGTCCGGCAGGTGGCGACTTCGGGTTCGCCGGGCTCACGGTCGACAGGTCCGACCCCGACACCCTCATGGTGGTCTCGCAGATCCAGTGGTGGCCCGACGTGCTGATCTACCGCAGCACCGACCGCGGGACCACCTGGACCCCGATCTGGGACTACCAGTACGGGGCCGACGGCGCGAGCTTCGCCGCGAGGTACGCGCAGAGCATCGACACGACGCCGTGGCTCTCGTTCGGCAAGGAGGTCACCGACCCGCAGCCGTGGTCCGAACCCACCCCGAAGCTCGGGTGGATGGTCTCCGCGCTGGAGATCAACCCGTTCGACTCCGACGAGCTCCTGTACGGCACGGGCGCCACCATCTACCGGTCCACGGACCTGACGAGCTGGGACACCGACGGCGGCGTCATCCATCTCTCGCCGGCCGCCGACGGGATCGAGGAGACCGCGATCCAGGACCTGGTGGCCCCCGCCGGGGACGTCGACGTCGTCTCCGCCATGCTGGACCTGGGCGGGTTCGTCCATGACGACATCACGCAGGTCACCGACACGTTCGACGCACCGTACTTCAGCGGTGCCACGAGCGTCGACGCCGCGGGGCTGACCCCCGGCTCGCTCATCCGTGCGGGTACCACGGGTGATGGTGCGATCGTCGCGGCCGTGTCCGCCGACAGCGGCGAGACCTGGACCACCTCGCCGTCGGTCGACGGGGCGACCGGGTCGGGTACCGCGACCGCGCTGGCCGACGGCACCGGGTTCGTCTGGTCGCCCGAGGGCACGACCGCGCTCTGGTCCGCGGACGGCGGAGCCACCTGGGCGGCCACGTCCGGGCTGCCCGCGGGCGCCCGGGTCGAGTCCGACCGGGTCGACGGCGACGTGGCGTACGGGTTCGCGGACGGCGTCTTCTACCGGTCCGACGACGGTGGCGCGACGTTCGCCGCGGTGAGCTCCGCAGCGCTGCCCGCCGAGGGCAACGCACGGTTCGCCGCCATGCCCGGCCACCCGGGCGACGTGTGGTTCACCGGCGGCGCAGACGCCAGCACCTACGGCATGTGGCACTCGACCGACGGCGGAGCCACGTGGACGCGGGTCGACGGGTTCGAGGAGGCCGACACCGTCGGCTTCGGCAAGGCAGCGCCCGGCCGGACCACACCCGCCATCTACACCGCGGCACAGCGCGACGGCGTGCGCGGCGTGTACCGGTCCACCGACGGCGGCGCCACCTGGCAGCGCATCAACGACGACGACCACCAGTTCGGTGCGATCGGCGCGGACATCGAGGGCGACCCCGACGTGTTCGGCCGGGTGTACCTCGCCACCAACGGGCGCGGCATCGTCGTCGGCGACGACCACGCCGCTGCCGGCGCCACCGCGTGGTCCCCGACCGCGACGTACGGCGAGGGCGACGTCGTGACCGATGACGGAGCGACGTGGGTGGCGTCCTGGTGGACGCGCAACCAGGAACCGGGTGCCACCGTCGGCCCGTGGCAGGAGATCGCCGCCACGGGCACGGGCGTGGCGTTGTGGACGCGGACGCGCATCTTCCAGAAGGGAGACGTGGTGAGCGTCGACGGCCTGCTCTGGCAGGCACGCTGGTGGACGCGCGGGCAGCAGCCCGGCGACCCGAACGGCCCCTGGGTACGGCTCGCGTGACCACGCCGGGGGTGGGGCCGGGACGGCCGGGCCCCACCCCCGGCGCAGCGCGCAGCCGGTCAGGCCGCGCGCAGCTCGGCGAGCGAGCGGCGCTGGACGCCGTCGGCGGTGAAGTTGGCGTCGTCGAGCCACGCCTCCAGCGCGGCGCGCACGGCCGGCCACTCCTTGTCGGTGATCGAGAACCAGGTGGTGTCCCGGTTGCGTCCCTTCATGACGACGGCGTTGCGCCAGGTGCCCTCCTGCGTGAACCCGAGCCGGAGCGCGGCGCGCACGGACGGGGCGTTCAGCGCGTCACACTTCCACTCGTACCGGCGGTACCCCAGGTCGTCGAACGCGTGCCTCATCAGCAGGTACTGCGCTTCGGTGGCCCCGCGGGTGCGCTGGAGGCGTGGGCTGAAGATGATGCCGCCCACCTCGATCGACCCCGGGGACGGCTGGACGCGCAGGTAGGACACGCGGCCCACGAGGGCGCCGTCGGCCTGGTCGATGACGGCGAACGGCAGCCGGTCGGGGGTGTCGCGCACGGCGGCGATCGCAGCGGCGACGTCCGCGACGTCCGCGGGCTGCTCCTCGGACTGGTACGTCCACAGGTCGGCCGGGGAGCCCAGCGCGTCGAGGACCTCCGGGGCGTGGGCCACCGTCAGCGGCTCGAGGCGCACGTGCGTGCCCTGCATCACCGTGGCCACCGGCCGGGTCGCCCCTGACCAGCTCACCGCGTCACCGACAGGCTGACCGAACTCGTTCAGGCGTGTCATGCCCGCGATCCTCACACGATCCCACCCGCCGACGGTGGCAGCGTCCGGATGGCGTCACGCGTGTCAGTCGGCCACGTACGCGGCCAGGTGCTGACCAGTGAGCGTCGTGGCGTCGGCGACCAGCGCGGCGGGGGTCCCCTCGAACACGATCCGGCCGCCGTCGTGGCCGGCACCGGGTCCCAGGTCGATGATCCAGTCGGCGTGCGCCATCACCGCCTGGTGGTGCTCGATGACGATGACGGAACGCCCCGAGTCCACCAGCCGGTCGAGCAGGGCGAGCAGGTTCTCGACGTCGGCCAGGTGCAGGCCCGTGGTCGGCTCGTCGAGCACGTAGACGCCGCCCTTCTCCGCCATCTGCGACGCGAGCTTGATGCGCTGGCGCTCGCCGCCGGACAGGGTGGTCAGTGGCTGCCCCAGGTTGACGTACCCGAGGCCGACGTCGACGAGCCGGTCCGCGATGGTGTGCGCGGCGGGCAGGGGTGCAGGGCCGCCCTTGGCGAAGAACGCCTCGGCCTGCGCGACGGGCATCGACAGCACCTCGGCGATGTCCTTGCCGCCGAGGGTGTACTCCAGGACGGACGCCATGAAGCGTTTGCCGCCGCAGTCCTCGCACGGTGTGGTCACCGTGTCCATGAACCCCAGCTCGGTGTAGATGACCCCGTTGCCCTTGCACGTGGGGCAGGCGCCCTCGCTGTTGGCGCTGAACAGGGCCGGCTTGACGCCGTTGGCCTTCGCGAAGGCCTTGCGGATCGGTTCCAGCAGTCCCGTGTACGTGGCGGGGTTGGAGCGTCGCGAGCCGCGGATCGCACCCTGGTCGATCACCACGACGTCGTCGCGTTTGGCCAGGGACCCGTGGATCAGGGAGCTCTTCCCGGATCCGGCGACACCGGTGACGACGGTGAGGACGCCCAGGGGGATGTCGACGTCGACGTCCTTGAGGTTGTGGGTGGACGCACCGCGGATCTCGATCGCACCCGTCGCCGGCCGCACCCGCTCCTTGAGGTGGGCGCGGTCCCCCAGGTGCCGGCCGGTGAGCGTGTCGGCGCCGCGCAACTCGTCGACGGTGCCCTCGAAGACGATCTCGCCGCCGCTCGTACCTGCCCCCGGACCCATGTCGACCACGTGGTCACCGATCGCGATCGTCTCCGGCTTGTGCTCCACCACCAGCACCGTGTTGCCCTTGTCGCGCAGCTGGAGCAGCAGGGAGTTCATGCGCTGGATGTCGTGCGGGTGCAACCCGATGGTGGGCTCGTCGAACACGTACGTGACATCCGTCAGCGCGGAGCCGAGGTGGCGCAGCATCTTGATGCGCTGCGCCTCTCCCCCGCTGAGCGACCCGGACGCGCGGTCCAGGGACAGGTAGCCCAGCCCGAGGTCGACGAATGCGCCCAGCGTGGACCGGAGGGCACCCAGCAGCGGCCCCGCACCCGGCACGTCCAGGCCGTCCAGCCACGCCTTGAGGTCGCTGACCTGCATCGTCGCCACGTCCGCGATCGACTTGCCGTCGATGGTGCACTCCCGGGGGCCGGCCGTCAGACGGGTGCCCTCACACTCCGGGCACGTGCCGAAGGTGGCCGCACGCTCGGCGAAGGCCCGGATGTGCGGCTGCATCGCGTCCGGGTCCTTGGAGAAGATCGACTTCTGCAGCTTCGGGATCAGCCCCTCGTAGGACATGTTGATCCCGGCCACCTTGACCTTCGTCGAGGCCTTGTACAGCAGGTCGTCACGCTCGCGGGCCGTGTACTGGCGGATCGGCTTGTCCGGGTCGAAGAACCCGGACTCGGCGAACCCCTTGACCATCCAGCCGTCCGGCACGTACCCGGGCACCTGGATCGCACCCCCGTACAGCGACTTCGACTCGTCCAGGATCACCGACAGGTCCAGGTCGGACACCTCGCCGCGACCCTCGCACCGGGGGCACATCCCGCCCAGGTACACCCGTCCCTTGACCGCCGTCTTCTCCGTGTGACCGCCCTTCTCGACCGCCATCATCCCCGAGACGGTGGACGTGGGGACGTTGAACGAGAACGCCGTGGGCGGGCCCACGTAGGGCTCGCCCACCTTGGAGTACAGGACACGCAGCATCGCGTGCGCGTCGGTGACCGTGCCCACCGTCGAGCGCGGGTTCGCCCCCAGCCGCTCCTGATCCACGACGATCGCCGTCGTCAGCCCCTCCAGGTGGTCGACGTCGGGGCGCCCCGTCGAGGGCATGTACGTCTGCAGGAACGTCGAGTACGTCTCGTTGATCAGGCGCCGCGACTCCGCCGCGATCGTGTCGAACACCAGGGAGGACTTCCCCGACCCCGACACTCCCGTGAACACCGTCAGGCGCCGCTTGGGCAAGTCGACCGACACGTCCTTGAGGTTGTTCTCCCGGGCACCCTGAACGCGGATGACGTCGTGCTGATCTGCGGCGGAGGTCATGGCGACACGCTAACCACGGACGCCCACCCGCGCCTAGGAGGACGCCTGGTTCAGGCGCACCTGGTTGCCCGCCGGGTCCCGGAACGCCGCGTCCCGCAGGCCGTACGGCTGGTCGGTGGGCTCCTGGACCACCTCGGCGCCCGCGGCCGCGATCCGATCGAAGTCCGCATCCAGCGTCGGCGTCGACAGCACGATCGTCGCGAACGTGCCCTTGGCCATCATCTCCGTGATGGTGCGCTGCTCGTCCTCGGTCACCCCCGGATCGGCGGCCGGCGGGTACAGCACGATGCTCGTCGCGGCACCCTGCGGGGCCACCGTGATCCAGCGCATCGCGCCCTGGCCGACGTCGAGACGAACCTCGAAACCCAGCACGTCACGGTAGAACGCCAGCGAGGCATCAGGGTCGGTGTGCGGAAGGAACGTGTTGTGAATGTCCATAGCCCTCAACCTAGATCCGGGCCCCGCCCGGTGGCTTCTTCGATCCTGACCGGTTCGCCACCCGGGCGGCGCAGCGGGCGTGTGGCCACCTTCACCACGCACGTCGGCAGGCCGCGCGCGTCGCCCGCCGCCTTGTCCCGGTACGCCGACGGCGACATCCCCACCAGCTCCGTGAACCGCGTCGAGAACGTGCCCAGCGAATGGAACCCCACCGCGAAACACACCTGCGTCACCGTCAGGTCGCCCCTGCGGAGCAACGCCATCGCCCGCTCCACCCGCCGCGTCATCAGGTACTCGTACGGCGACTCCCCGTACGCCTCCTTGAACCGCCGGCTCAGATGCCCCGACGACAGATGCACCCCCGCCGCCAGCGCCGTCACGTCCAACGGCAACGCGTAGTCGCGGTCCATGCGGTCCCGCACCCGCCGCAACAGCACCAGCTCACGCAGCCGGTCCGCGTCGGAACTCGTCACCGCACCACCGTACTCACCCGCCCGCGGCCCGCATGCCTCCCCCGCGCGCAGGCCGTAGTTTGGCCGCATGCTCCTCGCACACGACGACGACGGCAGCCACGGCGGCGCCCCCGCCGTCGTCCTCCTGCACGCCGGGGTGGCCGACCGCCGCATGTGGGAACCCGTGCGCGACCACCTCGCCCACACGTTCCGCGTCCTCGCCCCCGACCTTCGCGGACACGGCGACACCCCCCTGCCGCCCCAGCAGTACTCCGACGCCGACGACGTCGCCGCCCTCCTCGACCACCTCGGCGTCGACGACGCGGCCGTCGTGGGCGTCTCGGCCGGCGCCCGCGTCGCCCTCGAGCTCACCGAACGCCACCCCGCACGCGTACGCCAGCTCGTCCTGTTCGGCCCCACCCTGCGCGGGGTCGACGTCGGCGCGGACATCCAAGCCTTCGACGACGCCGAGGCCGCCATGCTCGCCGCCGGCGACGTCGAAGGCGCCGTCCGCCTCAACCTCAACACCTGGCTCGGGCCGGACGCCTCCCTCGCCGCCCGCGAGGCGCTCGCGGGCATGCAGCGCCGGGCGTTCCAGATCCAGCTCGCCGCCGACGACGCCGCCGCACGCACGGGATCGGCTCCGCGGCCGGAACCGGTGGACATCGACCTCGCGCGGATCACCGTCCCGACCCTCGTGGTGGCAGGCGGCCGCGACCTCGAACACGTCCGCACGGTCGCCGCGCACGTCGCCGCGTCGATCGCCGGGGCCGAGCACCTGGTCCTGCCCTGGGCGGCGCACCTGCCCCCGCTGGAGCGCCCCGGAGCCGTCGTCAGCCTGCTGCTGGACACCCTGCGTGACGACCCGGACGTCCACGCCCCGTAACGCGGGGCCGCTGTCTCACGGTCTCGTCACGGCCACGAGCTGGACGAGCGCTTCCGCTCCCCGGAAGTCGGCGGGGTTCGTGGTGTAGAGGGCCAGCCCGTTGGATACGGCCACCGCCGCGATCATCAGGTCCGCCACCCTGCGCCGCGGCGTCCGGCCGATGCCGCGCACAGCGGCCGAGAGTGCGCCGAACGCCCGTGCCGCGTCCGCGTCGAACGGGAGCGGGTCGAACTCGTTCTCGGCACGTTGCAGAACATCCGTGCGCCGGGCGCGCTCCACGCGATCCTCGACGTCGTCGCCGGTGACGAGCTGCACCCCGGCGGACAGCTCGGCCAGCGTGATCGCGCTGACCGCCATCCGGTCCGGAAGCTCGTGCGGATCGATGCGGGCGCGCAGGATCAGGATGTTGGTGTCGAGCAGGCCGACGGACGGATCAGCGCTCAAAGGGGTCGTCGCTCAAAGGGGTCGTCCTGGTGCTGGTCGAGTGAGACGTCCTGGTCCGCGCGGAAGGTGTCGAGATCCACCACGGGCGCGTTGACGGACATCGCCGCGAACTCCTCCCGGCTCACGAACCGGCGGCGGCTCCGCAGCGGGACGAGCGACCCGATCTCCTGACCGTCGCGCGTGACCGTGAAGGTCTCGCCCTTCTCGACCGCGTCCATGATCTCGCGCGAGCGCATGCGCAGATCGCGCTGGCTGATGTGCGGATGCGCCATGGACATGACCACAGTCTAGGGCGGGTGTAGCACCGCGTGCCACACCTGCCCCGGACCAGCGCCGGACCGCGGTCGTCAGTCGGTGCCGAACTCCATGGCGGCGGCGTCGAGAAGCTGCTCCCCCTCGGGGGCCACGCCGCGCGACGCGATGGCCTGGGCGCCGCCCTCGGACAGCTCCAGCTCACCGATCAGCGGCGTCGACTCGCCGGCGCCGATGAGCGCGGCGTGCGCGTCGCCCACCAGGCCCAGCCCCGCGTACTGCTCCAGCTTGGCGCGCGAGTCGGCGATGTCGAGGTTGCGCATGGTGAGCTGGCCGATGCGGTCCGTGGGACCGAACGCCGAGTCCTCGACGCGCTCCATCGACAGCTTGTCGGGGTGGTAGCTGAACGCGGGGCCGGTGGTGTCGAGGATCGAGTAGTCCTCGCCGCGGCGCAGGCGCAGCGTCACCTCACCCGTGATGGCGGAACCGACCCAGCGCTGCAGCGACTCGCGGATCATGAGGGACTGCGGGTCGAGCCAGCGCCCCTCGTACATGAGGCGGCCCAGGCGGCGGCCCTCGTTGTGGTACTGGGCGACCGTGTCCTCGTTGTGGATCGCGTTGACCAGGCGCTCGTAGGCGATGAACAGCAGCGCCATGCCCGGGGCCTCGTAGATGCCGCGCGACTTCGCCTCGATGATGCGGTTCTCGATCTGGTCGCTCATGCCCAGGCCGTGGCGGCCCCCGATGGCGTTGGCCTCCAGCACCAGGTCCACGGCCGACGCGAACGTCTCACCGTTGATCGAGACGGGGCGGCCCTGCTCGAACCCGATCGTGACGGTCTCAGGGGCGATCTCGACGGACTCGTCCCAGAACTTCACGCCCATGATGGGCTCGACGGACTCCAGGCCCGTGTCCAGGTTCTCCAGCGTCTTCGCCTCGTGCGTGGCACCCCAGATGTTCGCGTCCGTCGAGTACGCCTTCTCGGTCGAGTCGCGGTAGGGCAGGTCGCGCGCCGTGAGCCACTCGCTCATCTCCTTGCGCCCGCCGAGCTCGGTGACGAACTGCGCGTCGAGCCACGGCTTGTAGATCCGCAGGTTCGGGTTGGCGAGCAGGCCGTAGCGGTAGAACCGCTCGATGTCGTTGCCCTTGTAGGTGGAGCCGTCACCCCAGATCTGCACGTCGTCGGCGAGCATGGCGCGCACCAGGAGGGTGCCGGTGACGGCCCGGCCGAGCGGTGTGGTGTTGAAGTACGAGCGGCCCGCCGAGCGGATGTGGAACGCCCCGCAGGTCAGGGCCGCGAGCCCCTCCTCCACGAGCGCCTCACGGCAGTCGACCAGGCGCGCCCCCTCGGCACCGTAGGCGCTGGCCCGACCGGGCACGGACGCGATGTCCGGCTCGTCGTACTGCCCGATGTCCGCGGTGTACGTGAAGGGCACGGCGCCGTTCTCGCGCATCCACGCGACGGCGACGGAGGTGTCGAGACCTCCGGAGAAGGCGATGCCGACGCGTTCGCCGGCGGGCAGGGAGGTCAGAACCTTGGACACGGGAATAGTATGCAGCCCACTGCATACTCATGCAAACGGCTGGCAGTCGACGCGCGCGTCCGCTCCGCGCCGACCACGGGCCGGTTCAGGATGCGAGCGTTCGCCCCACGGCCCGGCTCAGACCCTCGGTGTCGAGCGCGCCACGGCGGTACCGGTCCACGAGGGTGCTGAGCTGAGCCGCCGTGTGGTGTGGCTGCCGTGCGTCCATTGTCGGACTGACGCCGTGCGGTGTCACCCGGCAGTCTCACCGCCGGAGGCGCGGCTCTCCGCCAGGGCCGCCAGCCGGTCCAGGGACGCCTCGAGCTTGTCCGCCGTGGTGGCCCGCGCTCGGTCGAACCGTCGTGCGTCGGTCAGGGCCGTCCAGTCGTAGGTGTGCGTCACCCGGGTGCTCGTGGGGCTCGCGGGTTCCAGCTCCCAGCGCCACAGGTGACCGGGGACGGGCTCGCCCACGGGTGCCGGCTGCCACGCGATCAGCCGCCCCTCGGTGAACTCGGTGACGTGGTTCTGCCGCACGGATCCCCCGGTGTTCGTCATCACGAACGAGTCGCCGACGGCGTGAACCCGCTGCCCGGGCGCCGCCGCGGCGAGGTTGGCGTTGCCGTCCCACTCGGGCTGACGGGCAGGATCGGCGATGAGCTCGAAGATCGCCGCGGCGGGGGCGTTCACCACGCGGCTTGCGGACACGATGCGCAGTTCTTCGGTCATGACGTCATCCAAACACCACCATCCCTGCGTGTCGGTCCGGCCCGGCGCGGCGCGTGGTCGCCGTCGGACGCAGAATCGGAAGTGACCGACCCCGGCCGCACCGTGCGGCCCCGTCCGGGAGGCCCGTCATGCGCATCGCCGTACCCCAGGAAGTCAAGGTTCACGAGTACCGCGTCGCGGTCACGCCCGCAGGTGTGCACGAGCTGGTGCGGCACGGACACAGCGTCCACGTCCAGGCCGGCGCCGGCGAGGGCTCCACCATTCACGACGACGAGTACGCGGCCGCCGGTGCCGTGATCGAACCGGACGCGGCGTCGACCTGGGCGGCGGGCGAGCTCGTGCTCAAGGTCAAGGAGCCGGTGCCCGCCGAGTACGGGTACCTGCGCGAAGGGCAGGTGCTCTTCACCTACCTGCACCTGGCGGCCGACCGTCAGCTCACCGAGCGGCTGCTGGACCGTGGCGTGACGACGATCGCCTACGAGACGGTCGAGGCCGACGACGGCTCCCTGCCGCTGCTGGCCCCCATGTCCGAGGTGGCCGGGCGCCTGGCACCCCAGGTCGGGGCCGCGGCGCTGCTCAAGGCGGCGGGCGGGCGCGGCGTCCTGCTCGGCGGGGTGCCCGGGGTCGCGCCAGGGCACGTGGTCATCGTGGGGGCCGGTGTCTCCGGCCTCAACGCGGCGCACGTCGCCGTCGGGATGGGGGCGCGGGTCACGGTCCTGGACCGCAGCGCCCGGGCGCTCGTGAACGCCGACAACCGGTTCGGCGGGCGTATCCAGACGCTCGCGTCGACCGCCTGGGAGCTGGAGCATGCGGTGCTCGACGCGGACCTCGTGATCGGTGCGGTGCTCGTCGCGGGCGCCAAGGCGCCCGTCCTGGTCACCTCGGAGCTCGTCTCGCGCATGCGGCCCGGTTCGGTGCTCGTGGACATCGCGATCGACCAGGGCGGCTGCTTCGAGGACTCCCGGCCGACGACGCACGCCGATCCCACGTACCGGGTGCACGGGTCGACGTTCTACGCCGTGGCGAACATGCCCGGCGCGGTGCCCAACACCTCGACCCGTGCGCTGACGAACGTCACCCTGCCCTACGTCGTCGAGCTGGCGAACCTCGGCTGGGAGAGCGCGGTGCGCGCCGACGCGACGTTGGCGCGCGGCCTGAACACGCACGCCGGCGCCGTGCTGCACGACGGGGTCGCGCGGGCGCACGGGCTGGACCTCACCACCCTGGACGCGCTGCGCACCTGGCGTGCATAGGGGGTCCTGCCGCTGCGCACAGCGGCAGGACCCAGTGCCCAGGTGCCGTCAGAGCCCACCGCCCGCGAGCAGGTCGGTGAACGACGGCGTCGCCGCGAACGGGTTGACCGGCGCCGTGGGCGTGCGCCCCGCGACCCGGGCGGCCAGCTCCTGCCCGGCACGCACGATGCGCCGGGGCAGCGGGTTGACCTCGTCTCCCCCGCCCGCCCAGTCGTCGGTCGCGGCGAACACCGCGGTCGGCAGGACGTCGGCGCGCAGGTAGGTGAACAGGGGGCGCATCGAGTAGTCGAGGGCGAGCGAGTGCCGGGACGTGCCGCCCGTCGCGCCGAGCAGCACGGGCAGGCCGCGCAGGGAGTCCTTGTCGATGATGTCGACGAACGACTTGAACAGCCCCGAGTAGGTGGTCGTGAACACGGGGGTGACCGCGATCAGGGCGTCCGCGGCGTACAGGTGGTCGAGCGCCACGGCCAGGTCCCCCGTGGGGAACCCGGTCAGGGTGGCGTCGACGACGGCGTGGGCGTGCTCGCGCAGCTCGATGTTCTCGACGTGGACGTCCTGGCCCGCGGCGTCGAGCGCGCTGACGGTGGCCTCGGTGAGGCGGTCGGCGAGGAGCCGCGTGGAGGACGGTGTCGACAGCCCGGCGGAGACGACGACGAGGTTTCGTGCGTTCAACGGAGGTCTCCTCACAGCCCGAACGCGCGGCCCGCGGTGGGCTGAAGGGCGGCGGGGTCGCCCTCCTCCGCACGCAGGCCCGTCCAGCGGTCGGTGGTGCCGCCCACGTGGCCTGCGGCGGACTGCCCGGCCGCCCGGGCCGCGGCCACGCGCTCCGCGTGGGTGGGCGGGTTGAGGGGGACGTCGTCGGCGGGGCGCTTGGCCTCGACGATCCGGCGCAGCTCGGGCACGATCTCGCCGGCGAGCAGGTCGATCTGCTCCAGGACGGTCTTCAGCGGCAGGCCGGCGTGGTCCACGAGGAAGAGCTGGCGCTGGTAGTAGCCGACCTCCTCGACGAAGGCTCCGTACCGGTCGATGACCTGCTGCGGGGACCCGACGGTCAGCGGCGTCTCCTTCGTGAAGTCCGCCATCGAGGGGCCGTGACCGTAGACGGGAGCCTCGTCGAAGTACGGCTGGAACTCGGCGACGGCGTCCTGGCTGTTCTTGCGCACGAACACCTGGCCGCCCAGGCCGACGATCGCCTGGTCCGCGCGACCGTGCCCGTAGTGCGCGTACCGCTGGCGGTAGAACTCGATCATCTGCTTGGTGTGGCGCATGGGCCAGAAGATGTTGTTGTGCAGGAACCCGTCGCCGTAGAAGGCGGCCTGCTCGGCGATCTCGGGGCTGCGGATCGAGCCGTGCCACACGAACGGCGGCACGCCGTCGAGCGGGCGCGGGGTCGAGGTGAACCCCTGGAGCGGCGTGCGGAACTTGCCCTCCCAGTCCACGACGTCCTCGGTCCACAGGCGGCGCAGCAGGGCGTAGTTCTCGATGGCGAGGGGGATGCCCTGGCGGATGTCCTTGCCGAACCACGGGTACACCGGCCCGGTGTTGCCGCGGCCCATCATCAGATCCATGCGGCCGTCGGAGATGACCTGGAGCATCGCGTACTCCTCGGCAAGGCGTACCGGGTCATTCGTGGTGATCAGGGTGGTCGCCGTCGACAGGGTGATGTTCTTGGTCACCCCCGCCAGGTAGCCGAGCATCGTCGTCGGGCTGGAGGCGACGAACGGCGGGTTGTGGTGCTCCCCGGTGGCGAACACGTCGAGTCCGACGTCGTCCGCGTGCCGGGCGATGGTGAGCATGTTGCGCACGCGCTCGGTGTCGTCAGGCGTGTGACCCGTGGTCGGGTCCGTGGTGACGTCACTGACCGAGAAGATTCCGAACTGCACGACGCTCAACTCCCTGCTCGACCGAAGTCCATGCATTTGCATGGACGTGCGGGTCAACCCGGACGACGTCCAGTCCATTCCCGGGGCGGCCCGTGCCCTCGACCCAGTGTGACCATCACGCGCAGCCCCGTCACGTGGGTCGGCGCCCGAAGGTCCCGCGGATGCGTGGCGTATGTCACCGCGGCCGCCATCGGAGGGCCTGCCCGCGCCGGTGAGCGCGCCCCAAATTGCGTTCCGGGCGCAAACCCGCCACCCTGAAGGGCGGTAAGCCGCTGCGGGCTGGTGCCCGGTCTCCACAAGACGGCGGAACAGGGCGCCACGTCGTGGCGTTGGAACCTTAAGGGTCTACCGACCCGTCCCGGCCCGATGAGGGCCGCATCCAGTACCCCTAACCCCAGGAGGACGACATGGCCGACCGGTCCCTGCGCGGCATGAGCATCGGCGCGAAGAGCATGGAGTCCGACGAGGGCGTCGACTTCGCCCCACGCTTCCAGGCGTACTACGACTGCCCCAACGGGCACACCATCATCCTGCCGTTCGCCACCGACGCCGAGGTTCCCCCGGTGTGGGAGTGCCGCTGCGGCGAGGAGGCGCTCCTGCGCGACGCCGAGCAGCCCGAACCGAAAGCGGTCAAGCCGCAGCGCACGCACTGGGACATGCTCCTGGAGCGGCGCACGGTCGCCGAGCTGCAGGACCTGCTCGACGAGCGCCTCGAGCTGCTGCGCGCCGGCAAGCTGCGCCGCGGCGCCTGAGCCCTGCTGACCCGAAGGCCGGTACCCCTGCACCGGGGTGCCGGCCTTCGTCGCGCCGGTGGCGGGTCCGGGCGTGGCGGGTCCGGGCGTGGCGGGTCCAGATGTGGCGGGTCCAGATGTGGCGGGTCCAGATGTGGCGGGTCCAGATGTGGCGGGTCCAGATGTGGCGGTCGACGTGTGCCGGGTCGAGGTGCGACGGGCTCAGGCCGCGCTTGCCCGGCGCCGGCGGGCCATGCCGGACGCGAGTCCGCCCAGGGCGAGCAGGCCGCCGGTCGCCGAGACCACCCAGCCCGGCCAGTACCCGGCGGCGACCGCCGGGGTCCACGTGGTGCGCAGCGGGAGCAGGGCGTTGATCCGGTCCGCGGTGAACAGTCCGGTGCGGGCCACGAGGGTGCCGTCAGGGGCGATGACGCCCGAGACCCCCACCGTGGAGACCTGCACCGCGGCGCGGCCGGACGCGATGGCCTGCAGGCGGGTCATCTGCAGCTGCTGGGTCGACTCGGGGCTGGTGCCGAACGACGCGTTGTTGGTGGGTACGACGAGCACCTGGGCCCCGCGGCGCACGGCGTCGCGCAGGATCTCGTCGTACGCCACCTCGAAGCAGATGGCCAGGCCCACGCGCACCTGCCTGCCCAGGACGGGGGCGGGCACGTCGACCACGGGCGGGTTGGTGGCCGCGATCATGTCCGTGGTGACTCGGTCCACCTGGCTGCTGAACAGCCGGAAGAGCGGACGCCACGGGATGTACTCGCCGAACGGCGCCGGGTGCTGCTTGGCGTACCGCTGGGTGACGCCCTGACCCTCCTGCCACAGCAGCATCACGTTGTACCGTCCACCGGTGGCCGGCCACTCCTGCGCGCCCAGCAGCAGGGGCGTACCGGTCTCGCGGGCGACGTCGTCGAGCATCGAGGCCACGGTGTGCTCGTGCTGCGGGTCGTACCCCGTGCTGTCCTCGGGCCACAGGACGACGTCGAGCGCCGTGCCCTCGCCCCCCGCCGCGGCGCGGGTCGCGGCATCACCGGCGAGGGCGCGCGTGCCGTCCAGGTGGTTGCGCAGCACGGCGGCGGCGTTGTAGGCGGCGTCGTCACCGGGGTTCGGCACGTTCCCCTGGACGATGCCGGCGCGCAGCACCCCCGACTGCGCGACGGAGGTGCCCGCGTCGACGAACGCGGACCGGTCCGGCGCCTCGACCGTCGCGGTGACCGGCGGGTCGGCGACCGCCGCGGTGCCCGCGGCGCGCGGCAGCGGCAACGCGGCCGGACCCCACACCAGCACTCCCCCGACGACGACGCAGACGGCCACCGACCCCCACTGGCGCCCCCGGGCGGGCCGGTCGCGCACCGCCCCCACGGCCCGGGTCACCGCCACGGCGAGCAGCGCCCCCGCCGCGGCGAGCAGGAACGACACGAGCGGCACCCCGCCCAGCCACGCCGCCCGCCCCGTGGGCGCCCCGGCCACCGACCAGCCCAGACGCCCCCACGGGAACCCGCCCCACGGCACCTCGGAACGCCACTGCTCCACCGCCGTCCACACCGTCGCGAACGCGAGGACGTGCACCCACGCCCGCTCACGCACCCACGCCAGGCGCCGCGTCCACGTCCACGCCGCCCCGAACGTGGCCACCCCCAGGCCGCCGAGCAGGCCGAGCGCAAGCCACGGCACCAGCGCGGTCGCGTGGTACGCCCAGAACACGTGCGGCAGGAAGAACGTCAGGCCCGCCACCAGTGCCACCAGGAAGCCCCAGCCCGCGTGATCACGGCGCAACGCCAGGTGCAGCACCGCCGTCCCGGCGATGGTCAGCGGCCACGCCCCCTGGTCCGGGAACGCCGCCCACAGCAGCACCCCCGCCATGGGGGCGAGCAGCAGGCCGACCAGGCGGGACTCCAGGAACGCGTGAGGCACGCCCGCAGGGTACGCGGCTTCGACGCCGTCGACCGATGCGCGGCGTCCGCCATCCTGCGCACGGAGCGCCGCAGGACCCAGCACCGGACCGTCAGCCGAACGTGTCGTAGATCGGGACTCCCGCCCGCACCGTCTGCAAGCACTGCGGGGCCGGGGCGTCCGGCGACAGGTCCGGCAGCACCGGCTGACCCGACCGCGCCTCCGCACTCCACGACGACAGCCCCCGCCCCGAGGACCGCACCCCGTACGACTGCGCCCGCCACACCGCCAGGTGCGCGGGAGCCCCGACCCGCAGCTCACCCGCGCCCGTCTCGTCCAGGCCCGCCAACCGCCACCCACCACGCGTGTGCGCCCGGAACGCCGCCCGGCCCGAGAGCCGCTGGTCCGGATCCTCCGCGTCCACCACCGCCCGTACCGCAGCCCACGGGTCG
Organism: Xylanimicrobium pachnodae JCM 13526 = NBRC 107786; assembly: GCA_001592145.1. Classification (GTDB taxonomy): domain Bacteria; phylum Actinomycetota; class Actinomycetes; order Actinomycetales; family Cellulomonadaceae; genus Xylanimonas; species Xylanimonas pachnodae. The sequence continues at coordinate 69,765 of BCWJ01000010.1, read as the reverse complement.
AGCGGAGTCACCGGCGCATCCGAACCGAACGCCAACGGGATGCCCGCCCCCGCCAGGTCCGCGAACGGCAACATGTTCGCCGTGCGCGCCACCCCCAGGCGCTGCTCCCACAACCCGTCACGCCCGCCCCACGCGGTCGCCCACGCCGGCTGGATCGACGCCGACACCCCGTACAGCAGCAACGACGCCAGCGCCGACGCGTCGACGAACAACGCGTGCTCCACCCGGTGGCGCGCCGCCCGCAACGGCCCGGCCCCGCACCCCGGCAGCCCCGCCGCAACCTCCAGGCCGGCCACCAGCAGGTCCATGGCACGATCCCCCACCACGTGGAAACCGCCCTGCACCCCCACCGCCGAGCACGCCGCCAGGTGCGCGCCGATCTCCTCAGCGCCCAGGTACGCCGACCCCGCCTGCTGCGCCCCCGACGCCGCGAACGCCCACGGCGAACGCACATCCGAGTACGGCTGACGCAACGCCGCCGTGCGCGCCCCGATCGACCCGTCCACCCCCACGTCCCCCGCGATCCCCGCCAGGAACGGCAGCTGCGCCATCAGCTCGCGCACGTCATCCGCCGACTCCACGAGCTCCCCGCGGTACGCCACCACCTGCGGCACCCCACCGGCCTCCGACAACGCCACCAGCTCACGCAGGCCGTCCCGCGTGTCCGTGTGCGCCGCACTCATCTCGTGGACCGCCACGATCCCCAGCTCCGCAGCCCGCGCCAACGCCACCCGGTACGCACGCGACCGACGCTCCGGCGCGAGCTGCCGCGCCGCATCCCTCGCCACCGTGAACGCCTCACCGATCACCAAGCCCGACGGGTCCCACCCGGGGATCCGATCGAGGCCGGCGCTCGCGGCCAGCGTGGAGGACACGGCGGCGTGGACGACGTCGGCGTGCGCCGCGTAGACGGGGCGCCCGCCGGCCGCGGCGTCGAGGTCCTCGCGCGTCAGCGGGGCGCGCTCCGGCCAGGCGGCTTCGTTCCACCCGAACGCGAGCACCGTCTCCCCGCCCGTGGGGTCGGTCGCGTCGAGGCGCCGGGCGCCGTCGGCGATCGCGGCGAGGGCGGCGGCCCGCGTGGGTGCTCCCGCGGGCGAGACGTCCACGGACTCCAGGGCCAGTCCTGCTTCGAGGGTGTGGACGTGGGCGTCGACGAAGCCGGGGGTGACCAGGGCTCCGTCGAGGTCGATCACGCGCCCGGCACGCGCGGCCAGGCCTGCGGCGGTGTCGTCGGCGCCGATCCAGGTGACCACGCCGTCGTCGATGAGCAGCGCCTCGGCGAAGGGATCGGCGGCCGAATGGATGAGTCCGTTGCGGTAGAGCGTCGACGTCACGGTGCTGACCATAGGGCAGAGTGAAGGTTTCGTGTGCATGACTGGTGCGCTTCCGTCCAGCCGCGGCGCGGGGTCACCCGCCGGAGACTCACACGCTGGAGTAGGCGACGACGCCGCGGAGCACCGCGCTCTGCGCCTTGCGCGCCGTGGTGCGCAAGGCCGGAGTGGGGGCTGCCTGGGCGAGCTGGTCGAGCACGTCGATCACCTGCTTGCACCAGCGCACGAAGTCCCCGGCGGCCAGATCGGTGCCGCGCAGCACGGCGTCCAGGCCCCTGCCGGACGCCCACCGGTGCACGGGGGCGACGATGCCGAGGTCCAGCGGCCCGGTCGCGTCCAGGCCGTGCGCCTCCTCCAGGTCGGTGACCTCGGACCACACGCGCACGGTGGCATCGATGGCCTGGGCGAGTCGCCCATGGGGTCCGCCGGGCACGTACGGCTCGGCGTCGTCCTCGCGGCGGCCTTGGTAGACGACCGTGGACACGGCGGCGGCCAGACCGGCCGCGTCGAGGCCGTCCCAGGAACCGCGGCGCAGGCACTCGGCGAGCAGCAGGTCGTTCTCGGCATAGATGCGACGCAGCCACGTGCCGTCGGCGGTGACGCGCAGCTCGCCGTCGCGACCGCGATCGTTGCCGCTGTCGTCGCTCCCGCCGGCACCCCGGTCCAGGTAGTGCAGCGTCTCCAGGACGGTGCACGTCCTGTCGAACACGCGCGCGACCGTCCCGGTGCGGCCCGCGATGCGTTCGACGAGCCGGCGGTGCTCGGCCGCGAGCTGGTCGTGACGTTCGGCCCAGCGGGCGTGGTCGTCACGGTCGGGGCAGGCGTGGCAGGGGTGGGCGCGCAGCCGCGCCCGCAACGCGACGAGCTCCTTGTCGGTGGCCGCATCGGACTTCTTGCCGGGGCCGCGGCCGGGGCGCGGGGCGTGCGGGCCGCCCTGCCCGGGCGCGTCGTGGAACGCGCCGAGCGCGTTGCGCATGGAGGAGGCCAGGTCGCGGCGGGCGTCGGGGCGGCGCGCGTTGAACGCCTTGGGGATCTTGACGCGAGTGACCACGGTGAGCCCGCCCGGCGCGTCGGCCAGGGTGAGCTTCTTGACCTGCCGTTCCTGGGTGAGGACGGTGGGGCGGGGTCCGTCGAACCCGTGGGTGTCGGCGCCCGGGTCGAGCACCAGGACGTAGCCGCGGCGTCGGCCCGTGGGGATCTCGACGACGTCGCCACGCTTGAGCCGTTCGAAGCTGGCGACGGCGTCGGCGCGGCGAGCCCCGGTGGCCGCGCGGGACAGCTCCTTCTCGCGGGCGCTGATGCGGCGCCGGATGCCCATGTACTGTGCGAAGTCGCCGCGGTCGCAGGCCATGGCCTGCGCGTACCCGTCGAGTGCCTCCGCGTGCGCCTGGGCCTGCTTGGCGAGCCCGACGACGCCGCGGTCGGCCTGGAACTGCGCGAACGAGGTCTCCAGCACGTCGCGGGCGCGGTCGTGGCCCACCTGGGAGACCAGGTTGACGGCCATGTTGTAGGTGGGCCGGAAGCTGGACTTCAGGGGGTAGGTGCGCCGGGAGGCGAGACCGGCGAGCGCGACGGGGTCGAGTCCGGTGTGGTCGACGACGACGGCGTGCCCTTCGATGTCGATGCCGCGCCGTCCGGCCCGCCCGGTGAGCTGGGTGTACTCCCCCGGCGTGATGGCCTGGTGGCTGGTGCCGTCCCATTTGACGAGCTTCTCGAGCACCACGGAGCGGGCGGGCATGTTGATGCCGAGCGCGAGGGTCTCGGTGGCGAACACGACCTTGACCAGCCCGCGGGCGAACAGGTGCTCGACGGTCTCCTTGAACACGGGCAGCAGGCCGGCGTGGTGGGCGGCGATCCCGCGCGTGAGCGCCTGGAGCCAGGTCCAGTAGCCGAGCACGTCCAGGTCCTCGGCGGGGATGGTGGCGGTGCGCTGCTCGACGATCGCGCGGATCTCGGCCTCCTGGGCCGGGGTGGTCAGGCGCAGCCCCGCGCCGAGGCACTGCTGGACGGCTCCTTCGCACCCGGCGCGGGAGAAGATGAAGTAGATCGCGGGGAGCAGGGCGTCGGCGTCGAGCGCTTCGACGACGGCGTAGCGCGGCGGGGTGCGGCGCTGCGGGGCCAGCCCGGCGCCGCCCGGCCGGTACCCGCCGCGGCCGCGGTAGCCCCGGTCGCCGGGGCCGCGGCGCCCACCGCCGTCGGACCGGTCGCCTCCTGACGGCCGGCGCCCCGAGGTGCGGAACACCTCATGCAGCTCGGGGTTGATGGGCGGGTTGACGCCGGGGTCGGTGGGGTCCACGTGCCCGGCGTACAGGTCGAACATCCGGGGGGTGGAGTGCCGGGTGGGGTGGGGTTCGCGGGCGGAGACCACGACGTGCTGCCACAGGGGCACGGGCCGGTGCTCGGAGACGACGACGGCGGTGTCGCCGCGGACCATGGCGAGCCAGTCGCCGAACTCCTCGGCGTTGGAGACGGTCGCGGACAGGGAGACGAGCTGGACGTGGTCGGCGAGGTGGATGATGACCTCTTCCCACACGGGCCCGCGGAACCGGTCGGCGAGGTAGTGCACCTCGTCCATGACCACGAACTGCAGTCCGTCGAGGGTGCGGGAGCCGGCGTAGAGCATGTTGCGCAGCACCTCGGTGGTCATTACCACGACGGGGGCTTCGCCGTTGATGGTGGTGTCCCCGGTGAGCAGGCCGACGTTCTGCGCGCCGTGGCGGCGCACCAGGTCGGAGTACTTCTGGTTGGACAGCGCCTTGATGGGGGTGGTGTAGAACGCTTTGCCGCCCTGGGCGAGGGCCAGGTGGACGGCGAACTCCCCCACGACCGTCTTGCCCGCGCCGGTGGGTGCGGCCACGAGGACGCCGCGCCCGTCCTCCAGCGCCTGGCAGGCGGCCACCTGGAAGTCGTCGAGCTCGAAGTCGAGCTCTGCCCGGAAGGCGGCGAGGCGGGTGTTCGCCCCGGCCTGGGAGCGGGCGGTGCGTTCCCGGGAGGCCGCGTACCGCTGTGCGGGGCTGAGCTGCTCGTCGTCCGCCATGGGGTCAGCCTACGGGCGGGACCAGCACCTTCAGCGCTCCGGGACGCAGGTGTGCGCGCAGGGGCAGGGTGCCGAGGAGCTCGCCGTCACCGAACGCTGAGGGGAGTCGGCCCGGTCCGTCGCCGGGCGACCCGGCCGTGGTGTCCGGGGTGCCCGGCTCGATGAGGACGGCGCGGGCGCGCACCGTGCGCACCCGTCGGTCGCCCAGGTGTTTGCCCGCGAGCAGCTTGGGGAACAGGGTGCTCGCCCCGGCCCGGCCCACGTCCCCCGCGAGGACGACGTCCATCACCCCGTCGTCGATGGCCGCCTCGGGGGCGACGGGGATCCCGCCGCCGATGGTCGAGCCGTTGGACGCGGTGACGAGTGCCCCGGCCGCCTGCCAGGTGAGGCGGTGCCCGTCGCCGTCGGGCTCCGGGCCGAGCTCGGTCATGCCGGGCAGTGAGCACACGGCGTCGAGCTCGGCACGGTCGCCTTGCACGTGCTCGAACGTGAGCCGGTAGCGCCAGGCGCGGTACGCGAGGATCTCCAGCAGGGCGGCGACGACGTACCGGGCCGAACCCTTGGGGTGCAGCATGGCGTTGGCGCGCTCGTTGACGGCTGCGTCCAGTCCGGCGGAGACGGCCCCGGCCACCCAGCGCGACGGTGCTGCGCCCGGTCGGGGCGGTCGGCGGTGGGTGAGCCCGGCCCCGGTCACCTCGATGGCGTCGACCGCGTGGGTCCCGCGGGCACCGTGCACGAGGGCGTCGAGCAGGGCGTCGAGCGCGTCGGCGGGTTCGCCCACGGGCAGGTGCAGCGTGGTGGCGAAGTCGTTGCCGGTGCCCACGGCCACGATGCCGAGCGGGATGCCGGTTCCGGCCACGGCCTGCGCCCCGAGGTGGACCATCCCGTCGCCGCCGACGACGACGAGGGCGTCGAGCCCGTCGGCGACCGCCCGGCGGGCATGCTCGAGGGCGAGATCGGCGGAGTGGCCGGACAGGTCCCACACGTCGTACCCGGCCGAGGCCAGGCGGTCGAGGACGTCTCGCCCCGCGTGGGCGCCGCGCCCCTTTCCGGCCGTGGGGTTGACGACGACGCCGAGGCGCGCGTGCGGCGCGCCGGCTGGGGGGATGGTCGCGGCGGGCACGGCGAGAACCGTACCCGACGCGGTGGCACCGTCAGATCTGGGGCGCGACCCGGCGGTTGGCGGTGCGCCGATCGTGCAGGGCGCAGACGGCGTACGCGGCGAAGTAGAGGGCGCAGATCGGCAGGGCGATCGCGATCATCGACAGGACGTCCGCGGTCGGGGTCATGACGGCGGAGAAGGTGAAGGAGATCAGCACCGCCCAGCGCCATCCCTTGAGCCAGGTCGCGGCCGCGACGATGCCGAGCAGGGTGAGCGTGACCATGACGACGGGAACGAGGAACGCGATGCCGAACGCCAGGATGAACCGCATCACGAAGGACAGGTAGTTCTGCGCGTCGATGAGGCTGGCGGAACCCTCGGGCACGAAGTCGTTGAGGATGGCCACGGCGCGCGGCAGCAGGAACCAGGCGACGGCCGCGCCCGCGGCAAACAGGGGCACCGCGGCGCCGAGGAAGCCGAAGGCGTACCGCTTCTCGCGGCCGGTCAGGCCCGGGGTGATGAAGGCGAAGAGCTGGTAGAGCCACCACGGCGAGGAGACGAGGGCGCCGAGGAACACGGCCACCTTGACCCGCATGTCGATGGCGGTGGCGACGCCGCCGAAGTTCGGTGCAGCGAGGATGCCTCGTTCCTCGGCCGTGTGGATCAGCGGGTCGGTGAGCGCGGTGAACACCGGGTCGTACAGCACCCAGCCGACGATGGCGCCGAGCAGGATTCCGAGCGCTGCCAGGAAGATGCGCTTGCGCAGCTCGAGGAGGTGCGCGCGCAACGGCATGCGGCGCGCGGCATTGCCACGCGCCACGTCAGGCCTGCGTGGAAGGCTTGTCCTGGTCCCCCGGGTTCCCGGCGTCGGTGGTACCGGGGGTGTTCCTGGTGGCGTCGTCGTCGCGCAGGTCCTTGACCTCGGACTTGAAGATCTTGAGGGACTGCCCGACCGATCGTGCGAGGTCCGGCAGGCGGTTGGCGCCGAAGAGCAGCACCACGATGAAGACCAGGACGAGGATCGTCCCGGGGTGACGAAGGATACTCACGGCGTACTCCTAGACGTTCTCGGTGGCCTGCGCCACCGCAACCTACCCTACGCGGCCGGACCTGCCGCGGAGTGAACACGCGGGGTCGGCTGCGTCACGGCAGCGACGGGCGAGCCCTGCTCAGGCGGCACCTCAGCCGTCGCCGCGGGCGGTCTTCCGTCCGGCGAGCCAGCGCTGCAGGGACCACTGCTGTGAGGTGGTGAGCCAGCGCCTCCTGCGGGCATCCGCACGGGCCGCGCGGGCCCGGCGCTGGACGGCGACCCGCTCGTGGAGGGTGGTCGGGTCGTCGAACATCGTGGGGCCGGTGTCCGGTGGGTTCGCGGCGGCCTGCTCGACGGCGTCGGCGATCCGCCCGGAGGCGTCGCCGATGGCCTCGGCGGCATCCCCGGCGGCCCGGACGAGGGCGGCGCCCTTGCGCCACAGGGACCGCCCCAGGAAGAACGCGCCCACCAGGGTGCCCACCGCGAGGGTGCTCCAGATCGCCCACCACATGCTCGTCAGCCTACGGGCGGGTCAGGGGCGTGCGCCGTAGGCGGCGAGCGCGGCGCGTGCGGCGGCGGCGGCGTCGGCCGCGACGTCGGGCGGGTCGACGGCCAGGACGTCGGGCGCGGCGGCCAGCAGGAGGCTGCGCAACCAGGCGGGGTTGGCGACGCGCAGCCGCAGGGCGAAGGCGCCGTCGGTGAGCTCGGTGACGGACTCGGTGGCGAGCTGCTCGGCGAGCCAGCGGGCGGGTGAGGCGAGCGTGATCGTGACCAGGGGTGCTTGCCCGCCGCCCGCGGCCGCGGCCGCCGCGGCGACGTCCACCTCGGCGTCGGCCCGGGCGACGGAGGCGGCGTCGGCGGGTTCGTCGAGGACGGTCGCGGCCAGCACGCGGTCGAGCCGGAAGGTGCGCCGCCCGTGCGCCCGCCGGCACCAGGCCAGCAGGTACGCGGCGCCGTCCTGCGTGATGAGGCGGGCCGGGTCCACGTCGCGGTCCCCCACGGCGTCCGACGCCGTGACATATCGCAGGCGCAGCACCCGCCGTTGCACGAGCGCGGTGGTCACGGCCTGCACCACGCCCGAGTCCACCGTCGCGTCGCCCTCGTGACCGAGCCGCACGTCCACGGCGGACGCCGCCTCGCCGGTCGCGGCGGTCAGCTTGCCGAGCACGGACGCCACCAGGCGGGAGCGTTCGGCGTCGGCCTGCACAGGGGCGGAGTCGAGCAGGGCGCGCAGCGCGGCCACCAGCGCGACCGCCTCCCGCGTGCCGAGGCGCAGCGGGCGGGTCAGGCCGCGCGACTCGATGAGGTGCACCACGCCGCGTTCGACGGCGTCGGCGTCGAAGTCGATGAGGTCGTCCGGCCAGTAGCCGGGCGTGCCCGTGACCCAGAGCTGGTCGACGTCGTCGCGGATCTGCGCCTCCGACACCCCGAACCGGGTGGCGAGGTCGGCCACGGGCACCGGGCCGTGACCGTCCAGGTACGCGACCAGGCCCAGGAGCCGCACCAGGCGGTCGTCGGCACGCTCAGCCATGCTCGGCCCCCTCACCCGTGCCCGCGGTGCCGCCCTGCCGTGGCACGTCGGCCAGGGCGGCGGCCGCCTCGAGCCGCCGCACCACGTCGGCGCGCAGGTCCGGCGGGTCGAGCACCAGCACCGCGTCCGCGTACCCCGCGAGCTCTTCGGCCAGCGTGGTCACGGACCGGAACGGCACCGCGACCAGCTCGCGGTCCGACGGCGCCGGCAGGTCTGCCGCCCCGGCCGGCACCGCGACAGCGCGCGCCCGCACCGCCGAAGCCCGCTCCGGGACCACGGCCAGCACCGCGACCCGCTCCTGACCCGCGGTCCCCAGGGCGGCATCCACGTCCACGTGATCGGGCACCGCGAACGCCGCCGGCACCTGGCCCACCCGCACCCGCCCCTCGATGCGCGAGAGGCGGAACACGCGTGGCGCCTGCCGGTCCACGTCCCGCCCCACGAGGTACCAGCCGCCACCGCGCACCGCGATCCGCCACGGCTCCACCTGCCGGGTCGCGAGCACCCCCGTCGACGCCGCCCGGTACCGGAACCGGACCGTGCGACGCTCCGTGACCGCGTCCAGCAGCGGACCGTACGCGTCACCCACCGCACGGACCCGGGGCGCGAGTCCCGCCAGCGCGTCGTCCTCACCCTGCGCGGCACCCGCCGCCCGCAGCTTCGTCATCGCCCGCGACATGTCCGTGCGCAGTGCCTTGTCACCCCACAGCTGGGCCGCCAACGCCAGCACACCCCACTCCGCCGACGTGAGATCCACCGGCGGCAACGCGTACGCCTCGTTGTCGATCCGGTACCCGACGTCGTCACTGTGCCCGCCCGCGTCCACCGTCACCACGGGCACGCCCAGCGACCGCAACGTGTCCTTGTCGCGCTCGAACATCCGCTCGAACGCCTCCACGCTCGGCGCGTCCCCGTACCCCGCCACACCCCGGCGGATCTGCTGCTTGGTCATCGACACGCTCGCGTTGACCAACGCGATCACCAGGTTCAGCAACCGCTCGGCGGGCGGCACACCTGGCGCGACAGACGAGTTCTCGGACATCCCCTGCAGGCTAGCCGCCCGGTACCCTGCGTGCGTGATCACCTGGCGTACCGGCACCGTGGTGTCGCGCGGAAAGACCTGGGGCGACGCCGGCAGCGCCGCCCGCGAGCTCGACGTCGACCTCGACCGGCCCCTCCCCGGCCGCGAGACCCACCAGCTCCGGGTCCGCGCCCTCGCCTACACCGCACTCGTCGGCGACCCCACCCCCGGCGACACCCTCCTGCTCAACTGCTCCGCCCTGGCCCGCGGGCTCGGCACCGGCGGGTACGCCCTCGTCGTCGGCCCCGGCGCCACCCTGCCCCCCGACCCCGAACCCGGACCCGGCCACCTCGTCAAAGCCCGCTACACCCCGCTCCAGGCCATGGTCCTCGGCGTCGACGAACAAGAGTCACCCCACCATGAGACCCTCCGCGACGCCGACACCCTCGACCACCTCCCCGTCGTCGTCGCCGACCTTCACTCCGCCCTGCCCGCGATCATCACGGGCGCCCGCCTCGCCGCCGCCCGCACCGGCCACGACGCACCCCGCATCGCCTACGTCATGACCGACGGCGGCGCCCTGCCCGCCGCCTTCTCCCGCACCATCGCCACCCTGCGCGACAACGGGTGGCTCCACACCACCATCACCGTCGGCCAAGCCTTCGGCGGCGACCTCGAAGCGGTCACCACCCACACCGGCCTCCTCGCCGCCCACCACGTCGCCCACGCCGACCTCGCCATCGTCACCCAGGGCCCCGGCAACCTCGGCACCGGCACCCGCTGGGGGTATTCCGGCGTCACCGCGGGCGAGACCATCAACGCCGTTCACACCCTCGGCGGGCACCCCATCGCCTCCCTGCGCGTCTCAGGTGCCGACCCCCGCGACCGCCACCGCGGCATCTCCCACCACAGCCTCACCGCCTACGGCCGCGTCGCCCTCACCCCCGCCGACATCCCCGTGCCCGTCCCCACCCACGACGTCGAGAACGCACCCCACTGGGGCCCCGCCCTGACCGCCCGCATCCGCGAACAGGCAGCCACCCTCGCCACCACCCACCGACTCGTCCCCGTGCCCGCCGACGACCACCTCCTCACGGCGCTCGCCGACGGCCCCGTGCGTCTCTCCACCATGGGACGCACGCTCGCCGACGACCCCGCCGCATTCGTCGCAGCCGCCGTCGCAGGCATCCACGCGCACCTCGCCTCCGTCACCGAGCGTTAGGCTGCGCGGGTGCGCCGACGCCTGACCCTCGTGAGCGGCGTCGTGCTGCTGGCCACGGTGGCCGTCGCGACCGCCGCAGGGGGAGCCTGGGACCTCAGCCCCGGCAACGTCGACCTGCCGGCAGTGCCGATCCCGGCGCCCACGAACCCGCCGCCACCACCACCCCAGCCCGTACCGACACCGCAGCAGCTCACCACCGGGGACACCACAGCCCTGACCTGGACCGTGGGCGTCATCGCCGCTCTCCTCGCCGCCGCCCTGCTCACCCTCGCCATCACCTGGCTGGTCCGGCAGGCGCGCCGCTGGAACAGAGCGCGCACCCCTGAGCCCACCGAGCCCCCGCCCGCCGCCCCACCCGGACCCGCCACCACCGCCACCGTCCCGGCCCTCGCCGACGCCGTCGACACCGCACTCGCCCGGCTCGACGACGCCGCCACCCCCCACGACGCCGTCATCGCCGCCTGGGTCTCCCTCGAGGAGACAGCCGCCGACCATGGCTGGGAGCGACACCGCTCGGACACCGCCACCGAGTACACCGCGCACCTCCTCGACGTCTCCCCCGCGCCCCCCGAACCCGCGGCCACCCTGCGCCGCCTCTACCAGCTGGCGCGCTTCACCCACCACCCCGTCACCAGCGCCCAGGTCGCCCACGCCCGCACCGCGCTCCAGGTCATCGCCCGTTCCCTCGACACCCCACCCGAGACGGCGAGCACCCCGTGAGACGCCGCATCATCACCACGCTGCTGGTCACTGTCCCCCTCGCCACCGGGCTCGTCCAGCTCCGCGCCATCGGACCCGTCCCCGCCACGGTGCTCGTCGTCCTGACGCTCGCAGTGTCGATCGCGCTGCGACCGGCGGCGCGCACCGTCGACGGCCTGTGGCCGCCCGCAAGCCCCGATCGTCGTCCCGGGGGACGCCGGGACGTGACCGACCTCGCCTGGGCGGCGTACACCCGCGACGGCACGACCACCTCCCGGGTCCTGCACCGGGTACGGCTCATCGCAGCCCACCGGCTCGCCACCCGAGGCGTGCTCTGGGACGGACGGCCCGGCGCCGGTGCGCAGGGTTGGGGAGCGACGCACACCGACGGCCCGGAACACCGGGCGCGGGCCGCCGCGCTCCTCGGACCGGACGTGCTCGCGGGCCTCACCTCCACGACGGCGGTCACAGCGCGCACGCTCGAGATCTGGTTCCACGCCCTGGACGCCCTGGTCGCCGCGCCCGAAGCGGGCCCACCGCCGTCGGCTCGTGTCCCTGCAGCACCCCCCACCGCAAGGAGAACCCCGTGACCGATCCCGCCCTCGCACCGCTCCCCGTCACCGAGGTGGCAGAGCTGGGCCGCCGCGTCCTCGACGAGGTCGGCACCGCCGTCGTGGGCATGCGTGACACGCTGGAGATCGCCCTCGCCACCGTGCTGGCCGGTGGCCACGTGCTCTTCGAGGACGTTCCCGGGCTCGGCAAGACGCTCGCCGCCCGATCCCTCGCCACCGCGCTGGGCCTGGACTTCGCCCGCCTGCAGTGCACCCCCGACCTGCTCCCCTCGGACATCACCGGCTCGTCCGTGTTCGACCCTGCCGCGCGCGCCTTCGAGTTCCGGCCCGGCCCGGTGTTCACCGGCCTGTTCCTGGCCGACGAGATCAACCGCACCGCCCCCAAGACGCAGTCCGCGCTCCTCGAGGCCATGGCGGAGAGGCAGGTCTCGGTGGACGGCGTCACCCGGCACCTGCCGCGACCCTTCCACGTGATCGCGACGTCGAACCCCGTGGAGTACGAGGGCACCTACCCCTTGCCCGAGGCGCAGCTCGACCGGTTCATGGTCCGGCTCGCCGCCGGGTACCCCGGACGTGACCAGGAGACCGAGGTGCTCTTGCGCCGGATCGCCCGCAGGCAGGAGGCCGCGCCCGTCCACCCCGTCGTGGACACCGCGACCCTGCTGGCCATGCAGCAGGGCGTCGAGGCCGTGGCCGTGGACCCCGACGTCGCCCGGTACTGCGTGGACCTGGCGGCGGCGACCCGATCCCACCCGGCGATCGAGGTGGGTGCCTCACCTCGCGGTTCCCAGAACCTCCTGCTCCTGGCGCGCGCCATCGCAGTCCTGGACGGACGCGACTACGCGCTGCCGGAGGACGTCAAGCGCATCGCCGTGCCGGTGCTCGCCCACCGTCTGACCCTCACCCCGACGGCGTGGGCGTCCGCGATCCACGCCGAGGACGTCGTCACCGGGTTGCTGAGCTCGGTGGCCGGACCGGCCACGGTCGGCAGCCGGTGAGCGCTCCCCCGGTGTGGCACCCCACGCAGGCAACGGTCGCAACCCTGGCCGTCGGCATCTGCGTCCTCGCCCTGGGCGTGCTCACGGGGCGCGGCGGCATCGCCCTGCTCGGGGTGCCGCTCGTCCTGAGCGTGCTGATCGGCGGGGACGGACGGCCCGTCGCCGCCACACGGGCGACACGGGACGGGACCGAGAACCACGACGGCGCGGGACGGGTCTGCGACCGCGTCCGGCTGGAGAGCGACGCCGCCGCCGACGTCGTACACGTGCGGGTGAGCGCCGCGGGATACCGCGCCGTCGAGGTGGTGGTGCCGGGAGGCGGCACCCGGGACCTCACCGTCCGGCTCGGCACCCGGCGCACGGGACCGCAGCTCGCCTTCGACCTGGTGGCACGCGCCCGGAGCATCGCCGACGTCGCGGCCGAGGACGTGGCCGCGCTCCATGTTCCCGAGCGGCTCGTGCTCCCCACCGCCACACCCCTGGGCCGCGTGCCCGTGGCCACCCGCCTGAGGGGCCTGACCGGCCCGCGCACCACACGCCGGCTGGGGGACGGCACCGAGCTGCGCGACATCCACCCCATGGCCCCGGGCGACTCGTGGCGACGCGTCGACTGGCGGGCCACCGCGCGGGTCTCCCCCGCCCTGGACGCCGTGCAGGTGCGCCGGACCCTGGCCACCGGCGACGCCACCGCCGTGCTCGTCCTCGACTCGCGTGACGAGGTGGGCCCCGACCTGCACACCTGGCGCGGTTCCGGCCCGCTGCGGGTCGACGAGCCGACCTCGCTCGACCTGGCGCGGAACGCCGCCGCGTCCGTGGCCAAGGCGCTCCTCCCAGCCGGCGACAGGGTCGGTCTGGAGGATCTGGCGCACCGGCGCCGTCCGCTGCCCCCGTCCACCGGGCAGCGGCATCTGCGCCGCATCCTGCACGGACTTGCGCTGGCGTCTCCCGTCGGTGAGCCGACACGGACGGTCACGCTCAGCTCCGGCGCGACGGCCGTGCGCCCCCCGCGCGTACCCGCTGATGCGATCGTCTACCTGTTCACCACGCTGCTGGACGACGTCCCGGCCCAGCTCGTGGGGCAGTGGCAGGAACGCAGCATCCCGGTCGTCGTGATCGACACGCTGCCGACCGTGCGCCCCGTCCCCCAGGCGCACCTGCACCTCGCCTGGCAGATCATGTCGATGGAGCGGGCGGACCGTATCCGCGGCCTGGAGGCCGCCGGCGTCCCGGTGATCGCCTGGACGGGGACGGGGAGCCGGTCACCCGCCCACCGCTTCGAGGTGATGTCGCGAGCGACGACGCACCAGGCTCCGACGCCGGGAGGTCGGCGATGATCTCACGCAGGCGGTCGCGACCACTGCCGCGCGTGGAGCTCGAGGCCGGCCCCAGCGCGCCCGGCTGGCTGCTGCACCTCGGCGCCGTGCTCGTCACGGCCGCCACCCCGGCGCTCGCGGCCTGGTCGGCAGGCGTGGGCGACAGCAGCCCGGCCGGCGGCCGGTTCGACCGGCTCGGCGTGGTGCTCGCGATCCTGGTGGCGGTGACGACGGCCCTGTGGCCCGGCTACCGCCCTGGCCTTGCCGGGATCGGCGCCGCCGTACTGATCAGCGCCCTGGTGCCCCGCGAGGGCACCGTGACGCTCTCGGTCTGGCTGGCCCCGCTCGGCTACCTGGGGCTGCGGCTGAACCTCTGGGCGGCGAACACCTGGCTGACCGCCCGGGTCGAGCTGGCGGCGCTGGCCCGGTCGGCCCGCGTCGACGCGTGGGTCGTCGGTGCCACGGTGACGATCGGCCTCGTGGCTACCCTCGTCGAGGGCCGGTCCATGGTGGGGATCGCCGTCGGCGCCGTGGCGCTCCTGCTCCTCGTCTGCCTCATGGCCTACTCCCGGAAGGACCCGTCATGACCGACATCTTGCGCCCGTACCACCCCGCGGACCGCGCCGCGATCGGCGAGGTGTGCGCCCGGACGGGCGCTGCCGGCGGCGATGCGCGCGGCCTGTACCGCGACGCCACCCTGCTCGCGGACGTCTTCGCCTTCCCCTACGTGGACCTGGTCCCCGAGCTGGCGTTCGTCGTCGTGCAGGCCGGGGCGCCGGACTCTCCCGATGACGACCTCCTGCGTGTCGCGGACGGGACCCTGGTCGGGTACGTGCTCGCGGCGCCCGACACCACGGCGTTCGTCGAGCAGTGCCGACGGGAGTGGGTGCCCGGTTATCTTGCGCGGCACCCCGAGCCCCGGCCCGTCCCGGGGGCGGAGCAGGCAACGGGTCCGGCGTACTCCGAGGCGAAGCTCTGGCACGACGGCGCCCACCCCGAACGGATGCTGTCCCCGGGGGCAGAGGTTCTCGACCGCTACCCGGCGCACCTGCACATCGACCTGCTCCCCCAGGGGCAAGGTCACGGCTGGGGCCGGCGCCTGATCGACGTCCTGGTCGCCGCTCTCGCCGACCGCGGGGTGCCCGGCGTACACCTGGGGTTCGATCCCGCGAACGCCAACGCGGCCGGCTTCTACGCGCACCTGGGTTTCACCGCGCCGCCGAACTCACCCCGCAGTGATTGGCTGCGGGTCCTGCCCATCGCGCGTTGACCTGCGCGAACACCCCGGCCCGTTGCAGCCGACGTGGTCAGGGCACACGATGGCAGGGTTCCGGCAATCCATCATCGGAGGCCTGTGATGTCCCTTCCCCGATACACCGTGCCCACCCTGTCCATGGCGGACGGCGCCAAGGTCGCTGCGGCCCTGCAGGCGCAGCTCCACGCGCTCAACGATCTGCAGCTGACGCTCAAGCACGTCCACTGGAACGTCGTGGGTCCGCACTTCATCGCCGTCCACGAGATGCTCGACCCGCAGGTCGACGCCGTGCGCCTGATGGTCGACGCGATCGCCGAGCGCATCGCGACCCTCGGCGTCCCCCCGGTGGGCACCCCCGGCGCACTGGTCAAGGCGCGCACCTGGAACGACTACGCCCTGGGCCGCGCGACGACGATCGAGCACCTGGGCGCACTCGACAAGGTCTACGAGGGCGTCATCGCTGCGCACCGCAAGGCGGCCGACGCGACCGAGTCCCTCGACGCCGTCACCAACGACCTGCTCATCGGGCAGCTCCACGCGCTCGAACAGTTCCACTGGTTCGTGCGGGCCCACCTGGAGAGCTCGAGCGGAACCCTGTCGACGAAGGGCGAGAGCACGGAGCGCGGAGCGGCCGAGGCCGCCGCTGTGGGCGAGTAGCCGAGCCACAGCCCGCCCCGGGGTCCGTCCAGGCCCCGGGGCGGTGCGCTGTCCGGACCGTGCTTGCGTCGTCGACGCTTGGCACACTATTTTGCAGGACCAGCGACGGCCTCGCCGGCTGCAGGCTCACCGCTCTCGCGGCCGGGATCCGTGACGCCCGCCTCGATCCAGGCACGGCGCACCTGCTCGAACCGCGTGGGCAACGGAGGTCTGGTCGCCCCGTAGCGCGCGTTGGTGCGGTGCACGAAGCGGCGCCACGAGAGGACCAACCCCTGCTTGGTGATCGGAAGACCGCTCGAGACCGTGGTCCCGTTGTCGTGCGTGTGATGGACCGTCAGCAGCAGCGCTCGCGGCACTGAACCCTCCAGCTCCGCCGCGAGCTCCAGGCGCACGGCAAGCCAGTGCCGCAGCACCAGGACCACCTCGGCGGGTACGCGGTGGCTGCGCACGGTCCGGTGCTTGCCGTGCCGCACGACGACGGTCCCCTCCCCCGCCCGCGCCGCGTCGTCCGGCACGGTCAGGTCCTCGACCCGCACGCGGAGCAGGTCACCGTAACGCGCGCCCGTTGCGCGGGTCAGGCCGGCGATCACCGCCAACCGCACCACCTCGGGCTTGGAGCCGGGCCGCAGCGCCTCGACGCCGAGCTCACGCCACACCCACTCCGCCTCCGTCAGGTCGACGACGGGGCGCGGGTACCGGGCAACAGGGGTGGACGGTGTCTCCGACATGGGTTCATCCTGGCGCTTGGCACACTATTTAGGGCGCACTGGCGGCGGCGTGTCGGGTCCTCGAACCGGCTCCAGCGCCCATCCCGGGCCGCCCCACGCGAGCGGCCACCTACGCTGGCCGGGTGGACCGTGACCTGCCTTCGACCATCGCGGCACCCGTGGACCACGAGCTCGTGGTCAAGAAGTCACGGTTCCTGGCCCACCTGCACCCGGTCGGCAGCGTCGCACAGGCCGACGCCGTCGTCGCCGCGATCCGCAAGGAGCACTGGGACGCCCGCCACCACTGCGTCGCCCTCGTCGTCGGGACGCACGCCGACCAGCAGCGGTCCACCGACGACGGCGAACCGTCCGGCACCGCCGGCGTACCCATGCTGGAGGTGCTGCGTCACCGCGAGGTGACCGACGTGGTCGCCGTCGTCACCCGGTACTTCGGCGGGGTGCTCCTGGGCGCGGGCGGCCTCGTGCGCGCCTACTCCTCCGCCGTGTCGCACGCGCTGGACCAGGCCCGGGTCGTCCGCCGCCGCGTGCTCACCGAGGTGCACCTGGACGTCCCCCATGCCGACGCCGGCCGCATCGACAACCTCCTGAGGGACTGGGCGACGGGCCACGGAGCCGTGCTGGGCGAGACCGTCTACACGGAGACGGCACGCCTCACGCTGCACGTACCACCGTCAGCCCTGGCCCAGCTCGCCGCCGACGTCGCCGCGGCCAGCTCCGGGACGCTCGTGCCCCGGCCCGGAGCCGAGCACATCGTGGACGTGCCCGTCTGACCACCCCGGGACCGTCCGGGGACCTCCCAGGGATCGCCGGGCGAAGGCTCAGGTGCCGACCCCGCTCGCGGAGACCACGGATCCGGCGGGAACGGTCCCGCCCGCTCCCCCGTTGCCCAGCACGGCGTCCCCGACCACGCGCACCGGCGCGCCGAACGTCCAGTCCCCACCCACGGTGAGCGACGTCGCCTCGCGCAACGACGGCGGACCGGCCGGGAACCGCGCGTCGAACCCGGCGATGGTCTTGTACGGCTTGTCCAGGGACACCAGCGGCGCCGGAACCTGGGCCACGACGCGGAACTCCTCGGTCAGCGCATACACGTCGGAGCGCAGCACCAGCAGGTCGTTCGTCGTCTTGACGGGCAGGAACCGCTCGCGGCCCACCTCGATCGCGGTCGCACCCTCGAACACCGCGACGGCGGCGCCCATCGCGGACTCGATCTGCACCACCGGGGTCGACGACGCGTCCGCCGGGTCCACGGTCTTGTCGTTGCGGATCAGGGGCAGCTCGAGCACCCCGCCCGTGCGGTCGAGCTCGGCGGCCAGCGCCTCCAGGTCGAACCACAGGTTGTTCGTGTGGAAGTACCGGTGCCGCTCGGGGTCCAGGCTCACGGCAAGGTCGTCCGGGTGCGTCTGGGCGGTCTCGCGCTGGACGATCCGGCCGTCGGCCTTGCGCACCACGAGCTGGCCGCCCTTGACGTCCGCCGGCGTCTTGAGGCACATCTCGGCGGCGTACGGAGCGCCGGACGCGGCGAACCAGCCCGCGATGCGGGCGTCGGGCGCGGCGCCCAGATTGTCCGAGTTGGACACGCTCGCGTACCGGAACCCGGCATCGAGCAGCGCCCGGACGACACCCGCCGCGTGCAGCGCCGGGTACAGGTCGCCATGGCCGGGCGGGCACCACTCGAGGTCGGGGTCGGCGGGCCACTCCACGGGCTCCAGCGCGTCCGCGGTGAGCTTGGGCTCGCGGTTCTGCAGGAAGTCCAGCGGCAGCCCGTCGACGGCGACGTCGTCGTAGCGGCCCAGCAGCGCCAGCGTGTCGGCCTGCGTGCGGAACGAGTTCATCAGGATCAGGGGCAGGCGGGCTCCCGTCGCGGCGCGCGCGGCCCGCACCTGGCCCACGATGACGTCGAGGAAGGTCAGGTCGCCGCGCACGGGCAGCAGCGACTTGGCCTTGTCCATCCCCATCGACGTTCCGAGGCCGCCGTTGAGCTTGATGATCGCCGTCCTCGCCAGCGCGGCCGCGGCGTCGTCGTCCGAGAGCTCGAGCGCGTCCGCGCGCTGCAGGGCGGGCAGGGGGTCGACGTCGTCCTCACGGATGAAGCCGGACGCACCCTCCTGAAGGAGCCGGTAGAACCGGGTGAACGTCTCGATCGCGGCGGGCGCCACGCCCGCAGCCGTCATCTTCGCGCGCGCCTGTGCCAGGCCGGTGTCGGTCATGGCGCAAACCCTATCCGCGCCCGACGACGTGCACCGGGGCGGCGGCGCGACTACTCGAACCGGGCGGCGTCCCCGGCACCGAGCCGCTGCACCTCCGGATACCCCTGCGACCAGTCCACCACCGTGGTGGGTCGCGCCGGCACCTCTCCCCCGTCCACGACGGCGTCGAGCACGCCGTCCAGCTCCTCCTTGATGGTCCAGCCGTCGACGAGGGCGTCGGTCTGGCCGGGGAGGATCAGCGTGGAGGACAGGAGCGGTTCACCGAGCTCGTGCAGCAGCGCCTGGGCCACGCGGTTGTCCGTGATGCGCACCCCGACGGTCTTCTTCTTGGCGTGGGCCAGACGGCGCGGCACCTCGGGCAGGGCCCGCAGGATGAACGTGTACGGCCCGGGGGTGGCCGCCTTGATGGACCGGTAGGCGCTGTTGTCGAGGTGAACCAGATGCCCGAGCTGGGAGAAGTCGGCACACACGAGCGTGAAGTGGTGCGTGGCACCCAGCCGCCGGATGTGCCGGATGCGGTCGACGCCGTCGTGGTAGTCCATCCGGCAGCCCAGGGCGTACCCCGAGTCCGTCGGGTAGGCGATCAGCGCGCCGTCGCGGAGCATCGTGGTGACCTGCCCGATCGCCCGCGGCTGCGGGTCGACGGGGTGGACGTCGAAGTAGCGCGCCATGAGGGCGAGGCTAGTCCACGCGGTGGCCCGCGGCCCTTGTAGCCTGGCCGGGTGCCCGCCGATCTTGACCTTGCCCGCCTGCGCGTGCTCGCCGCGGTGGCGCGCACCGGGTCGCTGACCGCTGCCGCCCGCGAGCTCGGTATCGCCCAGCCGTCCGTGAGCCACCACCTGGCCAAGCTCGAGACGGAGGCCGGTCTGCCCCTCCTGGAGCGTGTGGGGCGCGGCGTCCAGCTCACCGAGGCGGGACGCCTGCTCGCCCAGCGTGCGGAGGAGATCCTGGGACGCGTCGCGGGTGTGCGACGCGAGCTGGACGCCCTGGCCGGGCTCCATGCGGGGCGCGCGCGCCTGGCCGCGTTCCCCTCCGCGCTGGCCACCATCGTGCCCGCCGCGGTGGGCGCCCTGCACCGCGACTTCCCGGGGCTGACCGTCGGGCTGGTCGAGGCGGAGCCGCCCGAGGCCGTCTCGGCCCTCGCCGCGGGCGACGTGGACGTCGCCCTCGTGTTCGAGCACACCGACGTCACGCATCCCCGTTCCGTGGGCGACCTGTCCCGGTTCCAGGTCACGGAGGTGCTCGACGAGGCCATCCACCTGGTGCTGCCCGAGTCCGCCGCCGACGCCGACGGCGCCACCCCGACCCTGGCCGAGCTTGCCGACGCCGACTGGATCGCCGGGTGCATCCGCTGCCGCGCCGACCTTGTCGCGCGGTGCGCGGCGGCGGGCTTCGCACCGCACATCGCGTTCGAGACGGACGACTCGCTGGCCGTGCAGGCGCTCGTGGCCCAGGGCGTCGGGGTGAGCGTGCTGCCCGAGATGGCCGTGCGCGCCCACCAGTCGCGCGGTGTCCTGACGGTCCAGCTGCCGGGCGCGCGCCGCAAGGTGCTCGCCCTCACCCTCGGCGCGCCCACTCCCCCCGCTCGGGAGCTGCTCACACGCCTGGTCGCCGCGGGGCGGGCGCCGACCACCCGGTGAGCACGGATGACGCCGCGAGCGCCCCGCGCTTAGGGTGTGCGGCGTGCGCGCACGGACGGGACTGACCGCTGGGCGTGGTCGCGACGCCCTGGGGGCCGCCGCGTTCGCGGTGATCTCCCTGGTGCCCACGCTCGGTCAGTACGGGCTCGTGCTCGGTGAGCTGCCGGTCCGCCCGGACGATGCCTGGCGGGTCCTGCTGATCGCGGGGCAGACGCTGCCGCTCGCCGTGCGTCGCCGCCTTCCCGGTACGTGTCTCGCGGTGGTGGGTGCGGCCTTCGCGGTGATGCAGTGTGCCGGCTATGCCCCGTCTCCAGCGGGGCTCGGTCTGCTGGCCGCCCTGTACTCCGCGGGTGCCCACCTGCGGCGTCGGCGCACGCTCGTCGCGGGAACCTGCGTGGTCGCGTACGTGGTGCTGGCCGTCGTGCTCCGTGCCCTGGGTTCGCCCGAGACGGGCTGGCAGCTCGCCACGTTCGCGCCGGTCCTGGCTGCGGCGTGGGGTGTCGGGGAGGTGGTTCGCGTCCGGGCCGCTGCCGCCCGCTCGCACGCCGCCCTCGTCGCGCGCTCGGCCGTCCTGGACGAGCGGGCGCGCCTGGCCCGGGAGCTGCACGACGTCGTCAGCCATCATGTGACCGGCATGGTGGTTCAGGCCGACGCCGCGGCGTTCTTGTTGCCTGCCTCCGAGGAGCGGGTGCGCGCGGGCCTGGCGGCCATCTCGGGGTCGGGCCGTCGTGCCCTGGACGATCTGCGTCGTCTGCTCGACGTGCTCGGCTCCGACGACGTCGCGGCCGGCCCTCCGATCGGTGCGCTCGGCGACCTGGTGGCCGACGCCGGACGTGCGGGCCAGGATGTCCGGCTCGAGGAGGACGGGGCGCCCCGCGGCCCGGACGACGTGCGGCTGGCCGTGTACCGCATCGTCCAGGAGGGGCTCACGAACGCCCGCAAGCACGCACCGGGCTCTCCCGTCCACGTGTGCGCACGGTGGACCGCGCAGTGCGCGGACGTGCGTGTACTGTCCGCCGCGGCGCCGTCCGGGCGCGTCGGCCCGCCGGTCCCGTCACCGGTCGCTCCCGGCGGCGGCCACGGACTGGCCGGGTTGGGCGAGCGCGTCCGGTTGCTCGGGGGCCGGTTGACGGCCGGGCCTGCGGACGCCGGTGGCTGGTTGCTGCACGCGGTGCTGCCCCTGCCGACGGATCCTGCTGCTTCCCTGACCGCCGACTCCCACGCCCAGGAAGGTCCGTTCCATGGCTGACCGCCCCGACGACGCCCCGATCCGCGTCCTGATCGTGGACGACCAGGAGATGATCCGGATCGGCTACGCGACCATCCTGGGCGCGCAGCCCGGCCTGGAGGTGGTCGGCGAGGCGGGTGACGGGCGCACGGCGGTGGCCCTTGCCGCGCGGTTGCGCCCTGACGTCGTCGTCATGGACGTGCGGATGCCGGTGCTGGACGGGATCGCGGCGACCCGTCGGCTGGCCGGGCCCGGCGTCCAGGACCCGCCGCGCGTGCTCGTGGTCACCACGTTCCACCTCGACCAGCAGGTCTACGAGGCGCTGCGCGCGGGCGCGAGCGGGTTCCTGCTCAAGGACGCGGGCCCGGCGCAGCTCGTCGATGCCGTACGCACCGTGGCCGCGGGAGAGTCGCTGCTCGCCCCGGCGGTCACGCAGGCGCTGCTGGGCCGGTTCGCCGAGCGGCTGCTGCCCACCCCGGCCGATGACGACCCCGCGCTCGCCTCCCTGACGCCGCGCGAGCGCGAGGTCCTGATCGCCGTCGCGGACGGACTGTCGAACGCGGAGATCGCGGACCGGCTGTTCATCAGCCACGAGACCGTCAAGACGTACGTGTCGCGGATCCTGCTCAAGCTGGACCTGCGCGACCGCGTCCAGGCGGTCGTGTATGCGTACCGCAGCGGGTTGGTGGCCCCGGGGCGCTGAGCCTGGCATCCCCCGTGCGAGGGATGGCAGGTGCGCTCCGGCGGGCGATCCGCGGCACGCGTCCCGCTCCGTAGCGTCGAGGTCATGACAACGACCACACACCGCACCCCCACCTCGACCACCCCCACCCCCTTGGGCCGCGCGGCCCGCCTGCTGCGTCACCCGCTCGGCTGGCTCGCCGCCGGGCTCGTCGCCGTCGGCGCGCTCTCCACGTTCGCGGGCGCCGCCCCGGTCGTCGCACTGCTCGGGACCGCGGGTGCCGTCGTGGCGTACTGGGCGATCATGCGGTTCGTCGCGCGCCGCCCGACGCCGGAGCTCACCGGTGCCGGGCTGGGCCGCAACCTGGCCACCGGCTCGGGCATCGGCGCAGCCTTCCTGCTCGGTTCGGTCGCCGTGATCACCGTGCTGGGCGGTTACACGTTCACCACCACGGGCGCCGTCGGCGTCGGTGCGCTGCCCGGGCTCGTCGTGGTCGCCGTCACCGGGGCGGTCACCGAGGAGCTCCTGTTCCGCGGGCTGATTTTCCAGGCCGTCGAGGCGCTGCGCGGCCCCCGCGTCGCGCTCGTGGTCTCAGCCCTGCTGTTCGGCCTCGCCCACCTCGCCAACCCCGGAGCGAGCCTGTGGAGCTCCGTCGCGATCGCCGTCGAGGCGGGCGGCCTGCTCGGCGCGGCGTTCTGGTGGCGGCGCAACCTGTGGTTCGTGACCGCCCTGCACGCCGTGTGGAACGGCCTGGAGCAGCTGATCGGCATCCAGGTGTCCGGCCACACCGCTCCCAGCCTGCTCCTGACGCACGCGGACGGGCCGATGCTGCTGACGGGCGGCGCCTTCGGCCTCGAGGCCTCGATCGTCCCCATCGTCGCGTCGGTGGCTCTGAGCGTCGTCCTGCTGCGCCGCCGCACGCGCACCGTGTGAGCCCCGGCTCACCCCGCCGCGCGGCGTCGTCGGTCACCGGCCGACGACGCCGCAGCCACGTCCCGGGGTCTGACGGCTGCCGCAGGCATGGTGCCCCGGCCGGGGGCCTGAGAACCTGGTGACATGCCCGGGTCGACGCCCGACTGGCTCGCGTGGTGGGCCACCGGCGAGTACGACGTGGCGCGCAGCGTGCTCCAACGCGGCGTGGCGGTGCTGCTCGTGCTCGCGTTCGCGCAGGTGGCGACCCAGTTCCGGCCGCTGCTGGGGACCCACGGGCTGCTGCCCGTTCCCGCGTTCGTGGCCCGGGTGCCGTTCCGGGCGGCACCGTCGCTCTTCTGCTGGCGGTACTCGGACCGGTTGTCCCTCGCGGTCGGGATCGGTGGCGCGGTGCTCGCGGGCAGCGCCGCGGTCGGGCTGCCGCAGCGAGGCGCGTGGTGGGTGCCGGCGCTGGTGCTGCTCGCGTGCTGGGCGCTGTACCTCTCCGTGGTGAACGTCGGCCAGCGGTTCTACGGGTTCGGGTGGGAGTCGTTGCTGTGCGAGGCGACGTTCCTGGTCGCGTGGCTCGGCTCCGACGCCGAACCGGTGCCGTGGGCCGGCGTCCTCGCGGCCCGCTGGCTGTTGTTCCGGCTCGAGCTCGGCGCGGGGCTGATCAAGTGGCGCGGCGGGCACGAGTGGCGTGACCTGACGGCGCTCGACTTCCATCACGAGACCCAGCCCATGCCCGGCCCGTTCTCGTGGCACGCCCACCACCTGCCGCGCTGGTGGCACCGCGTCGAGGTGGTCGGCAACCACGTCACCCAGCTCGGGTTCCCGTGGTTGCTGGCGCTCCCCCAGCCGTTCCCGTCCGTGGCGGGCGGCGTCGTCGTGGTCACGCAGGGCTGGCTGGTGCTCACCGGGAACTTCGCGTGGCTCAACTGGGCGGCCATCGTGCTCGGCGCCGCCATGGTGTCCGACGGCGTGTGGGCCACGCTTGGCGGGTCCGCGAGCGCCGTGACGGCCGCCGCTGCGCCCCTCGCGTCGTCGTCGTTCGTGGTGGTGACGGCGCTGGTCGCCGCGGTGTGGCTGGTGCTGTCGTGGCGCCCGGCTCGGAACCTGGTGGGGCCGCACCAGCTCATGAACGCGAGCTTCGAGCCGTTGCGGCTGGTCAACGCGTACGGGGCGTTCGGGCGGGTGACGCGGCGCCGCGAGGAGGTGGTGCTGGAGGGCACGGACGCGGACCGTCCCGGGGTGGAGGCGGTGTGGCGCGAGTACCTGTTGCGGGGCAAGCCGTGCGAACCGGGGCGACGTCCACCGCAGGTGGCACCGTGGCACCTGCGGTTGGACTGGGCGCTGTGGTTCGTCCCGTTGGGCACGCCGTCCGGGTGGCTGGTGGTGCTGCTGCGGCGTCTGCTGGAGGCGGACCCGGCGACGTTGCGGCTGCTGCGGGAGGACCCGTTCGGTGGCCGGCGGCCCCGGTGGGTGCGCGCGCGGCTGTTCCGCTACCGGTTCACGACGCGTGCGGAGCGGCTGGCGACGGGTGACTGGTGGGTGCGCGAGCCGGTGCTGGTGCTCGTGGACCCGATGCGGCTGTAGGTGCGGGCGAGCGGGTGTGGGCGGGCGACGGCTGGACCCGACCGCTAGACCAGGGAGTCCTGCCAGGCGGCGTGCAGGCGGGCGTAGCGGCCGGCTGCCGTGATGAGCTCGGTGGGGGTGCCGTCCTCGACGACCCGGCCGCGTTCCATGACGAGGACGCGGTCGGCGCCGGCGACGGTGGACAGGCGGTGGGCGATGATGATGGCGGTGCGTCCGGCCAGCAGGGTCTTCAGGCCGCGCTGGACGAGGCGTTCGCCGGGGATGTCGAGGGACGAGGTGGCCTCGTCGAGGACGAGCACGGCGGGGTCGGCGAGGAACGCGCGCGCGAAGGACAGCAGTTGGCGCTGGCCGGCGGAGACGCGCCCGCCTCTCTTGTTGACGTCGGTGTCGTAGCCCTCGGGCATCGCGAGGATGAAGTGGTGGGCGCCCACGGCGCGGGCTGCGGCCTCGATCTCGGCCTGCGTGGCGCCGGGGCGGCCCAGGGCGATGTTCTCGCGCACCGATCCAGAGAAGAGGTAGGCCTCCTGGGTGACCATGACGACGTTGCGCCGCAGGTCTGCGCCGGCGAGGTCGCGTACGTCGACGTCGTCGAGCAGGACGGCTCCGCTGGTGGCGTCGTAGAAGCGGGTGACGAGCTTGGCCAGGGTGGACTTGCCCGCGCCGGTGGTGCCGACGAGGGCGACGGTCTGCCCGGCGGGGATGTGCAGGTCGAGGTCCGGGAGGACGACGGGGCCGCGTGGGTAGCGGAAGGTGACCTGGTCGAGGCGCAGGTCGCCGCGCGCTGCGGGCAGCGGTACGGGGCGTGCAGGTTCGACGACGGTGGGTTCTTCGGCGAGCAGGCCGGAGAGCTTCTCGAGCGCGGCGGTGGCGGACTGGAAGCTGTTGTAGAACATGCCGATCTGCTGGATCGGGGCGAAGAAGCGCTTGACGTACAGCAGGGCGGCGACGAGGACGCCGATGGCGAGGTACCCGTGCAGGACGCGCCACCCGCCGTACGCGAGGGCGGCGGCGACGGTGAGGTTGCCGATCAGGACGAGGCCGGGCTGGTAGCGGCCGTTGAGGGAGAACGTGTCGAGGTTCGCGTCGCGGTAGGCGGTGGCGTACCGGCCGTACTCGCGTTCGGTGTGTGCCTCGCGCCGGAAGGCCTGCACGGCCCGCATGCCGGTCATGGTCTCGACGAACTGGACGATGAGGCGTGCCGACGCGGTCCGCTGGCGCCGGTAGAACACCTGGGAGCGTCGCTGGAACCATCGGGTCAGGAGCCAGGCGGGCGCCATGGCTGCGGCGAGGACGACGGCGGAGCGCCAGTCGAGCAGGGCGAGGCCGACGCCGGTGAAGGTCATGGTGAGCAGGTTGGCGACGACGCCGGTCAGCCCGCCGTCGAGGAGCTCGCGGAGCGCCTCGAGGTCGGACGTCTGCCGGCTGATGATGCGCCCCGAGGTGTACGTCTCGTGGAACTCGAGGCTGAGGCGCTGGGTCTGGCGGAACACGCGGCGGCGCAGGTCGAGCAGGACGGCTTGGGAGATGGTGGCCGCGGCGCGGACGTAGGCGCCGTTCGCGAGGCCGGCGGCGGTGGCGGCGACGACGAGCAGGACGCCGTACACCAGGAGCGGCCGGCTGTTCCCCTGGTCGAGGGCGGGGATGGCGTGGTCGATGGTGGCGGCGACGAGGGCGGGTCCCGCCACCTGGCCGGCGGTGGCCGTGACGACGAGTGCGGCGGATCCGGTGAGCAGGCGCGTGTGAGGGCGCAGCAGGTCGCGCAGGAGGGTCAGGGAGCGCGCTCGCACGGCACGGGACTCGGTGCGCGTCAGGCGGTCGCCGGGGTCAGCGCTGGTCACAGTCGGGCTCCTGTCGCTTCGTCGTCGTGCTGGGCGTCGCGTTGGCCGTCCCGGGCGGAGTCGTCGAGGGCGGGTTCGGGCGGGGTCAGGGTGCCGATGCCGTGCTGGGCGGCGTCGTCCTCGAGGCTCGAGATCACGTAGCGGTAGTGGGCGTCGGTGGCCAGGAGCTCGCTGTGGGTGCCGACCGCGGTGATGCGCCCGTCCTGGAGGACGGCGACCCGGTCTGCGAGCGCCACGGTGGAGGGGCGGTGGGCGATGACGAGCGTGGTGGTGGTGCGCAGGACGTCGCGCAGGCGGGCGGTGACGGCCTCCTCGGTGGCGACGTCGAGCGCGGAGAGGGGGTCGTCGAGCACGAGGACGCGGGGGTGGGCGGCGATGGCGCGGGCGAGGGCGAGCCGTTGGCGTTGCCCGCCTGACAGGGAGAGTCCTTCCTCGCCGATGCGGGTCTCGACGCCGTGCGGCAGGTGGCGGGCGAACCCTGCCTGGGCGACGTCGAGTGCTTCCTCGAGGATCGCGTCGTGCCGGGTGCCGGTGCCGTCGGCGCCCGGGCCGCCGTCCTCGGTGTCGTCGTCGATGCCGAGGAGCACGTTCTCGCGGACGGAGGCGGAGA
The DNA here is from genome assembly GCA_001592145.1 of Xylanimicrobium pachnodae JCM 13526 = NBRC 107786. GTDB lineage: Bacteria > Actinomycetota > Actinomycetes > Actinomycetales > Cellulomonadaceae > Xylanimonas > Xylanimonas pachnodae. Next base: position 42,556 of record BCWJ01000010.1, on the reverse strand, counting down.
ACAGGGTGGGGTCCTCGAAGGCGACGGCGACGGCGCGCCGGACGTCGGCTCGGCGCAGGTGGCGCACGTCGATGCCGTCGAGCTCCACCGTTCCTGCGGTGGCGTCGAACAGGCGCGGGATGAGCATCGCCAGGGTGGACTTGCCGGAGCCGGTGAGCCCGACGAGCGCGGTGGTGGTGCCGGCGGGCAGGTCGAGGTCCACGTGCTCGAGCACGGGCCGGGTGGCGTCGTCGTAGCGGAAGGTGACGTCGCGCAGGCGTACGTGCGCGCCGCCGGGCGCGCTGGGCGGCGCCGTGGGCCGGTCGGGGTCGGTGAGCGGGTTGGGGGTGGTCAGGACGTCGAAGTACCGGTCGACGGCGGTGCGTGCGTTCAGGGTCATGGACAGGGTCATGCCGAGGTCGACGACGGAGCCGCCCATGACGGCGACGGTGGCGAAGAAGCCGGTGAGTGCGCCGATGGTGAGGTGGCCGCCGTGGACCTGGAGCGCGCCGACGACGAGGCATGCGGCAAGGGTCAGCTCGGGGATGAGGGTGAGCGTGACGTTGAACGACGCCTGGGCGCGCGCCTTGGCGAGCTCGGTGGTGCGCAGCCGTTCGGCCTGCCCGGTGAACGAGGCCAGCGCGTCGGAGCCGCGGCCGAACGCCTTGAGCACGCGGATGCCGTGCACGGACTCCTCGACGGTCGTGGCCAGGTCTCCGGCCTGGTCCTGGGCGCGGCGGGACACCACCCGGAAGCGGCGTGCGAACCGGAAGGCGATGACGCTCACGGGGGCGGCCCCCGCCAGGTAGACCAGCCCCAGCCACCCGGTGCTCGTGACGAGCAGGGTCATGCCGACGACGACGGTCACGCAGGACACCACGAGCTGGATCTGCCCGAACACGAGCCAGCGGCGCAGCAGGCCGAGGTCGGACATGGACCGGGAGAGCAGCTGTCCGCCGGGCCAGCGGTCGTGGAAGGCGATCGGCAGGTCCTGCAGGTGGCGGAACAGCGTCATCCGCAGGTCCGCCTCGACGTCGTTCGCGGGGAACATCACCAGGGTGCGCCGGGCCAGGATGAGTCCTGCCTCCGCAAGCCCGAGCAGCAGGACGAGCCCGACGGGGCCCCACAGGGTGTTCAGGCCGCCGGCGCGGACCCCGTCGGCCAGCGGACCGTCGACGATCCGCTGCAGGACGCGTGGGATCGCCAGGGCCGCCAGCGAGGCTCCCAGGGCGGACAGGAGGCCGACCGCGAGACGGGGCAGGGCGGGCCGGGCGAACGGGAGCAGGCGTGCCAGCGCGGGGATCGTGGCCAGCTCACCGCCGGGGACGGGGGGACGTCGGGCGACGTCACGAGGGGTGCGCACTCGCCCCATTGTGTACCCGTGGGGTGGGGGCACGGTCCCGGTGCGGGTCCTGTCTCACCACGAGGGCACGGTCAGGCGACGTGCGCGGCCAAGAGCTCCTCCGTGCGGGACCACACGGCTCGCGACAGGCCCACGTCGGCCAGCGCCGGGTGCGGGCGGCGCGCCGGGCGGCCGCGCTCGTAGTACGCGCCGGACACCCAGTCGTCGCTGGACGCGAAGGTCACGAGCTGGTCCGCACCGCGTTCCGGGCTCGCGGTCAGTGCGGCCTTGGCCGGGGACCGGTAGAACCACCCGACCAGCCCCTGGCTGTCCGCCGAGAAGTTGGACCCGACGATGCCCGGGTGGAACGCCGCCGTGGCGATCCCGCGCTCGCGGAACCGGCGGTGCAGCTCGGTCATCGCGAACAGCCCGGCGAGCTTGGCGTGCCCGTACACGCGCAACGGCTGGTAGCGGGTTCCGGGAGCGGGCTCGCCGAGCGTGTCGGGATCGATGGTGCGCACGGCGCGCGCCGCCGCGCTGGACGTCCAGATCACCGATCCGTGCGCCGCGAGCAGGTTGCCGAGCAGCAGCCGCGTGAGCAGGTACGGGGCCAGGTAGTTGACCTGCAAGGTCCGCTCGAACCCGTCCTCCGTGAGCTCGTACGCGTCTCGGAGCCCGCCCGCGTTGTTGGCGAGCACGTCGATGCGCGGGTGCGTGGCCAGCAGCTCGGTGGCGAGGCGCGACACGTCGTCGAGCCGCACGAAGTCGCACACGTGGAACTCGGCGTCGAGCTCCGCCGCCACCCGGGACGTCTTGACCGGGTCGCGACCGACGACCACGACGTGGTGCCCGTCCGCGTGCAGTCGGCGTGCCGCGGCGGCGCCGATGCCGTCGGACGCGCCGGTGATCACGATCGTGCGGGGCTGATCAGTCATGACCGAATCCTGCCGCACCATGCGGGTCGAGCGCCGCATAGGTGGTGGCGCTCACCTGGAGCCACCCCTCGGCGCGCAGCAGCCCCGCGGCGCCGCGCGACCGCAGCCCTTGGTCGCACACGACGACGAGCGGATCACCCACCGGGTGGGCCTCCAGGGCGTCAGGCAGCTCGCCCGCCGCCAGGTCGTCCAGGCGCACCCACAGGGCGCCGGGAACGACGGGGTGCAGTCCGACGTCGATGACCAGCGTGTTTCCCCCGGTCGCGACCTCACCCTCAAGTGGAGGTTGATGGTGAACCTTGGCCCAACCCTCACTCTCACCCTCATGTCGAGGGTCAGGGTTGGTGGGCGCGCCCAGGTCGACGCCGTCCCAGGTGGACGTCCGTGCGTCGTAGACGAGCAGGCGCCCCAGGGCGGGCTCCCCCGTGCCCGTCAGGAGCTTGACCGCCTCGACGGCCATCGTGGTGCCCACGACGCCGCAGGCCGGGCTCAGCACCCCCGCGCTCGAGCAGGTGTCCCCCTCGGGCGGTTGCTCACCGAACACGTCCCGGTACGTCAGGGCCCGCCCGTCCGGCGCCCCGGACCACCACACGGACACCTGCCCGTCCCAGCCCAGCACGGTGCCCCACACGACCGGCAGCCCCAGCCGCGCGGCAGCGTCCCCCACCACGTACCGCGTCGCGAACGTGTCGCACCCGTCGACGACCAGGTCGTAACCGGCCAGCAGCGCTTCGGCGTTCGACGCCGTGAGCCGCACCCGGTGCTCCACCACACGGGTCGGCGAGCCGAGGGCGCGCAACGACGCGGCGGCCGAGGCCGTCTTGGGCGTCCCGACGTCGCCGCCGCCGTGCAGGATCTGCCGAGGCAGGTTCGACGCCGCGACGTCGTCGTCGTCGACGATCCCGAGCACCCCCACCCCGGCCGCGGCCAGGTAGTACAGGACCGGTGACCCCAGACCCCCGGCGCCGACGACGAGCACGCGCGCCCCGCGCACCAGCGCCTGCGCGTCGGGCCCGAAGCCGGGCAGGATCGCGTGCCGGGCCGTGCGACGCCGCTCGTCCGGGTCGAGCTGGGCGCGCAGCGGGGCCACGGGTGGCAGACTCACCCCAGGGACCCGACCCACTCGCTGGTCCCGTCGACGAAGCCCTGCTCCTTCCAGATCGGCACCTCGGCCTTGAGCTCGTCGACCAGGTCGGCGACGGCGACGAAGGCCGCCCGCCGGTGCCCCGCGGCCACCGCCGCGACGACCGCCACGTCCCCGATCGCCAGGGCCCCGACCCGGTGCACGACGGCGATGCGCAGCGCGTCCCCGGTCTGGGCCGCCACCCGCGTCCCGACCCTCTGAGCGACCGCGCTCAGGGCCGCAGCCGCGTCGGGATGCGCCTCGTAGGCCAGCGTGGTCACGCCGCGGCCGCCGTCGTGGTCGCGCACCAGGCCCGAGAACGTCGCCACCGCACCGCACGTGTCGTCCCGCACCAGCTCGACGAGCGGGGCGAGGTCCAGGGGCTCGTAGGACACGGCGGCGCGCAGCACGACCGCGGCCCCCCCGTGCGGGTGCGTACCCGTCAGGTCGTCGAGCAGGCCGGCTCCGGCGTCGCCGTCGGACAGCGCGTGCGTGCCCAGGCTCCCCGCGCCGAGGGTCCCGTCGGGCAGGGGAACACGGGCCGGCGGCAGCGTGGGCGCACCCTCGTGGGCGGCGCCGTGGTGGTCGGCGCCGTGGTGGTCGGCGCCGTGCAGCTGGTCCACGGCGTGCGGGAGCACCCCGGCCAGGGCGTCGAGACCGTCCACGACGCCACCGGGCGAGCCGGGAAGGTTCACCACGAGCGTGCGGCCCGCGATGCCCGCGACACCACGCGAGAGCGCGGCGGCCGGGACCGGGGCGCGCCCGTCGGCGGGCGCCAGCGCGGCCGAGCGCACCAGCTCGGCGATCCCGGGCACCTCACGGTCGAGCAGTCCCCGGGTCACGTCGGGGGTGCGGTCGCTCGGGGCGATGCCCGTCCCGCCGCTCGTGACCACCAGGTCGGGTGCTCCGTCGCTCAGCAGCGCGGTCAGCGCCGCACGCACGGGCTCGCCGTCGGGCACCACCTCGACGGTCACGGACCAGCCGCGCCGCTCGAACCAGGTGCGCGCGGCCGGACCCGAGCGGTCCGCGTACACGCCCGAGGCGGCGCGGTCGGACGCCACGACCACGGCAACCCGCCGTGGCTCACGGCGCGGGGTGCTGGTGGCGTTCACGCGTCCTCCCGGGTCCAGTCGCCCGACTTGCCGCCCGACTTGGCCACGACGCGGATCTCACCGAGCACCGCCTCGCGGTCGACGGCCTTGATCATGTCGTACACCGTCAGGCCCGCCACCGCCACGGCGGTCAGCGCCTCCATCTCCACCCCGGTGCGGCCCCGGGTACGCACTGTCGCGGAGATCTCCACGACGTCGTCGTGCGCCACGATGTCGACGTCGACGCCCGTGATGGGCAGCGGGTGGCACAGCGGCACCAGGTCCGGGGTCCGCTTGGCGCCCAGGATGCCCGCGATCCTGGCCGTCGCGATCGCCTCACCCTTGGGCAGGTCCCCCGTCGCGATGCGCTCGACCACGTCCGGCCGCGTGCGCAGCACGCCGACCGCGGTGGCCTCGCGGGCGGTCGTCTCCTTGGCGGAGACGTCCACCATGTGCGCGGCGCCGTCGGGCCGGTAGTGGGACAGGTCCGTCATGCGATCTCCCAGGTCTCGACGACGTCGCCCGCCTCCAGGTGGTCGACGCCGGGCGGAATGTGAACCAGCACGGTGGCCGCGGCCAGGTGGGCGAGCAGGTGCGAGCCGGACCCGCCCACCAGATGGACCCGGCCCTCGGCGTCGTACGCCCCCCGGCGCACCTGCAGCACCGCGGGTGGCGAGTCCAGCGGAGCGGCCAGCGGCGCGCGACGGATGAGGCGCTCGGCCGGGATCACCGCCGTGGCAGCGGCGAGGAGCGGGCGCACGAACAGCTCGAACGAGATCAGGGCGCTGACCGGGTTGCCGGGGAACGCGACCAGCGGCACCTGGCGGGCACCGCCCGGGGTCGCCGTGCCGATCGCGATCGTCCCCAGGCCCTGCGGGCCACCCGGCTGGACCGCCACACCGCCGAACCAGACGGCGTCGGGGTGCGGACCACCCGTGTCGGTGCTGAACCCGGCGCGCACCACCTCGAACGCACCCTGGGACACGCCGCCCGTCGTGATGACCAGGTCCACGTCGTGGGCCGCTGCGAGCACCGCGCGCAGCGCCCCGGCGTCGTCAGGCAGGACGTGCGCGTCCACGCGGCATCCCACCTGGGCCAGTGCGGCGGTCAGGATCGAGCCGTTGGCGTCGTACACCTGTGCGGGGCCCAGCGGCGACCCGGGCGCCACCACCTCGCTGCCCGTGGACACGAGCAGCACCCGGGGCGGTGCCACGACGTCCACGTAGCGCACGCCCGCGGCCACGAGCGCCCCGACCTGCGCGGGGCCCAGCGCGGTACCCGCGCGCACCACCACGTCGTCGGCCGCGACATCGCTGCCGGTGACGCGCACGAAGGTTCCCGGCGCCACGGGAGCGGCGAACGTGACCTGCTCGACACGCACCCCTCCCCCGGGACCACCGCCGAACGAGGGCGGGTCCGCGTCCTCGACGCGCACCACGGCGTCGGCACCGGGCGGGATGGGCGCGCCCGTCATGACGGGCACCGCCGTACCGGGCGGCAGCGGTGCGGGCGACTGCCCCGCCGGCACGGCGGGACCCACGGGGAGGGACACCACGGCGTCCTGCCCGGCCCGCGCCAGATCAGCGGAACGGACCGCGTAGCCGTCCATCTGCGAGTTGTCGAAGCCCGGCAGGGCGACCACGGCGCGGGCGTCGGCGGCCAGCCGCCGCGGCGCGAACACCCCCGCCCGGGCGTCCGCCAGCAGATCGGTCACGGCCAGACGCAGCGGTGCGCGAGCCGCGAGCGCCGCCGTGACGAGTGCGCCGACCTGCCGGCGGTGCTCGGCGACGGTCCGGCGGGCGGGGTGCGCGGGGGCACCTACCGGGTGCGATCGGGGCGCGGGATGGGGTTGTCGCACACGCGCACCTTCTCATATGGCGCGGGTCCTCGGTGGGGCGCGTAGCGCCAGCGGTGCGGTTGTGGGGCGGGACGCTGATCCGGGTGGCATTGTCGTGTCCTGCACGGGGAAGCGCTACCGATTGGCTAGCGTCGCTCACATCCCGTCACGTCGACGTCGGAGGACCGTATGGCACTGCCCACCAGCGCTCCCGCCCGCTCGGACTCGTCCGCCTCCCCGCAGGACGCGCTGCTGCGGCTCGGCCGGCACCTGCGCCCCGGGGAGGTGTCCGAGGATCTGCGCCAGCTCTTCTTGAAGGGTGGCCGCCAGGGTGATGCGTTCTACCGGGACCGGTGGTCGCACGACAAGGTGGTGCGGTCCACCCACGGGGTGAACTGCACGGGGTCGTGCTCGTGGAAGGTGTACGTCAAGGACGGCATCATCACGTGGGAGACGCAGCAGACGGACTACCCGTCGGTGGGTCCGGACTCCCCGGAGTACGAGCCGCGGGGGTGTCCGCGAGGTGCGGCGTTCTCCTGGTACACGTACTCCCCGACGCGGGTGCGGTACCCGTACGTGCGCGGCGCGCTGCTGGAGGCGTACCGGGCGGCGAAGGCGGCGGTGGGCGGCGACCCGGTGGCCGCGTGGCGGGCGGTGACGTCCGACCCGGCAACGGCCCGCCGGTACAAGTCGGCTCGCGGCAAGGGCGGTCTGGTGCGCGCCGCGTGGGACGAGGTCAACGAGATGATGGCCGCGGCGCAGGTGCACACGGTCAAGGAGTTCGGTCCGGACCGGATCGCGGGGTTCTCCCCGATCCCGGCGATGTCGATGATCTCGCACGGGGTGGGGTCGCGGTACGTGTCGATGCTGGGCGGCACGATGCTGTCGTTCTACGACTGGTACGCGGACCTGCCGGTGGCGTCCCCGCAGGTGTTCGGCGACCAGACGGACGTGCCGGAGTCGGCGGACTGGTGGAACTCGTCGTACCTGATGCTGTGGGGTTCGAACGTGCCGGTGACGCGCACGCCGGACGCGCACTTCATGACGGAGGCGCGGTATCGGGGCACCAAGGTGGTGGTGGTCTCCCCCGACTTCTCGGACGCGACGAAGTTCGCCGACGCGTGGCTGGCCCCGCACCCGGGGACGGACGGCGCGCTGGCGATCGCGATGGGTCACGTGATCATGCGCGAGTTCCTCGCCGACCCGGCGACGCGCACGGAGCAGTTCGCGCAGTATCTGCGCCGGTACGCAGACGCCCCGTTCCTGGTGCGGCTCGACGAGGGCCCGGACGGCAGCTACGTGCCGGGCAAGTTCCTCACGGCGTCGGACCTGCCGGAACATGCCGCGGAGGCGAACGCGCACTTCAAGACGGTGCTGCTCGACGGCGACGGCACGCCGGTGATCCCGAACGGCACGCTGGGGCACCGCTACGGGGAGGCGGACGAGGGCCGCTGGAACCTGGACCTGGGCGACGTCGTCCCGGCGTTGTCGGTGGGTGAGGTGCCCGGCGCCGCCGCGCTGGGTGTCGAGGTGTCCCTGCCCCGCTTCGACGTGCTGCCCCCGGCGGACGACGCCGGAGCGGTGCACGTGGGCGGGTCGGGCGTCCTGCGCCGCGGCGTCCCGGTGCGCGAGGTGGGCGGCCACCTGGTCACCACGGTGTTCGACCTGCTGCTCGCGCAGTACGGCGTCGAGCGCCCGGGGCTGCCCGGGCAGTGGCCCACGGGGTACGACGACGCCGAGGCGCCGGGCACCCCGGCCTGGCAGGAGGAGCTCACGGGGGTGCCCGCGGGCGCGGCCGTGCGGATCGGGCGGGAGTTCGCGGCGAACGCCGAGGACTCCGGCGGCCGCTCGATGATCATCATGGGTGCGGGCGCCAACCACTGGTTCCACTCCGACACCATCTACCGCACGTTCCTGGTGCTGACCACGATCACCGGTTGTCAGGGCGTCAACGGCGGCGGGTGGGCGCACTACGTGGGCCAGGAGAAGCTGCGGCCCATCACGGGGTGGACGCAGTACGCGATGGGCCTGGACTGGTCCCGGCCGCCCCGGCAGATGATCGGCACGGCGTTCTTCTACCTGTCCACCGACCAGTGGCGTTACGACGGACTGCCCGCCTCGTCGCTGTCCTCCCCGCTCGCCAAGGGGCTGTTCGAGGGCCGCACGACGGCGGACACCCTGGTGGAGTCCGCACAGCGCGGCTGGATGCCGTCCTACCCGACGTTCGACCGCAACCCGCTCGACATCGTGGACGCCGCCCGCGCCGCCGGCAAGGAGCCGCAGCAGTACGTCGTCGAAGAGCTGAAGGCAGGCCGCCTGAAGTTCGCCGCCCAGGACCCGGACGACCCGGCCAACTACCCGCGCGTCATGCTCGTGTGGCGGGCCAACATCCTGGGCTCGTCCGGCAAGGGCAACGAGTACTTCCTCAAGCACCTGCTCGGCACCGACTCGGCCGTCCTGGCCGAGGAGTCCGGGCCGGACCGGCGCCCGCAGACGATCGCGTGGCACGAGGAGGCCCCGCGCGGCAAGCTCGACCTGCTGGTGACGGCGGACTTCCGCATGACGTCCACGACGTTGTTCTCCGACATCGTGCTCCCCGCGGCCACCTGGTACGAGAAGTACGACCTGTCCAGCACGGACATGCACCCGTTCGTGCACTCGTTCAACCCGGCGATCGCGCCGCCGTGGCAGACGCGCACCGACTTCACCATCTTCCACACCATGGCCCGCAAGTTCTCCGAGCTCGCGGCCACCCACCTGGGAGTGCGTGAGGACCTGGTGGCCTCACCGCTCGCGCACGACACCCCCGACGAGCTGGCCATCCCGCACGGCACGCTCGCAGACTCGGGCCGCCCCCTCACGGAGCGTGACCTGATCCCCGGCGTGACCATGCCCAAGCTGGCCGTCGTCGAACGCGACTACCCTGCCCTCGCGGCACGGCTCGCCGCGCTCGGCCCGCTCACGGCCGGGGCGGGCATGGCCACCAAGGGGGTGAAGTACCGCCCCGACCGGGAGGTCGAGAAGCTGACCGCCCGGCTCGGCGTGGTCCAGTCCGGGCCGGCCGCGGGCCGTCCGCGCCTGGAGACCGACATCCAGGCGTGCGAGATGGTCCTGGCCCTGTCGGGGACCACCAACGGCGCGGTCGCCGTGCAGGGGTTCCAGGACCTCGAGCAGCGCACGGGGCAGCGGCTCGCGGACCTCGCCGCGGACGAGGCGGGCAAGCTGGTCACGTTCGCCGACGTACAGGCCCGGCCCACGCCCGTGATCACGTCGCCCGAGTGGTCGGGCTCGGAGCACGGCGGCCGCCGGTACACGGCGTTCGCGATCAACGTCGAGCGGCTCAAGCCGTGGCACACGCTCACGGGCCGGCAGCACTTCTACCTGGATCACGACTGGATGATCGAGCTCGGTGAGTCGCTCCCCGTGTACCGCCCGCCGCTGGACATGCACCGGGCGTTCGCCGACACCCCCGCGCTGACGAAGGACGACCCGTCGTCCGTGCCGCAGGCGCAGGTCTCCGTGCGCTACCTGACCCCGCACTCGAAGTGGTCCATCCACTCCGAGTACCAGGACAACCTGTTCATGCTGTCGCTGAGCCGCGGCGGCCCCAACATCTGGATGAGTCCCGACGACGCGGAGCGCATCGGGGTGCGCGACAACGAGTGGATCGAGGCGGTCAACCGCAACGGCGTCGTCGTGGCACGTGCGGTGGTCTCCCACCGCATGCCGTCCGGCACGGTGTACATGCACCACGCCACGGACCGCACCGTGGACGTGCCGCTCGCGGAGACGTCCGGGCTGCGCGGCGGCATCCACAACTCCCTGACCCGCATCCTGCTCAAACCCACCCACATGGCGGGCGGGTACGCGCAGCTCACGTACGCGTTCAACTACATCGGCCCCACCGGCAACCAGCGCGACGAGGTCACCGTCATCCGCCGCCGCTCCCAGGAGGTGCGTTACCAATGAAGGTCGCCAAGCGGCGCAGCCCGGAGCGAGGAACGAGCGAAGGGGGCGCGCGATGAAGGTCGCCAAGCGGCGCAGCCCGGAGCGAGGAACGAGCGAAGGGGGCGCGCGATGAAGGTTATGGCGCAGATGTCGATGGTCATGAACCTCGACAAGTGCATCGGCTGCCACACGTGCTCAGTGACGTGCAAGCAGGCGTGGACGAACCGCTCCGGCATGGAGTACGTGTGGTTCAACAACGTCGAGACCCGCCCTGGCCTCGGCTACCCGCGCACCTACCAGGACCAGGACCGGTGGAAGGGCGGCTGGAAGCTCACCAAGCGCGGCAAGCTGACGCTGCGTGCGGGCGGGCGGTGGCGCAAGCTCGCCACGATCTTCTCCAACCCGCTCATGCCGAACATCCACGACTACTACGAGCCGTGGACGTACGAGTACGACATGCTGCTGTCCGCCCCGCAGGGCAAGCACACCCCGGTCGCCAAGCCCAAGTCGCTGCTGACGGGCGACGACATGGCGATCAAGTGGTCGGCGAACTGGGACGACGACCTGGGCGGTTCCACCGAGACGATGCAGGACGACCCCGTCCTGAAGCACATGAGCGAGCACGTGGCCACCGAGCTCGAGAAGACGTTCATGTTCTACCTGCCGCGCATCTGCGAGCACTGCCTCAACCCGGCGTGCGTGGCCTCCTGCCCGTCCGGCGCCATGTACAAGCGTGCCGAGGACGGCATCGTGCTCGTGGACCAGGACAAGTGCCGCGGCTGGCGCATGTGCGTCACGGGCTGCCCGTACAAGAAGGTCTACTTCAACCACAAGACGGGCAAGGCCGAGAAGTGCACGCTGTGCTACCCGCGCATCGAGGTGGGCCTGCCCACCGTGTGCTCGGAGACCTGCGTGGGCCGGCTGCGCTACCTGGGCCTGGTGCTGTACGACGCCGACCGCGTCGGCGAGGTCGCCGCGACCCCCGACGAGACCGACCTGTACGCCGCGCAGCGCTCCATGCTGCTCGACCCGCACGACCCCGAGGTCATCGCGGCGGCCCGGCGTGACGGCATCCCGGAGGACTGGATCCAGGCGGCGCAGCGCTCGCCGATCTGGCGGCTCATCTCCGACTTCGAGGTGGCCCTGCCGCTGCACCCCGAGTACCGCACGCTGCCCATGGTCTGGTACATCCCCCCGCTGTCCCCCGTGGTCGACGTCGTCGCCTCGTCGGGCAACGACGCCGAGGACGGGCGCACCCTGTTCTCCGCCATCTCGCAGCTGCGCATCCCGCTGCAGTACCTGGCCGAGCTCTTCACCGCGGGCGACACGCGTCCCGTCGAGAAGGTCCTGCGCCGCCTCGCCGCGATGCGGTCGGCCATGCGGGAGGTCAACCTGGGCCGTGACCTGCCCGAGGACGTCGCCGGCGCCGTCGGTATGACCGGCGACCAGATCCGGGAGATGTACCGGCTGCTCGCCATCGCCAAGTACGAGGAGCGGTACGTCATCCCGACGGCCCACACGGAGATCGCCGCCGAGCTCGACGAGATGGCATGCTCGCTCGACTACGAGGGCGGCCCCGGCATGGGCGGCGGCGGCCCGTTCGGCACCGCCTCCGGTGCGCCGACGCCGGTGGCGGTGGAGAACTTCCACGCGCTGGCCTCCCGGCAGACCGCCGACCACCCGTCCACGCCGGGGCGGGTGAACCTGCTCAACTGGGACGGCAACGGCACGCCCGAGGGTCTGTTCCCACCGGGGCACCACCCCGAGGCCCACGACGGCGGGACCCCCGGCAGCAGCGCCCCCGGCAGCGAGACCGGCCCCGACAAACCCCCGGCAGGTGACTGACCATGATGACCACGCTCCCCACGCCGCGCTTCGTGCGCAGCCGGCTCCTGGACCCTCTGACGCCGGCCACGCTGGACGACCAGCAACGCCGCACCGCCCACATGGCCGCGGCCCTGCTGCTCGGCTACCCGGACGACGCCGTCAAGGCTGCCGCACCCACGGTGCGTGCCGCCGTCGCGACGTTGCCCCCCGACGTCCGCGACCGCCTCCTGCCGCTCGCCGCCGCCATCGACGACGCGGACGCCGATGCGCTGCGCACGCTCCAGGCGGACTACGTGGCCACGTTCGACCTCAAACGCAAGTGCGCGCTGTACCTGACGTACTACCGGGCGGGTGACACCCGACGGCGCGGGCACGCCCTGGTGCGCTTCCTGGAGGCGTACCGGGCCGCCGGGTTCGAGGTTCAGGCCGACGAGCTGCCCGACTACCTGCCCACCGCCCTGGAGCTGTCCGCCCAGGCGCAGGGCGAGGGCGCCCAGGTCGCGGCGGCGCTCCTGGCCGCCCACCGGGAAGGCATCGAGGTGCTGCGCTCGGCGCTCGCCGAGGTGAGCTCGCCGTGGACGGCCGTCGTCGAGGCGGTCTGCATCACGCTGGGCCCCGTCGACGAGCGCACGGCGGAGCGCGTCGCCGAGCTGGTGCTCGCGGGGCCGCCCGCCGAGCTGGTGGGGCTGTCCGGGTACGGGGCCGACACGCTCGGGTCCGGCAACGAGGAAGGTGGATCGCCATGGCGGTGAGCACATGGCAGGTACTCGTGTTCGGGGTGCTGCCCTATGTGTCGTTCGCGCTGTTCGTGCTCGGGCTGATCTGGCGCTACCGGTACGACAAGTTCGGGTGGACCACGCGATCCTCCGAGCTGCACGAACGCAGGCTGCTGCGGCTCGGTTCACCGCTGTTCCACTTCGGCCTGATCTTCGTGATCCTCGGGCACGTCGTGGGCCTGGTGATCCCCAAGTCGTGGACGGGAGCGTTCGGGATCACCGCGGAGATGTACCACATCGGCGCCACCGTCATGGGCACCATCGCGGGGGTTGCGGCGCTGACCGGACTGGGCATCCTCATCTACCGGCGCCGCACCACGGGCGCGGTGTTCAGGGCCACGACCCGCAACGACAAGCTCATGTACGTGGTGCTGGCCGGGGTCATCCTCGCCGGGATGTACGCCACGATCCGCCACCAGGTGTTCGGCGGTTCGCACGGGTACGACTACCGCGAGACCGTGGGGCCCTGGTTCCGTTCCCTGTGGATGCTCGACCCGGACCTCACGCTGATCCAGGACGTGCCGGTGGCGTTCACGATCCACATCGTGATCGCCTCGATCCTGTTCGGCCTGTGGCCCTTCACCCGCCTGGTGCATGCGTTCTCCGCGCCGGTCACGTACACGATGCGGCCCTACGTGGTCTACCGCTCGCGCGACGAGCACCGCGGCTCCCGCGTGCAGCGTCGCGGCTGGGAGGGCCCGTGACGGGTACGCCAACTGCCGCGGATCAGCACGCACGGTGAGTGCCACGCCGCAGGCCGTCGGGAGCGCACCGGTAGCCTCGGGCGCCGTGACCACCGCGCGGGAGCTTCGGACGATCGGCGAGCACCGCACGGCCGTGCTCGCGGCCGTGCTCGACACCCGCCCCGCCCCGCCGCGCGCGGCTCCCGTGCTTCCGGGTGGTCCCGCGCGCGGGCGCGGTGGCAGCAACCCGATCGCGGGTCGCGTCCTGGTGCTGCCGCTCGACGTGGCCGCCCTGGCCGAGCCCTGCTTCGTGCTCGCCGATGACGTCGTCGCCGTCGACCCGGTGCCCGGCTTCGACCACTCCGCCGTGGACGGGTACGCGGTGCGGCTGGCCGACCTGCCGGAGGCCGGGCCTGCGGTCCCGTCCGTGACCCTGGCCGTGACGGGTGCGGTGCGCGCGGGGGACGCCCCCTGCCCCGAGCTGCGCCCGGGCCAGGCCGTGCGGATCATGACGGGTGCGCCGGTGCCGGCCGGCGCCGACGCGGTCGTCCCGGTCGAGCTGACGTCGACCCGCCGGTTCGCGCCGGGCCACGCCCCGCACGAGACGGCCGTGGCTCTGGACCGCCCCCGCAAGGACAACATCCGGCGCCGCGGTGAGGACATCTGCCCGGGAGCCACGCTCGGACGGGAAGGCTCCCCCGTGACGCCGGCACTGATCGCTGCTGCCGCCGCCGCGGGGGTGACCCACCTGTCCGTCGTCCCCTCCCCCGTCCACCGCCCCCCGCGAGGTCCGCGTGTCGCGGTCATCTCGACGGGCTCCGAGCTGCGGCCTGCCGGTCAGACGCTGGGGCCCGGCGAGATCGTCGACTCCAACTCGCTCATGATCTCCGCGATCGTGCGCGCAGCCGGAGGCGAACCGGTGCGTCGAGGCGGGGTGGCCGACGACGTCGCCTCGCTCCGGGCCGCACTGGACGCGGTGTGCGGCGACGTCGACCTCGTGGTGAGCACGGGCGGCGTCTCCGCCGGTGCCTTCGACGTGGTGCGCCAGCTCCTCACGGGCGGCGACGGCCCCGACCAGGGCGTGGCACAGGCCGACCTCACACCGGTGGCGCAGCGCCCCGGCCGCCCTCAGGGACTCGCCCGGTGGCGCGGCGTGCCGTGGATCGCGCTGCCCGGCACCCCGACCGCCGCGTTCGTCTCCGCACATCTGTATGTGGCACCCGCCGTGGCCGCGCTGGGCAGCGGCGCGAGCGCACCGGCAGCGCGCACGCGACGGCTGGCCGCCTCGGCACCGTGGGAGGGGCAGGCCGGCGGCGCGTCGCACGGGGTGAGACGGGACGGGGTCGCTCAGCGCGGGGCCTCGGCCCTGACGCGGGTGGTCCCGGTCCGCGACGTCGGCGACGCCGTGGTTCCCACCTCCGAGGCCACGGGCTGCGGGCACGGCCTGACGGCCCTGCTCACGGCTGACGGGCTCGCCCTCGTCCCCCCCGGGACAGGCCCGGGGTCGCTGGTCGAGGTGGTGGCACTGTGACCTCCACCGGCACGGGCGGTTTCGACGCGATCGTCCTCGCCGGGGGGCGCGCCTCCCGCCTGGGCGGCACGCCCAAGCCCGGTCTGCGCCTTCGCGGCACCCGCCTGCTGGACCTGGCGCTCGACGCCGTGCACGACGCGGCGGCGATCGCCGTCGTCGGGCCGCAGGACCTGGCCGTCCCACCCGCATCCCGCGTCGTCGTCACCCGGGAGGACCCGCCGTTCGGGGGCCCCGTGGCGGGGATCGACGCGGGCCTGGCCGCACTCGACCGACCGGGGGCGCCCGGAACCGTCCTGCTGCTGGCGGTGGACATCCCCGGTGCGGCACCGGTCATCACGCGCCTGGTCGACACGCTGCGCGCCAGCGACACGCAGACTGACGGGGTTGCCCTGGAACGGTGTGGCAGGCTCCAGTGGCTCGTCAGTGCCCTGCGCCGCGAACGGCTGGCCACGGCGATCGAGACGCTGCGCGCGCAGGCAGGTAGCGTGCACGATCAACCGGTCCGGCGTCTGGTCGCGAACCTGCGGCTGCACGGACTGCCGGACGACGTCGGCCTCAGCGACGACGTCGACACCTGGGACGACCTGTCGCGGCTGGAGGCCGCGGCGCGAAGGGAGCAGCGATGAACGACCCGCAGACGCAGCTGGCCGGCTGGGCCGCAACCCTGGAGCAGGAGCTCGGGTTGCCCGAGGGGACCGTCGACGTCGGCCCCGTCCTCGACCTGACGCGGGACGCCGCCCACAACGTGGCGCGCCCCGCCGGCCCCGTCGCCGCCTACGCCGCGGGGTACGCGCGTGCGCTCGCCGACGTCGCCGCCGGGACCGTCGCGGGGACGGGTACCGTCGACGCCGTCGAGCGCGCCGCGGCACTGGCGCGTTCCTGGGCACCGGGCGCGCCCGGCGACACCGGGGCGTGACCCACCGGCACCGGTACACCACCGGTGCCACCACCATGAGCGCCGGGGACCCCGGCGCCGAGAGCCGAGTGCTGAGGATCAGTGACACGATGACCACCGTCGACCTGGGCATGCCAGGACTGGCCGCTCCCGGCGACCCGGGCCCGCTCGGCGCCCCCCTGCCCGGGGACCGCCCGCACGCGCCGGGGCTGATCGACCGGTTCGGTCGCACCGCGACCGACCTGCGGGTGTCGCTGACCGACCGGTGCAACCTGCGCTGCACGTACTGCATGCCGGCGGAGGGCCTGCCGACGCTCCCGCGCGACGCGGTGATGACCCGCGCCGAGATCGTCCGCCTGGTGGGCATCGCCACCCGGGACCTGGGCGTGCGCCAGGTGCGGTTCACGGGCGGCGAACCGCTGCTACGCGGCGACCTGGTCGAGATCGTGCGTGACGTCGCGGCCCTGGAGAACCGGCCGGAGATCTCGCTGACCACCAACGCCGTGGGGCTGGACCACCGGGCCCGGGATCTGCGCGCGGCGGGCCTGGACCGCGTCAACATCTCGCTCGACACCCTGGACCCGGACACGTACGCCCGCATGGCGCGGCGCCCGTTCCTGGCCCGCACCCTGGCCGGGATCGACGCCGCCGCCCGCGAGTTCGACGTCGTCAAGATCAACGCCGTGCTGGTGCGGGGGCTCAACCTGGACCACGCCGCCGACCTGCTCTCCTGGTGCCTGGAGCGGGGGTTCGAGCTGCGGTTCATCGAGCAGATGCCGCTCGACGCCGACCACGCGTGGGACCGGTCCGCCATGGTGACCGCCGCCGAGGTTCGCGCCCAGCTGGGCGAACGGTTCGACCTCGCCCCCGACGAGGAGCCGCGTGACGGTGCCCCCGCCGAACGCTTCACGGTCAGCGGGCACGGGGGCGGCCCGCGCCTGGGCCGGGTCGGGATCATCGCCTCGGTCACCGAACCCTTCTGCGCGGACTGCCGTCGCACGCGCCTGACGGCGGAGGGCGCGGTGCGTGCCTGCCTGTTCGCGCACACCGAGTCGGACCTGCTCGGGCCGCTGCGCGCGGGCGCAAACGACGCGACCCTGGCCGACCTGTGGCGCACCGCCATGTGGGGCAAGTGGGCGGGCCACGACATGGCCGCCGCCGGGTTCGTGCAGCCCAGCCGCACCATGAGCGCGATCGGAGGATAGGCGTGAGCGTGGAGACCAGGACGACGACCGTGGAGGTCCGCGCGTTCGCCGCGGCGCGGGCCGCGCTGGGATGGGCCGGGCGTGCTGAGGTGGTCCCCGAAGGCGCCACGGTGGCCGAGGTGGTCGCGCAGCTCGCGGCCGCCGCCCCGGCGGCGGGCCCGGTGCTGGCCCGCTGTGCCGTGCTCCTCGACGGACGTCGCGTCCCCGATCCCGCGAGCGCCGTAGTGCGTGCCGGTTCCCGGCTGGACCTGCTGCCGCCCTTCGCCGGAGGCTGAGCCGGGCGCGTGCCGTTGCGCCGAGGGCGCGCTGCGCGCTGGTAATCGGCCTGCCCCGACCGGGTTTCTCGGGGTTTCCGTACACCGGCTGCGTGGTATCACGCAAGTTCGGGCTGTCGTGGTGGCGCTGAGGCGTCGAATGGCTTCACGCGTAGGGGATGCCTTGCCCCCGCGGGGAGGCATGATGACACCGAGCTCGTATCCGACGACGCTTCACCGGCGCCGTGGCGTGCACGCACACCGTGGCACGCCGCCCGCCGCCGCTCCATCCGGCACCACCACGGGTCACCGCAGGGGCCGTTCGAGGACCGCGAAGTTCGGTGAGATCACCGCCACGTACCTCGAGCACGGTCCGGTGCGTCTGGACACGCCGACTCTCGCGTGGGGGTGCGACCCGGAGACGCTGCGCCTGCTGGTCGTGGTGAGCGGCGAGGTGTCGCTGCGCCACAGTGAGGCCGCGGCGACGCTCTCGCCGCGAGACTCGGCGCTGATCATGGGTACGTCGATGGTGTCGTACTCCTCGGAGGCGGACGCGCGCGTGGTCATCTGCGATCTGCCGATCGAGCAGGCGGGGCTCGCCGCGCTGCCCCGGTCGGCCCCGTTCGTGGTGGGCCGTGCGGATGCCGCGCTGCCGTGCGCGCTGGGCGCGTTCCTGCTCGATCTGCTGCGTCAGGACTCCGACCGCCTGGCCCCGCTGGCGCGGGCGCAGGTCGCGGATGTGCTGCGCACCTTGGCGACGAGTGCGATCGGTGCGCTCGCGGTGGCCGGCGGGACGGGCTGGGAGGTGCGCCGGCAGCGGCTGGCGGCGCTGCGTCACATCGCGGCCCGCTACACGGATCCGACGCTCTCGTCGGCGACGGTGGCGGAGCACCTGGGGTTGTCCCGCCGCTCGTTGCAGCGGCTGTTCGAGGGTGAGGAGCGCACGGTCGCGCAGCGCATCCAGGACGTGCGCACGCAGCATGCGGTCAACCGGTTGCGGGACTCGCGCCTGGCTACTGCCGCGCTCGGGGAGATCGCGACCCTGTCGGGCTTCGGGTCCACGGTGGCGATGCGCCGTGCGGTCCACGAGGCCACCGGGCTGACGCCCACCCAGCTGCGGCGTGAGGCGATGATCGCGGGGACCACGGGTGAGGAGCCTGCGGCGCAGCCCGGTGCCGGCGATCTGGGCGTGGCCGCCGACGACGACTGAGGTTCGGCCCAGGACTCTGGGCAGGAGGCTGGGCCCGGAAGCTGAGCCCGGAAGCTGAGCCCGGACGTCCCAGGCCCGGGCGCGGCCTCGCGGCCGTTCCTCGTGACACCATGGCGGCGTGAAGCATCGCCCGTTGCGCCCGTGGCTGGTGTGGGGTGCGGGCGTGGCCGTCTACGTGATGGCGGTGGCGCACCGTTCGTCGTTCGGCATCGCCGGCCTGGACGCTGCGGACCGGTTCGGCGTGCCGGCCACGGTGCTGTCGCTGTTCGCCGTGCTCCAGCTGGGCACGTACGCGCTCATGCAGCTGCCGATGGGGATGGCGCTGGACGCGTTCGGGCCGCGATGGCTGCTCGCGTTCGGCGCTCTGCTCATGGCGGCCGGTCAGGTGGGGATGGCGTTCACGCCCGACGTCGGCACGGCGATCGCGGTGCGCGCGGTGCTGGGCTGCGGGGACGCCGCGGTGTTCATCTCGGTGCTGCGGTTGGTGTGGGGCTGGTTCGACGCCCGGCACGTGCCGGTGATGACCCAGCTCACGGGGTTGCTCGGGCAGCTCGGCCAGGTGGTCTCGGCGGTGCCGTTCGCGGTCGCGCTGGGCCGGTTCGGCTGGGCTGCCGCGTTCACCGCGATGGCCGTGCTCGGGGTGGTGACCGCCGCGGGTGCCCTGGCCGGGGTCCGGCCGGGGCCCTATGAGCCGCCGCGCGCACGGCGCGGGCCCACGGGTCTGCGCGCGACGGTGACCAGCCCCGGCACGTGGCTCGGGTTCTTCGCGCACCTGCTGGGTGGCGTGAGCATCAACACGTTCGTGCTCATGTGGGGCGTGCCGTTCTTGGTGCAGGGGCAGGGGCTGAGCACGGGGCAGGCCGGGGCGCTGCTGTCCCTGAGCGTGGGAGTGTCCGTGATCGCGGGGCCGCTGGTGGGCCTGTTCACGGCGCGGCACCCGGCCCGCCGCACGTGGGCGACGCTGGGTGTGACGGCCCTGGTGGTTGCCGGGTGGGCGCTGGTGCTCGTCCCTGCGACGCCGCGGCCCCTGTGGGTGCTGGCGCTGTTCACCCTGCTCATCTCGGTCGGTGGGCCCACGGCTCTCATCGGCATGGACCTGGCCGCGTCCTTCAACCCACCGGATCGGCGGGGCACCGCGCAGGGCGTGGCGAACATGGGCGGCTTCGCCTCGGCGGTGGCCGCGATGCTCGTGATCGGCGTCGTGCTCGACGCACGGACGGGTGGCGGCACCCCCACGCTCGCCGACTACCGGGCGGCCCTGGCCGTGATCCTCGTGCCGCTCGCCGCCGGGGTGGTGGGCCTGGTGGTCGCGCGCCGCCGCACCCGCCTGGCGAGCGGGATCACCGTGCCACCGCTGCGCGAGGCATGGGCCCGCCGGGGCTCGTGAGCGGCGACGGACCGCGTGGTGGCCACCGGCCCGCGCGCAGGCGGACGGCCGCGGTGCGGGCCGTTCCCGACCACTACGGTTGTCACTCGTGGACACTGCCCTCCTCAGCCTCGCCGTGGTGCTCGCCGCCGTCGTCGCGGCGCCCGTCCTGGCCGACCTGAGCCGGCGGTTCCTGGCGATCCCGCTGCCCGTCATCGAGATCGTGCTGGGCATGGTCATCGGGCCGGCCGTCCTGGGCCTCGTGCAGCCGGGCGGTGGCCCGCAGACCCTCGGGCGCATGGGCATCGCGGCGATCATCTACATCGCCGGGTACGAGCTCGACGTGCGGCGCATGACCCGCAGCCAGCTGCGGTGGGCGTCCGGCGGCTGGTTGCTGTCCCTGGCCGCGTGCGTCGCGGGTGGCGTCGGCATCATCGTCGCCGCCGACGCGCTGGGCCTGGTGGTCACCGGACGTGACGACGTCTCCCTGGTCACGGCGGGCGTCTTCGCCGGGATCGGCCTGACGTCGACGGCGCTGAGCACCGCGATGCCCGCCCTGCGCGACGCCGGGGAGGTCACCACCCCGTTCGGGCGCGCCATCCTCGCGTCGGGCGCCGTCGGGCAGCTCGCACCGCTGCTGGCCCTGTCGGTGATCTTCGGCGGTGCGAACGTGTGGTGGTCGGCCGTCGCACTCGTCGTCTTCTTCGCTCTCGTGCTCCTCGCCCTGCGGATCGCCGCGCGCGGCCTGCCCGGCTGGGCGCGGCGCGTCATGACGGCGACCATGCACTCCTCGGGCCACTTCGCGGTCCGCATCGTGGTGTTCGTGCTGGCCCTGCTCGCCGCCGTGAGCGTCGAGGTGTTCGGGCTGGACATGCTGGTGGGCGCGTTCGCGGCGGGTCTGCTTATGTCCCAGCTGCTGAGCGGGGTGGACCCGGGAGATCGCGAGCTGACGGAACGCAAGTTCCAGGGCATCGCGTTCGGGCTGCTGACCCCGCTGTTCTTCGTCTCCACCGGGATCGCGTTCGACCTGCACGGCCTGCTCTCCCAGCCGCTCGCCCTCGCGCTGGTGCCCGCGTTCCTGGTGGTCATGATCGTGGGGCGGGGCCTGCCCGGTTCCCTGGTCCTCCCCTGGACCGCCGGCGCACGCGACCGGTTCGCGGCGATGCTGTGGACGTCCGTGGGGCTCGCCGTCATCGTCGCCGTCGCGACCATCGCGGTCGAGGACGGGGTCCTCAGCTCCGTGGTGGGCTCCGCCATGGTGGGTGCCGGCATGGTGTCCATGCTGACCTTCCCCACCGGGGCGCTCGCCGTGCGTTCCCGGCGCCCGCACGCCGCCGCCCCGGCCGCCGCGGAGCCGGACGCCCGCTGACCAGGTTTGCCCGCGCCGTGCGCGCGTGCGACCCTCGGGTCAGGACCCCACGGGTCCCCGGACGAGCGGTGCCGTACCCGGTCAGGGACAAGACGGCGCCAAGGAGCACACCATGTCCTCGCTGATCTCTGCCGTGACTGCCTCCCCCGCGGCGTCGTGGGCCGTCCTGGCGGCTTCCGGCCTGCTGGAGGCCGTCTGGGCCACCGCCCTGTCCCGGTCGCACGGCTTGACCCGGCTGTGGCCCACGGTCGTCTTCGCCCTCGCCGTCGTGGCGAGCATGGCGGGCCTGGCTCTCGCCATGCGCACCATCCCCGTCGGCACCGCCTACGCGGTTTGGGTGGGTATCGGCGCGGCGACCACCGTGGCGTACGCGATGGTCACCGGCGCCGAACCCACGACGCTGGTGCGCGTCGCGCTCATCGCCGGGCTGATCGCGTGCGTCGTCGGCCTCAAGCTCACCGAGGCGCCCACGGCGCACTGAGGGCGGCTCCGGGTTGCGACAGGCGGGTCTCGACGGGCGCAACCACCGGCCGGCGGTCTCGACAGGCTCGACCATCGCTGGTTGAGCCTGTCGAGACCGTCTCGTCAGCGGGTCACGCCGTCGCGTGCAGCGTCGCGCGAACCTCCTGGGCGGCGGCGACGAGGTGGCGCAACGCCGCCTCGGTCTCCTCGTAGCCCCGCGTCTTGAGCCCACAGTCCGGGTTCGCCCACACCAGGCCCGGATCGATGGCCGATGTCGCAGCCGTCAGCAGCCCGGTGAGCGCGTCGGCGGACGGCACGCGCGGCGAGTGGATGTCCCACACGCCCGGCCCGATGCCCCGGGCGTACCCGGCGGCGCGCAGCTGCGGCACGATCTCCATGCGGGAGCGCGCCGCCTCCAGGCTGGTCACGTCCGCGTCCAGGGCGTCGATCGCGTCGATGACGTCCCCGAAGTCGGAGTAGCACAGGTGGGTGTGCACCTGGACGTCCGGTCCGGCCGCCGTCGCGAGGCGGAACGCCCGCACCGACCAGTCCAGGTACTCGCCCTGGTCCGCCCGGCGCAGCGGCAGCAGCTCTCGCAGCGCGGGCTCGTCCACCTGCACGACGGCGGTCCCGGCGGCCTCCAGGTCGGCCACCTCGTCACGCAGTGCGAGCGCCACCTGGGCGGCCACCTCCGCGACGGGCAGGTCGTCGCGCACGAACGACCACGCCAGGATCGTGACGGGACCCGTCAGCATCCCCTTGACCGGCTTCGCGGTGAGCGACTGCGCGTACCGGGTCCACGCGACCGTCATGGGTGCCGGCCGGGCGACATCGCCCCACAGGATCGGCGGGCGCACGCACCGGGAACCGTACGACTGCACCCACCCGAGCGCGGTCACGGCGAACCCGTCGAGCTGCTCGGCGAAGTACTGGACCATGTCGTTGCGCTCGGGTTCGCCGTGCACCAGCACGTCCAGGCCGATCTCCTCCTGCAGGGCGATCACGGCGGCCACCTCGGCGCGCATCGCGGCGGCGTACTCGTCCCGGGTCGTCCGGCCGGCCACCCGGTCGGCACGGGCCGCGCGGATCGCGGCGGTCTGCGGGAACGACCCGATCGTCGTCGTCGGCAGCACCGGAAGGTCCAGCCGTGCGGCCTGCGCGGCCGCCCGCTCGGCGTACGGGGCACGGGTCGCGTCCTCGTCGCTCAGTCCCGCGACCCGCGCCCGCACGGCGGGGACGACGACGCCGGACGCGCTCGCCCGGTCCGCGAGCACCGCCGACGCCGCGGCGATCTGCTGCGCCACGTCGGGTGCGACGTCGCCCGCCTCGGTCATGACGCGCAGGGCGCGGGCGAGGGTGACGACCTCGGCGACCTTCTGGTCGGCGAAGGCGAGCCAGGCGGCAAGGCGTGGGTCGCGGCCGTCGGTGCCGTCCCAGGTCTCGTCGGCGACGTCGTGCGGCACGTGGAACAGCGAGGTGGACGTGGCGACGCTGACGGCTCCGGCGAGGCCGGACACCGCGCGTGCGCGATCGAGCGCGGCGGCGAGGTCGGCCCGCCACACGTTGTGACCGTCGATCACCCCGGCCAGGACCGACTTCCGCTCGAGCCCGGGGACGGGACCGTCCGGGATGCCACCGCGGACCAGGTCGACGGCGACCGCGTCGACGTCCGTGCTCCCGAGGGCCGTCCACAGCCCCCCGGCGTGCGCCCCGCGGTCATCGGCGCCACCGCGGAGGTCTCCGTAGGGGGCGGCGACGAGCAGCCGTGGCCGTCCCGGTACGGCACTGAGCGTCGTGTAGGCGCGCGCGACCGCGGCGTCGAGCTCGCCGGGGGCGAGCCCGCGCTGCACAGTGTCGGCGACCAGAGCGGGCTCGTCGAACTGCACCCAGGGCGCCCCCGCCGCCCCGAGGGCGGCGAGCAGGTCCGCGTAGGCGGCGACGGCGTCGTCGAGGCGGTCCAGGGGTCGGAACCCGTCGGGTGCGCCGGGCGCGACGGTGGCGAGCAGCAGGAACGTGACGGGGCCCACGACGACGGGGCGCGTGACGACCGGGCGCCCGCCGTCGGTGGGGTGGGCCGCCTCGGTGAACCAGCGCACGGGGGCGTCGTCGGCGAACCGCAGGGGGGTGTCCGGACCGATCTCCGGGACCAGGTAGTGGTAGTTGGTGTCGAACCACTTGGTCATCTCGAGCGGGGGCCGGGTCGTGTCGCCGCGGGCCGCCGCGAAGTACCCGTCGGCGGGTTCGACACCGAGCAGCACGGCCGCGTCGAGCACGTGGTCGTACGCCGAGAACGAGCCGGGCACGGAACCGTCGGTGGCGTCGAGGCCGAGGTCCACCAGGTGGCGGACGGTAGCCAGGCGCAGCGCGGTGAGGGTCCCCTCGAGCTCGGCGGTGGTGGTGCGCCCGGCCCAGTGGGCCTCGAGGGCCCGCTTGAGCTCGCGGCGTCGCCCGATGCGGGGGTAGCCGAGGATGGTGCCGCCCGGGAAGGCGGGAACGGTCTGATGAGGCTGGGTCTGATGAGGCATGGGAAGTCCTTGTGGGTGGGACTGCCCGGTGCCCTCGGCCAGCTGGCCAGGTTGCAGTGCGCAGCCGCCGAGGTCATCACCCTCGGGCGGGCTCCGGAGCGCGGTACGCGTGGTTCCGTTCGCTCCCCACAACGGCGTCACGAGGACGTGGAGCCGGGGCCAGCTGCCCGGTGGGGAATCGCGCCGCCAAGTTAGGCCGGGACGCGCACGGGGGTCAAGGGTTCGATCCGCGCGTCCCAGTGGGTGGACCGTCGTCCCGGGGGTCCCCGTTCCCGTCGGGTCCGGGGTCGGGACCGGGGCGAGGGCCGGGTGCCGGCCCGAACAGCGCACCGAGCGCGGCGCGCGCGCGGCGGAACGGGTCGGCCTCGGCAGGGCTCACGCCTTCGCGCAGCGATCGTGCCTCGTCCCAGTCGAGGGTCTTGTGCTGCCGGTAGTACCCGAGGATGAGCACGAGGCTCACGGCCTGGATCGCCACCCCGATCACCACGGAGGTGATCATGAGCGCCTGGGGCACGGGGTCGGCCGCCTGCGCGACGGTCGTGGCCGCGGCGGGAGAACGATGGGCCGTGGACGACCCGAAGGTCACGAACGCCAGGATGATGGCGG
This sequence comes from Xylanimicrobium pachnodae JCM 13526 = NBRC 107786, assembly GCA_001592145.1. Lineage (GTDB taxonomy): Bacteria > Actinomycetota > Actinomycetes > Actinomycetales > Cellulomonadaceae > Xylanimonas > Xylanimonas pachnodae. The sequence continues at coordinate 17,592 of BCWJ01000010.1, read as the reverse complement.
TGTTCATGATCGAGATGGCGATGATCGAGATCATCATGTTCTTGCGCAGGACGAGCCCGGCAAGCCCGATGAAGAAGAGGATCACCGCCGTCGTCGTGCCGTCGAGCCACGACAGATCGAGCCAGGACAGATCGAGCCAGGACAGATCGAGCCAGTCGGCCATCATGCCTCCGACGCGAAGTAGAGGAACATGATCGACAACCCGCAGAACACCTTGAGGCCCAGCAGGCCGTTCATGACGATCGTCCACGCCGGGTAGGACTCGGGGGCGACGTCGCGCAGCCCGACCAGCAGGTACACCGCCACGGACAGCACGAAGAGGACGAAGATGACCTTCTCGAGGGTCTCCAGCGCCCGGGTGGAGCGCGGGCCGGGAGCCCCGACGAGGTAGCGCCCGACGATGACGGCGGCCAGCAGTCCCGCCCCCTGGAAGCCACCGCCCGGCGTGTTCGGGTCGCCCACGATGAGGGCTGCGCCGGCGACGACGAGCACCGGGGTCAGGATGCGCAGCGCGGTCACGAGGGTGGGGTGGCGTTCGCTCATGACGCGGTTCTCCGCGGATGCCGCCCGCCCGTCGGAGCGGGTCAGGTGCATGACGCCGAGCACCGCGATCAGCAGCATGAGCGCCTCAAGCACGGTGTCCAGCACGCGGTAGTGCAGCAGCACCGACGTCACCGGGTTGACCCCGCCGCGCCCGGCCAGGTGCGCCGCCATCACCTGCTCCTGCATGGGGGCGACGGCGACGGCGGGGGCCCGTGCGGTCAGCCACAGCACCAGGGCGCACGCCCCGACGATGAGCAGGTCGGCGCCCTTGCGCCGCCAGATCATCTGCCCGATGCCGGGTACGGACAGGTCGTCATAATTGCGGATCGTCAGGATGAGCAGCACGGTGCCCAGCGAGGACGCCACCACGGCCTCGGACACCGCGACGTCGGGGGCGTGGAACAGCAGGTAGGCGAACGCCGCCCACAGCCCGAACACGCCCGAGGTGATGATGGCCCGCTTGAGGCTGGAGGCGAACACCGCCGCGAGGGCGAACACGATGAGGAAGGCGAAGACGAGCTGTTCGAGCCCCATGTCACCCCTCCCCTTCGTCGGTGCCCACGTCACCCGGGGCGGCTTCGGGGGCGGCGTCGTCGGGGGCGGCGTCGTCGGGGGCGGCCAGGCCCGCGGTGCGGGCGCTCGCCGTGGCGTGCGCGGCCGCGATCGCCGACGACGTCACCGCGTTGACGGCGAGGACGACGACGAGGATCAGCAGGGCCTTCGCGGTGAACCAGGTCAGGCCGCTGCGCACCGCGAGGCCGAGCGCGATGGCGATGAACCCGACGGTGTCGGTCTTGGCTCCCGCGAGGAGCTGGAGGCGGAAGTCCTTGAAGCGCAGCACGCCGACGAGCCCGAGCAGCATCACGACGGCGCCCGCGGCGATCAGGACGGTCCCGGTCAGGTCACGCATCGCCGGGCTCCTTGCGCGCCATGTACTGGCAGAGCACCAGCACGCCCACGTAGCTCAGCAGCGTGTACACCACGGCGACGTCGAGATAGAACGTCTGGTCGGTGGCCAGCGCGAGCACCATGACCAGCAGGTTCACCTTGGACGCCACCAGGGTGAAGGCGAGCAGGCGCGTCCACGAGCTGGCCCCGCGCAGCACCACCAGCCCGCTGATCACACAGGCGGTCGCGAGCACGAAGCTGATGACGGTGAGGATCACGCGGCCCTCCCGCGGGGGGCCCCGATGCGCGCGACGGCCCGCTCGAGCCGGCGGCAGGTGGCCACGGCGCGCTCCACGTCGTCGTCGCAGGTGACCACGGTGATCGTGGAGCCGCGCCGGTCGGTGGCCACGGAGCCGGGCGTGAGGATGATCGAGTTGGCCAGCAGGAACAGGAGCAGCTCGTCGTCGAGCTCGCTGACGAGCTCGAACTGGGTGACGGTGGCCCGGCCGCGCACGATCGTGACCGCCATGAACCATGCCGCGAGCGCGATCTCGCGGGCGAGCATGAGCACGTAGCGCACCCACGCGAGCGGGTGCAGGAACACGGTGGTGGTGTGGTCGATGCCGAGCAGCCGGTCCGTCAGCGCCAGGGTGACCACGGCGACCGCCACGCCCGAGCCCACCACCAGCGCGGTGAGCTGCTCGTTCATGACCACCCAGATGCCCGTGAGCACCAGGACCGCCCAGCCGCTGCGACGCAGCCGCGCCCACGTGCCGCGCACGCCGTCGGCCCTCGACGTCGTCGCCATCACGCCACCGCCCACGCGCCGGCCAGCGCCGTCGCCGCGAAGAACACGCACAGCGCGGCCACGGACTGCGGCAGGGACAGCGGGACCAGCAGCGGGCCGCGCACGCGGCGCGCGAAGGGCACCGTCGCGCGGCGCACCAGGACGGCGCCCACCGCCAGCAGCGCGAACGCCCCTACCTTCGCCGTGTCCACCACGGTGGGCACCGCCCCGCCCGGACCCAGCAGCAGCTCCGCGAGCGCCGGTGCGGCCGCGCCGGTGGCGAGGACGAGCACGGCCAGGACGATGACGACCACCCGCTGGGTGGCGTCGACGCGGGGGCGGGACGGCTGTGCCGGTCGGGCGCTGCGTCCGAAGAACATCACCGAGTACCGCAGGAAGACGAGCATGGTGCCGGCGTTGACCACCCACACGGCGACGGAGGTCCAGCCGTCGGTGCCCTCGAGGATGAGGCCCTTCGATGCGGCCGCGCCCGTCAGGGGGGCGCCGACCATGCCCAGGATCGCGAGGATGCTCACCGCGGTGACTCGGGGCAGGCGGCGGGCGACTCCGCGGATCGCCGCGAGATCTCCGGTGCCGTACTCGCGCACGATCATGCCGGCGCACAGGAACAGCACGGACTTGAGCAGGGCGTGGTTCGCCAGGTGCAGCAGCGCGCCGTCGGTGGCGGTGGTGGTGCCCGCGGCGAGGCCGATCGTGATGAGCCCGGCCTGGGCGACGGTGGAGTAGGCGAGCACGAGCCGCAGGTCCGCGGTGGCGAGCGCCATGACGGCGCCGGTCACACCGGTGATCAGCCCGACGACGACGAGGAAGGCGCGCAGGTCCAGGCCGGGGGTGAACACGGTGATGAACCGCGAGATCCAGAACAGGGGCGCGTTGACCAGGATGCCGGACATGATCATGAGCGCGACGGTGGGGGCGCCCGGGTTGGCGTAGGCGCGCGGCACGAAGCTGAACAGGGGGAACAGGCCCGCCTTGAGGCCCAGCCCCGTCAGCAGGAACGCGAAGGGCAGCACGAGCGCGCGTGGGTCCGCGCCGGAGGCGATCGCGTCGCCGATGGCGGTGACGTTCAGGACGCCGAACGCGCGGTACAGGTAGGCGATGCCGAACAGGAAGAACAGCATGGCGACGATCTGGATGGTCAGGTAGTACAGGCCGTCGTAGAGGGACCGGCGGTCGCGGCGGAACATGACCAGGACGATGACGGCGAGGGTCGCGACCTCGAAGAGGACGAACAGGGTGAACACGTCGTCGATCAGCAGGATGCCGGACGTGAGCCCTTGCAGGGCCAGGATCAGGAGCAGCAGCTTGCCGTCGGCGTACGTCTCCCCCAGGACGTACACGAGCGCGGCGGTGGACAGCACGATGGTGAGCAGCACGAGGGTCAGGGCGCTCTGGTCACCGCGCAGGGCGATGTACGCGGTGCGGTCCCCGCTGCCGAGCACCTCGAACGTCGGTGCGGAGCCGGTGGCACGCGAGAGCAGGACGATCGTCCACGCGCCGAGACCCACCTGGCCCGCCACGGCCAGGGTGCGCGCCACGAGGGCGGGCAGCTTGTAGAGGGCGACGCCGAGCACGAGGGGGGCCAGCACCAGGGCGACCATCATCCATCCTCACGTCGGGGCCGGTGCGGGGCCGGTCGCACGGCAACCGGGACCTCGCCCGCGTGCCGGCGCCGTCGTCCCCTGCTCGAACGCATGAGCCTAGTGGCCGCCCTGGGAGCGGGTCGCGTCGAGGCTGGAATCGCGCCCACCAGGGGCATCGCCCGACCCGTCGGCCCGCACGGGTTCGGCGGTGCGGCGCACCACGCGTTCGCTCATCACGGCCACGAGCGCGGTCAGCAGCGCCAGGTACGCCGGGAACAGGGCGATGTTCACGTGGTCCGCCAGAAGGCCGAACGCGGGCGGCGCCACGATGGAGCCCGTGTAGGCCGCCGCCATCTGGACTCCGATGATCGCCTGCGAATGGTGGGCGCCGAAGTTCGCGGGGGTCGAGTGGATGATCGCCGGGTAGATGGGCGCACACCCGAGGCCCAGGAGCACCAGCCCGCTCAGGGCCAGGCCGTTGCCCGGCACGGGCAGCCAGATCCCGGCGATGCCGACGACCATGACGGCCAGGCCGAGCCGGATCATGCCCCGGTCACCGAGGCGGTCGGCGACGAACCCGGCGAGGAACCGGCCCACGGTGATGCCCAGGAGGAAGAACGACGCGTACCGGGCGGCGGTGGTCGGGTCCACGCCGCGGTGCAGCGCCAGGTACGACGCGCCCCACAGCATCGCGGTGCCCTCGACCGCGCAGTAGCCGAAGAACGCCACCAGCAGCGACTTCACACCCCGGATCCGCAGGATCTCGGGCAGGCGCAGGGCGCGCGCGGTGGTGCGCAGCGCCTCCGTGTGCGCGAGCTGGGTGCGCCACAGCGGCAGCGTGGCCACCAGCAGCACGCCGATGCCGATCTGGATGAGGGCCACCGTGCGATAGCCGCCCGCCCACCCGTGCTGCGAGGCCAGCGCCTGCGCCAGGAGGAACGGGCTGATGACGGTGCCCACACCCCAGAAGCAGTGCAGCCAGTTCATGTGCCGCGAGCTGTAGTGCAGGGCCACATGGTTGTTGAGCGCGGCGTCGATCGCTCCCGCGGACAGCCCGAACGGCACGGCGAGGGCCAGCAGCGGCCAGAACGACCCGACCAGAGAGAAGCCCAGCAGCGACGCCGCCGAGACCAGCACGGACACCGCCGTGACCCGGCCGGCACCCCAGCGCCGGGTGAGCCGGTCGGACAGGAGGCTCGAGACGATGGTCCCGGCGGAGATGACCATCGCGATCAACCCGGCGTAGGACACGGGGACGCCCAGGTCCTGCTGCATGGCCGGCCAGGCGGCACCGAGCATCGGGTCCGGCAGCCCGAGGCTGATGAACGCCAGGTAGATCAGCGCGAGCAGGAGCGTTGCCATGGCCGCCACCCTCTCATTCGACGGGCCCGCTCACACGGCGGCCCCGCTCACTCGACGGTCAGCCGCGTGATGCGGCGGCCCTCCACCTGCGTGACCACCAGGTCGTGTCCGTCGATCGCGACCCGGTCTCCGACCTGCGCCAGGCGCCCCAGACGGTGGATGACGTACCCGGCGGCGGTCTCGTACGGCCCGTCGGTCAGCGGCAGCCCGGTGACCTGCGCGAACTCCTCGATGGTGACCCGGGCGTCGACGACGCGGTGACCGTCCGCCTCGCCCAGGTCGGTGGGCTCGGGCACGTCGTACTCGTCGTGGATCTCCCCCACGAGCTCCTCGACCATGTCCTCCAGCGTCACGATGCCGTCGGTGCCGCCGTACTCGTCCACCACGATCGCGATGTGCGCGCCCTGTGCCCGCAGCGCCGACATCGACGGCAGGAGGCGGTTGGTCAGCGGGAGGAACGGGATCGGACGCGCGAGGTCGGCCACGGTGCGGCCGTCGTCGACCACCCCGAGCAGGTCACGCACGTGCAGGAACCCGATGACGTCGTCGAACCCGTCCCCGGTCACCGGGTACCGCGAGAACGGGCTGGCTGCGACGGTGACCGCAGCGGCGGGCAGCGGCATCGAGCCCGGCAGGAACGTCACCTCGCCGCGTGGGCGCATCACCTCCCCGAGCGTGCGCTCCCCCGCGCTGAACACGTCGTCGAGGATGCGGCGCTCGTCCTCCGCCAGCGCCCCGTGCCCCGCCACGATGTCTCGCAGTTCCTCACCGGAGATCTCCTCCGTGGTGGCGCGCGGGTCGCCGCCGAGCAGCCGGACGACGGCGTCGGTGGACGCGGACAGGAGCCACACGACGGGCCGCATGAGGGAGGCGAACCGGTCCAGGGTCGGCCCGACCGCCAGCGAGATCGCCTGCGCCCGCTGCAGCGCGAGCCGCTTGGGCACCAGCTCGCCGAGCACCAGCGACAGGTACGCGATCACGAGGGTCAGCACGATCAGCGCGACCGGCTGCGCCACCCGCTCGCTGAGCCCGAGCCCCGTCAGCACCGGCACGAAGTCCGGCGCGAGCGCCGACGCCCCGTACGCGGCCGAGAGGAACCCGGCCACCGTGACGCCGATCTGCACCGCGGCGAGGAACCGGTTGGGGTCGCGCGCGACCGCCGCGACCCGGGCACCCCGCTTGCCCTGCTGCTCCAGGCGGCCCAGCTGCGACTGCCGCAGGGACACCAGGGCCAGCTCGGTCCCCGCGAAGAGCCCACCGATGAGGACGAACAGCACCACCAGCGCGATGCTCAGCCAGGTACTCCCGCTCATGCGCCGCGACTCCAGGGATCAGCCATCCCCCCAGTATCGGTGAGCGGGTGTGGAGCGCGCCAAACGCAGCGGGCCGCAGGACCCCAGGCTGCGAGCGCGCAACCTGGGGTCCTGCGGCGTCACCGCGAACGGACGGGAGGTGTCGTCACGGGACGACGAGGCCCTCGGTCAGCGTCGTCAGGTTGGTCCGCATGAGGCTGATGAAGTCCTCGCCCGCCGCCGCGTTCTGCGGCGTGAGGCCCTCGAGCGTGTCGAGCACGGTGGCTCGCACGCCCAGCGAGTCGGCCAGGGTGCGCACGACGCGCGGGCTGACGAGCGTCTCGTAGAAGATCGTCTCGACCCCGTTCTCGCGCACGACGTCACCGATCTCGCGCAGCCGTGCGGGGGACGGCTCGATCTCGTGGTCCAGCCCCGTGATGCCCACCTGGGCGAGGCCGTGCCGCGCCGCGAGGTAGCCGAAGGCCGTGTGGTTGGTGACGAGGGTGGCGCCCTCGAACGGGGCGAGCGCGTCCGCGATCTCCGCGTCCAGGTCGGCCAGCTCACGCTCCAGGGCGGCCGCGTTGGCGGCGAACGCGTCGGCGTTGGCCGGGTCGGCGTCCGCGAGCGCGTCGGCCACCGGCTGTGCGAGGCGGGCCAGGCGCAGCGGGTCGAGCCAGAAGTGGGGGTCGTACCCGCCCATGCCCGCCGAGTGATCGTGGCCGTCCACGTCGTCGTGCTCATGCGCATGGTCGTGCGAGTCGTCGTCGTGCGAGTGATCGTCGTCGTGCGAGTGGTCGTGCGCATGATCGTCGTCGTGCGAGTGATCGTGCGAGTGGTCGTGCGAGTGGTGCGAGCACTCACCGTCGTCGTGGGTGTGCCCGCCGGTGACGGTGGCGGGCAGCAGGTCCACGAGCTCGGCGGCGTCGACGACGCGCGCCGGCTCCTGGGTCTCGACGGCAGCGTCGACGGCGTGCATGAACCCGCCGAGGGTCACGACGACGTCGGCGGTGCCGACGGTGCGCACGCGGGCGAGGGAGAGCTCGAGGTGGTGCGGGTCCGCGGCGGGCGGGGTGAGGTTGTCGACGTCGGCGAGGCCCCCGGCGACGCGTTCGGCGACGAACTGGAGCGGGTAGAACGAGGTCACGACGCTGGCTCGGGTGGCGTCGTCGTCGGTCGTGGCGGGGTCGGCGGGGGTCTGTCCGCCGCCGGCGAAGGCCCAGGTGGCCAGGAGGGCGACGGGTACGGCGGCGGTGATCAGCAGGGAGCGGCGTCGTCTGAACATGGGAATGATTCTCATCCCCAGATGAGAATCATTCCCAGGTGTGTCGCGCAGCAGGCGCGCATCTGGCGCACCAGACCGCAGCTCGCGGCCAGCGAGCCCGCGCCCGGACCACAAATCGTATATGTTCGGCGCGGGTCCTCGGCAGCGACGCCGCGCGGCCCACGGGCACGCTCAGCGGCCCGACGCCGACGTCGGGGAGCCCCGCTGGGCAGACGACGAGGCGGGCCACCATGCAGTTCCACCACCACGGGTACGTCACGGGCGACCCGCTCATCCACCCCGCGGCCGGCTACGGGCTCGAACGCCCCGACGACCTGCCCGACGAGGTCGACGTGCTCATCGTCGGCGCCGGACCCGCGGGCGTCATCGCCGCCGCCCAGCTCGCCCAGTTCCCGGGGCTGCGCGTCCACCTCGTCGAGCGCCGCCCCGGCCGTCTCGAGATGGGCCAGGCCGACGGCGTCGCGGCACGCTCGGTCGAGACGTTCCACGCCTTCGGGTTCTCCGAGCGGGTCATCGCCGAGGCGTACCGCATCACCGAGATGGCGTTCTGGCACCCGGACCCGGCTCGTCCGGACCACATCGTGCGCGGAGCCGTCCCCCCGGACGACCCGTACGGCCTGTCGGAGTTCCCCCACCTGATCGTCAACCAGGCGCGGGTGCTCGACTACTTCCTGGAGGTCGCCGCGCACGCCCCGGCCCGGCTCACCCCCGACTACGGCATCGAGTTCGTGAGCCTCACCGTCACGCAGGACGCCGACTACCCCGTGACCGTCACCGTGCGGCACACCACCGGGGAGCGCGAGGGCGAGCAGCGCACGGTGCGCGCCAGGTACGTCATCGGCTGCGACGGCGCCCACTCGGCGGTGCGGTCCGCCATCGGGCGCACCCCCGTGGGCGACACGTCCAACCACGCCTGGGGCGTGCTCGACGTGCTCGCCGTGACCGACTTCCCCGACGTGCGCACCAAGTGCGCCATCCAGTCGCACGACGGCGGCAACATCCTGCTCATCCCGCGCGAGGGCGGGTTCCTGGTGCGCTGGTACGTGGACCTCGGGGCCGTGCCCGACGACGACGCCGGCCAGGTCCGTGCCACCCCCGTGCAGGCGATCATCGACAGGGCCAACGCGATCATCCACCCCTACACGCTCGACGTGCGCTCCGTGCCCTGGCACAGCGTGTACGAGGTGGGTCACCGCGTCACCGACGGGTTCGACGACGTGCCCGCCGACCGCGCAGGGACCCAGACACCCCGCGTGTTCCTCACGGGCGACGCCTGCCACACCCACTCCGCCAAGGCGGGGCAAGGCATGAACGTGTCCATGCAGGACGGGTGGAACATCTCCTGGAAGCTCGCGCACGTGCTCACCGGGCGGGCACCAGAGGCCCTCCTGGCCACCTACTCGGCCGAACGGCACGTGGTGGCCCAGAACCTCATCGACTTCGACCGCGAGTGGTCGCGCCTCATGGCGACCCCGCCCGAGGACCTGCCCGACCCGGCGTATCTGGAGGACTTCTACGTCAAGACCTCCGAGTTCCCGTTCGGCTTCGGGACGTGCTACGCCCCGTCGCTGATCACCGCCACCGCGGACCACCAGGACCTGGCCACCGGCTTCCCGATCGGCCGGCGGTTCAAGTCGGCGCCCGTGGTGCGCGTCGCGGACGCGAACCCGGTCGAGCTGGGCCACCACGCGCGGGCGGACGGACGCTGGCGCGTCTACGCGTTCGCCGACGCCCCGGCCCCCGCCGATGCCTCGGCGCTGCGCGACTGGGCGCGCTGGCTGGGCACCGCCGCCGACTCACCCCTGCTGCGACACACCCCGCACGGCGCCGACCCCGACGCCGTGATCGAGGTCAAGGTGATCTACCAGCAGGACCACGCGCACGTCGAGACCGCGGACGTGCCCGCCGTGTTCCTGCCGCGAGTGGGGCCGTTCGGCCTCATCGACTACGAGAAGGTCTACGCCGCCGACCCGCAGCGCGACATCTTCGCTCTGCGCGGCATCGACAGCGCCCGCGGAGCGGTGGTGGTGGTGCGCCCCGACCAGTACGTGGCCGCCGTGCTCCCCCTGACAGCGACCGGTTCCCTGCGGGACTACTTCGCCCGCGTGCTCCTCCCCCAGGAGGCCGCCTCACGCTGAGGTCGCGCGCCGCCACGTGTACGGCGTGGTGGTCGAGACCGTGACCAGACCGGACCGTTCGAGGATCCGACGAGAGAACGGCGTGGAGTCGCTGTGCAGGTAACGCACGCCGCGGGCCAGCGCGGACCGGGCCCGGGCGGCCGTCAGCGCCCGGTAGATGCCGCGCCCTCGCCACGCCGGCCGGGTGGCACCGCCCCAGAGGCCGGCGAACCGCGTCCCGGGAACCGGCTCGATCCGACCCGCGGACACGACGTCCCCACCGGCCTGAGCAACCCAGTACTCGGTGCCGGAGTAGTCCGCCAGGGCGCGCATCAGCTCCGCGACGCGCTCGGCCACGTCATGCTCCGTCGCGGGCTGTCCGAACACCTCGCACTGCATGACGACCATCGCCGCCACATCCTGCTCGTCCGTGATCCGGCGCAACGCCACGCCGTCCGGCAGCGGCACGTCGACGGCGAGCAGCCGGGCGTCGCCGACCACGATCGACTCCACCTCACCGCACTCGAAACCGTGCTCGACGAGCGCGTCGTGCAGGCCGGGGGCGAGGTCGTGGCCACGGGTCTTCCACTCGACCTCGCCCACGGCGGGACCGTCCCCGAAGAAGGCGACGGCGTCGGCCACCAGGGCACGCACGCTCGTCGCCGTGGGCGGCGCCCCGCCGTCGGACAGGTCGCGGTAGGTGACGAACCCGCGCGCGCTGCCGAGCGCGGCCCCGCCGCCGGAACCAGCCCCACCACCGAAGACAGCCCCACCACCGAAAACAGCAAGGTGCAGCGGCCCGATCCGCGTGACGGACCTCGCGGCGCGGGTCTCGGCGTCGGTGCGCAGCTCGGCGTCGTACGCCGCGAGCAGCGCAAGCACATCAGGCGTCATGGGTGAAGCACAGTACACCGCACGGGGCGACGTCCAGGGTTCGGGAACGGCGCAGCACCGATAGGTTCACGGTGTGACCGACGCCGCACGGACGCCGCTCCACGGTCTCACCGCCGACCAGGTAGCCCAGCGCGTCGCGGCGGGGCAGGCCAACACGGCCGCGCGCCTCCCGAGCCGCACGTTCGCACAGATCGTGCGGGCCAACGTGTTCACGCCCTTCAACGCGCTGCTGACCTGCCTGTTCCTGGCGATCCTCACCACCGGGCGGTGGCAGAACGCGCTGTTCGTCGGCGTCGTGGTGGCGAACACGGGCATCGGGATCATCCAGGAGACGCGCGCCAAGCGCACGCTCGACAGGCTGGCCGTGCTCAACGCACCCACCGCCCGCGCCGTGCGCGACGGCGACGTCGTCAACCTGCCGGTCGAGCACGTGGTGCTGGACGACATCCTGGTGCTCCGCGCCGGCGACCAGGTGCCCGCCGACGGCGTCGTCCGCGACAGCACGGGACTGGAGCTCGACGAGTCGCTGCTGACCGGCGAGTCGGAGCCCGTTCCGAAGGGGGTTGGCGACACGGTCCGATCGGGAGCCATCGTGGTCGCGGGCAGCGGCCACGTCCAGGCCACCCGCGTGGGCGACGACGCGTACGCCGCGCGCATCGCCGCCGACGCCCGCCGGTTCACCCTCACCCGCTCCGAGCTCCAGGCGGGCACGAACACGCTGCTGCGCTGGATCTCGGTGGTCATGGTGTGCGTCGCACCGCTCCTCGCCTGGAGCCAGCTGCACGCCGCCGGCCACCACGGGTGGCGCGACGCCGTCACAGGGGTGGTCGCCGCGCTCGTCGGCATGGTCCCCGAAGGACTCGTGCTGCTCACCTCGCTCGCGTTCGTGCTCGGCATGGTTTCGCTCGCACGGCGCTCCACCCTGGTCCAGGAGCTGCCCGCCGTCGAGGGGCTCGCCCGCGTCGACGTCGTCTGCCTGGACAAGACCGGCACGCTCACGCACGGCGACATCGTGTTCGACCGCGTGGAGCCGCTCACCGAGCTCACGGCCGACGACGCCGCGGCCGCGATCGGGCTGTTCCGCGACGACCCGAACGCCACCGGCTCGGCCATCGCCGCCGCGTTCGCCGAGAGCCCCTGGCCGACGACGGCCCGGGTCCCGTTCTCCTCGCAGCGCAAGTGGGCCGCCGCCACCACCGACGCCACCACCTGGGTGCTGGGCGCACCCGAGCGGGTGCTGCCCGACCCGCAGGGCGCACCCGCACGCTCGGCGCTCGAGCACGCGGCCGCCGTCGCGGCCACCGGCAGCCGCGTGCTCCTCCTCGCCGCCACCACCACACCGGCCGACGACGACGGTGGGACGGTGCTGCCCCCGGGCCTCGCGCCGGTCGCACTCCTGGTGCTCGCCGAACGGTTGCGCGACGACGCCGCGGCCACGCTCGACTTCTTCCGCCGCCAGGGCGTCACCCTCAAGGTCATCTCCGGGGACAGCCCACGCACGGTCGGTGCCGTCGCGGCGCGCGTCGGGGTGCCGGGCGTCACCGGGCCCGACGACGCCGTCGACGCCGGCACCCTCCCGCAGGACCCGGAGGCGCTCGCCGACGCCCTGGAGCAGGCCAGCGTGTTCGGTCGCGTGACCCCGCAGCAGAAGCGCGCGATGGTGGGTGCCCTGCAACGGCGCGGGCACGTCGTCGCCATGACGGGAGACGGCGTCAACGACGCGCTGGCCCTCAAGGACGCCGACATCGGCGTCGCCATGGGCTCCGGCTCCGCCGCCACGCGGGCCGTCGCCCAGCTCGTGCTGCTCGACGGCCGGTTCGCGCACCTTCCGGAGGTGGTCGCGGAGGGACGCCGCGTCATCGCCAACATCGAGCGGGCCGCGAACCTGTTCCTGGTCAAGAACGTGTACTCGCTGGTGCTGGCCCTGGGATCCGCCGTGAGCGTGAGCCCCTACCCGCTCGAACCCGTCCAGCTCACCCTCATCTCGGCCGTCACGATCGGGATCCCCGGGTTCTTCCTGGCCCTCGCGCCCAACAACCGGCGATACACACCCGGGTTCCTGCCCCGCGTGCTGCGCTTCGCGGTGCCCGTCGGGCTGCTCACCGCGGTGACGGCGTACGCCGGCTACCGGGTCTCGCAGGTGATCGACCCGGCCACGACGCCGACCGACGCCCGGACCGTGGCCACAGCCGTGGTGCTGACCGTGGGGCTGTGGACCGTGGGCGTGCTGGCCCGCCCGTTCAACCGGTGGAAGACGTTGCTCGTGGCCGCACTGACGGCGCTCGCCGCGGCGGCACTGCTCGTCCCGCCCGTGGCACAGCACGTGTTCCTCCTGGCCGTGACCCCAGGACGGCTGCTCGTGGCCCTGGCCCTCGGCGCCGTCGGCGCGGGGCTCGTGGAGGTCACCCACCGGCTGGTGCACCGCGGGAGGCGCCCCTGAGCGCCTGCCGGAAGGACTACCGTCACCACCATGACCCAGACCTCGGACGACACAGGCGTGTCCCTCGCGGACGCCTTCACCCACGAGCACCACGCGATCGACGCCGGGATCGAGGAGTACCTCGCCTCGACGCAGCCCGACCCGCTGGTCCGGGCCGCACCGCTGCTGGGCGCGATGTCGGCGCTGCGCCGCCACATCTACCTGGAGGAGGAGATCGTCTTCCCCCACCTGCCCCGCGGCCCGCTCATGATGCCGCTCATGGTCATGTACCGCGAGCACGGCGAGCTCTGGCGCCGCATGGACGCGCTCGCCGATCGCCTGCAGGCGCCCGGGCAGCCCGCCGACGACGTCGCCGCGACGTGCCGGGAGCTCCTCGACCTGCTGGACGCCCACAACACCAAGGAGGAGCCCGTGATCTACCCGTACATGGACTCCGACCTGTCGCCCGCCGAGCAGGCCGAGGTGCGCCACCTGCTCGCAGACGGCGAGCTGCCGCAGGGGTGGGTCTGCCAGAAGGCGTGACGCCGCGTCACCGCCTTCGCCGTCGGTACCCCTCGTCCTAGCTCCTCGTAGCGGTGGGTGCCGCGGCGCAGGCGGCGTCGACCTTCTCCGCACGCCCCGCGACGAACAGGTACTCGGTGTTGCGCAGGTGGGAGACCTTCCCCACCTTCTGACCCGCCCGGTTGTGGATTCCGATCTGCGCGCCGACGTACCGCTTCGCGTCGAACGCCAGCAGGCGGACCTCGTCGTGACCCGCGTCGCGCAGCAGGCGCATCATCTCCGGCGCGGTGATCCACGACTCGTCGTTGTACGAGACGACCACCATGTCGCCGCGGGCGCGGGACAGCACGTCCCGCAACGCGCCCGGCATCTCACGCTTCTTGTTGAACACGGACTTGGTGGCCGGGTCGCGCGCATCGAGACGCTTGCAGGCGACGCCGTAGTGCGCCGGGGCGTCCCAGCGGACCAGCGTCTCCCAGATGTGGTAGTTCGTGAAGTACCGATGCTGGTTGTAGGGCGGATCCACGTACACGAGGTCGCTCGCCGGCAGATCACCGATCGTGTCGACGACGTCGCCCAGCACGGTGCATCCACCGCCCGGGAGCAACGCGGGAGCGCGGAGCACCAGGTCGTTCGCCGACCGCGCCGACCACGACTTGAGGTACGCCATCTGCATGCCGGCGGTCGAGTCCACCCGGTCGGCCGCCTCCAGCAGCGCCGTCATCAGGACGGGGAACAGCGGCGTGCCCCGGAACCCGGACTCGACGGCGTCCCGCACCGCGTCGACGCGCGCGCCGTTCTTGGGCTGGAAGAACCGCGCTTCCTCGCAGAAGGTCCGGGTGAAGTAGCCGCGCCGGCCCGGCAGGGCGTTGAGGTGTGCGAGCACGTCTTCCAGCTCGTCGCGGTTCACGTGGTCGCCGTCGGTGGCGACATAGCAGTCGCTCAGCACCGCCGCATAGGTGGCGACGTCGCAGGCCGTCACGTGGATGCCGCGTCGCTTGAGCTCCTGCGCCACACGCGTGGTCCCCGTGAACAGGTCCACGGCCGTGCGTGCCCCGACGGCCGCCGCCATGGCACCCAGCACCGGCGCGAGCATGCGCTTCGAGCCCAGGTACTTGATCACGGGCGTGACGTTAGCGGACCGACGGAAGCCGCCCCCCGGACGCCGAGCGGCGTCTGACGCGATCGTCCTGTGCTGGCCGCGCCCGGCAGCCCCCGGCTCAGAACTGGTGCGCGAACCCGGTGACGATCGTCTCCGGCTGGTCCTTCCGCTCGTCCAGGACGTGCTGGATGCTCTCGACGTACGCCCGGAACGCCCGGGTGTCCGCCTGGCCGCTGGCGGCCAGCTCGTCGGCGATCTTGACCACCAGGGCACGCGCCTTGGCCGCTGCCGGGCCCGTGGCGATGCGCACCACGCACTCCGAGGCCCGCCAGTGCGGCACGTCGGCGGTCGCGGGGACCCGCGACGAGTCGTCCGGGGCGTTGTTGAGCAACCACTGGATGCCGTGCTCGTCGAGCTGCCCGGGTCCGAAGTTCTTGAGCTCCAGAGGACCCGGGTGGCCCGGTCCCTCGTTCTCGAGCCACTGGTCGCGCAACAGGTCGGCGAACCCGGGGATGGACAAGATCTCCTCGCGGACCGCCGGAGTGAAGATGTCCAGTGCGTCAAAGATGGCCATGGTGCTGTGCTCCTCGCGATGAACCCGTCCCCCGACCGTAGGCGAGGCACGCACGAACCGCACCCGGCCGTCACGCGCTGACCCTGTCGCGAGCGCGGGGCAGCGCTCGGCGCGGGCTCGGCACATCTGTGACCCAACGGTGACCTTGGCACCTGTCGAGAAACACCCTGGTCTCGACACACTGTGGGCATGACGACGTCGTCCCTGTCCCGACCGGCTCCGCGACCCGCCGCGACGATGCTGCCGCGCGCGCTGCTCCTCCTCGCCGTCCTGCTCACCGCCGTCCTCCTGACGGCCGGCTGCTCGTCGTCGCGCGGGGGCGCCGCGGACTCCGGCGCCCAGTCCGCCCCGCAGGTGGGCGAGGCCGCAGACGCCGGACCGGCCGACGAGGTCGGCGCCGCCGATCAGGGCGCGGCGGCCGGCACCCTGGGATCGGATGCCGTCCAGGCAACCGCACGCGAGGTCGTGACCACCGGCTCGGCCACCGTCGTCGCCGACGATCCGGTCGGTGCCGCCGCCCGGATCGCGACCCTGACCGAGCGGGCCGGCGGACGCGTCGAGCAGCGCGAGGAGTCCCGCGGCACCGACGACTCCCCCGCCACCGCGCACCTGACGCTCCGCCTGCCCGCCGACGCCATCAACCAGACGATCGACGCGTTGCGCGGCATCGGCGACGTCTCCGACGTGTCGATCCAGAAGGAGGACGTCACGGCCACCGGTCGTGACCTCGACGCGCGCATCGCAGCACTGCAGGCATCCACCGCTCGGCTCACCGAGCTCATGGCGCAGGCCGCGAACACCAAGGACCTCCTGGCCGTCGAGAACGAGCTCGCCTCACGCCAGGCGGATCTCGACGCCCTAGGTGCCCAGCGGGCCGACCTGTCCGACCGCGTGGCGATGTCCACGCTCGACGTCTACGTCGCCGCCGACGAGTCGGCGATCGCCCAGCTCGCCCCGCCACCCGCCGGGTTCCGCGGCGGGCTGTCCGCCGGCTGGGACGCGCTGACCACGTTCGGCCGCGCCGTGGCCGTCGCCGCCGGGGCGGTACTCCCCTGGCTGGTCGCGGCCGTCGCGGTGGCCGCCCTCGGGCGCGGCGTCGTGGCCGGGGCTCGGCGCGTCCGCCGGTCGCGCCCCGACGAGGCCGGCACCACACCCGCGGAGCCCTGAGCGGAGCCGGGCACCCCGACGGTGCAGGTCTGACCGGGGGGCACAGCCGACCACACTGGGCACATCGACCTCTGTGCACGTCGAGCTCTGTGCACGTCGAGCTCTGTGCACGTCGAGCTCTGTGCACGTCGAGCTCTGTGCACATCGACCCCTGTGCGCGTCGATACGCTGCCGCCATGGCACGAAAGCGCGCGTTCCCCGAACCTCCGTCCATCGACCCCGTGGCTCTCACCTCGCTGGCGGCGGGCGACCCCGGCGATCTGGTGCCTGGCGCGGACCTCGAGGGGCTGCGGTTCGCGGACGTCGACTCGGACACCATCGACCTGGCCCGCGCCGGCCTGTACGAGACGCACCTGGCAAACGTGCGCGCCGGCCGGATCGACCTCTCGAACGCCACCCTCGCCGAGATCGTCGTCGAGGGTGGCGACTTCACGGTCGCGCGGGCCGTGCGCGCCCAGCTCCGCGACGTCGCTCTGCGCGCCACCCGGATCGGGTCGGCCGAGGTCTACGAGTCGACCTGGCGCGGCGTCGACGTCGTCGGATGCAGGCTCGGGTACGTCAACCTGCGCGGCGCAACGCTCGAGGACGTCCGCTTCACCGACTGCACGATCGACGAGCTCGACCTCGTCCAGGCAACAGCAGCACGGGTGGCGTTCACCGGCACCCGGATCCACCGGCTCGACGTCCAGGCGTCGACGCTCCGGCACGTCGATCTGCGCGGGGTGGACCTCGGCGAGCTCGGCGGCGTGGAGGCGCTCGCCGGGACGGCGATCAGCACCCGGCAGCTCAGCGACCTCGCACCCGCCCTGGCCGCCCAGCTCGGGATCACCGTCCTGGACGGCTGACCACCCCATCCCGCTCCGCCGGCGTCCGGCCGGGTGCAGCCCATGGCCACACCCGCCCGGGACGGGTCACCGCGGGCCGGAGACCGGTGTCGGCCGCACCCGGGTGACGACGGAGCGCTCCTTGATGAGGAGGCCCGCCACGATCGGGGAGATCGTGTCGGTCCACTCCGGGTCCTCGTAGGCGGCGGCGTACC
>BCWJ01000009.1 GCA_001592145.1 Xylanimicrobium pachnodae JCM 13526 = NBRC 107786 | reverse complement strand
GGGCTCGACCACCGGCGGCCCCCGGTCGACGCGGCGTCCGGCCCGTGGGCGGGGTGGTCCGTGGGCGCCCGAGAGGTGCACAGGAGGACAGGGGCGAACTCGGGCGGCTTCCTGACCTGCGCGGACGGTCGCAGGCGCGCGGCGGTCGGCCCGCACCTCTGGTGGGCTGCCACCCTCCCCGTGATAGACTCGGCCGTTGGGAAAGGGGACACCTACAGATGACTTTCGAAGTAGGCGAGACGGTTGTCTACCCGCATCACGGTGCCGCTTTGATCGAGGAGATCAAGGTTCGCAAGATCCGTGGCGAAGAGAAGATGTATCTCAAGCTGAAGGTCGCGCAGGGTGACCTGACCATCGAGGTCCCGGCGGAGAATGTCGACCTCGTGGGCGTGCGTGACGTGGTCGACCAGCAGGGCCTGGACCGGGTGTTCGAGGTGCTGCGCGCGCCATACACCGAGGAGCCGACCAACTGGTCGCGCCGGTACAAGGCCAACCTGGAGAAGCTCGCGTCAGGTGACGTCATCAAGGTGGCCGAGGTCGTCCGCGACCTGTCGCGCCGCGACGCCGACCGTGGTCTTTCCGCCGGTGAGAAGCGCATGCTCTCCAAGGCACGCCAGATCCTGGTCTCCGAGCTCGCGCTGGCCGAGCACACGGAAGAGGACAAGGCCGAGGCGATCCTCGACGAGGTTCTGGCCTCGTGAGCTGGTCGCCTCGAACGAGTCGATGACGAGCAGATCGTGACGCAGCCTCCGCCCTACGGCGGAGGCTGCGTCGTTTGTGCAGGCAGGGGTGGTCCCGGTGGCAGGTAAGACAGTCGCGATCCTCACCGCCGCGGGCGCCGGCACCCGCCTGGGCCGTGCGGCGCCCAAGGCGTTGGTCGAGATCGCCGGCGCCTCGCTGGTCGTCCACGCGGCCCGGAGGCTGGCCGCCTCCGGCGTCGTCGACGCGATCGTGATCACGTCCCCGGCCGGCATCGTCGACGTGATGTGCGCGGCCACGGCCACCGATGCGGGGGTCACGGTCCCGGTCCGGGTCACCGCCGGGGGCGGCACCCGCCAGGAGTCGGTGGCCGCGGGGCTCGCGCTCGTCGCGGTCGTCGCCCCGGACGCGGACGTCGTCCTGGTGCACGACGCCGCCCGGCCCTTCGCCTCCCCGGAGCTGGTGCGGCGCGTGGTGACGGCGGTGCGCGCCGGGCACCGCGCCGTCGTGCCGGGTCTGCCGGTCGTTGATACCGTCAAGATCGTGTCCGGCCCGCCCAGCACAGGCACCGATGGTCCCCTGCGCAGTCCCGACGGCGTCGCGAGCGTTGTCGCGACGCCGGACCGGTCGACGCTGCGCGCCGTGCAGACACCGCAGGGCTTCGAACGCGACCTGCTCGCCCGCGCCCACGCCGCCGCGGTGACGGGAGGCGCCACCGATGACGCGGCGCTCGTGGAGGCGCTCGGCGAACCCGTGGTGGTGGTCGACGGCGAGGAGGCGGCGTGGAAGATCACCACGGAGTGGGACCTGGTCCTGGCCGAACGCTACGCGGGGATCCCGGCGTGAGCACCCCGCTGCCGCGCACCGGCGTCGGCGTGGACGTGCACGCGTACGCAGACCCGGACTCGGGTCGCGAGCTGTGGCTGGCCGGGCTGTGCTGGCCCGGCGAGCACGGCCTGGCCGGGCACTCCGACGCCGACGTCGTGGCCCACGCGGCGGCCGACGCGCTGTTCTCGGCAGCCGGCCTGGGCGACCTGGGCGCCAACTTCGGCACGCATGAACCCGAGTGGGCCGGCGCCTCCGGCACGCGGCTGCTGGCCGAGGCCGCGCGCCGGGTGCGGGCGGCCGGGTTCGAGATCGGCAACGTGGCCGTTCAGGTGATCGCCAACCGGCCCGCGGTCGGTTCGCGGCGCGACGAGGCGGTCCATGCGTTGAGCGCGGCTGCCGGGGCGCCCGTCTCGCTGAGCGCCACCACCACGGACGGCCTGGGTCTGACGGGCCGGGGCGAGGGAGTCGCCGCGATCGCCACCGCACTCGTGGTGCCCACCGCCGCCGGTGCTGGGGACGAGCCGGGCTGATGAACCGTAAGCCGCTGGCGGAACGGCGCGCCCAGCTGGTCGACGCAGCGCTGCGCGTCGCCGCGCGCTCCGGCGTGGAGTCGGTGACCGTGCGGGGCGTCGCCGCGGAGGCGGGTGTCTCGCTGGGGACGGTGCACTACTGCTTCCACGACAAGACGGACCTGCTCGACGCGATGAGCCGCTCGATCAGCATCGAGACGTATGAGCACCTGCGCGACGAGATCGCGCGGGGCGCCGGCCTGGACGCCGCCGACCTGCTGCGCCGGCTGGCGCCCGTGCTCCTCGACTCCCTGAAGAGGCACCGCCAGGTGCGGCTCCTCCTGCTGGAGATCGCCACCGCGGGTGCGCGGTCGGAGACGCTGAGGCCTGCCGCGCGCATCCAGCTGACCCAGTCGGTCGCGATGGCGGAGCAGCTCGCACGATCCCTCGAGGCGGCGACCGGGGTGCGCTACAGCGTGGACGTCGCCGTGCTGGCCCGCATCATCACCGTGCTCATCGACGGCGTCGAGCTCGCGTGGCTGGTGGACGAGGACGACGACCGTGCCGTGGAGGGGTTCACCGCGCTGGGGGACCTGATCCTGAACTATCTGACGGTGCCCGCCGAGCCGGTGCCCAACACGGCGTCCGCGTAGGAGTTCGTGAACACCCCGTCCGGGTCCACGGCACGGCGCACCCGGGCGACGTCGCCGAGCGGGTAGTGCTCGGCCAGGTCCTGGGCCGTGCGGTGGTGCAGCTTGCCCCAGTGCGGTCGCCCCTGCGCCGCCACGAAGATGCGCTCGGCGGCGTCGAACCACCGGCGGTGCGGCATGCGCTGGTACTGGTGGACGGCGACGTACGCCGTGTCCCGGCCGCGGGACGTGGACAGCCACAGGTCGTCGGGTGCGGCGAAGCGGACCTCGACGGGGAACGCCACCGGTTCGCCGCTGCGATGGTGCCAGTCGGCCAGCTCCCGCACCACGTCGCCGACGGCCTCACGCGGCAGCGCGTACTCCATCTCCCGGAAGCGCACCCGGCGCTTGTGGCAGAAGACGCGGTACGACGGCGCCACGGTCTCGCGGGCCGCGAGCGCCTTGCTGGCGAAGCGGTTGACCCCCGGGGTCAGGATCGGCGCGGCCGTGCACAGCCGGCAGGCCACCTCGAACACGCCGTTGGTGACCAGCTCGTCGTCCACGAGCCCCCGTGCCTCCTGGCGCAGCTGGCGCAGCCGGCCCTTGAGGCCGGACCGGTCGGTACCCCACTGGGCGGCCTCGTCCGCGGGCAGCCGCACGTTGCGGATCGCCTGGATGCGGTGGGTGCCGGGGAACCAGTAGAGCTCCGCGTGGTCCGCGGAGCGTGCGAAGGCGTCGGGGTCCTCGAGGAACTCGCCGAGGCGTTCGGGACGTTCGGTGGATCGCAGCCAGAAGGCCGGCACCGCCTCGATCGTGACCGCGGTGAGCACGCCTGCCGTGCCGAGACCCAGCCGGGCGAGCTCGAAGAGCTCCCGCTCCGGGGTGCCGGACGCGTCGTCCACCCCGACCTCGCGCACGACGCCGTCCGCGGTCACCACCCGGACGCCGCAGACCTGGGTGGCGAGCCCGCCGAACCGCAGGCCGGTGCCGTGCGTCCCGGTCGAGATCGCCCCGGAGATCGTCTGCTTGTCGATGTCGCCCAGGTTCGTCATGGCGAGCCCGCGGGCCGCGAGCAGGTGGTGCAGGTGGAACAGGGGGGTGCCCGCGCGCACCGTGACGCGGGCGGTGCCGTCGGGCCGGCGGCGCACGGTGGTCAGCCCGCTGAGCCCGGCCAGGTCGAGCAGCAGGCCGTCGGTCACCGCCGCGGGGGTGAAGGAGTGGCCGGAGCCGCGCGCCCGCACCCGCAGGCCGTCTGCCGCTGCGCCCGCGACCAGGGACGCCACCTCGTCCTCCGACTCCGGTGAGGCCGTGCGTGCGGGCCGTGCGGCGACGGTGCGCGCCCAGTTCTCCCAGGCGGGGACGGTGATGGGGGACGTTCCCACGACGGTGTCGGCCATGCCGTCGAGTCTGGCACAGGCCAGGGGCCGTGGTCCGGGCGGCCGAGGATCCTGGCCCGGTAGCGTTCCCGGCATGGAGACCGCCGAAGCTCTCACCCGCCGCCTGACGCGCGCCACCGGGGGCGTGCCCGGTCCGGTGGCCGTCGTCGACCTGGACCGGTTCGACGCCAACGCCGCCGACCTGCTGCGACGTGCGGGCGGCACCCCCGTGCGCCTCGCGGCCAAGTCGGTCCGCGTGCGGGCCCTGGTGGACCGCGCGCTCGCCGCCGGGTTCACGGGCATCATGACGACGTCGCTCGCCGAGGCCCTGTGGCACGTCGGGCACGGCGCGCGGGATCTGTTGGTCGGGTACCCGAGCGTGGACCGGGAGGCTCTCGCCGCCCTGGTGCGCGACCCGCGCGCCCGGGCCGCGATCACCGTGATGGTCGACGACGAAGCCCAGCTCGCCCTGGTCGAGGAGTCGCTGCGCGACGCCGCTGCCCTCGGCGTCGCCCTCCCCGGTGCCGCCCTCCCCGGTGCCGCCCTCCCCGGTGCCGCCCTCCCCGGTGCCGCCCTCCCCGGTGCCGACGACGCCGTTCCCCCGGTCCAGGTGTGCCTGGACGTGGACGCGTCGTGGCGGCTGCGGTTCGGCGTCGGCCGGCGCGCGCTGACGTTCCACGCGGGCACCCGCCGCTCGCCGCTGCACGACCCGGCGGACGTCGCGCGGCTGGCCGCTCGCGTCGCGCGCACCCCCGGCGTCACCCTGCGGGGGCTGATGACGTACGAGGCGCAGATCGCCGGCATCCCCGACGCCTCGCCGGTGGTGCGGGCCATGAAGCGTGCGTCGGCCCGCGAGCTCGTGGGCCGCCGCGCCGCCGTGGTCGCCGCCGTGCGGGACGCCGTGGGGCACGAACCCGCACTGGTCAACGCGGGTGGCACCGGGTCGCTCGAGGTCTCCGCCGCGGCGCCGCACGTCACCGAGGTGACCGCGGGGTCCGGGCTGTACGTGCCGGCCACGTTCGACGGGTACCGCGCGTTCGCGCCCCGGCCCGCCGCGTTCTTCGGCCTGGACGTGGTGCGCATCCCGGGCGACGGCTGGGCCACCGCGTACGCGGGCGGCTATCCGGCCTCAGGGGCGGCGGGGCGCTCGCGGCTGCCGCGGCCCGTCACGCCCGGCTGGGCGCTCACCGGGCGGGAGGGGGCGGGTGAGGTGCAGACGCCGCTGCGCCGCCACGGGGGCGAGCCGCTGCGGGTGGGGGACCGGGTGTGGTTCCGGCACGCCAAGGCCGGCGAGCTCATGGAACGGTTCACGCGGGTGCACCTGGTGCGCGGCGACGAGGTGGTCGACGTCGTGCCCACCTACCGCGGCGAGGGGCGCGCGTTCGCGTGACCCGGCGGGCACCGTCCCCCCCGCTGGTGAATCGCGTGCCCGGTACCCTGGGGCGGTGACTCTTCGCCTGTACGACACTGCCACGCGCACGGTGTCCGACTTCGTGCCCCGGACCCCCGGCCAGGTCGGCATCTACGTGTGTGGCGCCACCGTGCAGGCGGCCCCCCACGTGGGGCACCTGCGGCCGTCCGTGGCGTTCGACGTGCTGCGCCGCTACCTGGAGCGCACCGGTCATCGGGTCACCCTGATCCGCAACGTGACCGACATCGACGACAAGATCCTGGCCAAGGCGGCAGCGGCGGGAGTGCCGTGGTGGGCGCACGCGGCCCGGTTCGAGCGCGAGTTCACCGCCGCCTACGACGCGCTGGGGGTGCTGCCGCCCACCTACGAGCCGCGGGCCACCGGGCACGTCACGGACATGGTGGCGCTGATCCAGGCCCTCCTCGAGCGGGGGCACGCCTACGTCTCCGGGCCGGGCAACGTGTGGTTCGACGTGCACTCGTGGCCCGCCTACGGCGAGCTCACGCGCCAGCGGCTCGAGGACCTCGCCACCGAACCCAGCACGACCGAGCCCGGCACGACCGGGACCGGCGACGACGACGGTGGTGACACGGGGCCCGGCAAGCGCAACCCGCACGACTTCGCCCTGTGGAAGGCGGCCAAGCCGGGCGAGCCGGCCACGGCGTCCTGGCCCACGCCGTGGGGCCGTGGGCGGCCCGGCTGGCACCTGGAGTGCTCCGCGATGGCGCAGCGCTACCTGGGCGACGAGTTCGACATCCACGGCGGCGGCCTGGACCTGCGGTTCCCGCACCACGAGAACGAGCAGGCGCAGTCGCGGGCGGCCGGGTCCGGGTTCGCGCGGCGGTGGATGCACGCCGCCTGGATCACCCAGTCGGGCGTCAAGATGAGCAAGTCGCTCGGCAACGGGCTGCTCGCCTCCGAGCTGTTCGCGACGGCCCACCCCGCCGTGATCCGGTACGCGATCGCCGCCGTCCAGTACCGCTCGATGCTCGAATGGGGGCCCGACACGCTCGCCGAGGCGGCCACCACGTGGGAGCGCCTCTCCTCGTTCGTGGCCCGTGCCACCGAGCGGGTCGGGGCCGTGGACGCCGCCGAGGTGCGGTCGGCCCCGCTGCCGCCGCGCTTCGCGGAGGCGCTGGACGACGACCTCAACGTGCCCGCCGCCCTCGCCGTGGTGCACGAGCACCTGCGCGCCGGGAACACCGCGCTCGCGGCGACCTCCCCGGAGGCCGACACCACGGCGCGAGCCGCGCTCGTGTCCCTGCGGGCCATGCTCGACGTGCTCGGCCTCGACCCGGCGGACCCGCACTGGGCGGGCGCCGCGGCGTCGTCGTCGGCGCACGACGCCCTCGACGTGCTGGTGCGCAGGGAGCTCGCGGCGCGTGCCGCGGCCCGGGCCGCGAAGGACTGGGCCGCGAGCGACGCGATCCGCGACAAGCTCACGGCCGCCGGCATCGACGTCCAGGACGGGCCGGACGGCGCCCGCTGGACCCTGACGAACTGAAGGAACACGAACCATGGCTGGAAACACGCGGCGCCCCGGCGCCGTCCGCAAGGCGGGCTCGAAGAAGGGCGCCCAGGTTGGTACGGGTGGCCACGGCCGCCGTGCACTGCAGGGCAAGGGCCCCACGCCCAAGGCGGAGGACCGCGAGTACCACCCCGCGTTCAAGAAGAAGCAGGCCGCCGAGCGCAGGGCCGCCGGGCAACGCCAGCAGGGCGCCGCCCGCGGCGTCGTGCGGGGCACCCGCAAGGCCACCGACGGGGCCGAGGTCATCGCCGGGCGCAACTCCGTGCTGGAGGCGCTGCGCACCGCCGTGCCCGTCACCGCGGTGTACGTGGCCACGCGCCTCGACCACGACGACCGCACCCGCGAGATCCTCGCGCAGGTCCAGAACGCCGGGGTCGCGCTGCTCGAGGTCACCAAGCCCGAGCTCGACCGGCTCACCGACGGCCAGGTGCACCAGGGCGTCGCCGCCCAGGTGCCGCCCTACGAGTACGCCGACGTCGACGACCTGCTCGACGCCGCCGAGGCCACCGGGCGGCCACCGCTCATCGTGGCCCTCGACGGCATCACCGACCCCCGCAACCTGGGCGCCATCCTGCGCTCCGCGGGCGCGTTCGGGGCACACGGCGTGCTGGTGCCCGAGCGCCGCGCGGCGGGCGTCACGGCGTCCGCGTGGAAGGTGTCCGCGGGCGCCGCCGCGCACGTGCCCGTGGCCCGGGCCACCAACCTGGCGCGCGCGCTCGGCGAGCTCAAGAAGGCCGGCTGCTTCGTCGTCGGGCTCGACGGCGACGGCGACCAGCAGGTCGGCGAGCTGTCCCTGGCCACCGACCCCCTCGTCGTGGTGGTGGGGTCCGAGGGCAAGGGCATGGGCCGCCTGGTGCGCGAGGCGTGCGACGTCATCGCGTCCATCCCGATCGACGGCGCCGCCGTGGAGTCCCTCAACGCGGGCGTCGCGACGTCGATCGCGCTGTACGAGGTGGCCAAGGCCCGCACCGCCGGCACGGGCGCCGCCCGATGAGCCGCACGTTCCCGGACGACTTCGTGTGGGGCACCGCCACGGCGGCCTACCAAATCGAGGGCGCCGCCGCGGAGGACGGCCGGACGCCGTCGATCTGGGACACGTACGCCCACCACTCCGGCCGGGTGGAGAACGGCGACTCCGGCGACGTCGCCGACGACCACTACCACCGCTGGGACGAGGACGTCGAGCACCTGGTGCGCCTCGGGGTGCGCGCGTACCGGCTCTCGATCTCCTGGTCGCGCGTCATCCCGACCGGTACGGGACCGCTCAACCCTGACGGCGTCGCGTTCTACCGCCGACTGCTGACGGCGCTGCGCGAGCGCGGCATCGCCCCCTGGGTGACCCTCTACCACTGGGACCTGCCCCAGGAGCTCGAGGACCAGGGCGGATGGCCCGTGCGCTCCACGGCGGAGGCCTTCGCGCACTACGCGCGGGCCATGGCCGCGGAGCTGGGCGACCTGGTCGAGGTGTGGACGACGCTCAACGAACCCTGGTGCTCGGCCTACCTCGGGTACGCCTCCGGGGTCCACGCCCCCGGGCGGCACGAACCGGCCGCGGCGCTCGCGGCGGTGCACCACCTCAACCTGGCGCACGGGCTGGCGGCGGCCGCGATCCGTGAGGTCCTTCCCGGTGCGCAGGTGTCGATCACCCTCAACCTGCACGTGCTGCGGGCGGCCGACCCGACGTCGCCGGGGGACCGGGACGCCGTGCGGCGCATCGACGCGGTCGGCAACCGGGCGTTCCTGGAGCCGCTGCTGCGTGGCGTCTACCCGGCGGACCTCCTGGCGGACACCGCGTCCGTCACCGACTGGTCCTTCGTGCGCGACGGTGACCTGGAGGTCATCGCCGCGCCGCTGGCGGCGCTCGGGGTCAACTACTACTCGACGACGACGGTGCGGGCGCCCGCCGAGGGCGGCGGCGCCGGCTCCCCGGCGGACCTGGGCGTCGAGTCGACGGCCGCGGACGGGCACCGCCCGTCGGAGCACTCGGCGTGGGTCGGCTCCGAGTCGGTGCGCTTCGAGCCGCCGTCGGGCCCGCTGACGGCGATGGGCTGGAACGTCGAGCCCGCCGGGCTCACCGAGCTCCTCGTGAGCCTCCACGAGGAGTACGGCGTTCCGCTGTACGTCACCGAGAACGGCGCGGCCTTCGACGACGACGTGACTCTCGACGCCGACGGCCGGGCCCGGGTGCACGACCCTCGCCGCGTCGCGTACCTCCACGACCACGTCGACGCGCTGGGGGCCGCCCGGGACGCGGGGGCGGACGTGCGCGGCTACTTCGCCTGGTCGCTGCTCGACAACTTCGAGTGGGGCTGGGGGTACTCGAAGCGGTTCGGGATCATCCGCGTGGACTACGACACCCTGGAACGCATCTGGAAGGACTCGGCGCACTGGTACCGCCGGCTCGCGACGACGAACACGCTGCCGCCGCTGGAGTGACGTTCACCCGAGTAGCAGGTCGTGGTCCTCGTCGTCGTCCTTGGAGATCATGGCCTCGTCCGGGCGGTGCTGGAGCACCTGGTCCACATAGGAGACGGCGGCCTCCGGCATGGGGATGTCGCGGCCCTCGTTCTGGGACAGGAACCAGCGGTGGTCGAGGATCTCGTGGAAGAGCTGCGCGGGCTCCAGCTTCTTGCGCAGGCTGCGCGGCACGGCGGCGATGGTGGGCTCGAAGGAGTGCACCAGCCAGTCGTGCGCCACGAGCTGCTCGGAGTCGTTCAGGCGGTCGGCGTGGGCGCGCCACGAATCCAGGTCGTTGAGCAGGCGGCGTGCCTGGTTGTCCTGCACGTCCAGCCCCGTCAGGCGCAGCAGGCGGCGGGAGTGGTGCCCCGCGTCCACGACCTTGGGCTGGATCTGCACCGTGGCGCCGTCGAAGTCCGTGACGATGGCGAGCTCGCCGACGTCGAACCCCAGGTCGTTGAGGCGGCGGATGCGTTCGTCGACGCGCCAGCGCTCGTCCGCCGAGAACGACTCGACGTCCGTGAGCGCGCGCCACAGCTCGTCGTACCGGGACACGAGGGCGTCGCCGATGGCGATGGCGTCGACGTCCTCGTCGAGCAGCTCACCCGCCTCCAGGTCGAACAGCTCGCCGATGATGTTGGTGCGGGCCAGGTCCAGGTCGTAGGCGCGCTGGCCGGGGGTGAGCTCGCGGTGCAGGTCGCCCGTCTCGGCGTCCACCAGGTAGGCGGCGAACCGGTCGGCGTCGCGGCGGAACAGCGTGTTGGACAGTGACACGTCGCCCCAGTAGAACCCGATCAGGTGCAGGCGCACCAGCAGCACGGCCAGGGCGTCGATGAGCCGGGTGGCCGTGTCCGGGCGCAGCGACTGGCTGAACACGGAACGGTAGGGCAGCGAGAACGACAGGTGCTCCGTGACGATCGCGGACTCGAGCGGCTCACCGTCGTCGTCGGCACGGCCCGTGACGACCGCGACGGGCACCACGCAGGGCACCTCCAGCTTGCCGAGGCGGCGCAGCAGCTCGTACTCGCGGAACGCGTAGTGGTCGCGCGTCTCCTTGACCGCGAACACCCGGCTCCCGAGCCGGACGAACCGGACCGTGTGGCGGGAGATGCCGCGCGGCAGTGCCGCGAGCACCTCGGCCGGCCACTCCTCCAGCGGGGTGCGCCAGGGCAGGTCGAGCAGCGCGGCCTCGGGGGTCGCGGCGGTGATCTGAAGGGACGACTCCACGGCTTCCTCATGCGTCGGGACGCCAGAACGGGCCCGGCGAGCGCCGGGCCCGTTCATGACAGTACGGGCACCTTACGGTGCGTCACCCGACCCTACCCGGCGCTCCTGCCCGCGCGCGTGGGAGCGGGAGGGAGCGACCAGGGGGGTCGTGTGAAGAGGTTGCTCAGGACAGGCGGTTGCCCGTCGCTGCCGAGAAGACGTGCGCCTGGCCCGCCTTGATCGCCACGTTGATGACCTCGCCCTTCATGGGCACGTTGCGCGGGTCGATGCGGACGATGAGCTGGTCCGAGTCGCCGGCGGAGAGCTCGCCCACGACGCCGCCCTTGAGCGAGCCGTAGAGGAACGCGTCGGAGCCGAGCTCCTCGACCAGGTTCGTCTCGACCTGGAACGAGCCGGGGGTGCCGGCGGGGACGACGTCGAGCGACTCGGGGCGGAAGCCCACGGTGAGCTTGCCGCCGTCGGCCTCGGTCATGCCGGCGATGACGTTGCGCTCGAGCGGGATCTGGGCGGAGCCGACCTGAGCGGCGCCGTCCTTGACCTCGAACGTGCCGAGGTTCATGGCGGGGGAGCCGATGAAGCCGGCGACGAACACGTTGGCCGGGGTGTCGTACATCTCGCGCGGCGTGCCGACCTGCTGGAGCAGACCGCCCTTGAGCACGGCGATGCGGTCACCCATGGTGAGCGCCTCGGTCTGGTCGTGCGTGACGTAGACCGTGGTGACGCCCAGACGGCGCTGGAGCGACGCGATCTGCGTACGGGTCTGGACACGGAGCTTGGCGTCGAGGTTCGACAGCGGCTCGTCCATGAGGAACACCTGCGGCTGACGCACGATGGCGCGGCCCATGGCGACACGCTGACGCTGGCCACCCGAGAGGGCCTTCGGCTTGCGGTCCAGGTACTCGGTCAGGTCGAGGATCTTGGCAGCCTCCTCGACGCGCTGGCGGATCTCGGCCTTGGGGGTGCCGGCGATCTTCAGCGCGAAGCCCATGTTGTCGGCGACCGACATGTGCGGGTACAGCGCGTAGTTCTGGAAGACCATCGCGATGTCGCGGTCCTTGGGCTGCACGTCGGTGACGTCGCGGTCACCGATGAGGATGCGGCCGCCGTTGACGTCCTCGAGACCCGCGAGCATGCGCAGGGAGGTCGACTTGCCGCAGCCGGACGGGCCGACGAGGACGAGGAACTCGCCGTCCTCGATGTGGAGGTTGAGCTGGTCGACCGCGGGACGCTCCGTGCCCGGGTAGACGCGGGTCGCGTGGTCGAAAGTGACCGTAGCCATGCGTGTGGTTTCCCTTCACCGGCAGGTACGTGCCGGACGATCCGTGGTGAAGGTGCCGCTGCAGAGAATGTCTGCGATGACACTTCTTGAGTTGGATGACGCCACCGTCGACCGGAGTGACGGCGACGTCGAGCCGCCAGGAGGCGACGCGAGTGAGCCTACCCTCCGCTGCCGGTCCGCAGGGGGCGTCGGTCGAAAGACGACGGGTGAACCGTGACCAACGCGCCGTTCCTACCGGTGTGTCTCGTCGACACGCCGTGCGACGGCGTCGGCCAGCAGGTTCAGGGCGGTGGCCAGCGAGTCCGCGTCGGCCACCCGGTGCGGGGCCGACGTGTCACCGCCGCCCACCTTGATCGCCACGTCGCCGGCCCCGAGCGCCGCGAACGCGTGCTCGTCGGTGGTGTCGTCGCCCGCGTAGAGCACCTGGACCGGCCGCTCCGGGTCGACGACGGTGCGCAGCCGGCTGAGCGCCGCGCCTTTGTCGGTGGGCACGACGGCGATCTCGACCACGTCCTTGCCGTGCATCGCCGGAAGGTCCAGGCGTGCGGCGACGGCGTCCGCGCGGTTGACGGCGGCCTCCGCGGTGCCGGGCGGGCACTGGCGGGTGTGCAGCACGGCGGCCGAGGGCTTGCGCTGGACCCATGCCCCGGGCGCCTGCACCGCGGCCTCCTCCAGGCCCGAGACCACCGCTTCGAGCGTGGTCACCTGGTCAGCGGTCAGGTCGACCAGCCCGGCGTCCAGCGTCCCGTCGGCCGCGATGCGGCCGGTCTCCGCGCCGTGGCTGCCCACCAGGAAGGCCCCCGCGGGCGGTCGGGCCCGCTCCGCCAGGTCGGCGAGGTCCCGCCCCGAGACCAGTGCCAGGTGGACCCGGGCGTCGTCGGGCAGGGCCGCGAGGCGCTCGACGGCGCTGCGGGCGGCGGGCGCCATGACGGAGGACAGGGGGTTGTCGACCAGGGGCGCGAGCGTCCCGTCGAAGTCCAGCGCGACGAGCAGCGAGGCGGCGTCGGAGGCGACCAGGGCCTCGAGCGCATGACCGAGCGCCTCGGTGCTGCTGTCGTTGCCCGGGCAGCGGCCCGCGACGTACGACTGGCCGGGCTCCGTGGGCTCCGTGGGCTCCTCGGCGGGTGCCGGGGCCGGGTGCCGCGACGGCACCGCCTGGAGCACGCCCAGGAAGTTCTGGGACCACCGGGACACCGTGTCCGCCATGACCTTGCGGCGCAGGCGGCGCATGCGCCGACGGCGCTCGCCCGGGGTCATCCGGGCGGCCTGCACGATGGCGTCCTTGAGGCCGTCGATGTCGTGCGGGTTGATCAGGATGGGGCCCGCGCCCAGCTCGTCCGCCGCCCCCGTGAACTCCGAGAGCACGAGCACGCCCTGCTCGTCGGACCGCGCGGCGATGTACTCCTTGGCCACGAGGTTCATGCCGTCGCGCAACGAGGTCACCAGCATGATGTCGGCCGCGAGGTAGAGGGCCGCCATCTCCGCGGGCGGGTACGAGTGGTGCAGGTAGTGGATGGCCGAGTGGCCCAGCTCCCCGAACTCGCCGTTGATGCGGCCCACGAGCACCTCGACGTTCTCGCGCAGCTCCTGGTAGGCACCCACGTTCTCGCGGCTCGGGCTCGCCACCTGCACCAGGGTGGTGCTGGCTGCGTCGACCCGGCCGTCGTCGAGCAGCTCGCCGTACGCCTTGATGCGGTGCCGGATGCCCTTGGTGTAGTCGAGGCGGTCGACGCCGAGCATGATGACGTCCGGGTCGCCCAGCTCGGTGCGGATCTCCCGGGCGCGCGCCTGGACCTCGGGGGTGCGGGCCAGCGCGTCGAACGTCTCGGAGTCGATGGAGATGGGGAACGCCGCGGCGCGCACGTGCCTGCCCCCCGGCCCGCTGCTGGCGCTGCGGCTGCGCTCGCCGTCCACCGTGATGATCGGCCCGCGCGTCGTGTACCCCGTCAGGCGGCGCACCGCGCGCACGAAGTTCGAGGCGTCGCCGCCGCGCTGGAACCCGATGAGGTCCGCGCCCAGCAAGCCCTCGACGATCTGGCGTCGCCACGGAAGCTGCTGGAACAGCTCGACCGGCGGGAACGGGATGTGGTTGAAGAACCCGATGCGCAGGTCCGGGCGCTGCTCGCGCAGCAGCCGGGGCACCAGCTGGAGCTGGTAGTCGTGCACCCACACCACGCCGCCCTGGGCTGCCTGCGCGGCCGCCGCGTCGGCGAAGCGCTGGTTGACGCGCCGGTAGGCGTCCCACCACTGCCGGTGGTACGTGGGCGTGGCGACGACGTCGTGGTACAGCGGCCACAGGGTGTCGTTCGAGAAGCCCTCGTAGTACCGCTCGATCTCCATCGCCGACAACGCGACCGGCACCAGGTGCATGCCGTCGGCGTCGAACGGGTCCGCGGCCAGGTCCGGCGCGCCCGACCAGCCCACCCAGGCGCCGCCCTCGGACGCCGCCTTCATGACCGGCTCGAGAGCGGTGACCAGGCCGCCGGGGGACCGTTGCCAGTCCACCCCGCCGCCCGGACGCAACGAGAAGTCCACGGGAAGCCGGTTGGCGACGACGACAAGCCCGTACTTTTTACCAGTCAATTGAGAAACCTTCCGATCGCTTGACGAAGTACAACTTACCCGGCACCCCACCCCACACGGGCGGACGGTTGGCGCCGTGAGCCTGTGCGCTCCGCGCGGGTGCCCACTACGGTTTCGTCATGACCAGCGTCGACAAGGCGGGAGCCGTGCGCATGGCAGACGCGGCCGGCCGGCTCGCCCCGGGCGACGAGCTCGGCGGATACACGATCCGCGCCCTGCTCGGCAAGGGCGCCATGGGAGCCGTCTACGAGGCGGTGGACGGCGGCGGCACCGCCGTCGCGCTCAAGGTGCTCCACTCCCACCTCGACCGCGACCCCGTGGCGCGCGAGCGCCTGCGTCGTGAGGTCACCGCCCTGCAGCGCCTGCGCCACCCCGCCGTCGCCCGCGTGCTCGACGCCGAGCTCGACGGCGAGGGCGCCTTCGTGGTCACCGAGCTGGTCCCGGGGCGCACCCTGGAGGACGAGATCGACGACGGCGGCCCCCTGGACCCCGTGGACCTCTTCGAGCTCGCCGACCAGCTCGCCGCCGCGCTCGAGGCCGTCCATCTGGCCGGGGTGGTGCACCGCGACCTCAAGCCCTCCAACGTCATGGTCACCGCGCACGGCCCGGTGCTCATCGACTTCGGCATCGCCACCGCCCTGACCGACGGCGGCGACGACGGCGCCACCCTCACGCAGCCCGGCTTCGTCATCGGCACCCCCGGCTACCTGGCGCCCGAGCTGCTCGACGGCGCCACCCCGTCCGCCGAGTCCGACTGGTGGAGCTGGGCCGCGCTGCTCGCCTTCGCCGCCACCGGACGGTCCCCCTTCGGGGTGCGGCCCACCGACCTGGTGCTGCGGCGCTCGCGGGAGGGCCGGGCCGACCTGGTGGGGCTGCCCGCCCGGACGGCCCGGGCGCTCGCCGCCGCCCTCCAGGCGGACCCGACGCTGCGGTGGGGACCCAGCCAGGTGGCCCGCGCGCTGCGCCGCGACAGCGAGGAGTCGGCGTTCGCCGCGATGGCTGCGGCCGACCCGGCGGCGGACCCGGCCGTGGCCGATGCCGGGGTGACCCAGCGGATCGGCACCCACCCCGAGCGCAGCGCGTCGGCCGCGGGGGCCCTCACCGGGGAGACGGCGGTCGTGGGGGCACCCACGCAGCTGGTCGGTGCGCCGACCGAGCACGTGCCCGCGGAGGCGGCCTTCGGGGACACCGGTCCAGCCCACGACGGCCTCACGCGCGCCGTGCCCGTGGGTGCAGCGGGGGTCACCGGGCCGCCCACGGGAGCCGTACCCATGGTCGGGTCCGGGCAGATCCCGGTCGGGGAGGTGCGCTACCAGGCCTATGACGGCCAGGACGGGCCCGAGCCCGACGCCGGCGCCGTCGAGCCCTACGCGGCCCCGCGGATCGCGATGCGTACCGGTACGGTGCTCGCGTTCGCCGCGCCGCTCGTCCTGCTCGGTGCCACCCGACCGCTGATCGGCTTCGGCGTGCTCGCGGCGCTCGTCATCGTCTGCCGGATCGCCGGGACGTGCGCCCAGGCGTTCTGGGACCGCCGCGAACGAGCGGGTGCACGCCGTGGGTCGGACGGCGTCGTCGCCGCGCTCACGTTCCCCTGGCACGTGCTCGTGGGCGCGCTCGGGTCGATCGCCCAGCTCCTGGTGTCCGCGTGCGTTGGCGTGCTCGTCGTCGTCGGCGGCTACTGGCTGTTCGGGCCCGGCCGCGTGATCCTGGCGCCGCGGGCGGACATCGAGGCGCGCTCCGTGGGCGGCATGAACGAGGAGATCGTCTTCGGGGTGCTGCTCGCCGTGGCCACCCTCGTCGCGGTGCTCGTCGCGTGGTTCGGCCCCGCGGGGATGACGGGCCGCAAGGGAGCGCGCGCCCTGCTGCACACGTTCGCCCCCGGGTGGATCGGGGCCGCCGTCGTCATCGCGGCGTGCCTGATCGGGGCCTGGCTCCTGGCGCAGCCGCTGCTCGCGACACCCCTGGTGATCCACTGGTGGCCGCTCGGCGGGCCGCCCTCGCTCTGACCGCCGCCCGGGAACGGCGGGATCCGCCGTCGGCCGGCGCGGCGATCCGCGCCGCTGGACTCACCCCGCGGCCAGGACGCGCCGGTACCCTGGTCCGCAGCCCGCCGACCGGTGGTGCCGCCCGAACACCCGTGCCGACCACTCAAGGACACCGATGTCGTCGAACACCCCGCAGTCCAAGGCGCAGCGTCGTGAGGCCGCGCGCGCTCAGGCGCTGGCGCTGAAGAAGAAGCAGGAAGCAGCCGACAAGCGGTCCCGGCTGATCACGCTCACCATCCTGGGTGTCGTCCTGGCCGCGCTGGTCGGGATCGTGATCTGGCTGTTCGTGCGCGACCACCAGGCCAACGTCGCCAATCAGGTCGAGGACATCCCGCTGTCCGAGGTGACGAACGTGCCCGCCACGGCGCGTGACGACGGCGGCATCCTCATCTCGCAGGGTGGTGTCGCGGGCGGCACCGAGAACCCGGACGTGCCCACGGTCGGGGTCTACTTCGACTACATGTGCCCCATCTGCGGCCAGTTCGAGCAGGTCAACGAGGATGCCCTCGAGGGCTTCGTGGCGGACGGCACGGCCAACGTGGTCCTCTACCCCGTCGCGATCCTGGACCGCGTCTCGCAGGGCACGGCCTTCTCCACGCGGGCCGCCGCCGCGATGGCGTGGGTGGCCGACCGCGCCCCCGAGCAGGCGCTCGCGTTCCACAGGACGATGTTCCAGAACGAGCCCACCGAGAACACGGCGGGCCACACCGACCAGGAGATCGCGGACCTCGCCACGCAGGCCGGGGTGCCCGACGACGTCGCTGCCGGCATCGCCTCGGGCGAGGCGCGCACCACGTTCGGCCAGTGGGTGTTCTCCGCGACGAACGCGGCCGCCGGCAACTCGGCGCTGCTGAACAGCGAGGGCAAGTTCGGTACCCCGACCATCACGCTCGACGGCACCCGCTGGGAAGGCAACTGGCCCGTGGCCGGCACCCTCGACCAGGCCGTCGCCGACGCGAACAAGTGACCCGCGAGGTCGCGTGAACGCCGCCGCGGGCGGGGATCGGTAGGCTGGTCCCCGCCCACGGCGCCGCACGCGGCCGCGGGCCTGCCGCCTTGGCGCAATTGGTAGCGCACCATACTTGTAATATGGGGGTTACGGGTTCGAGTCCCGTAGGCGGCTCTCTTGATCACCAGGGAATGTCAGTGGCCCGGGCTACGGTCCATTTCATGGGGACATGCCAATCATGCGGTACCGCATTTACGCGGCCCGCTCAGAAGGTCTACTGCAGCAGCGCGTGCCAGCGAAGCCTCATCCGTAAAGAGATGACGGAGGAGTGGCTCCGCACGGGCCATGTGGCATACATGTCGGGGAGCAGGCGCTTCTACGTACGTTTGTACTTGCTGGAGGCGCAGGGCAAGGCTTGCGCGCTGTGCGGGGTCGGCGACACATGGAACGGCCAACCGTTGGCCTTCGTGCTCGATCACGTCGACGGGGATGCCTCGAACAATCACCGCGAGAATCTCCGACTGGTCTGTCCGAACTGCGACAGCCAGCTTCCGACGTTCAAGAGTCGTAACCGTGGAAATGGGCGCGCATGGCGGAAGCAGCGATACGTGGACGGCAAATCGTACTGAGCGGGATGCCGGGCTGATGGGACGGGGATCCGATGGTCCCCGCCCCGTCAGGTCCCTGAGTCAGACGTCGTCCGGCGTTGGGGTCGACGGTCCGTCGTGACCGACCTGGCCAGCCTCCTTGCTGACCCAGCTCGCCGCGCTGCTGCCCAGGGAGACCACCGCGGCGCCGACGCCGAGCGCCCCGCCCAGGATCTTCTCGGACGGCTTGTCCCCGGCGCTGAGCTCGGCGGACTTGCGGTCGGCGGCCTCGCGGACGTCGTCGCCCCACTCGGCGACCTTGCCCGCGCCCGTGGCGATGGTCGGCGCGACCTTGCTCTCCCAGGCGGGGACGACCTTCTCCTCCCAGGCCGGCTTCACCTTGGTCTCCCAGGTGGGGCGGGCGGCCTCGATGCCGTCCTCGACCGCGTGCCGCACCGAGGCGGCGGCGGACCTGGCGGCGTCGGCGATCTTCTCGGCGGTGCCGGGCTCGTGCTGGTCGTTCATCGGCTCATCCTCCATCGGGACATCCGGCGGGCGGTCATTCGCGGGCGTCGGGCCAGCGGACGGGGTGCGGCCACTTGGGGGCCCGCCCGTCGCCGCTCGACGTGTGGGTCAGGCGGCGCTTGACCCACGGTACGACGTACTCGCGCGCCCACTCCGCCTCGGCCTTGGCCTTCTCGACGAGCGGGGCGGGGGGTGCAGGGTCGAGCGGCCGGTCGAAGTCGGCGTCGTCGGGCCCGACCCGCAGCGCCACGAGCGCGGCGTTCATGACGCGGCGGTGGCCCTCGCCGGTGAGGTGCAGGCGGTCATCGGCCCACAGGCGCAGGTCGGCCAGCGAACGCATCCCCCACAGGTCCAGCACGTAGGCGCCGTGGCGCTGCGCGATCGACCAGATGTTCGCGTTGAACACCCCGGCCCGGCTCCGCGTGAAGCTCAGCGCCCCGCCCGCCTTGAACCCGGCGCCCAGGAGCACATCGACCCCGGCCGCCCGGGCGCGCACCACCGCGTCCTCCAGGTCTGCCGAGATGTGGTCGACGTCCACACCGGGCCGCAGGATGTCGTTCCCGCCGCCCACCAAGGAGATCAGGTCCGGTTGCGCGGCGAGCGCCACGGGAAGCTGCTCCGCGACGATCTGGTGGAGCAGCCGCCCGCGGATGGCCAGGTTGGCGTACTCGATCGGGGGTGCCCCCGCCGCGACGCGCCGCGCCGTCAGAGCGTCGGCGAGCCGGTCGGCCCAGCCGCGCTGCACGTCCTCACGGCTGTCGTCGGGCGCGGCCGCGACGCCGTCGGGCGAGGATGCGTACGGGTCCCACAGGCCCTCGGAGAACGAGTCGCCGATGGCGACGAAGCGGGCCCAGCGCGGGACGCTGGTGGGGGTGGGACCGGGTGCTGCGTTCGTGGTGTTGCTCACCGTGGCATTCTGCCCCGCGGTCCGTGGGCGGAGCGACCGGTCACGGCAGCCGCCAGTCCACGGGCTCCCCGCCCTGCGACTCCAGCAGGGCGTTGACGCGGCTGAAGGGGCGGCTGCCGAAGAACCCGCGGTGCGCAGACAGCGGGCTCGGATGCGGGCTCGCCACGTACGGGACGGAACCCAGCCACGGCACCAGCGACCCGGCGTCCCGGCCCCACAGGATCGCCACGAGCGGACCCCCGCGTGCCACGAGCGCGTGGATCGCGGCTTCGGTGATGGCCTCCCAGCCTCTGCCCCGGTGCGATCCCGCCTGTCCGGGCGCGACCGTGAGCACCCTGTTGAGCAGCATCACCCCGTGGTCGGCCCAGGGGGTCAGGTCGCCCGACGACGGCGTGGGGGCCCCGATGTCGGACGCCAGCTCCGCGTAGATGTTCGCGAGCGAGCGCGGCACGGGCCGCACGTGCGGTTGCACCGAGAACGACAACCCCATCGGGTGCCCCGGCGTGGGGTAGGGATCCTGCCCGACGACGAGCACGCGCACCTGGTCGAACGGGCGGGTGAAGGCGCGCAGCACGTCACCGCCGGCGGGCAGGTACCCGCGGCCCGCCGCGGTCTCCGACCGCAGGAAGTCGCCCATCGCGTGGAGCTGCGGTTCGAAGTCGGCCAGGGCCGCGGCCCAGCCGGGGTCGATCACGGAGTCGAGAGGAGGCGGCGTCGTCACGACGGCGAGGCTACCGGTGCCGACGAATGACACGACTGTGGTTCGCGCCGTAGCCTGGAACCC
Organism: Xylanimicrobium pachnodae JCM 13526 = NBRC 107786; assembly: GCA_001592145.1. Lineage (GTDB taxonomy): Bacteria > Actinomycetota > Actinomycetes > Actinomycetales > Cellulomonadaceae > Xylanimonas > Xylanimonas pachnodae. Next base: position 125,872 of record BCWJ01000009.1, on the reverse strand, counting down.
ATGAGTGAGGTGCTGGAGACCGTCCCGGACCGGCCCGGGGCGACCCTGTCGGAGCGGGACCGCGAGATCCTCGCCTTCGAGCGGCAGTGGTGGAAGTACGCGGGAGCCAAGGAACAGGCCGTGCGTGACCTGTTCGGACTCTCGGCGACCAGGTACTACCAGGTGCTCAACGCGCTCATCGACACGCCGGAGGCGCTCGCGGCGGATCCGATGCTGGTCAAGCGCCTGCGGCGCCTGCGGTCGACGCGCCAGCGGGCACGCTCAGCGCGCCGTCTTTCTGACGGCGGCGCTTGAGATACCACCACGTGTCGCGCGAACCGCTACCCTCGTCCGCGTGAGCCGCAGCCAGTACCCGTACCCGCCCGACGAGTTCGACGCCCGCAGCCCCGGCGACGCGCCGGTGGGCGTGCACCGGGCACCACGGGGCCGGTGGAGCAGCGTGTGGCCGTTCCTGCTGGTGGCCGTCGTCGCCGTCGGGCTCGCGGTCGGCGGGGTCTGGTACATGTCGCGCGACAACGCGCCGACCGACAACGTCGCGGACGGCGGCACGACGGCAACGGCTCCGGTCGAGGGCGAGACGACCGAGACCCCGGCCGGTGACGACACCGAGACGCCCGCCGAGGGCGACGACGCACAGGGCGGCGAGGAGACCCCGGACGCGACGGAGACGGAGCCCGAGGCCGAGACCCCGGCTGCCGCGGACCTGACGGCGCTCCTCGCGGCGGCCAACCTCGACGCCAACGTCCGCGTCCTCAACGGCTCCGGTATCAACGGGGAGGCGGGACGCGGTCAGGAAGCGCTGACGGCGCACGGGTTCACGCAGGTCGAGGCCGAGACGTACACCGGTGGCGACACCCCGGCCGACACGACCGTCTGGTACACCGCCGGCCACGAGGACACCGCCGCGGCCGTCGCCGCCGCGCTGGGGATCCCCGCCGCGAACGTGTCCGAGCAGCCGCTGCGTTCCGGCGACGTCGCGGTCATCATCCGGGCGGCACTCACCCCGGCAGGCTGACTCCGGCTGCGCCGGCCGGTGCGCGGGGCGTTCGGGCGGCGACGGCGCCGGGTTCGCCGTCGGCGCACCGCCTTGCACTCTCCAGGGGCGAGTGCCAGAATCGCCGTTAGCACTCTCAGGGGCCGAGTGATAAACGCTCGGCCCGGGAGGGTGACCCTGAACCAACTGGCCGACCGGTGAGGTCTGCGCCCGGGGCGTGACGTGAACGCCCGGGGAGCACACCGTCCGTCGCGGGCGCCTGCCGGCCACAGCAAGCCATACCAGCGGAGGACAAGTCCCCATGGCCAAGATCATTGCTTTCGACGAGGAGGCTCGTCGTGGCATGGAGCGCGGACTCAACGCGCTCGCCGACACCGTCAAGGTGACCCTGGGCCCCAAGGGCCGCAACGTCGTGCTCGACAAGAAGTGGGGCGCCCCCACGATCACCAACGATGGCGTGTCCATCGCCAAGGAGATCGAGCTCGAGGACCCGTTCGAGAAGATCGGTGCCGAGCTCGTCAAGGAGGTCGCCAAGAAGACGGACGACGTCGCCGGTGACGGTACGACGACCGCCACGGTGCTCGCCCAGGCCCTGGTCAAGGAGGGCCTGCGTGTCGTGGCCGCCGGCGCCAACCCGATCGCCGTCAAGCGCGGCATCGAGAAGGCCACCGAGGCCGTGACCGAGCAGCTGCTCGTCGCCGCCAAGGAGATCGAGTCGAAGGAGGAGATCGCCGCCACGGCCGCCATCTCCGCCGGCGACCCGGCGATCGGCGAGCTCATCGCCGAGGCGCTCGACAAGGTCGGCAAGGAAGGCGTCATCACGGTCGAGGAGTCGAACTCCTTCGGCCTGGAGCTCGAGCTCACCGAGGGCATGCGCTTCGACAAGGGCTTCCTGGCCCGCTACTTCGAGACGGACCCCGAGCGCCAGGAGGCCGTGCTCGAGGACCCGTACGTCCTGCTCGTCGAGTCGAAGATCTCGAACGTCAAGGACATGCTGCCGATCCTCGACCTGGTCATGAAGCAGGGTCGTTCGCTGCTCATCATCGCCGAGGACGTCGAGGGCGAGGCCCTGGCCACGCTCGTGCTGAACAAGATCCGTGGCACCTTCAAGTCCGTCGCCGTCAAGGCCCCGGGCTTCGGCGACCGCCGCAAGGCCATGCTGCAGGACATCGCGATCCTCACCGGCGGCCAGGTCATCACCGAGACGGTGGGCCTCAAGCTGGAGAACGCGACGCTCGACCTGCTGGGCCAGGCGCGCAAGGTCGTCGTCACCAAGGACGAGACCACCATCGTCGAGGGCTCGGGCGACGCCGACCTCATCGCGGGTCGCGTGAACCAGATCCGTGGCGAGATCGAGAAGTCGGACTCCGACTACGACCGCGAGAAGCTCCAGGAGCGCCTCGCCAAGCTGGCCGGCGGCGTCGCCGTCATCAAGGCCGGCGCGGCCACCGAGGTGGAGCTCAAGGAGCGCAAGCACCGCATCGAGGACGCCGTGCGCAACGCGAAGGCCGCCGTCGAGGAGGGCATCGTCGCCGGTGGTGGCGTGGCCCTCATCCAGGCCGCCGCCGTGGCGTTCGACAAGCTGTCGCTCGAGGGCGACGAGGCGACGGGCGCGCAGATCGTCTCCGCCGCCCTGTCGGCCCCGCTCAAGCAGATCGCCGTCAACGCCGGTCTCGAGGGTGGCGTCGTGGCGGAGAAGGTCAAGGGTCTGCCGACCAACCACGGCCTCAACGCCGCCACCGGCGTGTACGAGGACCTGCTGGTCGCCGGCGTCAACGACCCAGTCAAGGTGACCCGCTCGGCGCTCCAGAACGCCGCGTCGATCGCCGCGCTGTTCCTCACCACCGAGGCCGTCGTGGCCGACAAGCCGGAGAAGGCCGCGCCGGCCGCTCCGGGTGGCGACATGGGCGGCATGGACTTCTGATCCGCCCCCGCTAGCACGACACGGATCCCCGTACCTCCCCTTCCGGGAGGTGCGGGGATCCGTCGTCGTGCGGGGCCTTCGCTACCGCGTGGCGAAGAGGCGGGCCGCCTGCGACTCGGCGTCGGCGTAGGTGGTGGCGGCCGAGGCGAGCGCGCCCTGGACGGCGTCGAGCGCCTGCTCCACCTGGACCTGGGCGCCCTGCCACTGCGTGATGACCCCGCTGAAGGCGGTGGCCGCGCTGCCGTGCCAGCTGGCCTGCAGGTCAGTCAGGTGGCGCATCATCGCGCCCACCTCGCCCCGGATCGCACCCACCGAACCGCTCACCGCCGCGCTGGCCTGCGCCACCCGCTCGCTGTCGACGTCGTACCGCATGCTCGTCCCCGTCCCGCGGGCGTCGCGCCCGCCGTCGTCGTCACCGGGCCAACCCCGGCACGACGACGCTAGGCCGATCGCGGTGCCGCCCCGGAAAGTTATCCACAGGCGATCCGCCGCGGGGGCGACCGGTCAGGACTCGGCAGGTGGGGAGAGCTTGGCCTGCTCCTTGCGCAGGCGGCACAGCTCGGCCTCCACGTTCTGGCGGGCAGCGGACTCCCACGCCTGGGCCTGCGGTGTCGCGTAGATGGGGCCGCGACCGAGCAGACGCTCGAGGATGCGGATGCGGGCGCGCACGAAGTCGACCTGCGGGATGTGTGCGTACTCGGCGCGCACCGCCTCGCTGTACGCGCGGTACCGCTGCGGTTCGATCGAGAGCATCGACAGGTCGGCGTCGTTGAGGGCTTGCGCGTCGACGTCGTTCGCGGGCGGCTGGTGCCGCAGGATCGAGTCCACCAGCTCCGCCACCCGGTCCGCGCGCTCGGCGGGCACGCCCAGGGCGGTGAGCTCCTTGCGGGCCAGCTCGGCGGAGGCCAGGGTCTGTTCGCCGCCCTGGGAGCCGTACGTCGCGGTGGTGTCCGACGCGAAGACGGCCCCGTGGTACCAGGCGGCGAGCCGCACCAGGTCGGGGTCGTGCGTCTCGGGTGCCAGCTCGTCGACGCGGTGCAGCGTCGTCGCCAGGTGCTTGAGGTTGTGGAAGTGACGTTCGTCGGCGGACCACCGGTCGACGAGCGCGCGGGCGGCGTCCGCCAGCTCGGCGTCGGGTACGGTCGCGCCGGCCCCGCGGGCCGCGCGGACGAACGATGACGAGAACCACTGCGGTGCGTCATGCCAGTTGACGCCCATGGCTATCTGACCTTCGGTCGGTGACTGTGGATGCGTCACCTTCAGCCTACGACCGTCCGACGCAGGTGAACGCGTCGGACGGCGTGGACGGCGGCGACGACGCGCCACTGTAGCCCGTCACCCGGGCGGTTGCCGCACCCGGTCAGCTCTCGCCGGCGCCGTCGTGCCCGGGCGATCCCAGCGGCACCTCGACGCGCACCACGAGCCCGCCCTCCGCGGGACTGCGCGTGGTCACATGACCGTGGTGCGCCCCGACGATGGCGGCGACGATCGCCAGGCCCAGCCCCGACCCGCCGGACTCGCGGTTGCGCGACGAGTCCGCGCGGAAGAACCGCTCGAACATGCGTCCCGCCAGCTCGGGTGGCACGCCGGGCCCGTGGTCGCGCACCTCGAGGACGGCGGAGCCGCGGGTGGCGTCGACGGCGTCGAGCGTGGTGCCGAGCGCCAGCTCCACGGCCGTGCCGGCGGGGGTGTGCCGGGCGACGTTCCCCACCAGGTTGGTGAGCACCTGGCGCAGCCGGTCGGCGTCGCCGGTCACCGTGAGCGCCTCCGGGGGGTCGTCCACGTCCAGCCCGACGACGCGGACCGCACGGGACGGGTCCAGCGCGACCAGGTCCTGGGCGGCGTCGCGCGCCATCGCCGTGAGGTCCACCTTCTCGGCGCGCAACGGGCGGCCCTCGTCGAGGCGCGCGAGCACCAGCAGGTCGTTGACCAGCAGGCCCATGCGTCGCGCCGCGTCCTCGATGCGGGCCATGGTGTCGTCCACCTTGTCGGACGAGTCCAGGGCGCCCATGCGGTACAGCTCGCCGTACCCCCGAATGGTGGCCAACGGGGTGCGCAGCTCGTGCGAGGCGTCGGAGACGAACCGGCGCATGCGCCGTTCGGACGCGTCGCGTCCGGCGAACGCCATCTCGATCTGGGCGAGCATCGCGTTCAGCGACGCGCCCAGCGAGCCCACCTCGGTGCGTTCCGGCGCGGACGGGATACGCCGCGTGTAGTCGCCGGCGGCGATCGCGGCCGCCGTGGTCTCGATCTCCTGGAGCGGGCGCAGCGAGCGGTGCACCAGGAGCCAGGCGGCACCGGCACCCAGCAGGATGATGCCCAGCCCGGCGCCGAGCAGCGTGCGCGCGAGGACGTCGGACGCCTCCTTGACCCGGGACAGGGGCAGGGCGATGTACACGACGGCCTGCCGCACGACTCCGGCCTCGCGGTCGGGCCACTGCTGCGAGACGGCGACCACGCGCCAGTCGGTGGGCGAGGTGCCTCCGGTGGACTTCACGGTGAACGGTTGCCCGCCGCGTCGTGCGGCCTGGTCCGGTGTCAGGTCAGGGATCACGGGCCGGCCGTGCAGCTGGACCGTGGGCGGCCAGCCGAACGCGACCGGCTCGCCCGTCTCCCACCTCACCTCGATGAACAGCTCGCCGGGTCCCGCGCTGCTGATCGTGTCGAGCGAGGTGTTGGCCGTGGTCCTGAGCTGCTCGTCGACCTGCTGGCTCAGGTAGTGGGACACGTAGGCCTGCGTGATGGCCCCTGTCGCGCCCAGCCCGACCGCCAGGAGGATCGCGATGATCGCCACCAGCCGGGCACGGATCGGTACGGTGCGCAGCCAGGAGACGGCGCGGCCCACCGTGAGCGCGTAGACGCGTTCCAGGAACGGCGGGCGTTCGACGTCGGGAGCGGGCGCCTCGGACTCCGCTGGCGCGGACTCCGTGCTCACGTCAGCGCGCCTGCGGCGCGCGCAGGAGATAGCCGATGCCGCGCTTGGTGTGGATGAGCGCCGGGAGCGGCCCCGCCGCGCCGGGGGGCGTGACGTTGTCGATCTTGCGGCGCAGGTAGCTGATGTAGGACTCGACGATGTTGGCGTCGCCGCCCCAGTCGTACTGCCACACGTGGTCGAGGATCTGCGCCTTGGACAGCACGCGGCCGGCGTTCAGCATGAGGTAGCGCAGCAGCTTGAACTCGGTGGGGGACAGGTCCACCTCGATGCCGGCGCGGCGCACCTCGTGCGAGTCCTCGTCGAGCTCCAGGTCACCCACGCGCATCACGGCGTCGTCGTCGGTGGGGGCCGTGTTCGTGCGGCGCAGCACCGCCCGGATGCGGGCCACCACCTCTTCGAGGCTGAACGGCTTCGTGACGTAGTCGTCACCGCCCACCGTCAGGCCCTGCACCTTGTCCTGCGTGTCGTCCTTCGCGGTGAGGAACACCACCGGGGTGTGACGGCCCGTCTCGCGCATCCGGCGCGTGACCGTGAACCCGTCGAGGTCGGGCAGCATGACGTCGAGCACCACGAGGTCCGGCTCCAGGTCGCGCACCAGCTGGAGGGCGCCCTGACCGTCGGCCGCCGCGTGCACCTCGAACCCCGCGAACCGCAACGACGTGGCCAGGAGCTCACGAATGTTCGGCTCGTCGTCGACCACGACGAGCTTGGCCTCGGGGGTGTGTGCGGCGCTCATGCTCGCCAGTGTGCCGCAGGATGCTGGACGACGCCTGGACGAATGCCTGGAGGAACCCTGAGTGTTACAGGTACCGCAGCGGGTCGAACTCGTCGAGCGGAATGATCCGCACGCGTGGCAGCGGGGCGGTGAACGCACCCGTGTCGCCTTCGAGATCGAAGGTGTGCAGGCCGCGTGCGGTCAGCTCCGCGAACCGGGCGTTGACGAACTCGCGGAACGCGAGCAGACCCACCCGGCGGTCGTCACCCAGCAGCGCCTCCATCTGCGGGAGGAAGTCGCCGTCGTGGCTGGCCAGCAGCACGTCGCCCTCACGGTCCACGAGGGCGTCCAGGGTGCGCTGGATACCGATGTCCACCACCTTCTCGGTGGCGGACCCGGCCAGCGGGATGGGGCGGTACCCCATCGCGAGCAGCGCCTGGACGAACGGCATCGGCATCTGGCCGCTCGTGGCGTTGAGGAAGAACAGCGGGACGACCTCCTGGTCCCACACCTGCGCGGCGAACGCCGTGATGCGGTCCCAGCGTGGCCTTTCGTCCGGGTTGGGGCGGCGGCCCAGCACGTTCATGCCAAGGGTCGCGTCGATGTTCTCCCCGTCGACGAGCAGGTACGTCTTGCGCTGCGACATGCCGCAAGGGTAGGCCGTCGCGGGCCGTGCCGGGTCCGACGACGCCGGGGGGCGTCTGTCACAACGCCCCCCGACGTCGGTGCGTCACTGGCCGATCTGCGGGGCGGCGCCGCCCGACTTCAGGGCGGCCAGGCGCGCCTCCAGCTCGATGTCCTTGTCCGACGCCTCGAGCTCGGCGAACTGCTGGTCGAGCGAGGTGGCCGCGATCTCCGCCTGCCCGATCGCCTTGGCCTCCTCGCGGCGCACCGCCTCCTCGAACCGGCCCAGCTCGGACGTCGGGTCCAGCACGTTGATCGAGCTGATGGCGGTCTGCACGGTCTGCTGGGCCTGGGCGGCCTTCGAACGGGCCACCAGGGAGTCGCGCTTGGACCGCAGCTCGGCCAGCCGGTCCTTCATCTGGGCGAGGCCGGACTTGAGCTTGTCGACCGTCTGGCGCTGCGACTCGATCATCGGCTGCGCCTGCTTGACCTCGGACTCGGCGTCGAGCTGCTTGCGCAGGGCGATCTTCGCGAGCTGGTCGAACTTGTCCGCGTTCGCGACGTCGCCCGCGGCGCGGTACTCGTCCGCCTTCCGGGACGCGGCCAGGGCCTTGCTGCCCCACTCGCGCACGGCGGCGACGTCCTCGTCGTAGTCCTGCTCGGCCAGGCGCAGGTTGCCGATCGTCTGGGCGATCGCCTGCTCGGCGTCCGCGATGTTGTTGGTGAAGTCGCGCACCAGCTGGTCCAGCATCTTCTGCGGGTCCTCGGCGCGGTCCAGCAGCGCGTTGATGTTCGCCTTGGTCAGCTGGGTGATGCGGCCCAGGATTGACTGCTTCTCGGTCATGGGATGCTGCCTCTCGTCGTCGATCGGGAATGCTCAGAACCGGGGAATGCTCAGAACCTGCCGCCGCGGCCCCCTCGGCCGCCGGAGAACCCGCCGCCGCCACCGCCGCGACCGCCGCCCCCGAAACCGCCGCCACCGTAGCCGCCGCCGAACCCACCACCGTGGCCGCGCCCGCCCGGCCGGCCGCGGCCCATGCCGCCGCCGATGCCGCCGCCACCGCGCAGGATCGAGTCGAGCAGGATGCCGCCCAGCACCATCCCGCCCACGTTCATGCCGCCACCCTGCTGCTGCTGGCCCCACCCCGACACGTCCGCCTGCGCCATGCGGGCCGCGCTCGACGCGTACTGCTCGGCCTGCTGGGCCTGCTGCAGGGCCGCGGACGGGTCCGACGGGGCGAGCCTGCGCGCCTCGCCCACCAGGCGCGTGGCCTCGGCCAGGCGGGTGCGGGCGTCGGGGCCCACGGCCTGCCGACGCGTGGAGATGAAGTCGTCGATGGCGCGCACCTGCGACTCGACGCGCCCCAGCGTGTCGCGCAGCAGGGCGGCCGCCCGGGCGTCGGCCTCGGCCCGCTCACGGGCCGGGGCCAACCGCTCGTCGAGGGCCGCCTCCGCGGCGGCGAGCCGCGCCAGGGCGGCCAGCGGGTCGCCGCCCTGCTTGGCCGCCTGCCCCTGGGCGACGGCGGCCTGCGCCTCGGACGCGGCCGGAGCCACCGTGTCGTCCCCCGCCGCGGCGATGACCGGGCCGAGCCGCTGCGCATCCGCCAGGTCCGCGGTGATCGAGGCGAGCGCCGCGTCCAGCTTGGCCCCCGCCCCGGCCAGCTCCTGGCCCGCGGACCCGACGGCGTCGAGCAGCTTCACGGCCTGGCCCAAGGCGTTCTGCGCCCCGCGCGCCTGGGCGACGGCGCCGTTGCGGTTGCGCTTCGTCAGCGCCTCCTGCCCGGCCGCGACGGCGGAGCGGGCCTGCTCCACCAGCGTCTCCGCCTGGCGCGGGTTCTCGATCACCGAGGCCAGCGCCGTCTGCGGGTAGGTGGCCGCCAGCGTGGCCAGCTCCTGGTGAGCCACCGTGATGCGTGCCGCGATCTCGTCCGCGCGCTGGGACGTCTCCGCGAGCACCTGCGGGGCCCGCTCGGCCAGCTGGCGCATCTCGTCGAACGCCTTCGTCTGGCCGTCGAGCGCCGACGCCGCACCGTCCACCAACGTGATGATCTGCCCCAGCCAGGCACGCTTCTGCGCCTCCGGGTCCGGGACGTCGTCGTCGAGGTGCTGACGCAGCACGAACGCCTCCTGGACGTCCCGCTTGGCCGTGGCCAGGGTCGCCTCGAACTCGCCGGTCGCCTCCAAGCCGAACTCGGCCTGCGCGAACCCCAGCTCCTGCTCCGAGGTGCGCAGGGCGTCGTCGATCTCCACCAGCGCCTTCGCCGCCCGCGTGCTGAGCTCGTCCGTGCTCAGCCCCGCCAGGGCATCCTGGTCGGGTGCGGCAGCCGTCGCCGCCGCGCGCCTGCGCCGTCGCACGGCCACGACCGCGACCACGATCACGAGCACGACGACGCCGCCGATCACCAGGATCAGCCCGGCGTTCACGCCGCCGCCCGTGCGCGCGTCGATCAGCGCGTCCGCCGCGGCGACCGGGACCGCCGCCCACTGCGCCCCGCCGTCACCGGCCGTCGCCTGCGCGCGCGCCGCGGTGCGGACGGCGTTCTCCAAGGCGTCCAGGTCACTGTTCGTCAAGGGCACGTTGTTGTCCCACGAGAGGCCGTACTGGCGGTCGCCGGTGGCGATCGCCACCAGCACGTCGCCACGGCCCATGCCCGCCGAGGTGGCCGTCTGATCGGCCCACTCCTTGCCGTCGATGCCGTCGAAGCTGTCCACGAACACGACGAACAACAGCAGGTCGGTCTGGTCGGCGACCCGGTCGATCGCCGCCTGCACCTGCGCCTTGCTGTCCCCCAGCACGTCGTTCGGGTCGGTGATGTCGCCGTCGACGTTGCTCAGCGGTGGCACCGCCTGTGCAGCGGGGAGCACCTGGGACGCCACCGGGGCAGGAGCCAGCGCCGGCCCGAGCGCGAGCCCGGCGCCGAGCACCGCGACGGCTCCGGCGGCGAGCAGGGCGGGCAGGCGGCGGGGGCGTGCGGCGGGGAGTTTCACTCACCGATCCTGACCTGCGCCGGTGCCAGGTGCAATCCCGACCGGACAATGCGCGCCGAGCCCACCCCGCCCGTCACTGCGCCGGGTCGAAGTCCTCGTGTTGTCTGGTCGGACTTCGACCCCGCTCCGTTCCGGGCGGGTCCCTCGTTCCTCAGGCCCCACCCTTCACTACGCCGGGTCGAAGTCCTCGGCATCAGTGATCCGGTAGGCGTAGCCCTGCTCGGCCAGGAAGCGCTGGCGGTGGGCGGCGAAGTCCTGGTCCACGGTGTCGCGCGCCACCACCGCGTAGAAGTGGGCCGTGCGGCCGTCGGCCTTGGGGCGCATCACCCGGCCCAGACGCTGCGCCTCCTCCTGACGGGAACCGAACGAGCCGGACACCTGGATCGCCACCGACGCCTCCGGCAGGTCGATCGAGAAGTTCGCCACCTTGGACACCACCAGGCGCGACACCTCACCGGAGCGGAACGCGTCGAACAGGCGCTGCCGTTCGCGCACGGTCGTCGCCCCGGTGATCAGGGGCGCGTCCAGGTGGGCGGACAGCTCCTCGAGCTGGTCGAGGTACTGCCCGATGACGAGCACCTGATCGTCGGGGTGCGTCTCGACGATCCGCGAGACCACCCGGTTCTTGCCCGACGCGGTGGCCGCCAGCCGGTACTTGTCCTCCGGCTCGGCGATCGCGTACGTCATCCGCTCCGACTCGGGCAGGGTGAGCCGCACCTCCACGCAGTCGGCCGGCGCGATGTACCCCTGCGCCTCGATGTCCTTCCACGGGGCGTCGTACCGCTTGGGGCCGATGAGCGAGAACACCTCGTCCTCGCGTCCGTCCTCCCGGACGAGGGTGGCCGTCAGCCCCAGGCGCCGCCGGGCCTGCAGGTCCGCGGTCATGCGAAAGATGGGGGCGGGCAGCAGGTGCACCTCGTCGTACACGATCAGCCCCCAGTCGCGAGCGTCGAGCAGCTCCAGGTGGGAGTACACGCCCTTCCGCTTGGTGGTCAGCACCTGGTAGGTGGCGATCGTGACGGGCTTGATCTCCTTGCGGGTGCCCGAGTACTCGCCGATCTCGTCCTCCGTCAGCGTGGTGCGGCGGATCAGCTCGTCCTTCCACTGCCGTGCGCTGACCGTGTTGGTCACCAGGATCAGCGTCGTCGTGCCCGACTTCGCCATCGAGGCCGCGCCCACGATCGTCTTGCCCGCACCGCACGGCAGGACGACGACGCCGGAGCCGCCGTACCAGAACGCGTCGACCGCCTGCGCCTGGTAGGGCCGCAGCTCCCAGTGCTTGATCGGCCCGCCACCGATCGGTACGGCGTCGTGCGTGAGCGCGATCGGGTGCTTCTCGCCGTCCACGTACCCCGCGAGGTCCTCGGCCGGCCAGCCCAGCTTGACCAGCACCTGCTTGAGGTGACCGCGCTCCGAGGGGTGCACGACGACGGTCTGGTCGTCGATCCGCTCGCCCAGCAGACCGGACGTGCGGCGGGACTTGAGCACCTCCGCGAGCACGGCCCTGTCGCTCGCCTCCAGCACCAGCCCGTGCGTGGGGTGCGCGTGCAGGGTCAGGCGGCCGTAGCGGTCCATCGTCTCGGCGACGTCGACCAGCAGCGCGTGCGGCACCGGGTAGCGCGAGTACTCGATGAGGGTGTTGACCACCTGCTCGGCGTCGTGCCCTGCCGCGCGCGCGTTCCACAGTCCCAGGCTCGTGAGCCGGTAGGTGTGCACGTGCTCGGGGGCCCGCTCCAGCTCGGCGAAGGGTGCGATGGCGCGGCGGCACTCGTCCGCGCGCGGGTGGTCCACCTCCAGCAGGAGCGACTTGTCGCTCTGCACGATCAGGGGGCCGTCGGGCATGTGCTGCTCCTTCGTACTGGTACTTCGGTGGTCTCGACGGGACCACCGGGTCGGGTCAGTCGCCCGGGTCGTCGTCGGGGTCGACGCCCGCGATGCGGTGCACCGCGACCGTCAGCTCGGAGCCGCGCTGGGTGTCCAGGGCACGCAGCCGCCCGGCGTCCAGCCGGAGCGGGCGCACCCGCCGACGCAGCGGCTGACCGCGGCCGTCCACCAGGTGCAGCCACACGTGCCCGCCGTCACGGACGGCATCGCGCAGCAGGGCCAACGCGTCGCCGGGCGTGATCGTTCCCGCCCCGGCCGACGGCGTCGGACCCGACGGGGGACCTGTGCGCCCGGCGGCGGCGAGTGCAGCGCGCGCGAGCGCGGGCCCCGACACCCCGGCCGTGCCGCCGGCCGTGGACGCGAAGGGCGACCGGCGCCCCCCGCCGTCGGCGATCCGTAGCTGCCCCACGAGGGCCAGCCGCTCCGCGTCGGACGCCGGACCCGGTGCGTGGTAGGCGGCCCGGAGCAGGCGCGCCCCGCCGCGCTCGATCCGGGCGGGGTGGGCGAGGCGCCCGAGGGGCTGCCCGTCGGGTCCTTCGAGAGCGGCGGCCAGCCCCCGCCCACGAAGCGCCGACTGGACCGCCGCGGCCGGGACCGCGGCGGCGAGCACGGTGGGGGCGAGCCGGATCAGGCCGAGCCCCGCCAGCCGGGGGTCTTCCGCCAGGCCGGTCAGCACCGCGGGGTCGGCGGCGCGCACGTAGGACCCGGCGGCGCCCACGCGCAGGGAGGCGTGTCGCCGCGCGGTGTCCCGCACCAGGTAGTCGAGCGCCTGGGGTACCGGTGTGCGGGACACCCGGGAGAGGGTCGCCAGCAGGTCGTCCGCCGTGGTGCCCGCGTCGAGCGCCCGCGTCACCGAGGCGGGGGTGAAGCGCACGGTGGTGGCGGCACCGCGCGACTCGACCTCCGCCGCGTCCTCGATGAGCCGTACCAGCTCGTGCGAGGGGCGGCCGGGCACGACGCCGGTGAGGTCGCCCTGCAGGAGCAGGTCGTCCACGGGCTCGGGCAGGATGGTGGTGAGCGTGGCCGCCAGGACGGCCTCGGCGTCCCCGCCCGGCGAGCTCGTCGACGCCCCGTCGGGGTCCAGCAGGTCGAGCATGGTGCGGCCCGTGGTGGCCAGGGCTCCCGCGCCCGTGACCCCCAGCAGGGCCGCCTCGGCCAGCAGGCCCGTGACGGCCGACTCCGGGGGCACGGCGCGCGGGCTGCGCCAGGCGAGGTCCGCGCACACGTCGGCGGGGCGCACCCCGATCGGGCCCAGGGTGGCGAGCGCGGTCAGGATCTGGGTGCGCAGGCGGGGCACCCAGCCGCGGCTCAGCCCTGTGCCGAGCGGGGGACGCAGCGCCCCCTTCTCGTCGCGGGTCCCGGCGAGCCACGGCGTACGGCGGGTGCCGGCCCACGCCGTGGCGAGCATGCCCCAGCGTTCGGCGGTGCCCGCCTCGTCCCACGCGTCGGCCCGCGTGGTGAGCACGTACGACGGCGGGTCCTCGCCGTCGTCGTCCACGAGCCCCGCGCCGGCCGCGAGCTCGATCACGGTCGCGGCGACCTGGTCGTCGACCTCCAGGAGACGGGCGGTGCGGTGCACGTCGCGGACCCCGAGCCCGCCGGAACGCAGCACGGGCGGTGGCGCGTCCTGCCAGGCCCGCACCAGCGTGTCCACCAGACGCACCGCCTCGACGGCGGCGCCCGCCGCCTCCGCGTCGACGACGGCGGTGGGCAGCGGGCGGGGGTCGACGGGTGCCGGGGGCACGGGCGACCACCGCTCGGGCAGGGGGGTGGGTGCGACGGGGTCGAGGACCTCGTCCAGGCCGGGCGCCGGGGCCACCGCGCCCGGGGCGGGCGCCCAGACGAGCGCCTGCGCCGTCGCGCGCGCGAGGACCGCGTCTACGGCGGCGGCGTCGTCCGGCGTCGTCGCACCCACCGCGGCGGCGACGTCGTCGGCGGTGACGGTGGGCAGCGGCGGGCGCCCGGCGTCGTCGGACGGCGTGCCGCCCGGGGCGCGGCCGGACCGGCTCAGCGTGACCAGGGCGCCGAGCACCTGGAGCGTGGGGGTGTCGAGGCGGGCGAGCGCCCGGTCGAGCGAGGTGCGCGACGCGGCGCGAGCCGCGAGCGAGCGCAGCGTGGAGGGGGACGGGTAGGCCAGGTCCGGGCGGGCCCGCAGCACCGCGACGAGGGCGTCGTCGGTCAGGGCGCGCACTGCCTCCGGGAACGTGGACATCCTCACGATGCTACGCGCGCGGCCGCCGCTCGAGGTCGTCCGGACGCGGGCGCGGCCGGTGGCACCACGACCCACCGGGCCGACCGGCGCCGCACGCCGGGCGGGGGTGTCCTGCCGCGCACACCGTTCGGCCATGGGGGCTGCTCCCGGTAACCTGGGGGATCGGCCCCGGGACGGGACCGGCTCCGGGCGTGCCCGGGTTCGACGAGCAGCAACGAGAACGAGGTCACAGTGCCCACCGGCAAGGTCAAGTGGTTCGACGCGGAGCGCGGTTTCGGCTTCATCGCCGGCGACGACGGCGGCGAGGTGTTCCTGCACGCCTCCGCCCTTCCCGCCGGGGCGGTCGCCCCCAAGCCGGGCACCAAGGTGGAGTACGGCGTGGCCGACGGCCGCCGCGGGCCGTCCGCGATGTCGGTGACCGTTCTCGACGCGCCCCCGTCGGTGGCGAAGGCCAAGCGTCCGGCGCCGTCGGACATGGCGGCCGTCATCGAGGACCTGGTCAAGAAGCTCGACAAGGTCGGTGACGAGCTCCGCAAGGGCCGGTACCCGAAGGACTCCGAGATGGTGGCCAAGATCCTGCGCGCGGTCGCCGACCAGATCGACGGCTGAGGGACAATACGCCAGTGACCCCTGTCCAGGCTGCCGCCAGCCCCAGCCGTGCCAAGCGCCCCGTGAAGGAGGCCGTGCTCGTCGGGGCCGTCGACCTCGCGCGCGCGGCGGCCGTCGAGGTGGCCGACGCCCCAGGGGACGTGGGGGAGCACCTGGGCGCCGCCGTGGACGAGGACCGTCTGGTCTCCCACCGGTTCGCCGCGACGATGAAGGGCTACCACGGGTGGTCGTGGGTGGTCACGCTGTCCCGGGTGCCGCGCGGTCGCAACGCGACCGTGTGCGAGGTGGAGCTGCTGCCCGGTGACGGCGCGATCCTGGCCCCCGACTGGCTGCCGTGGGCGGACCGCCTGCGCCCCGGTGACATCGGCCCGGGTGACGTGCTGCCGTTCAAGGCGGACGATCCGCGCCTGGCGCCGGGCTGGACGCCGTCGGGTACCGAGGACGACGACGCGGTGGGTCTCGACGAGCTCGCGCTCGCCCGGGTGCGCGCCCTGTCACCCACCGGCCGTGCCGAGGCGGCGCAGCGCTGGTACCGCGGATCGGCCGGTCCGACGTCGGCGGGCGCCGTGCGCTCCCCGGCGGAGTGCATGACCTGCGGGTACCTGGTGCCGCTCAGCGGTTCGCTGGGCCAGGTGTTCGGGGTGTGCGCCAACCCGTGGTCCCCCGACGACGGCAAGGTCGTGTCCCTCGACCACGGCTGCGGCGCCCACTCGGAGACCGACGTCGAGCACACCGGCACGGACTGGCCCGCCCCGGACCCGCTGATCGACGAGCTGGGGGTCGAGCTGGTGGAGCGTCGCGCCGTGGCCCCGGCGGTCGAGCCGAGCCCGCTGACCGAGCCCGTCGACCCGACTCCGGCCGCTCCCGAGGCCTGACCCGCGCCGTGAGCGCCGATCCCGTCGGCCCGGACCCCTTCGGCACGGCGGTGTTGCGCCGCGCCGTGATCGGCGCCTGGCGTGACTCACCCACCCGGCTGCGCGAGGACGCGAACCTCGAGGAGGACCACGCGCGCGGCTACTACCGCGACCGTGTGATCGTCGAGCTCGCGCAGAACGCGGCCGATGCCGCCGCCCGTGCGGGCATCTTGGGGCGTGTCACGTTCACCGTGGACACCGCCGCGAGCCCGGCCGTGCTGCGCGCGTCCAACCCGGGTGCGCCGCTCGACGCCGAGGGCGTCGCGTCGCTCGCCTCGCTGCGCGCATCGGCCAAGCCGACCGCGCCCGCCGACGGCGGTGCCGCCGTGGGCCGGTTCGGCGTCGGGTTCGCCGCGGTGCGCTCCGTCGCCGACGACGTCACCCTGCGGTCCAGGACGGGCGGCGTCCGGTTCAGCGCCGCCCTGACCCGAGCCGAGCTCGACGCCGCCGGGCTGACGGCGGGCACCCGTGCGGCCGTGCTCCGGCTGCCGTTCCCGGACCGGCCCAGCGGCGGTGACACGGTGGTCGAGCTCGTGCTGCGGGACGCCGATGCCGTGTCCGCCGTGCGCGCCCAGCTCGCCGCGGTGGACGACGCCCTGCTGCTCGCCCTGCCCGCACTGGAGCGCGTCAGCATCGACGTCGACGGCGTGGAGCGCGTCCTGGACGGGGTCGACGAGCGGTGGGTGGTCCACCGGACCGCGGGCCGGCTGGACCCCGCCGACGTGGCCGGCCTGCCCGCCGAGCAGCGCACCCTCGCCTGGTCGGTGACCTGGGCGTTGCCGCGTGACGTCCGCGACGGCATCGGCCGGGTGCTGCACGCGCCCACCCCCACCGACGTGCCGTTGACGTTCCCCGCGCTGCTCGTCGCGGGCTTCCCCGTGGACCCGGGCCGGCGCCGCGTGCTCCCCGGCGCCGCCACCGACCGCATCGCCGAGGCGGCAGGGCGTGCCTATGCCGAGCTGCTGGCCGGTCTGGTGGACGGCCCCGCCGACGTGCTGACCCTCGTCCCGGACGGCCTGCCCGCGAGCGACCTGGACGCGGCGATCCGGGCGGCGGCGACGGAGGCGCTCGCAGCGGCCCCGCTGCTTGGCGGTGTCGCGCCGCGTGACGCGGTGCTGCTCGCGGGGTCGGTCGGAGAGGACGACGCCGTCGCGGACGCGCTCGGTACGGTGCCGCTCGCGCCGCGGCACCACGCGGTGGCCCGGCGGCTGGGCGCCACGGTGGTCCCGCTGGCAGACCTGCTCGACGACCTGGCCGGCTTGCCGCCCGCCCGCTGGTACGCCGTGTACGCGGCGCTCGCCGGCCATCTCGCGGACCCGGCGGTGCGCGAGGCCCTGGCGGGCGCCCCGGTGCCGCTCGCCGACGGTCGGCTGGCCCGTGGTGCCCGTGGCCTGGTGCTTCCTTCTGCAGCGTCCCGGGAGGCGCTGCACGCGGTGGGTGCGCTCGGGTTGCGCGTCGTGCACCCGGACGCCGCGCACCCGGCGCTCGCGCGGGTCGGTGCCGTCC
This sequence comes from Xylanimicrobium pachnodae JCM 13526 = NBRC 107786, assembly GCA_001592145.1. Taxonomy (GTDB): domain Bacteria; phylum Actinomycetota; class Actinomycetes; order Actinomycetales; family Cellulomonadaceae; genus Xylanimonas; species Xylanimonas pachnodae. The sequence continues at coordinate 108,567 of BCWJ01000009.1, read as the reverse complement.
CGTTCGACCCCGCCACCGTGCTGCGCGACCCCGCCGTGCGTGGCGCGGCCCTCGACGCGGCGGCCGACCTCCTCGACGCCGACGCCGAGGCCGAGACCGACGCCGACGCCGACGGTGCGGCCGACGCGGGGACCGCGCCCGCCCGCGCGGTGGTCGACGCCGTGCTCGACCTGGTCGCCGGGGCTCCCGCGAGCGCGGTCCCGTTCTGGACGGGCGAGCTGCCCGTGCCGGTCGTGGCCGGTGGCGTCGCGCCCCTGCGGGAGACGGCGCTGCCGGGCACGTGGGCGGCGGAGCACCTGGACGGCCTCGACGTCGTCGCCGCCGATGTGCTCGACCACCACGCCCCGGACACGCTGTCGGTGGCGGGCGCACATGCCACGTTGGACGTCTACCGCATCCCGGAGGTCCTCACCGCCGGCGACGCCGCCGACCCCGTCAGCGAGGACGACGACCCCGACTCCCCGGCCGCCTGGCTCGCGAGCTGGCAGGACTACCTGGCGCACCTGGGGCACCGCTGGGGTGCCGACGTGCTCCTGGCCGACCTCGAGGCGATCGCGGACCTCGACGCCGTCGCCGACGGCTCCTGGCCCCAGGCCCTCTCGCTCGTCGCACGAGAACCGGCCCTGCGCCGCGCCCTGGTCACCCCGATACTGCCCGGGCCCGGCGCGCGCCGGGGCGCGGCCCCTGCGCCGTCGTACGCGGCGTGGTGGCTCCGCCGCGCCCTGGGCGGCCGCACGGGTGGCGCGTTCGCCCTGCACCACGGCGTCCCGTTGCTGCCTGCGCCCCCTGCGTGGGCGGCCGGCCTCGACGGCGAGATGCTCCGCGCTCTCGGCGGCGTCGCGTCCCTGGCCGAGCTCGACCCCGCGGACTGGTCGGCGGTGCTCGACGCGCTCGGCCCCGTCGGCACGCGGGTCCCCGTGCGTGACGCCCTCGCCGTCTGGCAGGGACTGGCCACGGCCGCCCTCGGCATCGACGACCCGGCGGAGCGGGCCACCGTCCTGGACCCGCTGCCCGACCGGCTCCCCGCGCTGCACGCGGACGTGACCGCCGTCGTCGACGCGGACGCCGTCGTCGTCGCGACCGGGAGCCGCTGGGCCCAGCGGTGCCCGGTGCTGCCCGCGGCCGCGGGTGCGGCGGCCGCGCTCGGGGAGCTGCTCGACCTCCCCGTCGCGGCCGAGCAGCCCGTCGACGACGGGGGCGACGACGTCACCGTGCGCACGCTCGACCCGCGGATCACCGGGCTGGACGATCGCGTGCCGACCGCCTGGCACCATCACGGCGACCTGCGGGTCCAGGGCCACCCGGTCCGGTACTGGGTCGATGCCGCCGGGGTCCACGCGGTGGACCAGGATGCCCTGGCCGACGCCCTCGCCGACCACCTGGGAGCCCCCCACCTCACCGCGCTGCTGCGGGCGGCGCTGCACGCGCCGGACCGGGCGCAGGAACTGTGGGCGACCGTCGCGTGGTCCGCGCCGCGCGTGCCCTGACCGCGCGTGCCCTGACCGCGCCTGCCCTGACCGCGTGCTGCGACTACGACGTGCGCTGCCCCCGCGCCCACAGCAGGCCGATCCCGCCCAGCGCGAGCCCCGATGCGCAGACGGCGAGCGTCGTCCACGGCTTGACCCCGGCGGCCACGAGGATCGCGAGCACGACGGTCGCGACCACCCAGCAGGCGATGCCCGCGAGCACCACGACGCGCAGGTTCACGACCATCGGGGGAGGCCCGGGTCGCCGCGACTCGGGGTGGGTGAGGATCCGCAGGAGCGAGGGCACCCGCCCAGTCTACGAACGCGTGCCGTGATGTGCCGGGCGGTGCCGCCGCGTGCGTCGACCGCGCAGGGCGCGGCGCGTCGACCCCGCAGAGGTTCCGGGCAAAAAGGGCAGTTGGGAAAGTCCTCCCCGCGTCGCGGGTGAACTGCGGGTGGGCCGTAGGTGAAACGTCGGAGCCCGGCCGTCGTGACCCGATGGTCGCTCCTAGAGTCGAGAGTGCACCGCCCCACTCACGAAGGATCCACGTGTCCGCCACGCTTCCCAGCCGTATGGGCAGTCCGCACGCTGCCCAGCGCGCCCGGTCCCTGGTGGCGACGCGGGCTGCGTTCAACAGCAAGAAGTGGCATCTGGACTACCGCCTACGGCTCGTGCTGACCGACGTGGCCGTGCTGGCCGCGACCTCGGCCGTGGTGTCGGTGGTCCGTGTGCTCGTGAGCGGCCCGGCGGCCTCGATGAGCGGCGTGGTGCTGCGCACGATCATGTCGGTGGGCCTGATCCCGCTGTGGCTGGCGGCGCTCGCGGCCACCAAGTCCTACGACCAGCGGGTGTTCGGGTCCGGCCCGCTGGAGTACCACCGGGTGTTCGACGCCTCCTGGCGGCTGTTCAGCCTGATCGCCATCGCCGCGTTCCTCACGTCGGTACCCGCGGTGCGTCTCTACGTGCTGGTGGGTCTTCCGGTGGGGCTCGCCGGCCTGCTCGCCGACCGGTACCTGTGGCGGCGGTGGCTGCACCGGAACCGAGCCCGGCGCGGGATGACGACGGCGGTGCTCGCCATCGGGTTGCGCGAACAGGCCGAGCGGCTCATCCGTGAGCTCAACGGGAGGCCCGCCTCCGGGTACCGCGTCGTGGGCGTGTGCGTCCCGACGGGCACGGTGCGCGCGGGGGAGCAGATCGAGGGCGTCCCGGTGCTGGGCGACCTGCGCAACCCGGGTGTGGTGGCCGCCTCCGTAGGGGCGGACTGCGTGGCGGTCTCGGGCTCCGACGCGATCACCGCCGACGTCGTGCGCAGGCTCGGCTGGGAGCTGGAACCGGTGGGTGTGGACCTCATGCTCACGGCCGAGCTGGCCGACGTGGCGGGGCCGCGCATCACGGTGACCCCGGCGGCGGGGGTGAGCCTGCTCCACGTGGACGCCCCGCGGTTCTCCGGGCCCCGGTTCGTCGCGAAGGCGGCCATGGACTGGGTGGGGGCGGGGCTGCTCACCCTGCTGCTCTCGCCCGTGCTGCTCGCCGTCGCCGTCGCCGTCAAGGTGACCAGCCGCGGCCCGGTGCTGTTCGGGCAGGACCGGGTGGGCCGCGGCGGCGAGACGTTCCGCATGCTCAAGTTCCGCAGCATGGTGGTGGACGCCGAGGACCGGCTGGAGCACGTCGCGGCGAACGGGCACGACGGCGCCGGTGTGCTGTTCAAGCATCGCGCCGACCCCCGCGTGACCCGCGTGGGCCGGGTGCTGCGCCGGTACTCGCTGGACGAGCTGCCGCAGCTCTTCAACGTGCTGCTGGGCCAGATGTCTCTCGTGGGGCCGCGCCCGCCCCTGCCTGCGGAGGCGAGCCGGTACGAGGCGCGCATGCGACGCCGCCTGCTGGTCAAGCCGGGCCTCACCGGCCTGTGGCAGGTGGGTGGCCGCTCGGACCTGCCGTGGGAGGAGTGCGTGCGCCTCGACGTGTACTACGCGGAGAACTGGACGGCGTTCGGCGACCTCATGATCCTGGCCCGCACGGCCAAGGCCGTGTTCGGCGGCGCCGGGGCCTACTGAGCCCATCACTGAGTGCAAGGTTGGCCGAGATCGGCGCCGATCCTGGCACGATACGGCTCATGGCCACTACGACGACAGCGCCGACCCAGCAGCTCGGCGCACTCGATCGCTACTTCAAGATCACCGAACGCGGCTCGACCATCGGGGCCGAGGTCCGCGGTGGACTCGTCACGTTCTTCACGATGGCGTACATCCTGGTGCTCAACCCGATCATCCTGGGCGGCGTCCCGGACGGCACCGGGAACTTCCTCGCCGACGGCGACGGGTCGCAGATCGCCGCCGTCACCGCCCTGGTGGCGGGCGTCATGACGATCCTCATGGGCGTCGTGGCGAACTTCCCCCTGGCGCTCGCGGCGGGCATGGGACTCAACGCCGTCGTCGCCTTCTCGATCGCCACCATCCCGGGCATGACATGGGCCGACGCGATGGGCATCATCGTGATCGAGGGTCTGATCATCCTGATCCTGGTGCTCACCGGGTTCCGGGAGGCCGTGTTCCGGGCGGTGCCGCACGAGCTCAAGGTCGCCATCTCGGTCGGGATCGGCCTGTTCATCGCGTTTATCGGCTTCGTGGACTCGGGCTTCGTGCGCAGCGGGGCCGGCACCCCCGTGCAGCTCGGCATCGACGGGTCGCTGGGCTCGTGGCCCATCCTCGTGTTCGTCGTCGGCCTGCTCGCGGCGATCATCCTCACGATCAAGAAGGTGCGCGGCGCCATCCTCGTCGCGATCATCGGCTCCACGGTGCTGGCGATCATCGTCGAGGCGATCGGCAGCATCGGCGCACAGGGTGCCGACGGGTCGAACCCCGGCGGGTGGGCGCTCACCGTGCCGCAGCTCACCGACGGCTGGGGCCTGCCCACCTTCGGGATCCTGGGTAACTTCTCGCTGCTCGGCTCGTTCCGCAACATCGGCGTCGTCGCCGTCATCCTGCTGGTGTTCACCATCATGCTGGCCGACTTCTTCGACACCATGGGCACCATGGTGGCCGTGGGCGGCGAGGCCGGGCTGCTGGAGGCGGACGGCAACCCGCCGAAGACCCGCCAGATCCTCATCGTCGACTCGATCGCCGCCGCAGCCGGTGGCATGGGCTCCGTCTCGTCGAACACGTCGTACGTCGAGTCGGCGTCCGGCGTGGGCGACGGCGCCCGCACGGGCCTGGCGTCCGTGGTGACGGGCATCGCGTTCCTGCTGGCGATGTTCCTGGCCCCCGTGGTCCAGATGGTGCCGCACGAGGCCGCCACCCCGGCCCTCATCGTGGTCGGCTTCCTGATGCTGACCCAGATCACGGGCATCGACTGGAAGAACTACGAGGTGGCCCTGCCCGCGTTCCTCACCATCGTGCTCATGCCGTTCACCTACTCCATCACCGCCGGCATCGGCGCGGGCATCATCGCCTACGTGGTCATCAAGCTGGCGGTGGGCAAGGCGCGGCAGATGCACCCGCTGCTGTACCTGGCGGCCGTGCTGTTCGTCGTCTACTTCCTGCAGGGCCCGCTGCGGTCGTGGATCGGCTTCTGACCCGCTGACACTCGCACCGACGACGGCGGCCGGTCGCTCCCCGCGGGGAACGGCCGGCCGCCGTCGTACTTGGTGAGGGCCGAGGCCACTCAGAACGCGTAGGGGAAGCCGCTCCAGTCGGGGTCGCGCTTCTGGAGGAACGCGTCGCGCCCCTCGACGGCCTCGTCGGTCAGGTAGGCGAGCCGGGTGGCCTCGCCCGCGAACACCTGCTGGCCCATGAGGCCGTCGTCGGCCAGGTTGAACGCGAACTTCAGCATGCGGATGGCCTGCGGCGACTTGGTGGCGATGATCCGCGCGTACTCCAGCGCGAGGTCCTCGACGTCGTCGTGCTCCGCGACCTCGTTGACCGTGCCCCAGCGCTCGGCGTCCTCCGCGCTGTACTCGCGGGCCAGGAAGAAGATCTCGCGGGCCCGCTTCTGGCCCACCTGCTTGGCCAGGTAGGCGCTGCCGTAGCCGCCGTCGAACGAGCCGACGTTGGCGTCCGTCTGCTTGAACTTCCCGTGCTCCCGGCACGCGATCGTGAGGTCCGCGACCACGTGCAGGGAGTGGCCGCCGCCCGCGGCCCAGCCGTCGACGACGGCGACGACCACCTTGGGCATGGTGCGGATCAGGCGCTGCACCTCGAGGATGTGCAGGCGCCCCGCGCGCGCCGGGTCGACGGCGTCCACGGTCTCGACGTCGCCGCCGCCGTCGGGGGCGGTCGTGTACTGGTACCCGGAGCGGCCGCGGATGCGCTGGTCGCCGCCCGAGCAGAACGCCCAGCCGCCGTCGCGCTCGGAGGGTCCGTTGCCCGTGAGCAGCACCGTGCCCACGTCGGAGGTCATGCGGGCGTGGTCGAGCACGCGGTACAGCTCGTCGACGGTGTGGGGGCGGAACGCGTTGCGCACCTCGGGGCGGTGGAACGCGACGCGCACCACGGGCAGGTCGCGCTCGCCGTCGTCGGACCGGGCGACGCCGCGGTGATAGGTCAGGTCGGTCAGGTCCTCGAACCCGGCGACCAGGCGCCAGCGGGCGGGGTCGAAGGTCTGCGACACGCGGGGCGGGAGGGGGGTGCTCACGACGCCCAGCCTAGGGTCCGCGCACCTGCCGACCACCTTGTGACGACATTCACAAGCGTGGTCTGCGCCAAACAACCGGTGCGGCGGCACCCAGGGGTGAGCATGGACGCATGAGCAACCTGCAGACCCGCGAGGTGCTCGACTCGGCTGCAATCGACCGGGCTGTCTCGCATGACCTGTACGCCTACAACGCCGCCGTCCGTGCCGACCTGGCTGCGGACCCCCACGTGGTGGGGACGCTGGACTTCCAGCCGGGCCTGACCGAGTTCACCGACTGAGCTGGAGCGGAGCCGCAGGTTCGGTCGGGAATGTCACTGCTGAGCCGGAGCGCCGGCATCTACGCTGACACCGTGCCCCGTACCCCCGTGCCGTCCCCGTTCGTGTGGTCGTCGAGGCTGCGTACCCGGTTTCGCGGCATCGACGTCCGCGACGGGGTGCTGCTGCGCGGCGACGCCGGCTGGGGTGAGCTGAGCCCGTTCTGGGACTACGACGACGCCGAGTCGGCCACCTGGCTGCGCGCCGCGCGCGAGGCGGCCACGGTGGGCTGGCCCTCCCCGGTGCGGGCGCACGTGCCCGTGAACGTGACGGTGCCCGCCGTCGGCCCGGAGCAGGTGCGCGCGATCGTGCTCGCCTCGGGCGGGTGCCGCACCGCGAAGGTCAAGGTGGCGCAGCGCACCGACGGCGTCCTGGAGCCCGTGGCCGCCGAGGTGGAGCGGGTCGCCGCCGTGCGGGCCGTCTTCGACGAACTTCACGGCCCCGGCGTCGGTCGCATCCGCGTGGACGCCAACGGTGGCTGGACCGTCGCCGAAGCCCTGACCCACCTGCGCGACCTGGACCGCGCCGCACGCGGCCTGGAGTACGCCGAGCAACCGTGCGCGAGCGTCGAGGACCTGGCCGCGCTGCGCCGCGAGCTGCTGCGCGCCGGTCTCGACGTGCCCGTCGCCGCGGACGAGTCCGTCCGCCGCGCCGCCGACCCCCTGCGTGTGGTCGCGCTCGACGCCGCCGACATCGTGGTGCTCAAGGTGCAGCCGCTCGGAGGGGTCCGCGCCTGCCTGGACCTGGCCGAGCGTGTCGGCCTGCCCGTCGTGGTGTCCTCCGCCCTCGAGTCCTCCGTGGGCCTCGCCGCCGGGGTGGCGCTCGCCGGCGCCCTGCCCGACCTGCCGTACGCGTGCGGGCTGGCGACCTCGCAGCTCCTCGCGCACGACGTCGTCGCCGACCCGTTGCTGCCCGTCGATGGTGCGCTGCCCGTGCTGCGCGCGGGCGACCCGCGCCTCGAGCCCGACGCCGCAGCCCTCGAGTCGGCGACGGCGTCGGACGCGGTGCGCGCACGCTGGCTGGACCGGGCCGACCGGCTGGCGGCGCTCCTGGACGCCGGGAACCCGGGGAGCGCCCGATGACAGCGCAGCCGCCCTCGATCGCGGCGGCCCGGGCGCTCGTGGCCGAGCTGTGGGCGCGCGGGGCGCGCGACGTGGTGCTCGCCCCCGGGTCGCGCTCCGCGCCGCTCGCCTACGCGCTCGCGGAGGCCGCCGACGCCGGGACGATCACGCTGCACGTGCGGATCGACGAGCGGGCCGCCGCGTTCCTGGCGCTCGGGCTCGCGCGCGCCTCGGAGCCTGTCGTGCTGGGAACCTCGGCCGGTCAGGTCACCGTCCCGCGCCCCGTCGCCGTCGTGACCACGTCGGGCACCGCCGTGGCGAACCTGCACCCCGCCGTGCTCGAAGCGCACCACACCGGCGTGCCACTGGTGCTGCTCACCGCCGACCGGCCCCACGAGCTGCGCGGCACGGGCGCGTCGCAGACCACCGACCAGGTGGGCCTCTTCGGTACCGCCGTGCGCGCGGCCGTCGACGTGCCCGCCCTGGACGGGCGCGACGGCGAGATCCGCGACCTGCTCGCGGCGGCGGGGCGGGCGCTGGTCGCCGCCCAGGGCCTGCGCGACCGGAACCCCGGGCCCGTGCACCTCAACCTCGCCTACCGCGACCCGCTCCACCCGGCCACGTCGTCGGCCGGCCCGGCGATCACCGGCCCGTGGCCCGCCGGCTACCGCCGCACCACCGTCGCGCCCCCCGCTCCGGGGCCGGGCGCCGACCCGGCGCTGTCCGGCGACCCGACGCGCACCGTCGTGGTCGCGGGCGACGGTGCGGGCCCCGCCGCCCGCGCGCTCGCGGAGGCGCAGGGCTGGCCCCTGCTCGCCGAGCCGTCCTCGGGCGCGTGCGGCGGCCCGAACGCGATCCGCGCGTACCGCTCCGTGCTCGGGGTCCCGGCTCTCGCCGCCGAGATCGAGCACGCGATCGTGTTCGGGCACCCCACGCTCTCGCGCCCCGTCCAGCGGCTGCTGGGCCGCCCCGACGTCGTCGTGACCGTCGTCGCCCCGGGCGGCGGGCCCTGGCCGGACGCAGCCCGTCAGGCGGAGCTGGTGGTCGACGCGCTGCACGAGCGCTGGTTCGCCGCGCCCGCGACTCCCGCCGGCAGCGCGTTCCTGGACCGCTGGCGGGCCGCGTCGCGCGCCGCGACCGACGTCGTCGGGGCCGCAACCCTGCCCGGGGACGACACGCCGCTCGCCGAGGAGCCGTACGGCCCCCTCGTCGTCGCACGCGCCGTCGCCGCCGCCTCCGGGCCGGGCGACGTGCTCGTCGTCGGGTCGTCGAACCCCGTGCGGGACCTGGACCTCGTGCTCGGGATCGACGGGGGCGCCGGACCCGGCGCGGTCCTCGCCAACCGCGGGCTCGCAGGCATCGACGGCACCATCTCCACGACGTACGGCGTCGCCCTGGCGGCCGCCCGCGCCGGCCGCCGCACCCGCGCGCTGCTGGGCGACCTCACGTTCCTGCACGACGTCGGGGGACTGCTGCGCGGTCCCCTCGAACCGGCGGCGTCCCTCCAGATCGTCGTGGTCAACGACGACGGCGGGTCGATCTTCGCCACGCTGGAGCACGGGGCGGTGGCCGCCGCCTCACCCGCGGGCGGCCGCACCTTCGAACGCGTCTTCGCGACCCCCACAGGCGTGCGCCTGGGCCCCCTGTGCGCGGCGTACGGTGTCACCTACCGGCCGGTGGCGACCCTCGCGGAGCTGCGGGCGGCGCTCGCGGACCCTGGGGACGGTGTCGAGGTCGTCGACGTCCGTGTGTCACGCCGCGACCGTCACGCGTCGACGGGCGAGCTCCATGGTTCGATCGTGTCGGCGATAGCGGCGGCGATCTGAGCCGTGGGGCCCGCGCGGCGAGCCCCGGATGCCACATCGCAGGGAACTCTCAGACAAGGCCCAGAGCCACATCAGCCTCGTGGTGTTATCTCGGGTCAGGGAGATCGAGGAGGCCATCAGACATGAGCACCGAGAAGCACGACCAGCCCGCCGCCCCGCAGGGGTCGACGCCTGACGAGACTCAGTCCGTAGCGCAGGAGCGCCCGGAGCCGAGCCCGGACACGAGCCCGGAGACCCGGCTGGGCGCGACGCCGCCCGCCGCGCCGCAGGCCGCCGTACCGCAGCCGCCGGCCCCGCCCGCCGCGCCGCAGGCACCGGCTCCGCAGCCGGTCCAGACGGTCAGCGCACCGCAGGCCCACCCGCAGCAGCACCCGACGCAGGAGCTGCACCCCCAGCAGCACCCGACCGCGCAGTACCCCTACGCGGCCCCGCAGCACCCGTACGGCCAGTACGCCGCCCCGGGCTACCACGGCGGAGCCCCGTACGGCGTGCAGCCGGCCCCCGTCCCCCCGCGTGGCGCGTATCCCCAGCAGGGATCCGGTGCGCCGCACGGGTACGCCCAGCAGGGCCAGGGTGCCGCGTTCGGCGCCCCGGGGACGACCGACCTCCACGCGGGCGGGCCCGGCGGCCCGGGGGTTCCCGGTGAACCGGGTGCGACCGACCCGGACCGGCGCAAGGCCCGCGGCTGGGTGCCGATGATCAGCGTCGCCGTGGTCGCCGCCCTGCTCGCCAGCGGCGGAACGGCCCTGGCGGTGGGTGCGTTCGGCAACGACGCCCAGCCCGCGTCGATCACGCAGCTCGGGGACCCGGGTCGCGTGGACACCGCGCCGGTGCAGGACTCGAGCAACACCAACCCGGACTGGACGGCCGTCGCGGCCGCCGTGCAGCAGTCCGTGGTCGCCATCCAGACGACGACGGCGCAGGGTTCTGGCCTGGGGTCGGGTCTCGTCCTGGACGCCGAGGGTCACATCCTGACCAACAACCACGTGGTCTCCGGGGCGAACGACGACACCGTCCAGGTGACGTTGTCCGACGGCCGCGTCTTCTCCGCGAAGATCGTCGGGGCGGACGCCACGACGGACCTCGCCGTCGTCAAGCTGGAGAACGCTCCGGACAACCTGGTGCCGGTGGCTCTGGGCGACTCCAACGACGTCGCCGTGGGTGACGCGGTGCTGGCCGTCGGCAACCCGCTCGGCCTGGCCAACACGGCCACGACCGGCATCGTCTCCGCCCTCGATCGTCCCGTGGTGGCGAGCGGGGAGAACACCTCCGAGCAGGTGGTCACCAACGCGATCCAGATCGACGCCGCCATCAACCCGGGCAACTCGGGCGGCCCGCTGTTCAACGCGCAGGGCCAGGTCATCGGCATCACGTCGTCGATCGCGACCCTCTCGGGCGGCATGGGCTCCTCCAGCCAGTCCGGATCGATCGGGCTCGGGTTCGCGATCCCCGTCAACCTGGCGAAGAACATCAGCGACCAGCTCATCGAGAACGGCACCGCGCAGCACGCCTTCCTCGGCGTGAGCCTGAACGACGGCACGGCCACCGCGGACGGCGTGACCCGCCGTGGCGCGCTGGTCGGCCAGGTCACGGCGGACTCGCCGGCCGCGAAGGCCGGGATCCAGTCCGGTGACGTGATCGTCGCGATCGGCAAGGACCCGGTCACCAGCGCCGCGTCGCTGACGGGGTTCGTGCGTGAGTTCAAGGCCGGGCAGTCCACCACGGTGACCCTGGTGCGTGACGGCAAGGCGCTCTCGGTGGACGTCACGCTCGCGGTGCGCGACGAGTCGGCCACCCAGCAGCAGCCTCAGCAGCAGCAACCCCAGCAGCCGGGTGACGGGTCCGGCGACAACGGCTCCGACCAGGGCGGTTCGTCCGGCGGCTCCGGCGACTCCGGCGGCCTGTGGGACTGGCTGTTCCCCGGTCGCTGACCCACTACGCACGACCCCGCGGGGGCTCGACGTCAGACGGCGTCGGGCCCCCTCGGCGTGTCCGGCGTCGTCGTCGTCGGCGCGGCGGCCGCGACGACGGCGAGCGCGCTGCGTTCCAGGAACGCGACCAGTTCGGCGCTGGGGATCGCGGTGTCCGTCGCCGCGTCGACGAGGGCCTGCTCGGCCAGCGAGATCCAGGCGCGCACGGCGACGTCGACCAGCGGGGTGCGCTGCGCCCCGAGGTCGACGACGACGGCGGTCGTGTGCTCGGTGAGCACGTCGCGGGCGTGCTGGACGGTCTCGCGCACGCGCGGATCACCGGAGGCGGCCCCGCGGACCACGGAGTGGAACGTCGCGTCGTGCTGCTGGACGAAGGTGACGAAGCGGGCGAGCACGTCGCGCAGGCGCTCGCGTGCCGGCAGCGCGGGGTCGGGCTGGGTGGCGGCCAGCATGGCGTCCCGTGCGGTGCGCACGATCGCCAGGTGCAGGCCCTGGCGGGTGCCGAAGTAGTGGAACACCAGGCCGGGGGAGACGCCGGCGGCCGCCGCGATGTCCTCGACGGAGATGGCCTCCAGCGGCTGGGTGGTGAGGCGGTCGACGCCGATCGCGAGGAGCTGGTGCCGCCGTTCGTCAGGGCTCAGGCGCTTGCGGTGCGGTCGTCCGGTCGGGCCGTGCAGTGCTGGCGGCATAGCACGACCCTAAGGCCACCGCTCATTGTTGACGACAACTCAACTACCTGTTGACGCACCGTCAGTAACGGGTCTACCTTCGGCGTTTGTCCGGCGACATCGGTGTCGCCCGTGAGAAACGTGGGGGAACACATGAGGTTCAGCTCGCTCACCCGGACGCGCAGAGGGCGCGTCCTGCTCGCGACGGTCCCGACCGTCGCCGCGCTGGTCCTGGTCGGGGGCGGGGTGGCGCAAGGCGTCGTCCCGATCTCGATGGCGGTCTCGGGCCAGCAGTTCAAGATCTCGGCCGACAAGCTCGACGGCACGGGGTTCTCGCAGTACGCGGGGGTCGGCGCCGAGGTCGCGGACGCGGGCAAGGATGCCAAGCAGCACCCCGCGGCCATCGCCAACATCGCCGAGGCCAAGCTCTACGACCTGTGCCAGTCGGTCAAGACGCCGTTCGGCCCCACCCTGCTCATCAGCGCGGGCACCAACCCGGACAAGCCCGTGCAGGCCTCCGGCCTCCAGATCGGCATGGACAACCTCTCGGGTGACGCCACGTTCAACGCGATCCGCATCGGCGTCGACGCCTCCACCGTCAAGACGGCGGCCAAGGGCTCCGTGCACGACTTCGCGATGGACTCCGACTCGATCACGATCGACAACCTCGAGCAGGTCGCGTGGACCACCCAGGCCGCGGTGTTCAAGCTCACCGACCTCAAGCTCGGCATCAACATGGAGGGCAAGGAGTGCTTCTGAGGCCGGGCTTCCGGCAGTGGCGGCGGGGGCGCCCCTTCTGGGGCGCCTCCCTGCTCGTCCTCGCCGGGGTGGAACTGTTCGCGTTCGGCCGGTCCGGCGTCTCGGTGGGCGGCGTCGTCCTGCAGCTCGGCTTCTCCGGCATGCAGACCACCGTCATCCCCATCGTCGTCGTGCTCGCCGGGGTGCTCGCGATGCTCCAGCCGGTGCACCACCTCTTCTACGGGGTGATCGGCCTCGTGCTGTCGGTGTACTCGCTCGTCGCGGTCAACGCGGGCGGTCTCGGGGTCGGGGCCGTCCTGGGCATCGTCGGGTCGATCGTCGTCGTGTCGTTCCTGGCCCGGCCCGACGACGCCGCAGCCGTGGACACCGCAGCCGACGACGCCGCCGCTGACGACTTGGGTGCCGACGATGTGGGTGCTGGCGCGGCCGTCGAGGACGGCCTGGCCGAGGGTTCCGGGCTGTCGGTGTTCGGGCTGACGGACCAGCTGCCGTCCCGGCGGGCGGCCCGTCGCTCGGCCGCCGCGGTCCTGTCCGTGGCGCTCGCCGCGGGCGGCCTGGCCGGCGCGGTGCCTGCCGGCGGGCCCTGCATCCTCGGGTTCATCCTGTGCGACGTGGACCTGCCGCCCCTGCCCGGCCAGTCGCCGTCGCCCTCACCGTCCCCCTCGCCGACCTCCTCGCCGTCCCCGTCCGCGTCGGCTCCCGCCGAGTCGCCCTCGCCGTCGGCCCCTGCCACGGACGACGGCGACGACGGCGACGACGTCGGCGAGGACCCTGCCACCGCCGGCGAGGGTGACGACGCCGCCCCCGCGGAGCAGACTCCCGAGAGCGATCCGGCGCAGGAGACGCCGGACGCGGCCCCCGGCGTCACGGTGGAGGTGCCGGAGGAGCTGCCGGCGCCCGACGAGGACGCCCTGCCCATCGCGCTCGGCGGGACGGAGGACGCCGACGTGTTCGCGATCCCGGCGGAGCTCAAGGCGTCGGACCTGGAGATCGCGGGCATCGAGGCGATCGCGCTGGTGTCCGTGCCGGTGGGCGACTCGGGCGAGCGGCGGGCCGCGCTCAAGATCGTGGCGGACCACGTGGTGGTCTCGGGGTTCCGGCTCAGGACGTACCTGAGCGATCGCAGCGGGGGCACCGTCACGACCTCGGACGCCGTCACCATGGACGGTCACGCGACCATGTACATCACCTCGCTCACGGCGTCCGGTCCGGACGGTGAGTCGCTCGCCTTCGACGCCGCGCACCCGCCCACGACGCTGACGGCGCTGCTCCTGGCCGCCCTCAACCCGACGGTCGGGCTGCTGGGCGCGACGTCCGACCGGCAGACCTGGGCGGGCTTCGACGAGGCCGTGTGGGAGAACTGAACGTCCCGGTGGCACGTCCCGCAAATCACAGTGGCATCTGGCAAGTCCCGTCGTAGCATGGAGCCTGTCGAATCGATTTGATGGGCGCCACGACGCCCGCTGAGACAGACGGGCCACCGTGCAGAACCTCACCGTCGGGCCGCCGACGCGCCTCATCCTCGCCTTCACCGTCCCCCTGCTGGTCGGCAACCTCTTCCAGCAGCTCTACATGTTCACCGACGCCGCCGTCGTCGGACGCCTGCTGGGCCTCGACGCGCTCGCGGCCGTCGGGGCCTCGGGCAGCCTCGTGTTCCTGCTCATCGGGTTCTCCTGGGGATCGGCGGCGGGCCTCGCGATCCCGGTCGCCCGGGCGTTCGGGGCGGGTGACGCTCAGGCCGTCCGCCGCTTCGTCGCAGCCGGCGCCTACCTCTCGGCCGCCATCGCCGTCGTCATCACCGCCGTCGGCGTCGTGTTCGCGCGCGACCTGCTCACGCTGCTCAACACCCCGGCCGAGATCATCGACCAGTCGGCCGTCTACCTGGCCGTCACGTTCGCGGGCGCCGGGATCACCGTGGCGTTCAACTACGTCTCGGCGGTCATCCGGGCGCTCGGCGACGCCAAGACGCCGCTCTACTTCCTCATGGCGTCGTCCGTGCTCAACGCGATCCTCGTCGCGCTGCTCGTCGGGGTGTTCCACTGGGGGCTCGCGGGCGCCGCGTTCGCCACGATCCTGGCCCAGGGCGCTGCCGTCTCCGCGTGCCTCGTGCTCGTGGTCCGCAAGATGCCGGCGTTGCACCTGACGCGGGAGGACTGGCGGGCCGGCCGGTACGCGCTCGGCGAGCCGATGCGCACGGGACTGCCCATGGGCTTCCAGATGTCCGTCATCGCCGTCGGCGCGATCGTGCTCCAGGTGGCCGTCAACGGGCTGGGGGCCACGGCCGTGGGCGCCTTCACGGCGGCCGCGCGCGTGGACGGGCTCGCCGTCGCGCCCCTGAACTCGTTCGGCATCGCCATGGTCACGTTCGTGGCGCAGAACCGCGGGGCACGGCAGTGGGACCGCATCCGGGTGGCGACCTTCCGCACGTGTGGGGTCGCCGTGGGCGTCGCCCTGGTGCTCGGGGCCGTGCTGGTGACGTTCTCCCAGCCGATCGTGGGCCTGTTCGTCGGGCCGGACCAGCCCGAGGTCATGGCGATGGCGCGCACCTACTTCCTGGTCAACGGTGGCCTGTACCCGGTGCTGGCGCTGCTGTTCGTGCTGCGCAACGTGGTCCAGGGCCTGGGCCTGTCCACCGTGCCCACCGTCGCGGGGGCGCTCGAGCTCGTCATGCGTGCCTCGGCGGCCATCCTGCTGGTCTCCCACTTCGGCTTCGTGGGCGTCGCCTGGGCCGCCCCGCTCGCCTGGATGGGCGCTCTGGCCCCCGTGCTCGTCGCGTGGTTCCGCGAGCGCCGCCGCCTCGTGGTCGCTGCGCGCACGGAGGTGCCGCGCGTCAGCGCGCTCGCCCAGGAGCCCGCCGAGGGGTCCGTCGCGGAGGCGGAGCCCGCGGACTGGTCGCTGCCGGAGTCGTGGTCCCGCCCCGCGGGGGCCTGCGCCGAGTCCTGACGGATCTGAGTCCTGACGGACCCGATCGCGGGGGCGGGAGGTCAGTCCCGCAGCGACCAGCGCATGGGGACGAGCTTGGCCTCCGACTCCGCGAGCTCGGCGGTGGGGTCGGAGGCCGCCACCACCCCGCACCCGGCGAACAGGCGGGCGCGACGGGGGTCGGCGTCGTCGAGCCGTGCGGAGCGCAGCGCGATGCCCCACTCGCCGTCGCCGTCGGCGCCCATCCAGCCCACGGGCCCGGCGTAGCGGCCGCGGTCCATGCCCTCGATCTCGCGGATGAGGTCGCGCGCCGCCGTCGTCGGCGTCCCGCAGACCGCGGCGGAGGGGTGCAGCGCCGCGGCGAGCGCGAGCGACGACGGCGCCGCGCCGTCGGTGGGCCGGGCCAGCACGCCGGTGACGTCGGACGCGAGGTGCATGACGTTGGGCAGGTGCAGCACGAACGGCTGCTCGGGCACGTTGAGCGACGTGCAGAAAGGGTCGAGCGCGTCGGCCACGGAGACGACGGCGAGCTCGTGCTCCTCCAGGTCCTTCGAGGAGCGGGCGAGCTGGGCCGCCCGCAGCAGGGCGTCGTCGTCGCTCATCCCCGGTTCGCGCCGGATGGTCCCGGCGAGCACGCGCGACGCCGCCAGTCCCTTCTCGGAGCGCACCAGCAGCTCGGGCGTGGCACCCACCAGGCCGCCGACGGCGAAGGTCCACGTGGTCTCGTACGCGGTCGCGAGGCGGCGCAGCAGCCAGCGCGGGTCGATGGGCCGGGCGGTCGTGGCGACCACGTCGCGTGCCATCACCACCTTGTCGAGCCGGCCGGCCTGGATGCGGGCGACGGCGTCGGCGACGACGGCCGGCCAGTCGGCGGCGGTGACGGCGCCGTCGGCCTCGGTGACCGCGCCCGGTGCCTCCACGGGCGTGCGCGTCGCGGGGTCGAGGAGCGCCGTGGTGGGGGCGGCGTCGAGCCCGGCGGACAGGGTGGTGATCCAGGCGCGCCCGCCGCGGCGGCCGACGACGACGCGCGGCACCACGAGCACGCCGCCGTCGTCGGACGTGGCGTCGAAGGCGAACGAGCCGAACGCGACGGGGCCCGTGCCGGGCAGGCGCACGTCGTCGCGCACCACGGCCCGGTCGAGCACGGCGCGCCAGGCGGCGTCGGCGTCGGCGAACCGGGACTCGCCCGCGACGTCGACGCGCAGCGCCTCGCCCCAGCCGACGATGCCGTCGCCGCGGCGCACCCACGCGAGCGGCGCGGTGTCGGGCAGCAGGTCGACGAGCGTGGTGAGGCCGTCGTCGGGCAGGTCGATCACGGCGGTGCGGACGACCAGCGGCTGCGGCGGGGCGGACCCGGCGTCGACGCCGTCGGCTCCGGTGGTGGGCCCAGCGTGGTCGGGGTCCGCGGGCTGGGGCAGGGCAGTTCCGGACATCGCCGCCCAGCGTAATCCCGCCCGCTCGGCCACGACGACGCGTCGGTCCGGGGGCGGCGCCGCGTGACGCGAACCGGAGCATGCGGGGACGGGGTGCGTGCGAGCATGAGCGCATGGCACGAGCAACCCTGCAGAAGAAGCCCGGCGAGGTCGCGTCGATGTTCGACGGGATCGCGGAGCGGTACGACCTCGTCAACGACGTCATCTCCGTGGGGCAGGACCGGCGCTGGCGGCGGCTCGTGCGCGACGCCGTGGCCGCGATGCCGGGGGAGCGCGTGCTGGACCTGGCGGCGGGCACGGGCACGTCGAGCGAGCCGTTCGAGCTGGACGGTGCGGTCGTGGTGCCCTCCGACATCTCGATCGGGATGCTCTCGGTGGGCAAGCGCCGCCGCCCCGACCTGCCGTTCGTCGCGGGGGACGCGACCGCCCTGCCGTTCGCCGACGGCTCGTTCGACGCGGTGACGATCTCGTTCGGGCTGCGCAACGTGGAGGACACGTCGGCGGCGCTGCGCGAGATGCTGCGGGTGGTGCGCCCGGGCGGGCGGGTCGTGGTGTGCGAGTTCTCCACGCCCACGTGGAAGCCGTTCCGCGTGGTCTATCAGGAGTACCTGATGCGGGCCCTGCCGGTGGTGGCCGGTGCGGTCACGCGGGACAAGGGCTCTTACGACTACCTGGCGGAGTCGATCCGGTCGTGGCACGACCAGGCCGCGCTGGGTGCGCTGCTGCTCGAGGCCGGCTGGGGGCAGGTCGCGTATCGCAATCTGTCGGGTGGGATCGTCGCGCTGCACCGCGCGGTCAAGCCCGCGGCCGGGGCCATGGAACCGGCCTGACGTCTGGGATCAGGGCCTCTCGTGGGGCCCGTCGGTGCCGCCCGGCGGCACGCCGTCGACGTCGCTCGCGACCGAGCACCCAGTGACACGGCGCCTCGAACCGTGGTGGTTGACGTGCGGGATCGTACGATCCACCCGAGCGACGCAAGGTCACCTGGCGGGTCCCGCTATCCATGCGGGCGCCGAATGGCTAAGGTGACCGAGGCGCTAGTGACACGGTTCACAAGCACTCGTCGCTGAGGGCTTTCCGGGAGGTGTGCAGGGTGCGGGCAGGGTCGCAGGACGACGCCGACGTCATCGTCGTCGGTGCCGGTCCGGCAGGCTCCTCGACGGCGCACTGGTGCGCCACCGCGGGCCTGTCCGTGCTGGTCCTGGAGAAGTCCGCCTTCCCCCGTGACAAGATCTGCGGCGACGGGCTGACGCCACGCGCGGTCGCCGAGCTCGCCCGGATGGGCGTCGACCTGGACCCCGCCGACGGGTGGATCCGCAACGAGGGCCTGCGCGTGTTCGCGGGCCGACGCTCGTGGGAGCTGCCCTGGCCGGAGGTCACGGCGTTCCCCGGCTACGGGTCGGCGATGGCGCGCACCAAGCTCGACCACCGGTTGGTGCAGCACGCCCAGCGCAGCGGCGCCAAGCTGCTGGAGCGCACCAAGGTCACGGGTCCGCTGCTCGACGAGCGCACGGGCCGCACCGTGGGGGTCACCGCCCAGACCGCCGACAAGCGGGACGTGGTCTACCGCGCCCCCGTCGTGGTCGCCGCCGACGGCGTCTCGTCCCGGTTCGCCACCGCGCTGGGGATCACCCGGCGCGACGACCGCCCCATGGGCACCGCGTACCGCACCTACTTCCGCTCCGAGGGCACCCCGCGACACGAGGACGCCTGGATGGAGTCCCACCTGGAGCTGTGGTCGGGCCGGCCCGGCAAGTCCGACCTGCTGCCCGGGTACGGGTGGATCTTCGCCCTCGGCGACGGCACCGTGAACGTCGGGCTGGGCTCGGTGAGCTCCACGCCGGCGAAGCAGTCCGCCGTCGGGCACGACTACCGCGACCTGCTGGTGCGCTGGACGCGCAACACCCCGCAGGAGTGGGGGTTCACGCCCGAGAACCAGCTGGGACCGGTGCGCGGTGCCGCGCTGCCCATGGGCTTCAACCGGTCCCCGATGTACCGCGACGGGACGATCCTGGTGGGCGACGCCGCCGGCATGATCTCCCCGTTCAACGGCGAGGGCATCGCCTACGCGCTCCAGGCCGGACGCGTCGCCGCCGACGCGATCGCCCAGGCCCGTACGCGTACCTCGGACGCCGCCCGCGAGGCCGTGCTGGGCGGGTACGCCGAACGCATGCGCGCCGACCTGGGCGGCTACTACACCTTGGGTCGGGCGTTCGTCCGGCTCATCGAGCACCCGGCGATCATGCGGTTCGGCACGCGGTACGCGCTGCCGGTCCCGGTCGTCATGCAGTTCGTGGTCAAGCTGCTCTCGGACTGCTACGAGCCGCGCGGGGGCGACTGGGTCGACCGGTTGATCTCCACGCTGACCCGCGTGGTTCCCACGGCCTAGCCGCCGAGGACCGCTCAACGATGAGGAAGTGACAGCGAGATGAGGCAGGAGGAGCAGGGATGACCAACCCGTACGTCCCCGTATTGGTCCTCATGGCCGTGGCCGCCGTTCTGGCGCTCGGCGGCGTGGGCGCGTCGGCCGTCATCGGCCCCAAGCGCTACAACCGCGCGAAGCTCGAGGCGTACGAGTGCGGCATCATGCCCACCCCGCACGCCGTGGGCGGCGGGCGGCTGCCGATCAAGTACTACCTCGTGGCGATGACGTTCATCGTCTTCGACATCGAGGTGGTCTTCCTCTACCCGTGGGCCGTGAACTTCGCGTACCTGGCCGCCTACGGCCTCATCGCGGCGCTGACCTTCCTGGCCCTGATCACCGTGCCGTTCGTGTACGAGTGGCGCCGCGGCGGGTTCGACTGGGTCTGAGAACCCGAGACGAGGGATGACAACATGGGGATCGAAGAGGCTCCGTCAGGGTTCCTGCTGACGACGATCGAGGACCTGGCGGGCTACCTGCGCAAGGCGTCGGTGTGGCCGGTGACGTTCGGCCTGGCGTGCTGCGCCATCGAGATGATGGCGGCGGGCGCGTCCCGGTTCGACCTGTCCCGGTTCGGTATGGAGGTGTTCCGCGCCTCGCCGCGCCAGGCGGACCTGATGATCGTGGCCGGGCGGGTGTCGCAGAAGATGGCGCCCGTGGTCCGGCAGGTCTACGACCAGATGAGCGAGCCCAAGTGGGTGCTCTCGATGGGCGTGTGCGCGTCGAGCGGCGGCATGTTCAACAACTACGCGATCGTCCAGGGCGTGGACCACATCGTGCCGGTGGACATCTACCTGCCCGGCTGCCCGCCGCGGCCCGAGATGCTCATCAACGCGATCCTGGCGCTGCACCAGCAGATCGCCGACTCGCCGCTGGGCGTCAACCGCCGCGAGGCGGCGCAGGCGGCGGAGGCCGCGGCCCTGGAGGCCACGCCCACGTTCCAGATGAAGGGACTGCTGCGGTGAGCGACGAGAACACCCCGGCCGAGCTGGTCGCACCGATCTCCACCACCGGCTCGCACCCGCAGGGCGAGGTGCTCGAGACGCGGCGCGGCATGTTCGGGGCGTCCGGCCCGGGCGACACCTCCGGGTACGGCCGCCTGGTCACCACGGTGCGTTCGCCCGGTGCGAGCGAGCGGCCCTACGGCGGCTGGTTCGACGAGGTCGTGGACGTGCTCGCCGAGGTGCTCGGCGAGCAGGGCGTCCCCTTCGACCAGGCGATCGAGCGCGTCGTCGTCGCCCCGCCCGGGCCGCACGCCGAGCTCACCCTGTGGGTCGAGCGCACCCACCTGCCGGTCGTGGCCCGCGCGCTGCGCGACGACCAGGACCTGCGCTTCGAGCTGAGCCTGGGCGTGAGCGGGGTGCACTTCCCCCAGGACGCCGGGCGCGAGCTGCACGCCGTCTACCACCTGACGTCGATCACGCACGGGCGCCGGCTGCGCCTCGAGGTCGCCTGCCCGGACGCGGACCCGCACATCCCGTCCACGACGGCGGTGTACCCGGCCAACGACTGGCACGAGCGCGAGACGTTCGACTTCTTCGGCATCGTCTTCGACGGGCACCCGGGCCTGTCCCGCATCGAGATGCCCGACGACTGGCCGGGCCACCCGCAGCGCAAGGACTACCCGCTCGGCGGCATCCCGGTGGAGTACAAGGGCGCCACGGTGCCGTCCCCCGACCTGCGCAGGAGTTACCAGTGAGCGGCCAGACCTTCCACGCCACGCGCCCGGCCGACGAGTCGATGCCGCAGGGTGCGGCGTTCTTCGAGGCCTCGGGCGGCGACTGGGACGAGATCGCCCGCGAGGTGGTGGGCGAGGAGCGCATCGTCGTCAACATGGGCCCGCAGCACCCGTCCACGCACGGCGTGCTGCGCCTCATGCTGGAGATCGACGGCGAGACGGTGACCGAGGCCCGCGCGGGCATCGGCTACCTGCACACCGGCATCGAGAAGAACATGGAGTTCCGCACCTGGACGCAGGGCACCACGTTCTGCACCCGCATGGACTACCTGGCCCCCCTCTTCCAGGAGACGGCGTTCTGCCTGGGCGTCGAGAAGCTGCTCGGCATCACCGACGACGTCCCCGAACGCGCCTCCGTGATCCGCGTGATGATGATGGAGCTCAACCGGGTGGCCAGCCACCTGGTGTGCCTGGGCACGGCGGGCAACGAGATGGGCGCCACCACGGTGATGACCGTCGCGTTCACGGGCCGCGAGGAGATCCTGCGGATCTTCGAGGCCGTCACCGGCCTGCGCATGAACCATGCGTACGTGCGCCCCGGCGGCGTCGCACAGGACGTGCCGGCCGGCACGGTGGAGCAGGTGCGCGCGGCCATCCCGAAGATCAAGCACTACCTGGGCCAGCTCGGGGACCTGCTGCTGGAGAACCCGATCTTCAAGGCCCGCCTGGTGGGTACCGGGTCGCTGAACCTGGCGGGGTGCATGGCCCTGGGCATCACCGGGCCCGTGCTGCGCTCGGCGGGACACCCGTACGACGTGCGCAAGGCGTTCCCGTACTGCGGCTACGAGACGTACGACTTCGACGTCCCCGTCGCGCACGGCGCCGACACGTACGACCGCGTGGTGCTGCGCCTCGAGGAGTGCTACCAGTCGCTGCGGATCGTCGAGCAGACCCTCGAGCGCCTGGAGGCCACCGCGGGGCAGCCCACGATGGTCGCGGACAAGAAGATCGCCTGGCCGGCCCAGCTCGCCGTGGGTGGCGACGGCCAGGGCAACTCGCTCGACCACATCAAGCACATCATGGGCGAGTCCATGGAAGCCCTGATCCACCACTTCAAGATCGTGACCGAGGGCTTCCGCGTCCCGGCCGGGCAGGCGTGGCAGACCGTCGAGCACCCGCGTGGTGAGCTCGGCGTGCACGTGGTGTCCGACGGCGGGACCCGCCCGTACCGGGCCCACTTCCGTGACCCGTCATTCAACAACCTCCAGGCCGTGTCGGTGATGTGCGAGGGCGGCCAGGTGGCCGACGTCGTCGTCTCCGTCGCGTCCCTGGACCCCGTGCTCGGAGGTGTCGACCGATGACCTATGACGCCGAAACCCTGACGTCCCTGAAGACTGATGCCGCGGCGATCGTCGCCCGGTATCCCGACGCACGCTCGGGGCTGCTGCCCATGCTGCACCTGGTGCAGTCGGTGGACGGCTACGTGACCCCGGACGGCATCCGGTTCTGCGCGCAGGAGCTGGGGCTCACCCCGGCCGAGGTCAGCGCCGTCGCCACGTTCTACACGCAGTACAAGCGCCACCCCAACGGGAAGTACACGGTGGGCGTGTGCACCAACACGCTGTGCGCGGTGATGGGCGGCGACGCCATCTTCGACGAGCTGAGCGAGCACCTGGGCGTGGGGCACGACGAGACCACGCCCGACGGCGCGATCACCCTGGAACGCGTCGAGTGCAACGCGGCCTGCGACTACGCGCCCGTGATGATGGTCAACTGGGAGTTCTTCGACAACCAGACGCCCGAGTCGGCCACCGCGGTGGTGGACGACCTGACGGCGGGCAAGCCGGTGCGGCCCACGCGCGGCGCCGAGTCGGTCTGCTCGTTCAAGGCGATGAGCCGCGTGCTGGCCGGGTTCCCCGACGGCCGCGCGGACGAGGGCGGGGTGGCGGGCGCCCCGACGCTCGCCGGGCTCAAGCTCGCCCGTGAGCACGGCTGGACGGCCCCGGCGCCGCTCGCGGAAGCCGCGGGCGAGGCCACGGCGTCCGACGCGACGCCCGCGACGGGCGACCACGGCTCCAGCGCCGAGCGCAAGCCCACCACTCCCGGCGATGCGGGCCAGGGAGGCGAGAAGAAGTGACCACCCTGACCCCCGTCCTGACGGACACCTGGGACGCCGAGAAGTCCTGGTCGCTCGACACGTACCTCGCCAAGGGCCACGGGTACGAGGCCCTGCGCAAGGCGCTCACGATGGCCCCGGCGGACATCGTCACCGAGGTCAAGACGGCCGGCCTGCGCGGCCGCGGCGGCGCGGGCTTCCCCACGGGCCTCAAGTGGAGCTTCCTGCCCCCCGACGACGGCTTGCCGCGCTACCTGGTGGTCAACGCGGACGAGTCGGAGCCGGGCACCTGCAAGGACATCCCGCTGCTCATGGCCAGCCCGCAGCACCTGGTCGAGGGCGTGGCGATCACGAGCTTCGCGATCAACTGCCATCACGCGTTCATCTACGTGCGCGGCGAGGTGCTGCACGTCTACCGGCGTCTGCTCCAGGCGGTCCAGGAGGCGTACGACGCCGGCTACCTGGGCAAGAACGTCCTGGGCAGCGGGTTCGACCTGGACGTGACGGTGCACGCGGGTGCGGGCGCCTACATCTGCGGCGAGGAGACGGCGCTGCTCGACTCGCTCGAGGGGCGCCGCGGCCAGCCGCGCCTCAAGCCCCCGTTCCCCGCCGTCGAGGGCCTGTACGCCCGCCCCACGGTGGTCAACAACGTCGAGTCGATCGCGTCGGTGCCGTCGATCATCCGCAACGGGGCCTCCTGGTTCGCCAGCATGGGCACCGAACGCTCGCAGGGCATGGGCCTGTTCTCGCTGAGCGGGCATGTCACCCGGCCGGGGCAGTACGAGGCGCCGCTGGGCATCACGCTGCGCGAGCTGCTGGACATGGCCGGGGGCATCCGCGAGGGGCACGAGCTGAAGTTCTGGACCCCGGGCGGGTCGTCGACCCCGATGTTCGACGCCTCGCAGCTGGACGTCCCGCTCGACTACGAGTCGGTCGGGGCGGCCAAGTCGATGCTCGGCACGCGCGCCCTGCAGATCTTCGACGAGACCACGTGCGTGGTGCGCGCCACGAGCCGGTGGATGGACTTCTACGCGCACGAGTCGTGCGGCAAGTGCACCCCGTGCCGCGAGGGCACGTTCTGGCTCAAGCAGATCCTGGCCCGAGTCGAGGCCGGCGGCGGCGTCGACGAGGACATCGACACCATGGTCGACCTGTGCGGCAACATCCTGGGCCGCGCGTTCTGCGCGCTGGGTGACGGGGCCACCTCGCCCGTGACCAGCTCGATCCAGCTGTTCCGCGACGAGTACCAGGCGCACATCGACCACCACGCGTGCCCGTTCGACCCCGTCAAGTCGGCGCTGTTCGAGTACACGCCGAAGTCCAGGACAGGTGCCCTCGCGGGGGCCGCCACGCTGGGAGGCCACTGATGACCGCGACCGCCGACAAGGCCACGGGAGCCGAGGCTCCCGTGCCGACCGTCACGCTCACGATCGACGACGTCGAGGTCTCCGTCCCGAAGGGCACCCTGGTGATCCGGGCGGCGGAGCAGCTCGGCATCGACGTGCCCCGCTTCTGCGACCACCCGCTGCTCGAGCCGGTGGGCGCGTGCCGCCAGTGCCTGGTCGAGGTGGCCACCCCGGACCGCGAGGGCAACCTGCGCTCGATGCCGAAGCCGCAGACGTCGTGCACCTTGGAGGCCACCCCCGGGATGGTCGTCAAGACGGCGGCGACGTCGCCGGTCGCGGACAAGGCGCAGGAGGGCATCATGGAGTTCCTCCTGATGAACCACCCGCTGGACTGCCCGGTGTGCGACAAGGGCGGCGAGTGCCCCCTGCAGAACCAGGCGATGTCCGCCGGACGTCCCGACACCCGGTTCATCGACGTCAAGCGCGTCTTCACCAAGCCGCTGCCCGTCTCGGCCGAGATCCTGCTGGACCGTGAGCGCTGCGTGCTGTGCCAGCGCTGCACGCGGTTCAGCGACGAGATCGCGGGCGACGCGTTCATCGCGCTCCAGGAGCGCGGCGCCGAGCAGCAGATCGGCCGGTTCGACGTCGACATCCTGGACTACGTGGACGACGGCGCACGGGGCGCCGAGGCGACGCTCGCCGGGGGCGCGCTGACCCCCGACGGCACCCCGTTCGCGTCGTACTACTCGGGCAACACCATCCAGATCTGCCCGGTGGGTGCGCTCACCAACGCCTCCTACCGGTTCCGCGCCCGCCCGTTCGACCTCATCTCGACGCCGGGCATCGCCGAGCACGACTCGTCGTGCGCGGCCATCCGCGTCGACCACCGCCGCGGTGTCGTGATGCGCCGGCAGGCCGGGGACGACCCGGCGGTCAACGAGGAGTGGATCACCGACAAGGACCGCTTCGCGTTCCAGTGGCAGTGCGCCCCCGACCGGCTGACCACGCCCCTGGTGCGCGAGGACGGCGAGCTGCGACCGGCGTCGTGGGTCGAGGCGCTCGAGCTCGCCGCCGAGGGCCTGGCCGCGGCCCGCGGCCAGGGCGGCGTGGGCGTGCTGCCCGGCGGCCGCCTCACGCTGGAGGACGCCACCGCCTGGTCCCGCTTCGCCCGCACCGCGCTCGGGAGCGACGACGTCGACCAGCGCGCCCGCGTGCACTCCGAGGAGGAGACGGCGTTCCTGGCGCGCACCGTGGCCGGCACGGGTATGGGCGTGACGTTCACCGACCTGGAGAAGGCACCGCTCGTGCTGCTCGTCGGCCTGGAGGCCGAGGAGGAGGGCGGGTACCTGTTCCTGCGGCTGCGCAAGGCGGTGCGCAAGCACGGCCTCAAGGTCATGGGCGTGGCGCCGTTCGCCACCCGCGGCCTGCAGCGCCTGAACGGCACGCTGCTCGCCTCCGCGCCCGGCCGGGAGGCCGAGTGGCTGGGCGCCGTGACCGCCCAGGCGACCGGCGGGCTGCTGCCGGCCGACCTTCCGGAGCAGGAAGCGCAGGCCATCACCGACCTGGCGGCCGCGCTGGCCGAGCCCGGCGCCGTGATCCTGGTGGGCGAGCGCCTGGCCGGGTCCGCGGGCGCCTACACCGCGGCCCTCGAGCTGGCCGCCGCCACCGGCGCACGCCTCGCGTGGGTGCCGCGGCGCGTGGGTGAGCGCGGCGGCGTCGAGGCCGGCCTGCTGCCCGGCCTGCTGCCCGGCGGGCGTCCGCTCACGGACGCCGTGGCCCGCGCCGAGGTCGCGAGCGCCTGGGGGGTCGACGCCGCCTCGCTGCCGACCACCCCGGGCCGCGACGTGACCGGCATCCTGGCCGCCCTGACCGACGGGACGCTCGGCGGCGCGCTGGTCGGCGGCCTGGAGCTGGCCGACCTGCCCGACCCGGCCGCCGCGCGCGCCGCGCTGGCCGCCGCCGGGTTCGTCGTCAGCCTGGAGGTGCGCGCCTCGGAGGTCACCGCGCTCGCCGACGTCGTGCTGCCCGTCGCCCCGCCGGTCGAACGGTCTGGGGCGTACGTGAGCTGGGAGGGGCGCGTGCGCCCGTTCCCCGCCGCGCTGGACTCCGCGGCGCAGCCCGACCACCGGGTGCTCGCGGCGCTGGCCGCACAGCTCGACGTGCCGTTCGAGGCCGTGGCCGAGCTGCCCCGCTGGACCGGGGAGCGGGTGGAGGCCCCCGTGGAGGCCCCCGCCGATCTGCCCGAGCTCCCCGCGGGCACCGCGGTCCTGGCCTCGTGGCACCTGCTGCTCGACGACGGCGCCCTCCAGGACGGCGAACCGCACCTGGCCGGGACCGCCAAGGTTCCCGTGGCCCGGCTCTCGGCCGTCACCGCGGAGGGGATCGGCGTCGCCGACGGCGGTGCGGTCACGGTGTCCACCGACCGGGGCGCGCTCACGCTCCCGGTGACGGTCACCGACATGGTGGACCACGTGGTGTGGCTGCCGCTCGCGAGCAAGGGTTGCCGTGTGCACGACACCCTGGGTGCCTCGCCGGGTGACGTGGTGCGCCTCGGCGCGGCCGCGGCCGGGTCCGACGAGGCTGCGAACGGAGGTGCGGCATGATCCCCGGCGTCCACGCCGACTTCAGCCAGGACAACGGCTGGACCTTCCTGGTCAAGGCGGTGCTGATCCTCGTCTTCCTGCTGACCAGCGTGCTCGTGGCCATCTGGTTCGAGCGCAAGGTCGTGGGCCGCATGCAGGTGCGCCCCGGCCCCAACGTGCACGGCCCCTTCGGCCTGCTCCAGTCGCTCGCCGACGCCATGAAGCTCCTGCTCAAGGAGGACATGACGGTCACGGCGGCCGACAAGGTGGTCTACCTGCTGGCGCCGATGATCTCGGTGTTCTGCTCGCTGCTCGTCTTCGCCGTGGTGCCGTTCGGTCCCGAGGTGCGCCTCCCGTTCACCGACTGGTCGACGCCGGCCCAGCTCACCGACTTCCCCGTCGCGGTCCTGTACGTGCTGGCCTGCGCCTCGGTGGGCGTGTACGGCATCGTGCTGGGCGGCTGGTCGTCGGGCTCGACGTACCCGCTGCTCGGCTCCGTGCGCTCGACCGCCCAGGTGATCTCCTACGAGCTCGCCATGGGGCTCTCGCTCGTCTCGGTGTTCATCCTGGCGGGCACGATGTCGACGTCGTCGATCGTCAACGAGCAGACCGGCCGGTGGTTCTTCATCCCGCTGCTGCCCGCGTTCGTCATCTACGTCATCTCGATGATCGGCGAGACCAACCGCCTGCCGTTCGACCTCCCGGAGGCCGAGGGCGAGCTGGTGTCCGGGTACATGACCGAGTACTCGTCGATGAAGTTCGCCTGGTTCTTCCTGGCCGAGTACATCAACATGCTCAACGTCTCGGCCGTGTGCGTGACCCTGTTCCTGGGCGGCTGGCGGGCCCCGTGGCCGCTGAGCGCGATCAACGACGGCATGCTCAACACCGGCTGGTGGCCCCTCCTGTGGTTCCTGGTCAAGGTCTGGCTGCTCATGTTCGTGTTCGTGTGGGTGCGCGGCACGCTGCTGCGCCTGCGCTACGACCAGTTCATGGTGTTCGGCTGGAAGGTGCTCATCCCGGCCGCGCTCGGCTGGCTCGTCGTGCTGTCCGTGGTGCAGTACGTGCGCATCGGCGACGGCGTCAGCCAGACCACGCTGATCGGCGTGCTCGTCGCGATCGGGGTGGTCGTGGTGGCCACGGTGATGTTCTGGCCCAGCAAGAAGGTCGCCCCCGCCGCACCGCCGCCCGCCGAGTTCGACGCGTTCGCGGGCGGGTTCCCCGTGCCGCCGATGCCCGGCCAGGAGCTCCCGCCCTCGCCGCGCGCGCGCCGCCGTCCGGTCACCGTCTCCGTCGACGCGGCCGATGGGGCCGATGCCGACTCCGACCCGCAGGAGGGAACCCGATGAGTGACTACCAGCCGATTCGGCCGGCGAAGGGACCGGTGGGCCGGCTGCTCGCCCCGGTGGCCGGGTTCGGGGTGACGCTCGGGTCGATGTTCCGCCCCACGGTCACCGAGGAGTACCCGTTCGAGAAGGTGCCGCCGCAGCAGCGGTTCCACGGCCGTCACCAGCTCAACCGGTACGCCGACGGCCTGGAGAAGTGCATCGGCTGCGAGCTGTGCGCCTGGGTGTGCCCCGCGGACGCCATCTACGTCGAGGGGGCCGACAACGCCGACGTCCTCGCCGAGACGGGCGGTGGCCAGGTCAGCCCGGGTGAGCGCTACGGGCGCGTCTACCAGATCAACTACCTGCGCTGCATCCTGTGCGGGCTGTGCATCGAGGCGTGCCCCACCCGGGCGCTGACCATGACCAACGACTACGAGCTGGCCGGGCCCTCCCGCGCCGGGCTCATCTACGAGAAGCAGGACCTGCTCGCGCCGCTCGCGCAGGGCGCGCTCGCCGGTCCGCACCCCATGGTCGAGGGCACCACGGACACCGAGTACTACCAGAACAAGGTCACCGGGCCGACGGCGGCGCAGGTGGAGTGGGTGCGCGAGCACCGCCCCGACGACGAGTCGCTGGCCGCGGCCACCGCCGTCGTCGAGGGCACGGCCCCGGCACCGCAGCCGACCAAGCACACGCTGCGGCCCCCGGCCACCAAGGCGAACGCCACCCGCGAGGCCGCCAAGTCCAGCCTCGACTGGAAGACCGCACCCGCGAACGGAGGCATGCGATGACCACCACCTCCGGCGAGGCGGCACTCTTCGGGATCCTCGCCACCCTCATGGTCATCGCCGCGCTCGGCCTGCTGTTCGCCAAGCGCGCGGTGCACGCCGCGATGTGCGTGGTGTTCGTGATGATCTGCCTGGCCATCCTGTACGTGGCCAACGAGGCCCCGTTCCTCGGCATCGTGCAGGTGGTCGTGTACACGGGCGCCGTGATGATGCTCTTCCTGTTCGTGCTCATGCTCGTGGGCATCGACGCGGCGGACTCGCTCACCGAGACCATCAAGGGCCAGCGCTGGATCGGCATCGTGTTCGGGGCCGGGCTGCTCGTGGTGCTGGTCTCCGTGCTCGCCAGCACGGACCTGCCGGCCGCCGTCGGGCTCGAGGACGCGAACGCGAACACCAACCCGACCGGACTGGCCAAGATCCTGTTCGGCGACTACGTCATCGGCATGGAGGTCATCGGCGTCCTGCTCGTGACCGCCGCGCTCGCCGGGCTGGTGCTCACGCACCGCCAGCGCCTGGGCGCCCGCACCACGCAGCGCTCGATGGCGGCCGAGCGGGTCGCCGCGCTGCCGGAGGGCCGGCTCCTCACGCCGCTGCCCGCCCCGGGCGTCTACGCGCAGAACAACGCGATGGACACCCCCGCGCTGGGGCCCGACGGGCAGCCGCTCGAGCACTCGGTGCCCCGCGTGCTGCGCATCCGCGGGCAGCAGCGCACGGCCGCCGAGGTGCTCGGCTCCGAGGAGACCCTGCGGTCCCACCTCGGGCTGCCCGCCGTCGGGACCGCGCTCGACGATCCGCAGATCCCCGCGATCGACGAGCCCAGCGATCACACGTCCACCGAGGAGCGGGACTGATGGCCGTCACCAACTACCTCATCCTCGCCGCGATCCTGTTCTCGATCGGGGCCACCACGGTGCTGCTGCGCCGCAACGCCATCATCGTGTTCATGGGCATCGAGCTCATGCTCAACGCGACCAACCTGGCGTTCGTCACGTTCGCGCGCATCCACGGCGACCTCACGGGCCAGGTGCTCGCGTTCTTCGTCATGGTCGTGGCCGCCGCCGAGGTGGTCGTGGGGCTCGCGATCATCGTGACGATCTTCCGTACGCGCCGGTCGGCCTCGGTCGACGACGTCAACCTGTTGAGCCGATAAGGGGACCGCCATGCAGATTCTGGGACTCGCTCCCTGGCTCGTCGGGTTCCCGCTCGCCGGGGCCCTGATCCTCCTCGTGGGCGGCCGTCGCCTCGACTCGTGGGGCCACTGGCTGGGCGTGCTCGCCTCGACCGCCTCGTTCGGGGCCGGGCTCGCGCTGCTGCTCGACCTGCTCGCGCAGCCCACGGCCGACCGCGTGCACGTCTACAGCCTGGGCACCTGGATCGAGGCGGGCTCGTTCACGCTCGACGCCGCCTTCCGGATCGACCCGCTCTCGCTGACGTTCGTGCTGCTCGTGACGTTCGTGGGCACGCTCATCCACATCTACTCGGTCGCGTACATGGCGCACGACAAGAGCCGCCGCCGGTTCTTCGGGTACCTCAACCTGTTCGTCGCCTCGATGCTGCTGCTCGTGCTGGCCGACTCCTACGTGCTGCTGTTCGTCGGCTGGGAGGGCGTGGGCCTGGCCTCGTTCCTGCTCATCGGGTTCTGGGACCACAAGATCGAGAACGCCGTGGCCGGCAAGAAGGCCTTCGTGATGAACCGCGTCGGCGACATGGGGCTCATCACGGCGATGATGCTCATGATCTGGCAGTTCGGGTCGCTCAGCTTCGACGACGTGCTCTCGGGCGCCCCCGGGCTCCAGCAGGGCGCCGCCACCGCCATCGGCCTCATGCTGCTGCTTGCCGCGTGCGGCAAGTCCGCACAGTTCCCGTTGCAGGCCTGGCTGGGTGACGCGATGGCCGGCCCGACGCCGGTCTCGGCGCTCATCCACGCCGCCACCATGGTCACGGCGGGCGTGTACCTGCTGGTCCGCTCCGCGCCCATCCTGGAGGCGGCGCCCACCGCGCAGCTCGTCGTCGTCATCGTCGGTGCGATCACCCTGCTGTTCGGGGCGATCGTCGGCTGCGCGAAGGACGACATCAAGAAGGCGCTCGCGGCGTCCACCATGAGCCAGATCGGCTACATGATGCTGGCCGCGGGGCTCGGGCCGATCGGGTACGCGTTCGCGATCTTCCACCTGGTCACGCACGGCTTCTTCAAGGCCGGGCTGTTCCTGGGTGCCGGCTCCGTCATGCACGCCATGGACGACAGCGTGGACATGCGGCGCTTCGGCGGCCTGATGAAGGCGCTGCCGTGGACGGCCGCGACCATGGGGCTCGGCTGGCTGGCCATCCTGGGCGTCCCGCCCTTCTCGGGCTTCTGGTCGAAGGACAAGATCATCGAGGCGGCCTTCGTGGGGGAGGGCTGGCGGCCGTGGGTCTTCGGCCTGGTCGCCCTGATCGGCGCCGGCATCACGGCGTTCTACATGTCCCGCCTGTTCTTCATGACGTTCGCGGGCCGACGC
This sequence comes from Xylanimicrobium pachnodae JCM 13526 = NBRC 107786, assembly GCA_001592145.1. Classification (GTDB taxonomy): domain Bacteria; phylum Actinomycetota; class Actinomycetes; order Actinomycetales; family Cellulomonadaceae; genus Xylanimonas; species Xylanimonas pachnodae. Next base: position 76,801 of record BCWJ01000009.1, on the reverse strand, counting down.
CGCTGGCCGGTCAAGGACGGGCGCGAGGTCACGCCGCACGAGTCCCCCGCGCTCATGCTCTGGCCGATGATCATCCTGGCCGTGGGGTCGGTGGCCCTGGGCTTCGTGCTCCAGCTCGGCGGCGGTTTCACCACCTGGCTCGAGCCGGTGACGGGGCACGTCGAGCACCACGAGCCCGTGCTCGCGGTGCCGGTGATCATGACGCTCACGCTGGTGCTGGTGGCCCTGGGCATCTGGTTGGCGTTCCGCCAGTACGCGATGAGCGCCGTACCCGTGGAGGCCCCCCGCTCGACCGTGCTGGTGCGCGCCGCGCGCCAGGACCTGTACCAGGACCCGGTCAACGAGGGCGTCGTCATGCTGCCCGGCCAGGTGCTGACCCGCACGCTCGTCTACGCGGACCGCGCCGCCGTGGACGCCGGGTTCATGTCGCTCGCCACCGGAGTCAAGAAGGCCGCGGACGGGTTGCGGCAGGCGCAGAACGGGTTTGTCCGGACCTATGCGGCCACGTCGCTCGGTGGCCTGCTCGTGGTCGCCGCCATCGTGTGGGCACTGGCCGGCTGAGGAAGGACTGACGGAGATGAACTTCCCCTGGTTGACGGTACTGATCGTCTGGCCGCTCGTGGCCGCGCTCGCCACCGTGCTCACCGGCCGCGGCAGGTCGGGTGCGACGGGCGGTGCCGGGCACGCCCGCACGGTCGCGCTGGGCGGCTCCCTGGTCGAGGTGGCCCTGGCCGTGGGCGCGTTCCTCGCGTTCGACACGGCCCGCGCCGGTGAGCACCAGCTCCTGGAGACCCACCAGTGGATCCCCAGCATCGGGGCGAGCTACGCGGTGGGCGTCGACGGCGTCGCGCTCCTGCTCGTGGGCCTCTCGGTGGGGCTGGTGCCCCTGGTGATCCTCGCGGCGTGGAAGGAGCAGGCGGGCGACCACGTGCGGCTGCGGAAGTACCTCGCGATCGTGCTGGTGCTCCAGTCGTTCATGGTGGCCGTGTTCGCCGCGCGCGACGTGTTCCTGTTCTACGTGCTCTTCGAGGCCATGCTCATCCCGGTCTACTTCCTGATCGGCGCGTTCGGGCAGGGCGCGCAGCGCCGGTACGCCGCGGTGAAGTTCCTGATGTTCTCGCTGGCCGGCGGCCTCATCATGCTGCTCGCCGTCATCGGGCTCTACTTCCAGGTGCCGGCCGCGGACCGCGGGCCGCAGACCTTCCTCACCGAGAATCTGGCGGGGATGGACCTGGGCACCACGGCGGGCCGCCTGCTGTTCTGCGGCTTCTTCGTCGCGTTCGCGATCAAGGCCCCGCTGGTGCCGGTGCACACCTGGCTGCCGAACGTGGCCGAGAACTCCACGCCGGGTACCAGCACGCTGCTCATCGCCGTGCTGGACAAGGTGGGCACCTTCGGGATGCTGACCCTGTGCCTGCCGCTGTTCCCCGAGGCGTCGCGCTGGGCCGCCCCCGTCATCGTCGTCCTGGGCGTCATCTCGATCCTGTACGGCGCGATCCTGGCGATCGGGCAGTCCGACCTGCTGCGCCTCATCGGCTACACCTCGGTGTCCCACTTCGGGTTCATCATCCTGGGCATCTTCACGTTCACCTCCATGGGCACCGCGGGCGCGAGCTTCATGATGCTCAACCACGGCATCTCGACGGCCGCGCTGTTCCTCATCGCCGGGTTCGTCATCGCCCGCCACCCGGAGCGCAGCCAGCGGATCGCCGACTACGGCGGGGTGCGGCTGACCGCGCCGATCCTGGGCGGGACGTTCCTCATCGCCGGGCTGAGCACCGCGGCCCTGCCGGGACTCGCGAACTTCGTCTCCGAGCTCCTGCTGTTCCTGGGCGTGTTCTCCGCCGTGCAGTGGGCCGCGATCGTGGCCGTACCGGTCGTGGTGCTGGCCGCGGTGTACGTCCTGCTCACCTACCAGCGCATCTTCACCGGCACGGTGCCCGCCGCGCTCGCCGCCGACGGGAAGATCCCCGACCTGGACGCGCGCGAGCGCACGGTCGCGGGTGTGCTGGTCGCGGTGATGCTGCTGCTCGGGTTCGTCCCCGGCCTGGGCCTGCGCTACGTCCACGCTCCCGCGGCGACGACGATCGAGCAGGTCGAGGTGAGCGACCCGCCACCCGTCCTGGGCGCCGCGTCCTCCGATGCCGCCGCCGCCCTCAGCACCGTCGGCTCCAAGGAGGTCGCGCTGTGAACGACTTCGTCCCCCCGCACATCGACTGGGCGGCGCTCTCACCCATCATCGTGGTGCTCGGTGCCGGCATCGTCGGCGTGCTGGTCGAGGCGTTCGTGCCCGCCCGGGCCCGGCGCACCACCCAGCTCGTGCTGTCCCTGGGTGGCCTGCTCGGCGCCCTCGTGGCGATCGGCCTGCTGTGGGACTCGGTGCAGAGCAACGTGATCCTGGTGGTGGGCGACAGCTTCGACCTGACCCCGTTCGGCCTGGCCATCCAGGGCATCGTCGTCGTCCTCGCGTTCCTGTCGATGCTGGTGATCGCGGACCGCAGCGGCGGGCAGGACGCGTTCGCCCCGACGGCGGCGGCCGTGCCCGGCAGCCGGTACGAGGAGGAGGCCCGACGGGCCGGACTCCAGCAGACCGAGGTGTTCCCGCTCGCCCTGTTCTCCACGGGCGGCATGATGCTGTTCGCCGCGACCGACGACCTGATCATCCTCTTCGTCGCTCTCGAGGTGCTGAGCCTGCCGCTGTACGTGCTCTCGGCCACCGCGCGCCGGCGCCGCCTGCTCAGCCAGGAGGCCGCGTTCAAGTACTTCCTGCTGGGTGCCTTCACGTCGGCGCTCACGGTGTTCGGCATCGCGCTGCTCTACGGGTTCGCCGGGTCCGTGCACCTGCCCGTCATCGCCGACGCCCTCGCCGGCCGGGGTGACTCCCCGCTCGCCGGGCTGCACGTGCTGGCGGTGGCCGGCATCGTGCTCGTGTGCGTGGGCCTGCTGTTCAAGGTGGGCGCGGCACCGTTCCACACGTGGACGCCCGACGTGTACACGGGCGCGCCGACCCCGATCACCGGCTTCATGGCCGTGTGCACCAAGGCTGCCGCGTTCGGTGCGCTGGTGCGCGTCCTCTTCTACCTGGGTCAGGGCTTCGACGCCGCCACCCGGCACGAGGTCCACGTGCTGCTGTGGACCGTCGCGATCGCCACCATGGCGATCGGCACGATCGTGGGCGTGGTCCAGACCGACATCAAGCGACTGCTCGCGTACTCGTCGATCGCCCACGCCGGGTTCGTGCTCGTCGCGCTCGTCGCCTTCGACGAGGTCGCGACGTCGGCCGTGCTGTTCTACCTGCTCGCCTACGGCCTGGCGACGCTGGGCGCGTTCGCCGTGGTGTCCCTGGTCCGGGAACGGATCGCCACGGACGACGCCGGAGCGGGCGGCACGCGCGACTCGCTCATCCTGGGCGAGGCGACGCACCTGGCGCAGTGGGCGGGCCTGGGCCGCAAGGCGCCGTGGCTCACGGCCGCGTTCGTGCTGTTCCTGCTCTCGATGGCGGGCGTGCCGCTGACCGCCGGGTTCGTGGGGAAGTTCGCCGTGTTCGGCGCCGCCATCCATGCCGGCGCGTGGCCCCTGGCCCTGATCGGCGGCGTCGCCTCCGCGATCTCGCTGTTCTACTACGTGCGGATCATCGTGCTCATGGTGTTCACGCCGGCGTCCGACGAGGCAGGCGACGGGGTCCCCGCCGCCGGTGCAGGCGTCGCCGGGCCGCTGGGCGCCGCGGGCGTCGCCGAGCCGCGGGGCGCTGCCGACGTCGCTGAGCCCCTGGGCGCCGCGGGCGTCGCCACGGTGACGCAGGCGCGGCCCGCCACCCGCGCGGTGGTCACGGTCATGACGGGCTGGGGTCCCGCAGCGGTGGTGGTCGCGTTGTGTGCCATCGGCGTCGTCCTGCTGGGCGTGGTTCCGTCGTGGGTTCTCGATCTGGCGGCGGGGGCGGCTAAATTCGTTCCGTGACCCTGCCCCACGAGTCCATCGCTCCGTCCTCGGTGACGGCCATCCCCCTGACCGATCCCGCCCTCGCGGAGCGGCTCACGGGTCGCATGGCCGTCGTCGAGCAGGCGCTGGCCGATGCCGTCGCCCAGGCGGACCGCCTGGCGGACGACGTCTCCCATCACTTGGTCGACGCGGGCGGCAAGCGCCTGCGCCCGTTCCTGACGCTGCTCGCCGGCGAGCTCGGGGACGGGTCGCGCCAGGAGCTGGTGGACGCCGCTATCGTCGTCGAGCTGACGCACCTCGCGTCCCTGTACCACGACGACGTCATGGACTCGGCGCCGCTGCGGCGCGGAGCACCCAGCGTCCACTCGGTGTGGGGGAACACCGTGGCGATCCTGGTGGGTGATCTGCTGTTCGCGCGGGCCTCCGCGCTCGTCGCGGGGCTGGGCCCGGAGGCGGTGCTGCTGCAGGCCCGCACGTTCGAGCGGCTGTGCATGGGCCAGCTCCACGAGACCACGGGCCCGCTCGCGGGCGAGGATCCGGTCGAGCACTACCAGCAGGTGCTGGCCGACAAGACGGCCTCGCTGCTGGCCACCTCGGCCCGGCTCGGCGCGATGTTCGGCGGGGCGCCTGCCGAGCAGGTGGAGGTCGTGGCCGCGTACGGCGAGAAGGTGGGCGTCGCCTTCCAGCTCGCCGACGACGTGCTCGACCTCGCGTCCACCGGCGAGGAGTCCGGCAAGACGCCGGGCACCGACCTGCGCGAGGGCATCCCCACGATGCCGGTCCTGCTGCTGCGCCAGCGCGTGGCGCGCGGGTCGGGTTCCGACGCCGACCGGGACCTGCTCGCCGCGCTCGACGGCGACCTGTCGGACGACGCCGTGCTGGCGGGCGTGGTGGAGCGGCTGCGCCGGCACGCGGTGCTCGGCGAGACCCGGGCGCTGGCCGTACGGCTGGCGCAGGACGCCGCCGCCGAGCTGGCACCGCTGCCCCACGGGCCGGTGCGCGAGGCGCTCGAGTCGTTCGCGATGGCCCTGGTGGACCGCGCGTCCTGACCGGGTGCGGGATCAGGCCGTCAGGCGTGACCCGCTGATCGCGAGAGCGGTGCCCAGCAGCATGAACGGGCCGAACGCTATCGCCGTGTCCCGGGTGGCACGACGCAGGACGATGAGCACCAGCGACGCCAGCCCGCCCACGAAGAACGGCAGCACCCCCGCGCCCAGCAGCGCGCCCCATCCGAACCACGCGCTGACGCCGCCGAGCAGCACGGCCAGCTTGACGTCGCCCAGCCCCATCCCGGCGCGGTGGACCAGGTGGAGCAGCAGGTAGCAGGTGCCGAGCAGTGCCGCGCCCACGGCGGACCGGGTGAGCGCCTGCCACGTGTCGCCTGCCGCCGCCGCGGCGACGAGCAGCAGGGCGACCACCGCCGTCGTCGGGTAGGTGATCGCGTTGGGCAGGCGGTGCGTGCGGGCGTCGATCACGGCGAGCGCGCCGCCGGCCGCGGCGGCGACGACGACGGCCGGGGTCACCCAGCCGGGCCCTGAGGCCCACAGCGCCCACGCCACGGCGACCAGTGCCGCCACGCGCACCTCGGTGCGGTGCGGGGCGATCTCCTGGCGGGGTCGGTCGAGGAGGTGCGCGGGCATCCCGACATCGTAGGGGCGGGGCCGGATCGGTCCTGGCGCGCACCGATCGGTGCGCTGGCGGGGTCTCGCGCCGCCGGGCGACGTCGCACGCGGTGACCTCGGGTCGGAGGTGTCCGCATGGCGGGCGACTGATCAGGCGGTTCGGACAATTCCGTTGCCTTGGGTATCGTCTAGCGCGCCGCGAGAAGGGTCAACTCGCGCCACATCGGAGAGGGTCGCCATGAGCGCGCGCGCGCCACGTACGGGTTCACGCCGAGCAATCGCCTCGGCGACCGTGCTTGCCGTCGCCGTGGCCGGACTGGTGACCGCGGCCGCGATGTACGACGGCGAGGCGCAGGCCGAGGTCGCGCTCAACGACTCCGGGGTCTGGGTCTCGAACGCCTCCGCGGGTCTGCTGGGCCGCTTCAACACGCAGTCGCAGGCGCTCGACGGCACGCTCCTGGCGGGATCCTCCACGTTCGACCTCGACCAGGACGCCCAGCGGGTCCTCATGCTCGAGCCGAGCATGGCATCGGCGTCCACCGTCGACCCCGTGCACCTGGAGCTCGGCGGGGCGCTCGCCGCGCCCGCCGGCTCGCTGGTCGCGTCCGGGGGGAGCACGCTCGCGGTGCTCGACCGGGACGGGGGCCGCCTGTGGGTGCTGCCCTTCTCCTCTGCGGCCAGCTTCGACGCGGCGCAGCTCCGCCCCGTGCTCAAGTCCTCGGCGCTGCCGCCCGACGCCGCCGCGGCCCTCACGGTCTCGCGGGACGGAACGGTCTTCGTCGCGGTCCCCGGGGACGACGGCGCCCTGTGGAGCGTCCCCACCACCAGCAAGGGGGTCCCGGGGGAGCCCGAGCGCACCGACCTGGACGCGCAGGCCGGGGCCGATCTCCAGGTGTCCGCCGTCGGCGGCCGGCCCGTGGTGCTCGACCGCACCGCGGGGCGCCTGATCCTGCCCGACGGCCGTGCGGTGGACGTCGACGACGGCGCTCAGGCCGAGCTCCAGCAGCCGTCGGCCGACGACGACGTCGTCCTCGTCGCCACGCCGTCCGGCCTCATGACCCAGCCCGTGGGGCACGGCACGGCGCAGCTGCGCCGCGCGAGCGGGGTGCCCGCGGCTCCCGTGCGCCTCGACGGGTGCTCCTACGGTGCGTGGTCGCAGACCGGTCAGGTGGTGCGCGACTGCGCCGGCACGGACCGCGACCTGGACCGCACGCTGGACGGTCTGGGCGCCGACTCCCGCCTCGCGTACCGGGTCAACCGCCACGCGATCGTGCTCAACGACCTGGCCGCGGGCACGCTGTGGATGGCGGCGCAGGAGTTCGAGCTGGTCGACGACTGGGACCAGACGATGCCGAAGGACGCCCAGGGCGAGGAGAAGGAGTCGGACGAGACGACGCCGGAGCTGGTGGACCAGCTCGTGGCCGACCGGTCGCAGCCCAACCGCCCACCCGTGGCGGCCGACGACGTGCTGGGTGCGCGCGCCGGCCGGTCCACGGTGCTCGACGTGCTGCGCAACGACACCGACCCGGACGGCGACGTGATCACGGCGTCGGTCGACCAGGCACCCGACGGGGTACCGGTGGCGCCCGTGCTGGGTGGCGCGGCCCTCCAGGCCCAGGTTCCTGCCGATGCGACCGGCGAGGTGACGTTCGGGTACACCGCGTCCGACGGCCGCGCGGGGGGGACGGCGCAGGCCACGGTGCGGCTGCGCATCGTGCCGCCCGAGGAGAACGACGCGCCCGAGCAGACGGGCGAGCCGGTCCTCACGGTGGGCCGGGGGAGCACGGCCCAGACGAACGTGCTGCCGTACTTCCAGGACCCCGACGGCGACTCGCTGGTGCTCGACAGCGCGGAGACGACCGACCCCCAGGACGAGGTGCGGTTCCGCCCGGACGGCACCGTCATCCTGCGGGACGGGGGCGGTGCGACGGGTCGCAAGATCATCACGGTCACCGTGTCCGACGACCGCGGGCTCACGGTCGAGGGCAGGCTCCTGGTCGACGTCGTCGCCGATGACGTGCCGCCCCTGCCCGTGCAGGACCATGTGACCGCGCTGGCCGGCCAGGTGGTCACGGTGGAGCCGCTGCTCAACGACACGGATCCGAACGGCGACGCGTTGCGCCTGGTGAACGTCGACGAGGCGGCGCCTGCCACGGTGACCCCGAACTACAGCGCGGGGACGTTCCAGTTCGTGAGCCCCGAGCCCGGCTCCTACGACCTGACCTACCAGGTCTCCGACGGCCCGCACAGCGCGGTCGGCCTGGTGCGCATCGACGTCCTTGCCCCGCCCACGACGGCGGGTGACCCGATCGCGGTCGCGGACCAGGTGCTGCTGCCCGCGGGTGGCAGCGCCCTGGTGGACGTGCTCGCCAACGACACCGACCCGGGCGGCGGTGTGCTGGTGGTCCAGAGCGTGCAGGTGCCGGAGGACGCCGGGATCACCGTGGCGGTGCTCGCGCACCAGGTGCTGCGCGTCACCGAGACCCGCCGGCTCCAGGGTCCGACGACGGTCACCTACACGGTGTCCAACGGCGAGCGCACCGCCGTCGGAGAGCTCCGCGTGATCCCGATCCCTGAGCCGGACCGGCTGCGCCCGCCCGACGCCGCCCCGGACGACGTCGTGGTGCACGCCGGTGACGTCGTCACGATCCCGGTCCTGGCGAACGACTCGCACCCGGACGGTCTGCCGCTCGAGCTGAGCCCGGAGCTGGTCGAGGAGCCGGACGCCACGCTGGGCGAGGCGTTCGTGGCCCAGGACACGGTGCGGTTCAAGGCGGGGACCACGGCGGGCACGGCCCATCTCGTCTACGAGGTCGTGGACCCCAACGGCCAGCGCGACGCCGCCCAGGTGACGATCCGCGTGCTGGGCAACCAGGAGAACGCGGCGCCGCTGCTGCCCGACGTGACCGCTCGGGTGCTCTCGGGCGGCTCGGTGCGGATCGTCCCGCCGCTCGACGGTGCCGACCCCGACGGCGACCTGGTCACGGTGGACGCGATCGCGTCGCCGGCCACGCAGGGCTCGGCCACCGTGGTCGACGGGGTCATCGAGTACACCGCGGACCGGCAGGCGGCGGGGGTCGACACGTTCACGTACCGCGTGGTGGACACGCGCGGGGCCACCGCGACCGGCACGGTGCGCGTCGGCATCGCGCGCCCGGCGGAGACCAACCAGCCGCCGGTCGCGGTCAACGACACGGTGCTGGTCCGGCCCGGCCGCACGGTGGCGATCGACGCCGCAGGCAACGACACCGACCCGGACGGTGACCGGATCGGCCTGGTCCCGGGGGCGATCGAGGGTGGGACGGAGCTGTCCCCGAGCGTGGTCGACGGACTGCTGGTGGTCGACGTCCCGGAGCAGGAGGCCACCTACACGCTGTTCTACGGGGTCGAGGACACCTTCGCGGCGCGAGCCAGCGGTGCGGTCACGGTCGTGGCCGACCCCGAGGCGCCGCTGCTCGCCCCCGTCGCGCACGACGACGTCGTCACGGGCGCCGACGTCACGGGCGCGGACGTGACCGTGGTGGTGCTGGGCAACGACTCCGACCCCGACGGCACCACGGACGACCTGACGGTGACCGTGGACGACGCCGCGAAGGCCGCCGGGGTGACCGTCACCGACGCGGGCGCCCTGGTGGTACCGCTCACCTCACGCCCGCAGGTGCTGACGTACACGATCACCGACGCCGACGGCCTGAGCGCGAAGGCGTTCGTCCGCGTACCGCGCGACGGGGTGGGCCCGCGCCTCAAGGACGGCGTGGAGCTGGAGGTGGAACAGGGCAGCGACCTCCCGGTGGACCTCACGCAGATCATCGACGTCGCGGACGGGCGCAGCCCGCGCCTGGTCGACGTCGACAAGGTCGCGGCCGTCCCCGGCGCGGTCCAGGTGGACGACGCGACCCACCTGACGTACACCCCGCCCACCGATCACGTCGGCCCGGCCTCGCTCACGTTTGAGGTCACGGACGGCACGAGCGCCGACGACGTCGAGGGCCGCAGCGCGATGATCACCGTCCCCGTGACGGTGGTGGCACCCGCCAACCTGCCCCCCGAGCTGACCGGCGCCCCCGCCATCGAGGTGGCGCCCGGTGAGGAGGCCGCGGTGGACGTGGCCCGGTTCGTCACGGATCCCGACGGCGACCCGGTGACCGTCGAGGTGACGGGCGAGGTCGCGGGGCTGACCACCCGGGTCGAGGGCACGCGGGTTCTCGCCGCGGCGGAGGTCACCCTGCCCAAGGGCAGCACGCTCCAGATCCCGGTGCGGATCACGGACGGCATCACGGATCCTGTCGACGCCCAGGTGGCCGTCACGGTGGTCGCCTCCGCGCGTCCGCCGGCGGTGGCCAACGACGACACGGTCGAGGACGCCCACCAGGGCAAGCCGGTGTCGGTCCCCGTGCTCGCGAACGACGGCAACCCGTTCCCGGACACGCCGCTGACGCTCGTGGCGGCGACGGTCGAGACCGGTGGCGGCGCCGACGCGAGCGTCGGGGTCGACGGCGACGACGTCGTCGTGACGCCGGGCCGGGACTTCGTGGGACGCATGGTGGTGCGCTACCGCATCCAGGACGCCACGCAGGACGTCGACCGTCAGGTCGAGGGGCGCGTCCTGGTCAACGTGCTGGGCCGCCCCGAACCGCCGCGTGCCCCCGTCGTGGAGGAGGTGCGCTCGGAGACCGTGGTGCTCTCGTGGGACCCGCCGCTCGACAACGGCTCGCCCATCACGGGCTACACGGTGACCAGCAGCAAGGGTGACGTGACGCAGTGCGCGTCCACCACCTGCACCGTCGAGGGCCTCACGAACGACGTCACGTACACGTTCACCGTGACGGCCACCAACGACGTGGGGACGTCGGAGGCGTCGCCCGCCTCACAGGACGCCCGCCCGGACGAGAGCCCGGACCCGCCGGACGCCCCGATCCTCGACTTCGGCGACCGCAGCCTCACGGTCACGTGGGAGAACAAGACGTACACGGACCGTTCGCCCATCCAGTGCGTGGACCTGGAGATCAGCCCCGCCCCCGCCTCGGGCGAGCTGGTCAAGGAGTGCGTCACCGGCACGTCGATGACGTGGAGCGGCCTGGAGAACGGCACCTCGTACACGGTCCGTGCCCGAGCGGTGAACAAGGCGCCGACGCCGTCGGAGTGGAGCGACGACTCCGCGCCGATGGTGCCCGCCGCGCCGCCGGACGCGCCCGCGGCGCCGACGGCGACCAACGCGAACACCGCGCTGGGTGGGCAGGTCAAGGTGTCGTGGGCGGCCCCCGCGGACAACGGCGACGACATCGACGGCTACCAGGTCACCGCCTACGACGGGAACACGGTGGCCGCGCAGACCCCGAAGGCCGGGGCGGACGGGGCCGTGAGCGGGACGGCGACGTCGTACACGTTCACGACCCTCAGCGACCTCAAGACGTACACGTTCACCGTGACGGCCACGAACAAGGCCGGCACGTCGGAGGCGTCCCCGCGGTCGGCAGCGGTCCCGGCGTACGGGACGCCCGAGAAGGTCACGGGAGTGGCCGCGTCGATCGACACGGGCAGCCCGTCGGGCAAGGCCACGGTGTCGTGGACGGGGCTGAGCACCGCCGCGTTCCACGGGACGGGCGGGTACTACAAGGTCCGCGCCAACGGGTCGACCATCGCGTCGGCGAACGTCACGGGCACGTCGTACACGTTCACCGGCCTGAAGAACGGGACCGCCTACACCTTCCAGGTGCTGGCCTGCCACGACCACACGTGCGACACGGCGAACGGTGCGTGGTCCACGGCGTCGAGCGCCGTGACCCCGTACACCACGCCGGGGGTGCCGTCGGTCACCTACGGCCGCACGGGCGCGAAGACGGGGACGTTCACCATCAAGGCGCCGTCGAGCAACGGGGGCAACGCCATCACCCGGATGGAGTACTCGCTCGACGGTGGTGCGTGGAAGACCGTCCCGGGCAGCAACACCGTCGACGTCTCGGGAAGCTACTCGCAGACCTTCACGCTGCGTGCGCGGGCGGTCAACGCGGCCGGGGCGGGGTCGGCCTCGGGGTCGGTGTCCGGGAAGCTCGATCCGAACCCGGCCAACATGAAGGTCACGATCTCGAAGGGCGCGAACGAAGACGCCCACGAGACCTGCATCTCACCGGGGACCAACACCTGCGCGCAGGTCGACGTCAGCATCTCGAACGCGAAGCCAGACACGAAGATCCAGGTGCAGTGCTGGACCAACGAGCCGTGGGACGGCGCTCTGCCCGCCGACCCGGGCACCTCGACCAGGACGAACCGCAACTACGACCCGGGCTGGGCCGCGTGGAAGACCGGCGGCACCACGAACTCCAAGGGCGCGGCGTCGTTCTCTCCGTGTTCGTTCCGGTCCGGGCACTACAAGGTGTGGGTCGAGGCGCGCATCGAGGGCGGACCGACCATCACCTCCAACACGCTCAACTGGTGACACCAACAGTGGACAGAAGGACGAATCACATGAGCACGAACATGACCCCCGAGCAGGCCGCCTGGTTCGCGCAGACGTTCGACCGGCTGGTCGGCAACGTCGGCCAGGCGCTCCTGGGCAAGTCCACGGTGGTGCGCCTGGCCTTCACGTGCATGCTCGCGGAGGGGCACCTGCTGCTGGAGGACGCGCCGGGCACGGGCAAGACGGCGATGGCGCGCGCGATGGCGGCCACCGTCCAGGGGAGCAACAACCGCATCCAGTTCACCCCGGACCTTCTGCCGTCCGACGTCACGGGCGTGACGATCTACGACCAGAAGACGGGCCGGTTCGAGTTCCACGAGGGTCCGGTCTTCGCGTCGATCGTGCTGGCGGACGAGATCAACCGCGCCTCGCCCAAGACGCAGTCCGCACTGCTGGAGGTCATGGAGGAAGGTCGCGTCACGGTGGACGGCGAGGCGCACTCGGTGGGCCGCCCGTTCATGGTGATCGCCACGCAGAACCCGATCGAGCAGGCCGGCACCTACCGCCTCCCGGAGGCGCAGCTGGACCGGTTCCTCATGAAGACGTCGGTGGGCTACCCGGACCGTGCCTCGATGGTCGAGGTGCTCTCGGGCGCGGCGGTGCGTGACCGGTCCGCGGCCCTGCAGCCCGTGGTGACGACGCAGGCCCTCGTCGAGATGGCCGAGCTCGCTGCGAGCACGTACGTGGACACCGCGGTGCTGGAGTACATCTCGCAGCTCGCCGAGGAGACGCGCGAGGCGCCCGAGGTCCGGGTGGGCGTCTCGGTGCGTGGCGCGCTCGCCCTGGTGCGGTGCGCCAAGGTGTGGGCTGCCGCGCACGGTCGCCACTTCGTGCTCCCGGACGACGTCAAGGAGCTCGCGCAGCCCGTGTGGGCGCACCGGTTCACGCTCGATGCCGAGGCGGAGTTCGCCGGGGCGAGCGCGGAGGCGGTCCTGGAGCGCATCCTCGCCACGGTCGCGGCGCCGCAGGAGCGCGCGCAGGTCAAGGCGGGCTGACGTGGCGGCACGGCAGGGTCGGCGCGGTGCGCCGCAGAGGGCGTCGCGGGCCGGCGTGACCACCGGCCTGACCACGGGGCTCTCCGCAGCCCGGCGGTCGCTCGGGCGCGCCGTCGCACCGGCTGTCGACGTCGCGCGCACGGTGACCCGCCCGGTGGTCGCCGTCGTGAGCCCCTACGGCATCGGTGCCGCGGTCACGACGGTCGCGGCGTGGGTGGTGGGCCTGACGCTCCACTGGCAGGAGATCCTGGTGGTGGCTCAGGTGCTCACGGTGACGCTGCTGGCTGCGGTGGCGTTCGTGCTGGGCCGCTTCCGGTACACGGTGGCGCTCGACCTGGCGCAGAGCCGGGTCACGGTGGGCGACCGCGCGGTGGGCCGGCTCGTGGTGCGCAACGAGACGGGCCGCGCGCTCCTGCCCTCGGTCATGGAGGTGCCGGTGGGTCGGGGAGCGGCGGCGTTCCCGGTGCCGCGCCTGCGCCCGGGCAAGGAGCACGAGGAAGTCTTCACGATCCCCACGCGCCGCCGCTCGGTCATCTCGGTGGGCCCCGTCACGTCGGTGCGGGCCGACCCCTTGGGCCTGCTGCGGCGCGAGATGTCGTGGACCGAGCCGCAGGAGCTGTACGTGCATCCCGTGGTCAAGTCCCTGTCCGGCTCCTCGACGGGCTTCCTCAAGGACCTCGAGGGCCGGGTCACGCAGGACATCTCGAACAGCGACGTGTCCTTCCACGCGCTGCGCGACTACGTGCCGGGCGACGACCGTCGCCACATCCACTGGAAGACGACGGCGCGCACCGGCCAGCTCATGGTGCGCCAGTTCGAGGAGACACGGCGCTCGCACCTGGCGGTGCTGCTGTCCACGCGCGCCGAGGACTACGCCTCCGACGACGAGTTCGAGCTCGCCGTGTCCGTCTGCGGCTCGCTGGGGCTCCAGGCGATCAAGGAGGACCGCGGGGTCACCGTGCTGGTCAACAGCGGCTCGCTGCGCGGCAACCACCGCACCCGGCTGCTGGACGACCTGGCGAGGATCGAGCGGACGCCGTCACGCACCCGCCTCGCGGACGTCGCCCGGGTGGCCGGTGCCACGATCTCCGACGCCTCGGTGGTCGCGTTCGTCGTCGGCAGCGGGGTTCCGCCGGCGGATCTGCGGGCCGCGTCGGCACGGCTCCCGCAGGACGTGACGGTGCTGGCGCTGCAATGCGTGCCGGGGGCGTCGCTGAGCCGGCGCACCATCGCCGAGCTCACCGTGCTCACCCTGGGCGGCCTCGGTGAGCTGCCGCTCGCACTGCGGAGGCTGAACGAAGCATGACCGGTCTTCGAGAGAACCACGCGGACGACGCGACGTCGTCGAGCCGGGCGTCGGGCATCACGTCGTCGGGCATCACGTCGTCCGGCACCACCCGCGGCTCGCGCCGCGTCCGAGGCGTGTCGGGGACGACGACGCCGGGCCTGACCACGGCCTCGCGACGGGTCGTCACCACCGCCACGCGCCCGCGCGCCCTGACGTGGCCGGGAGCCGTCGACGGTGCCGTGCTCCTGGTGCTGCTGGGCACCGCGGTGGCCGGCTTCGGACCGGTCTGGGGCACGAACGGTTACCTGCTGCCCACCGTGGGCGGCGCCGTGGCGGGCCTCGCCGTGGCGTGGATCGCCGCGGTTGCGCGCTGGGGAGCCGTCACCACGGCTCTCGCGACGGTGATCGGCTACCTCGCCGTGGGGGGCGCGCTCGCCCTGCCCGCGACGACGACGGCGGGAGTGATCCCCTCCCTCAAGACGGTGCACGGCCTCGCGTGGGGCGCGGTGCGGGGCTGGAAGGAGTTCGTCACCACCGTCCCGCCGATGCACTCGTTCCCCGATCTCGCGGTGATCCCGTTCCTCGTGCTGTTCGTGGCCGCCGTGCTCGCCGGCACGATCGCCTGGCGTGCGCGCTTCGCCGCCTGGGCTCTGGCCCCCGTCGGGGCGGCGCTGGTGGCCGCGATCCTGCTGGGTACCGTCGAGGCGGCCTACCCCGTCGTGCAGGGCCTCGTGGCCGCTGTCATCGGCCTGCTGTGGGGCGCACTGCGCGTCATCGAGGCGCGGGTGGGGCGGCACACCGTCACCACGGAGGCGTCGCGGGCGGCGTCGCGACGCCTGCGCTGGTACCGGTTCCGCACGGGTGCCGCGATCCTCGGCGTGGGCGCCGTCGCCGCGGCGCTCGCGGCCCCCGTGCTGGCGCCGGCCCAGCCGCGCACCGTGCTGCGTTCCGTCATCGTGCCGCCCCTCGACGTGCACGAGTACGTCAGCCCGCTCACCGCGTTCCGGCGCTACGCCAAGGACGACCGCGAGACCGAGCTGCTGCGGGTGACCGGCCTGCCCGCGGGGGCGCGGGTACGCCTCGCGACGCTGGACACGTACGACGGCGTGGTGTTCGACGCGTCGAGCGGCGAGTCCGGATCGGGCGTCTACACGCGCGCCGGCGAGGAGATCGCGACGGCTGACACCGCCCCGCGCACGGCGCTCGACGTCGAGATCCTCGGGTACCAGGGGCCGTGGCTGCCGGAGGCGGGATCTCTGACCGGGATCTCCTGGACGGGGGAACGGGCGGACGACCTGGCCGCGGGCACCTACTACAACGCGGTGACGCGCACCGCGCTGACCACGGCCGGCCTGACCGAGGGCGACACCTACCGGCTCTCCGCCCAGATCGCGGCGACGCCGACCGAGGAACAGCTCGCGCAGGGGCGGATCGAGACCGACACCGCGGTCCCGGTGATCCCGGACGACCTCATCCCCGGCTCGGCGGCCGGCAAGGCCGCCCAGTTCATGGGGGAGGAGACCGACCCCGTCAAGCGCCTGTTCGCGATCCGGGACGGTCTGGTCGCCACCGGGGTGTTCTCGAGCGGGCTGGAGAACCAGGCGCCGTCGCGCCCTGGTCACTCCGTGGACCGCATCGACACGCTCCTCGACGCGGACGAGATGGTCGGCGACGACGAGCAGTTCGCCGTCGCGCTGGTGCTCATGGCGCGTGAGGCGGGGATCCCTGCGCGCGTGACCATGGGCTTCTACGCCGACCCCACGACGGACGAGCGGCAGGACGGTGAGCCGTACACCGTGCTGGGAGCCGACGTGCACGCCTGGGCCGAGGTGCCGTTCGAGGGCTACGGCTGGGTGCCGATCGACGCGATCCCCGACGTGGACAACAAGATCCAGCCGGAGCCGCAGTCCGAGCCCGTGCCCAAGCCGCCCGTGCTCCAGCAGCCGGAGCCGCCCGAGGAGCCGGCGGACGACGTCCCCGGGGAGGTCCAGGACGACGACGCGCAGGACCAGGAGGCGCAGGGGTTCGACTGGGGGCTGGCCGGCCTGATCGCGGTGTCGGTGGCCGTGCCGCTCCTGCTGGTGCTCGGACCCATCGTCCTCGTCCTGGCGTACAAGGCCCGGCGTCGCCGTCGGCGGCGCACCACCGGCCCGTTCGCCGACCGGGTGAGCGGCGGATGGCGCGAGGTCGTGGACGCGGCCACCGACCTGGGCGTCAGCCCGCCGGCGGGCTCCACGCGGCGGGAGACCGCCCAGGTCCTGGCCGGGACGCTCGGTGACCACGGGCACGTCGCGCTCGCGCACCGGGCCGACGCCACGGTGTTCAGCGCCGCGGAGCCCGCCGAGGACGACGTCGAGGCGTACTGGCGCGAGGTCGTGGTGGTCGTGGACAGCATGCGCGGCAGCGTGAACCGCCGGGCGCGGGTACGGGCCGCGGTGTCGTTGCGGTCGTTGCGGTCGCGGCACCGCACCCGGGCCGGCCGCTCCGCGTGGCCGGCGCGGTGGGTGGGACGCCTACGGCCGGACCGGCTGGTGTGGTGGACGCGGGACGTCGGACGGAACACGAGTCGCCGGAGGTTGCGATGACGGGCATCACCTGCACCGCGTGCGGGAGCGCGCAGGACGCGGGGGCGTCGTGGTGCGCGGTGTGTGGCACCGCGATCGCGCGCCCCGAGGTGGCCGCGTCCGTGCACACCGGCACCACGGTGCCGGAGCGGATGGGCACGACCGTCCGCGGCCTTCCGGTGCCGGACGCGCCGCAGGGTGCGCAGGCGGGTCCGGGGGCCGCCGCAGGCTCGGCCTGGGCGGGCACGGGTCGACGCTTCGCGGCCTGGCTGATCGACATGACCGCGGTGGGTGTCCTGCCCGCGGTCGTCATGCTGGTGGGGGTGGCCCGCGCCGGCGGCGCGTCCGGGCTCCTGGCCGACGCGGGCGCGGAGGATCTGCCCGCTCGGCTCGCGGGCACCTACCTCCTCGCGACCGCGGTGATGCTGCTGGGCTGGCTCGCCGTCGTCGTGGCGGACGGTCTCACGGGACGCACGGTGGGGGGCCTGCTCCTGGGGCTGCGCACCGTCGACATCGCGTCCGGGCGGCCGATCGGGGTCGGCCGATCGTTGCTGCGATGGCTCATCGTCGGGGCGTCCGGGCTGGTGTTCGTGATCGGGCAGCTCATCATGGTGCTCAGCCCGGCCTTCGACTCGGGCCCCTGCGCGCAGGGGTGGCACGACAAGGCGGTCCGGGCGGGCGTGGTGCGGTCCGGTCGGCGCGGGCCTCGGGCCGAGGCGCTGGCGCCCGCTGCCACCGGCGGTCCCGCCGCGCCGCAGGGCCGGGTGCCCGACCCGTGGTCCTTCCCGGCCGGCGCCCCGCAGCCGGGTGCTCCCGCGGGCCTGGTCACGGGCGTCCCGAAGGCCGCTGGGTCCCCGGGTGTCGAGCCCTCGCCGACGGCGGCCACGCCGGTCGTGCCCGCGTCGGCTGCCTCGGCGCCGCCCCTGCCCGCACCATCGCTCCCCATACCACCGCTGTCTGCGCCGTCCCTGTCTGCGCCGCCGGGGTCGGCCCCGGTCCGCCCGGTGAATGACCCGGCCGGCGGTGAGCCGCGCCGCGTGGACGAGGTCGACGGCGAGACCCGGATGATCCCTGCGGTCCCGCGGGTGCTCATCATCGAGCTCGCGTCAGGTGAGCGTCATGCGGTGACCGGGCGCACGCTCGTGGGCCGCAACCCGCAGGCCCCGACGGGTGAGCCGTGGGACGTCGTCGCGGTGCCGGATCCGACCCGCTCCGTGTCCAAGACGCACGCCGAGCTGCACCCGGACGCGGGTGGGCTGTGGCTCGTGGACCGGGGGTCGACCAACGGAACGGTCGTCTCGGTGCCCGGGCGCGCGCCGCAGGTCGCAGCGCCGGGAGCGCGGGTCCGGGTCACGGTCGGCGCGACGGTGCACGTGGGCGACGCCCGCATCCTGATCCGTGCGGGGGTGTCGTGATGGACCAGGGTCCGGGCGGCCTCGACGCCGTCGCGCTGCGCTGGGGGGCGGCCACGCACACGGGCGCTCGCCGCACGCTGAACGAGGACCGCTTCCTGGCCGGGAGCCTCGCGTTCTTCGTGGCGGACGGCATGGGCGGGCACGAGGCGGGCGAGGTGGCCAGCGCCACGGCGATCGAGGTGCTGGCGCCGCTGGCCGCGGGGCTCACGGACGCCCGGGACGGTGCCGCCGCCGCGGATGTGGAGCGCCTGCTGGCCGCCGCGCACGATCAGGTGTCCGCCATCGTGACGGTTCCCGGCAGGGAAGCCGGCACCACGGTGTCGGGCGTGGTGCTCGCCGACCAGGGCGGCGTCCCGTACTGGCTGGTGGTCAACCTGGGCGACTCGCGAACCTACCTGATGGCGAGCGGTGACCTGGAGCAGGTGAGCGTCGACCACTCCGAGGTCCAGGAGCTGCTCGAGGCGGGCATGATCACGGCGCTGGAGACGCGGACGCACCCCCGGCGTCACGTGGTCACTCGCGCGCTCGGGCCGGGGGCGCCGTCCCGCGCGGACTACTGGTTCGTCCCGGTGAGCGACGGCGACCGGGTGCTGGTCTGCTCGGACGGGTTGACCGGTGAGCTCGACGACGACCAGATCGCGCGCGTGCTGCTCGAGGTGCCGGACGCCCAGGCCGCCGCCGACCGCCTGGTGCGCGAGGCGCTGGCGGCCGGTGGCCGGGACAACATCACCGTGGTGATCGTCGACGCGGCCACGCAGGGCGGCGAGCAGACGGCGCCGCGGCTGCCTGCCGCGGGGACCGACGAGGACACTCGACCCAGGGACGAAGCCCTGGCGGGAGGCGAACGATGACGGGGACGGCCTGGTACGTGGGCGACGACGGCGTGGTGCTCCGCCGTGGTCGCACCCTGGTGCTGCTGATCGGCGCACCCGCCGGGGCAGCCCGGGCGCTCTGGGACGGCATCGGGGAGGCGACGCCGGTCACGGCCGTCGTCGACGCGCTCACGAGCCTGCCGGGCGTCGGCGTGACGTCGCTGCCCGCCTTCGCCGCGGTGACGCTCGACGACGGTGCGGCGCACGTGCTCGCGCGCGGCGGGGTGCGCGTGGCGCTCGACGGCGACGCGGGACGCGTGGTGGTCGAGGGCGACGACGTGACCACCTGGCAGGAGCGGCGGCTCGGCGGTGTCACGTCCGTGGTGCTGGGTCGTACGCCGGGAGAGGCCGCTGAGGTCGCCGGGAACCCCGGTGCCCTGCCGCTCGGTGTGGGCGTCGTGCGTGCCACCGAGGTCGCGCTCGACGTCGCCGTGCCGCCCGCCGCCGTGCCGCCCGCCGCCGTCGGCCCGGAAGCCGTTGCGCCGGAGGGTGCCGCGCGCGCGGCGCGATGGTCGCGCCGGGACGCGGGCTCGGGGACGGCGGCGTCCGAGACGATCCTGCCGGCCGCCCTGGGGTCGGTGGGCATCGCGCCCGGTGCGGTCTCCTCCGAGACCATCCTGCCGGTGCCGGCGGAGGCGCCCGATGCCGCGGTGCCCACCGCGGAGGCGGCGCCGACGGAACCGGCAGGGACGGCCGAGCCCGCCGTGGCGGCGCCGGCCGGCGTCGCGACCGATGACGACCTGTTCTCGCACCTGTGGGGCGCGACCGTGATGCGGGCTGTCGAGGACGCCGCGGTGCGCGTCGCGGAGGACGACGGCGAGCCCGAGGGGGCCGCGCCAGATCCCGCGCAACCCGTCGAGACCGCGTCGGTACCGCCGCGGCCCGCGCCGGCCGGTCCGGCCGCCGGGCCCGCCGCCCCGGTGGCCGCGAGCGCGCCGCCGGCCGCCACCGGTGCTGCGCCCGAGCCTGCGGTGGCCCCCGAGCCGGTGACGGCCCCCGGGGACGGGCTCATCGCCGGCGTTCCTCGTGCCTGGGGCGGTGCCGCAGCGGGGGTGCTCGACGGCGTCGGCGAGGAGGACGGCACGGACCATGACGGGCACACGGTGATGTCGTCCGCCCTCGACCACCTGCGCCGCCCCGCCGGTCCGGATGCTCCGGACGCGGGGGCCCCGGTGGCGGCTCCCGGCGGTGCCGGTGCGGGAGGTCCGCTGCCTGCCGACGCGCCTGCGACGTTCGGGGCGCAGGTCCTGGCGCGGGTGTGCGCGAACGGGCACGCCAACCCGCCCTCGCGGGAGGCGTGCCGCGCCTGCGGTGAGCCGCTGGAGGGGGAGGCGTGCCTGGCGCCACGCCCGTCGCTGGGCAGCGTGCGGGTCGCGGGCGGCCCGGTGGTGGACATCGACCGGCCCGTCGTCGTCGGGCGGCGGCCGCGCACCCCGCGGTCGACGGCGGGTGAGCTGCCGCGCCTCGTGGCGGTCGCGAGCCCGAACCAGGACGTGTCGCGCTCGCACCTGGAGGTGCGTCCTGAGGGCTGGCACGTGCTGGTCACGGACCTGGCCACCACCAACGGGACGGTGCTGCACCGTGACGGCCAGTCCCCGCAGCGCCTGCACCCCGGTGAGGGCGTGCTCGTCGTGGACGGTGACGTGGTGGACCTGGGTGACGGTGTGACCTTGACCTTCGAGGAGATCTGGTGAGCAGCAAGCGCGCGCCGTCCGTCCCCCCGCAGATCGACGGCTTCGAGTACGTCTCGGTCATCGGGTCGGGCGGATTCTCCGACGTCTTCCTCTACCAGCAGCTGCGCCCGCGGCGGCGGGTGGCGGTCAAGGTGCTGCTCTCGGAGCGCAGCGGCAGCCAGGCCGCGGCGTTCGAGGCGGAGGCGGACCTCATGGCCACGCTGTCGAGCCACCCGTCGATCGTCACGATGTACCAGACCGACATCGCGGGCGACGGGCGCCCGTACCTGGCCATGGAGTACTGCTCGCGGCCCAACCTGGGCGCGCGCTACCGCTCGGAGCGGTTCTCGGTGGCCGAGGCCCTGCGCACCACCATCCAGGTGGCGGGCGCCGTCGAGACGGCGCACCGGGCGGGCATCGTCCACCGCGACATCAAGCCGGCGAACATCCTGGTCACCGAGTACGGGCACCCTGCCTTGACGGACTTCGGGATCTCCACGGCGCTCGACGACGCGTCGCGAGCCGAGGGCATGTCGATCCCGTGGTCGCCGCCGGAGTCGTTCCTGGACCCGCCGCGCAGCGGGGTGGCCACCGACGTGTGGGGGCTCGCGGCCACGCTGTACACGTTGCTGGCGGGGCGCTCACCGTTCGAGGTGCCGGGCGGGGGGAACTCCACGGCCGATCTGGTCTCCCGGATCGAGCGGTCACCGCTCGCGCCGGTGGGCCGCACGGACGTCCCGGCCTCGCTGGAGCGCATCCTGGCCACGGCCATGGCCAAGTCCGCCGCGTCGCGGTACCCGACGGCGCTCGCGCTGGCGCGCGCGCTCCAGCACGTGCAGAACGAGCTCCAGCTGGGCGTCACGCCCGTCGACATCCTGGACGACTCCGGCCAGGTGCAGGCCGACGACGAGGCCGACGGTGACGAGCCGGGCACGCGCCTGCGCGGCGTCGTCGCGATCGACGCGCAGGCGGACCGTGCCGGATCGGCTGCCGGCTCCGGTCCCGGCGGGTTCGCTCCGGGCGGCTTCGCTCCCGGCGCCGGGTCCCCGGCCCGCGAGCAGGGACCCGCTCGCACCCCCGGCCAGGCGCCCGGCCGCACGCCGGTGGGCGCAGCCCGGACCGCACCCGCGGACGCGCTGGACGAGACGGTGCACAAGGCGCAGGTCCAGGTGCCCGAACCGCCGGCACCGGTCGAGGTGGAGGAGCAGGAGGAGGAGGCCGCGCCCCGGCGCCGGTGGCCCGCCGTCGTCGGTGCGGTGGTCGTCGTCGCGGTGGGCGCCGTCGTCGCTGTCGCGCTCACGCAGGGAGACGCCGACGCAGGGGACGCCGGCGACGACCCGACGTCGACCACGCTGGTGGCCCCGGAGGACAACCTGGCCTCGCTCGTGGGGCCGGTGCGCAACATCGTCGCGGGCACCCCGGAGGGCCGCACGGTGACGTTCACGTGGGACCCGCCCGAGGACACCATCGAGGGGGAGAAGTACACCTGGCGTCAGCAGGTCATCGGCGAGAAGGAGCGGCCGTCCAGCGAGGCGTCCGAGGAACGGTCGGCGACGATCACCGCCACCGAGCCCGGCAAGGTGTGCATCGAGGTCTGGGCCGTGCGCGACGGCAAGCGCAGCTACGCCGCGGACCCGGCGTGCGTGACCGTGCCATGAGCGACGCGAAGGGTGGTGACGTGATGAGCGGTGGCGCCGCGCCGGACGCCCCCGGTGAGCCGCGCCTGGCCGTGGAGTACTGCGGTGAGTGGTTCCGGCCCGACCCGGACCGACCGTTCGACGTGGGCCGCGAGGCGGACCTGGACGTGGACGACAACCCGTACCTGCACCGCCGGTTCCTGCGCTTCACGTGCGAGCAGGGCATGTGGTGGCTGTCGAACGTCGGCTCGGTGCTCTCGGCCACGGTGAGCCAGGCGAACGGCGGGGTGCAGTCGTGGCTCTCCCCGGGTCACCGCCTGCCCCTGGTGGTCCCGACGACGTCGATCGTGTTCACGGCGGGCCCGACGACGTACGAGCTGCGCGTCGAGCTGGACGGCGCCCCCTACCAGACGGTGGGCCGCGACGACGAACCGGTGGGGGAGACCACCATCGGCGTGGCCGCCTTCACGCTCAGCCAGAAGCAGCTCATCGTGGCGCTCGCGGAACCGATGCTGCGCCGGGAGGGCACCTCCCTGGTGGAGATCCCGTCGTCGGCGGCGGCGGCCCAGCGGCTCGGCTGGGCGACCACGCGGTTCAACCGCAAGCTCGACAACGTGTGCGAGAAGCTCGACCGCCTGGGAGTCAAGGGGTTGCGTGGCGGGCCGGGAGCGCTGGCCACCAACCGCCGGGCCCGGCTGGTCGAGTACGCGGTGACGTCCCGGATCGTGACCCTGGAGGACCTGCCGTTGCTCGAGGTCACGGACGCGGACGGTGACGCATGAGCAGGTTCGTCATCGCCTGGGCGGTGGGTGCGGCCGCGGTGGCCCTCGTCGTCATGGTGGTGGTCGGCGTCTTCCCGTCCGTGGGGACGGGCAACCTGCTGGACCCGTGGCGCGGCCTGGGCCGCACCCTCGCCCAGGCGCGCACCTGGGTCGTGCCGGGCGTCGCGGGCGTCGTCGGCGCCGTCGTCGGGCTGGTTCATGCCGTCATGAGCACGCGCCGGCACGGCCGGTAGCGCGGAAGGAACGAGGAAGACGCATGCATCTCAAGGCCACGCTGCGGCGCGCAGACGGGACGGCGGACGACGTCGTCATCACCGCGGACGCCGGCGCCACGATCGGTGAGATCGCGCAGACGATCGCCCGTGTCGACCCCCACGGCGGGTACGGCGACCCCGCCGCCCCGCGCACGCTCGAGGCCCGGCTGCCCGGCCAGGACCGGCCGGCCCGGCTGCCGGCGGAGGCGGCCCTGGGCGAGGCGTGGATCGGGTCGGGCGCGGAGTTCGCGGTCGTGGACCTGTCCCTGCCCGGGTTCGACTTCGCGCGGTCCACGGAGGCCCGGGCGGTGCTGCACGTGGTGGGCGGCCCGTCGCAGCCGCTCGCGGCGGGGACGTACGTGGTGGGCCGTGCGCCGGAGTGCGACGTGGTGCTCCTGGACCCGCTCGTGTCCAAGCGGCACCTGCGCATCGACGTGGGTGACACGATCGACGTCGTCGACCTCGGCTCGGCGAACGGCACGCTCGTGGACGGGGTGCCGATGCCGCGGCTCCGCGTCGACGCCGCCACCCGCCTCGAGGTCGGCGACACGACGCTGATCCTGGAGCGCCGCGCGGACGCGGGCCGCATCGAGGGCGTCGCCCCCAAGGCGGGCCCGGTCGCGTTCATGCGCTCGCCACGCGTGGAGGACCGCTACCGTGGCCAGGACTTCGAGGCCCCGGAGGCGCCCGAGGAGGAGGAGCCGCGGAGCTTCCCGGCCCTCGCGCTCATCGCGCCCATCCTGCTGGGCATCTCGATGGCGGTCGTCATGCACCGGCCCACCGCGCTGCTCATGTGCGCGATGTCGCCGCTCATGATGATCATGAACTACCTCTCGCAGGGCAAGCAGGCCAAGGCACGCCTCAAGCGGCAGGTCGAACGGTTCGACACCCGGCTGCAGTCGCTGCGCGAGATGCTCACCGCCGAGCGTGAGGTGGAGCGGTCGGTGCGCCTGCGGGAGGCGCCCGCCACGCAGCACGTGTTCGTCGAGGCGATGCGGCACGGCCCGCTGCTGTGGACCCGCCGTCCCGAGCACTGGTCGTTCCTCAACGTGCGGTTCGGGGTGGGCACGATGCCCACGCGCAACACGATCAAGACGGGGGACAAGGGCACGCTCCTCAAGGAGCACCAGGCGCAGCTCGACGCCGTGACCGGTGCGTTCGGCGCGGTCGACGGTGTGCCGGTGGTGGAGAACCTGTACGACGCCGGCGCGCTCGGCTTCGCAGGGCCGCCGGCCGCGGTGGCGGGCGTCCTGAACGCCGTGCTGGTGCAGCTCACCGGGCTGCACGCCCCCTCCGAGCTCGTGGTCACGGCCGTGGTCAGCCCCGTGTGGGCGCGGCCGCTGTCCTGGCTCACCTGGGTGCCGCACACGTCGTCCCCGCAGAGCCCCGTGGACGGACTCCACCTGGCGGACTCCGCCGGCGGGGCGTCGCGGCTCGTCGCACAGCTCGAGGAGCTCGTGGCGCAGCGGCTCAAGACGCAGCGCGGGGCGCAGCGCCGCGGGGCGATCGACGCCGACGCCGCCGCCATCGAGCGGGGCGCCGACGTCGGATCCACGGGTCAGGGCGAGGGCACGCGGTCTCCCGTCCCCGCCGTCGTCGTCGTCGTGAGCGACGACCTCGACGTGGACCGGGCGCGGCTCATCCAGCTCGCCGAGCTGGGCCCCGACGCGGGTGTCTACCTGCTGTGGATCTCGGCCGCCCCGGCACTGCTGCCCGCCGCGTGCCGCAGCTTCGTGGACGTGTCCGGGCCGCAGCCGCGCGTCGGCCTGGTGCGCCTGGGCCGGTGGGTCGACGACGTGGTGCTGGACCAGGTCGATCCCGGCGCGGCCGTCGACTTCGGGCGGCGCCTGGCCCCCGTGTACGACGCCGGGGCGCTGATCGCGGACGCCACCGACCTGCCCCGTTCCGTGACCCTGACCAGCCTGATCGGGCACGACCTGTTCGAGTCCGCCGAGGCCGTCCACGACCGGTGGTTGCAGAACCAGTCGGTGTACGACCGCACAGGGGCGCGCGGGGGACGGCGGCGGGCCGGCTCGCTGCGCGCCGTCGTGGGCTCCGCCGGCGTGGACGTCCAGCACCTCGACCTGCGCTCGCAGGGCCCCCACGCGCTGGTCGGCGGAACCACCGGCGCCGGCAAGTCCGAGTTCCTCCAGGCGTGGGTGCTGGGCATGGCCGCCGAGTACAGCCCGGACCGGGTCACGTTCCTGTTCGTGGACTACAAGGGCGGCTCCGCGTTCGCGGACTGCATCAGCCTGCCGCACTGCGTCGGCCTCGTCACGGACCTCTCGCCGCACCTGGTGCTGCGCGCGCTGACGTCGCTGCGCGCGGAGCTGCACCACCGGGAACGCCTCTTCAACCGCAAGAAGGTCAAGGACCTGCTCGAGCTGGAGAAGAAGGGCGACCCGGAGACGCCGCCCGCGCTCGTGATCGTCATCGACGAGTTCGCGGCGCTCGCGGGCGACGTGCCCGAGTTCGTCGACGGCGTGGTGGACGTGGCGCAGCGCGGCCGGTCGCTGGGCATCCACCTGATCATGGCCACCCAGCGCCCGGCGGGCGTCATCAAGGACAACCTGCGCGCGAACACGAACCTGCGGGTGGCGCTGCGCATGGCGGACCCGTCGGACTCCTCCGACGTCGTCGAGGTGCCGGACGCGGCGTTCGTGGACCCGGGCACGCCGGGCCGCGGGCTGGTCAAGACGGGCCCGGGGCGGGTGCAGGCCTTCCAGTCGGCGTACGCGGGCGGGTGGTCCACGCGCGCCCCGGAGAAGGCGAAGGTGCAGGTCTCCGACCTCGACTTCGGCCGGGAGACGCGCTGGGAGGAGCCCGATGACGGCGTCGTCGTCGAGCAGGGCGATCCCGGCCCCAACGACCAGCAGCGGCTGGTGGCGCGGATCGGCGAGGCGTTCACCGCCGCGCGGCTCGCGCTGCCGCGCCGCCCGTGGCTCGACTCGTTGGCCTCCGTGTACGACCTGGCACGGTTGCGCCAGCGCAGCGACACGGAGCTGCTCCTGGGCGTGGCGGACCTGCCCGAGCAGCAGGCCCAGCAGCCCGTGTACTTCACGCCCGACCAGGACGGCAGCCTGGGGATCTACGGCACCGGCGGGTCCGGCAAGTCCACGGTGCTGCGCACCCTCGGCACGGCCGCCGGCATCACGCCGCGCGGCGGGCCCGTGCACGTGTACGCGCTGGACTTCGCGTCCGGGGCGCTGCGCATGCTGGAGGCGCTGCCGCACGTGGGCGGCGTCGTCAAGGGTGAGGACGCCGAGCGCGTGGTGAGCCTGCTGCGCATGCTGCGCGCCGAGCTGGAGCAGCGCGGCGAGGCGTTCGCCGCGGTGTCCGCCGCGAGCGTCACCGAGTACCGCCAGATCACGGGCCGCCACGGTCTGCCGCGCCTGCTGCTGCTCATCGACGGCTTCCCGGCGTTCCGTGACGACTGGGAGGTGGGCGCGGGCCGGGCCGAGTGGTTCGACACGGTGCGCGACATCATGAGCGACGGTCGCGCGCTCGGCCTGCACGTCGCGTTC
The DNA here is from genome assembly GCA_001592145.1 of Xylanimicrobium pachnodae JCM 13526 = NBRC 107786. GTDB lineage: Bacteria > Actinomycetota > Actinomycetes > Actinomycetales > Cellulomonadaceae > Xylanimonas > Xylanimonas pachnodae. Next base: position 49,779 of record BCWJ01000009.1, on the reverse strand, counting down.
ACCGCCGACCGCTCGGGGGCGGTCCCGACCTCGGTGCGCTCCCTGGTGCAGCGCAACGTGCTGCTGCGGATGAGCGACGAGGGGTTCTTGTCGTTCGGTGCGCCGCGCGACGTCGTCACCGCGGAGTCGCCGGCGGGCCGCGCGCTCGTCGACGGGCTGGAGGTCCAGATCGCCGTCGTCGGCGGCGTGACCACCGTGGCCGAGCAGGCCTCGGCCACCGATCGGCTGGCGGCGGCGATGCGCCGGGCGAACGTGGCGCCGGCGCCGCCGGTGCGCGTGCTCCCGCAGTCGTACCACGCGACGGAGCTGCCGCCCACGGTGGACGGCCGCCCCGTGCTGGGCCTCGACAACCTGGCCCTCGCGCCGTTCCCGTTCGACCCGCGCGGCACGGTCGTGGTGGCCGGCCCACCCGGTTCCGGGCGCACGAACGCGCTCGCCGCGATGACCGGCGCCGTGCTGCGGGCCGATCCGGGGGCGCGGTGCTACCTGTTCGCCCAGACCCGCTCGCCGCTGGTGGGCGAGCTGCCGTGGACCGATGTCGCCGAAGGCACGGAGAAGGTGGTCGAGCTGGCCAAGGACCTGCTCGCGGCCGTCACGGACGAGGACACGGCGCCGGGCATCGTCGTCGTCATCGAGGGCATCAACGAGTATCTCCAGAGCCCTGCGGACAAGCCGATCCAGGAGCTCACCAAGGCGATCCGCAAGTCCGACCACCTGCTGCTGGCCGAGGCGGAGTCGTCCGCCTGGTCGTCCACGTGGCCGTTGCTCGCCGAGGTCAAGAACGCCCGGCGTGGCCTGCTGCTCCAGCCCGAGGGCATGGACGGGGACTCCATCCTCAAGACGTCCCTGCCCCGCGCCGCGAAGGGCGAGTTCCCCGTGGGGCGCGGCGCGTGGGTGGAACGCGGGCGGCACGTGCGTGTCCAGCTCCCGCTGGTGCTGGGGGAGGGCGCGTGATGGGGAGAGGTACCCATCGCCAGGTGCGCACGACCCTGGCTACGGTGACCCAGGGACCGGGACGAGGTGAGGGGTAACTATGGCGGGCGGGTACGACCTGAGCATCCCGATGACGTCGTTGACAGGATTGGCGGGCAACCTGAAGGCCATCGTCGACGAGTTCAAGGACGCCGACGGCAACTCCGAGGATGCCGCGGACGCCACGGGGCACGACGCCCTGCGCGGCCAGGTCGAGGACTTCGCGGACAAGTGGCGCGTCAAGCGTGGGGACATGCTCGGCGACGTCGAGAAGCTGCAGGGGATCATCCAGAACATCGTGGACACGTTCACGCAGGTAGACGTCGAGCTCGCGAAGGCGCTCGAGTCGGCGTCGCAGAGCGAGGGGAAGTAGGGGCCTTGGCCGATCACGAGTTCACACCTCTCGCCGGCGAGCCCGGCATCGTCAGGGCAAAGGGCCGCGAGTACGCCCGGATCGCCGACGCGATCTCCAGCTCTATGACGGCCCTGGACCAGATCACCCAGGAGATCGACACGAAGTCGCTCGCGATGACGGCGACGCGCAAGCTCGCGGGTGACGTCCGCGACGACATCTCGAAGGCGCTGGACCGCTATCGCGATACGGGCGACGCGCTCGTGACGTACGCCGACGCGCTCGAGCGCGCGCAGAGCGACGCCGACGGGGCGATCACCAACCTCGCGAGGGCCCAGGGCGACCAGGCGGAGGCGCAGCGGGCGATCTGGCGCGCGGAGTACGCCAAGGACGAGCTGCCGCAGGATGCGAGCTCGGCCGACGTGTACAGCGCCACGGCCCGGCTGAACCACGCGCATGCCAGGATGAGCGACGCCAACGCCGACATCCACGCCGCGCAGAAGGCCTGGCGCGACGCTCGTGACGACAAGAACACCGCCGCGGCGATCGCCGGCGACGCGATCCGCGAGGTCGTCACCGGCAGCAAGGTGCACGATCTGAAGGACAGCGGCTGGGACAGGTTCAAGGACTTCGCCACGGGCGTCTACAAGGTGTTCAAGGCGATCTGCGACGTCGCCGCGGTCCTCGCACCGTTCCTCTCGTGGGTGCCGTTCCTCGGGCAGGCGCTCGTCGTCCTCGCGGCGATCGGGACGATCATCTCGCTCGTCGAGGCGATCGTGAAGCTCGTCCAGAACCCCAGCTGGGCGACGCTCGGTGGGCTCGGCCTCGCCGCGCTCGGCATGTTCGGCGGGAAGGCGATCGGTGCGCTGGGCAAGGTCGCCAAGGCCAAGCTGGTGCTCAGCGCCCAGGCGAAGATCCTGCGGACCGGTACCAGGTTCGCGCCGCGCGTGGCGACCGCCCGCCTCGGCGCGGCAACCATCCAGGACTCGAAGAACCTGCTCAAGCCGGCCGGTCTGAAGAAGCTGGCGGGGGAGGTCCTGCACGAGCCCTTCGCGAAGGAGATGCCAAAGTGGGCGAAGGCGATCGCCGAGCGTCAGGGCCTCAAGGCCGTCGTGAAGGAGACGTTCCCGAAGTCGCCGGCGAAGTGGCTCGGCATCGATGACGACGTCGCGTCGGCATGGAAGTCAGCCACGAAGTTCGGCGTGCACGGCACGGCTGCCGCCGCTGCTCTTGGCGCCGGCAGCGTTCTCAACGCCGTGAAGATCGGCAACTCCGGGTACAAGGTCTACGCGGACGGCCGGGATGCCCTGGACAAGTTCGGGGAAGGCGACATCCTCGGTGGCGCCCTCAGTGCCGGGGATGCCGTCAACGGTCTGGGACAGAACGACATCCTCGGGGACGTGCTCGACCTGGGCAGCGCGGGCAACGACTTCCACACCGCCGCGGACGAGCACGACGTGTTCCAGGGCGGGGAGGTCTTCAGCAAGTGACAGCTGCCGTCGTCGCCGGATACTCCCTGGCGTTCCCCGACCGTTGGTTCCCGCTCCCCGCGGGCGACGCGTCGGACTGGGCCGGGCCGTTGGCGTCGGACATCCTGTCCGGGACAGCCGCGGCTCAGGACGAAGCCTCGCTCGCCAGTCTCGGAAGAGAGCTGCGCCAGGTGGAGGAGTCGGCTCGGGGTGTGGCGCTGCCCGCGCAGACGGCCGCCGTGCTGGCGCGCACCCCGGGTGAGACATCGCTCGACGCGATGGTCGTCGTCGGCATCCACCCGGAGGGCACTCGCGGGGCCTTCGAACAGCGCATCGCCGAGCTGCGTGACGGCGTCATCGGTGGGGGGGAGATCATGTCCTTCACACAGATCGAGTCGGAGGCGCCCGCGGGAGCGGTCGTCGGGTGCCACACACTGGTCGGGTACCTCGATGCCGACGCCGGCAGCGGTGTCGCCCACCTCGAGGAGCGCGTCGTCCTCGGCGTCTGCCCCGACGTCGTGCGGGGTGTCGTCGAGGTCACGGCGATCTCGTCGAGCCTCACCTCTTTCGACGACATGGCGCAGGAGATCCTCGACCTGCTGGGCGGTCTGACCGTCCAGACGGAGCCGCTCTGATGTCGGTCACCTCCTCGTCCGAGGCCCGTCTGCGCCGCATCGCCGGGGGGTTGACGATCGTCCTGCCCGGTTCGTGGGTCAACGTGCCGCTGGGCACGCCCGAGGAGACGACGGCGTTCGTTCGCCGGGTCGTGCGTGAACGCGTCGGCAGGGCGGACCGGCTGGCCCGCATGCGCCGCATGGCTTCCGACGAGTTCGCCGGCAACGCCCGTGACGCCGCCGCGATCGGCGTGCACACGTACCTGATGGCGCTCGAGCTCTTCCCCGGGGTGCCGTTCCCGGCCGCGGTCCTGTTCTTCGATGCGGACTGGCCGCAGGGCACCGCCCCGGGCGCCGACGCGCCGGACGACGTCGTCGGCCGGTCGCTCGAGGCGGCCTTCCCCGGCAGCGAGCTCGGACGGCTGTCGTCCGGCGGTGTCTCGCGCGAGGTGGAGTGCGTCCCCGAGCCCCTCGAGGAGAACCTGGAGGAGGGGCGCGACGCCGTCCGGCTGCGGATCGACTACCGGATCCCCTACCCGGACCGTTCGAGGCTCCTCGTCGCCCGGGCGACGGTGCCCTCGCTCCCGTCGGCGGAGCCGTTCGCCACCCTGATCGACGCGATCATGGACTCGATCCAGTTCCCCGCTCCGGCGGGCACGGAGGTTCGATGAAACCCTGGGACCCGAACCCGACTCTGCCGCTCTGGCTCGCGGCACCGCAGACGGCCGACGGGTCCGCACCGTCGGCCACCGCCGTGATGCTCAGGCCCTTCGGTTACCTGCTCTACGCCGCCTTCTTCTGGGCGTGCTTCGCCGTCGTCGTCGGCCTGCACCTGTTCCTCTTCCTGTACCTCGCGTTCGAGGGCGCGGACGGCCCGCTGCCCGTCTGGGACGACCTGGTCCACCGTGTCTGGACGATGCAGAACCCCCTGCTCGCGGTGCTCATGTGGGTGGCGTTCGTCGGCCTCTATGCGGTCCTCATGGGCACGTTGGCGCTGTTCCACGTGCCACTGGCGACAGGGGGGACGGCACTCCTGGCGACGCTGGCATTCGTCCGGTCGCTCAACCCCAGGTATCGGGGGGAGAAGCTGACGGGGACGTCGTGGGCGCGGCCCGAGGAGACCCTCGGGTTCCGGGTACCGGGGCCGGACGGGCGCGGCATGGCGCTGTCCGGTCTGCCCGTGCGCCAGACGTCGTTCACGCGCGTCGTGCTGAAGATCTACCACGCGGGCTGGTTCGTCCAGGGGGGCACGTTCGTCGCCGGCCTGCCGCTCGGCGCCGCGCACCTGGCGGGACTCCTCCTGCTCTACCCCGGGGTCCCGACCGGGCTCCGGATCGTGTTCGCGGTGCTCGGGCTGGCCTTCCTGGTGCTGTCCGTCGTCCTGTTCGTCCGCACGCTGCGCCGGCGGTATGCCGATCCGTCCGTGCGGCGCTGACCAGAAGGAGAGGTCCCCGTGGGACTGGAGTTCGGGATCGAGTTCCCCGCAGACAGCGACTGGATGGTGTTCCCGCAGGCTGTCGTCGAGGATCCGTCGATCGTCGCGCAGTGGGCGGCCCTGCAGGCGCGGGACATCCTCAAGAGCAAGGGCGTGGGCTTCCTGCAGCGGCAGAAGAAGGCCGCGGGCCTCGCCGCACAGATCGGCGGCGTCGCCGACATGGCGATCGACGCGGGTCGCAACCTGGGTGCCGTCACGGCGTATCTGCTCGACACCGCGGACGTGGAGCACGTGCGCGTGGCGCGCACGTTCACGATGGCGCAGGACGACGGGACGGTCGCGGAGTACCGCGCCGGCTTCGAGGGCCTGGCGAGTGACGGCGGGGTCGAGGTCGTGGCGCGGTTCGAGGGGCCGGTGCCCGCGGGTGCGGTGGTCGGTGCGCACGTCGTGGTGGGCGGCGAGCACCGGGTCATGGCCCTGGTCCACGGACCGGCCGGGTTGCTGGCCACCACGCTCATCCTGCGGGATGCCCCGGGGTCGTCGGACGCCGCCGTCGCCGAGGCGTTCGAGCTTCTCCGCGCGGTCGAGCTCTCGGAGGCCCCGGAGAACGTCGGCTGACGCGGCGTGCGGATGGGGAGAAGTCCCCATCGACTCCGTGTCGAGCAGTCGATTAGCCTGCACGTGCAGGGTTGGCCGCACGGCCGGCCGACACCATCATGAGGGGAACGCAGACATGGCAAACATGAACGTCACGTACGCGGAGCTGGACACCACGGCGAACCAGCTGACGCAGGGTCAGGGTGACCTGGAGCAGATCCTGAGCAACCTGCAGCAGATCGTGGGCAACCTGGTCTCGTCCGGCTTCGTCACCGACGCCGCCTCGGGTGCCTTCCAGCAGTCGTACGACGACTTCACCTCCGGCGCGAAGCAGACCGTGGCGGGCCTCGAGGGCATGTCGCAGTTCCTCAAGCAGGCCGCGCAGACGCTGTCCGACGTCGACTCGCAGCTGGCGCAGGGCATCCGCGGCTGACAACACGCACCGCCGCGAAGGGCGGCCCGGCACGAGAGCCGGGCCGCCCTTGGCGTGTCTGTGCACCGGATGACCAGGCTCCGGCTGTGCCTTGGAGATCCATAGACAGATTCGGGGAGACCGTCTGTCGAGATGCCGGAGGACGCCGAGGCGTCCAGGATCTGGGACGAGCCCACGGTCTCCTACGTTCGGGTGCTGCCGGCTCGTAAACTGGACGCTCACGGCACCGTGCCGGCTTCCCGATCCCGGAGGATCCCCCGCGTGACCACCACTCGACCCCTGCGCGTCGCCATCGTCGGCGCCGGCCCCGCCGGCATCTACGCGGCGGACATCCTGACGAAGACAGCCCTCGACGTCTCGGTCGACCTGCTGGAACGCCTGCCCGCGCCGTTCGGGCTGGTCCGGTACGGCGTCGCCCCGGACCACCCGCGGATCAAGCAGATCATCGTCGCGCTGCACAAGGTGCTCTCGCGGGGCGACGTGCGGCTGCTCGCGAACGTGGACTACGGCGTCGACCTCAAGCTCGACGACCTGCGCCAGTTCTACGACGCCGTGATCTTCTCGACCGGCTCCATCAAGGACGCCCCGCTGCCGCTGCCGGGTGTCGACCTGGACGGCTCGTACGGCGCCGCGGACTTCGTGTCCTGGTACGACGGCCACCCCGACGTGCCGCGCACCTGGCCGCTGACCGCGCAGCACGTCGCGGTCCTCGGCGCCGGGAACGTGGCCCTCGACGTCGCGCGCGTGCTCGCCAAGCACGCGGACGACATGCTGCCCACGGACATCCCCGCGAACGTGTACGAGGGTCTCAAGGCGTCGCCGGTCACCGACGTGCACATCTTCGCCCGGCGTGGCCCTGCCCAGGTCAAGTTCTCGCCGCTCGAGCTGCGCGAGCTGGGCCACGTGCCCGACGTCGACATCGTCGTGTACCCCGAGGACTACGACTTCGACGAGGGCTCGATGGCCGCGATCGAGTCGTCGAACCAGACCAAGCAGGTGGTCAAGACGCTCACGGACTGGACGCTGAAGGACCCGAGCACCAACACGGCGAGCCGCCGCATCCACCTGCACTTCCTGCACCAGCCGGCCGAGATCCTCGGTGACGACGCCGGCAAGGTCGTGGGGCTGCGCACCGAGCGCACCGCGCTCCAGGGTGACGGTTCGGTCCAGGGCACGGGCGAGTTCCACGACTGGCCGGTCCAGGCGGTCTACCGCGCGGTGGGCTACTTCGGGTCGCCGCTGCCCGAGATCCCGTTCGACGACGGCCGCGGCGTGATCTCCAACCGGGAGGGCCGGGTCGTCGACATGGTGGGCGACGCCGTCCCCGGCGTGTACGCGACCGGCTGGATCAAGCGCGGCCCGGTGGGCCTCATCGGCGCGACCAAGTCGGACGCGGCCGAGACGGTGCGCCACCTGGTCGAGGACGTCGCGGGCGTCGAGGACGGCGGGGACGTGGCCGCCGCGGACCTCACCGCCGGACGTACGGCGCAGTACGGCGAGCCGCAGGCCGTGCTCGACTTCCTCACCGAGCGCGGCGTCGACGTGGTCGAGTGGCACGACTTCGCGCTGCTCGACGAGCACGAGAAGGCCCTCGGTGAGCCGCACGGCCGGGAGCGCATCAAGGTGGTCCCGCGCGAGGAGATGCTCGCTGTCGCCAAGAAGAAGCAGCACGTCAATCGCTGACGACCGCCCGCGAGACGCCCGCCGCCGTGATCGCTCGCGACCCGTTCCGTCCCGGACCGGCCGCCCGTGATCACGGCGGCGTCGTCCTGCTGGCGGTCGGTACCCTGGGCCGCGATGCAGGTCCGGCCCGTCCGGACGAGACTGACCGAGAGGACGACTTGACGTGCGCGTGAAGGCTGTGGCAGGCGTGGCGGTGCTCGGGCTGACGCTGGCGGGCTGTACCGGCGGGTCCCCGGCAGCGAGCTCGGAGAGTTCCGCCGCGTCGTCGTCGAGCACTCCGCCCGCCTCGGTAACCCCGGCCACCGACGCACAGCCGGTCCTCGTCGAAGCGCCGTTCGAGGGCACGACGATCACCCTGACCGTGCACCCGGTGGAGGTGCGTGACGGAGCCGCCGCGCTGACGGTCGACTACGAACAGGCGGACGGGGACAACACCATGCTCGGGGCGGTCCTGGCCGGCGACCACCTGTTCGACCTGGGCGCCACGGACCTGCGGCTCGTCGATCCGCGGGAGATGACGGTGTCAGAGGTGGCGACGCGCTCGGACGGGTCCTACGCCGGAACCGCCGCCTCCGAGCTGTGGCTCAAGCCCGACGAGCCGGTGACGAGCCGGTCGTTCCACGCCGCCCCCACGGGCCACACGGTCGACGTCTTCGTCCCGTTCCTCGGCTACGTCCGTGACGTTCCGGTGGTTCAGGGTGGGGCGGGTTTCGACGCCGCGGTCGAGGAGCTGGGCGCACCGCCCGCCGCGACGCCCGTCGACCTGCGCAGCTACACCCTGGCCTTCGACGACTCGTCCTCCGCCGAGGTGATCGGTGAGCAGGTCACGGTGACTCTCACGGCCGACGTCCTGTTCGCGTCCTCCTCCGCCGAGCTGACCGCCGAGGCCGCTGCCGTCGTCGATGACACAGCCGCCGAGATCAAGGCGCGGGCCGTCGACGGCACCGTGACCGTCGTCGGGCACACCGACGACGTCGACACCGAGGAGTTCAACCAGACGCTCTCGCTGCAGCGCGCGCAGGCGGTCGCCGCCCGGCTGGAAGCCGCGCTCGGCGGGACGAGTATCGCGGCCGAGGGCCGCGGGGAGAGCGAGCCGCTGGTTGCCGGGACGTCGGACGAGGCCCGAGCCGCGAACCGGCGGGTGGAGATCACCTACCAGGGCACGGCGGCGCCGGACCCGGTGGCGGTCTCCGCCGCGCAGGCACCCGCGGCCACCGGTCCCGTCGTCGGCGGCGACGGCCTGCTCGAGTACGCGGACTACGACACCAGCGACCGGCGCTTCTCCCTGGCGGTGGCCGACGTGGAGCGGCGCGGGCGGCTGCTGGTCGGGACGTTCGAGCTCACGATGACCGCGGGGTCCGGCACCGGCCTCGAACTGATGGGCAAGGGCGTGACCGACGCGGGCCGCCGGGGCTTCAGCCTCACCGACTCCATCGCCGGCGTGATGGGGGTGTCCCTGCTGACGTCGGACGCCACGGTGTACCCGCTGGACTACGACACGCCGCTGCCGGACGCCGACACCCCGGCACGCAACGTGCTCGGCGACGAGCTGATCAACATGGGTATGGGCGACCCGGGGCAGTCCGTCCACGTGACCGTGGCCTGGCCTGATACGGGTGCCGATGCGGTGACCATCGACATACCCGGCCGCGGACGGTTCGAGGACGTGCCGGTCACCGAGTGACGGCCGAGCCGGGCGCCGGGAGCCGCGCCAGGCGGCTGAGCCGGTGCGGTCCCACGGTGTGGGAACCATCGTCGGCGCCGTAGCGTTGTCGCACGGGTACGGCAACCACCGGGAGCAGGGAACTGATGGGTCAGCGGCAACACTTCAACGGCGTCAAGACGGCGGCGCTGTTCGGCGTCATGTGGGCAGTCGTCCTCCTGCTGGGCTGGGTGCTGGGCCGCGGCACGCTGCAGTTCATGTGGCTGTTCACCGGCATCGGCCTGGTGATGACGTTCGTGGGCTACTGGAACTCGGACAAGATCGCGATCCGGGCCATGAAGGCCTACCCGGTCACCGAGGTCGAGGCGCCCGAGATGTACCGCATCGTGCGGGAGCTCTCGATGGCGGCGAACCAGCCGATGCCGCGCCTGTACATCTCGCCCACCCTCGCGCCGAACGCGTTCGCCACCGGCCGCAACCCCAAGAACGCGGCCGTGTGCTGCACCGAGGGCATCCTCACCCTGCTCGACGAGCGGGAGCTGCGCGGGGTGCTGGGTCACGAGCTCATGCACGTCTACAACCGCGACATCCTCACGGCGTCGGTCGCGGCGGCGCTCGCCGGAGTCATCACCTCGCTGGCGAGGTTCTTCCTGTTCTTCGGCGGTGGTGGTGACCGCCGCCAGGGCGGCGGCAACGCGCTCGCGGGGCTCGCGATGATCATCCTGGCCCCGATCGCCGCCTCGCTCATCCAGCTCGCCATCTCTCGCACGCGTGAGTACGACGCCGACGAGGACGGCGCCAAGCTCACGGGCGACCCGCTCGCGCTGGCCGGCGCGCTGCGCAAGCTCGAACAGGGCACCGCCGCGCGGCCGCTGCCGCACACGCCCGACCTGGAGAACGTCAGCCACCTCATGCTCGCCAACCCGTTCAAGGGCGGCGGCATGTCCAGGCTGTTCGCCACCCACCCGCCGATGAAGGACCGCATCGCCCGGCTGGAGGCCATGGCGGGCGGATCGGGGTTCGGCCCGGGCGGCATCACCCGCTACTGACGCCCCGGCCCGGGTGGTCACCCTCGAGCGCTGCCTCGATCGCCCGCGCGACGCCGTCGTCGTCGTTGCTCTCGATGACCACGTCGGCCTCCGCGAGCACGCCCGGGTGCGCGTTCGCCACGGCGTGACCCCGGCCCGCCCACCGCAGCATCGGCAGGTCGTTGGGCATGTCGCCGAACGCCCACACCTCGGCCGCGTCGATCCCCTCGTGCGCGCACCAGCGGGCCAGGGCGCTGGCCTTGCTGACGCCCGGGGCGAGCAGCTCGGCCAGCCCGCCACCGCCCGAGTACGCGAGCTCGGCGCGACTGCCGACGACCTCGCTCACCACCGCCATGAACTCTTCCTGGGCGGCCGTCGAGACGCGCGGCGCCGTCTGCATGCTCGCCTTCCTGGCCGCGAGCAGGTCCGCCTGCGACAGCGCGAGCAACTTACCCACCGGCGGTGCCCCGTTGAAGAACGTGTCCTCGACCCGGGGTCGGAGCCACCCGGGTTCGATGGCCTCCATGGCGGTCACGCCCCGGTAGGCGGCGTCGAACACGGGCCCGTCCACGCGTTCGAGCACGAACGCGATGCCTGGCACCGCCGCCCGCAGGTCCGCGACGAGCGCGGCGGCGTCGTCGTCGGCGAACCCCGCGACGTCGAGGGGCCGGGCGGCGTCCAGGTCCCAGACGGCGGCCCCACCCAGGCAGATGACCCGTCCGTGACCCCCGACGACGTCGGCGAGCGGCCCCAGCCACCGCGGCGGGCGCGCGGTCACGAAGAGCACCCCGACGCCGGACGCCTCGGCTGCGGCCAGCGCGGCGCGGGTGCGCGCGCTGACCGTGCCGTCGCCGCGCACCAGCGTGCCGTCCAGGTCGGTGGCGATCAGACGCGGCCGGGACGACGAGGGCGACGGCGAGGGCAGGGTCATCGGTAGTTGACGAACTGGAGCGCGACGTCCAGGTCGGCGGCCTTGAGCAGGGCGATCACGCCCTGGAGGTCGTCGCGCGACTTCGACGTGACGCGCACCTCGTCCCCGGTGATCTGCGTCTTGACGCCCTTGGCGCCCTCGTCCCGGATGAGCTTCGTGACCTTCTTGGCGTTCTCGCCGCTCAGGCCCTCCTTGAGCGTCGCGGTGAGGCGGTACTCCTTGCCCGACGGCTTGGGCTCCTTGTCGCCGGTGTCGAGCGCCTTGAGGCTGATGCCGCGCTTGATGAGCTTGGTCTCGAACACGTCCAGGATGGCGAGCACGCGCTCGGCGGAGTTGGCGACGAGCACGATCGCGTCGCCGCTCCACGAGATCGACGCGCCGACGTTGCGGAAGTCGTAGCGCTGCGAGACCTCCTTGGACGCCTGGTTGAGGGCGTTGTCCACCTCCTGGCGGTCGACCTTGGAGACGATGTCGAACGACGAGTCGGCCACGGCGGGGCTCCTTCGGGTTGGGGTGGTGAGTGCTGGCGTCCACCGTAGCCGTGGGGGTGCTGCGATTTCACGTGGAGGCGGGTCGGGCGCTATGGTTGCTCCCGCCCCGGTTGTGCGGGGTGCGTTCCAGACCTGCCGGGTTGCCCGAGCGGCCAATGGGATCTGACTGTAAATCAGACGCGAAAGCTACGGGGGTTCGAATCCCTCACCCGGCACCAGCAGCGGAGGGCCCGGCCGATCGGCCGGGCCCTCCGGCGTCTCGGGAGGGGGTCCCGGGAGGCTCCCCGGGACCGCCCTGGGACCGCCCGGTGGCGCGTCTGGCACGGTCGCGCGGCCCGGGCCGGAGCCGATTTCGTCGCCCGCCGGATGCCGTGTAGTGTTTTCCCCGCTGCCCCGATAGCTCAGTCGGCAGAGCATCTCCATGGTAAGGAGAAGGTCAAGGGTTCGATTCCCTTTCGGGGCTCTGTGATCTCGGCGCGGGGCCGCCCTCCGGAACAACGGACGGTGGCCTCGCGTTAAGTCACGTTTGTGGCGGGGTAGCTCAGCTGGTCAGAGCGCACGACTCATAATCGTGAGGTCGCGGGTTCGAGCCCCGCCCTCGCTACCACTTCAGTTCCGGGCCTGGTGGCCCAACGGCACGACGGCCGGCGTCGTGACCGACTCCGATTTGCACGTGGCGCCTTCCGGGGGCGCGAGAGGTGACTCACCATGGCTGCCAAGAGCGCTGACGTCCGCCCGAAGATCACGCTCGCCTGCGTGGACTGCAAGGAGCGGAACTACATCACCAAGAAGAACCGCCGCAACGACCCGGACCGCCTGGAGCTGGCGAAGTTCTGCCCGCGCTGCGGCAAGCACACCGCGCACCGCGAGACCCGCTGAGTCCAGCGCCTGCGGCGACAACCGAATCATGACCGACACGCTGCCCGACCCGTCCTTCGCGGGACGTGAGTATCCGCCCACCGCGCCGTACGGCGTGGGGCGCGAGAAGCTCCGGGAGTTCGCGGCAGCCGTCGGTGCCCGGCACCCCGCCCATGTCGACCCCGACGCGGCGCGGGGTCTCGGCTATGCGGACGTCGTCGCCCCGGCCACGTTCGCGGTGGTGATCGCGCAGGCCGCCGAGGCGCAGTACATCCAGGACCCGGCGGCAGCGATCGACTTCTCGCGGGTGGTCCACGCGGACGAGCGCTTCACGCACCACCGCCCGATCGTCGCCGGTGACGAGCTGGTCACCGTGCTGCACGTCGACTCCGTGGTGCACCGCGCCGGGATCGCCATGGTCACCACGCGCTGCGAGATCACGGCCGCCGACGACGGCGCGCCCGTGAGCACGGTGACGTCGACGCTGGCCGTGCGGGGGGAGTCCTGATGGGTGGGCCGGTGTTCGAGGACCTGTCCGTGGGCGACGTCGTCGTCACGGAGACCCTGCGCTTCGACCGGGAGCGCCTGGTGCGCTACGCCGGTGCGAGCGGCGACTTCAACCGCATCCACTGGGACGAGGCGTTTGCCACGGGCGTGGGCCTGCCGAACGTCATCGTGCACGGCATGCTCACCATGGGTGCTGCGATCGGCCCGGTCGAGGAGTGGGCGGGGGACCCGGGCGCCGTGATCGACTACCAGACCCGCTTCACGCGCCCCGTCCCCGTGCCCGCCGACGACGTCGTCGAGGTGGCCGTGTCGGGGGCCGTCGCGGTGCTCGACGCCGAGGCCCGCACCGCGCGCGTCGACCTGACGGTGACGGCCGCCGGGGCGAAGGTGCTGGGCAAGGCCCAGGCGGTCGTCCGCCTCTGAACGGCCCGGGACGCCCCGGCGTCACGCCGCCGGGGCGGGCCCCGTCGTCGTTCCCCGCACGAGGTGGACGGGCAGCGTCTGCACGGCCGGTTCGGCGCCGTCGAGCACGCCCAGGACGGCGTGCCCCAGGGCCTCGCCCTTCTCGCGCAGGGGCTGACTGACGCTCGTGAGCACGTCGGGGGAGAGCCACGGCAGGTCGAGGCCGTCGAAGCCGGCGATGGAGACGTCCTCGGGGACGCGGAGCCCCAGGTCGCGCGCGGCGATCACGGCACCGGCGGCGAGCAGGTCGGAGTGGGCGAACACGGCGGTGGGTCGCTGCGCGTTCGGGACCCACTGGCCCAGCAGCTCGGTGGCGGCGGCATGCCCGTGCTCCACGAGGGAGGCGGGGGTCTCCCAGGAGACCACCGGTTCCAGCACGTCGCGCACCCCCGCCATGCGGTGGCGCGCGGGGGTGAGGTCGGCCAGGGCGCGTCGGGCGTCGTCGACGGGCCCGGACCGTTCGCCGCGGCCGAGCGGCAGGGTGATCTCGGCGATGCGGGTGTGGCCGAGATCGCGCAGGTGCCTGATCGCCTCGGCGGCTCCGGTGCGGTCGTCGATCCGGACCAGGGGGGCGCCGTCGAGCCGGTGCCCCTCGCCGATGACGACGGGGACGCCCCGGCCGGTCAGGGTGGCCACGTTCGGGTCGTCGGTCAGGGCACCCCAGACGAGCACGGCGACGTCCATGGCGGTGGATGCGATGAGGGGGTCGCGGGGGGCGCCCTCGCGGCGCAGCCCGGGCACCAGCAGGACGCCGAGGCCGCGCTCGCCGAGCACCTGCATCAGGCCGTCGAGCACCTGGACGGACACGGGGTCACGGAACGCCCGGCCGGGGTTGTCGCCGATGACGACGCCGACGATGCCCGACCGCCCGGAGCGGAGCTGGCGTCCGAGCGGGTTGGGGCCGGTGTAGCCGAGCTCACGGGCTGCCGCGAGCACCCGCTCGCGCGTCTCCGGGCTGATGGGCCCGGCGCCGGAGAACGCGAGCGACGCCGTGGACACCGAGACCCCGGCGTGGTCGGCGACCTTCGCCAGCGTGGGGCGGGACGCGGTGCTGCGGGGCATCTCTGTGCTCCTGGGTCGGGGACGGCGCGGGCCGGTGAGGGTCCCGCGTGAGCCTACCCGGGGTCCGCCCGCCTGCGGCTGGTTAGGCTGGCCGCGTGAGCCTCTCCACCGCCGCCCCGTCCCTGGCCGAGCTGACCACGCTGCGGGTGGGTGGCCCCGCCGACGCGTACGTGGAGGCCACCACGGAGGCCGAGCTGATCGACACGATCCGGGCGGCCGACGACGCGGGGGAGCCCCTGCTCGTGGTGGGCGGCGGGTCCAACCTGCTGGTGGCTGACGAGGGGTTCGGCGGCGTCGTCGTCCGCGATGCGCGTACGGGGTTCGAGCGGGAGTCGCAGGACGCGTGCGGCGGCGCGAGCGTGACCGCCGTCGGTGGCCAGGACTGGGACGACCTGGTGGTGGCCGCGGTCGAGAACGGGTGGGTGGGCATCGAGTCGCTGTCCGGGATCCCGGGCACGGTGGGTGCGGCGCCCGTGCAGAACATCGGCGCGTACGGGCAGGAGGTGGCGGGCGCGCTGTCCACGGTGCGCACCTGGGACCGGCTGCGCGGCCGGGTACGCACGTTCGCGGTGGGGGAGCTGGCGCTCGGCTACCGCACGTCGGTGCTCAAGGAGTCGATGCGGGGCGCGCCGACGGCGGACGACCCGCGGGCGCCGTGGTTCCCCACCCCCCGTTACGTGGTGCTCGCGGTGACGTTCCAGTTCCGGCTGGGCACGCTGTCTGCGCCGGTCGGGTACGGCGAGCTCGCGCGGCGTCTGGGCGTCGAGGTGGGGGAGCGCGCGCCGCAGGGAGACCTGCGCGCGGCGGTGCTCGAGCTGCGTGCCGGCAAGGGCATGCTCGCTGACGGGCGGTTCGGTGCGGCGCCGGGCGCGGACCGGGACCGCTTCTCGGCCGGGTCGTTCTTCACCAACCCGGTGGTCCCCGCCGACCAGGCGCACCTGCTGCCGGCCGAGGCGCCGCGGTACCCGGTGCGTACCGCCATGCCGATGACGAGCACCGGGCCGAGCCTGGGCGTGGTCGACCCGACGCTCGTCAAGACCAGTGCGGCCTGGTTGATCGACCACGCCGGGTTCGCCAAGGGCTTCGGCCTCGCGGGTGCGGCCAGCCGGGCGACGCTGTCCACCAAGCACACGCTCGCGCTGACCAACCGCGGTGGGGCGAGCGCCGACGACGTCGTCGCGCTGGCCCGGGTGATCCGTGACGGCGTGCAGGACGCCTACGGCATCACGCTCGAACCCGAGCCGGTGCTGGTGGGCGTCTCGCTCTGAGGGACGTCAGTAGACGAGCACCGTGGTGCCGATCGGCAGCCCCCAGGTGTCCCACAGCCAGTTGATCGCCGCGTTGGACACGCGCACGCAGCCGTGCGACGCCGGGTGCGTCGGGATCGACGTCGAGCCGTGGATGGCGATGCCGCCCGTGAAGTACTTGGGCCGCCACATGTTACCGAGCTCCAGGGTGGAGCTGTGCATGCCGTCGTCCTGCATGTACACGTGGAACGTGCCGCGCGGGGTGGTGGCCCGGTAGGTGTGGCCCTTCGCCTCGAACGTCTTCCCGGTGCCGGTGGCCGTGTTGATCGTCCGCACCACGTGGCCGTCCTCGACCGCCATGACGATCTGCCGGTCCAGATCGATCTCCACGACCTTGCCCGACGAGGACCGCGGCGTCGGGCGGTACCCCGCGTCGAGCGCGGCCTGCGTCTTCGGGCCGATGACGCCGTCGCGGGCGAGGCCGGCCGCCTTCTGGAACGCCCACACGGCCTGCTGCGTGGCGAAGCCGTAGTCGCCGTCGGCGCTCTGCAGGAAGTAGCCCAGGTCGATGAGTCGCTGCTGGAGAGCCTGCACCTCCGGGCCCGTCGAGCCGCGCTGCAGGTACTCGGGGGCGGCGGGCTCCTCCGGTGTCGGTGTGGGTGGCGCCGGCTCCTCGGTGGCGGTCGGGGTGGGGGAGGGGGCCGGGTCCTCGGGCGCGGTGGCGGACGGCGTCGGCGTCGGTGTGGGTGACGGCGTGGCTGACGGTGATGGGGTGGCGCTCGCGGTGTCCCGCGTGCTGGGCGACGTCGTCGTCGGTGCAGGCGCGGCGCCCGGTGCCTGCGATGAGGGCCACGCGCACCCCGCGAGGCTCAGGGTCGTCAGGCTCACCGCCAGCAGGGGTGCGACCAGGCGCCGTGCACGGCTCACCGCCGCGGGCTGCTGCCGCCCGCCGTCCACCAGGTTTCTCATGACCGTCGCCCTTCACGTATCCGCCGCCGCCGACACGCCCGAGTACGAACACGCCCGACGCGCCAGTCTCCCGCCGCGCCCCGGCCCCCGCGCGTCAGGGCGGTCGATCGTCACGCAGTCGTGATCTCACCGTCGCGCTGCGCACACCGCCGTGTCGGCAGGGCCGGATCGTGCCGGCTCCTACAACCCTTCACGTCCGGCGCCTGCGAAAGGTTGGGGCCGGGGCGGCGCCAGCCAGGCGTCCACCGCGGCGAGCATCGCCGCCTTGCTGGTGGCCGACGCGCGCGACGCCCGGATCGAGGACCGCGCCAGGTCGGCCAGCGCGGCGTCGTCGAACCCGTGCACGGTGCGCGCCGCCTCGTACTGGTCCACCAGGCGCGACCCGAACAGCAGCGGGTCGTCCGCACCCAGGGCCACCGTCGCCCCGGCATCCACGAGCGCACGCAACGGCACAGCCGCGACCTCCGGGTACACACCCAGCCCCACGTTCGACGCCGGGCACACCTCGAGGGCGACCCCGCCGGCCACCACCGCGTCGAGCACCGCCGGGTCCTCGCTCGCCCGCACCCCGTGCCCGATCCGGTCGGGGCGCAGCTCGTCGAGCACCACCGAGACGTGGTCGGGACCCAGCAGCTCCCCGCCGTGCGGCACCGCCGCCAGCCCGGCGTCACGCGCGATGCGGAACGCGGCACGGAACGCGTCGGTGCGCCCCGACCTCTCGTCGTTGCTCAGCCCGAAGCCCACCACCTCGCCCGGACCCTCCCCCGCGTACCGGGCGGCCAGACGGGCCAGCGTCCGCGCGTCGAGCGGGTGACGGATCCGGGAGGCCGCGACGACGATCGCCACCTCGATCCCGTGCGCGGCGCTCGCGGCCTTCGCGGCGTCGAGCACGATCTCCACCGCCGGGGTGATCCCGCCCACGAACGGCGCGTACGACGTCGGATCGACCTGCAGCTCCAGACGCACCGACCCCTCCGCGGCGTCGGCCGCCGCGGCCTCGTCCACGATGCGCCGCATGTCCGCCTCGGAGCGCACGCACGCCCGGGCGGCGTCGTACAACCGCTGGAACCGGAACCAGCCGCGCTGGGTGGCCGGCACGCGCAGCGGGTCGCCGTCCAGCAGCGACGCCGGCACCCGCACCCCGCGCGCCTGCGCCAGGTCCCGCAAGGAGTCCACGCTCAGCGACCCCGTGAAGTGCAGGTGCAGGTGCGCCTTCGGCAACCGGGCAAGATCACGCATCCGCAGAGTCTGCCAGCCTGCTGCCCGCCGCACCGGGCCTGGCGGTCACGGCAGCCACCCGCGCCGCCGCGCCTGAGTCACTGCCGCCGTGCGGTCGTCCACCCCCAGCTTCGCGAACGCGCGCAGCAGGTGCGTCTTCACGGTCGCCTCCGCGATGACCAGGCGCGCACCGACCAGGTCCGGCTCGAACGCCAGCATGCCCACCGCTTGCGCAGGCCGCGGATGCGGACCGCCGGCCCGGTGCGGGTGCGCGACGCGGAGCCGGGGGAGAGGGTGGTCGTTGTCATGCCATGAGCCTCGCGCCCGGGCTCGGCTCGCGGGACGACCCGCCGGTGGGATCTGGCGTCCACCGACCGGTGGACGAGGAAGTGGTTCGACCCAGCTCCCGGGTTCCAGTACAGTGGTCCCTCGGTGGTTGGCGACCACGCGGTGCATCACGCCCTGGGGCATGTGCAGCAGTGGTGCCGAACACGAAGGGTAGTGGCGCAATTGGTAGCGCAGCGGTCTCCAAAACCGCAGGTTGCAGGTTCGAGCCCTGTCTACCCTGCCAGGGTCATCCGACCCCGTACGTCAAGGTGTCAGTGCCGCTCGGCGTCGCCGGCAGGCGATCCGGGCGCCGACGGAAGTTCGAGGTTGGGCCAGTGACCGAGTCGACCGGAGCCGCGCAGGCCGGTAGCGCGTCCGCGCGCAAGAACACCGACCGCAAGGGTCTCTTCGCCCGCATCGCGCTGTTCGTACGCCAGGTGATCGCCGAGCTCAAGAAGGTCGTCTCGCCGACGCGCCAGGAGCTCCTGACCTACACGGGCGTCGTGCTCGTCTTCGTCGCCATCGTCATGGCATTCGTCGGGGTGCTGGACTATCTCATCGGGCTCGGCGTCTTCGCCCTGCTGGGCTGAGACCGGTCCTCGCACCACCCACCGCTAGTCGAAAGCAGGTTCGTTCGTGTCTCAGGAGCCTCTGGACCAGGAGAGCGTCGACGCCGTCCCGGCAGACGCCGACTTCGGTGCGCCCGCGGACGCCCCGGCGCAGGACGTCCCGGCGGAGGATGTCGTTGCTGACGGCGTCGTCGCCGACGACGACGCCCCGGCGGACGACGACGGCGCCTCGGACGACGAGGCTGCCGACGAGGAGGCTGCGGACGGCGAGGCCGAGGTCGACCCGGCCGAGGAGTTCAAGCGCACGCTGCGCTCGCAGCTCGGTGACTGGTACGTCATCCACTCGTACGCGGGCTACGAGAACCGTGTGAAGGCCAACCTGGAGAACCGCATCCAGAGCCTGAACATGGAGGACTACATCTTCCAGATCGAGGTCCCCATGGAGGAGGTGACCGAGATCAAGAACGCGCAGAAGAAGATCGTCCGCCGCGTCCGCATCCCCGGTTACGTCCTGGTGCGCATGGACCTCACCGACGAGTCGTGGGGCGCCGTGCGCCACACCCCGGGCGTCACGGGCTTCGTGGGTCACACCCACCAGCCGGTGCCGCTGACGCTCGACGAGGTGTTCTCGATGCTCGCCCCGACGATGCTCGAGGCGCCCGCGGCCGCCGGCAAGCCCGCGGCCGCGAAGGCCAAGGCCGCCAACGTCGTCGTCGACTTCGAGGTGGGCGAGTCGGTCACCGTCACGGAGGGCCCGTTCGACACGCTGCCCGCCACGATCTCCGAGATCAACGCCGAGGCGCAGAAGCTCAAGGTCCTCGTCTCCATCTTCGGCCGGGAAACCTCGGTCGAGCTGTCGTTCAGCCAGGTCGCCAAGATCTGACGTCCGACGGCGCCACCTGCCCGCGGGTTCCTTCCGCGGGCGTTGGCATGCAACCGGTTCATCGCCCAGGGCGTCGGACCACGAACAGGAAAGGGGACGGCTCATGCCTCCCAAGAAGAAGGTCTCCGGCCTGATCAAGCTCCAGATCAAGGCCGGCGCCGCGACGCCCGCGCCGCCGATCGGCCCCGCGCTCGGTCAGCACGGCGTGAACATCATGGAGTTCTGCAAGGCGTACAACGCGGCCACCGAGTCGCAGCGCGGCAACGTGGTGCCCGTCGAGATCACGGTGTACGAGGACCGCTCGTTCACCTTCATCACGAAGACGCCGCCGGCCGCCGAGCTGATCAAGAAGGCCGCGGGCGTCGCCAAGGGCTCCGCCACGCCGCACACGGTCAAGGTCGCCTCGCTCACCGCGGACCAGGTCCGCGAGATCGCGCAGACCAAGCTCGAGGACCTCAACGCGAACGACATCGACGCCGCGATGAAGATCGTCGCCGGCACGGCGCGTTCGATGGGCATCACCACCCAGCTCTGACCTCGCGGTCGGAACACCAGTGGCAGGGCCGTCCGGCCCGCTACGACCACATCAAGGAGAAGCCACCATGGCAAAGCACAGCAAGGCCTACCTGGCCGCCGCGGAGAAGATCGACCGCGACGCGCTCTACGCCCCGCTCGACGCGGTGCGCCTGGCCAAGGACACGTCCACCACCAAGTACGACGCCACCGTCGAGGTCGCGTTCCGTCTCGGCGTGGACCCCCGCAAGGCGGACCAGATGGTGCGCGGCACCGTCAACCTCCCCCACGGCACGGGCAAGACGGCCCGCGTCCTGGTGTTCGCGAACGGCCCGAAGGCCGCCGAGGCCGAGGCCGCCGGCGCCGACATCGTCGGTGGCGACGAGCTCATCGCCCGCGTGGCCGACGGCTTCGTCGACTTCGACGTCGCCGTGTCCACCCCGGACCTCATGGGCAAGGTCGGTCGCCTCGGTAAGGTGCTGGGCCCGCGCGGCCTCATGCCGAACCCGAAGACGGGCACCGTGACCATGGACGTCACCAAGGCCGTCAACGAGATCAAGGGCGGCAAGATCGCGTTCCGCGTCGACAAGCACGCGAACCTGCACTTCATCATCGGCAAGGTCTCGTTCGACGCCACCCAGCTGGTGGAGAACTACGCCGCCGCGCTCGACGAGGTGCTGCGTCTCAAGCCGTCGACGTCGAAGGGTCGTTACCTGACCAAGGCGACGATCTCGACCACGATGGGCCCCGGTGTCCCGGTGGATCCGTCGCGCACCACGAAGCTCACGGAGGAGACCGCCTGAGCGCGGCCCACTCCTGAGGAGCCCGTCCGTCCCGCAAAGGACGGGCGGGCTCCTGGCGTTCGCGCGCCGAACGGCGTCGTGCTCGCCCGGGCGCGATGTGACCGGTGCCGCTCCCTGCGGTTTGGGAAGAGGCGGCCCGGTCGTGTACCGTATCCGGGTAACCCAAGACCGCCGGTCGTCGTCGGCTGCCCATCGCGAGCGTGCTCGTGCGGGACGCCGGGACCGAAGTCCCGCTGAGCAGCGGGGGCCTGCGCAGGTGACACCAGACTCTTCGAGCCCCGGTGCGCGCCTGCGCCGGGGCTCTCCTCGTTCTCCAGGCCTTCGCCATCAGGGATCCGGTGGGACCACCATCGGAAGGATTGCCATGGCGAGGCCGGACAAGGCAGCCGCTGTCGCAGAGGTCGCGGACAAGTTCCGCGAGTCCAACGCGGCCGTGCTGACCGAGTACCGCGGGCTCACCGTCAAGCAGCTCAAGGAGCTGCGGCGGTCGCTCGGCGGCAACGCAACCTACGCCGTGGTGAAGAACACGCTGACCCAGATCGCGGCCAAGGATGCCGGTGTCGAAGGCTTCGACGCCGACCTCAAGGGGCCGTCCGCTATCGCGTTCGTGACCGGTGACCCGGTCGAGTCCGCGAAGGCGCTGCGTGACTTCGCCAAGGCGAACCCTGCTCTGGTCATCAAGGGCGGTGTCCTCGACGGGCGCGCCCTGACCGCGGCAGAGATCACCAAGCTCGCGGACCTCGAGTCCCGCGAGGTGCTGCTGGCCAAGGCGGCCGGCGCGATGAAGGCCAAGATCAGCCAGGCTGCCTACGCCTTCACCGCCAAGCCCGCCCAGGTCGCACGCGTCATCGACGCCCTGCGTCAGAAGCAGGAAGCCGCTGCCTGATCCGCTCGCGGATCGTTCAGCATCCCCACACCCCCACGCTTCTGACCGGCGTCTCGCCAAGAAGCTTTGAACGGAAGGAACGCCATCATGGCGAAGCTCACCACCGAGGAGCTCATCGAGCAGTTCAAGGGTCTGACCCTGATCGAGCTGTCGGACTTCGTGAAGGTCTTCGAGGAGACGTTCGACGTCACCGCCGCCGCTCCGGCCGCTGTCGCCGTCGCCGCCGCCCCGGGCGCCGCTGCCGCTGAGGCCGCTGAGGAGAAGGACGAGTTCGACGTCATCCTCACCGCCGCCGGCGACAAGAAGATCCAGGTCATCAAGGAGGTGCGCGCGCTCACGTCGCTCGGCCTCAAGGAGGCCAAGGACCTCGTGGACGGCGCCCCCAAGCCCGTTCTCGAGGGCGTCAACAAGGACGCGGCCGAGAAGGCCAAGGCGCAGCTCGAGGGCGCCGGCGCTTCCGTCGAGCTCAAGTGAGCCGAGCGGCTGGCGCCGCTCCTCGCACCGTGCCGCGGCCGACGCCGTAGCACCACTCGTCGACGAGGCCCCGATCCCACTTCGGTGGGGTCGGGGCCTCGTCCTCGTCTGGGGGCGTATACTCCCCAGGCACCAGCTGTTCTTGGGCGGCATATGGCGGCCACCGAGACAACGCCTCGCAAACTCACCGGTCCTCGGGGTCCCGCGACCCCGGCGGATTTCCTGACCGGCTCAGCCAGGCGTCCATCGCCGCGCGCCCGCGCGGTGGACGAACTTGACAAAGTCGGTTACGCTTGCGCTTTGCGCTCGCGTGTGCCCTCGCCCGCCGTCCTCGTCTCCGTCAGCCGCCGCCTTCCCGCTGGATGCCTCCTCGTCGAGGCCCTGAGCGGGCAGTGTCACGGCCGCTGCCGAGCGGGATGCGGAACGTTCGGTGCACGCAGCGTACAGCGTGCCATCGAACTGCAGGGAAGGACCCCTCTTGGCTGCCTCGCGCACCCCTTCTGCTCCCTCCGCCGACGCGATCGCAAACCGTACTGCGTCTCGTCGCCTTTCGTTCGCCAAGATCTACGAGCCCCTCGAGGTGCCCGACCTTCTTGGCCTGCAGACCGAGAGCTTCGACTGGCTCCTGGGGAACGATGCCTGGCAGGCCCGCGTGGCCGCCGCCTCGTCCGCCGTCCCGGCGACGTCGGGCCTCGAGGAGATCTTCGAGGAGATCTCGCCCATCGAGGACTTCGGCCAGTCGATGTCGCTCTCCTTCTCCAACCACCGCTTCGAGCCGCCGAAGTACACGGCGGACGAGTGCAAGGAGAAGGACTTCACGTTCGCCGCGCCGCTGTTCGTCACGGCGGAGTTCGTGAACTACACCACCGGCGAGATCAAGTCGCAGACCGTGTTCATGGGCGACTTCCCGCTGATGACGGCGCGGGGCACGTTCATCATCAACGGCACCGAGCGCGTGGTCGTCTCCCAGCTCGTGCGTTCCCCGGGCGTTTACTTCGAGCGCACCCCGGACAAGACGTCGGACAAGGACATCTTCACGTCGAAGATCATCCCGTCGCGCGGCGCCTGGCTGGAGTTCGAGATCGACAAGCGCGACGCCGTGGGCGTGCGCGTGGACCGCAAGCGCAAGCAGTCCGTCACCGTGCTGCTCAAGGCCCTGGGCATGACGGAGTCGGAGATCCGCGAGGAGTTCGCGCAGTTCCCGGCCGTGCTCGACACCCTCGAGAAGGACCACGTCCACACCGAGGAAGAGGCCCTCGTCGACCTGTACCGCAAGATCCGCCCGGGTGAGCCGCCCACGGTCGAGGCGGGTCGCGCGCTGCTGGAGAACTTCTATTTCAACCCCAAGCGCTACGACCTCGCGAAGGTCGGCCGCTACAAGGTGTCCAAGAAGCTCGGTCTCGACGCGCCGCTGACGGACTCGACGCTGACGCGCTCCGACATCGTCGCCACGATCAAGTACCTGGCCGCGCTGCACGCCGACGTCGCCACTCTGCCGGGCACCCGTAACGGTGAGCCCGTCGAGGTCCGCGTCGAGACGGACGACATCGACCACTTCGGCAACCGCCGCATCCGCGCCGTCGGCGAGCTCATCCAGAACCAGGTGCGTACGGGTCTGTCCCGTATGGAGCGCGTGGTCCGTGAGCGCATGACCACGCAGGACGTCGAGGCGATCACGCCGCAGACGCTGATCAACATCCGCCCCGTGGTGGCGTCGATCCGCGAGTTCTTCGGTACCTCGCAGCTCTCGCAGTTCATGGACCAGAACAACCCGCTGGCCGGCCTGACGCACAAGCGCCGCCTCAACGCGCTCGGCCCGGGTGGTCTGTCCCGTGACCGCGCCGGCATGGAGGTCCGTGACGTCCACCCGTCGCACTACGGCCGCATGTGCCCGATCGAGACCCCTGAGGGTCCGAACATCGGCCTGATCGGCTCGCTCGCGTCGTTCGGCCGCATCAACCCGTTCGGCTTCATCGAGACGCCGTACCGCAAGGTCGAGGGCGGTCAGGTCACGGACCAGATCGACTACCTCACGGCCGACGACGAGGACCGCTTCGTCATCGCGCAGGCCAACACGCCGCTGACCGTGGACGGCCACTTCCAGGAGCCCCGCGTCCTGGTGCGCGTCAAGGGCGGCGAGACCTCCGACGTCCCGGTGGCCGAGGTCGACTACATCGACGTATCCCCGCGCCAGATGGTGTCGGTCGCGACCGCGCTCATCCCGTTCCTGGAGCACGACGACGCCAACCGTGCCCTCATGGGCGCCAACATGCAGCGCCAGGCGGTGCCGCTGGTCCGCTCGGAGATGCCGCTGGTCGGTACCGGCATGGAGCGGCGCGCGGCGGTCGACGCCGGCGACGTCGTGCTGGCCACGAAGCCCGGTGTCGTCACCGAGGTGTCCGCCGACCTGGTGCTCGTCGCCAACGACGACGCGACGACGTCGTCGTACCGCATCGCGAAGTTCGTGCGCTCGAACCAGGGCACGTCGTACAACCAGCGCGTCATCGTGAGCGAGGGCCAGCGCGTCGAGCCCGGCTCGGTGCTGGCCGACGGCCCGGCCACGGACGAGGGCGAGCTCGCGCTCGGCCGCAACCTGCTGGTCGCGTTCATGTCGTGGGAGGGCCACAACTACGAGGACGCGATCATCCTGAGCCAGCGCCTCATCGAGGACGACGTGCTCAGCTCGATCCACATCGAGGAGCACGAGGTCGACGCCCGCGACACGAAGCTGGGCCCGGAGGAGATCACGCGGGACATCCCGAACGTCTCCGAAGAGGTCCTGGCCGACCTGGACGAGCGCGGCATCATCCGCATCGGTGCCGAGGTCGGGGCGGGCGACGTGCTGGTCGGCAAGGTCACCCCCAAGGGTGAGACCGAGCTGACCCCGGAGGAGCGCCTGCTGCGCGCCATCTTCGGCGAGAAGGCCCGCGAGGTGCGCGACACGTCCCTCAAGGTGCCCCACGGCGAGCAGGGCACCGTCATCGGCGTGCGCGAGTTCAACCGCGAGGACGGCGACGAGCTGCCCGCCGGCGTGAACCAGCTCGTGCGGGTCTACATCGCCCAGCGCCGCAAGATCACCGTGGGTGACAAGCTCGCCGGCCGTCACGGCAACAAGGGCGTCATCTCGAAGATCCTGCCGCAGGAGGACATGCCGTTCCTGCCCGACGGCACGCCCGTCGACGTCGTGCTCAACCCGCTGGGCGTGCCCGGCCGCATGAACGTGGGTCAGGTGCTCGAGACCCACCTGGGCTGGGTCGCGAGCCGCGGCTGGGATGTCGAGCTGGCCGAGGGCGACACCTCCTGGACCCAGGACGTGCCGCAGATCGCCGCCAAGGCGGAGCCGTTCACGCCCGTGGCCACCCCGGTGTTCGACGGCCTGGCCGAGAACGCCCTGCAGGGTCTGCTCACGACGACGCTGCCGAACCGCGACGGCGACCGCATGGTCGGCGCCGACGGCAAGGCCCGGCTGTTCGACGGCCGCTCCGGCGAGCCGTTCCCGGACCCGGTGTCGGTGGGCTACATGTACATCCTCAAGCTGCACCACCTGGTCGACGACAAGATCCACGCGCGCTCGACCGGCCCGTACTCGATGATCACGCAGCAGCCGCTGGGTGGTAAGGCTCAGTTCGGTGGCCAGCGCTTCGGTGAGATGGAGGTGTGGGCGCTCGAGGCGTACGGCGCCGCGTACACCCTCCAGGAGCTGCTCACCATCAAGTCCGACGACGTCCCCGGCCGCGTGAAGGTGTACGAGGCCATCGTCAAGGGCGAGAACATCCCCGACTCGGGCATCCCGGAGTCCTTCAAGGTGCTCCTCAAGGAGATGCAGTCGCTCTGCCTGAACGTGGAGGTCCTGTCCTCGGACGGCTCCTCCATCGAGATGAAGGAGTCCGACGACGAGGTGTACCGCGCCGCCGAGGAGCTCGGGATCGACCTGTCACGCCGCCCCAACGCGGCGTCGTCGATCGACGAGATCTGATCTCAGCTCAACGCTGACACGACAACTCTTCAGAGCCACAAGGGAAGTAGGAAAACCTTGCTCGACGTCAACGTCTTCGACGAGCTGCGCATCGGACTGGCGACGGCCGATGACATCCGTGCCTGGTCGCACGGCGAGGTCAAGAAGCCCGAGACCATCAACTACCGCACCCTCAAGCCCGAGAAGGACGGCCTCTTCTGCGAGAAGATCTTCGGCCCGACCCGGGACTGGGAGTGCTACTGCGGCAAGTACAAGCGGGTGCGCTTCAAGGGCATCGTGTGCGAGCGCTGCGGGGTGGAGGTCACCCGGTCCAAGGTGCGCCGTGAGCGCATGGGCCACATCGAGCTGGCCGCCCCCGTCACGCACATCTGGTTCTTCAAGGGTGTGCCCTCGCGCCTCGGCTACCTGCTCGACCTCGCCCCGAAGGACCTGGAGAAGGTCATCTACTTCGCGGCCTACATGATCACGTGGGTCGACGACGAGGGCCGTCACGAGGACCTGCCGCGCCTCCAGAACGAGATCGACCTGGAGAAGAAGGAGATCGCGGACCGCCGCGACAACGACATCAACGCCCGCGCGCTCAAGCTGGAGCAGGACCTGGCCGAGCTGGAGGCCGAGGGTGCCAAGGCAGACGCACGCCGCAAGGTGCGCGACGCCGCGGAGCGCGAGATGGCGAACCTGCGCAAGCGCGCGGACGCCGACCTCGACCGCATCGAGAACGTGTGGGACCGCTTCAAGAACCTCAAGGTCGCCGACCTCGAGGGCGACGAGATGCTGTATCGCTCCCTGCAGGACCGGTACGGCACGTACTTCGAGGGCTCGATGGGCGCCGCGGCGATCCAGAAGCGCCTGGAGTCGTTCGACCTGGAGGCGGAGGCCGAGTCGCTGCGCGAGACCATCCGCAGCGGCAAGGGCCAGCGCAAGACGCGTGCCCTCAAGCGCCTCAAGGTCGTCAACGCGTTCCTGACCACCACGAACTCGCCGACCGCGATGGTGCTCGACGCCGTCCCGGTCATCCCGCCGGACCTGCGCCCCATGGTGCAGCTCGACGGTGGGCGCTTCGCGACGTCGGACCTCAACGACCTGTACCGCCGCGTGATCAACCGCAACAACCGCCTCAAGCGTCTCCTCGACCTCGGTGCCCCCGAGATCATCGTGAACAACGAGAAGCGGATGCTGCAGGAGGCCGTGGACTCGCTGTTCGACAACGGCCGCCGCGGCCGCCCGGTCACGGGTCCGGGCAACCGCCCGCTGAAGTCCATCTCGGACATGCTCAAGGGCAAGCAGGGCCGGTTCCGCCAGAACCTGCTCGGCAAGCGCGTCGACTACTCGGGCCGTTCGGTCATCGTGGTGGGCCCGACCCTGAAGCTGCACCAGTGCGGTCTGCCCAAGCAGATGGCGCTCGAGCTGTTCAAGCCGTTCGTGATGAAGCGCCTCGTGGAGCTGAACCACGCGCAGAACATCAAGTCGGCCAAGCGCATGGTCGAGCGCACCCGCTCGGTCGTGTGGGACGTCCTCGAAGAGGTCATCACCGAGCACCCGGTGCTGCTCAACCGTGCACCCACCCTGCACCGTCTGGGCATCCAGGCGTTCGAGCCGCAGCTCGTCGAGGGCAAGGCCATCCACCTGCACCCGCTCGTGTGCGCCGCGTTCAACGCGGACTTCGACGGTGACCAGATGGCCGTGCACCTGCCGCTGAGCGCGGAGGCACAGGCCGAGGCCCGCATCCTCATGCTGTCGAGCAACAACATCCTCAAGCCGTCGGACGGCCGTCCGGTGACCATGCCCTCGCAGGACATGATCATCGGTCTGCACCACCTGACGTCGGACCGCCCGGGCGCGAAGGGTGAGGGGCGCCTGTTCTCCTCGCAGGCCGAGGCGATCATGGCGTTCGACCGCGGCGACCTGGACATCAACGCGACCGTCAAGATCCGCATGGACGACGTCGTGTACGAGCCGGGGGAGGAGCCCGAGGGCTGGGAGCCCGGACACGTCGAGCTCAAGGAGACGACGCTCGGGCGCACGGTGTTCAACGAGGCGCTGCCCGTCGACTACCCGTACCAGAACCGGGTCATCGGCAAGAAGGAGCTCTCCGAGATCGTCAACGACCTCGCGGAGTCGTACCCGAAGGTCGAGGTCGCGGCGGCGCTCGACGCCCTGAAGGACGCCGGCTACAAGTGGGCCACCCGTTCGGGCGTCACCATCGCGATCTCCGACGTCGCCATGCCGGACGTCAAGAACGAGATCCTCGACGAGCACGAGCAGCGTGCCCTCAAGGTGCAGCAGCAGTTCGACCGCGGTCTGATCACGGACGATGAGCGCCGTCAGGAGCTCATCGAGATCTGGACCCAGGCCACCGACACGGTCGCCAAGGTCATGCGCGAGAACCTGGAGTCGAACTCGCGCAACACGCTGTACCGCATGGTGTCCTCGGGCGCCCGTGGTAACTGGATGCAGGTCCGCCAGATCGCCGGTATGCGCGGCCTCGTGGCGAACCCGAAGGGCGAGATCATCCCGCGCCCGATCAAGTCCAACTACCGCGAGGGCCTGTCCGTCCTCGAGTACTTCATCGCCTCGCACGGTGCCCGTAAGGGTCTGGCGGACACGGCGCTGCGTACCGCGGACTCGGGCTACCTCACGCGTCGTCTGGTGGACGTGTCGCAGGACGTCATCATCCGCGAGGAGGACTGCGGCACGGAGCGCGGCCTGAACCTGCCGGTGGGCGAGCTCATCGGCGAGACGCTGGTGGCGCACCCCCGCATGGAGACGTCGATCTACGCCCGCACGTCGGCGGTCGACGTGGCGGACGCGGACGGCAACGTCATCGTCGCGGCGGGTGCGGATCTCGGTGACGCCGAGACGCGTGCCCTGCTCGCGGCCGGCATCGAGACGGTCAAGGTGCGCTCGGTGCTCACCTGCGAGTCCCGCGTGGGCACCTGCGCCAAGTGCTACGGCCGGTCGCTGGCCACGGGCAAGCTCGTGGACATCGGCGAGGCCGTGGGCATCATCGCGGCCCAGTCGATCGGTGAGCCGGGCACCCAGCTCACGATGCGTACCTTCCACACCGGTGGTGTCGCGTCGGCCGAGGACATCACGCAGGGTCTGCCGCGTGTCACGGAGCTCTTCGAGGCCCGCACCCCCAAGGGTGAGGCGCCCATCGCGGAGTTCACGGGCCGCCTGGCCATCGAGGACCTGGAGCGTTCGCGCATCCTGGTGCTCACGCCCGACGACGGCTCGGAGGAGATCCGCTACCAGGTCTCCAAGCGTGCGCGCCTGATGGTGGAGGACGGCGAGCACGTCCAGGTGGGCACCCAGCTCGTGCAGGGTGCGCGCGACCCCAAGAAGGTGCTGCGCATCCTCGGCCCGCGCGCCGCCCAGAAGTTCCTGGTGGACGAGGTCCAGGAGACCTACCGGTCGCAGGGTGTGGACATCCACGACAAGCACATCGAGGTCATCGTGCGGCAGATGCTGCGACGCGTGACCGTGCTCGACTCGGGCGACACCAACCTGCTGCCGGGTGAGCTCGCGGAGCGCACGCGCTTCGAGGACGCCAACCGGGGCGCCGTGGCGGAGGGTGGCCACCCGGCCTCCGGCCGCCCGGAGCTCATGGGCATCACGAAGGCGTCGCTGGCCACGGACTCGTGGCTGTCGGCGGCGTCCTTCCAGGAGACCACGCGTGTGCTCACGGAGGCCGCCATGAGCGGTCGCCGCGACCCGCTGCTGGGCCTCAAGGAGAACGTCATCATCGGTAAGCTCATCCCCGCCGGCACGGGACTGTCCCGCTACCGGAACATCGAGGTCGAGCCCACCGAGCAGGCCAAGGCCGAGCTGTACCCGAGCTTCGGCTACGACGAGATCGACTTCCCGACGCTCGGCATGGGCTCGGGCGAGGCGATCCCGCTGGAGGACCTGGACTTCGGCGACTTCAGGTAGGTCCAGATCCTTGGTGGTCGAGCCTGTCGAAACCACCTGACCAGGGCGGGGCGGTCACTTTGACCGCCCCGCCTTCGTCGTGTAAGGTCGGGGGCTGTGCCTGGCGTGTCCTCGGACGCCCCGTTCATTCGGTAGCCAGGTCCCGGTGTCCGTGAGGCCCGGGCCATCGAGCCGGTGGTTAGTGGCGCAGCGGTCCCTCCGTGTGGACTGCGTGCCCCGATGTCGCCGGCACGCACAGCTTTGATCCACCTGCGGAGGCCGGCCGGTCTCCGCGAGTCCCGAGAAGACGACGGAGACGTAGTGCCTACGATCCAGCAGCTCGTCCGCAAGGGCCGGACCACGAAGCCCGGGAAGTCGAAGACTCCCGCGCTCAAGGGTTCGCCTCAGCGGCGCGGCGTGTGCACCCGTGTGTACACCACCACCCCCAAGAAGCCGAACTCGGCGCTCCGTAAGGTCGCGCGTGTGAAGCTCTCGACCGGTATCGAGGTCACGGCCTACATCCCGGGCGTCGGCCACAACCTCCAGGAGCACTCCATCGTGCTCGTGCGCGGCGGCCGTGTGAAGGACCTCCCGGGTGTCCGGTACAAGATCGTCCGTGGTGCCCTCGACACGCAGGGTGTCAAGAACCGCAAGCAGGCTCGCAGCCGCTACGGCGCCAAGAAGGGGAATGCCTGATGCCTCGTAAGGGTCCGGCCCCCAAGCGGCCGCTCATCGCCGACCCGGTCTACGGGTCCCCCGTCGTCACGCAGCTCATCAACAAGGTGCTGCTCGACGGCAAGAAGTCCACTGCCGAGGCCATCGTCTACGGCGCCCTCGAGGGTGTCCGCACCAAGACGGACCAGGACCCGGTCGTCGTGCTCAAGCGCGCGATGGAGAACATCCGCCCGGCCCTCGAGGTGCGCAGCCGCCGCGTCGGTGGCGCCACCTACCAGGTCCCGGTCGAGGTGCGCCCGACGCGCTCGACGACGCTGGCCCTGCGCTGGCTGACCGACTTCTCGCGCGCTCGCCGTGAGAAGACGATGACCGAGCGTCTCATGAACGAGATCCTCGACGCCTCGAACGGCCTCGGTGCCGCGGTCAAGCGCCGCGAGGACATGCACAAGATGGCCGAGTCGAACCGCGCCTTCGCCCACTACCGCTGGTAATCGTCGTCGGCCCTGGGAAGCCACCAGCTTCCCGGGGCCGCAGGCGCGCCGCCCTCCAACACCAAGGGGAACCCCACCGTGGCACTTGACGTGCTGACCGACCTGAGCAAGGTCCGGAACATCGGCATCATGGCGCACATCGATGCCGGCAAGACGACGACGACCGAGCGCATCCTGTACTACACGGGCGTCAACTACAAGATCGGCGAGACGCACGACGGTGCCTCGACGACCGACTGGATGGAGCAGGAGCAGGAGCGTGGCATCACGATCACGTCCGCTGCTGTGACCGCCTTCTGGAACAAGGGCAAGCCCAACGAGACGCAGATCAACGTCATCGACACCCCCGGCCACGTGGACTTCACGGTCGAGGTCGAGCGTTCGCTGCGCGTCCTCGACGGTGCGGTCGCCGTGTTCGACGGCAAGGAGGGCGTGGAGCCCCAGTCGGAGACCGTGTGGCGCCAGGCGGACAAGTACGAGGTCCCCCGCATCTGCTTCGTCAACAAGATGGACAAGCTGGGCGCGGACTTCTACTTCACGGTCGACACGATCGTGAACCGCCTCAAGGCGAAGCCGCTGGTCATCCAGCTCCCGATCGGTGCCGAGAACGACTTCGTCGGCGTCGTCGACCTGATCGAGATGCGCGCGATCGTGTGGCGCGGCGAGACGAAGATGGGCGCGGAGTACACGGTCGAGGAGATCCCGGCCGACCTCCAGGAGAAGGCCGAGCAGTACCGCGGCGAGCTCCTCGAGGCCGTCGCCGAGACGGACGACGAGCTGCTCGAGAAGTTCCTCGGTGGCGAGGACCTGACGCTGGCCGAGATCAAGGCGGGCATCCGCAAGCTGACGATCGCCGGCGAGGCATTCCCGGTCCTGTGCGGCTCGGCGTTCAAGAACAAGGGCGTCCAGCCCATGCTCGACGCCGTCGTCGACTACCTGCCGTCCCCCCTCGACGTCCCGGCCATCCAGGGCCACGACGTCAAGGACCCGGAGGTCGTCGTCGAGCGTCACCCGAGCGCCGACGAGCCGTTCGCGGCCCTCGCGTTCAAGATCGCCGCGCACCCGTTCTTCGGCAAGCTCACCTTCATCCGCGTGTACTCGGGCAAGGTGTCCCAGGGTGCTCAGGTCATCAACTCGACCAAGAGCAAGAAGGAGCGCATCGGCAAGATCTTCCAGATGCACGCCAACAAGGAGAACCCTGTTGACGAGGCGACGGCGGGTCACATCTACGCGTTCATCGGCCTGAAGGACGTCACCACGGGTGACACCCTGTGCGACTCGAACGCGCAGGTCATCCTGGAGTCGATGACGTTCCCCGAGCCGGTCATCGACGTGGCCATCGAGCCCAAGACGAAGGCCGACCAGGAGAAGCTCTCGACGGCGATCCAGAAGCTCGCCGAGGAGGACCCGACCTTCCGCGTCAAGCTGGACGAGGAGACCGGCCAGACCGTCATCGGCGGTATGGGCGAGCTCCACCTCGACATCCTCGTGGACCGTATGCGCCGCGAGTTCAAGGTCGAGGCGAACGTCGGCAAGCCGCAGGTCGCGTACCGCGAGACCATCCGCCGCAAGGTGGAGAAGGTCGAGTACACGCACAAGAAGCAGACCGGTGGTTCGGGCCAGTTCGCCAAGGTCCAGGTGACCTTCGAGCCGCTCGACACGGCCGAGGGCGAGCTCTACGAGTTCTCCAACGCCGTCACCGGTGGTCGCATCCCGCGCGAGTACATCCCGTCGGTCGACGCCGGTATCCAGTCCGCCCTCCAGCAGGGCGTGCTCGCGGGCTTCCCGCTCGTGGGTGTCAAGGCGACGCTGCTCGACGGTGCGTACCACGAGGTCGACTCGTCGGAGATGGCGTTCAAGATCGCCGGCTCGATGGTCCTCAAGGAGGGCGTCAAGCGGGCGGACCCGGCTCTGCTCGAGCCGATCATGGCCGTCGAGGTGCGTACGCCCGAGGAGTACATGGGCGACGTCATCGGCGACATCAACTCCCGCCGTGGCATGATCCAGTCCATGGAGGACGCGACCGGCGTCAAGGTCGTTCGCGCCCAGGTGCCGCTGAGCGAGATGTTCGGATACATCGGTGACCTCCGGTCGAAGACCCAGGGCCGCGCGGTGTACTCGATGCAGTTCGACAGCTACGCCGAGGTTCCTCGCAACGTCGCTGACGAGATCATCAAGAAGACCCGGGGCGAGTGAGTCCCCACAGGTCGACCAGTTCCATCATCAACCTGTAGGAAACCCCGTCGCCTCGCGGGAGGTAGGCTCTTGAGCCAAGTCTCGCAACGTTCGGGAACATCTACCCAGTCCCAGGAGGACCCCAGTGGCTAAGGCCAAGTTCGAGCGGACCAAGCCGCACGTCAACGTCGGCACCATCGGTCACGTCGACCACGGTAAGACGACGCTCACCGCTGCGATCTCGAAGACCCTCGCCGAGAAGTACCCGGCGTCGGAGGGCTTCCTTGCCAACCAGATCGTCGACTTCGACGGCATTGACAAGGCGCCCGAAGAGAAGCAGCGCGGTATCACGATCAACATCTCGCACATCGAGTACGAGACGCCGAACCGTCACTACGCGCACGTCGACGCCCCGGGCCACGCCGACTACATCAAGAACATGATCACCGGCGCCGCTCAGATGGACGGTGCGATCCTCGTGGTCGCCGCCACCGACGGCCCGATGGCGCAGACGCGTGAGCACGTGCTGCTCGCCCGTCAGGTCGGCGTTCCCTACCTGCTCGTCGCGCTCAACAAGTCCGACATGGTCGACGACGAGGAGATCCTCGAGCTCGTCGAGATGGAGGTCCGCGAGCTGCTGTCGTCGCAGGGCTTCGACGGCGACAACGCTCCCGTCGTCCGCGTCTCGGGCCTCAAGGCTCTCGAGGGCGACCCGGAGTGGCAGGAGAAGGTTCTCGAGCTCATGCAGGCCGTGGACGACAACGTCCCCGAGCCGGTGCGTGACCTCGACAAGCCGTTCCTGATGCCGATCGAGGACGTCTTCACGATCACGGGTCGTGGCACCGTCGTCACCGGCAAGGTCGAGCGTGGCACGCTCGCCGTCAACTCCGAGGTCGAGATCGTCGGTATCCGCAAGCCGCAGAAGACGACGGTCACGGGCATCGAGACGTTCCACAAGTCGATGGACTCCGCTCAGGCTGGTGACAACACCGGTCTGCTGCTGCGCGGCATCAAGCGTGAGGACGTCGAGCGCGGCCAGGTCGTCGTCAAGCCGGGTTCGATCACCCCGCACACCGACTTCGAGGCTCAGGTCTACATCCTGGGCAAGGACGAGGGCGGCCGTCACAACCCGTTCTACTCGAACTACCGTCCGCAGTTCTACTTCCGCACGACGGACGTCACCGGCGTCATCACGCTGCCCGAGGGCACCGAGATGGTCATGCCCGGCGACAACACCGAGATGACGGTCGAGCTGATCCAGCCGATCGCCATGGAGGAGGGCCTCGGCTTCGCCATCCGTGAGGGTGGCCGCACCGTCGGCTCCGGCCGTGTCACCAAGATCATCAAGTGATGATCCTGGCCTGATGGCTCGCTGATCGCGCTGCGTCACGCAGCGCAACGATCGGTCGCGAAGGCCCCGGTCCCCGTGAAGGGACCGGGGCCTTCGTGCATGCTGGGACGGTGGCACGCATCCCCGTGATCCTCGATGGCGACCCCGGGCACGACGACGCCGTCGCGTGGTTGCTCGCGTTCGCCTCACCCGGGCTCGACGTGCTCGGGGTGACGACCGTGGCCGGCAACGCGGGCGTGGAGCAGACGACGCGCAACGCCCGGCAGATCCTGACCCTGCTGGGAGTCCGGGACGTGCCGCTCGCCCAGGGCGCAGACCGTCCCCTCGTCGGTGACACGACGGCGGCCGCGACCGTGCACGGCGCATCGGGCCTGGACGGCGCGGACCTTCCCGCGCCCCTGGTGGACGTCTCGCCGCTTCCCGCCGTCGAGCTCATGGCCGAGCTGCTGCGGTCCAGCGAGGACCCGGTGTGGCTGGTCCCGACGGGGCCGCTCACGAACGTCGCCACGCTGCTTCTCGCGCACCCGGAGCTCACGGGGAGGATTGCGGGGATCTCGCTGATGGGTGGCGGCATCCTGGCGGGCAACTGGACACCGGCTGCGGAGTTCAACATCCTCGCGGACCCCGAGGCGGCGCAGCTCGTGTTCGGTTCGGGCGTCCCGATCCGCCAGGCGGGACTCGACGTGACGCACCAGGCGATGCTGCTGCCCGCGGAGGTCGAGCGGGTCCGAGCGCTCGGAGGACCCCTGGCACAGGTGGTCGCCGACTGGGTGGAGTTCTTCTTCGCGTTCCACCGCGAGCGCGGGTACGCCGGCGCACCCCTGCACGACGTCGTCGCCGTCGTCGCGCTCACCCGTCCCGAGCTGCTGACCACACGGGACCTGTACGTGGAGGTCGAGACGCAGGGGGAGTACGCGCGTGGCGCGACGGTGGGCGACGTGCACGGGGTGTCCGGGCGCGAGCCCAACGCGCGCGTGGCGTTCGGTATCGACCGGCCAGGGTTCGTGGAACTGGTGGTGGACGCCGTCGCGCGACTGACGGCCGACGGTCCCCAGCGGCCGGTGCGCCCCTACCGTCCCGTCCCGTCCCGGGCCGCGACCCCAGCGGCACCCGTGCTGGCGGGGGACCGGGGTGGGTGGCCGACCGTCATCGACTGCGACCCGGGCACCGACGACCTCGCGGCGCTCCTCCTGGCGCGCCAGCTCCCCGCGCTCGACGTGCGCGCCGTCACCGTCGTCGCAGGCAACACGGATCTTGACCACGCCACGCGCAACGCGCTGGGCCTGGTCGAGCTCATCGGGTGGGACGTCCCCGTCGCGCGGGGTGCCACGGGACCGTTGACGCGCGAGCTGGTGACGGCGGCGGACATCCACGGCTCGGACGGCCTGCTCGGGGTGGAGCTCCCCCGGGGAGGTGCCGCGGACCCTCGCCCGGCCTGGCAGGTGATCCGCGACGTCGCGCTCGCCAGTGCGGTGCCGATCGACGTCGTCGCCGTCGGACCGCTGACGAACGTGGCGATCGCGCTCGCCGTCTACCCGGACCTGCGCCGCCGGATCCGGCGCGTCGTGGCGATGGGAGGCGGGGTCGAGGCGGGCAACACGACGGCCGCGGCCGAGTTCAACGCCTACGTCGACCCGGAGGCCATGCGCCGCGTGCTCACCGACGGCGTGCCGTTCTGGCTGTGCCCGCTCGACGTCACGCACCAGGCGTACATCACGGCCCCGGAGCTGGCGCGGGTACGGGCACTCGGGACTCCGGCGGCCACCGTGTTCGCCGACGTCATCGAGCGGTACCTGCCCGTGGTCGCCCGGTACGCGGGCGGCCGAGGCGCCCCGCTGCACGACCCCCTCGCGGTGGCGTACGCGGCGGACGACGAGGGCTTCGGGTCGGTGCGCTGCTTCATCGGCGTCGAGACGCGGGGGGAGCGCACGCGGGGGATGACCATCACGGACCGGTTCTCCGACGCGTCGCTCGAGCCCACCGGGTGCCTGGTCGAGACGGTCGACCGGAAGCGGTTCGTGGCGACGATCCTCGAGGCGCTCGGCCGATACTGAGCCCGTGGGCACGTTCTGAACGGTCGGGCGTCCGCGAGGGCCTCGTGGGCGCAGGTCACAGCGGTCGTGGCTTGGAGCACCGCGAGGGGTGTGGCACACTAGTCAGGTTGCCTGTCACAGGGCGCGTTCTTTCTCGTGTCGAACAGTGTGTTGCACCGCAGCCGTGCGGAGCCGGGGCCATGCCGAGCGCAGGCCCCGGAACGATGAGCCGGCTGGAGCGGGTCCCCCTCCGTGGAGGGGTTCGCGGGTCGCCGTCTGTTCTCACGCATGAGCGCCCCGTAGGACCGACGTCGGTGGACACACGTGCTCACTGGTGACGGTTCGGCAGGCCGATATTCGTCGTGGTCGCCCTCCGGGGGATCACAATCAGCGGCCCCGAGGGGCTCGTGCGGGTCGCACACGCGACACGCCCGAGCGCGGGGGTCGGACAGTAGCGGTTCGAGAGAGAGAGTCAGACGACGCCATGGCGGGACAGAAGATCCGCATCCGGCTCAAGTCCTATGACCACGAGGTCATCGACAGCTCTGCGCGCAAGATCGTCGACACGGTCACTCGCGCAGGTGCGACTGTTGTGGGCCCGGTGCCGCTCCCGACGGAGAAGAACGTCTTCGTCGTGATCCGGTCGCCTCACAAGTACAAGGACAGCCGCGAGCACTTCGAGATGCGCACGCACAAGCGGCTCATCGACATCATCGATCCCACGCCGAAGGCCGTCGACTCGCTCATGCGTATCGACCTGCCTGCCGACGTGAACATCGAGATCAAGCTCTGAGGCAGGGGAGCGAGAAGATGAGCAACCTGCAGAAGAACGTGACCGCTGTGCTGGGCAAGAAGCTCGGCATGACGCAGCTGTGGGACGAGGCCGGTCGCCTCGTGCCCGTCACGGTCGTGGCGGTGGACACCAACGTGGTGACCCAGGTCCGCACGGCCGAGACCGACGGCTACTCCGCCGTCCAGCTCGCCGCCGGCCAGATCGACCCGCGCAAGGTCACCAAGCCGCTCAAGGGCCACTTCGAGAAGGCCGGCGTCACGCCGCGCCGCCACGTGGCCGAGATCCGTACCGCCGACGCCGCGACCTACACGGTCGGCCAGGAGATCACCGCCGCCGCCTTCGAGGCGGGCGCCGTGGTCGACGTCACCGGTACCACCAAGGGCAAGGGCACCGCCGGTGTCATGAAGCGCCACGGCTTCGCCGGCGTGAGCGCCTCGCACGGTTCCCACCGCAACCACCGCAAGCCGGGCTCGATCGGTGGCGCTTCGACGCCGTCGCGCGTGTTCAAGGGCCTGCGCATGGCCGGCCGGATGGGTGCCGAGCGCCAGACGACCCAGAACCTGACCGTCCACGCGGTCGACGCGGAGAAGGGTCTGCTGCTCGTCAAGGGCGCGGTTCCCGGCCCCAAGGGTGGCGTCGTCGTCGTCAAGACCGCCGCGAAGGGTGCGTGAACCGACAATGTCGACTCAGACTTCCCTCACTGTCGATGTCCTGGACGCCAAGGGCAAGAAGGCCGGCACGGCCGACCTGCCCGCCGAGGTGTTCGACGTCGTCACCAACGTCCCGCTGATCCACCAGGTCGTCGTGGCCCAGCGTGCGGCCGCCCGCCAGGGCACCCACGCCACGAAGACCCGCGGCGAGGTCCGCGGTGGTGGCCGCAAGCCGTACAAGCAGAAGGGCACCGGCCGCGCCCGTCAGGGTTCGACTCGTGCGCCGCAGTTCGCCGGCGGTGGCACCGTCCACGGCCCGCAGCCGCGCTCGTACGACCAGCGGACGCCGAAGAAGATGAAGGCCGCCGCGTTGCGTGGCGCCCTGTCGGACCGCGCTCGTGCCGGCCGCGTGCACGTCGTCTCGGGCTTCGGCATCGACGGCAAGCCGTCGACCAAGACCGCGCTCAAGACCCTGGCCCAGCTCACCGAGCGCCCGCACGTGCTCGTGGTGACCGAGCGCACGGACGAGGCGACGATCCTGTCGCTGCGCAACGTGCCCGAGGTGCACCTGCTCGTCGCGGACCAGCTCAACACGTACGACGTCCTCGTCTCGGACGACATCGTCTTCACGCAGGGCGCGCTCGCCGCGTTCCTCGCGGGTCCCGCCAAGGGCGCGAAGGCTGTCGCGACTGAGGCTGAGGCCGCTGAGGAGGCGTCCAAGTGACCACCGTGCAGAAGGACCCGCGCGACATCCTGATCGCGCCGGTCGTCTCCGAGAAGAGCTACGGCCTCCTCGACGAGGGCAAGTACACCTTCGTCGTGGACCCGCGTGCCAACAAGACCGAGATCAAGATTGCTGTCGAGCAGGTGTTCGGCGTCAAGGTCGACTCGGTCAACACGATCAACCGCAAGGGCAAGACGCGTCGCACGCGTTTCGGCCTGGGCAAGCGCAAGGACACGAAGCGTGCGATCGTCACCCTCCGCGAGGGGTCGATCGACATCTTCGGCGGTCCGGTCGGCTGACCCGGTACTGAAGAAGATCGAGGACTGAAAACCCATGGGTATTCGTAAGTACAAGCCGACGACGCCGGGCCGTCGTGGCTCGAGCGTCGCGGACTTCGTCGAGGTCACCCGTTCGCAGCCGGAGAAGTCGCTGGTCCGCCCCCTGTCGAAGACGGGTGGCCGCAACAACACCGGTCGCATCACGACCCGGCACAAGGGTGGTGGCCACAAGCGCCAGTACCGCGTGATCGACTTCCGTCGTCACGACAAGGACGGTGTGCCGGCCAAGGTCGCTCACATCGAGTACGACCCCAACCGCACCGCGCGCATCGCGCTGCTGCACTACGCGGACGGCGAGAAGCGCTACATCATCGCGCCGAACAAGCTGTCGCAGGGCGACTTCGTCGAGGCCGGTGCCGGCGCCGACATCAAGCCCGGCAACAACCTGCCGCTGCGCAACATCCCGACCGGTACGGTCATCCACGCCATCGAGCTGCGGCCCGGCGGCGGCGCGAAGATCGCCCGCTCGGCTGGTGTCTCCGTCCAGCTCGTCGCGAAGGACGGCCCCTACGCCCAGCTGCGCATGCCGTCCGGCGAGATCCGCAACGTCGACCTGCGCTGCCGCGCCACGGTCGGCGAGGTGGGCAACGCCGAGCAGTCGAACATCAACTGGGGCAAGGCTGGGCGCATGCGCTGGAAGGGCGTCCGCCCGACCGTTCGCGGTGTCGCCATGAACCCGATCGACCACCCGCACGGTGGTGGTGAGGGCAAGACGTCCGGTGGTCGTCACCCGGTGAGCCCGTGGGGCCAGCCGGAGGGCCGTACCCGCCGTCCCAACAAGTCGAGCGACCGGCTGATCGTCCGCCGTCGTCGTACCGGCAAGAAGCGCTGATAAGGAGCCTGGAGCATGCCTCGTAGCCTGAAGAAGGGCCCCTTCGTCGACGGCCACCTGCAGAAGAAGGTGGACGTGCAGAACGAGAAGGGGACCAAGAACGTCATCAAGACCTGGTCCCGTCGGTCGGTCATCACGCCCGACTTCCTCGGTCACACCTTCGCCGTGCACGACGGCCGCAAGCACACTCCCGTCTTCGTGACGGAGTCGATGGTCGGCCACAAGCTCGGCGAGTTTGCACCCACGCGGACTTTCCGCGGCCACGTGAAGGATGACAAGAAGGGTCGTCGTCGCTGAGCGCAAGCTCGCGACCGACTCTGACTGTCTGAGAAAAGGAAGCAGGACAGCAATGGAAGCCAAGGCGCAGGCGCGGTTCGTCCGCGTGACGCCGATGAAGGCCCGGCGCGTCGTGGACCTCATCCGTGGCAAGCAGGCCGGCGAGGCCGTCGCGGTGCTGAAGTTCGCGCCGCAGGCCGCCGCCGAGCCGGTGCGCAAGGTCGTGGAGTCCGCGATCGCCAACGCCCGGGTGAAGGCCGACCGCGCGAGCGAGCGTTTCGACGAGCAGGAGCTCGTCGTCTCCGCAGCGTTCGTCGACGAGGGCCCGACCCTGAAGCGGTTCCGCCCGCGTGCCCAGGGCCGTGCGGCCCGAGTGCTCAAGCGGACCTCTCACATCACCGTGGTGGTTGCACCGCGCGAGAAGAAGGAAGGGGCCCGATAGTGGGGCAGAAGGTTCACCCGCACGGGTACCGCCTCGGCATCACCACCGACCACCGGTCGCGCTGGTTCGCCGACAGCACCAAGCCTGGCCAGCGGTACCGCGACTACGTCCGTGAGGACGTCGAGATCCGCAAGCTCATGGCCACCGGCCTTGAGCGTGCCGGAATTGCCAAGGTCGAGATCGAGCGCACCCGCGACCGCGTCCGCGTGGACATCCACACGGCGCGCCCGGGCATCGTGATCGGCCGCCGTGGCGCCGAGGCCGACCGCATCCGCGGCGAGCTCGAGAAGCTCACGGGCAAGCAGGTCCAGCTCAACATCCTCGAGGTCAAGAACGCCGAGATCGAGGCTCAGCTCGTTGCCCAGGGCATCGCTGAGCAGCTCGCATCGCGTGTGTCCTTCCGTCGTGCCATGCGCAAGGGCATCCAGTCCGCGCAGCGCGCCGGCGCCAAGGGCATCCGCGTGCAGGTCTCGGGCCGTCTCGGCGGCGCGGAGATGAGCCGGTCGGAGTTCTACCGTGAGGGTCGTGTGCCGCTGCACACGCTCCGCGCGAACATCGACTACGGCTTCTTCGAGGCTCGCACCACCTTCGGCCGAATCGGCGTGAAGGTGTGGATCTACAAGGGCGACATCACCGAGAAGGAGTTCGCCGCACAGCAGGCCGCCTCCGCTCCGCGCCAGGGCCGTGGCCCGCGCGCCGAGCGCGGTGGCGAGCGCGGCGACCGTCGCGGTGGCGGACGCCGCAACGACCGTTCGGCTGCCCCGTCGGCTGAGGCTCCGGCTCCGGCCGCGGCCCCCGCCGAGGCGGCGCCGGCAGAGACCGGAACGGAGGCCTGAGCATGCTGATTCCCCGCAGGCTCAAGCACCGCAAGCAGCACCACCCCGGCCGCTCCGGCGCGTCGAAGGGTGGCAACACGGTCGCGTTCGGTGACTTCGGCATCCAGGCTCTCGAGCCCGCCTACGTCACCAACCGTCAGATCGAGGCTGCTCGTATCGCGATGACCCGCCACATCAAGCGTGGCGGCAAGGTCTGGATCAACATCTACCCGGACCGTCCGCTGACCAAGAAGCCCGCCGAGACCCGCATGGGTTCCGGTAAGGGCTCGCCCGAGTGGTGGGTCGCCAACGTCAAGCCCGGCCGCGTGCTCTTCGAGCTGGCCGGCGTCCCGGAGCCCCTGGCTCGTGAGGCCATGCGCCGCGCGATCCACAAGCTCCCGATGAAGTGCCGTTTCGTGGTGCGCGAGGGTGGTGCGATCTGATGGCTATCGGTACCAAGGGCCTGGCCCCGACCGAGTTGGACGGCTTCGACGACGCGAAGCTGGTCGCCGAGCTGAAGAAGGCCAAGGAGGAGCTGTTCAACCTCCGCTTCCAGGCCGCCACCGGTCAGCTCGAGTCGCACGGCCGCATCAAGGCCGTCAAGCGCGACATCGCGCGGATCTACACGATCCTGCGTGAGCGCGAGCTCGGCATCCGTACGGCTCCGAGCGCTGAGTGAGGCAGGCAATGAGCAACGAGACCCCTGAGCAGGTGACCGCGGAGCGCGGCATCCGCAAGACCCGCCGCGGTTACGTGGTGAGCGACAAGATGGACAAGACCATCGTCGTCGAGGTCGAGGACCGGGTGAAGCACCCGCTCTACGGCAAGGTCATGCGCCGCACCGAGAAGGTCAAGGTGCACGACGAGCAGAACTCGGCCGGCATCGGCGACCTGGTCGTCATCATGGAGACCCGTCCGCTGTCCGCGACCAAGCGGTGGCGCCTGACGGAGATCCTCGAGAAGGCCAAGTAACACGATCTGGCGCGTTCGGGTTCGCCCGGACGCGCCAGATGTCTGGTGTGATCTTCGCCGCCCGGGTCCCATCACGGGCCCGGGCAGCGTAGACTCTCCCATTGGCCTGCCTGCGGTGTGACACACGTATGCGCCCGGGCGGCCATCCCCACAATCCGTTCGGCAAGGCTCCCTGCCCCAGATGTCGCGGCCACGCGCCGGGGCGTCGCGGCGGCGCGGGAGAACCAGCTCGACGACAGGAGCAATTGAATGATCCAGCAGGAGTCGCGACTTCGGGTCGCCGACAACACGGGTGCCAAGGAGATTCTCTGCATCCGCGTTCTCGGTGGCTCCGGCCGTCGCTACGCCGGTATCGGCGACGTCATCGTCGCCACCGTCAAGGACGCTATCCCGGGCGGCAACGTGAAGAAGGGCGACGTCGTCAAGGCCGTCATCGTCCGGACCGCCAAGGAGCGCCGTCGTCCCGACGGTTCCTACATCAAGTTCGACGAGAACGCCGCCGTCATCCTCAAGAACGATGGCGAACCCCGCGGTACTCGCATCTTCGGTCCGGTCGGTCGCGAGCTGCGCGACAAGAAGTTCATGAAGATCATCTCGCTCGCGCCGGAGGTGCTCTGACCATGGCCAAGATCAAGAAGGGCGACCAGGTGGTCGTCATCGCGGGTCGCGACAAGGGCAAGACGGGTCGCGTCCTGGAGGTCCTCAAGGACTCCGACCGCCTCGTGGTCGAGGGCGTCCAGCGTGTGACCAAGCACGTCAAGGCCGGCCAGACCGCTCGCGGCAGCCGCACCGGTGGCATCGAGACCGTCGAGGCCCCGATCCACGTCTCCAACGTCATGCTCGTCGACCCGGAGACCAAGAAGGGCACGCGCGTCGGCTACCGCCTCG
Organism: Xylanimicrobium pachnodae JCM 13526 = NBRC 107786; assembly: GCA_001592145.1. Taxonomy (GTDB): domain Bacteria; phylum Actinomycetota; class Actinomycetes; order Actinomycetales; family Cellulomonadaceae; genus Xylanimonas; species Xylanimonas pachnodae. Next base: position 5,990 of record BCWJ01000009.1, on the reverse strand, counting down.
AGCAGGTTGAGCGCGACGGCAAGACCAAGACGGTGCGTGTCCGCATCGCGAAGCGCTCCGGGAAGGACGTGTGATGACCGAGACCACTCTCGAGGCCCCGGCCACGCCGCGCCTCAAGCAGAAGTACCGCGAGGAGATCCTGGCCGCGCTCCGCGAGGAGTTCGGCTACTCGAACGTCGCCCTGGTCCCCGGTCTGACCAAGATCGTCGTGAACATGGGTGTCGGCGACGCCGCGAAGGACAGCAAGCTCATCGAGGGCGCGATCCGCGACCTGACCGCGATCACCGGTCAGAAGCCGCAGGTCACCAAGGCCCGCAAGTCGATCGCCCAGTTCAAGCTGCGCGAGGGTATGCCGATCGGCGCCCACGTGACGCTGCGCGGCGACCGCATGTGGGAGTTCCTCGACCGTCTGCTCTCGATCGCGCTGCCTCGTATCCGTGACTTCCGCGGTCTGTCGGCCAAGCAGTTCGACGGCCACGGCAACTACACGTTCGGCCTCACGGAGCAGTCGATGTTCCACGAGATCGACCAGGACAAGATCGACCGCGTCCGCGGTATGGACATCACGGTCGTGACCACGGCGAACACCGACGACGAGGGCCGTTCGCTGCTGCGCCGGCTCGGTTTCCCCTTCAAGGAGGAGAACTGACATGGCGAAGAAGGCCCTGATCAACAAGGCTGCCGCGAAGCCCAAGTTCGCGGTGCGCGCCTACACCCGGTGCCAGCGCTGCGGGCGTCCGCACTCGGTGTACCGCAAGTTCGGCCTGTGCCGCATCTGCGTCCGGGAGATGGCCCACCGCGGCGAGCTCCCCGGCGTCACCAAGAGCTCCTGGTAATACCGAGCACAACTGTCAGCCCGCCCCCGGCGGGACGAGACGACGTCGAAGGTCCGACCGGGACCGCACGGCAGGTCCGTGCTGCGCCGGCCGGAAACCACGGCGAGGAAGGGCAAGAGCCCAGATGACGATGACTGACCCGATCGCAGACATGCTCACGCGTCTGCGGAACGCCAACTCGGCGCACCACGACTCCGTGACGATGCCGTCCTCCAAGCTGAAGCTCCACATCGCGGAGATCCTTCAGAAGGAGGGCTACATCGCCGGATACGTCGTCGAGGACGCAAAGGTGGGCAAGAGCCTCACCATCACCCTGAAGTACGGCCCGAACCGCGAGCGCGCCCTGTCCGGCGTGCGCCGCGTCTCCAAGCCGGGTCTTCGCAAGTACGCGAAGTCGACCGAGCTGCCCAAGGTCCTCGGTGGCCTTGGCGTCGCGATCCTGTCGACCTCCTCCGGCCTCCTCACCGACCGCCAGGCTCAGGCCAAGGGCGTCGGTGGCGAGGTCATCGCCTACGTCTGGTAATCGGAAAGGAGATAAGCCATGTCTCGAATCGGCAAGATCCCCGTTCCGGTTCCCGCCGGCGTGGACGTCACCATCTCGGGTGCGCTCGTGACGGTCAAGGGTCCCAAGGGCACGCTTGAGCACACGATCCCCGCACCCCTCACGGTCGCCCAGGAGGACGCCACGCTCGTGGTGTCCCGCCCGGACGACGCGCGTGAGTCCCGTGCGCTGCACGGACTCACCCGCACGCTGCTCGCCAACATCGTCACCGGTGTCACGCAGGGCTACGAGAAGAAGCTCGAGATCGTCGGCACGGGTTACCGCGTCACGGCCAAGGGCTCGAACCTCGAGTTCGCGCTCGGCTTCAGCCACCCGGTCGTCGTGACCGCCCCCGCGGGCATCACGTTCGCGGTCGAGAGCCCCACCAAGTTCACGGTGAGCGGCATCTCCAAGCAGCAGGTCGGCGAGGTTGCGGCGAACATCCGCAAGATCCGCAAGCCCGAGCCGTACAAGGGCAAGGGCGTGCGTTACGCCGGCGAGGTCGTCCGCCGCAAGGTCGGAAAGGCTGGTAAGTGATGGCTATCAAGATCCTGGGCAAGGGCAAGGCCGTCGCCAAGAAGCGCCGCCACCTCCGCCTGCGCAAGAAGATCGCCGGTACCGCGGTTCGTCCGCGCCTCGTCGTGACCCGTTCGAACCGCCACATGGTGGCCCAGATCGTCGACGACACCGTGGGCAAGACCCTCGTGTCGGCGTCGACCCTCGAGGCCGACCTGCGTGCGTTCGAGGGCGACAAGGTGGCCAAGGCCCGCAAGGTCGGCGAGCTCGTCGCTGCGCGTGCCAAGGCTGCGGGTGTCGAGTCCGTGGTCTTCGACCGCGGGGGCAACAAGTACCACGGTCGCGTGGCCGCCGTTGCCGACGGTGCCCGAGAGAACGGCCTGGCACTGTGATGACGACCGACCGGAAGATGAGGAACCTCTGATGGCTGCAGGGCAGCGCACCGGCGCCCCCCAGGGCGCCAGCGAGAGCAACAACGACGGGCGTCGCAGCAACCGCCGCGACGACCGCCGCAACGACCGCCGCGAGGCGGAGAAGTCCGCGTTCGTCGAGCGCGTCGTCACGATCAACCGTGTCGCGAAGGTCGTCAAGGGCGGCCGCCGCTTCAGCTTCACCGCGCTCGTCGTGGTGGGCGACGGTGACGGCACCGTGGGCGTCGGCTACGGCAAGGCCAAGGAGGTGCCCGCGGCGATCGCCAAGGGCGTGGAGGAGGCGAAGAAGAACTTCTTCCGCGTCCCCCGCATCCAGGGCACCATCCCGCACCCCACCCAGGGTGAGGCTGCCGCCGGCGTCGTGTTCCTGCGTCCGGCGTCGCCGGGTACCGGTGTGATCGCCGGTGGTCCGGTGCGTGCCGTGCTGGAGTGCGCGGGCATCCACGACGTCCTGAGCAAGTCGCTCGGCTCGTCGAACTCGATCAACATCGTCCACGCCACCGTGCAGGCGCTCAAGCAGCTCGAGGAGCCGGCCGCCGTGGCCGCGCGTCGCGGGCTCGCCCTGGAGGACGTGGCCCCGGCCGCGCTCCTGCGTGCACAGGCTGCAGGCCTCGCTGCCAAGAAGGACTCGGCGGCCGGTGCGAAGGTGGGTGCCTGATGTCCCGTCTCAAGGTGACCCAGATCAAGTCCGCCATCGGCGGCAAGCAGAACCAGCGTGAGACGCTGCGGACCCTGGGCCTCAAGCGGATCGGCGACACCGCCGTGAAGGAGGACCGCCCGGAGATCCGCGGCATGGTCAACACGGTCTCGCACCTGGTGACCGTCGAGGAGGTCGACTGACCATGGCCGAGACCAAGAAGACCGACGGGGTGGCTGAGAAGGTCAACCCCCTCAAGGTCCACCACCTGCGTCCCGCCCCCGGCGCCAAGACCGCGAAGACCCGTGTGGGTCGCGGTGAGGGCTCGAAGGGTAAGACGGCTGGCCGCGGTACCAAGGGTACGAAGGCCCGCTACCAGGTGCCCGAGCGCTTCGAGGGCGGGCAGATGCCTCTGCACATGCGCCTTCCGAAGCTGCGCGGGTTCAAGAACCCGTTCCGCGTCGAGTTCCAGGTCGTGAACCTGGACAAGCTCGCCGCGCTGTACCCCGAGGGTGGCTCCGTCACCGTCGAGGACCTCGTCGCCAAGGGCGCGGTCCGCAAGGGCCAGCCGGTCAAGGTGCTCGGCACGGGTGAGATCACCGTCAAGCTCGACGTCGCGGTGGACGCGCTGTCGGGTGCCGCGAAGGAGAAGATCCTTGCGGCGGGCGGCACCGTCTCGCAGGACTGAGAACACCGCACAGGGCCGGCGGCGCACATGCGCCTCCGGCCCTGTGCCGTGTCAGTCCCGGGCGCTTTGCGGTGTCATCGGTAGCCACTGACTGGCCAAGCCACCCCACTTACCACATAGAATCCACTGCGGTCCTGTCGTGCCATCCGTGCGACTTCACCGTCCGGGTCGTCGGCTCGGGACAGACCGCGTCCATCCGGCGCCGAAGGCGGCGGGCGCTGCGGCCCACCGACGACGACGCCACACCCCGCCGGGACGCCCGGCGAGCGAACACCCCGCTTCTGCGGGCCAGGAGGATAGGTGCTCAGCGCATTCGCCCGGGCTTTCCGGACGCCTGATCTGCGGCGAAAGCTGCTGTTCACGATTGCCATCATGGCGATCTTCCGCGTCGGCTCGTTCATCCCGACGCCTGGCGTCAACTACCCCAACGTCCGCCAGTGTCTTGCCGACCAGGGCAGCGAGACGTCGCTGCTGGGACTGGTGAACACGTTCAGCGGTGGCGCCCTGCTGCAGCTCTCGGTGTTCGCGCTCGGGATCATGCCGTACATCACCGCGAGCATCATCATCCAGCTGCTGCGGGTGGTGATTCCCCGGTTCGAGGTCCTGCACAAGGAAGGGCAGGCCGGCCAGGCGAAGCTCACGCAGTACACGCGCTATCTGTCCATCGCGCTCGCCATCCTCCAGTCGACGACGGTCATCGTGACCGCGCGCAACGGCGCGCTCTTCCCGGGCTGCAGCCTGCCGATCCTGGTGGACACGTCGATGGTGACGATGCTGCTCATGGTCATCACGATGACGGCTGGTACCGGTCTGATCATGTGGCTCGGTGAGCTCATCACGGAGCGCGGTGTCGGCAACGGGATGTCACTGCTGATCTTCACGTCGATCGCCGCGGGCTTCCCGGCCGGTCTGTGGAGCGTCGCCGGCGGCAGCAACGGCATCCGCAACTTCATCATCGTGCTTGCCGTCGTCGTCCTGACCATCGGCCTGGTGGTGTACGTCGAGCAGTCGCAGCGCCGGGTGCCCGTCCAGTACGCGAAGCGCATGGTGGGCCGCCGCATGTACGGCGGCACCAGCACCTACATCCCGATCAAGATCAACATGGCCGGCGTGATCCCCGTGATCTTCGCCTCGTCGATCCTGTCGATCCCCACGCTGATCGCGCAGTTCGGTGACCAGAGCGCCGGCTGGGTACGCTGGATCAGCACGCACCTGGCCAGCCAGTCGTCCCCGCTCTACATCGCCCTGTACGCGCTGCTCCTGCTCTTCTTCACGTTCTTCTACACGTCGATCACGTTCAACCCGGACGAGGTCGCGGACAACATGAAGAAGTACGGCGGGTTCATCCCCGGCATTCGTGCCGGGCGGCCGACCGCCGAGTACCTGGCCTACGTGAGCAACCGCATCACGTCGGCGGGCGCCATCTACCTGGTCATCATCGCTCTCATCCCCATGTTCGTCTTCGCTGGCCTGCAGCTCACGCAGAACCTGCCGTTCGGCGGCGCGTCGATCCTCATCATCGTCGGCGTCGGCCTCGAGACGGTGAAGCAGATCGATTCGCAGCTCCAGCAGCGTCACTACGAAGGGTTCCTCCGTTGACAGAGAACGTCCCGTCGCGCCACGACCTGCACCCTGCGTCCGGCCCGGAGGGCCGCGCGACGCGGCTGCTGATCGTGGGCCCGCAGGGCTCCGGCAAGGGCACGCAGGCTGCGCGCCTGGCCGAGGTGTTCCAGATTCCTGCGATCTCCACCGGCGACATCTTCCGCGCGAACATCAAGGGCGGCACCGAGCTGGGCCGCCTCGCGCAGGAGTACACCAACAAGGGCGAGCTCGTCCCCGACGAGGTCACCGACTCGATGGTGCGCTCGCGCCTCGGGGAGGACGACGCGAAGGGCGGCTTCATCCTCGACGGGTACCCGCGCAACGCTCACCAGGTCGAGGCCCTCGACGCCACGCTCGGTGAGCTGGGCTGGGAGCTCGACGGCGTCATCGAGCTGACCGCAGACCGCGCCGAGCTGCTGAGCCGGATCGCCAAGCGCGCTGAGCTCGAGGGCCGCGAGGACGACACCGAGGAGGCCATCGCCCGCCGCCTCGACATCTACGAGGAGCAGACAGCCCCGCTGACCGCCACGTACCGGGAGCGCGAGCTCCTGGTGGCGGTCGACGGTATCGGGGAGGTCGCGGAGGTCACGGACCGCATCGTGGCCGGCCTCCAGGCGCAGTTCGGCTGAGCCGGAGGCGCAGCGCAGGGTGAGGGCCGAGGTACGAGGCACTCGCCTGTAGCGGAGCCGCAGGCTCGGCCGACTAGGGGTGGCGCCTGGGCCGGAGGCGCAGCGCAGGG
>BCWJ01000008.1 GCA_001592145.1 Xylanimicrobium pachnodae JCM 13526 = NBRC 107786 | reverse complement strand
CCCGGGCCCTGGCAGCGACGTGCGGGTGCGCGGGTCAGCCCGTGACCAGGGTGGGGGCCGGCATGGCCACTAGACTGGCCCGCATGTCCACCATCTCTCGTGACGAGGTCGCGCGCGTCGCGGGCCTCGCCCGCATCGACCTGCGTGCGGAGGAGATCGACCGGTTGGCCGGCGAGCTCGACGTGATCGTCGAGTCGATTGCCAAGGTCAGCACGGTTGCCACCCCCGATGTGCCAGCGACCAGCCACCCGCTCCCCATGACGAACGTATTCCGGGAGGACGTGCCTGTCCCGGCGCTCCCGGTCGAGGACGTGCTCGCGGCGGCGCCCGACGCCCAGGACGGGAAGTTCCTGGTGCCGCAGATTCTGGGAGAGGAGTGAGATGACGGACGTAACCCGGCTTTCCGCCGCCGCCCTCGCCGAGCGTCTGCGGGGCGGTGAGGTGACGAGCGTCGAGGCGACGCAGGCGCACCTGGACCGTATCGCCGCCGTCGAGGGACAGGTGAACGCGTTCCTGCACGTGAGTGCCGACGAGGCGCTGGCGACGGCCCACGACGTGGACCGGCGCCGTGCGACCGGTGAGGAGCTGCACCCCTTGGCGGGGGTGCCGATCGCCGTCAAGGACGTCGTCGTGACGAAGGGCCTGCCGACCACGGCGGGTTCGAAGATCCTCGAGGGTTGGGTGCCGCCCTACGACGCCACGCTCGTGGAGCGGATCAAGGCTGCGGGTCTGCCCATCCTGGGCAAGACCAACATGGACGAGTTCGCCATGGGGTCGAGCACGGAGCACTCGGCGTTCGGGGACACGCACAACCCGTGGGACCTGGACCGCATCCCCGGCGGCTCCGGGGGCGGTTCGGCTGCGGCGGTGGCCGCGTATGAGGCGCCGCTGGCGATCGGCACCGACACCGGCGGTTCGATCCGCCAGCCGGGAGCCGTGACCGGGACCGTGGGGGTCAAGCCCACGTACGGGTCGGTGTCGCGGTACGGCCTGATCGCGATGGCATCGAGCCTGGACCAGGCCGGCCCGGTCACGCGGACGGTGCTGGACTCGGCGCTGCTGCACGAGCTCATCGGAGGTTATGACCCGCGCGACTCCACGTCGATCCCGGAGGGCCTGCCGTCGTTCGTCGACGCGGCCCGTGCGGGTGCGACCGGGGACCTTGCGGGCGTGCGCGTCGGCGTCGTCACGGAGCTCCAGGGCGAGGGTTACCAGCCGGGAGTGCTGGCGAGGTTCCAGGAGTCGCTCGACCTGCTGGAGCGGGCCGGTGCGGAGATCGTGGAGGTGAGCTGCCCGCACTTCCCGTACGCGCTCGACGCGTACTACCTGATCATGCCGGCGGAGGCGTCCAGCAACCTGGCGAAGTTCGACGGTATGCGGTTCGGCCTGCGGGTGAACCCGTCGGAGGGTCCGGTCACGGCGGAGCGGGTGATGGCTGCGACGCGCGGCGCGGGCTTCGGGGACGAGGTCAAGCGGCGCGTCATCCTGGGCACCTACGCGCTCAGCGCCGGCTACTACGACGCCTACTACGGCAGCGCCCAGAAGGTGCGCACGTTGATCCAGCGCGACTTCTCGGCGGCGTTCGCGCGGGCGGACGTGCTGGTGAGCCCGACGGCGCCGACGACGGCGTTCAGGCTCGGGGAGAAGCTGGACGACCCGCTGGCCATGTACCTCAACGACATCGCCACGATCCCGGCGAACCTCGCAGGCGTGCCGGGCATCTCGGTACCGAACGGCTTGGCACCGGCGGCGGACGGGGACGGCCTGCTGCCGGTCGGGTTCCAGATCCTCGCTCCGGCGAAGGCGGACGACCGCCTGTACCGGGTGGGTGCGGCGCTCGAGCACCTGCTCGAAGCCCAGTGGGGCGAGCCCCTGCTGAACCAGGCGCCTGAGCTGCGTGCGACCGAGCTGGCCTGAGACGAAGACGGAGAGAAGAAAAGTGACTGAGCTGGTCGACTACGCCGACGCCGTCAAGCGCTACGACCCGGTGCTGGGGATCGAGGTGCACGTCGAGCTCGGCACGCGCACGAAGATGTTCTGCGCAGCCGAGGTGAGCTTCGGCGGGGAACCGAACACGCAGACGACGCCGGTGAGCCTGGGCCTGCCCGGAGCCCTGCCGGTCGTCAACGGCAAGGCCGTCGAGTACGCCATCCGCATCGGTCTGGCGCTGAACTGCCAGATCGCCGAGACCTGCCGGTTCGCGCGGAAGAACTACTTCTACCCGGACGTGCCGAAGAACTTCCAGACGTCCCAGTACGACGAGCCGATCGCCCACGACGGGTGGATCGACGTCGAGCTGGAGGACGGTGCCGTGTTCCGCGTGGAGATCGAGCGCGCGCACATGGAGGAGGACGCCGGCAAGAACACGCACGTGGGCGGGGCGACGGGCCGCATCCACGGCGCGGAGTACTCGCTGGTGGACTACAACCGCGCGGGTATCCCGCTGGTGGAGATCGTCACCCGCCCGATCGAGGGCGTGGGGGAGCGTGCGCCCGAGGTGGCGCGCGCGTATGTGCAGACGCTGCGGGACATCTTCCGTGCCCTGGACGTCTCGGAGGCCCGCATGGAGCGGGGCAACGTGCGCGCGGACGTGAACGTGTCGCTGCGCCCGACCCCGCAGGACAAGCTGGGCACGCGCACCGAGACCAAGAACGTCAACTCGTTCCGGTCGGTGGAGCGCGCGGTGCGCTTCGAGATCTCACGCCAGGCGGCGCTGCTGGACGCCGGCCAGACCGTCATCCAGGAGACCCGGCACTTCCACGAGGACACGGGCACGACGTCGTCGGGCCGCGTGAAGTCGGACGCCGAGGACTACCGCTACTTCCCGGAGCCGGACCTGGTGCCGGTGGCCCCGAGCCGCGAGTGGGTCGAGGAGATCCGCGCCGGCCTGCCCGAGCTTCCGGCGGCGCGCCGCAAGCGCCTGCACGCCGAGTGGGGCTACGCGGACGCGGAGATGCGCGACGTCGTCAACGCGGGCGCTCTGGACCTGATCGAGGCGACGGTCGCCGCGGGCGCCTCGCCTGCGGCGGCGCGCAAGTGGTGGATGGGTGAGCTGGCCCGGCACGCGAAGCAGGCGGAGGTCAGCCTCGACGAGGTCGCGATCACGCCAGCCCAGATCGCCGAGCTCCAGTCGCTCATCGACGCGGGCCGCATCAACGACAAGATCGCCCGTCAGGTGCTCGACGGTGTCCTGAACGGCGAGGGCGACCCGGAGGCGGTGGTCGTCGCTCGTGGCCTGGAGGTCGTGTCCGACGACGGTGCGCTGCTCGAGGCGGTGGATGCCGCACTCGCGGCCCAGCCGGACATCGTCGAGAAGGTGCGCGGTGGGAACCTGGGCCCGGTGGGCGCCATCATCGGCGCGGTCATGAAGGCCACGAAGGGACAGGCGGACGCCAAGCGCGTGCGTGAGCTCGTGCTGGAGCGCATCGGCGTCTGACGATGCGGGTTCGATCGGTGACGCACGACCCCGCAGGAACGGAGTGGTCATGACTCGCGGTCCCGAGCTGCGCGGCGAGATGGTGCGGCTGCGACCCATCGAGGCGCGCGACGCCGACCGGTTGTGGGAGTCGCTGCACGACCCGGTGGGCATGCGGATGACCGGCACCACGGCGACCTTCACGCGCGAGCAGGTCGACGAGTGGGCGGCGACGGTCAGCGATCGTCCCGGGCGGTACGACTGGGCGGTCACGTCCGGTGCCGTCCGGGGCGGTGCGCTCGTCAGTGACGCCATGCTCGGGGAGATTGCGCTGGGCGGGATCGACGACGACGCCCGATCGGCGAACCTGCGGCTGCAGTTCCTGCCCGACTATCGCGGACGCGGTTACGGCAGCGAGGCGATCTCGCTGGTGCTCCGCTTCGCGTTCGACGGGTTGCGGGTGGACGGCGAGTTCGAGCCGGGCCTGGGCCTGCACCGGGTCTCGCTCGAGGTGCTGAGCATCAACGCGCGCGCCAAGGCCCTGTACGAGTCGCTGGGGTTCCAGGTGGAGGGCTGCCTGCGTGATGCACGCCGGGACGGCAACGGCTGGTCCGACGTATACGTCATGAGCCTGCTGGAGGACGAGTTCCGCCCCGGTTCCGACCGGTAGCTATCACACGACCCTGCCCCGCTCCAGCCCAGGCCGGGCACGAATGACGATGCGGCGCCGGACCGCGGTTGGTGCGAGCATCTACGGGTGAGCACCCCCCACCTGACCCGCCCGACCCCCGCTGCGGCGCTCGTCGGAGACCGCCGGTTCCTCGGGCACCCGCTAGGACTGGCGACTCTGTTCGGCACCGAGCTGTGGGAGCGCTTCAGCTACTACGGCATGCGCGCCATCCTGATCTACTACATCACGGCGTCGATCGCCGAGGGCGGCCTCGGCATCGACGACACGATGGGACAGGCCGTCGTCTCGGTCTACGGCACGGGCGTGTACCTGCTGTCGGTGGTGGGCGGCTGGTTTGCGGACCGCGTGATCGGTGCGTACCGGGCGACGTTCCTGGGCGGGCTGATCATCGCGGCGGGCCATGTGGCGCTGTCGCTGCCCGGTGCCGGGTTCAGCTGGACGGGTATCTGCCTGGTCGCGCTCGGGACGGGTTTCCTCAAGCCGAACGTCTCCTCGATGGTGGGAGAGCTGTACGAGCGTCAGGACGCCCGCCGCCAGTCGGCGTTCTCGATCTTCTACATGGGCATCAACCTGGGTTCGTTCTTCAGCCCGATCATCGTGGGCTGGGTCCGCCATCAGTGGGGGTTCCACGCGGGGTTCGTGGTCGCGGCGATCGGCATGGCCTTCGCCCTGGTGTGCTTCATCGCGGGGCGCAAGCTGTTGGCCGGGGCGGGGGACGTGGTGCCCAACCCGATCACGGCGCAGGAGCGGCCGCGGGTCGCCCGGATGATCGTCATCGTGGCCGGGGGCGCGCTCGCGCTCTACGGCGTCGTGTGGACGATCCAGCACCTGGCGGGACTCGACAGCGGCCCCACGCCGCGCAACGCGATCGTGGACACGGTGAGCTATCTGGCCGTGGTGGTGCCGGTCGTCTTCTTCGTGGTCATGTACCGCTCGCCCAAGGTGAGCGGCCCCGAGCGCAGCCGCCTGCTCGCCTACATCCCGTTGTTCGTCGCGGCGATGCTGTTCTTCATGATCTTCGAGCAGGCGGCGACGACGTTGTCGACGTACGCCCGCGACGAGACGGTGCTGTCGTTCCTGTGGTGGGACACCATCAGCCCCGAGGTGTTCCAGTCGGTCAACCCGCTGGGCATCATCGTGCTCGCACCCGTGTTCGCGTGGATCTGGCTGCGCACCAACGACCGCCCCGCCACCCCGTACAAGTTCGCCATCGGGCTCGCGCTCGCGGCGGCGTCGTTCCTGTTCCTCGCGGGTGCGTCGGCGCTCTCGGGCGACGCCAGGACGCCGGCGTGGGTGCTGGGCCTCGTGTACCTCATCCAGACGCTCGGCGAGCTGTGCCTCTCGCCCGTGGGCCTCGCGGCGACGACGCTGCTGGCGCCGGCCGCGTTCCGCGGCCAGGCGATGGCGCTGTGGTTCCTCGCCCCGGCGGCGGGTTCGGCGATCACGGCTCAGCTCGTGCAGGTCACCCGGGACATGGCGCCGACGCCGTTCTTCGGTGGGATCGGTGCGGTCGCGCTGGTGTTCGCCGGCGTCGTCGCGGCGCTCGGTCCGTGGGTGCTGCGCCGGATGCGCGCGGCCGACGTCGCCGAGGGCGTGCACACCTCCGGGGACTGAGGGCCCGCGCGCAGTGGGCTACTCCACAGGGTCACTCTGCGGACGACGCCCGCCCACCTGCCGGACGCGGACGTAGGGTGCTCGCATGAGCAGGCCATTGCGTTCGCGGACGTCAACCCACGGTCGGAACATGGCGGGCGCGCGCGCCCTGTGGCGCGCGACCGGCATGGGCTCGGGGGACTTCGGGAAGCCGATCATCGCCATCGCGAACTCGTACACGCAGTTCGTCCCCGGCCACGTGCACCTCAAGGACATGGGCGACCTGGTCGCCTCCGCCATCCGCGAGGCGGGCGGTGTCGCCAAGGAGTTCAACACCATCGCGGTGGACGACGGCATCGCGATGGGGCACGCGGGCATGCTGTACTCCCTGCCGAGCCGCGACCTGATCGCGGACTCGGTCGAGTACATGGTCAACGCGCACACGGCCGACGCGCTGGTGTGCATCTCGAACTGCGACAAGATCACGCCGGGCATGGTGAACGCCGCGCTGCGCCTGAACATCCCGACGATCTTCGTCTCGGGTGGGCCCATGGAGGCCGGCAAGGCGATCGTGGTCGACGGCGTCGCACAGACCAAGCTGAACCTCATCAACGCGATCAACTACTCGGCGGACGACAACGTGAGCGACGACGCTCTGGCCGCGGTCGAGGAGAGCGCATGCCCCACGTGCGGCTCGTGCTCGGGGATGTTCACGGCCAACTCGATGAACTGCCTGACCGAGGCGCTGGGCCTCTCGCTGCCGGGCAACGGCTCGACGCTGGCCACGCACACGGCCCGCCGTGAGCTGTTCCTGGAGGCGGGGCGCACCATCGTCGACCTCGCCAAGCGCTACTACGACGACGAGGACGACACGGCGGCACCCCGCGGCATCGCGACCAAGGCAGCCTTCACCAACGCGATGACCCTCGACGTCGCCATGGGCGGGTCCACCAACACGGTGCTGCACATCCTCGCGGCGGCGCAGGAGGCCGGGGTCGACTTCACGCTCGACGACATCGACGCGATCTCGCGCCGGGTGCCGTGCCTGAGCAAGGTCGCCCCGAACCACCCGGACTTCCACATGGAGGACGTGCACCGGGCCGGCGGCATCCCCGCGCTGCTCGGTGAGCTGGACCGCGCCGGGCTGCTCGACCACGACGTCACCTCGGTGCACACCCCCACGCTGCGCGCCTGGCTGGACGCCTGGGACATCCGCGGTGGCAAGGCCACGCAGCGCGCGCTCGACCTGTTCCACGCCGCGCCTGGGGGAGTGCGCACCACGCAGGCGTTCTCGACGTCGAACGTGTGGGACTCGCTCGACACCGACGCCGCGGCGGGCTGCATCCGCGACCGCGAGCACGCCTACACGGTCGAGGGCGGCCTCGCGGTGCTCAAGGGCAACCTGGCGGAGAACGGCGCCATCATCAAGACGGCCGGCATCGACCCCGACGTGTTCCACTTCGTGGGCACGGCGCTCGTGGTCGAGTCGCAGGACGAGGCGGTCGAGAAGATCCTGTCCAAGCAGGTCGAGCCGGGCCACGTCGTCGTCGTGCGCTACGAGGGGCCGTCCGGCGGGCCGGGCATGCAGGAGATGCTGTACCCGACCTCGTTCATCAAGGGCCGCGGGCTGGGCAAGGTGGTCGCGCTCATCACCGACGGGCGGTTCTCGGGCGGCTCGTCGGGCATCTCGGTGGGGCACATCTCGCCGGAGGCCGCCGCAGGCGGCACGATCGGCCTGGTCGAGGACGGCGACGAGATCGAGATCGACGTCGAGTCGCGCCTCATCCGGGTCAACGTACCCGACGACGTGCTCGCCGAGCGGCGTCTCAAGATGGAGGCGTCGGAGCACCCGTGGCAGCCGGTCGCCCGCGACCGGTATGTGTCCCCGGCCCTGCGGGCCTACGCCGCCATGGCGACGTCGGCGGACCGCGGGGCCGTGCGGGACGTCAACCTCATCACGCGCCGGTAGGACCGATCGAAGGAGGAACCCGTGGGGCACAATCCGCTCAAGCCACGATCGTGGCAGGTCACCGAGGGGTTGGAGGCGACGGCCTCGCGCGGCATGCTGCGCGCCGTCGGGCTCGGTGACGAGGACTTCGCGAAACCGCAGATCGGGGTCGCGAGCTCCTGGAACGAGATCACGCCCTGCAACCTGTCGCTCGACCGGTTGGCCGAGGCCAGCAAGTCGGGCGTGCACGCGGCAGGCGGGTACCCGCTGGAGTTCGGGACCATCTCCGTGTCCGACGGGATCTCGATGGGGCACGAGGGCATGCACTTCTCGCTCGTGTCCCGCGACGTGATCGCGGACTCGGTCGAGGTGGTCATGTCGGCCGAGCGGCTCGACGGGTCCGTGCTGCTGGCAGGTTGCGACAAGTCGCTGCCCGGCATGCTCATGGCCGCGGCCCGCCTGGACCTGGCCAGCGTGTTCCTCTACGCCGGCACGATCATGCCCGGCTGGGTCAAGCTCGAGGACGGGTCGGAGAAGGAGGTCACGCTCATCGACGCCTTCGAGGCGGTCGGCGCGTGCTCGCGCGGCCTGATGAGCGAGGAGGACGTCGGCCGCATCGAGCGCGCCATCTGTCCGGGCGAGGGCGCATGCGGCGGCATGTACACCGCCAACACGATGGCGTCGGCGGCCGAGGCGCTGGGGATGTCGCTGCCCGGCTCGGCGTCCCCGCCGTCGGCCGACCGGCGCCGCGACACCTGGGCGCACCGCTCGGGCGAGGCCGTGGTCAACCTACTGCGCCTCGGGATCACGGCACGCGACATCATGACCAAGGAGGCGTTCGAGAACGCCATCGCCGTGGTCATGGCGTTCGGCGGGTCCACCAACGCGGTGCTGCATCTGCTCGCCATCGCCCACGAGGCCGACGTGGACCTCACGCTCGCCGACTTCGACCGCGTGGGCGCCCGGGTGCCTCACCTGGGCGACCTCAAGCCGTTCGGCCGGTACGTCATGAAGGACGTCGACCAGGTGGGCGGGGTGCCCGTGGTGATGAAGGCGCTGCTCGACGCAGGGCTGCTGCACGGGGAGGCGTTGACGGTCACCGGGAAGACCGTGGCCGAGAACCTCGCCGCGATCGACCCGCCCGACCCGGACGGCCACATCCTGCGCGCGATCGACAACCCCATCGGGGTGACCGGGGGCATCACGATCCTGCACGGGTCGCTGGCTCCGGACGGGGCCGTGGTCAAGTCCGCCGGGTTCGAGACCGACGTGTTCGAGGGCACCGCGCGCGTGTTCGAACGGGAACGTGCCGCGCTCGACGCCCTGGAGGACGGCACCATCGCGGCCGGCGACGTCGTCGTCATCCGCTACGAGGGACCCAAGGGCGGGCCGGGCATGCGCGAGATGCTCGCCATCACGGGTGCGATCAAGGGCGCAGGGCTCGGCAAGGACGTGCTGCTCATCACCGACGGGCGCTTCTCGGGCGGGACCACCGGGCTGTGCGTCGGGCACATCGCGCCCGAAGCGGTCGACGCCGGGCCGATCGCGTTCGTGCGCGACGGCGACCGCATCCGCCTCGACGTGCGGGCCAAGACGCTGGACCTGCTCGTCGAGCCTGAGGTCCTCGCGGCCCGCCACACGCCCGACTGGGCCCCGTTACCGCACGGGTACACGCGCGGAGTCCTGGCGAAGTACACGAAGCTGGTGCAGTCCGCCTCCCGCGGGGCGGTCCTGGAGTAGGCCCGCCGCCCGCCGGCGCGTGCTCCCCGGTTCGGCTCGCGCCGGGCCGGGGAGCGCGGGACATTGGTGGCATGGGCGACGAGATCACCGCACAGGAGTTCCACGACGCCGTGGGTGCCGGTCCCTGGGTGGCCGGCAGCGAGGCGCGCGCGGTGTTCCGGACCGGGACGTTCGCCGTGGGCGCCCAGCTCGTGGCCCGGATCGCCGAGCTCGCGGACGCCGCGGGCCACCATCCCGACGTCGACCTGCGCTACGACACGGTCACCGTGCGGGTGACGTCGCACGACGTCGGCGGGCTCTCCGAACGCGACGCGCACCTGGCCCGCCAGATCACCGCCGCGGCACGGCAGCTCGGCGCCGCCGAGCTCTGATCAGCCGGCGGCAGCGTGTCCAGACGACCGATCGGCGATCCCACGATGTGGGACCAGCGCCAGGGAGCGTGACAGGACGCGCCGCGCGGCGTAGGTTTCCGACCATGCAGACGATCCGTCTCGTAGTACTTCCCGGGCGCGCTGGCTGACGCCAGACGTACCGACGGCATCGTCAGCGCGCTCACCCCTCGATCGTCCCAGCAGCACCTCCTGGGACCGGGGGGTTTTTCATTGCCCCGGACCCACACGAACGGCAGGAGACACCCGATGGCCACGACGACACCGAGCCCCGCACAGGTCGCCGCGCGCAGCTCCGTCGTCCCCGCCGGCACACCGACGGCAGCCGTCGGTGCCGGTGAGGCGATGAGCGGCGCACAGTCGATCGTCCGCTCGCTCGAAGAGGTAGGCGCTGACGTCGTCTTCGGCATCCCGGGCGGAGCGATCCTGCCTACCTACGACCCGCTGCTCGACTCGCAGCGTCTGCGCCACATCCTGGTGCGCCACGAGCAGGGCGGCGGCCACGCCGCCTCCGGGTACGCCCACGCGACGGGCCGGGTCGGGGTGACCATGGCGACGTCGGGTCCCGGCGCCACCAACCTCGTGACGCCGCTGGCCGACGCGAACATGGACTCGATCCCGATGGTCGCGATCACCGGTCAGGTGGGCGCGGCAATGATCGGCACCGACGCGTTCCAGGAGGCCGACATCGTCGGCATCACCATGCCGGTGACCAAGCACTCCTACCTGGTGACCGACCCGGCCGACATCCCGCACGTCATCAAGGAGGCGTTCCACATCGCCTCGACCGGGCGGCCCGGGCCGGTGCTGGTGGACATCGCCAAGTCGGCCATGCAGGCGCAGACGACGTTCACGTGGCCCAGCGACGTGCACCTGCCCGGCTACCACCCGGTGACCAAGCCGCACGCCAAGCAGGTGCGCGAGGCCGCCAAGCTGCTGGCCACCGCGCGGCGGCCCGTCCTGTACGTGGGCGGCGGCGTCATCCGGGCCCAGGCCTGGGCGGGCCTGCGCAAGCTCGCCGACCTGTCCGGGGCGCCCGTCGTCACGACGCTCATGGCGCGCGGCGCCCTGCCCGACACGCACCCGCAGAACCTGGGCATGCCCGGCATGCACGGCGCCGTCCCGGCCGTCGCCGCGCTGCAGAAGGCCGACCTGATCGTCGCGCTCGGCACCCGGTTCGACGACCGCGTCACCGGCCAGCTCTCCAGCTTCGCCCCGCACGCGGCCGTGGTCCACGCGGACATCGACCCGGCCGAGATCGGCAAGAACCGTGCCGTGGACGTGCCGATCGTCGGCGACCTGCGCGAGGTGTTCGCCGACCTGGTGCCCGCCCTGGAAGCCGAGCACGCCCGTACCGGGTTGCCGGACCTGGCCGCCTGGTGGCACCAGATCGACGGTTGGCGGTCCACGTACCCGCTCGGGTACACGGAGACGGCCGACGGGCTGCTCGCGCCGCAGCACGTGATCCAGCGGCTGGGCCAGCTCAACGACCCCGAGACGGTGTACGTCTCCGGCGTCGGGCAGCACCAGATGTGGGCGGCCCAGTTCATCACGTACGAGAACCCGCGTACCTGGATCAACTCGGGCGGCCTGGGCACCATGGGCTACTCGATCCCCGCCGCCATGGGGGCGAAGGTGGGCCGGCCCGACGCGACCGTGTGGGCGATCGACGGCGACGGCTGCTTCCAGATGACCAACCAGGAGCTCGCCACCTGCACGATCAACGACATCCCCATCAAGGTCGCGCTGGTCAACAACTCCTCGCTGGGCATGGTCCGGCAGTGGCAGACGCTGTTCTACGACGAGCGGTACTCGAACACCGACCTGCACACCGGGCACGGCACCCGTCGCGTGCCCGACTTCGTCAAGCTCGCTGAGGCGTACGACGCCGTCGGCATCCGCGTGGAGAGCCCCGCCGAGGTCGACGACGCCATCAAGCGCGCCAACGAGATCGACGACCGCCCCGTCGTCGTGGACTTCACCGTCTCGCGGGACGCGATGGTGTGGCCGATGGTCGCCGCCGGCGTCTCCAACGACGACATCCAGTACGCGCGTGGCATCTCGCCCGCCTGGGACCGAGAAGACTGACCGGGAAGACAGAGGACTGAAGCCATGACCCGTCACACCTTGTCCGTGCTCGTCGAGAACAAGCCGGGCGTCCTCACTCGCGTCTCCGGTCTGTTCGCCCGGCGCGGGTTCAACATCCACTCCCTCGCGGTGGGCCCGACCGAGCACGAGACCATCTCGCGCATCACGGTCGTCGTCGACGTCGACGCCCTTCCGCTGGAGCAGGTCACCAAGCAGCTCAACAAGCTCGTGCACGTCCTGAAGATCGTCGAGCTGGAGAACGACTCGTCCGTGGGCCGTCAGCTCCTGCTGGTCAAGGTCCGCGCCGACGCGCAGACCCGCTCGGGCGTGCTCGAGGTGGTCAACCTGTTCCGCGCCCACGTGGTCGACGTCGTGACGGATACCGTGGTCGTCGAGGCCGTGGGCACCGACGCGAAGCTCACCGCCCTGATCGGGGCGCTGGAGCCGTACGGCATCCGCGAGATCGTCAAGTCCGGGACCATCGCCATCGGGCGTGGCTCCCGGTCCATCACCGACCGGGCGCTCGAACGCGTCCGGGCCACCGCCTGAGGCAGCCTCAGGCGGCGCCAGGTACCGCTGAGATCTGACGGGGGTGGTAGCAACGGATCGCCCCCGGTTCCTCCCGAAACAACCCGCATTGGAGTACGAACGTGGCTGAGCTTTTCTACGACGACGACGCCGACCTGTCGCTGATCCAGGCCAAGAAGGTCGCGGTCATCGGCTATGGCAGCCAGGGGCACGCGCACGCGCTGAACCTGCGCGACTCGGGTGTCGACGTCCGCATCGGTCTGAAGGAGGGCTCGAAGTCGCGGCCCAAGGCCGAGGAGCAGGGCTTCCGCGTGCTGACCCCCGCCGAGGCGGCCGCCGAGGCCGACGTCGTGGTCATCCTGGCGCCGGACCAGCACCAGCGTCACCTGTACGCCGAGGAGCTCGCGCCGAACCTGGTGGCGGGCAACACGATCGTGTTCGGTCACGGCTTCAACATCCGGTTCGGCTACATCCAGCCGGCCGAGGGCATCGACGTGATCATGGTGGCCCCCAAGGCCCCGGGTCACACGGTGCGCCGCGAGTACGTCGCGGGTCGTGGCATCCCGGACATCATCGCCGTCGAGCAGGACGCTTCGGGGTCGGCGTGGGGCCTGGCCCTGTCGTACGCGAAGGCGATCGGTGGCACGCGTGCCGGCGTCATCAAGACGACGTTCACGGAGGAGACCGAGACCGACCTGTTCGGTGAGCA
This sequence comes from Xylanimicrobium pachnodae JCM 13526 = NBRC 107786, assembly GCA_001592145.1. GTDB lineage: Bacteria > Actinomycetota > Actinomycetes > Actinomycetales > Cellulomonadaceae > Xylanimonas > Xylanimonas pachnodae. The sequence goes on along the minus strand of BCWJ01000008.1, from coordinate 135,576 downwards.
GGCTGTGCTGTGCGGTGGCGTGTCCCACCTGGTCCAGGCCGGGTTCGAGACGCTGACCGAGGCCGGCTACCAGCCGGAGATCGCGTACTTCGAGGTGCTGCACGAGCTCAAGCTCATCGTGGACCTCATGTGGGAGGGCGGCATCGCCAAGCAGCGCTGGTCGGTCTCCGACACGGCCGAGTACGGCGACTACGTCTCTGGCCCGCGCGTGGTGACCCCGGCCGTCAAGGAGTCGATGAAGGCCGTCCTGGCGGACATCCAGTCGGGTGCGTTCGCGACGCGGTTCATCGCCGACCAGGACAACGGCGGCAAGGAGTTCTTCGAGCTGCGCGAGAAGGAGGCGCAGCACCCGATCGAGAAGACGGGTCGTGAGCTGCGCGCCCACTTCGCGTGGAAGCAGCAGGACGCCGACTACACCGAGGGTTCCGCCGCGCGCTGAGGAGTGCAGCGCAGGTAGGGGCGAGCGCAGCGAGTCCCTGCTGGAGCGGAGCCCCGCAGGTGTGCGGCAGATCGGATATGGTCGCGCGCTGAGGAGTGCAGCGCAGGTAGGGGTTTCGGCAGGCGCAACCATCGGTGGTGGTTGTGCCTGCCGAAGTCACGTCTGGGGCGTCCGCCTGGTTGGATGGGGTCGTGACCGACGACCTCCATGCGCCTGATGCCGCTGAGCCTCCTGTCGATGACGTCGTTCAGGCGCGCCGGATCCAGGAGTTCTGGGAGGCGAGCCGTGCTCGTGCCGGGTTGGGCCGGCTCTCGAACGTGGTGGTTGCGGCATCGTGGGCTGAGGAGGTGCCGCCGCCCGCGTGGTCGTTCGGCGACTCTGCCGAGCTGGCGGACGAGCTGCTGGCGCTCGTGCTGAGCGGCGGGAAGACGGCGACGTCGTCGGTGCTGGTGGAGTACGAGGTGGCTGGGGAGCCGGTTCCGGCGCCGGGGTCGCTGTCGATCGTGCTGGACGGTGCGGGGGAGCCGCGGGCACTGATCCGGGTCACTGCGGTCGACGTCGTCCCGTTCGACGACGTGACCGCGGAGTTCGCCGAGGCGGAGGGTGAGGGTGACCGCACGCTCAGGTTCTGGCGGGGGGAGCACGAGGACTTCTGGCGGCGGACGCTGCCGCCGCTGGGGCTGGAGTTCGATCGGCGGATGCCGGTGGTGTGCGAACGGTTCGAGCTCCTGCACCCCAAGATCTGACGAGCGCCGCGCCCGTCGACATCCGGCGCCAGACTGTCTCGTCATGCGGGATGCGCGTCCCGCATGGTGGCCGCCGGGGCGTACCCTCGGCGCATGACGCGCAACATCGAGCTCGCAGTGGTCGCCGGCGACGGCATCGGAACAGAGGTCGTCGAGCAGGGTCTGCTCGTCCTGGAGGCGGCGCTGGCCGGATCCGACGTCACGGTCGGGACCACCGAGTTCGACCTCGGTGCGCGGCGCTGGCACGCGACGGGCGAGACCCTCACCGACGAGACGCTCGAGGCGATCAAGGGACATGACGCGATCCTGCTCGGCGCGATCGGCGACCCGACGGTGCCGTCCGGTGTGCTGGAGCGCGGGCTGCTCCTCAAGCTGCGCTTCGCGCTCGACCACTACGTGAACCTGCGCCCGAACAAGCTCTACCAGGGAGTCACCTCGCCGCTGGCCAACCCGGGTGACGTCGACTTCGTCGTCGTGCGCGAGGGTACGGAGGGCCCCTACGTGGGCAACGGCGGGTCGATCCGCACCGGCACCCCGCACGAGGTCGCCACGGAGGTGTCGCTCAACACGGCGTTCGGCGTCGAGCGCGTGGTGCGCTACGCGTTCGAGAAGGCTGCCCGCCGCGAGCGCAAGCACCTCACGCTGGTGCACAAGCACAACGTGCTCGTGAACGCGGGACACCTGTGGCGTCGCACGGTCGAGGCGATCAACGCCGAGTTCCCGCAGGTCACCACCGACTACCTGCACGTCGACGCCGCCACGATCTTCCTGGTGACGAACCCGTCGCGCTTCGACGTCATCGTCACGGACAACCTGTTCGGCGATATCATCACGGACGAGGCCGCCGCGATCACGGGCGGCATGGGCCTGGCCGGCTCGGCGAACATCAACCCCGACGGCACGTTCCCCTCCATGTTCGAGCCCATCCACGGCTCGGCCCCCGACATCGCGGGCCAAGGCAAGGCGGACCCCACGGCGACGGTGCTCAGCGTGTCCATGCTGCTGGACCACCTCGGTCTGGCCGACGCCGCGGCGCGTGTGGAGCGCGCCGTCGCCGGCGACCTCGCCGAGCGGGGCAGCGTCACGCGGTCGACGGCGCAGGTCGGCGCCGACCTGGTGGCACGCGTCCGCGGCTGAGGGACGGGCTGCGCGCGCGCCGTGACACGGTGCCGCGGCCCTGCCCGCGTGCAAGACTTTGGCCGTCGAGATGAAAGGCGAGACCCAGATGACGAGCACGACTTCGGAAGACATCCGTTCCCACGACATCCTCTCCAGCGGTACCGAGGAGATCGTGTCGCTGTTCGACGTCACCCCCACGGACACGCCGACCCCCGCGGACGTGCGTGCCGCCAGGCTTGCCGCCCCGAAGTTCGGCACGGTGTTCACGGACCACATGGCGCGCATCTCGTGGCGCCGTGACCAGGGGTGGACGCACCACCGGGTCGAGAAGTACGGCCCGCTGCTGCTCGACCCGGCTACGGCGGTGCTGCACTACGCGCAAGAAGTCTTCGAGGGCATGAAGGCGTACCCGCGTCCGGACGGCACCGTGTGGGCGTTCCGGCCGACGGCGAACGCCGAGCGCCTGGCCCGTTCCGCCCACCGGCTCGCCCTGCCCGGTCTGCCCGTGGAGGACTTCCTGGCCGCGTGCGCCGCACTGGTGCGCACGGACCGCGACTGGGTGCCCACGGCGCCCGACTCGAGCCTGTACCTGCGCCCGTTCATGTTCGCTTCCGAGGCATTCCTGGGGGTGCGCCCCGCCGACGCGGTCGAGTTCCTGGTCATCGCGTCACCGGCCGGTGCGTACTTCAGCGGCGGCCTCAAGCCCGTCTCGATCTGGATCGACACCGAGTACCACCGCGCCGGGCCCGGGGGGACGGGTGCCGCCAAGTGCGGCGGCAACTATGCCGCGTCCCTGCTGCCGCAGGAGCAGGCCGCCGCGAAGGGGTTCGACCAGGTCTGCTTCCTGGACGGCGCCACCAACACCATGCTCGAGGAGCTGGGCGGCATGAACGTCTTCCTGGTCATGGACGACGGCTCGGTGCACACCCCGGCGCTGTCGGGCTCCATCCTCGAGGGCGTGACCCGTTCCTCGATCCTGCGCCTTGCCCAGGACCGCGGCCGGAGCGTGTCCGAGCGTCAGATCCCGCTCACCGAGGTGGTCGAGGGCTTGCGCTCGGGCCGGATCGCCGAGGTCTTCGCCTGTGGCACGGCCGCCGTCGTGACCCCGGTGGGGCGCCTCGCGAGCGACACGTTCGACGCCACCGTGGGCACGGGGGAGCCCGGCGAGCTGACCACCGCGATCCGGGACGAGCTGACCAGCATCCAGTACGGCCGCACCCCGGACCGTCACGGCTGGATGCAGCGCCTCGCCTGATCGTGCCCCGCGCCACCCGCCACGTTCCCTCCGCTGGACCGTGGCGGGTCGGCGCGTGCGGATGTGGCACGATGTGCAGGTGACACAGCACCGCCTCGCGACCATCATTCGCTAGCGCGTCCGGCACCACCCTCACCGGACGCGCAGACCTTCCCTATCCGGAAGGTCTTTTTTGTTGGTCCACGCACGCACCATCCTGAAGGAAGAAGGACCCCGACGTGACCTTCGACGTGTACGACACGACGCTGCGCGACGGCGCGCAGCAAGAGGGTATGAACCTCACGGTTGCGGACAAGCTCGCGATCGCACCGCTGCTCGACGAGCTCGGTGTCGGGTTCATCGAGGGCGGGTGGCCAGGGGCGATTCCCAAGGACACCGAGTTCTTCCGTCGTGCGCGCAGCGAGCTCATCCTCAAGAACGCCGTGCTGGCGGCGTTCGGCTCGACGCGTCGGGCGGGAGTGGCGGTCGACGCCGACCCGCAGGTGCGCGCCCTGCTCGACTCCGAGGCGCCCGTGCTCACGCTCGTGGCCAAGTCGGACATCCGGCACGTGGAACGAGCGCTGAAGACGACCCGGGCCGAGGGCCTGGCCATGATCACGGACACCGTCCGGTTCCTGGTGGGCGAGGGACGGCGCGTCATCCTCGACGCCGAGCACTTCTTCGACGGGTACCGGTTCGACGCCTCGTTCGCCACCGACGCCGCACGGGCCGCGTTCGACGCCGGGGCCGAGGTGATCACCCTGTGCGACACCAACGGCGGCATGCTGCCGAACCGGGTCACGGACGTCGTCGCCGCGGTGCGTGAGTCCCTGGGTGAGGGACCCCGTCTGGGTATGCACGCCCACAACGACACGGGCTGCGCCGTCGCGAACTCGATCGCCGCGGTCGACGCGGGCGTGACCCACGTGCAGGGCTGCGTCAACGGGTACGGGGAGCGCACCGGTAACGCCGACCTGATCGCCATCGTCGCGAACCTGGAGCTCAAGCGCAGCCACGACCTGCTCGCGGACGGTGGGCTGCGCGAGGCCACCCGCATCGCGCACGCGGTCGCCGAGATCACGAACATCGCCCCGTTCCAGCGCCAGCCGTACGTGGGCGCCAGCGCGTTCGCCCACAAGGGCGGCATCCACGCCGCGGCCATCAAGGTGGACCCGGACCTGTACCAGCACGTCGACCCCCTGGCGGTCGGCAACGACATGCGCATGCTGGTCTCGGACATGGCCGGGCGGGCCGCGATCGAGCTCAAGGGCCGCGAGCTCGGGTTCGACCTGACGGGTCAGGCCGAGCTGCTCACGCGCGTCACCCAGCGGGTCAAGGAGTCCGAGGCGGGCGGGTACACGTACGACGCCGCCGACGCGTCGTTCGAGCTGCTGCTGCGCGAGGAGCTGACGGGCGAGCGGCCCGCGTTCTTCGAGGTCGAGTCGTGGCGCACCATCGTGGAGTCGGCGCCCGGCCAGGGGCAGGGCAGGGGAGCGATCGCCGCCGCCGAGGCCACCGTGAAGCTGCGCGCCGGCGGTGAACGGTTCGTCACCACGGGCGAGGGCAACGGCCCGGTCAATGCGCTCGACCAGGCGCTGCGCCAGGCGCTGACCCGCATCTACCCCGAGATCGCCCGCTTCTCCCTGACGGACTTCAAGGTGCGCATCCTGGAGACGGAGCAGGGCACGGACTCGACCACGCGCGTCCTGGTGGTCACCACTGACGGGGAGCGCACCTGGTCCACCGTCGGCGTCGGCCCCAACATCATCGAGGCCTCCTGGGAGGCGCTGCTCGACGCGCACGTGTTCGGCCTGCTCCAGGCGGGCGTCGAACCGCGCTGACCCGGTGTCGCCGACGCAGCACCGGCCGGACCCACCGGTCGGCGCCGCGGCGTCGGCGGCCGTGAGCGACACCACCACCAGCGCGCCCGGCGGCGTCGTACGGTGGTGCTCGTGCGTGGTGAATACAAGGTTCCCGGTGGCAAGCTCGTCGCGGTCGAGGTCGACGTCGTCGGCGGGACGCTGAGCGACCCGCGACTCTCCGGGGACTTCTTCCTCGAACCGGACGAGGCGCTCGCGGTGATTGATGCGGCCCTCGACGGGCTGCCCGTGGGGACGACGACGCAGCAGATCGCCGACACCGTGGACGCGGCGCTCGCCGACGCCGCGGCGGCAGGCACGATCGCGGGACCCGTCGCGATGGTCGGGTTCGACGCGCGGGCCGTGGCCGTGGCGGTGCGCCGGGCGCTCGGGCTCGCGACCACCTGGGAGGACCACACGTTCGAGGTGCTGCGTCCCGGCCCGCTGCCGCCGCGCATGCTCGGCGCGCTCGACCAGGTGCTCACCGAGGAGCTCGCGGAAGGGCTGCGCGGGCCCACGCTGCGGTTCTGGGACTGGAACGAGCGGGCCGTGTTCATCGGCTCGTTCCAGTCGCTGTCCAACGAGCTGGACCCCGAGGGCGTCGCCAAGCACGACGTGACCGTGGTGCGCCGCATCTCCGGCGGCGGCGCCATGTTCATGGAGGCTGGCAACTGCGTCACGTTCTCGCTCGTGGTGCCGGCATCGCTCGTGGACGGGATGTCCTTCGAGGCGTCGTACGCGTTCCTGGACGACTGGGTGCTCGGCGCGCTGAAGAGCATCGGCGTCGAGGCGTACTTCTCCGGGATGAACGACGTCGCCTCGCCCGCGGGCAAGCTCGCCGGGTCGGCGCAGAAGCGCCTGGCCGGGGGTGCGGTGCTGCACCACATGACGATGGCGTACGACATCGACAGCGACAAGATGCTCGAGGTGCTCCGCATCGGACGCGAGAAGCTCTCCGACAAGGGCACCAAGTCGGCTAACAAGCGGGTGGACCCGCTGCGTTCGCAGACCGGCATGCCGCGCGACGCGATCCTCGACGCGTTCGAGTCGTACTTCAAGAGCCGGTACCGCACGGTGGACTCGGAGCTGCGGGTGGACGAGCTGGAGCGCGCCCAGAAGCTCGTGGACACCAAGTTCGCGACGCAGGAGTGGATCGCCCGGGTTCCGTAGGGCAGCTAGCGGGGGCCGAACACGCCCGTCCCCACGCGGACGATCGTGGCGCCCTCCGCGACGGCCAGGTGCAGGTCGCCCGTCATGCCCATGGAAAGCTCGCGGGCGTCGGCCGTGCCGGGTGTACCGCCGGCCAGCACCTCGTCGCGCACGGCGCGCAGCCGGGCGAACCCGGCGCGCACGACGTCGTCGTCGTCGGACCGGGCGCCGATCGTCATGAAGCCGGTGAGGTGCAGTCCCGGCAGGGCCGCGACGTCGCGCGCGAGCGCGGGGGCGTCGCGCGGGTCGACTCCCGACTTCGACGGCTCACCCGACACGTTGACCTGCACCATCACGTCGAGCACGCGCCCGGCACGCTCGCACCGCATGGCGAGCGCCGTCGCGATGGCGAGCGAGTCGATCGTCTCGACGCAGGACGCCGCCGCGAGGGCCTGGTTGACCTTGTTGGACTGGAGGTGCCCGATGAGGTGCACGTCGACCTCGCGCGCGGCGACCGCGCCCGCCAGCGCCGGGGCCTTCGCCACGAGTTCCTGGACGCGGTTCTCGCCGATCAGCACCGGCCCCGCGCCCCAGCCCGCCGACGACGCCGCAGCCGCGACGGCGGCCCGTACCACGTCCGCATCCTGCGTCTTGGTGGCCAGCAGCACCCGCACGTCACGCGGGACCCGCCCGGCGGTGCGGGCGGCGCCGTCGACCCGGGCGCGCACGGTGCGGATCCGTTCGGCGAGGTCCACGGACGTGCGAAGGTCGGCTCCGGCAGGCATGGCGTCAGTGTAGGAGGCGCCGTCCGGGGGAAGACTCAGGGACAACCCGGATGCTCGGCGAGGGCCACGTGGGCGAGGATGGAACCACGATGAAGACCATCCTCAACGTCATCTGGCTCGTGTTTGCCGGGTTCGCGCTCGCCGTCAGCTACGTGGCGGCGGGCCTGCTCCTGCTCCTGCCCATCGTGACGATCCCGTTCGCGCTGGCCTCGTTCCGCATCGCCGGGTACGCGCTGTGGCCGTTCGGGCGCACCGTGGTGGACCGGCCGACGGCGGGGGCGCCCAGCGTGATCGGCAACGTGCTGTGGCTGCTGCTCGCGGGGTGGTGGCTCGCGCTGGGGCACCTGCTCACCGCGATCCCGCTGTTCCTCACGATCATCGGGATCCCGCTGGGGTGGGCGAACCTCAAGCTCATCCCGGTCTCGCTCATGCCGCTCGGCAAGGTGATCGTGCGGTCGTGACGGCGTGGCCCGCTCAGCGGGCGATCGTCGCGGTCGTCGCGCTCGTGAGGCGCACCAGGTCGGCCGGCCCGAGGCCCAGGTCGAGGCCGCGGCGGCCACCCGAGACGTAGACGACGTCGTGCGTGAGCGCGGACGCGTCGAGCACCGTGGGGTGACGCTGGCGCTGGCCGAGCGGGGAGATCCCGCCGACGACGTAGCCGGTGGCGCGCTCGGCCGTGGTGGGATCCGCCATCGCGGCCCGCTTGCCGCCCGCCGCGCGGGCGAGCGCCTTGAGGTCCAGGTGCCGGTCCACGGGCACGATGCTCACGACGAGGCGGCCGTCGACGTCGGCCAGGAGGGTCTTGAACACCTGCTCCGGGGGCACCCCCATCGCGGCGGCGGCCTCCAGCCCGTAGCCGAGCGCCGACGCCGGATCGTGATCGTAGGTGTGCAGCGTGTGCGGCACGCCCGCCTTCTCCAGGACGACGACGGCGGGCGTGCCACCGTGCGCGGACCGGTTGCTCCTCTTCGCCACGAGGGGCATTGTGCCCCGCGCCCGCCCCGCCCTGTCAGCGCTGCTCGCCGAACCACAACCGGATCTCGCGGCGGGCCGCCTCGGGGGTGTCGGAGCCGTGCACGAGGTTCTCGCAGCGCACGGGGTCCCAGGTCGTGAGGTCGGTGAGGTCCGCGCGGATCGTGCCGGGTGCGGCCTCGGGCGGGCGGGTGGCACCCGCCAGCGCCCGGAACCCGGCGATGGCGTCCGGGCCGGTGATCGTCAGGGCCACGAGCGGGCCGGACGTCATGTACTCGACGATGTCCTCGAAGAACGGCTTGCTGAGGTGCTGCGCGTAGTGCGCCTCCAGCCGGGAGCGGTCCGCGTGGAGCATCCGCATGCGGGTGACGTGCCACGGGTTCGCCTCGATCCGCGCGACGATCTGCCCCATGAGGCGGCGACGCACCCCGTCGGGCTTGATGAGCACGAGCGTGGTCTGGGTGGGGTGGTCCGTCATGGGCGCAGCCTCCTCGTCGAGTGCGAGCGTCGTGCAGCAGCATCGCGTCTGACGTCCCATCGTGCCCTGCCGGGCCCGCCCCGGGAGCCGGGTGGCGGCGCGGGAACCGCGATCCGTCCGCCGCGTCAGTACGTGGTGGGCGTCGACACGTGCTGCCAGTGCCACGGTTCGGGCAGGCGCCCCGTGGGTTGCGCCCAGTCCGGGTTCACCCACCCGAACGTCGGTGCGTTGGCGGCCAGCCATGCGAACTGGGCGCTGCCCGGGGTCGAGATGCCGGCGATGTCGATGGCGGTGCCCAGGCCGTGGTTGGAACAGCCCGGTGGCGCGGCCAACGGGTTCGGGTTCGACGGGTTGAAGACCTCGACCTGGTCCTCGAACGAGCGGTACGCCGAGTTGAGCGAGAGGCTCTGGCCGAAGCGCGCGCGGAACGCGTCGTTCAGGGCGACCAGGCTCGGCACCAGGTCCGCCCGGATGCGGAAGCCGGGTGCCCAGGGGATCGCGGCGAGATCGGCGTCGGACAGGTGCCCCGCCTCGGGGAACCACATCTGGTCGGGGAACGGGCAGGTCACGGCGTCCTGCGCGGTCATGAGCGCGACGGTCGCGTCGTGCACGGCGGTGGCCGAGGCGGTGAGCTCGGCGGTGGCCGCCTCGACCTGCTCGGCCCTGGTCTGTGTGACCCAGGCGTTCGTCGAGGCGGGTTGCGTGGTCAGCGTGGACACCTGGCCCTCCGTCGCCGCCGCTGCCGCGAGGGCGTCGACGAGCGCGGCCCGCACGTCGTCGGGCGCGCCGAGGCCATCGGTCGCGTCCACGACCTGCTGGCCGCGAGCCGTCACGGGCGCCAGGGCGTCACGGGCCGCTCCGGCATCGGCCTCCGCATGCGTCAGACGGGAGGCGGCCACGGCAGTGGCGTCACGCAGGATCTGGGCTCGTGCACGCGCCGCGTCCCCGGGGCGGCGCTCCAGGAGCGGCATCTGCGCGAGCAGCGCGTCGGCGTCGGAGAGGTGACCGCGCAGCGCGACGAGCGGTGCGTCGTCGGCGACGCGGCCCGCGGACTCCTCGACCAGGGCGCGCGCCGCGGGCAGCGTGGTGCGCAGGTCGTGCGCCTCGTCGCGCACGACCCAAGCACCCGCGCCGCCGGCGGCGAGCACGACGGCGAGGGGCGCCGCGACCAGCAGGGGCCATACCTTGCGGCGGCCGCGCGGGTGCGCGTCGTGCCGGGCGGGGCCGCGGTCCCGCGCACGGGCAGCCGCGACGAGCAGGCCACCGAGCGCGGCCCCGCCCGCATACCAGGCGAGGTCGGTGGCGACGAACGTGGTGCCGAGCACCCAGCGCGCGGGGGCGAAGCGGTCGACGATCGCGGCGGGCACGTTCGTGAGCTGCGCCGACTCGACCGCCGCGCTGATCACCCAGCCGGCGAGCGCGGCCGTCACCGCGCTCGTGCGCGGGCGTACCAGGGCGACGAGCAGCACCACGAGCGTCGCGTACAGGGCGTCGCCCAGCGGGCCGCCGACGCCGTCGGGCAGGACCGTGCGGGCCGCGAGACCACCGGCGACCACGAGCACGGCGAGCACGGCCAGGACCCCGCGGCGTGCGGGGAGACGCGTGTCGCTCACGCGATCGGGCCGACGGCGAGCACGGCGAGCACGACGGCACCCGCCTCGTCGCTCGCGGGCAGGTCCACGCGCGCGGTGATCGCCCAGTCGTGGTTGCCGTCCAGGTCGTCGAGCACCTGGCGTACCCACCACGTGTCCGCCGCGACCTTCTCTCCGTGGGGGGTGACCGCGCCCGGTTCCAGAATGGTCACCAGGGCGGACGCGCGCGCCGGTGCGCCGACGCCGATCGCGTCGTCACCCTGCTCCACGAACAGGTCGTCCAGGGCGTCCTCCCACGCGTCGGCGTCCCACGCGGTCGTGCCCGACGCGGCGCCCAGGGCGGCGTAGCTCTCCCGGGCCGCGAGCTCGACCAGGCGGAACATCGCGTTGCGCACCAGGCGGCGCAGCGCCCGCGGGTTCCCGGTGACGGGACGCACCGGGGGCTCGTCCTCCTCGTCGCGGGGCGAGAGCGCGGCGTCGTCGTCGGTGGGGTTGGCCAGCCGCTCCCACTCGTCGAGCAGCGAGGAGTCGGTGCCGCGCACCACCTCGCCCAGCCACTCGACGATCTCCGCGACCTCCTCGGTGCGATGCTCGTCGGGCACCACCTGGCGCAGCGCCCGGTATGCGTCGGCCAGGTAGCGCAGCACCACGCCCTCGGTGCGTTCGAGCTGGTAGCGGCTCACGAGCTCCTGGAACGTCATGGCGCGCTCCACCATGTCGCGCACCACCGACTTGGGGGCGAGCTCGGCGTCCGCCACCCACGGGTTGGTCTGCTTGTACGTCGCGAACGCGGGTTCCAGGAGGTCGGCCAGCGGCTTGGGCCAGGTCACGTCCTCCAGGAGGGCCATGCGCTCCTCGTACTCGATGCCCTCGGCCTTCATCGCCGCGACCGCCTCGCCACGGGCCGCGTTCTGCTGCCCGAACAGGATCTGGCGGGGGTCGTCGAGGGTCGCCTCGATGACGGAGACGACGTCGAGCGCGTGCGTGGGGGAGTCGATCGCCAGCAGGTCCATCGCGGCCAGCGCGAACGGGGAGAGCGTCTGGTTGAGCGCGAAGTCGCGCGGCACGTCCACCGTGAGGCGCACGGACGGGCGCCAGCCCTGCGGGCGGGTGGGGTCCGGGACACGCACGCGCTCGACGACGCCCGCCTGGCGCAGCGAGCGGTAGATGCGGAACACCTGGCGCACGTGGCCGGCGCGGGCACCCTCGGCGTCGTGGTTGGCCGTGAGCAGGTGGCGCATGGCGTCGACGGGGTCGGCACTCTCCGCGGCCGCATCCGTGCGACCCGCACGGGCCAGGACGTTGAGCACCATCGCGTGGCTGACCCTGAACTGGGAGGTCAGCGGTTCCGGGTCGGCGTCACGCAGGCGCTCGAACGTGGCGTCCGTCCAGTTGACGGCACCCGCCGGGGCCTTCTTGCGCACGATCTTCTTGAGCTTCTTCGGGTCGTCACCCGCCTTCGCGAGCGCCTTGCGGTTCTCGATGACGTGCTCGGGCGCCATGACCAGCACCTCACCGAGCGTGTCGAACCCGGCCCGGCCCGCGCGCCCCGCGATCTGGTGGAACTCGCGCGCGGTCAGGTGCCGCATGCGTTCCCCGTCGAACTTGACCAGCCCCGTCATGAGCACGGTGCGGATGGGCACGTTGATGCCCACGCCCAGCGTGTCCGTGCCCGCGATCACCTGGAGCAGCCCCTTCTGGGTGAGCCGCTCCACCAGCCGCCGGTACTTGGGCAGCATCCCGGCGTGGTGCACGCCGACGCCGTGGCGCACCAGGCGGCTGAGCGTCTTGCCGAACCCGGTGCCGAACCGGAACGCGCCCAGCTCGGCCGCGATGGCCTCCTTCTGCGCCTTGGAGGCCACGTTCATGGACAGCAGCGACTGCGCCCGCTCGACGGCGTCCTTCTGCGTGAAGTGCACCACGTACACGGGGGCGCGGTGCGTGTGCACCAGCTCCTCGATGACCTCGGTGAGCGGTTCGACGACGTAGCTGAACGTCAGGGGCACCGGACGCTCGGCCCCCGCGACCTCGGCCACGGGGCGCCCCGACCGCTTCTCGAGGTCCTCGCGCAACCGGGTCGTGTCGCCCAGCGTCGCCGACATGAGGACGAACTGGGTGTGCGGCAGCTCCAGGAGCGGCACCTGCCACGCCCAGCCGCGCTGCGGGTCGCCGTAGTAGTGGAACTCGTCCATGACCACCTGGGCGACGGCGTCCTCGTCGTCCGGCGCTCCGGCGCCGCGTCGCAGGGCCAGGTTCGCCAGGATCTCCGCCGTGCAGCAGATGATGGGCGCGTCCGCGTTGACCGCCGAGTCGCCCGTCATCATGCCCACGTTCTTCGAGCCGAACGCCGCGACCAGGTCGAAGAACTTCTCGCTGACCAGCGCCTTGAGGGGCGCCGTGTAGAACGTGCGGCCACCCGTCCCCGACCGGTGCGCGGCCAGCGCCGCGAACTGGGCACCCATCGCCACCAGCGACTTGCCCGACCCCGTGGGCGTGGCCAGCACCACGTGCGAGCCCGTCATGACCTCCAGCAGCGCCTCCTCCTGGTGCGGGTACAGCGGGCGCCCGCCCTGCGCCGCCCACTGCGCGTACGCCTCGAACAACGTGCCCGGGTCAGGGGCCTTGCCGGTGGGCGGAGGCAGGAACGGGATGAGCGTCCCGGCGGGGCGAGGGCTGTCGGTGGAGGTCATCGCCGCCCATTGTTGCCCAGAACGGTGTGCCCCACCGCCCCCTCGGCGTCGGCTCGGACCGCCCGAGGCTCAGGTGCGGTCCCACAGCAGCCGGTAGTACGCGACCCGGGCGTCGTCCGGCTCCACGCCGTATCCCGCGTACACCAGGTGCTCGTAGCCCGGCCCGTAGTTCCACTGCGTGCTCCACGCGCACACCGCGAGGTCCGCCCAACGGTCCCCGACCCCCAGGCGACCCAGGTCCACGTGGGCCACCGGTCGCCCGGCGTCGTCGAGCAGCGTGTTCGGCGCACACGCATCCCCGTGACACACCACCAGCCGGTCGATCGGCGGCGGCACCGCGAGCACGGCGCGCTCCGCATCGCCGATGACACCCGCGCCGACGTCGTCGCCCGCACCTCGGCCACCGCCCGATCCGGTGTCGCGCACCCGAGCCAGACGTGCTTGCACACCCCAGTCGAACGGGCAGCCGTCCACCGGGAGGGCGTCGTGCAGCGCCCGCAACCCCGCCCCCAGGGCGCTCGCGGCAGTGTCCGGCCGGGCCAGCCACCGCGGGTCGACGGCGCTGCGTCCCGGCAGGGCGACCGTCACCAAGAGCTCCGCGCCGTCGTCGTCGACCCGGTGCTCGATCACCTCGGGGACGCGCGTGTAACGCGCGGCCCACACCAGGCGGGCGGCCTCACCGGCCAGGCTCAGACCCGTCGACGCCGGGTTCCACTTGATGAACCTGGCGACCGTCCCGGGTGGGCCGTCCCACCGGAACGTGACCCCGCCCGCCTCGTTGCGCCACGCCGGCGTCAGGTGCCCGCCCCCGCCGAGCCCGGAGGCGAGCTCGGACACGGACGCAGGGACGGCGACGTCGGCCGGTGGCACGGTCATGCCCCGAGTCTGGCGCACGCCGACGCGTCCCCGCGTCGCGCCGGGCCTGTTCGCAGCCGTTCGCACGGCGGCACGACGACGTGCGGATCACGACACCCGGACGGCGCCCGGCGGACGCCGTCGGGCGCCGCGCGGCACCCGACCGCATCATGGCAGGGCGAGCCCCGCCTCACCGGGGCGGGGCAGGCCCACATCCTGACGGGGTGGGCCCTGACTGAGGGAGTGACGTGAGCGTCCACATCGACCAGGCGGCCGACGACGAGCTCGAGGTGTGCGCCAGCATCCTGACGGCCGCGTTCCTCGACGATCCGGTGGTGCGCACCTACGTCCGCGGCGAGCGCGCCCGCCTCGCCCGCCTCACCGACCTGCACCTGGCCATGCTGACCAGCGGGGCGCGGCACGGCGGCGCCGTCGATGTCGCACGGACCCAGCCCCGCGGCGAGGTGATCGGCGTCGGCGTGTGGGAGGGACCCACGGACACGACGCCGTGGGTGGCGCGGCTGCGCAACCTGCCGCGCCTGGCGCACGCGTACGGGCTGCGCGAGCTGCCGGCCTCGCTGCGCTCGCAGCACGCCTTTGCCGAGGTGCGCCCGCGGGTGCCCCACTGGTACCTGGCCGAGATCGCCGTCTCGCCCCGGGCGCAGGGCCTCGGCGTCGGCACCTCCCTGCTGTCGCACCGCCTGGGCGCCATCGACCGGGGTGAGCACCTGCCCGCCTTCCTGGAGGCGACCACCGACGGCAGCCGCCGCCTCTACGAGCGCTGGGGCTTCGAACCCAGCGGCGACGTCGTCGTGGACGGGGTCACCGCGACCGCGATGACCCGGCCGGCCGCCTCCGGTGTCGACGGCGAGCGCTGATCAGCGCCGCACCCCTCCCGTGATCACCGCGAACGCGCCCAGCATGCGCTCGCGTGCCGTCCCCGCGATGCCCTCGGCGAGCGCCACCTGCCCCAGCCGGCGCGAGTTGGCGGCCACGCGCTGGGACGGCCGCCGTCGCCGCGCGTCGTACGCCGCGAGCGCCGCGTCCACGCCCGGCCCGCGATCGCCCACCCGGTCGAGAGCACGAACCAGCGCTGCCACGTCGACGATCGCCTGGTTGGCGCCCTGCCCGAGGTTCGGGGTCATGGCGTGCGCCGCGTCCCCGACCAGCGCCACGCGCCCGCGCACGTAGGTGGGCAGCCGGTGCGCCAGGTCGTAGGCGTCGGTGCGGATCACGCCGCGCGGGTCCGTCGCCTCGATCACGTGGCGGATCGGTGCGTGCCACGTGCCGAACCGGCCGAGCACGTCCGCGCGCGCGTCCTCGACGGTGACGTTCGGGGGTGCGTGCTGTGCCGCGAACCAGTAGGTGCGGCCGTCGACCATCGGCACCAGCCCCACCATCGCGCCGCCGCCCCACGTCTCGCTCATGCGCCCGCGCAGGTCGAACGGCTCGGTGGTCACGCCCCGCCACGTGGTCCAGCCCGCGTACCGCAGGCCCGGGTCCAGCCCCAGGGCGGCGCGGGACGGCGACCGGACGCCGTCGGCGGCGACGACGACGTCGAACTCGTGGCGCTGACCGCCCGCCGTGACGACGGGCGCGCCTGACGCGTCCACGGACGCCGCCACGCCGAGCCGGACCTCGCCCGCCGGGCCGGCCAGGGCCGCGTGCAGGGCCGCGCGCGTCATCGGGACCACGCCCATGCGCCGGGGCGGGACGCGCAGGGCTGACGAGCCGTCGGGGCGCAGCAGCACGGCGGTCACGTCGATCTCGTGGTGGACGGCGTCGCCCAGCACGTCCTCGACCAGCCCGAGCTCGTCCAGGGCGCGCACCGCGTTCTTCGCCACCGAGATCCCGGCCCCGACCGCCATGAGGCGCGGGGCCTTCTCGAAGACGGTCACGTCGTGCCCGCGGCGGCGCAGCGCGCCCGCCAGCGCGAGCCCCGCGATCCCGGCTCCGACGATCCCCACCCGCAGCGGCACCCCAGTGGACGGCTTCATCCTGCGAGGCTAGCGCGCACGGACGCCGGTCACCGGGGCGCCGTCGCTGAGGTGGCGACGGCGGCCACGATCCGTTCGAGCGGCCCGCGTCCCAGGGTTGCTCGCCACACGGTCGCGGCCGCCAGCGAGACGAGCGTCATGATCACGAGCTGGTCGTTCGAGGTCGCCGCCAGGAGGTCCCACCGCCAGATCGCGAGGATCTGCAGGGTGTACACGGTCAGCGCCATCGACCCCACGGCGGCGAGCGGCGCCAGCACCCGCGCGCCGAGGCGGCCCACGCACAGGCACAGCCCGATCACCGCGACCGCGACACCGCCCGAACCCACCACCTCGAAGAACGTGTCGTCGTGCGGTCCAGCCAGGAAGAGCCCGCTCGCCGGCGGCCAGGGTCCGCTCCGTGCGCCCGTCGCCGCCGCGATCGCGGTGCGGACCGAGTCCGCTCCGCCGGCGGCCCGGACCAGGAGGGACGACGCCGCGGCACACACCGCCGCCGCGCCCAGGCCGCCCGCGACCATCGCGGCCCGCACCCGCCCGGACGTCAGCGCCGTGCTGCGTCCGATCGCCAACCCGACCAGCACGTACGCCATCCAGACCACCGCGGGGTAGTGCCCCGACACCAGATAGTGCGTGACGACGTCGTTCGCGCCGAACCCGGCGCGAACCAGCGCCTCCGGCCCCCAGTACGCCAGCGGCGGCCCGACGACGGCGACGACCGCCGCGGCGCCGACCAGGCGGCGCACCGGCCACCGCAGCACCGGGAGCGCGAGCACGAAGTAGACGGCGTAGAAGCCGAGGATCACGTACACGCGGGTGCCCAGTGCCTCGAGCAGCGCCCCGATCAGCAGCAGGCAGGCGGCGCGCACCGCGAGGCGTGACCGCACACCCGCCAGCGCCGCCCCCGTGACCGGTGCGGCGCGGCCCGAGATGAGCGCCAGCGAGACGCCGGCCACCGTGGCGAACAGGATCGACGAGCGGCCGTGCGCCACGTTCAGCCAGCCACCCGGGGCCGTCCACTCGGCCGGCATCACCCCGATGTGCGCCGCGAACATGCCGAGCACCGCGATCCCGCGCGCCACATCGACCCCCGGGACACGGCCCGGGCCGCCCAGGAGCCGGCCGCCGGCGCGGCGCAGGCCACCCGGCGGAACGCGGTGACCCGGCCGGGGTGACGCAGGCCGCGGTGACTCCGATCGGGGTGAGCCTGGCGGCGGGCTGGCCGGCATGGCTCGGATCCTGACACGCCTGCCCGCCGAGCGCGGCCCGGAACGCGGCGGCGGGCGCGACAGCAGCCGGTCCGGTGGCGTGGGGGCCAGGCGCCGGCAGTCCTGGGCACGCCATCAGCCGGTGCACGCCCCACGGCATCGGGCACCGGGCGCCAGCAGGCGTCCGGTCCGTGGGACCGAAGTGGCCCGCGCGGCGAGACTGGTTAGCGTTGCGCCATGAGCGAGCAGAACCAGCCCTTCGCCGCGCGCCCCGCCGGCGGAACCACCGAGCCCCCCGCGGGCGCGGACCTCACCGACGCCATCGAGGCGCCCAGCTCGCACCACACCGTGCCCAGCAAGGAGTCCGAGTCCTACACGCACGGCCACCACGAGTCCGTGCTGCGCGCCCACCGCGCGCGCACCGCCGCGAACTCGGCCGGGTTCCTGCTGCCCCACCTGCGCGACGACATGACCCTGCTCGACGTCGGCTGCGGCCCCGGCACCGTCACCGTCGACCTGGCGCGCATCCTCAAGGGCGGCACCGTCGTCGGCGTCGACGCCGCCCCGCAGGTGCTCGACGCCGCCCGCGACCACGCCGCCGGGTACGACAACGTGCGGTTCGAAGAGGCCAACGCCTACGAGCTGCCGTTCGCCGACGACAGCTTCGACGTCGTCTACGCCCACCAGCTCCTCCAGCACCTCTCCGACCCGGTGGCGGCCCTGCGCGAGATGAAGCGCGTCGCCAAGCCCGGCGGGCTCATCGCCGTGCGCGACGCCGACTACGCCGCCATGGCCTGGTACCCGCAGTCCGCCGGCCTGGCCGAGTGGAACACCCTCTACCACGAGGTCACCCACGCATACGGGTTCGAACCCGACGCCGGCCGCCGCCTGTTCTCCTGGGTCCAGCAGGCCGGGTTCGACGCCGCGCACCTGCTGCCCTCGGCGTCGTCCTGGTGCTACGCCACCCCCGCCGACCGCCAGTGGTGGGGGCAGGTATGGGCCGAACGCTGCGTGGCCTCCAACTTCGCCGTCCAGGCCCAGGAGTCCGGGCTCGCCGACGACGTCGCCCTCGAACAGCTCGCCCAGGACTGGCTCGCCTGGGCGCAGGCCCCCGACGGCTGGTTCGCCATCCTGCACGGTGAGGTGCTCGCCCGCGTCTGACGGTCATCCTGTCGATCCGGGACGGCACTCCCGTAGTCTCGTGGCGTGCGCATCGCGAGATTCACCACCGGCAACGACCCCCACTACGCGCTCGTCCAGCAGGAGGGGGACCGCACGTTCCTCGCCGTGCTGGGCGGCGACCCGCTCTACATGCCGGCCATGCCGACGGGGGAGCGGATCGAGCTGGGTGACGGCGTCCGCCTGCTGGCCCCGGTGATCCCCCGCTCGAAGGTGGTCTGCGTCGGCAAGAACTACGCCGACCACGCCGCCGAGATGGGCGGCGAAGTGCCCACCTCACCGCTGCTGTTCCTCAAGCCGAACACCGCCGTCGTCGGCCCGGACGACCCGGTGATCCTGCCGCACTGGTCGCAGGAGGTGTCCTACGAGGCCGAGCTCGCCGTCGTCATCTCCAAGGTGTGCAAGGACGTCACCCCCGAGAGCGCGCTGAGCTACGTGCTCGGCTACACGGTCGCGAACGACGTCACCGCGCGCGACGCGCAGCGCACCGACGGGCAGTGGGCGCGCGCCAAGGGGTTCGACACCTCGCTGCCGCTCGGTCCGTGGATCGACACCGACCTGGACCCGGAGGACGTCGCCGTCCGCTCCCGTGTCAACGGCCAGCTCAAGCAGGACGGGCGCACCGCGGACCTGGTGTTCGACATCCCGTTCCTCATCTCCTACATCTCCGAGGCCATGACCCTGCTGCCCGGCGACGTGATCCTCACCGGCACTCCCGCCGGGGTCGGCCTCGTGGAGCACGGCGACCGCATGGAGGTCGAGGTCGAGGGCATCGGCACCATGAGCAACCCGGTGTTCCGCCGCGACTGAGGTGCCGCCATGGCCTCGTGCTGCGAGCCGCAGGGCTACGACCGCGTCTTCACCGCCGGCCTGGCCCGGCGCGACGCCGCCCGGTACCGGCGCCGCGGCCTGACACGCGACCCGCAGCACGTGGTGGACCTGTACCGCGCGGGCGTGCTCCGCGGGGACACCGTGCTCGACGTCGGCGCCGGCATCGGTGACCTGGGCATCGAGCTGTTGCGCGCGGGTGCCTCGCACGTCACCGCCGTCGACCTGTCCGCGGGGTACGAGCACGAGGCGGCCGCGCTCGCGGAGCAGGCCGGTGTCGGCGGGCGGGTGCGGCGCGTGACGGGCGACCTCGTCGCGCGCGGAGACCTGGTCGAACCGGCCGACGTCGTCGCGCTCATGAAGGTGGTGTGCTGCTACGCCGACGCCGGGGCACTGCTCACGGCGGCGGCCGGCCACGCGCGCCGCCACGTGGTGCTCAGCTACCCGCGCGACACCTGGTGGCTGCGCCTGTTCGCGCGGGGTTCGGCGCTCGCGGGTCGCTGGCGGCACACGTCGTGGCGCTTCGTCGTCCACCCGGAACGAGAGCTGGCCGCGACCCTGGAACGCGCCGGCCTGACGATCACCCACCGCGCCACGGCGGGCGTTTTCAGCGTGATGGTGGCCACCCGCCGATGAGGGACCGGCGGTCTGGACGTCGGTTCGAGGTCTGGACGTCGGGTTGAACCGACGACCAGTCCACAAGTCGACGACCGGAGGTAAGCCTCGACGCCCTTTTCCACAGGGTCGTCAGGACCGGGTCGTTGGCGCGAGATGCTGGCGGACGTGCCCAGCAACCGCATCGTGCTCGCACGCACGGAGGAGCCCCAGGCGCTGCGGCAAGCCGTGGCCCAGGGTCAGTTGGTGCGCGTGCGCCGCGGGGCGTACGTGCACCCCGAGACCGCCCCGGCCCGGGGTGACAGCGCCGAGACTCGTGCGCGCGCCCTCGTACGGGCCCACGCCGTCCACCGCCAAATGCGAGCGCCGCACGTCTTCTCCCATGAGACGGCGGCGCTGCTCTGGGGACTGCGGACCTGGACCGTCGCAGAGGTCACACATCTGCGGCAGCGATCCAGGGCCGGTGGCGAACGCGCGCGCGACGTTGCACGGCACGTGGGTGTACCCGAGCGGCACATGGTGATCGACGGGTTGCCGGTGACCTCGCTTGAGCAGACGGTCCTCGACTGTGCACTGACGCTCCCCGTGCTGGACGGCCTCGTCGTCACCGACGCCGCCCTCGGGCAGGGGCTTCGGGTGGAGGTGGTGCGCGATCTGCTCGCGGCGGTGCGCAAACCGAACGGGCGGGCGCGGGCCGCGATGGTGCTGACCCTCGCCGACGGTGGCGCGGAGTCGGCGTGGGAGACCTGGCTTCGCTACATCGCACTGTGGCGTGGCCTGCCCCGGCCCACGCTCCAGCTCCCGGTGCCCACCCGGCTGGGCCGGTTCCGGGTCGACGTCGCCTGGACCGAGCATCGGGTGCTCGCCGAGTTTGACGGCCAGGTGAAGTACGCGGACGGTGCGTTTGGCCCGGACTACAGCGGCAGACGGGCCCTTGTCGAGGAGAAGCGCCGCGAGGATGCCATCGCGGAGGCGTTCGGAGTGCGGCCGCTGCGTTTCATGGCCACCGACGCGCGCGACCCGGAGTCCGTGGCGCAACGCCTGCTCGCGAAGTTCCCGCCCGTGGTCCGCGCTTCCGCCCGGATCGACCGCCGTCTGCCGCGCCTGGCGCCGTGGCCGTCGTCGCGGTGAACGTGGCGTCTGGTCGTCGACTCGTGGGCCAGCGGCGACGCCCCGCACCCGGGGTGCTGGGGCGGCGCGGGTAGCCTGGGGCGCGTGAATCTTCCTGCTGCCGGCTCCGCTGGTGTCCGTGTTCGTTTCGCCCCCTCGCCCACCGGGATGTTCCACGTCGGTGGGGCGCGCTCCGCGCTGTTCAACTGGGCCGTGGCCAAGCACACGGGCGGCACGTTCGTGCTGCGCATCGAGGACACGGACGCGGCGCGCAACAAGCCCGAATGGGTGGACGGCATCCTCTCCGCGATGGCGTCGCTCGGCATGCACGCGGAGGACCCGACGTTCGAGGGCCCGTACTTCCAGTCGCAGAACGTCGCGCTGCACCAGCAGGCCGCTGCCACCCTCTACGACCAGGGCCGCGCCTACTACTGCGACTGCACCCGCGACGCGGTCGCCGCGCGCACCGGCAACGCCCAGACCGGGTACGACGGCTACTGCCGCGACCGCGGCCTGACATACGAGCCGGGCCGGGCACTGCGTTTCCGCACGCCCGACGAGGGGGAGACGGCCGTCGTCGACCTGGTGCGCGG
This sequence comes from Xylanimicrobium pachnodae JCM 13526 = NBRC 107786, assembly GCA_001592145.1. GTDB lineage: Bacteria > Actinomycetota > Actinomycetes > Actinomycetales > Cellulomonadaceae > Xylanimonas > Xylanimonas pachnodae. The sequence goes on along the minus strand of BCWJ01000008.1, from coordinate 114,134 downwards.
CAACCCCACCTTCCCGAACAGCGCGATGGAGGACTTCGTCGTCGCGCGCGGGGACGGCTCGCCCGTGTTCCTGCTGGCCAACGTGGTCGACGACGCCGACGAGCGCATCACCCACGTGATCCGCGGCGAGGAGCACCTGCCCAACACGCCCAAGCAGCAACTGCTGTGGGAGGCGCTGGGCCACACGCCGCCCACCTGGGCGCACCTGCCCGTCATCGTCAACGAGCGCCGCCAGAAGCTCTCCAAGCGCCGCGACAAGGTGGCCCTCGAGGACTACCTGGCCGACGGGATCCTGCCCGCCGCGATGGTCAACTACCTCATGCTGCTCGGCTGGGCGCCGGGCAACGACGAGGAGATCCTGCCGTTCGACACGCTCGTGGAGCGGTTCGACGTCGCCGACGTCAACTCGGCCAGCGCGTTCTTCGACGTCAAGAAGCTCACGGCGTTCAACGGCGAGTACATCCGGGCGCTGGGCATCGACGAGTTCGTGGCCGCCGTGGACCCTTGGCTGCGCGCGCCGCACGCCCCCTGGGCCCCCGAGCAGTTCGACGCCGCCGCGTTCGCCGCCGTCGCGCCGCTCGCCCAGACGCGCATCGCCACCCTGGCCGACATCACCGCCAACGTGGACTTCCTGTTCCTCGACACCCCGGTGGACGACGAGCAGTCGTGGAACAAGGCCATGAAGGAGCCCGCGCCCGCCCTGCTCGCTGACGTGCGCGCGGCGCTCGTGGGCCTCGAGCCGTGGACGGCGGAGCCCCTCAAGGAGCTCGTGGCGAGCATCGGTGAGCGGCACGGCCTCAAGCTCGGCAAGGCGCAGGCGCCCGTGCGCGTCGCGGTCACGGGTCGCACGATCGGCCTGCCGCTGTTCGAGTCGCTGGAGGTGCTGGGCCGGGAGCGGACCCTGGCCCGCGTGGACGCCGCGATCGCCCGCCTCGATGGCTGACCCCACCAGAGCGCTAGACATGCCGGCGTCCGACACTCCGGCATCCGATACCACGGCGGTTGCGCCTGTCGACACCGCGTCCGTCCGTCCCCTCGACGGCGTGCTGTTCGACGTCGACGACACCGTGGTGGACACCGCGGGGGCGTTCGCCGAGGCGGTGGCCGCGGTCCGGCGCGCGTTCCTGCCCGATGTCCCGGTGGAGCGTGAGCCCGAGATGCTTGCCATCTGGCGCTCCGACGTCGGCGGGCGGTACCGCGCGTACACGCGCGGTGAGCTCGGGTACGACGAACAGCGCCGACTGCGCGCGGACGAGCTGCACGCCGCGTTCGGCGGCCCGCGCGTGGACGAGGCGTCCTACCCGGTGTGGCTGGAGGTGTTCTGGGGTGCGTTCGAGCGGGCGTGGCGAGCGTTCGACGACGTCGCGGGCGTGCTCAAGCGGCTCGCGGATGCCGGTGTCGCGGTCGGTGTCGTAACGAACGCGAGCGTGGAGCTGCAGACGTCCAAGCTGGCGACGGCGCAGATCGAGGGGCTGCCCGTGCTGGTCGGGGTGGACACTCTGGGCTACGGCAAGCCACGCCCCGAGGTGTTCTGGGAGGGGTGCCGGCTGCTGGGCACGGACCCGGCGCGCACGGCGTACGTGGGCGACGAGCCCGACATCGACGCCCGGGCCGCCGCGGACGCCGGCCTGCTCGGCGTCTGGCTGGAGCGTCCGGGGGTGCGGTTCGACGCCCGGGGCGGTGGGCTGCACGCGGGCAGGCCCGGGTTCGTCCCCGGCTCGCGCGTGTCCCGCATCACGACGCTCGACACGCTGCTGGACACGCTCGGCCTGTGACGCTCACCGGTTGAGGCAGGCGCGGTCCAGGGGCGCCCCGGTTCAGGTGAGCGCCAGCACCCCGGCGAGCGACACGCCCGTCGCGATGAGCGCGGACACCCCGCCGAGCGCCAGGGTTCTCCGCCCGGTGCGCAGCAGCCGGGGCAGGTCCACGCCCAGGCCGAGCGCGAACATCGACCCCACGAACAGCGTCGTCGTGACGGTGTCGACGGCGTCGAGCACGGGGCTGGGCAGCAGACCCAGCGAGCGCACCACGACGGCGGCCAGGAACCCGGCCACGAACAGCGGCACGGGCGGTGTGCGCAGCGCTCCGGGCACCCGGGCGGGGGGAGTGCGGCGTGTGAGGACCGCGCCGCTGCCCGCGACCAGGGGTGCGAGCAGCGCCACCCGGGCGAGCTTGGCCACGGTGGCGGTCGCCACGGCCGCCGCGGAGACGGCTCCGGCGGCGGCCACCACCTGCGCGACCTCCTGGACGGAGGCCCCGATCCACAGCCCGGCGCGGGCGTCGTCGAGCCCGATCGCCCGCGCGAGCGGGGGCAGCGCGAGGGTTGCGAGGGTGCCGTAGAGCGTGATGAGGGCGAGTGCGGCGGCGACGGCGTCGGCGGCCTCGACCCGGTCGCGGGCGGAGTGCGGACCGGCGGGCCGGGCCCGGTCGAGCACGCCCGTCATGGCGGAGACGGCCGCCGCCCCGCACACGGCGAACCCGGTGCCGACCAGCAGGGCCGCCTCGCGTGGCACGCCGAGGCGCCGCCCCGCCCACTGCGTCCCGGCGAACGTGGCGGTCAGGGTGAGCACGACGACGGTGAGGCCGCGCCAGCCGAGGGCGACGACGTCGGGCAGGCAGAGCCGCAGGCCCAGGAGCGCCACGGCGAACCGCAGAATGCGCTTCGCCGCGAACTGCGTCCCGGGGCCGAACCGGGCCCACCGCGGCTCGCGGGTCACGGGGGCCCGGCGCACCCACACCCCGGCGAGGGTGCCGACGCAGGCGCCGACGACGAGCGCTACCACCAGGGGGGACACCGCCGGTGTGAGCCGGGAGGCGGCAAGCAGCAGCGTGGTGGCGGCGGCGGTCAGGACGAGCCCGGGAACGATGGTCACACGGTGAGCGTGCCCCGGTGCCCCGTCACCGACCAGACCCCGATCGCGGGGGGACCTCTAGAGTTGCCCTATGGCTGAGACTGCCGGGACCCGGCGTGGTGAGCGCACCTCGCTCGCCCTGCTGGAGCTGCTGGTCGCGCTCGACGAGCACGGGTCCATCAGCGCCGCCGCGCGCACGCTGGGCGTCTCGCAGCCGACGGCGTCGACGGGCCTGCGCACGCTGGAACGCCGACTGGGGCTGGACCTGCTCGCCCGGTCCACGCGGGGCACCGCGCTGACCGAGACGGGCCGGGTGGTCGCCGCGTGGGCGGCGGACGTCGTCGGTGCCTCCAGCCGGTTCGAGGACGCGACGGCGACGCTGCGCGCGACCTCGCACGAGCGGCTGCGCGTGGCCGCGAGCCTCACCGTGGCCGAGCACCTGGCGCCCCACTGGCTCGCCCAGGTGTCCGCCCCGCCCCGGTCGGGTGCGGCGCCCGATGTGGAGCTCGTGGTGCGCAACTCGCGCGAGGTGATGGACCTGGTGCTCTCGGGTGCGGCCGACCTGGGCTTCGTCGAGGGTCCCGGGGTGCGTCGCGGCCTGCGCAGCCGCACGGTCGCGGACGACGAGCTCGTCGCGGTCGTCGCACCCGGCCATCCCTGGGCGCGACGACGGTCGGTCGGGGTGGCGGACCTGCTCGGGGCGCGCCTGCTGGTGCGCGAGGCCGGCTCGGGCACCCGCGAGGTCCTGGAGGCGGCGCTGGCCCGGGTCGGGGCCACGTTGCCTCCGCACCTGCCGGCCCTCGGGTCGACGGTCGCGCTGACCTCCGCCGTGGTGCACGGCGGGGCGGTCACGGTGGTCTCCGCGCTCAGCGTGGCGGACGCCGTCGCCCGCGGCACGCTCGTGCGCGTCCCCGTCACCGGGATCGATCTGACGCGTCGCCTGCGCGTCGTGTGGAAGGACGGGGTGACACTCTCGGGGGCGGCGCGGCGGCTCGCGGCCGTCGCGACCGCGGATCAGCGGCGGCGTGCCCGATAGGCGTGCGCCACGTAGGGCAGGGCCACCCGGTCGCGGCCCGCGAGATCCGGGTGCGTCGCCACGAGCTCGTCGACCGCGGCCAGGAGGGTCTCGCGCTCGTCGTCGGGCAGCGTGAGCAGGTAGCTGCGCGACGCCGCGAGGGGCCGCAGCGACGCCGTCGCGATGTCGTCCGCCCAGGGGAAGGACTCGTGCTCGACGTCGTCGTACTGTGCGCCCAGGCGCGGCGCGACGTGATCGGCCACGGGCTCGAGCCGATCGCCCCGGTGCAGGATCTCGCCGAACCGAGCCACCCAGTCCCGCGACGTGTCCCGCATGTTCCACACCACCCCGAGGGTGCCGCCGTGGCGCAGGATGCGTGCGATCTCGGCCGATGCCGCCGGTTCGTCGAACCAGTGCCAGGCCTGCCCGACGACGACGGCGTCGACGGAGGCGGTGACCACCGGGATCGCCTCGGCCGTGGCGCGGTGGGTCTCGACGTCGGGCAGCGATGCCGCCAGCTCCGCGAGCATCGCCGCTGATGGATCGATGGCGACGACGTCGAGGTCGCGGGTGACGAGCGATGCCGTGAGCTTGCCGGTGCCCGCGGCCAGGTCGAGCACGCGCGGCGGCGTGCTCGGGTGCGGGTGCGGGACGGCGCCGAGCAGGAAGTCGACCGCGGCCTGCGGGTAGGCGGGGCGGACGGCCGCGTAGTTCGAGGCGCCCGCCTGGAAGGAGGCGGCGCGCGTGGCGTGGTCGTGGGCGGCGGCATGGTCGTGGGCGGCATGGTCGTGGGCGCTGGGTCCGTGGGCAGCGGTCATGGTGTCGATCCTGCCGGATGGGCTGCATTTTGGTGGACGGGTCTGCGTCGGGTAGTGTTAACCGCTGTTGGCCCCGAGCGAGACCCCGGGGCTGATACCACCATGGGGTATGGTGTAATTGGCAACACGGCTGATTCTGGTTCAGTTGTTCTAGGTTCGAGTCCTGGTACCCCAGCCAAGGATCCACTTGGTCATCACGGTTGACGATGGCGGGTTAGGATTCTCCGGCAGTCGGTCCACGCGGATCGGCAGTCATAGGCCCCCATCGTCTAGCGGCCTAGGACGCCGCCCTCTCACGGCGGTAACGCGGGTTCAAATCCCGCTGGGGGTACGCACCGTTCGTCTGCGAACGGAGTCATGGGCCCCCATCGTCTAGCGGCCCAGGACGCCGCCCTCTCACGGCGGTAACGCGGGTTCAAATCCCGCTGGGGGTACGCATCGCAAGGCCCGATCCCACGGATCGGGCCTTCGTCGTTCCCAACTCTCGGCGCCGCGAGGTCAGCGGCCGTGCCGACGACGGGGCCGACTACGGGTGGGGGTCGTAGGGGCGCGGGGGCTGCCACTCCGGCGGGTCCCAGTGAGGCGCCGACGTCGTCGCGGCGTCGTGGCGGGCCTGTCCGGCGTGGTTCGGGGAGGCCTCGGCCGGCCGCTGTGCCCGCGCCGGGTCCGCACGGCTGACGACGGCGATGGGCTGTGTCGTCGGGCGCGGTGCCTCGGGAGCCTCACGACCACGAACGACGACGACGGGTGCGGGCTCCGCACTGACCGGGACACCGGGCGCCTCCGGGGTCGTCTTGCCCGCGGCGGGCCGGAAGATCTCGGCGCACAGGGCGCGATAGGTGGCGTCGGGGCGGGGTACGTAGTCGACCTGGCGCAGCGCCTGGTCCTGCCCGGCGGACTCCATGACGAACCGGCCGTACCCGAGGACCTGGCCCAGCGGGGTCCGCGTGTAGCCCATGTCCGTGACCTTCATCAGCGGCATCATGGCCACCTTGTGGATCACCAGGCCGTACAGGAGCAGCAGGCGCTTGTCGGTGGACACGAACCACTCGTGGCGCCACTCGAGCCACCGGAACGCGAGGCGCCCCAGCGTGAACAACCAGGCGAACCACAGCCAGCCGACGACGTCCTGCAGGCCGGCGGGAGCGACGAAGACGATGACTCCGACGAGCAGGAAGGTGCCCGCGCAGGTCGCGGCGGGTTCGAGGAGTGAGGCCCAGTGACGGCGCGTCGCGAGCACGACCGTCTCGGTGGGCAGCACGTACCGCTTCAGCTCGTCCCCGATGCGGACGCCCTCACGGGGCTGGGTTGCCACCGGATGCTCCCGCTCGGCTCACGAGCTGCCGACGAGGTTGCCGAAGAACTTCCCGATCGACTGGACGGCGTTGACGATCACGTCGACCAGGGCTTTGACGATCTCGGCGGCACGCTCGGGGCTCTGGACGATCGCGTAGATGAGGAAGATCACGACGATCCAGATCAGAACGGTCTTGGCCTTTGCCGGCATCAGGTCCTCACGCAGGTCGTCGGGGGAGCGGCGGTCGCACCCTGGTCCGCAGCGTAGTGAACCGGTGGGCTCGTGGCGGGGATCATTCCCCGGCGCGCCGCAGGACCTCGGTGAGGCGGTTGGCGGCGGCGCCGACGGCGGCGGAGTGCAGCCTGCCGGGCTGGCGGGTGAGCCGCTCGACAGGGCCGGACACCGAGACGGCCGCCACGACCTTGCCGGACGGTCCGCGCACGGGAGCGGAGACGCTGGCCACGCCGAGCTCACGCTCGGAGACGGACTGCGCCCAGCCGCGGCGGCGCACGCCCGACAGGATCGTTGCCGTGAAGACGGCGTCGCGCAGGCCCCGGTGCAGGCGGTCCGGCTCCTCCCAGGCGAGGAGGATCTGGGCGGCGGAGCCGGCGTGCATGGTCAACGTGGCGCCCACGGGGATGGAGTCGCGCAGGCCCACGGGGCGCTCCGCCGCCGCGACGCAGATGCGGTGGTCGCCCTGACGGCGGTAGAGCTGCGCGGACTCGCCCGTGTGGTCGCGCAGGGCGACGAGCACGGGGTTGGCGGCGGCCAGGAGGCGGTCCTCCCCGGCGGCCGTCGCAAGCTCGTTGAGGCGCGGACCCAGGACGAACCGTCCCTGCATGTCCCGGGCCACGAGGCGGTGGTGCTCGAGTGCGACCGCGAGGCGGTGGGCCGTGGGTCTGGCGAGCCCCGTCGAGGTCACCAACTGCGCCAATGTGGCCGGTCCCGACTCCAGGGCGCCGAGCACGGACGCCGCCTTGTCAAGAACGCCGACTCCGCTACTATCGTCCATAGGGCGATACTGCCGTCTCGTCACGTGAGATTGCAAGTTTCCTGAGAAAACGTTCTCGTGAACACTTTCGCGAACCGGTCCCGAGGATCGGATCGGCGCGACGTAGGTCGAGACCACACGAGCCCCGCGACCGTCGGACCGGGGCATGCGAAGGGATAGAGGATGGCCGGAACACTGGCAGAGAAGGTCTGGGACGCACACCTGGTGCGCCACGGCGCGAACGGTGAGCCCGACCTTCTCTACATCGACCTCCACCTGCTCCACGAGGTGACGAGCCCGCAGGCGTTCGAGGGTCTGCGCCTCGCCGGCCGCCCCGTGCGCCGCCCGGACCTCACCATCGCCACCGAGGACCACAACACCCCGACGCTCGACATCGACCTGCCGATCGCGGACTCCACGAGCCGCACGCAGATCGACAAGCTGCGCGAGAACGCCCGCGAGTTCGGCATCCGCATCCACTCGCTCGGCGACTCCGACCAGGGCATCGTCCACCAGGTGGGCCCCCAGCTCGGCCTGACCATGCCCGGCCTGACCGTCGTCTGCGGTGACTCGCACACCTCCACGCACGGCGCGTTCGGTGGCCTGGCGTTCGGCATCGGCACGTCCGAGGTCGAGCACGTGCTCGCCACGCAGACCCTGCCGCTGCAGCCCTTCAAGACCATGGCGATCACGGTCGACGGCGAGCTGCCGCCCGGGACGACGTCGAAGGACATCATCCTGGCGATCATCGCCAAGATCGGCACCGGCGGTGGCCAGGGCTACGTGCTCGAGTACCGCGGTGAGGCAATCCGGCGGTTGTCGATGGAAGCCCGCATGACCATCTGCAACATGTCGATCGAGGCCGGTGCGCGCGCCGGCATGATCGCCCCCGACCAGACGACGTTCGACTACCTCAAGGGCCGCCCGCACGCCCCCGAGGGGGAGGACTGGGACGCCGCCGTCGAGTACTGGAAGACGCTCAAGTCCGACGACGACGCCGTCTTCGACGCCGAGGTGGTCCTCAAGGCCTCCGACCTGGAGCCGTTCGTGACGTGGGGCACCAACCCCGGCCAGGGCCTTCCCATCTCGGCCAACGTGCCGGTTCCCGCCGAGATCGCGGACGCCAACGAGCGCGTGGCCGCCGAGCGCGCGCTGGAGTACATGGGCCTGGAGCCCGGCGTCCCGCTGCGCGACATCAAGGTCGACACCGTGTTCATGGGGTCGTGCACCAACGGCCGCATCGAGGACCTCCGGTCGATCGCCAAGGTGCTCAAGGGCCGCGAGAAGGCCAAGGACGTGCGCGTGCTCGTGGTTCCGGCGTCCGCGCGCGTGCGCCTCCAGGCCGAGGCCGAGGGCCTGGACGTGATCTTCAAGGAGTTCGGCGCCGAGTGGCGCAACGCGGGCTGCTCGATGTGCCTGGGCATGAACCCCGACCAGCTCGCCCCGGGGGAGCGCTCGGCGTCGACGTCGAACCGCAACTTCGAGGGCCGCCAGGGCAAGGGCGGGCGCACCCACCTGGTCTCGCCGCTCGTCGCCGCCGCGACCGCGATCCGCGGCACGCTGTCCTCGCTCGCCGACCTGGACCTGCCGGACGACGTGGACCTGACGACGTTCGACGGCTCGCCGCTCGACGGCGTGGGCGCCTCCGGCTTCGACGGCAGCGCGCCCGTGTTCGTCGACCTCCCGTTCGCCAAGCCCGCCGCCTGACCCCGCTTCCCGGAAGGAAGAGACCCATGGAGAAGTTCACCGTCCACACGGGCGTCGGGGTTCCGCTGCGCCGCAGCAACGTCGACACCGACCAGATCATCCCCGCCGTCTACCTCAAGCGGATCACCCGCACCGGGTTCGAGGACGCGCTGTTCGCCGCCTGGCGCGGCGACCCCGCCTTCGTGCTCAACCAGGACGCCTACCGGAGCGGCTCCGTGCTCGTGGCCGGGCCCGACTTCGGCACCGGCTCCTCGCGTGAGCACGCCGTGTGGGCGCTCAAGGACTACGGGTTCAAGGTGGTGCTCGCCTCCCGGTTCGCGGACATCTTCCGCGGCAACTCGGGCAAGCAGGGCCTTGTGGCCGGCGTCGTCGCGCAGGAGGACATCGAGCTCCTGTGGAAGATCCTGGAGGCCAACCCTGGCACCGAGGTGACCGTGGACCTGGAGAACCGCACCGTCCACGCGGACGACATCACCGTGCCGTTCCAGATCGACGACTACACCCGCTGGCGCCTCATGGAGGGCCTGGACGACATCGGCCTGACCCTCCAGAAGGAGGACGCCATCACCGAGTACGAGGCGAAGCGTGAGGCGTGGCGGCCCAAGACGCTGCCCGCCAAGCACTGGGCGAAGGTGGACATCGAGCCGGCCCGCCCGGCGCAGGTCTGACGGTCTCGACAGGCTGGTTTCGACAGGCTCGACCACCGAGTGCGGTGGTTGAGCCTGTCGTCGTCATCCGGTGGTCGAGCCCGTCGAAACCACGTTCGCGGCGAGGACCCCGCGTACGACGTCGAGGACGACGTCGTCGGGGACGTTCGCCTGCCGGGCGGCCGTGACCAGGGCGCGCGCCCGCGCGACGACGGCAGGGGGTGGACTCGTGGTGCCGGTCCCACCCGGAGAGCTCGCCGTCGGCGCGATGACGGTGCCCGTGCGGCGGCGCGACTCGACGACGCCGCCCGCCTCCAGTTCCCGGTAGGCGCGCTGCACGGTCCCGACCGCAATGCCGAGGTCGCGCGCCAGGTCGCGTGAGGCGGGCAGGCGATCCCCGGGCCGCAGCGTCCCCACGGCGACGGCCGCCGCGACCTGGGCGCGGATCTGCTCGTAGACCGGGACGGGGGAGCCCAGGGCGACGAAGAGGTCCGTCATGCGGCACGTCCGGTACTGGTGGCGGGTGCCGCAGGCTCGGCGCGCGGCACCGGACGTGGCCACAGCGAGGCCAGAGCGGCCATCGTCGATCCGGCCACGACACAGCCCGCGATGGCTTGCAGCGCGATGGCGAGCACGCCCAGGACCGGATGCCGACTTGGGACCCCGTCGACCGCGTTCGCGATGGCGGAGCCCGCCGTCCACCACGTGGCGTACACCGTGAACCCGAGGCACAGTTGCACGCCGCCGAGGATCCGGTGTGCCGAGGTGTGGCGGAGCGCGTCGTCGTGGACGGTGGGGACCCCCGTCAGCGGGCGGCGTCGGACGATGGCCACGAGGGCGAGCCAGGTTGCAACGGTGGTGAGCGCGAGGGCGACGAGGACGGGGCCGCCGGAGGGCCAGCCGGGGTACGGGCCCGCGGTGGTGAGAATGCTCCCGCCGTCGCCGAGGCTGCGCTGCAGCACGAACCCGCGCCCCGAGGCGTCGGCCGTCACGCCGGTGGCGATGAGCCCGGCAACCAGCAAGAACCCCGTTCCCAGCGCGCTCTTGAGCCGAAGACCGCCGAGAGACCAGACGGTTCGTCGTGTCAGCGGGGCGGACCGTACGTCGCCGTGCGGCCGCGGCCAGGTCAGTTCGCCGAGCGCACGGACCGAGGCGAAGGCGGTGGCGATGACGAGGGGCGTGATCGCCTGGAGAGTTCCCGTGGTCACGGTTCTGGCGAGCCAGGCGCCGGGCTGCCAGAGCAGGATGACGGCGATCACGACCGCCGCGGCGGCGGAGAGGGTGGAGACGAGCACCTCGTGTCGCCGAGCGGCATCGGCAACGGTGTCGCTGACGTCGGGCCGCCTCCTCGTGGCCAGCCACAGGATGAGGGCGATGGCCAGAACCGGAACGGCCGGGGACAGGAGGGGGACGAGCATGGCGATGACGGTCACGGGACCCTCCGGCCGGTCGAGAACAATGATCTAATGCATTAGATCATTGCCAGAGGTTGCGGTCCAGAGGTCTACGGCCGCGGCGGCGTCCTGCGGGCGAGGGTCAGCAGATGCTCGGGTGTCGTCGTCGCTGGGTCCCACCAGCTCTCGACCCACCAGGTGGCCCCGGCGTCGGCCGCGGCGGCGAGCTGGTCGCGGGCCTCGCCGTCGTCGGGCGACAGGCGGCCCTGGATGACCACGTCCCACGGGGCGGCGGCGGGGTCGCGTCGCGACGCCGCCCACGCGACCAGCTCGGCGATGTGCTCGGGGCGGGCCTCGGCGGCGTCGGGCGAGGTGCCGCGCACCTGCGGGACCACGCCGTCCCAGCGCAGGGCACGATTCAACGAGCGCAGCGGCGGCTTCGCGGCGTCCCAGACGGCGACCGGCCACACCGGGATGCTGCCGTGGGCGGGCCGGGCCGGGAAACGGAACGGGCCCGTGCTCAGGTGCGTGCCCTCGAAGGAGAACTCCTCACCCGACCAGGCGCGGCTCAGCCAGGCGAGCACGTCGTCGAGCAGGTCGGCGCGGTCGCGCAACGCCGTCGGCTGGCCGTGGACGGAGGTGAACGCACGGTCGATCGGCACGCCGAGACCCACGGGCAGCACCAGGCGGCCCCCCGAGAGGTGGTCGACCGTCAGGGCGCGCTGCGCGAGCTCCCACGGGCGGTGCCGGGGGAGCGCGAAGACGATCGCGCCGAGCGTCAGGCGCTCGGTGACCGCTGCGACCGCGGCGAGGATCGAGAACGGGTCGTACGTCGGAGCCACGCCCGCCCCCGGATCGTCCAGGCTGATGCCGTCCCAGGTGAAGAACCCGTCCCAGCCGTGCCGCTCGGACTCCCGGGCCAGGGTGACCTGCTGCCTGGGTGTTCCGAACGACCCCACCAGACCGATCTTCATGCGCCCACCGTAGGAGCGACCTGTGACAGACGTCGCGTCAGGACCGCTGGCCGAGCGCAATAGGCTAGGCGCCATGGCATCCCACTTTGACGTCGTTCTCCTTGGCGCGGGTCCTGGCGGCTACGTCGCCGCCATCCGCGCCGCTCAGCTCGGTAAGTCCGTCGCGATCATCGAGGAGAAGTACTGGGGCGGTGTGTGCCTCAACGTCGGCTGCATCCCGTCCAAGGCGCTCCTGCGCAACGCGGAGCTGGCGCACATCTTCCACACGCAGAAGGACTTCTTCGGCATGTCGGGCGAGGTCAGCTTCGACTTCGGCCGGGCCTGGGACCGCTCGCGCGAGGTCGCGGACGGCCGCACCAAGGGCGTCCACTTCCTGATGAAGAAGAACAAGATCCAGGAGTTCCAGGGTCGCGGCACGTTCGTGGACGCCAAGACGATCTCGGTCGCGCTGACCAACGGCGGCACCGAGACCGTCACGGCCGACAACGTCATCATCGCCACGGGCTCCCAGGTGCGCCTGCTGCCCGGCGTCGAGCTGTCCGACAACGTCGTGACCTACGAGACCCAGATCATGACGCGCGAGCTGCCCAAGTCGATCGCCATCGTCGGCGCCGGCGCCATCGGCATGGAGTTCGGGTACGTCCTGAAGAACTACGGCGTCGACGTCACCATCATCGAGTTCCTGGACCGCGCGCTGCCCAACGAGGACGCCGACGTCTCCAAGGAGATCGCCAAGCAGTACAAGAAGCTCGGCGTCAACCTGCTCACCTCCACCGCCGTGCAGACCGTCAAGGACAACGGCTCGTCCGTGACCGTCACCTACCAGGGCGCCAAGGACGGCAAGGCCGGCGAGCTCACCGTCGACAAGGTGCTCATGGCCGTCGGGTTCGCGCCCAACGTCAACGGGTACGGCCTGGAGAACACCGGCGTCGCCCTGACCGAGCGCGGCGCCATCGCCATCGACGACCACATGCGCACCAACGTGCCCGGCGTCTACGCCATCGGCGACGTCACCGCCAAGCTCATGCTCGCCCACGTGGCCGAGGCCCAGGGCGTCGTCGCCGCCGAGACCATCGCCGGCGCCGAGACCATGACGCTCGGCGACTACCGCATGATGCCGCGCGCCACGTTCTGCTCCCCGCAGGTCGCCTCCTTCGGGCTCACCGAGGCGCAGGCCAAGGACGAGGGCTACGACGTCAAGGTCGCCAACTTCCCGTTCATGGCCAACGGCAAGGCCCACGGCCTGGGCGACCCCACCGGGTTCGTCAAGATCGTCGCCGACGCCAAGTACAACGAGCTGCTCGGCGCCCACATGATCGGCCCCGACGTCTCCGAGATGCTGCCCGAGCTCACCCTCGCGGCCAAGTGGGACCTCACGGCCGACGAGGTGGCCCGCAACGTGCACACCCACCCGACCCTGTCGGAGGCCATCCAGGAGGCCATCCACGGCGTCGTGGGGCACATGATCAACTTCTGATCCTCCCGGCGGTCGCGCCTGTCCAGACCCCCGGCCAGAGGCCCGGATCTGCGAGTTTTCGCAGGTCCGGGCCTCTATCTGTACTCGGGGAGGCGTGGACACCTAGAGACAGAAGATGCCTGGCAGTTCCATCCGCTATGGCACGGGGACGGCCCTACCGGTCAAGGTTCGGTGCAGGGGGCTGCCACAGGCGGTCGAGAGGCATGACGTGGAGGCGGTCCTCGTACGTGTACGAACGCGTGCCGAGCGACAGAGCGACTCCCGCGACGAACCGCGGCCCGATGCGGTCGCGCAGCTCGCGCAGGCCCTGCAGGTCGGCGTCCGAGATCCTTTCGCCGGCCTTGATCTCAAACCCGAGCACGCGGCCGTCATCGAGCTCGACGATCAGGTCGACCTCGTGGCCCGTACTGGTTCGCCAATGCCCAAGGCTCGGCGGCGCGTCGAACCAGGATGCCTGCTTGCGAAGCTCGCCGACGGCGAAGGTCTCGAGTAGGTGGCCGAACTCGGTGTTCGTCGACGGGTCGCCGACGGCGAGGCGCTCCTCGCTGAGGCGCATCAGGCGTGCGGCAACCCCGGAGTCGACGACGTGGATCTTCGGCTTCGGCGTGGCACGAGCCGCGAGCGTCTTGCCCCACGCGGGGAGTCGGGCGACGAGGTAGAGGTCTTCGAGCAGGCGGATGTAGGTCTCGACGGTGGCTCGCGTGATTTCGAGTCCCTCGGCGATCTGGTTGACGTTGAGGATCTGCGCGGTCCGGCCCGCGAGTCGACTCAGCACCTCGGAGAGGGCCTGACGCTGCCGGACCCGCGCGAGCTCGACGGCGTCGCGCTGGACGCTCTGGTCGACGTACGCGTCGAACCAGCGGCGACGGGCCGTGTTGGTGCGTCGGAGTGCGTCGGGAAACCCTCCGCGGCACACGCGGGCGACATACTCAGCCTCAATCCACCGCTCGGCGACCAGCCGGGTGGGTCTGGCTTGTGCCCGAGCGCCATGAACGTGGCCGCTGATCTGCGGAGACGGTTCTTCTGGCGTGGAGGAGTTCGCGGTGAAGCCCCGTCACCTCGCGGGTGAAGAGGCTTCGGGCGGGCGATCGCAACACTGGCGGCGCAGCAGGGCCCGGCGATCAAGTTGCTGAGTCGAAACTCGACGGCTCAGCTGAAGGCCGAGGTGTCCGGCGCGAGCAGACAGTTGGCTGACCGCAACCAAGTCGGAGGGACCTACTGTCTGCCGAACGGTTCGGTCAGCGCCAACGCGACGCCGCGGCGGCCGCGTGCCCGACACTCGACCATGGTCCGTTCGATGCGCCGTCCGTATGTCCGCCGTCCTCGACTCGCCGCAGCCCTGCTTGTTCTCTGCACGCTGTCGCTCGGTCTTGCCTCCCCCGCGGCGGCATCTGCTCTGGAAGTGGTGCCCTTGAGCTCGGCTTCGTGTGCGTCCGGTCGCTTCTGCCTGTGGTCCGGCAGCATGTATGCCGGTACCTTCTACGGCACGACCGGTAACCAGAACGTGACCGGATTGTCGAGCGCGAAGTCGGTCTGGAACCGGTCCGGGCGAGCCGTCCGCGTTTTCTCGGGTGCTGGGGGAACGGGGATGTCCCAGTGCTTCGCAGCCGGGGTGCAGTCTGCGTCGGTGTCGGTGCCCGCCGGATCGGTGCGGTTCTTGACCACGACGTCGTGCTAAATCGCTTCCGCCACGGCCCCGGTCCTGGGACTGAGATCGAGGGTTTCGAGGAGTTCGCGCGTTCCGCGTATGCCGATCTTCATGGGTACGTGCTGCGCCAGGTCGGCCCAAACGATGTCGACGACGTTGTCTCCGCGGCGTTCGAGACGGCGTGGCGCCGTTGGGGTGATCGCCCGCCGACAAACGACCGGTGTCGGGCGTGGGTGTTCGGGATCGCGCACATGAAGGTCCTCGAGCTGTACCGGGCCTACGACCGGGACCGGTGTGTCGTGGATGCCGTCGCGGCCCAGCCGCCTGGCGTGTCTGCGGCCACCGACGAGGTCGTTGCCACGGACCGGGTGCAGCGCTGGCTCGGCGCGTTGCCCGTGCATGAACGGGCGTCGGTGTACCTGGTGGCGATCTGCGGGTTCACCCTCGCCGAGGTGGGGACGATCCTGGGGCGCCCGACCTCGACGGTCAGTGCGCGGGTGACCCGGGCGCTGCGGCGGCTGCGCCCGCTGGTCGATACCGAGATGGCATCCGTCGACACCGAGATGGCGCTGGTCGACGCGCAGATGGAAGGGAGGAGTCGTGGCCTCGGACGATGAGCGGGTTGTCGACGAGCTGCGCGCGCTCCTGCACGAGCAAGGCGTGTTGCCGTTGCCGGCCGAGCACCTCCCCGACCCCGGCGATGTTGAGCGGATGCTGTGGCGGATCCGTGCCGCCGACAGGCGCCGCACGGTCACGCGGACTGCATGGCTGGCGTCGGCAGCCGCCGTGGTGACCGCGGTCACGTTCGCGATGACCATGGTGTTCGGGTCGGCGCCCGCGATGGCGTTCCCGGCACCCCTGGAGTACACCATCGCCACACCCCAGGACGCGGCCGATGCACCCGCCGCGCACCAGGAGCTCCGCGAGGCGGCGCTGGCCGCACGGAACTACCCGCTGTCGGGCACCGGCGACGTGCACTACGTCGCACGTTCGGGCTGGTTGATGTCCGTGCACGCGGGCGACGACGTCGAGGCCGACCTGATCCCGACCGTCACGCAGATGTGGCTGGGACCAGACGGGTCGGCACGCATGGACCAGTCACGCGGCGCCCCCCTCGACCTGGACGGCCTCCTCAAGTCGACCGACACCCCGGCACCGGGTGTGCTGGAGTCCACCGACACCGCCGAGGCCGGGACCTTCGACCCGCGCCTGCCCGACACGCTGCCGCGCGACCCGCAAGCCCTTCGCGCGGCCCTCCTGGACCGTTCGGCGCTGCCTGCCACCGCAAGCGCGCAGGAGCGGGCGTGGACGCTCGCCAGTGAGATTGCGGACCTCCATGGCCTTTACGTCATCCCGTCCGACCTCGCCGCCGCCATGTGGGACGTTCTCGCCGACGAGCCCGCCGTCCGTCACCTCGGGCTCACCACGGCACGCGACGGGCAACCGGCGCACGGGTTCGCAATCACCTGGGACCGGCCCGACACCGGCTCCCACCAGGTCTTCGTGCTCCACGTCTCCACGACCACCGGTCAGCTCATCGGAACCGAGACCATCACCGTGACCGACCCGACGCTCGGTATCACCGAACCCACCGTCACCGGGTTCGAGGTCTGGCTGAGCGCCGGGATGGTCGACACGATCGGCACACCCGGCCCGTGATGTGACGCACGCCATACGGAATCCTGCGTAAATCCACGGCCCAGATGTCACGTACAGAGTGAGCGGGCCAACCGGCCACGCTCACACCGAACGCACACGCACGAGTAGCCGTGTCATCCGATCCGGACCATCGTGCGCTGCGAGGAAGGATCACGAAGATGAAGAAGTCTGTGTGTCGACTCATCGGTGTTGCCGTTGCTGGAGCGCTCTCGGTCGGTGGCATGGGTGCCGCGCACGCGCTCACGGCGACGGTCAGCGTGGACAGCGGGCCACGGCAACGACTGGTACCAAATCGGTCTCCGTCAAGGACAACAGCGACGACGGTCGCTGGGTTCAGGCGCAGTACACGTTGAGCGGTAGCGGGGGCACCGTCTACGCCTTCAACAACAAGAGCGGCCCCGGCACGACGGCGACCAAGACGGGCCTCGCGAACAACGTCAACGGGCTCCTGGCGTGCCGCTCAGGAGCGCTCTTGGGCGGGATGCAGTGCGGCGCCTGGAAGTAGCAGCCTCGGCTTCCGAGACAGCGTGAACGATGCCCGGTGTGGGCAGTACAACGGCAGCACCGCTGCCATGGCGATCCAGTGCCGGTTGGCGCCCGCATCCTCCGGCGCCAACCGGACTGGCTCACGGTGAAGACCCGGCCCTGGATGTCTGTGAGAGGTACAGAGTGACGGAACCCATGCTCGATGTCCGGGAGATCACTTTCCGGTTTGGTGAGCGAACGATTCTCGACCAGATCTCCGTGAGCGTGGAGGCCGGTGAGGCGGTCGCGATCATGGGGCCGTCAGGGGCGGGAAAGTCGACGCTCCTCAACATTCTTCTCGGCTTGATGGCGCCCTTGAGCGGTGCCGTCCACATCGCCGGGCAATCGATGGATGGGCGCCGGAGGCGCGATGCTGCCCGGATGCGGCAGCGGCACATCGGATCGGTCTTCCAGCACGGCGAACTCCTGCCCGCGTTGACGCCGCTGGAAAACGTCATCGTGCCCGCGCTGCTGGCCGGGGTACCGGCCGCTGAGGCGAGTGCGCGTGGCCGCGAACTCCTGGAGGCCGTGGGGGTAGGCGACGTCGATCTGTCGTCGGACCGGCTCTCCGGTGGTGAGCGGCAACGCACCGCGTTGGCTCGTGCTCTGATCAACCGTCCATCGCTGATCGTGGCGGACGAGCCGACCGGTTCTCTCGACGTCGAAGCGCGTGAGGAGATTGCGGATGTCATCTTCTCGGCGCCGCAGCAGTGGCAGTGTGCGCTGGTCGTGGTGACCCATGAGCCTCTTGTCGCCGCCAGGGCGCAGCGCACCGGGATGCTTCGTGCGGGAGGGCTGACATGGCAGTGACTCACCCGCACAAGGCGGCGGTGCTCGCGCGACTGGTCCGGCCGCGTGGCCCAGTGCGGTGGATCCGTGCGCTCGTGATCACCCTGGCGGTGCTGACGATCGGTAGCGTCGCGGCGAGCGCAGTCATCGCGTCGGCGGTGTACGACGGGCGCATGGACCGCGCACTCGCCCGCTCGGGCCAGATGACCGAGTCCGAAGCGGAGCCACCGATGGCGTTGCTCGCCACAGGGTGGGAGTTCATCGACAACCAGTACATCGGCGTGTACTACTACGTACGGGTCGATCCCGGAGCGCCTCCTCCTCCGGGGCTGACCGAGTGGCCCGACCCAGGGCAGATTGCCGTGTCCGCTGCCCTGAAGGACCTGGATCAAGATGGGCTCATCGCCGCACGGTACGGGCCGATCGCGGCGGTCATCGATCGCGCAGCCCTGGTCAGCCCCGGGGAGCGGCTGCTCTACGTGTTCCGCTCGGCCGAGCAGGTCGACGAGTCGAGCTTCGTGCCGATCAGCGCCTGGCACGGCGGCGGAGCTGTCGTCGGGGAGATCCTCTATCAGCAACCCCTGACGACGTTCCTGACCGCGATGGTGCCGTTCCCGCTGATCGGCGGCGTCGTCCTGGCCATCGGGGGTGGTCGCCTGGGAGACCGAGACGTCGGTAGCGCACTCAGGGCGCTCGAGCGGATGGGCGCCTCCCCGTGGCAGCGGGCGCGGGCGATCCTGGCCGGTAACGCGTGGGCCTTGCTCGCCGGAACCACAGCGGCGGTGGCTCTCTCCGTCTGGACGGTGACCTCGGGCTTGCGCTTGCCCATGGTCGGCTTTGAGATCCTGCCCGAGGACCTTCGCCCCCACGCGGTGCAGGTCGTCGCAGCCGCCGCCATCGGGTGCGTGTTCGCCGCCGGCGCCGTGGCTCTCGCCTCCGCCCGCCGCCGCCAGCCGACCCGGGTACGCAAGGCCGGGCGTGCACGCCAACGCTCACGATTCGGGTCCGCCGCATTGTGCGTGACCATGCTCGGCGCGCTCATCCCGATCGCGCTGCTGAGCATGCGCCCAGATCTCGACTGGGCTCAGCCCGTCATCCTGTTCGCGACCGTGGCGATCACCGTCGGCATCCTCCTGACCCTGCCCTCGCTGATCGATGCGGTCCTCGGGGCGGTGACCCGCATGCTCTCGGCCCGGGTACGCCGCCATGGGGGAGCAGGGCAGCTCATCGGAGTTCGCCAACTGGAGCGGCATCGCAGTGCAAGCGTGCGGGTGGGTTCCGTCGTCGCCGCGGGCACCGTGGTCGTCGTGCTCTTGTCGTCCGCCGCCATGAGCTTCGGGGTCGACCGCGATGCGGCAGCGACAGCAGCCTCCCTCGACGGGCACCTCGTCGCCGCAAGCGCACGCGACGGCCGCAGCTCGCTGCACGCGCTGGACAGCCTCCCGAGCGGCTTCGTCGCCGTCGACTTCTGGCTCGACGGCCTGGACGGTGACATGGAGATCGTCCAGCGCGCGACGACCAGCGACGAGGTCCTAGAACGCCTCGGGATGACGACGGGAAACACGATCGACAAGGCACGGGCCGACATCGACCCGGTCGCGCTGGACTACCTCGTCAGCGCAGGACTCGGCACAACGCCCATCGAGACGAAACCAGCACCTGCCGGCGGCAGCCTCGAGACGTTCTTCTTCCGCATCGACGGCGAACTGATCGACCACGTCGAGCTCGCCGCGGCCGTCACCGACGAGATCGCACCCCTCCCCGTGATCCAGACACCAGGGGCCTCCTGGCTCGTCGGGTCGCTGGTCGCCTACGACCAAGCACGCTGGCTCTCATTCTTCGGGCTCGTCGGAATCCTCCTGGTCCTCGTAGGCGCCTTCGCCAACACCACCGCCGAGATCATCCGGTCCGCCGACGAGATCGCCCCGCTGTCCACGGTCGGCATCGACAAGACGGCCATCACCACCATCATCGGTGTCCGGCTCATGCCCGCGGTCGTGATCGGACTCGTGATGGCAGTAGCCGCCAGCGCCGTGACCGCCTATCCCATCCGCCCCTCCGTCTACGGATACCAACTGCCGTGGGAGGTCATCCTCGGCACCGCCGCCTTCGCAGGACTGGCATCACTCGCGGTCTGGTGGGTCTCGGCCTCGATCATCAGCACCGCCGCGCGTACCTGGCTCCCGGGACAATCCGTACCCGACGAACTCACCGTCTGACGGATCTCCTAGCCGGTCGGCGCCTCGTCCACCACCCTCCGAGGCTGAGCCTGAGTCCACCGTTCGGTGTGTGGCGCGCCGGTCGTAGGTGGCCGGAGTGCCCCGCTGACCTGGGATGATGTTGTGTGCGACGACAGCACCAGGCCAAGCAGAGGGGCACTCAGTAATGAAAGCATGCCATGGCATCGTGCCGGTACTCGACGATCCGAACCTCGTGTCCACGGCTGGCCTGGTGCCGGTCCTCGAACTCGCGGAGTCGGCCGGGTTGTCCGACGTGATTGACGAGGCGTGCACGCTGCCCGCGGCGAGTGTGGTGGTCAAGGCGCGCACGGTGATCGCGGGGATGCTGGCCGGGGCGGACAGCATCGATGACCTGAACGTGCTGCGCGCCGGTGGCACGGCCCGGGTGCTCGGTCCGGTGCGGGCACCGTCGACGATCGGGACCTTCCTGCGTTCCTTCACCCACGGGCACGTACTGCAGCTACACGCCGCGCACCGTCGCCTCCTGGCCGGGCTCGCCGCGAAGGTCCCGGCCCTGGTCGGGGCGGATGACCTGGTGTTCGTGGACGTGGACGACACGATCCGTGAGGTCCACGGATACGCCAAGGACGGTGCCGGGTTCGGGTACTCCGGGGTGCGCGGGCTGAACGCGCTGATCGCCACGATCAGTACACCCTCGACGGCGCCGGTGGTCGCGGAGTGCTCGCTGCGTCAGGGGTCGACGAGGTCGGGTAAGGGCGCCGACTGGCACCTCAAGCGGACCCTGACCACGGTCAAGGCGGTGACCGGCCCGACCCAGCAGGTGTGGGTGCGTGGGGACTCCGCGTTCGCCACAGCGAAGAACGTCGCCGCCGCCGTGAAGGCGGGGGCGTGGTTCTCCTTCACGATCCCGGCCTGGAAGACGGTGACCCGGGCGATCTCCCAGATCCCCGAGACGGCGTGGACCCCGATCGAGTACCCCGACGCGATCCTTGACGAGGAGACGGGCGAGTGGGTCTCCGAGGCCGAGGTCGCCGAGACCGGCTTCACCGCGTTCGTCTCCCACCCCAAAGCGCAGCAGGTCACCTGCCGGCTGGTCGTGCGACGCGTCAGGCGCCTCGGCGACGCACCCGACACTGATCAGGGCGAGCTGTTCACCACCTACTGCCACCACGCGTTCATCACGAACACCACCCTGTCCGCGGTAGAAGCCGACCGCCATCACCGTGGCCACGCGATCGTCGAGCAGGTCATCGCCGAGCTCAAGGCCGGCCCCCTGGCCCACCTACCCTCGGGGAAGTTCGCCGCGAACGCCGCCTGGCTCACGTTCGCGGTCATCGCGTTCAACATCTGCCGGGCCGCGGCCGTCGCGGCCAGGACGGGCAAGGCCCGCATGGCCACGATGCTGCGCACCATCATCGCGACCCCGGCCCGCCTCGCCGCCACCGGGAGACGGCTGATCATGCACCTACCCACCAGTTGGCCCTGGGCTCAGGCGTGGACGAACCTGTGGGACACCGCCACCGGCCCACCCACCCCAGCACCGTCCTGACCGCCCAGCCCCGCACGGGCATGACCGGAGAACCGACGTGGAAGAGCCGCACACAGCGGCGGACACCGCATGCCCAACTCCCAGACATCCACAGCGGAACGTCACCGACAACCGCCAAGAACCATCGACGGTGGATCCAGGCTCAGCCCGTGTCGTGGTCGACGCGAGCTGTGCGGTGACGAGCGCCTGTGCGTCGTCGGCAAGGCCTTCGAGGAACCCCTCGTGAACGCCGTCGATCTCTCCTTGGGACAACGGCCACAGGCTCATGGCGTACAGGCGCCCGGTGAGCGCCTGGGTCGACAACGGCAGCGCGTCCTGCCGAGTTGAGCCGGTGATGATCGCGGTGCCCGGAACCGATCCCTGTGCGTTGAGCTGAGCCTTCAGCGCGTCGAGGAGGACGGTCGCGTGCTGGTACTCGTCGATGCACACGGGGCGCGTGGCAGACGTCGTCAGGCTCGGGTTCGCCTGTGCCGCGTCGAGCGCACGGGGGTCGTCGAGGTCGACGACGCCGACCCCGTGTGCTTCCGCAACGGATCGGAGCAGGGTCGACTTGCCCACGGCACGGGGGCCGTGGATCGCGACCACAGGTTCGTCTTGGATCAGCGCTTCGAGGACCGCGTGTGCGCGCCTCGGTCGTAGCGCGTCATCCCGCGTCGAACTGGTGTGATCTCTGGGCTCCGTCATCGCGCCAGACTAGCCCGACTGTGAACTCTGCAGCGCTTCTATTGATAAGTCTGCACACCGTGAATTGCTAAGTCTGCATCGGTTCTGCTGAGAACTCTGCCTTCGAGTGACCTCTACGGTTCGTCGGATGTGAACTCTACGGTTCGTCGATCGCGAGAGAGGATCGATCGGTGTTCTTTGCCCTGCCTTCCGGGCAGCCGTCACGGGCCGTGCGGGTCGGACGCTGGGCGGTGCGGACCCGGCGGCTGGCAGGGTGGTGTCGATCATCAGCGCAGTGTGGCGACGGTACGGGACGGGCTCGGGGTAAGCGGCCTCGTCGGTCACGGCAGCCGTGACCGACGAGGCCTACCGGCTACGCCGCCCCGATGGTCTCCTCGACGCCGAGCTCGGCGAGCAGGCGACGGCGCAGGTCCCCGAAGCCGGCCACTCCGCGGCGCCGGGGCCGCGCGAACGGTACCTCGACCTCGACGCCCACGACTCCGTCCTGGAGGACGGCGACGCGATCGGCCAGCAGGATCGCCTCGTCGACGTCGTGGGTGACGAGCAGGACGGCGGGGCGGTGCTCGTGCACGAGGTCCGCGACGAGCGCCTGCATGCGGATGCGCGTCAGGGCGTCGAGCGCGGCGAAGGGTTCGTCGAGCAAGAGCAGGTCGGGGCGGCGCACCAGGGCGCGGGCGAGGGCGACGCGCTGCGCCTCCCCGCCGGACAGGGTGGTGGGCCAGGCCCGTTCCTGCCCGGCCAGCGCCACCTCGGCCAGTGCCGCGGACGCTGCCTTGCGGTGCTGTGCCGTGGGGCGCTGCCCCAGCAGGACGTTGTCCCGAACGCGCTTGGCGGCGACGAGGCGCGGCTCCTGGAAGACGACGGTGCGCTGCCCGGGAGCGTCGACCGTGCCCCCGTCGTGGTCTTCCAGCCCGGCCAGGATGCGCAGGAACGTCGTCTTCCCGCTGCCGGACGCGCCCAGCAGCGCGACGAACTCACCGGGTGCGATGTCCAGGCTGAACCCGTCCAGGATCGTGCGATCGCCGAACCTCTTGACCACTCCGGTGGCGTGCACGCCGCTCATGCGGACCTCCCCAGGTGCTTGTAGGGCAGGAGCACCCGTTCGATGCCACGCACGATCAGGTCCACCGACAAGCCCCACACGGCGTAGATGACGATGATGACCACGAGCACGTCGGTCTGGTAGTACTGCTGCGCGCTGGTCATCAGGAACCCGAGGCCCTTGGGGGCGTTGGTGAGCTCGGCGACGATGAGGGCGAGCAAGGACACGGACAGGGAGACGCGCAGCCCGACGAGGATGCCTGGGATCGCCTCGGGCAGCACCACCTGGCGCACGAGTGCCAGCCCCCGCAGTCCGAACACCCGACCCGCTTCGAGGACCTTGCGGTCGACGTTGCGGACCGCCGAGTGCGTGTTCAGGTAGAGCGGGAACAGAGCGGCCGTCGCGATGATGATGATCTTCGGCCGCTCGTCGATGCCGAACCACAGGATGAGCAGGGGCGCCACCGCGAGGAACGGGATCGTGCGCAGCATCTGGAGGGTCGGGTCGAGGAGCTGGTCGCCCAGGCGCACGAGCCCGGCCAGGGTGCCGAGCAGCAAGCCCAGCGAGCCGCCGATGACGAAGCCGAGCGCGACCCGGCCGATCGATACCGACAGGTTGTCCCACAGCACGCCGGTGCGCACCAGGTCCACGAACGTGGTGGCCACCGACCACGGGGACGGGAAGATCCGCTCTTCGATGCGACCTGAGCCGGAACCCCACGCCCACAGCCCGAGCAGCAGCACCGGCACGCTTGTGCGCAGGGCGATATCACCCAGCCGCCCGGTGACGGCCGGGGGCCGCCTCCGGACCGTCCGGGGCGTCTCGGATGGCGATGCGACGGTCCCAGGAGCCAGGGTCCCGGCACTCACGGCAGCACCCAGGCGTTGACGTCAAAGCTCTCGGTCGCGGTTCCGGAGTCCAGAAGGAACTGCAGGGTCGACTGCACGGTCGCCAGGCCCTCCGGGTCGACCCGCTCGTCGGCCCAGCGCCACAGGTTGGCGGCCAGGACGATGTCGGCAGACTGACCATTGGCTTCCTCGACCCAGGCGGCGTACTTGTCGTGGTCGGCCTCGATCGCCTTCGCACCGGCCTGCAGCACGGCCCAGACCGCCTCGGTGATCTTCGGGTTCTTGGCTGCGAACTCATCGGAGGTGAGCGTGACGCTCGTCGCCAGCAGGTCGGGGTCGTCCTCGCCGGCCTTGGACAGGATCGGGAAGTCGTTCTTCGCGAGCCAGAGGCCCGCAACGGTCGCCGGGAGAGGGACCGCGTCGATCTCCCCCCGCTGGAGGGCGGGGAGGGCGTCGGAGAACAGCAGGTTGATGTACTCGACCTTGTCACCGACACCCGCGCGGTCGAGTGCGGCCCGCCCGTACTTGTCGAAGTTGGAGCCGAACTGCAGGCCCACCTTCTTCCCCGCGAGCTCGTCAAGGCTGCTCACGCCGCCCTCTTTGCCGAGGAACCAGATGTCCGACGTCGGCCGGGCGATGGAGATGGCCCGCACGTCGATTCCACTGGCTCGCGCCTGCGTCGCCGGAGTGTCGCCGATGAAGCCCACCTGCACGTCCCCGGTCTGTAGCGCCTGCACGACGGGTGGGCCGTTGTTGAATCCGACGAACCCTTCGTAGCTGAACCCGTACTTGGCGAGGATGTCGTCGGCAAGACCCTGCGCCACGGCATACCCGAAAGCGTTCGTCGCCACGGGAGCCTTCCCGGACGTCCCCTCCCACGGCGCACCAACGGTCAACGGCACGAGTTCTCCGTCGTTGGATGCGTGGCCGGTGGCCGCAGACGACGACGCTGCGCACCCCGCGGCCATGAGCAGTGAGGCGACCGCGACGACGGCGGCCAGGGCGCGCGGTGCGCGTCGGGGCCGGTGTGCGTCGGACGGGCGGGAGGTTCGGGGGCTCATCGGGGTGCTCCTTCGGGGAGGGGGGTGGCCCAGACGTGGTAGTCGTCGGTGCTGGGCAGGTTCTCGGACGCGGACGTGGTGCCGCGGCGCCAGCCGACCCGGTCGCGGTACAGGCCCAGCAGGTTGCGGGCGGCGAGGGCCTCGCCGTCGCGCAGGGGTGACCCGTCGGGCTCGGGGGTGCGTGACGGCGAGACGAAGATGGCGTCGGCCGGGCACCATGCCTCGCACTGGAAGCAGGTCTGGCAGTCCGAGTGCCGTGCGATCACGGGGATGTCGCCCTCGACGGCGTCGAACACGTTGGTGGGACACACGCGGACGCAGATGTTGCAGGACGTGCAGCGCACGGGGTCGAGAACCTCGATCATGAGGCCTCCTTCACATCGGCCGGGCCGGGTGCACCGGCAGGGACGGGCCCGGTGACGGGCAGGTCGGGGTCCGGGCGGACCCACGTCTCGTCCAGCCCGCCGACCAGCAGCCGGTGGGTCTGGGCGGGGTCGGTGCGCGGGTGGTCCACCCGCGTGTGCATGCCGCGCGACTCGGTGCGGGCGCGCGCGGCGGCGATCACCCAGCGGGCGGTCGCGAGCATCCCGGCGGCCTCCCGGGTGCGGATCGCCTCGCCGCTGCCCGTGCCGGCCGCCGGCACGAGCCGCTCGGGGCGCGCCCAGCGCTCGTCGAGCAGGGAGCCTGAGGCGGCCAGGCCCTCCTCGTCACGGAACGCGGCCTTGGCGATGGGGTGCATCTGGCCCTGCACGACGCCGACGACGTCGCGCCACGAGTCGCCGCCGCGCGCGGAAGCGGTGGCCCGGGGCGCTCGCAGACCGTGGGTGCCGGTGGGGGTGAGCCGGGCCGGGGCGGCGGGGGTAGTCGCGTCGCGGGCGGCGGCGCGCCCGGCCCAGGTGCCGGTGGCGACCGCCCAGGCGAGGTTGGGACCGCCTGCCCCGGTGGCGGAGCCGACGATGCGGTCACGGGCGGCGATGTCACCGGCCGCGTACAGGCCGGGTACCCCGGTGGCGGCGTCGTGGTCGAGCACGTGGACGCCGCCGGTGCCGCGGACGGTGCCCTCCTGGACCCAGTCGATGGGGAAACGGTCGGTGAAGGGGTCGACGCCGAGCTTGTCGACGACCATGAAGAAGTTGGGCATGCCGGCTCGCACGCGTGCCCGCGCCTCGGGCGGGAACTGGGTGAACGTTGCGGTGACGGTGCCGCGCAGCGAGGCGGCGAGCAGTTCGGCGCGCGACTCGTGCAGGTTGCGGTACGTGATCGGGTCGCCGTGGTGGTCCCAGTAGGAGGCGGCGATGAAGAAGCCGTTCTTGTCCATGGAGGTGCCCAGCGGCACCATCCCGTAGAAGTTGGAGAACTCCATGCTGGACAGGTGCGCGCCCACCTCGGCGGCCATGAGGTGCCCCTCGCCGGTGTCCACGTCGCCGCCCAGCGAGTGGCTCTTCCAGGTGGTGCCGCCGGTGGCGAGCACGACGGCGCCCGCGGTCACCGTCCAGGGCCGTCCCGCCTGCCGCTGGTAGCCGCGCGCGCCGCTGACGTGTCCGTCGTCGTCGACCAGGAGCTCGAGGGCGGGGGAGTGGTCGAGGATCGTGGCGCCGCCCCGCTTGGTGCGGCCGCGCAGGAACCGCAGGTAGTCGGGGGCGGTGCCCGCGAAGCTGCGGCGTCCGGGCTGCGCGAACAGGCGCGGGGGTGGGGTCGTGGCGGGCCGGTAACCCCAGCCGGGGATCAGCTCGGTGCGGTACCAGGCCTCGTCGAGCACGGCGTCGGTCCAGGTGCGGTCGGTGAGGTACCCGCCCTGCGCCTCACGGGGAAAGATCTCGGCGTCGCGCGCGGCGACGTCGGGCGGGACCAGCCAGTGCCCGACGCCGGCGGTGGCCGCGACCCCGCTGGTGCCGCAGTACCCCTTGTCCGCGAGGACCACGCGGGCGCCGGCCTCGGTGGCGGCGATGGCGGCCCAGGTGCCCGCCGGGCCGCCGCCCAGCACGAGGACGTCGGCCGCGAGCTGGAGCGACTCTCCGGTGTTCTGGAGGATCGCCGGGCGCGGTGCGCGGGCGATGCGGGCTGACCGCGTGAGCCGGTTGGCGGTGCTGGAGGTGCTGGACACGAGCCCAACGTCGTCTTCTTGAGCGAAACCGTCCAGTTAAGGAGCTGGTGTCTCACCATGTGACCGGATGGCAGCAACGGCGACGCCCCCCGAGAGATCTCGGGGGGCGTCGCCGTTGTGTTGTGGGCGTCGTCAGGCCGCCAGCGCCGCGTCGAGGGTGATCTCGACGCCGGTCAGGGCGCGGCTGACGGGGCAGTTGGCCTTGGCGCCGTTGGCGGCGTCGAGGAACCCGGCCTCGTCGAGGTTGCTGACGGTGCCGCGCACGACGATCGTGATGCCGGTGAGCTGGAAGCCGCCGCGGGCGGAGTCCGGGCCGAGCGAGACGGACGCGCTGACGTCCAGGGTCTCGGGGACGCCGCCACGCTCGGCGATCTCGGCGCTGAGCTGCATGGCGTAGCAGGCGGAGTGGGCGGCGGCGATGAGCTCTTCGGGGCTGGTGGTGCCCGCGGCGTCGTCGGCGGCGCGCTTGGGGAACGACACGTCGTAGGTGGCGAGCTTCGAGCTGGTCAGCTCGGTCTTGCCGACGCCCTGCTCCAGGGTGCCGGTCCAGTTGGTGCGTGCGGAACGAGTAGGCATCGTGTCCTCCGGTGGTCGAACTATCTTGTGTACAAGATACTTGCACACAAGATATCCTGGCGCAAGGGATCGGATGCAGGGAGGTGCGGAGGTGAGCGGGATGACCGAACGGGTCGGTGAGCAGCCCGTGCTGGGCGACCTGCTGTGCTTCGACCTCTACTCCCTCTCGCGTACCGTCACGGGCCGCTACCGCGCGGTGCTCGAACCGGCCGGCCTGACCTACCCGCAGTTCCTCGTGCTCGTCACGCTCGCGCGGCGCGGTCCGTCCACGATCGGTGAGATCGGGCGGGCCACCCGGCTCGACCACGGCACGCTCACCCCGCTGCTGCGCCGTCTCGCGGACCGCGGGCTGCTCTCGCTGGAGCGTTCCGAGTCCGACGCGCGCGCGGTGACGGTGGCGCTCACCGCGGCCGGGCAGGCGATGCGCCCGGTGCTGGCCGACGCCGAGTGCTATATCCGCGATGCACTCGGGCTGAGTGCGGAAGAGCTGAGCGAGCTGCAAGGTGCCCTCCATCGGCTGGCGGACCACCTGGATACGGGTGCCGTCTGACGTCGGGCACATGAGGCGTCAGTACCCCGCCGCCACATCGACGCGGCCGATCAGGTCCCGGTGCGCGGCGAACGCCGCGAGGTTGATCCGGATGCGGTCCAGGTACAGGGGTTCGATCATCTCCTGGGTGTCGGCGGTGTGCGGCGTGACGATGCAGCGCGGTTCGTCCCACAGGGGGTGCCCGTCCGGCAGCGGTTCGGGGTCGGTGACGTCCAGCCCGGCCCCGCGCAGGCGACGTCGGCGCAGCGCGTCGACCAGGGCATCGGTGTCGATCAGGGCGCCGCGGCCCACGTTGACGAGCACCGCGGTGGGGCGCAGCAGCGCCAGGGCGTCGCGGGAGAGGAGTCCGCGGGTCGCGTCGGTCAGGGCGGCCGCCACGACGACGACGTCGGCGTCGGGCAGCACGGAGCCCAGATGCTCCTGGACCACGGTGCGATCGGCGGCGTCGACGGGGAGGGCCAGGCGGCGCACGACGGTGACGTGCGTGCGGAACGTCTTGAGCAGCCGCACGGTCTCGAGCGCGACGCCGCCAGCGCCGATGACGACGACGCGCAACCCGTGCAGCGAGGTGCCGGACCGCCGCTGCCAGGTCCGCGCGGTCACGCGGCGCGGGAGGTCGCGCAGCACGGCGAGGGTGAGCATCAGCGCGTGCTCGGCCACGGGCCGCGCGTAGGCGCCCTTCGCGCTGGTCCACACGAGGTCCGGCCGGGCGTCGAGGGCGTCGGCGAACAGCTCGATCCCGGCGGTCGGTAGCTGCACCCAGCGCAGGAGCTCGGCGTCGGCGATGCCGGTGGCGAGCGCCCCGGGGTCGGCGCCGAACGTGACGAGCGCCCCGTTGGCGCGGGCGAGATCGGTGCCGGCGCGGACGGGGGAGCGTGCGAGGACGGCGGGGAGCCCGGGCAGCGCCGGACCGAAGCGGACGACGGCTGGGCGGGGGGTCGTGGGGGCGTGGGGCACCGGAACTCCTCGGGAGCGGTCGGAGAATCATCTGTTGTCGCAGTAAGATATCACTGGTACGTTCAGTTGCCTCGTGAAGAACCGCGACGATCACTGGAGATCACGTGTCACAACGAGGCATCGCAAGCGCCGGCAGCGCACTGTTCCGGGACGACGGCCAGGACGGGCTCATGCACCGGGCGTTCCTGCGCGGCACGGGGCACAGCGCGCAGGACGTGCGCCGGTACCCCGTCATCGGCATCGCGAACAGCGCCAGCGACCTCAGCCCCTGCAACGCCGGGCTCGCCCACCTGGTCGACGACGTCAAGCAAGGGGTCCGCGAGGCGGGCGGGCTGCCCCTGGCGTTCCCCACCATCTCCATCTCCGAGCCGTTCACGCGCCCCACCAGCCTGTACCTGCGCAACCTCATGTCGATGGACATCGAGGAGATGATCTCCACCGCGCCCATCGACGGCGTCGTGCTGCTCGGCGGCTGCGACAAGACCGTGCCCGCCCAGATCATGGGCGCCGTCAGCGCGAACAAGCCCGCCGTGATGCTCGTCGCCGGTCCGCGCCCCGTCTCCTGCCACCGCGACAACCCCGAGCTCACGGTCGACGACGCCTGGCCCCTGTGCGACGCACGCCGCGCCGGCACCGTCGACGACGACGAGTGGGGCGAGCTGGAAGCGAACCTCAACACCGGGGTCGGGACCTGCAACGTCCTGGGCACCGCCGCCTCGATGGCCGCCGTCGCCGAGGTGCTCGGCTTCGCCCTGCCGGGCAGCAGCTTCCAGGACGCGACGTCGCCGAGCCGCACCGAGATCGCCCGCGCGACCGGGCAGGCCGCCGTCGCCGCCGCCCGGGACGGCCGCACACCCCGCGAACGCATCACCCTGGCCGCCCTCGAGAACGCCTTCCGCACCGTGACGGCGCTCGGCGGTTCGACCAACACCGTCATCCACCTGGAAGCCATCGCGGGACGCGCCGGGCACCGGATCGGCATCGACCGGTTCGACGACTGGTCGCGCACCACCGCCTACCTGGCGAACGTCCGCCCCGGCGGGACGCACACCCTGCCGGCGCTCGCGGCGATCGGCGGGGTGCCACGCGTCATGCACGAGATCCGCGCCGACCTCCACCTCGCCGAGCGCACCGCGCTGGGCACCACCTGGGCGCGGGCCCTGGACGGCGTGGCCACCACGGACCCCGGCGACGTGCTGTTCGCCCGCCCGGAACCCGGTTCGCTGCGGGTGCTGCGCGGGAACCTCGCCCCTGCCGGGGCTCTGGTCAAGCTGGCCGGTGTCCGGTCCGACGTGCTGCTGCGCCACCGCGGCCGCGTGATCGTGTTCGACGGGATCGAGGACCTGAACGCGCGCATCGACGACCCCGGCCTGGACGTCGACGCGTCCAGCATCCTGGTGCTGCGCGGGCTCGGCCCCGTGGGCGCGCCCGGCATGCCCGAGGTCGGCCACCTGCCCATTCCCGCCAAGCTGCACCGGGCCGGGGTGACCGACATGGTGCGCATCTCCGATGCCCGCATGAGCGGGACGTCGACCGGCATGGTCGTGCTGCATGTCGCACCCGAGGCCGCGGTCGGCGGCCCGCTCGCCTACCTGCGCGACGGCGACGAGGTGGAGATCGATGTCGCCGCCGGGACCCTGCGCCATCTCGTCGACGAGGACGAGCTCCTGGCCCGTACCCCCGTGCCCGTCCGGTCCGGACCGGCGCGCGGGTTCGGGCGCCTGCACGCCGATCACGTCCTGCAGGCCGACGAGGGCTGCGACTTCGACTTCCTCCAGGACCCGCTGGTCGCCGAGCCGTCCGAACACCAGGCACCGGCCGCCCTGCCATGACCCATGAGTTGCCGCACAACCAACCAGACAAAGGAGTCCGGCTCATGAGCACCATCCAGCAACGAGGTTCGGGGCCCGCGGGCACCGGCCCGACCACGCGTGACCGGCGCCGCGTCGTGTTCGCGACCGTCGTCGGCACGGCCGTCGAGTGGTACGACTTCTTCATCTACGCGCAGGCCGCGGCGCTGGTGTTCGGCACGCAGTTCTTCGCGCCCGCGGGCGAGCAGTTCGCACAGATCCTCGCGTTCATCACCGTCGGGATCTCCTTCCTGTTCCGCCCCGTCGGGGCGTTCCTGGCCGGTCACTTCGGCGACCGCTACGGGCGCCGCGTCGTGCTGACCTTCACGCTGGTGCTCATGGGGGCGGCCACCACGGTCGTCGGCCTCCTGCCCAACTACGCCGCCATCGGCATCGCGGCACCGGCCCTGCTGATCCTGATGCGGGTGCTCCAGGGCATCTCGGCGGGCGGCGAGTGGGGCGGCGCGGCCCTCCTGGCCGTCGAGCACGCGCCAGTCACCAAGCGGGGGCTCTTCGGTTCGGCACCACAGGTGGGCACACCCATCGGCCTGCTCATGGCCTCGGGCGTCATGGCGCTCATGACCGTGGTCGCGCCCGGCGAGGCGTTCCTGGCCTGGGGCTGGCGGGTGCCGTTCCTGGTGAGCTTCGTGCTCGTCATCGTCGGCTACCTGGTGCGCCGGCACGTCGAGGAGTCCCCCGTGTTCACCGAGCTCGCGGAGCGCAAGCAGCACGCCCGGCTCCCCATCGCGGTGCTGCTGCGCCGCCACGCGCCGCTGCTGATCATCGCCGCCCTGCTCTTCGCGGGGAACAACGCCGTCGGGTACATGACCACGGGCGGGTTCATCCAGGGCTACGCCTCCGACCCTGAGGGCGCCGTGCGTCTGGACACCGGATCGGTGCTCGCGGCGATCACCGGGTCCTCCGTCGTCTGGCTGATCGCGACGTTCCTGGCCGGCGCGCTGTCGGACCGGATCGGGCGCCGCCGCATGTACCTGATCGGCTGGGTCATCCAGCTCGCCGGCGTCATCGCCGTGTTCCCGCTGGTCAACACGGGACGCGTGGAGATGCTGTTCCTCGGGGTCTCGCTGCTGGCCGTCGGCCTGGGCTTCACGTACGGCCCGATGTCGGCGTTCTACTCCGAGCTGTTCCCCGCGTCCATCCGGTTCTCGGGCATCTCGATGTCCTACGCGATCGGCGCGATCCTGGGCGGGGCGTTCGCCCCCACCATCGCGCAGGCGATCGTGCAGGCCACGGGCTCGACCAGCATGGTCTCCGTGTACCTGTCCGGGATGACCCTCATCGGCCTGTGCGCCACGCTGCTGCTGCGTGATCGCAGCGGGATCCCGCTCGGCGTCGACCAGGACGCCCAGCACGGGTACGCGCCCGCGCACGTCCTGGCCAAGGCGTGACCGAGCGCCGACGGCGGTACGGGCGCGTCCCGCAGCGGACGCGCCCGTACCATCGGGCGGGTGAACCCCTTGGACAGCAGGCAGCCGGCCAGCAGGCAGCCGGCCAGCAGGCGGCCGACGGCGCCAACCCGGGTGTCCCGCACCGACTCCGTCTACACGGCGCTGCGGGAGGACATCATCGAGGCGCGCCTGCTGCCGGACACCCTGCTGGTGGAGGCGGAGCTCGCGGAGCGGTTCGGCATGTCGAAGACGCCGGTGCGCGAGGCGCTGCAGGTGCTCGTCACGGACCGGCTGATCACCGTCATCCCCCGCAAGGGCTACGTGGTTCGGCCCATCGGCGTGGTCGAGGCGCGAGAGATCCTGGACATCCGGCTCGCGCTCGAACCCGCGATCGTGGGGGCGGGCGCCCGGCTGGCCCAGCCGGAGGACGTCGAGGCGCTGCGCGAGGCGCTCGCCGTGCAGCGCACCGCGGCGGGGACCTCCGCGCGGTCGGCCGCCGCGCACCGGTTCCACGAGCGCCTGGTCACGGCGGCGCGCAACGACCGCGCCACCGCGATCCTGGTCCCGTTGTTCGACGACACGACGCGCATCCACCACCTGGTGCCGCTCACCGCCACCTACCTCAGCTCCGACGCGGAGCTGACCGCCCACGAGCGTCTGATCGACACGTTCGTGGCGCACGATGCGGCGGCGGCCGAGCAGGCGATGCGCGAGCACATCTTGACGGTCCGCGAGATCACGGTGCGCGGGCTGCTCGGCGGGTGACGCTCCCGCCGGGAACCCACCGGTACTGCAAGGGAGCAGCACGATGACCAGCACGATGACCAGCACGACCCAGGACTCGAAAGACGTCGTCCTCGCCTTCTACGAGCGTTACAACGCCCGGGACGTCGAGGGTGCGATGGCGTACGTCGGCGACACGTACATCCAGCACAACCCGTGGGTGGCCGACGGCCCCGAGGGGTTCCGCCGGTTCGTCACGTTCCTGCGCGACCACTTCCCCGACGGCCGCAACGAGATCAAGCAGGTCATCGCCGAGGGCGACAGGGTGGCGCTGCACGTCCACTCGCGCCGCGTCCCGGGCGAGACGGGCCGCACGATCTTCGACGTGTTCCGGGTCGAGGACGGCCGGATCGTGGAGCACTGGGACGTGGTCCAGCACATCCCGGACCTGATCTACCCGCCCATCAACGACAACGGCTACTTCTGAGAGTCACCCGAGGCCCAGGCACGCCGCCAGCACGCCCTGCTGCACGGGCAGGAGCGCCCGCTTGAACCCGTAGCCGGCGAACGGCCCGCCGGGCGCGACGGCGTCGGCCGAGACCTCGGCGCCGCGCGTGAACGGCGGGCACGGGGCGAGCACGGCCCCCGGCCGTGCCCGGGACATGAGGTCGGCCGTGACCTGGTAGGGGGCGAGCGCCACGGCGTTCGGCCCGGCGCCGTCGGTGAGCACCACGTCGGCGTCGCGGATCGCGGCGTCCAGGTCGTCGGTCCACGGCGTCCCGGGTGTGGCCAGGGCTGCCGGGCAGCACTGGACCAGGTCGAGGCCCAGAACGGTTGCGGCCTCGGCCCAGGCGCGCGCGATGTTCCCGTCCGCGCCCACGAACACGAACCGCAGCGAGCGCACGTCGCGGGCCTGCGCGAGCGCGTAGACGTCAGCCAGCACCTCGCAGGGGTGGTTCGCGTCCGTCATCGCGTTGACGACCGGGAGCGTCCCGGCGTCGGCGAGGCGGTCCAGCACCGCGACGTCGCGGTGGCGCACGACGACGACGTCGGCCCAGTTCGCGAGGTAGCCGACGACGTCGCCCGGCGCCTCGGGCTTGTCGAGCGTCTCGGGTGGGAACAGCACCGGCTGGAGGCCCATGAGGTGCGCCCCGCGCTCGAACGTGACGCGGGTGCGCAGGCTGGTGGCGGGGAAGAACAGGACCGCACAGCCGTCCGTGGTGGGTCCGGTGCCTGCGCGGTACGCGCCTGCGAGCGCGAACACGTGGGCGACGTCGTCGGCGGACCAGTCGGTCAGGCGGATGAGGCTACGGGACACCGACCGAGCATAGGAGGCCGGCGGCGCGGTGCTTGGTCACGCAGCTCAGCGGCGCGGGCGCAGGTTCTGCATCCCTCCGTCCACGGCGAGGGCGATGCCGGTCGTGGAGCCGGCGTTCGGCCCGGCCAGGTAGGCGACGGCGTCGGCGACCTCCGCGGCGGTGACGAGGCGGCCGTGCGGCTGGCGGGCTTCGAGGGCGGCGCGCTCGGCGTCGGCGTCGTCGGCCTGGGCGAGCAGGCGGGCCACCCACGGGGTGTCGACGGTGCCCGGGTTGACGCAGTTGACGCGGATGCCGTCGGCCAGGTGGTCGGCGGCCATCGCGCGCGTCAGGGCCAGGACGGCGCCCTTGCTCGCGGAGTACAGGGCGCGCTGCGGCAGCCCGGCGGTCGCGGCGATGGAGCCCAGGTTGACGATCGCGGCCGCGGGGGAGCGGCGCAGGTGGGGCAGCGCCGCCCGGGTGGTCCTCACGACGCCCAGCACGTTGAGGTCCAGCACGCGCCGCCAGGTGTCGTCGTCGTTGTCCGCGACGGTGCCCTGCGCGCCGATCCCGGCGTTGTTGACCAGGATGTCGATGCGTCCGAGCCCGTCCACGGCGGCGGCGACCGCGGCGCGCACGGAGGCGTCGTCGGCGACGTCGACGGGTAGGGCGAGCGTGCCCGGGGGTGCCGCCGCGGGGTCGAGGTCGAGCACGGCGACCTGGGCGCCACGCGTCCGGAGCGTGGTGGCGATGGCGTAGCCGATGCCGCTGGAGCCGCCCGTGACGATCGCGGCCAGCCCGGCGAACGGGCCACGGGCCGCCCGGCGGCGGGGCAGCGCGGTGTCGGTCATCGGACGACCTCCGGCTCGGGCGCCCGGCTGGCTGCCCGGTCGGCTGCGCGGTCGGCTGCCCGCTCGGGCGTCCAGGCGAGGAGGTCCTGGCGCTGGCGCCCCAGCCCGTCGATCTCCAGCTCGACGACGTCGCCGGGCCGCAGGTACGGGAACCGGCCGCTGAGGGCGACCCCCTGCGGGGTGCCGGTCAGCAGCAGGTCGCCCGGTTCGAGGGTGAGGTACTGCGAGAGGTGATGAATCAGGTGCGCGACGGGGAAGATCATGTCCGCCGACGTCGAGTCCTGGCGTGGCTCGCCGCCCACCCAGCTGCGCAGCCGCAGTGCGGTGTGGTCCACCTCGTCGGGCGTGACGAGCCACGGGCCAACAGGAGTGAACCCGGGTGAACACTTGCCCTTGGACCACTGGCCGCCGGACTCGTCGAGCTGGAAGGTGCGTTCGGAGACGTCGTTGGCGAGGACGAACCCGGCGACGTGCGCGAGCGACTGCTCGGGCGAGTCCAGGTAGGCGGCGCGCGCGCCGATCACGACGCCGAGCTCGACCTCCCAGTCGGTGCGCACGCTGCCGCGCGGGACGACCACGGGGTCGTAGGGCCCGGCCACCGTGTTGGGGGTCTTGAGGAAGACGACGGGGACGTCGGGTGGGGCGGACCCGGACTCCGCGGCGTGCGCGGCGTAGTTCATCCCGACGCAGATCACGGCCCCGGGGCGGGCGATCGGGGCGCCGACGCGCAGCCCCGTGGGGTCGAGCTCCGGCAGGGTCCCGGCGGCCAGCGCGGCGGCTGCCCGGGCGGGCCCTCCGCCGGCGAGGAAGGCGCCGTCCACGTCGGCGGTCAGGGTCGACAGGTCGAACACGGCGCCGTCGGTCACGAGCGCGGGGCGCTCCGTCCCGAGGGGTCCGAGGCGTGCGAAACGCATGGTGCTCCCGTCCTCGCCGGGTTCCCGGCGGGGTCATTGGTGTGATGTCCGGGAGAAGATACGCCCTGGAATCGCGCCATGTCAGGGCGTTGACAGGTCAGACATCCGATGTTTACCGTGTGCCGCGCGTCACGGACCTGTGGCCGCACCATCCCAGCCCACGAGGAGCGCCGTGCCTCGTTTCACCTCGTTCATCACCGATGACGTCCGGTTCCCGACGTCGCAGCACCTCGACGGGTCCGATGCGATGAACCCCGACCCGGACTACTCGGCGGCCTACCTGCGGGTGGGCACCGACGCCGCAGACGGGCACGTCGGCCACGGGTTCGTGTTCACCATCGGGCGCGGCAACGACGTCCAGGTCGCCGCCATCGACCTGCTGCGCGACCATGTGGTGGGTCGCGACGTGGAGGCCACGCTGGCCGACCTGGGCGGGCTGTGGCGCGAGCTCGTGCACGACTCCCAGGTGCGCTGGCTCGGCCCCGAGAAGGGCATCGCGCACATGGCGATCGGCGCCGTCGTCAACGCGCTGTGGGACCTGCGCGCCAAGCGTGAGGGCCGCCCCTTGTGGCAGGTGCTCGCCGCCATGAGCCCCGCCGAGATCGTCTCGCTCGTGGACTTCCGGTACCTCACCGACGTGCTCACGCCGTCCGAGGCCCTCGAGCTGCTCGAGAAGGCCGTGCCCGGGCGCGAGGAGCGCGCGGCCGAGCTGCTGCGGGCCGGCTACCCCGCCTACACCACCACCCCCGGCTGGCTCGGGTACGACGACGCGAAGCTGGTGCGGCTGTGCCGCGAAGCGGTGGCCGACGGGTACACCCAGATCAAGCTCAAGGTGGGTGCGAACCTGTGCGACGACGTGCGGCGCGTCGCCCTGGCCCGCGAGGCCGTGGGCGAGGACGTCGCGATCGCCATCGACGCGAACCAGCGCTGGGGCGTGGCCGAGGCCATCGACTGGG
The DNA here is from genome assembly GCA_001592145.1 of Xylanimicrobium pachnodae JCM 13526 = NBRC 107786. GTDB lineage: Bacteria > Actinomycetota > Actinomycetes > Actinomycetales > Cellulomonadaceae > Xylanimonas > Xylanimonas pachnodae. The sequence goes on along the minus strand of BCWJ01000008.1, from coordinate 76,771 downwards.
TGCGGGCGCTGGCGCCCTCCTCGATCGCGTGGATCGAGGAACCCACGAGCCCCGACGACGTGATCGGGCACGCGACCATCGCCCGCGGCGTGCGGCCCATCCCGGTGGCCGCCGGCGAGCATGCCGCCAACCGGGTCATGGTCAAGCAGCTCCTCCAGGTGCGGGCCATCGAGGTGCTCCAGATCGACGCCTGCCGCGTGGCCGGGGTCAACGAGAACGTCGCGAACCTGCTGCTGGCCGCCAAGTTCGGCGTGCGCGTGTGCCCCCACGCCGGCGGGGTCGGGCTGTGCGAGACCGTCCAGCACCTGGCGATGTTCGACTTCGTGGCCGTCTCGGGCACCCTGGCGGACCGCGTCATCGAGTACGTCGACCACCTGCACGAACACTTCGTGACCCCGGCCGTCGTGCGCCGCGGACGCTATGTGGCTCCGACCGCGCCGGGCAGCGGCGCCCAGATGCTCGCCGACTCCCTCGCCGCCCACCGGTACCACCATGACTGAGCGCGCGGTGGTCGAAGAGCTGGCCCTCGGCCGGCTCGGGTACGGCGCCGCGAACGTCGGCAACCTGTACCGGGCGATGAGCGACGACGACGCCCACGCCGCGCTCGAGGCGGCCTGGGACGCGGGGGTGCGGTACTTCGACACCGCGCCGCACTACGGCCTGGGCCTCTCGGAACGGCGGCTGGGCGAGTTCCTGCGCACCAAGCCCCGCTCCGAGTACGTCGTCTCCACCAAGGTGGGACGGCTGCTGGTCCCCAACCGCCGGGGCACCGGCAAGCTCGACCTGGCCGCCGGGTTCGCCGTGCCGGCCACCCGGCGCAGGGTCTGGGACGTGACCTCCGCGGGCGTGCGGCGCAGCCTGGAGGAGTCCCTGGAGCGGATGGGTCTCGACGCCGTCGACATCGCCTACCTGCACGACCCCGAACGGTTCGACCTGGACCGGGGCCTGCGCGAAGGTCTCCCCGCCGTCGCCGCCCTGCGCGACGACGGCCTGGTCCGGGCCGTCGGCGTCGGGTCGATGGTCACCGCGACCCTGGCCCGCGCGGCCCGGTCCGGCCTGGTGGACCTGCTCATGGTCGCCGGACGATACACGCTCGCCGACACGTCGGCCGTGGTGTCCGTGCTGCCCGCCTGCCGGGAGAACGGAGTGCGCGTGGTAGCCGCCGCCGTGTTCAACTCCGGTCTGACCGCACGCAACGACCCGGCCGACTCCGTCCGCTACGACTACGGCCGCACCCCGCCCCTCCTGCTGACCCGCGTGCGCCGCATCGCGGCCCTGTGCGCGCAGCACGGCGTCGACCTGCCCACGGCCGCGCTGCACTACCCGCTGCGCAACCCCCTGGTCGCGTCCGTCGTCGTCGGCGGCGGGCGCCCCGACCAGGTGCGGCAGAACGCCGACCGGATGGCCGCGCACGTCCCCGACGCACTGTGGGCGGACCTGGTGGGGGCCGGGCTGCTGGCCCCATGATCATCGACGGGCACCTGCACCTGTGGGACCGCCGGAACGGCGCATACGCCTGGATCCCGCCCGGGCCGCTCGACCGGACCTTCACCCTGGACGACGCGCGCCCCGTGCTGCGGGCGGGCGGCGTCGACTCCGCCGTGCTGGTCCAGGCGGAGGACTCCGAGGCGGACACCCGCGCCATGCTGGCCGCGGCCACCGACCCGATCGTGGCCGGGGTGGTCGGCTGGGTGCGGCTCGACGCCCCGGACGTGGCCCGCGCCCAGCTCGACGCCTACGGCCGCCGGCTGTGCGGGGTACGCCACCTGGTGCACGACGACCCACGACTCGACTTCCTCGACCTGCCCTCCGTGCGCACCAGCCTGCGCCTGCTCGTGCGCGCCGGTCTCGCGTTCGACGTGCCCGACGCCTGGCCCTGGCACCTGCCCGCCGTCGCGGCGCTCGCCGACGCCGTCCCCGGGCTGACGGTGGTGCTCGACCACCTGGGCAAGCCGCCGCGGGGCACCGATGCCATGCCCGCGTGGGAGCGGGGTGTGAGGGCCGTCGCGGCGCGGCCCGGCACGGTCGCGAAGGTCTCCGGGCTGCAGCGGCCCGGGCAACCGTTCACCCCCGGGGCGCTGCGGCCCGTGTGGGACGTCGCCCTCGACGCGTTCGGCCCCCGGCGGCTCCTGTACGGCGGAGACTGGCCGATGACGGTGCCGGACGGCGGGTACGCACCGCACTGGGCCGTCGTGCGGGAGCTGATCGGTGAGCTGAGCGCCGCCGAGCAGCGTGACGTCCTGGCCGGCACCGCCATCCGCGCGTACCGGCTGGGCCCGCCGCGCTCGGCCTGACCCGGTGGGTGGGCCGCCCGCACCGCCGGGTCAGCTCGGCGTACGCGCGACGGCGCGCTCCAGCCACTGCTCCACGCCCGCGATGTGCGCCGTCGCCAGGGCGTGCGCCAACGCCGGGTCCGACGCCGCGATGGCCGCCACGATGCCGCGATGCTCGTCCAGCGTCCGCGTGACCGCCCCCGCCTCCAGGACCCCGCGCCACACGCGGGCGCGCAGCGTGGCACTGGAGAGCTGCTCCAGGATGCCGCTCAGGTAGCCGTTGCCCGACAGGTCCGCGACGGCGCGGTGGAACGCGACGTCGTGCTCGATGAGATCCTCCACGGGCGCGTCCGGAGCCGTCTGCGACACCAGCTCCCGCAGCCGTTCGACGTCGGCGGCACCGGCGCGCTGCGTGGCGAGCGCCGCCGCCGCAGGCTCCAGGATGCGCCGCACCGCGAACATCTCCAGGATCGCGCCGTCCTGGTGCAGGTCGGTCACGAACCCGATGGCCGCCAGCAGCAGGCGCGGCTCCAGGCTCGTGACGTACGTGCCGTCCCCGCGGCGCACGTCCAGCACCCGGATCACCTCCAGGGCCTTGACCGCCTCGCGCAGCGACGACCGGGACAGGCCCAGGCGCTCGCTCAGCTCCTTCTCGGGCGGCAGCCGGTCGCCCGGACGCAGGTCACCCGCCAGGAGCATCTGCTTGATCTTGACGATCGCCTCGTCCGTCACAGCCATCCCGCGAGTCTAGGAGGGGACGCGCTGCGACCTGACCCAGGACGCCTCCCGGTCAGGCCGATGCCGCCGCCGTGAGCGCCCCCGTCGAGTCCCGGATGTTCAGCCGGGGACTCAGCACGATCTTGTGCACCGGCAAGGTGGGCTCCGCGATGCGCCGCTGCAGCAGCCGGACCGCGCTGACCCCCACCGCCGAGCGGGGCGGGTGCACCGCCGTGATCGACGGGTTGAACACCCCCGCGATCTCGTCCCCGTACGCGATCACGGACAGGTCGCCGGGCACGCGCATGCCCAGGTCCTGGAGGTGCTGCACGATGGCGATGGCCTCCGGGTCCGCGTGCGCGAACAGGGCGGTGGCACCCGCGGCCAAGGTGCGCTGGACCAGCTTGCCCACCGTGGCCTGGAAGTCCGGGCTCGTGTGGTCGTGGATCCGGGTCTCGAAGTGCTCGTCGTCGCGCAGCCCCAGCTGCCGGCACGCCGCCCGCCAGCCGAGCGCCAGACGTGCCGTGTGCGGCGAGTGGTACGCGAACGCCGCCCCGATGCGCCGGTGGCCCAGACCCGCCAGGTGGTAGGCGGCCATGACCGCGCCGAGGGCGTGGTCCGTGGTCACCGAGTCGATGGCCTCGTGCTGCGGCAGGAGCACGGCGTCGCGCTCGACGAGCACGTGCGGCACCCCGCTCGTGCGCAGCCGCACCAGGGTGTCCTGGAAGAACGGGCTCGTCGTGTTCGGGGCCAGCAGCAGTCCCTTGACCTGCGGCATGCGGATCAGGCGCGCGATGGCGGGCCGCTCGTCCGGGGTGTCGCGCGGTGAGCCGCGCACCACCAGCCGGTACCCGTGCGACGCCGCCTCCGACTCGATGCCGCGCACCACCTCCGGCCAGTAGTAGTCGAACGACGGCACCAGGACGGCGAGCCAGTCGTCGCTGGCCCGGGCCGCCGTGCGCGGCTCTGCCGTCCAGGACGCCACGGCACCGCCGCGCACCCGGTGCACCAGGCCCTCCTGCTCCAGGGCTGTCAGGTCTCGGCGGATCGTCATCGGGGTCACGCCCAGCGTCTGGCTGGCACGCACCACCTTGACCTCACCGTCGCGGGCGATGGTCTCCAGCAGATGGGCGCGCCGGGTCGGAGCGAGGGGCACGTCCTGCCCGGGCTCGTTCACGGCGCCGCACTCAGGTTGGTCACGCGGCCAGCATGACAGGAACGATCCGCGCCACCGGGCGAAGCCGTCCGCCAGCGCTTCACCCGCCCGTCGCCACCGACGGGGCCGGCCCGTCCGCTGCGCCGCGCGGGCCGCGGATTTCCGCAGAACACGGGGTCACCGCGCCCCGCAAGGCGGCCCACCTGGGCCTGTTCGGAACCATGCACATCAGGAAACAGAACGCAACAGGGCGTGCGTGACGTGTCGCTGAGTGCTCGCTAGCGTTCCGGCCACGCACCGGCGAACGGTGCTCCCCGGCGCTGCCAGGGTCGGCGGCTGGAGACGGAGAACACGCGTGGCACGGTGGAGGATCGGAGCGCCTCGGGCGGCGCTCGCAGGCGTTCCCGGGGTGTTGCCCGGGCCCCAGCGGCACCCTGGCCCAGGCCGTCCGCGCCGACACCGGGACACCTGGCCGGCGCTCGCGTTCCTCGCCCCGGCGCTCGTGGGCTTCGTCGTCTTCATCGCGTTCCCGGTGCTCGCCTCCCTCGGCCTGAGCCTGGTCGAGTGGAAGTCGATCGCGCCGCTGTCGACGATGAGGTTCACCGGGCTGAGCAACTTCGGGTACCTGCTCTCGGGCCACGACGGGGGAGTGTTCCGGCGCACGCTGTGGAACACGGTCGTGTTCACGGCCGTCTCCGTACCCGTCGGCATCGCCGTCTCCCTGGCGCTCGCCGCGTTCATGGACAAGCACGTCTACGGCTCGAAGCTGTTCCGGTTCCTGATCTTCGTCCCGTACGTCTCCTCCGTGGTGGCCTCGGTCATCGTGTGGCAGGTCATGCTCCAGCCCAGCTACGGCCCGATCAACGAGCTGCTGAAGTCCGTCGGGGTGGCGCACCCGCCGTCCTGGTTCGTGGACCCGCACTGGGCGATGCCGGCGGTCATCGCGTTCCAGGTGTGGCAGACCATCGGGTACAACGTGGTCGTCTACATGGCCGGCCTCAAGTCCATCCCGGCCGAGGTGTACGAGGCGGCCATGATCGACGGCGCCGGCCAGTGGCGCACCTTCGCCTCCGTGACCGTCCCCATGGTGTCCCCGACCACGTTCTTCCTCACGACCATGGGCGTCATCGGCAGCTTCAAGGTGTTCGACCTCATCTACCTCGCCACCGGGGGCGGGCCGGGCGACGCGACCTCGGTGATCTCCTTCTACATCTACCAAGAGGCGTTCGTCGCGCACCGCATGGGCACGTCCAGCGCCGCCGCCTGGGTCATGTTCGCGATCATCTTCGTCGTCACCATGGTCCAGCTGCGCGGCCAGAAGAAGTGGGTGACCTATGAGTGAGACCCGCCCTCGGGAGCTCCGTCGCCCGGCTCGGCCGCACCTGCCCTGGGCCAAGGCCGTGCGCACCGCGGCGCTCGCCGTCCTGGTGGCGTTCATGCTGTTCCCGCTGCTGTGGATGCTCTCGACGTCGTTCAAGATCGAGAAGGACGTGTTCGCGTTCCCGATCCAGTGGATCCCGCCGCACGTCACGCTCGACAACTACAAGGACGTCTGGACGGTCACCCAGGAGTTCAACTTCCCCCTGTACTACCTCAACTCCATCAAGGTGACGGTGGCCGTCGTCGTCCTCCAGCTCGTGATCTCCGCGATGGCGGCGTACGCGTTCGCGAAGATGAGGGTGCGGGCCGGCGGTGCGCTGTTCGCCGCGTTCCTGGCCACGATGATGATCCCCGACCAGGTCACCGTGATCCCGCGCTTCCTGCTCGTCTCGCGGCTCGGGCTCCTCGACACCCACGCCGGCCTGATCCTCATGGCGGCGTTCAGCGTGTACGGCGTCTTCCTGCTGCGCCAGTCGATGATCGCCCTGCCCGACTCGCTCATCGAGGCCGCGAAGATCGACGGCGCCGGGCACTGGCGGGTGTTCACCCGCATCGTCCTGCCGCTGAGCAAGCCCACGCTCGCCACCCTGGCGATCCTGCGCTTCGTGTGGACGTGGAACGACTACCAGAACCCGCTGATCTTCCTCAACACCCCGGCCAAGTTCACGCTCCAGCTCGCCATGAGCTACTTCTCCGACGCGAACGGCACCCTGTACGCCCTGCTCATGGCGGCGTCCGTCTCGGCGGTCGTCCCCCTGCTGATCGTCTTCCTCGTCGGGCAGCGCTACGTCATCGAAGGGATGGCCGCCGGCGCCGTCAAGGGCTGACCAGCGCCCGCCTCCCACCCCACAGCCTCATGTCCGCACTGCAGTCACACCCATCTCAAGGAGTCCCCCGATGCACCGTTCCACCTCCCGCCTCGCGGCGGCGCTCGGCCTCGTGCTGGTCGCCCCGCTCGCACTTGCCGGGTGCTCCAGCGGCGCCGACGCGACGTCGTCGTCCGGCGGCAAGACCGAGCTGACGTTCCTCACCTGGTCGAACACCAAGGCAGCCGACGGCTCCGACGTCGTGCAGAACATCGTCAAGAAGTACGAGGCCGATCACCCGGACGTCACCATCACGGTCAACGTGCAGGCCCCGGGCAGCTCGACCGACTACCTCAAGAAGCTCGACCTCATGCAGGCCGGCGGGCAGACCGCCGACCTGATCCAGCTGCCGAGCTACCGCGAGTACGCGGCCCGGGCGAGCCAGGGCTACTTCGCCGACATCACGGACCTGGCCGGCGACTACGACGCCACGTACGCCTACCCGGCGGCCGTCGACACCAAGATCTACGCCCTGCCGTACGACCCGGCGCTCTACCTGACCTTCATCAACAAGTCCATGCTCGACGCGGCCGGCGAGAAGCTGCCGCAGCCGGGCTGGACCTGGGACGACTACGCGGCGCTCGCCAAGAAGCTCACCCACGGCGACGGCGCCGACAAGGTCTACGGCTCGTACATGCACACGTGGCCCGAGTTCCGCCACGAGGGGCTGTACAACTCCGTCAAGGACAACCCGTACATCAAGGAGGACGGCACCTCGAACCTCGGCGACCCGCAGTTCGCCGACTGGCTCACCTACATGTCCGCGCTCGAGAACGACGGCGTCCAGGTGCCCTACAAGGACGCCAAGGCCACCTCCATGGCCTACGCCACCGAGTTCCTCGGAGGGCACGCCGCCATGCTGGTCATGGGGTCGTGGATGTTCGACTCGATCATCGACACCGCCCAGTACCCGCACGACTTCCAGACGGTGTTCGCGCCGTTCCCCGTGTTCGACGGCGGCAAGCCCGGCGTCACCCAGGGCTCCGCCTCCTACGTGGCCCTGGGATCGAAGATCGACGACGCCAAGAAGAAGGCCGCCTACGACTTCCTGGCCTACTTCGTCGACCAGGGTGCCGCCTCCCAGAACCGGTTCTCGTCCAAGAAGGGCGCCGACAACGCCGCGGTGCTCGCCGCGAAGTTCCAGGGCGCCGAGAAGCTCGTGGACGTGCCCTCGGCGCAGGCCATCTGGCAGGACAAGAACCTGGTGGCGAACATGGTCACCCGCGACGCGGACAAGTTCGTGGAGATCGACGCGGTGTTCGACAAGCAGACCGACGCGTACCTCCTCGGATCTCAGGACCTGAAGACCACGATGAAGACCATCAAGGACCAGGCGGAACCGATCGTCAGCCGACCGTGACCGCCCTCCTCGACCACGACGGCCCGTTCGCGCGGATCATGGGCCGTGGGTTCGACCTCATCGCGCTGAGCATCCTCTGGCTGATCTGCGCGGTCCCGTTGGTCACCGTCCCCGCGGCGTGCGTGGCGCTGCACCGGGCCGTGCGCGGCCTCGGTGCGACGCCCGCACCCAGCAGGACGTTCCTGCGCGACGTCGGGCGGCTCGCGCCGCGGCTCACCCCGGTGGGCCTCGCCCACCTGGCGGCCGCGGCGCTGCTCGCCGTCGATGCCGTGATGCTGCGCCGCGCGCCTGACGCGCACCCCGTGCTGACCGGGATCGCGCTGTCGAGCGCGATGGTGCTCGCACTGCTCCTCGTCAGCGTCGCCTACCTGCCCGTCGTCGCCGGCGAGCGGCCGACGACGACACCGGGCACCCTGGCCGCGTGCCTCTACCTCGCCGCCCGGTACCCGGTGCGCACCGCAGGGGTGGTCGCGGCGCTCGCGGCCACCCTCGTGGTGGTGTCCGTGGCCCCGCCCGCCGGGCTCGCCGCACCCGCCGCCCTGGCCTGGGCCGTGTCCCGGGTGCTCCCCGACGTCGGCGTCGTGCGGGCCGCGCCGTGACGCGCCTGCGGCTGTGGTACGACCGGCCCGCGCCGCGCGGTGCCGGCGGCCTGCCCCGCCCCGCCGCCAACCCCTACACCGACATCGACATGGCCTGGGAGAGCTGGGGCCTCCCGCTGGGCTGCGGCTACTTCGGCGCGTCCGTGTTCGGGCGGGTGGGGGTCGAACGCGTCCAGGTCACCGAGCCCACCCTGGCGAACCCGTTCCCGCAAGGCCTGAACAGCTTCGCCGAGCTCTGGCTGCGCACCGGGCACGACGCCGCGGCCATGACCGGCTATCGCCGCGAGCTCGACCTGGACGAGGCCGTCGCCCGCGTCGCGTACGACCTGCGGGGGGTGCGCCACCGCCGCGAGTACTTCTGCTCCTACCCGGACCGGGTGCTCGTGATCCGGCTGACGGCCTCGGGCACCGGGAACGTCGGCTTCACCCTGCGCCCGCAGATCCCGCACCTGCGCCCGTTCGGGCGCCACGGAGACCGGGTGGTGCGGCACCGGACCATCAGCCACCAGGGCAAGTCCGGCACGATCCGCGCCGCCGAGCTGCCCCGCGTCGCCGGGACCGGTCCCAGCGGCGAGCTCGCCCTGACCGGGCGCATGGAGTACTACGGCATCGAGTTCGAGGGTCGGGTGCGCGTCACCTCCGACGGCGGCCGCGTCGACGTCCGTGACGGGCTCATCACCGTCACCGGCGCCGACGCCGCCACCGTGATCCTCGCCCTCGGGACCACGTATGAGCTCGCACCCCGCGTGTTCCTCGAGCCGGACCGCACGCGCAAGCTCGCCGGAGCCCGTGCGCCCGGGCCGGCCGTCCGCGCACGACTCGACGCCGCCGCCGGCGCCGGGTACGCCGCCCTGCGGGAGAGGCACGTCGCGGACCACGCCCGGTACTTCGGCCGGGTGCGGCTGACCCTGGACGCCGACCCCGCACTCGACGACCTGCCCACCGACGCCCGGCTGGAGCGCTACCGCGCCGGGGACGCCGACCCCGGGCTCGAGAGCCTCTACTTCCAGTACGGGCGCTACCTGCTGCTCGCCTCCTCACGCCCCGGGTCCTTCCCCGCCCACCTGCAAGGCGTGTGGAACTGCTACGAGTCACCGCCGTGGAGCGCCGGGTACTGGCACAACATCAACGTGCAGATGAACTACTGGCCCGCGTTCACCACCAACCTGGCGGAGACCTTCGAGCCCTACGCCGCCTACCAGGCCGCCTGGTGGCCGCTGGCCCGCCGCCACGCCGACACGTATCTGCGCGCCGCCCGCACACGCGCCCTGGGCCGGCACGGCGGCCACGCCGTGGCCCTCGACCCGCCCGGTCGCAACGGGTGGTGCATCGGCACCGGAGCGTGGCTGTACGACATCAGCGCCCCCGACGTCGGCGGCCACTCCGGACCCGGGACCGTGGGCCTGACCGCCACGCTGTTCTGGGACTGGTACGACCACACACGCGACGATGCCGTGCTCGCCGAGCACGTCTACCCGCTGCTGCGCGAGGCGTCCGACTTCCTGCGCAAGACCCTGACCAGCGTCGGGGACACCTACCTGGTGGCGCCGTCGGCGTCCCCCGAGCAACGTGTCACCCCCGGCACGGACGTCGACGACGCGACCGAGTACTACATCACGACCGGATGCACCTTCGACCAGCAGATGGTCCACGAGACCTTCCGCAACACCATCGCCGCCGCACGCGAGCTCGGCGACGACGACGACGCGCTGATCACGGCGCTCGCGAGCATGGTCGACCGGCTCGACCCCTGGCCGATCGGGGCGGACGGCCAGGTCAAGGAGTACCGCGAGGAGACGGCGTACGGCGAGGTGGGGGAGCGGCACCACCGGCACATCTCGCAGGTGGTGGCGCTGAGCCCGGGTCGGTCGATCACCGCCGCGCTGCCCGCGGTCATGGCCGCCGCGGAGCGCACGCTCGACCTGCGCACCGACGAGTCGACCGGGTGGGCGATGGCGCACCGGCTGCACGCCTGGGCGCGCCTGGGTCGCGGCGAGCGCGCCCACCGCCTGCTGCGCGCGCTGCTGACCACCGGGACGCTGCCGAACCTGTGGGACACCCACCCCCCGTTCCAGATCGACGGGAACCTGGGCGGTACGGCGGGCATCGCCGAGATGCTCGTGCAGAGCCACGCCGGGGTGGTCGACCTGTTGCCGGCGCTGCCCGACGGCTGGCCGTCCGGGTGCGTCGTGGGGCTGGTCGCCCGCGGCGGCGTCGAGGTCGACGTGGCCTGGGCCGCCCACCGGGTCACCGAGGTACGGCTGTTCGCCGGGCCTGCGGCGACGGTCCGCCTGCGCGGGCCCGGCGTGGAGCGCCTGCGCGGGCCGGGTGCCCGTCCGGGGGGCCACGGCGAGATCACCGTCGCGCTCGCCGCCGGCGAGACGATCCTGCTGCAACCACCGATGGGAGACCCGCCGTGCTCTACGGACCGCTGACCCACCCGCCACTGATCGCCGCGCTGGCCCGCGCCGGTCACGGCTCCACCGTCCTGATCGCCGACGGCAACTACCCGGTGGCCACGGGTGCCCGCGAGGACGCCGAGCGGGTGTACCTCAACCTGGCGCCGGGGCTGCTCTCCGTCACCCAGGTGCTGGAGCGCGTCGTGGCTGCGGTGCCCGTCGAGGCGGCCACCGTGATGGCACCGGACGGCGGCGCCGCGCCGGAGGCCCACGCCGCGATCCGAGCGCTCCTGCCCGGAGGGACCCGCTGGCGAGCCGTGGGCCGGTTCGGGTTCTACGAGTCGTGCCGTGAGCCGGACCTGGCCGTCGTGGTGGCCACGGGTGACCAACGCCTGTACGCGAACGTGCTGCTGACCGTCGGGGTCATCGCTCCCTGAAGCTCCTGCCGTGAGGGCACGGGGCACGATTTCGCGCCACGTGACCGTGTGCTGCACGGCACCGCATGACGGGGGTCGTGCTGGCGTGACCTGGGGTGTTGCCGGGCGCTGATCGGTGCACGAGTGCCAGGCCGCCGCGGGCCGGGGCCGTTCCTGCCTAGCGTGCTCGCACTCCACTCATCCGGGGTGCGAGCGCGTCATGGCGCCGCCCCCGTCGCGAGCGAAGGAATTCGCCATGAGCCTGCTGGGCCTCCTTGACAAGAGCCGTGCCGTCGCGCCGCTGCACTACAACCGCTGGTTGATCCCGCCCGCCGCACTCGCCGTGCACCTGGCGATCGGCGAGGTGTACGCGTTCAGCGTGTTCAAGACGGCGTTGGTCGAGAGGTTCGACGCGAGCCTGACCCAGATCGGCATCGTGTTCTGCATCGCGATCGGGATGCTGGGCCTGTCGGCGGCGTTCGGCGGCACGTGGGTGGAGAAGGCCGGCCCGCGCAAGGCCATGGTGCTCGCCGCGTTGTGCTGGGGTGCCGGGTTCGTCATCGGCTCGGTGGGGGTGGCCACCAACCAGCTCTGGCTGCTGTACCTCGGCTACGGCGGTATCGGCGGCATCGGGCTGGGCATCGGTTACGTCTCACCGGTATCCACCCTGATCAAGTGGTTCCCGGACCGGCCCGGCATGGCCACGGGCCTGGCGATCATGGGGTTCGGCGGTGGCGCGCTCATCGCGTCACCCCTGACGAGCTACTTCCTGGACCACTTCGCGCCGACGCCGTCGGGGGCCATCATCCCCGCGTTCCTGACGATCGCGGCGATCGACGTCGTCGTCATGCTGGCGGGTGCGGCGACGATCCGCACGCCCCACCCGGACTGGAAGCCGGCGGGCTGGACACCGCCGGAGACGCCCCGGTCGGCGCTCATCAGCACCGGCAACGTGACGGCGAACAACGCGATCCGCACGCCGCAGTTCTGGCTGCTGTGGGTGGTGCTGTTCTGCAACATCACGGCCGGGATCGGCATCCTGGAGCAGGCGTCGCCCATGGTGCAGGACTTCTTCCCCGGCACGGCCGGGGCGGTGGCCGCGGGGTTCGTGGGTGTGCTGTCGCTGTGCAACATGGGTGGCCGGTTCGGGTGGTCCACGCTGTCGGACGTCCTGGGCCGCAAGCGCAGCTACATGCTGTACCTGGGCGTGGGTGCCGTGGCGTACTTCCTGCTCGCGCAGGTGGGGACGTCCTCGATCGGGCTGTTCGTCCTGTTCGCCGGGGTCATCATCAGCTTCTACGGTGGCGGGTTCGCCACGATCCCGGCGTACCTCAAGGACATGTTCGGCGGGCTCCAGGTCAGCGCGATCCACGGGCGGCTGCTCACCGCGTGGTCAGCGGCCGGTATCGCGGGCCCGCTGATCGTCAACGCCATCGCGGACGGGCAGCGGGCCGCGGGCCGTGAGGGCGCGCAGATGTACTCGTTGTCGCTGCTGGTCATGGTGGGGGTGCTGGGCGTCGGGTTCGTGGCGAACCTGCTGGTGCGTCCGGTTGCCGCACGCTGGCACGAACCCGTGCTCGAGGCGGCCGCCTGCGACGAGGCCGTCGAACCCGTCCCGGTCCTGGTGTTGGCGGGAGCCGCGGGCGAGGAGCTGGGGGAGAGCCGTCCCGTCGCGGCCGCCTCAGGGGCACCCGCCGTCGCGCGCCAGGACGTGCGCGCGGTGACGGGGCCCGGAACCGAGCGTGCCTGGAGCGCCGCTAGCCTGGTCCCCCGGGTGCTGTGGGTCGTCGTCGTCGGCGGTCTCGCGTATGGGCTCGTCACCACGCTGGTCAAGGCTGTCGCCCTGTTCACCTGAGCCGAGCCCGGTTCCAGCCGGCGTCGCGCCGTGCCTCCGTCCGGGGGCCGCGGCGGTGTGACGTTCGCCCTGAAATGATCGCGCGCCACGCGCCAGGAGCCGTGGCGAACCACTGGATATGGGGCTAACGTTTGGTTCCGACCACAACATCTTGTGGTCGAGACCTCCCAGGAAGGCCCGTGGAAGCCGTGACTCAGCTCGACGTCGAATCTCACGCAGTCCCCCACACGCTCCTTGCGACGGCCCCCACCGTCATCAAACGGGACGGATCCCGCACCACGTACGACCTGCGTCGCGTGCGCGACGCCATCCGCCCCGCGTGGCTGCGTGCGTGGGACGACGCCGTGGACGAGTCCGAGCTGGCCGCCGTCGTCGCCGCGGTGGACGCCGAGATCTTCCGGCGCTTCCCGACGGACGTGAAGGTCTACGAGATCCAGGCCATCGTCGAGCAGACCCTCATGGCCACCGGGCACGGCGACGTCGCGGAGATCTACGCGACGTACCGCCTGGAGAAGGACCTGCGCCGCAAGCAGGCGTTCAGCGTCGAGCACCAGGTGGGCCGCCTCTCGGACAGCGAGGTCGCGCACGAGAACGCCAACAAGGACTCGCGGGTCTTCCACGTGCAGCGTGACCGTATGGCCGGGTCCGTGGCCAAGGCGCGCGGCCTGGCGATGCTGCCGCCGCGCGTGGCGAGCGCCCACATCAAGGGCCAGATCCACTTCCACGACCTCGACTACTCGCCCTACACGCCGTTCAACAACTGCGACCTGCCGAACTTCGCGGACATGCTGGCCAACGGGTTCACCATGGGCAACGCGAACATCATGACGCCCAAGTCGTTCGAGACGGCCGCCTCCGTGCTGTCCCAGATCATCACGGCGATCTCGTCGGCCCAGTACGGCGGCGTGACGGTCGAGACGATCGACCTGCTGCTCGCGCCCTACGCGGAGAAGTCGTACGCGAAGTTTCGCGCCGTCGCCGCCGAGTGGATCGAGGACGTCGCGAAGCACGACGAGTTCGCGAAGGCGCGCACCGCCAAGGAGATCTACGACGGCGCCCAGGCTCTGCTGCACAACATCAACACCGTCTCCAGCACCAACGGTCAGACGCCGTTCGTGTCGATCGGGCTGGGCCTGGGCACCTCCTGGTTCGAGCGGGAGATCCAGAAGGCCGTGCTCGCCGTCCAGCAGCGCGGGCTCGGCGCCGAGGGCCGCACCCCGATCTTCCCGAAGCTCATCTTCACCCTCAAGCGCGGCGTGAACCTCGAGCCGAACGACCCGAACTACGACATCAAGCAGCAGGCCATCGCGTGCGCCACCGAGCGCATGTACCCCGACGTCGTCATGTACGACAACATCGTCAAGATCACCGGCTCGTACAAGACGTCGATGGGCTGCCGCTCGCACCTGTCGCCGTACGTGAACCCGGCCACGGGGGAGCAGGAGACCCTCGGCCGCATGAACCTGGGCGTCGTCACCGTGAACCTGCCGCGCATCGCGCTGGAGACCCGCGGGGACATGGCCGCGTTCTGGGAGCTGCTCGACGAGCGCCTCGAGATCGTGCACGAGGGCCTGCGGTTCCGCGAGGCGCGCGTGCGTCAGGCGCGGCCCGAGAACGCCCCCATCCTGTACAAGTCGGGCGGGTTCGCGCGGCTCCACAACGGCGAGGAGGTGGGCCATCTCTTCGACCACGGGCGCGCCACGCTCTCGCTCGGGTTCATCGGCCTCTACGAGGTGGCCGCCGTGTTCTTCGGCCGGCGCTGGGAGACCAACGAGCAGGCCAAGCAGTTCACGCTCGACATCCTGGCCCACATGAAGGCCAAGACGGCCGAGTGGAACGCCACCGACCTCAGCGGCACGGGCGGCACCATCCCCGGCGCCAGCATCTCCGTGTACTCCACGCCGTCGGAGTCGCTCACGGACCGGTTCGCCAAGATGGACCTGGAGCGGTTCGGGCCCGTCCCCGACGTGACCGACAAGGGCAACGGCCAGGTGTACTACACCAACAGCTTCCACCTGGACGTGCGCCTGGGGGAGGCCGACGGCTGGGGCCCGTTCCGCAAGCTCGACTTCGAGGCGCCCTACGCCCCGTACACCAGCGGTGGGTTCATCCACTACACGGAGTGGCCCAACGTGCGCAGCAACCCCAAGGCCGTCGAGGCCGTGTGGGACTACGCCTACGACCACGAGATCGGGTACATGGGCGTCAACGTGCCCATCGACCGGTGCTTCCGCTGCGGGTACGAGGGCGACTTCGTCGCCGCCAACGACGGGTTCACCTGCCCGGGCTGCGGCAACACCGGGCGCGCCGAGAACGGCGACGACCCCGAGTCGCTCGAGGTCATCCGCCGCGTGTGCGGGTACCTGTCGGAACCCGTGGCCCGGGGCGTCGCCCGTGGACGCCAGCACGAGCTCGCCGCGCGCAAGAACCACACCGCGGGCACCAACGACTTCGTCGTCGGGTCGTGCGACGACTTCGTCGTGGGCGGTCGCACGGCATGAGCGGAGCTGTCTCGTGAGCATGGTTCTCGGTGACCGGGGCCTGCCGGAACCGGTCACCGCGGACCTGTCCGCGACCGCCGGGCGCACCGCCACGCGCCCGGCGCCCCAGGCGCCCGCCGCGAGCTGGGACCCCACCGTCGTCTCCAAGGCGCACGTCGCGGATTACAAGCCGTTCACGGCGCTCGACGGCGAAGGCGTGCGGTGCGCGCTGTACGTCTCGGGCTGCCTGTTCGAGTGCCCCGGCTGCTTCAACGAGGCCGCGTGGTCCTTCCGGTTCGGTAGGCCGTACGACGACGCGCTGGAGGAGCGCATCCTGGCCGACCTGTCGCAGTCGTACGTGCAGGGCCTCTCGCTGCTGGGCGGGGAGCCCATGCTCAACACCCCCGTCCTGCTGCCCCTGGTCGAGCGCGTGCGCGCGGAGTTGCCCGGCAAGGACGTCTGGTGCTGGACGGGCTACACGTTCGAGCAGCTCCGGGACGCCCACCCTCAGCAGCGCGCCCTCCTGGAGCAGATCGACGTGCTGGTCGACGGCCCGTTCCGCCAGGACCTCAAGGACCTCACCCTGCGCTTCCGCGGCTCGGCCAACCAGCGCGTCCTCGACGTCCCCGCCTCGCTGGCCGCGGGCGAACCGGTCGCCTGGCCCCGCCTGTAACCGACCGGCACCGTCCCCCTGCCCGGCACGGTTGCCCGTTCTGCACCCGTCGGTCAGCCGCAGCCGGGACCACCGACCTGGCAACGACCCACCCCCACCTGATCCCCGAATGGGATGACGCCGAGCTCGCCCCGACGGCGGTGACGTCGGGCTCCAGCCGCAAGGCGTGGTGGCGGTGCCCCACCTGTGAGCACCGTTGGCAGGCCACCGTGGTCTCCCGCGCGCACGCCGGGAAGGGCTGCCCGAGATGCGGTGCCCGCCGCGCCGCCGAGCAGCGGGCCCGCACCCGCTCGCGCAGTTGGCGTGCCGACACCATCCCACCGCGCGCCGCGGGGGAGGGTCGCGAACCAGGTGAGGCCGAGCTGCGCGCGGTGATCGAGCAGTTGGTCCCGGGTCTGGAGGTGCGGGCGAACGACCGCCGCACCCTGCCGGGCTTTGAGCTCGACGCGTTCGTCCCCGCGCTGGGCGTCGCCGTGGAGTACAACGGCGTCTACTACCACTCGGAGCTTTTCCGGGATCGCACCGCGCACGCGGCGAAGCTTGCTGCCGCCCGGGCCGGCGGGATCCGGCTCGTCACCGTCTGGGAGGACGACTGGCTGCACCGCCGCGACGTCGTCGTGCGGTCCATCGCGGCGCGACTCGGAGCGACGACGTCGTTGACCGTGCGCTTCCCGGAACTCGGCCCGGAGGTCTCGCAGCGGTGGGGCGCGCGATCCCTGACGTCCGATGAGGTGGACGGTCGTGCAGGCAACGATTTTCTTGCCGCGAACCACGTCCAGGGCGCCGTCACCTGCTCGCGCCGGTTCGCGCTCACCGACGACGACGGCCGGGTGCGCGCCCTGCTGGCACTGCGGTCCCCGCGGGGAGGCGCCCGCACCGCGCGCCGGGACGGCGAGTGGGAGATCGTCCGGTTCGCGACGCTCGGCGTCGTCCCAGGAGCGTTCTCCCGGCTGCTCGCCCACGCGGAACGCGCGCTGGCGGGACAGGTGACCCGGTGGGTGACGTTCGCCGACGCGATGATCAGCGACGGTGCACTCTACGAGCGCACGGGCTTCACCGCGGACCGGGAGCTCGCGCCGGACTACCGGTACGCCGGGCCGCGCACCCGGTGGTTGCGGGTGTCCAAGGAGTCCTTCCAGCGCAAGCGGTTCCGCGAGGATCCCGCCTTGGCGTGGGACGAGTCGTGGACGGAGGCGCAGGCCGCCGCGCGCAACGGCCTGGTCCGCGTGTGGGATGCGGGCAAGACGCGGTACGTCCGCGAGGTGCGGTCAGACCCGTAGCCCGGTGGGGAACCCGTCCAGGCTCACGGTGTTCTTCTCCCGCTGGTAGTCGAGCAGCCCGTCCGGGCCCTTCTTGCGGGCCCACGACTCCATGACCGGCCGGTCGCCCTCGAAGTCCATGAAGGGCACCCCGTACCCGCACGAGGTCAGCACCAGGTCGACGGCGACGTCGAACACCTGCCGCGCACCGAGCATGGGCGGGAACAGCCCGGACAGCTCGGCCCACTGCGGGTCGTCGCTCTGGTGCTCGGTGGCGGTGCCGAACAGGCGCAGGATCAGCGGCTGGCGTTCGAACGAGCAGAACATGAGCGTCATCCGGTTCACCTCGCGCAGGTGGGCCGCCGTCTCGTTGCCGCTGCCGGTGCCGTTGAGCCACACGACCCGGTTCGGCCCGAGGACGCGCAGCGAGTCCAGGCCCTTCGGGGAGACGTTGACCCGTCCGTCGCGGGCCGCCGTGCCGACGAAGAACACGTGCTGGCGGGAGATGAACTCGGCGAGCCGGTCGCTGATCTGGTCGTACTGCTGGGCCATGGGGTCAGATTTTCAGCCGACGCCGCCGGTGGCAAGGTGGATTCGGTCAGTCCAGGGCCAGACCCTTGGCCCGCAGACCGTCGATGATCTCCGGCAGTGCGTCCACGGTGTCCTGGTGCAGCACGTGGAGCAGCACGACGCTTCCCGGTCGGGCGGCGGCCAGCACGCGGTCGCGGACGACGTCGGCGCCCGGCTGCCGCCAGTCCTCCGGGTCCACGGTCCACAGCTCGATGGACAGGGACTCGGCCGCGGCGGCAGCCCGGACGTCGTCGTTCACCGCCCCGTACGGCGGGCGGAACGCCGTGGGCCGCACCCCGGTGATGTCCAGCAGCAGCGCCTGGGTGTCGGCCAGCTCCGCCCGGATCTTCGCGGGCGTCAGGGTGGGCAGGTTGGCGTGCGTCATCGAGTGGGAGCCCAGCCGGTGGCCCTCGGCGAGGATGCGGCGTACCGAGTCCGGGTAGCGCTGGGCGCGTTCGCCCACCACGTAGAAGGTGGCGTGCACCCCCTTGTCCCGCAGGATGTCGAGGATCTGCTCGGTGTGCGCGCCGGGACCGTCGTCGAACGTGAGGTGGACGGTCTGGTCTCCGGCGAAGGCGCCAGGGGTGGCCTCCTGGACGGGAGCGGGCTGGGGGATCACGGGTACCTCGATCCGGGGCGATCCTTGGCCGGTGGCACGGGCCTGGAGCTCGGTGGTCAGCGCGGTCGTCGCGGCATCCCGGTCGAGCCGGCGTCCGTCCGCGCCCGGTGCGACCACCACGTCCGCCATGACGATGCGTGGCCGCACGGCCTGGTCGACGTCTGCTGCGAGGGCCGCGACGTCGTCGCTGAGCGCGGCCGGGTCGACGCCGATGGTGGCGCCGTCGGCGGTCGCGGTGATGGGCAGTGCGGCGAGGAGGTGCTCGGGTGGCACGGTCACCGCGGCGGTGCCGGCGCCGAGGACCAGCGGCTGGGCGGCGGCGGCACGCAGCGTGTCGGCGGTGGGAGTCAGCGTCTGCGTGGTGATCCGGGCCGAGACCTCTTCGGTGGGCAGGGCGACGAACGGCCGCCCGTCGCGCACCGCGTCGGTCAGGGTGGTCCGGGAGGCCGTGCCGTCCAGGCGGGTGCCCGCCTTGTCGGCCACGACGTCCACGGTGGCGCCGTCCACCGTGATGCTGGCGTCGGTGGCGGGTGCGTCGACCCGCTGGGCGATCTTCGTCTCGAAGGCGTCGAGCACGCCGGGGTCCAGCCGAGGTGTGGGTGGAGCGATCTGCTCCAGACCCCAGAACGCCCGCGTCTGGGTGACCACGTCCGACCACCAGCCTCCGTCCCGGCCCGCACTCAGCAGCGCGTCGCGCAGTCGGGGCGATGGGTCGATGACGCCCAGGTCGGCCCAGGTGGTGGGCTGGCGCACATCCGCGGCACGGACGGTGATCGCCCGGCGCCCCTGGGCATCGGCGACCGCGTGGATCGCCTGGTCGACGTCGGACCACACGGCCCAACGGTCGACGCCGTCGGGCGCACCCGCGATGGACAGCCCGATCACCGGCCGGTCGTCCAGCACGGTGTTGAGTGCGAGCGGGCCGGCGAGCACCAGAACCACCACGGCACCGACCACGATGGCGGCGATGACGCGCGCCCGGCGCCCGACGCGCCGGAACCAGGGGGCCGCGGCGTCCGGCGGCTTCGGGTCGGTGGTGCTCATCGGGCCACCGTAGGCACGCCGCGGCGTCCACCCGGGAACGACACGAGCCCCGGGCGCCACAGGCGCCCGGGGCTCGCACGGCAACGATCAGATGACGCCGAGAGCGACCATCGCGTCGGCGACCTTGATGAAGCCGGCGATGTTCGCACCCACGACATAGTTGCCCGGTGCGCCGTACTCCTCGGCGGTCTGCAGGCTCTGGTCGTGGATCCCGGTCATGATCGCATTGAGGCGCTCCTCGGTGTAGTCGAACGTCCACGAGTCGCGCGAGGCGTTCTGCTGCATCTCGAGCGCCGAGGTAGCGACGCCACCCGCGTTGGCGGCCTTGCCCGGGGCGAACAGCACGCCCGCGTCCTGGAGGAGGGCGACGGCGTGCGGCGTCGTCGGCATGTTGGCGCCTTCGACGACGGCGACGACGCCGTGGGCGATGAGCTGCTTCGCCTGGTCCTCGTCGAGCTCGTTCTGGGTGGCGCACGGGAACGCGACGTCGGTGGGGACGTCCCAGATGGAGCCGTCCTTGACCAGGGTGGCGCCGGGGCGGCGCTCGACGTAGTCGGCGACGCGGCCGCGCTCGACCTCCTTGATCTGGCGCAGCAGGTCGAGGTCCACCCCGGCCTCGTCGACGACGTAGCCCGACGAGTCGGAGAACGCGATGACGTTCGCGCCGAGCTGCTGGGCCTTCGCGATGGCGTAGATCGCCACGTTGCCGGAGCCGGACACGGTGACGCGGCGGCCGTCGAAGTCCTGGCCCTTGGTGGCGAGCATCTTCTCGGCGAACATGACGGCGCCGTAGCCCGTGGCCTCGGTGCGCACCAGCGAGCCGCCCCACGACAGGCCCTTGCCGGTCAGGACGCCGGACTCGTAGCGGTTGGTGATGCGCTTGTACTGGCCGAACAGGTAGCCGATCTCGCGCCCGCCCACGCCGATGTCCCCCGCGGGGACGTCGGTGTACTCGCCGATGTGGCGGTACAGCTCCGTCATGAACGACTGACAGAACCGCATGACCTCGCCGTCGGACTTGCCGCGCGGGTCGAAGTCGGAACCGCCCTTGCCGCCCCCGATCGGCATGCCGGTCAGCGAGTTCTTGAAGATCTGCTCGAAGCCCAGGAACTTCACGATGCCCAGGTACACGGACGGGTGGAACCGCAGGCCGCCCTTGTACGGGCCGAGCGCCGAGTTGAACTCGACGCGGAACCCGCGGTTGATCTGCACGTGGCCGGCGTCGTCGACCCACGGCACACGGAAGACGATCTGGCGCTCCGGCTCGCAGATGCGCTCGAGCACCGCGCCCTCGGTGTACTGGGGGTTCTTGCGGAGCACGGGCTCCAGCGACTCGAACACCTCACGCACCGCCTGGTGGAACTCCGCCTCCCCGGGGTTCCTTCGCAGAACCGAGTCGTAGACCGACTGCAGCTGAGAATCCATTCCGTTTCCTCCGATAGGGCCGCGCGCCACGGGGCCGCGGCGCGTTGAGGCATGGTTGCTGAGCGCGTGACGATCAGGCTGCGATGCGCCCGGTGTAGTCGACGTGCTGCGTCTCCTTCTCGAGGAGAAGGGCGACGAGGGTGATGGCGGACATCACCGAGAGGTAGAGGCCGACGAGCACCGGTGAACCGTCCGCCTTGCTCCAGAGCCAGACGGCGATGAAGGGGGCGACGGCAGCACCGAGGATCGAGGACACGTTATACGCGATGGCTGATCCCGTGTAGCGCACGTTGGCGGCGAAGAGCTCGGGAATCACCGCGGCCATCGGGCCGAACGTGAGGCCCATCAGCGAGAAGCCGATGATGAGCAGGGCCTGGACCCCCACCGTGCCGCCCGTGAACAGTGGCACGAACAGTCCGCCGAAGACGATGATCGCGACGGTCACCGCGACGAGGTGGCGGCGTCGGCCGAACCGTTCCGCCATCGGGCCGGAGGCGAGGGTGAAGATGCCGAAGAAGACGACGCCGACGATGAGCATCCACAGGAAGTCGATGCGGGGGTAACCGAGCCCCGCGGGGCCCTTGTCCGGCTCGACCGCGGCGGTCCCGAAGGTGAGCGTGAACGTGGTCATCAGGTAGAAGAGCACGTAGGTGGCCAGCATGATGAACGTGCCCGAGACGAGCTTGCGCCACGACGTGCGGAACACCTCGGCCGCCGGGACGGTGACGATGGCGTCGGCCTCCTGCACCTTGCGGAAGGCAGGGGTCTCGATGAGCTTCAGGCGTACCCACAGGCCGATGACCACCAGGACTGCCGAGGCGAGGAAGGGCACGCGCCAGCCCCAGGCGCTGAACGCCTCGGTCGAGATGGTGGAGGACAGCGTGATGAAGACGACGTTCGCGAGGATGAAGCCGATCGGGGCGCCCAGCTGGGGGAACGTGCCCCAGACGGCGCGCTTGCCCGCGGGGGCGTTCTCCGTGGCAAGCAGGGCCGCTCCGCTCCACTCGCCACCCAGGCCCAGGCCCTGCACGAACCGGCACAGCACGAGGGCGGCGGGCGCCAGCACGGACCAGCCCGCCGTGGTGGCCGGCGGGATGACGCCGATGAGCACGGTCGCGATGCCCATGGTGAGCAGCGACGCCACCAGGGTGGCCTTGCGCCCGATGCGGTCGCCGAAGTGGCCGAACAGGATCGAGCCGAGAGGGCGCGCCACGAACGCGACGCCGAACACCGCGAACGAGCTCAGGAGCTGCGTGGTCGGGTCCTGCGCGTTGGGGAAGAACAAGGTGGGGAAGACGAGGACGGCGGCGGTCGCGTACGCGTAGAAGTCGTAGAACTCGATCGAGGTGCCGATCAGGCTGGCGACGACGACGCGCCCCCTCGAGTTCGCGACGCTCGCGGCGGCCTCGGGGGCGCGGGTTGGCGTAGCAGTCACACCGGTGACGTTAGGCATCTGTCCGCATTTTGAGTAGGCCATCTCAACATGTGGGAACTTCTCGGGTTCGGCGCGACAAGGATGTGCAAACGTGGTGAACGGAAACAACCAGAGGTGCCAGCGTGTTGGCACGACCGGGTCCCTGAGAGAGGATCGATCGGCCGGGCTACCCGGATCCGCCGAGGACAGGACATGCTGAACTGATGAACGACCTGCTGCACGTCAACGGGGGTGCCCCGCTCAACGGCATGATCACGGTGCGTGGTGCCAAGAACTTCGTCTCGAAGGCGATGGTGGCGTCGCTGTTGGGTGAGACTGCGAGCGTGCTGCGGAACGTTCCGCAGATCCGGGATGTCGGTGTCGTCTCCGGTCTGCTCGAGTTGCACGGCGTGAACGTGAAGTACGACACGGATGCCGGGATCCTGGATCTGGACCCGTCGAACGTGGAGTCGGCGCACATGGCGGACATCGACGCGCATGCCGGGTCGAGCCGGATCCCGATCTTGTTCTGCGGCCCGCTGCTGCACCGCCTGGGTGAGGCGTTCATCCCTGACCTGGGTGGCTGCCGGATCGGGGATCGGCCGATCAACTACCACCTGGACATCCTGCGGCAGTTCGGCGCGGTCGTGGACAAGAAGCCGAACGGCATCCACCTGCGTGCGCCCGAGCGGCTGCGGGGCACGAAGATCCGCCTGGAGTACCCGTCGGTCGGGGCGACCGAGCAGTTGTTGCTGACCGCGGTGCGTGCCGAGGGCATCACCGAGCTGCGTAACGCTGCGATCGAGCCCGAGATCATGGACCTCATCGCGGTCCTGCAGAAGATGGGTGCGATCATCTCGGTGGACACCGACCGGGTGATCCGGATCGAGGGTGTCGACCGGTTGGAGGGGTACACGCACACGGCGCTGGCGGACCGCATCGAGGCGGCGTCGTGGGCGTCGGCGGCCCTGGCCACGGGCGGTGACGTCATGATCAAGGGCGCTACGCAGCCCGAGATGATGACGTTCTTGAACACGTTCCGGAAGGTGGGCGGCAAGTTCGACGTCCAGGAGGACGGCATCCGGTTCTGGCACCCGGGGGGTGACCTGCACCCCATCGTGCTGGAGACCGACGTGCACCCCGGGTTCATGACGGACTGGCAGCAGCCGCTCGTCGTGGCGCTGACGCAGGCGACCGGCCTGTCGATCGTCCACGAGACGGTGTACGAGAACCGGTTCGGGTTCACGCAGGCGCTGCGTCAGATGGGCGCGACCATCGCCACGTACAAGGAGTGCCTGGGCGGGGGTGCGTGCCGGTTCGGGCAGCGCAACTTCCACCACTCCGCCGTGATCTCAGGCCCGACGCCGTTGGCCGCGGCGGACATCGAGGTGCCCGACCTGCGCGGCGGGTTCTCCCACCTCATCGCCGCGCTCGCCGCCAAGGGCACCTCGACCGTGCGGGGCATCAGCCTCATCGACCGCGGGTACGAGAACTTCCAGGACAAGCTCGTCGCGCTGGGCGCCGACGTCGACCGCGGCTGACCGGGGCGCGGGCCCGCGCGCACGGCCGCACACAAGCCGCACCAGGACGACCGCCCCACCCGGCCCCGGGTAGGCTCTGGGCCGTGCCCATCGCCCGACCCGACTCCCGTGTGTACCGCGGCATCGCCTGGCTCGTGCGCCATCTGATGTTCGCCGTCTCCAAACCCGAATGGACCGGGACGGAGCACCTGCCGCACGGCAAGGGCTTCATCGCGGCGGCCAACCACGCAACCGAGCTCGACGCCCTCACCTTCGCGCACTTCCTGTACGACCAGGGGTTCGAGCCGCGCATCCTGGCCAAGCGCGGCCTGTTCACCACCCCGGTGATCGGCGCGCTGCTGCGTGCCACCCGCATGATCCCCGTGGACCGGGGCACCGCGGAGGCGGGCCGCTCGCTCGACGCCGCGCGCGTGGAGCTGGAGGGCGGCGCCTGCGTCGCGATCTTCCCCGAGGGCACCATCACGCGTGACCCCGACCTGTGGCCGATGACGGGCAAGACGGGGCTGGCGCGCATGGCGCTCGCCACCCGCCGGCCCGTGCTGCCCGTCGCGCAGTGGGGGGCCGGCGACATCCTGGGCCGCTACGCACGCCTGCTCAAGCCGTTCCCGCGCAAGCGCGTCCAGGTACGCGTCGGCCCGCCCGTCGAGCTCAGCGACCTGTACGACGCCCCGCACGACGCCGCCGCGCTGCGCGAGGCCACCGAGCGGGTCATGGACGCCATCACGCGCGAGCTCGAGGTGCTGCGCGGCGAGCCGGCGCCCGCGCACCGGTTCGACCTGCGCAAACACCCCGAATACTCGAAGAAGCAGACCGTCTACCCGCCCGTGGAGCGCCCGTGACCGACCCCGCACCCACCCCTGTCGCCGTCCTGGGTGCCGGCGCCTGGGGCACCACCTTTGCGAAGGTGCTCGCCGACGCCGGTCGTGACGTCCGCCTGTGGGCCCGCGAGGAGTCCGTCGCCCGCGCCGTCACCGAGCAGCACCGCAACTCCCGGTTCCTGCCGGGCATCGACCTGCCCGCCGGGATCACCGGCACCAGCGACCCGGCCGCCGCGCTCGCGGGCGCCGGCATCGTGGTGGTCGCGATCCCGTCGCAGGTGGCCCGTTCCGCGCTCGCCCCGCTCGCCCCGCTGATCGAGCCCGACGCCGTCGTCGTCTCCCTGATGAAGGGTGTCGAGCTGTCGACCGACCGGCTGATGAGCGAGGTGGTGGCCGAGGCGCTGGGCATCGGGACCGAGCGCATCGTGGTGGTGTCGGGGCCCAACCTGGCCAAGGAGATCGCCGTGGGGCAGCCCACGGCGACCGTGGTCGCGTCGACGAACCCGGCGGCCGCGCAGCTCGTGGCACAGGCGTGCGGCAACGCGTACTTCCGCCCGTACACCAACGACGACGTCGTCGGCATCGAGCTGTGCGGGGCGGTCAAGAACGTCATCGCGCTCGCCGTCGGCATCGGCGAAGGGCTCGGCTACGGCTGGAACACCGCTGCGACCGTCATCAACCGGGGACTGGTGGAGATGACGCGGCTGGGCCTGGCGCTCGGCGCGCGGGCCGAGACGTTCTCCGGGCTCGCCGGGATGGGCGACCTCGTGGCGACGTGCGCGTCCCCGCTGAGCCGCAACCACTCCGTGGGTCACCACCTCGGCAAGGGGCTCACCCTGGAGGAGGCCATCGCGGCCACGGGCGGCACCGCGGAGGGCGTGAAGTCCTCGCAGTCGGTGCTGGAGCTGGCGGCCAAGCACGGCGTCGAGATGCCGATCACGCAGGGCGTCATGGCCGTCGTGACCGGGGCGCTGTCCGTCCAGGAGCTCGGGCCCATGCTGCTGTCCCGGCCACAGAAGGCCGAAGGCATCTGACGCGCGCCCCGGGGGCGCTCGCCGCGCCCCCGTGACAGCCTGGCGGGCATGAGCACGATCGACGACGCCGTCGCCCTGGCGGCCTCCCACGGTCTGCGGGTGGACCCCGCGACGGCCACGGTCAACGAGGCGGGCCTCGACTACCGGGTGGTCATGGCGACGGCCGACGACGGCCGCCCGTGGGTGCTGCGCCTCCCGCGCCGCGACGACGTCGTCGCCGGACAGGCGGCCGAGGCGCGGATCCTGGACCTGGTGGCCCCGGTCCTGGCCGCCGACGGCATCGCCGTGCCCGACTGGCGCGTGCGCGAGCGCGACCTGCTGGCCTACCCGGCCCTGCCCGGTTCGCCCGGCCTGACGATGAACGGCCACGAGCCGGTCTGGCACCTGGACCCGGCGAGCCCCGACTACGCGAACCGCCTGGGCCGCCTGCTGGCGAGGTTGCACGGCATCGGCCCGGCGCAGGCCGCCGCGGCCGGCGTCGAGGTGCGCACCCCGGAACGGGTGCGCCAGGCGTGGGCGGACGACGTCGCGCGCGTGCTCGCCGAGTTCACGGTCGCCCCGGACCTGGCGGACGGATGGCGTGCCTGGCTCGACGACGACTCGTGCTGGCCCACTGCCACCGTCATGACCCACGGCGAGATCTACCCGGCCCACATCCTGTTCGACGACGACGGAGCCATCACGGGCGTGCTCGACTGGACCACCGCCCGGGTGGACGACCCGGCCCGCGACCTGGCCGCCCAGTACGGGGCTGCGGGCGAGGACCTGCTGCGGGTCACCGTCGCGGCGTACGAGCGGGCCGGGGAGCGTGCCGGGCGGGATGGTGATGGGCGGCGCCTCGTCGCGCAGGCCAAGCACCTGTGGGACGCGTCGCCCATCGGGTACGCCCTGTTCGCCCTGACCACCGGCGCGGAGGAGGACAGGGCTGCGGCGGGCGCGCTGCTCAACCCGGGGGGCAGCTAGGTCACGTCTCCCAATAGGGTGCCAGATCGGTCTGGGAGGATCAGCGCGTGCC
The DNA here is from genome assembly GCA_001592145.1 of Xylanimicrobium pachnodae JCM 13526 = NBRC 107786. Classification (GTDB taxonomy): domain Bacteria; phylum Actinomycetota; class Actinomycetes; order Actinomycetales; family Cellulomonadaceae; genus Xylanimonas; species Xylanimonas pachnodae. Next base: position 49,858 of record BCWJ01000008.1, on the reverse strand, counting down.
GGGGTTTCATCATGTCGAGTTGTGGGTGGCTGATTTCGGTTCTGCCGCTGCGGAGTGGGGTTGGCTGCTGGACCGGCTCGGGTTCCGGTTGGAGGAGGAGTGGCCCTCGGGCCAGTCGTGGCATGTGGGCGGGGCGTACCTGACGATCACGACGTCGCCGAACTTGTCGAGCCGGGTTCACGACCGCAGGCGCGCGGGGCTGAATCATCTCGCGTTCCACGCTGGCCCGGCCTCAGGTGTGGACGCGATCATGGCAGACGCTCCGGCGCGTGGTTGGACGCCGCTGTATCAGGAGCGCTATCCGCACGCGGGCGGTCCGGGGCACTACGCGGGTTGGTTGGAGAACTCGGCTGGGTTCAAGGCTGAGGTCGTCGCCAGTCGCGGATGAGTCCCCCGGCTCACGCACGGGTCCAGGCGATGCGGGCGCACAGGATGTAGGCGGCGCGGTAGGTGATGGCGAGCTTGCCGTAGCGGGTGGCCAGCCCTCGCCACTGCTTGGCGAGCGCGAATTGCCGCTCGACGACGTTGCGGCCCTTGTACGTAACCGCGTCCAGAGCCGGCGGCCTGCCGCCGGCGGAGCCGCGACGCTTGCGTGCGGCGATTTCGTCCTTCTTCTGCGGGATCACGGCCTTGATCCCGCGGCCGACGAGCATTCTGCGGGTCACGCCCGAGGAGTGGGCGCGATCAGCGACTACCGCGTCGGGTGTGGTGCGCGGGCGGCCCGTGCCGATCCGCGGGACCCGGATGTCGGCCAGCACGGCGGCGAGCATGGCGGGTTCATGTTCGGCGCCGAGCGTGCTGTGGACGAACCCGTCGGGCAGTTTCGTGTGAATCGCCTGAGCCCCCTGTGTCCTGCTCCGGGCGGGTCGTGTTCGTCGCATGCTGGTGCGCGCGGTTGATCGTCGCGTCCACCGACACAGTCCGCTCGACCTTCCCGGCCGCATCGGCCTCGGCCAGCAGCGCGGCCAGCACCTTGTCCCAGGTGCCGTCCCCGGCGTACCGGCGATGACGCTTCCACACCGCCCTCCACGACCCGAAGTGCTCCCACGGCAGGTCCCGCCACGGGATCCCCGTGCGATACCGGTAGACGATCCCCTCCACGACCTTGCGGTTCTCCCAGAACGGATGCCCGCGCTTGCCAGCGTTTGAGGGCAGCAACGGCTCGATCCGCTCCCACTGCGCATCGGTCAACGATGGAACCGGGACGATGTCACGGCGCGATCATGCCGCGCGCCCGCTCACAGATATGGGAGACACGTCCTAAAGCCTGTCGAACAACTATCCGTGGCGGTCGAGGTGGCGTAGTAGTAGCGGGATCTGGGGCAGGGTGACGAATGCTTCGTGGGCGGTGAGCGTAGTTTCGTATTGCCGCACGAGGTGTCGGTGCCGGTTGATCCACCCGTTGGTTCGTTCGTCGACCCGCCTGCGTGGTTGGACGAGGAACCCCGCTGACGGGCTTGGGGCCGGAGACGATCTCCAGCTCGATCCCCGCGGCGGCTGCGGCATCGGCCGGTGCCTGCCTGGTGTAGCCCTTGTCGGCCCACACGTGCGTCACGGACGGACACGGGTTCTTGGTCAGCAGGTCGGCGAACGTGGCCCGGTCCTGGATGTTCGCGGCGGTCATGTGGGCGGTCAGCCGTCTGCCGGTATCGACGAGGATGTGCCGTTTGATGCCGTCGACCTTCTTCGCGTCATCGAAGCCGCGCTCACCGGGGACCGGGGTGGACTTGACGGACGAGGAGTCGATCACGGCCGCCGTCGGCCGCCGGTCGCGACCGTCGTGGACGCGGTCCTCGGCGCGTAGGACGGCGAGCATCTGCTCCCAGAGCTGCTTCCTGGTCCACCGGGTGAAGTGCTTGTGGGTCGCGGACCAGGTGACGGTGAAGTCGTGCGGGAGTGCCCGCCACGGGATGCCCGTCGTCACGACGATCAGCAACGCGTCGACGTACTCACGCCACCGGTGCTCGCAGCACGGCCGCCCACCACGAGCATGAGCAGTAATCACGAGCGCGCTGATCCGCGACCAGGCGGTGTCGGTCAGGTCGCACGGGTATGGGCGCCGCGGTGATGGTTCACACGAGCACCATCGTCGCCGTCAGGTCTGACATCCCCGGTCGTGTCGGCGCTGACCGGTAGCGTCCTGGTCGTGGCCCGGCACGCGACGTTCCAGCTGGTGGCTGACCCCACCGTGGAACAGGCGCGTGCGCTGGCCCGGCACGAGGGCGCCGCCCGGTTCGCGTTCAACCAGGGCCTGCGCCTGCACCTTGACGCCCGCAACGAGTCCAAGAACGCTGCCAACGGGACCGATGGCGACGCTGTCTCGGTGAAGGTCCCGTGGACCGGATTCGACCTGATCAACGCGTTCAACGCGTGGAAGAAGACCGAGGAAGCCGGCCGCCGCTTCGTCGTCGACAGCACAGGCGCCGCGGTCCTGGAGGTCACGGGCCTGGCGTGGCGCGCCGAGGTCAGCGCCCAGGTCTTCGAGGAGGCTGTCGTCGACCTCGGCAAAGCCCTGGGGGCGTGGACCGCATCCCGGCGCGGCAAGCGTGCCGGGCGGGCGGTCGGGCACCCCAGGTTCAAGAAGAAGAACCACGAGCGTGGCTCGTTCCGCATGCGGAACAAGACCTCCAAGACCAAGGCGGGTCAGCGCGCCACGATCCGCCTCGGCGAGAACGGGCCACGCTCGGTGACGCTGCCCAGTATCGGCGCGATCAAGGTCCACGACGACACCCGCCGCCTGCGCCGCATGCTCGACAAGGGCCGGGCACGGATCCTGTTCGCGACCGTCTCCCGTCGCGGCGGCCGGTGGCGGATCAGCTTGAACGTCGAGGCCGCCGACCTGCACCCCGCTGCACAGCATCAGCCGCGTGACGACGCCGACCACAGCGGCTGGGCCGGGGTAGATCGCGGGCTGCACACACCTGCCGTCGTCGCCCTGGCCGACGGCACCCAGACCCTGCGCATCGACGAGGCACCCAAGGCGCTGCGCACCGCGCAACCCGTAACCCGCCGGCTCCAGAAGTCTGTGTCCCGCAAGGTCAAGGGCTCCGTCAACCGTCGGGCCGCCATCCGGCGGCTCGCTCGTCACCATGAGCGGGTCCGTGCCCGCCGCCACCACTTCCTGCACCAGGTCTCGAACCTGCTGGTCAAGACCCAAGACCGGCTCGTGATCGAAGACCTGAACATCACTGGCATGCTCGCCAACCACCGGCTCGCCGCCGCGATCTCGGATGCGGCCTGGGGTGAGCTCGCCCGCCAGATCACCTACAAGATGGCCTGGCGCGGCGGGCAAGTCCTCACAGCGGACCGGTGGTTCCCCTCATCGAAGACCTGCTCCGCGTGTGGTGACGTCAACCAGACGTTGACTCTCGCAGACCGCGTCTTCACCTGCGCAAACGAGGACTGCGGGCGCACCCTCGACCGCGACTTGAACGCCGCGATCAACCTCGCCGCCTGGGGCGAACAGCATCACTCCCAGGTCCTGGACCCCGAAGCACGAGGCCAGGTCATCAACGCCCACCGACGGGAAGGCTCTGGCCGACGCGCGCGCGCCGACGAAACCAGCCCGGACGACGTGGGAACCCTCACCGCTACCGCAGCATAGGGACGTCCGAGAAGGACGCTGCCGGGCACCTCACCGAGGTTGCTCGACAGGCTTTAGTCGTCGTGCTCGACGTCGACCACCACACGGGTCGGGTCGGTCAGGGTGAACACCCGGAACGGCGTGCGGTCGTCGGTGCCGATGAAGGCCGTCGCGTAGCCCTCGAAGGTGTACCGATAGACGACCTGCTCGACCCCGTCCCCGTCGAAGGTCAGGGGGCCGCCCGAGAACTCGTCGACCCCGGTGTCGGCCGGGATACCGGTGCCGGAGATCCGCACCTGGAGCACGTGGTCCCCGTGCACGTCGACGGGGAGGCCCGAGCCGTCGTCGAGCGCGGCGTCCACGTACTCGACCCGCCAGCCGGGAGTCCCCGTGCCCGAGAGGTCGAACACCACCCGGTCGAACGTGTCGTGGCGGGCGATGCGAATGTTGGTCACGGTCAGCAGGGACCCGGCGGCGGCGTCGGACTCGGCCGCCGTGTCCGGCGTGACGAAGCCCACCGCGGACGCCGGGGCGTCGGGCGTGGCTGCCGTTCCGGCGGTCGGGGAGGTGTCCGGGGCGGGGCTCGTGTCCGCACTGGTGCCCGGGCTCGGCGTCGTGGCGGTGGGGGCGGCTTCCCCGGTGCCCTTGTCCGCGCCCCCGCCGGTGCCCGAGCCGCTGCAACCACCCAGGGCGAGTGCCAGCGTGAGCACACCCGCGGCGGCGAACGATCGAACCGAGCCTGCTGTCGCACGTGACATGGGAACCTCCGTCAGCCAGACCTCCGTCAGCCAGACCTTCGACGATACGCGTGGACCGGTGGTGACGCGGGCCGGGACGCTGGGCGCATGGTGTGCGCGGGCGGACTCGTCTCAGCTCGCCCGGTCGAGCGCCTGGGCCAGGTCCGCCCACAGGTCGTCGACGTCCTCGATGCCCACCGACAGGCGCAGGAGGTCCTCGGGCACGGTGGTCGACTCGGTGGCGAACCGGCGCCGCCGCTCGAGCGTGGACTCGACGCCGCCCAGCGACGTCGCGGGCGTCCACAGCCGCACCGCCGCGACGACGGCGTCGGCCCCCTCGGCACCCCCCACCGGACGCACGCCCAGCACGGAGCCGAAGCCGCGCATCTGCTGGGCGGCGCGCTCGTGCCCCGGGTCGCCGGGCAGCGACGGGTGCCGCACCTCGGCCACCGCCGGGTGCGCCGCGAGTCGCGCGGCGAGCTCGGCCGCGCTGCGCTGGGAACGTTCCACCCGCAGCGCGAGGGTGCGCAGGCCGCGCAGCGCGAGCCAGACCTCGAACGGGCCCGCGATCGCCCCGTGCAGCGTCCGGTAGGCGCGCAGCCGGGCGTCCAGGTCGGTGTCGTTGGTCACGCAGGCGCCCAGGACGACGTCGGAGTGCCCCGCCAGGTACTTGCTCACCGAGTGCAGCACGATGTCGGCGCCCAGGGCGAGAGGCGTTTGGACCAGGGGAGTGGCGAACGTGTTGTCCACGATGGTGGTGACGCCGCGCTCGCGGGCGGCGGCGAGCAGCACCGGAAGGTCGGCCACCTCCAGCATGGGGTTGGTGGGCGACTCGATCAGTGCGACGTCCGCGCCGTCGAGCGCGGCGACCACCTGCTCGGTGTCGGCGATGTCCACGCGGCGTACCTCGACGCCGTGGCGGGTGGCCAGGTCGTCCGCGTACCCGAGGCTCACCTGGTACGCATGACGCGGCACCACGAGCACGCCGCGGTCGGGGACCACGGACAGCGCGGCGGCCACGGCGGCCATCCCCGACCCGAACACCACCGCGGGGTGCGCGGCACCCTCCAGGGCACCCAGCGCCTCCTCGAACGGCACCCACGTCTCGGTGCCCATGCGCGTGTAGAGCAGTCCGGTCCCGGTCGCGCCCTGGTTCACGTACGTGGAGGAGAGCACGATCGGCGGGTTGACGGGCGCCCCCTGTTCCCGATCCGGCCGGCCCGCGGAGACGACGACGGTGGCGGGGGCGAGATCCGGGAGGTCCATGTGCGGAAGCCTACGACCGTGCGCCGGTGCGATCCGCCACCCGGCGGCGGGTCAGGGGCCGGGGCGGACCGTGCGGAAGGCGGCCGCCTTGAGGAGGCGGTTGCGCACGGCGCGGAACAGGCCGTCGTCCGACTCCGGGCAGCGGGCGAAGATCCGCGTCACCTCCGGGCGGTCGAGGGTCCGCAGGGCGTCGAACAGCCCCCGCGCGAGCGACGCCGGGTCGGTCGTGGAACCGTAGGTGACGACGTCGAGGCCGTCGAACGCGGCGGCCTCCTCGTCGAAACAGAGCACGGCCACCCCGGCCACCTCCTGTGCGCGCACCCAGGCTGCGGCCTGCGCCGTCGTCCCCTCGACGACGACGACGGGGGCGGCGGGTGCGTAGTGCCGGTACTTCATGCCGGGCGACCCGGGCGCGCGGCCGGGCGCGAGGTCCCCGGCGACGGCAGGGTCCACGTCCACGGCGCCCAGCACGGCCCGGAGCTGTTCGAGCCCGACGCCGCCCGGGCGCAGCAGGCGCGGCGGCGTCGTCGTGAGGTCGATCACCGTGGACTCCACGCCGACGGCGCACGGCCCGCCGTCGAGCACCGCGGGGATGCGCCCGTCGAGGTCGTGCAGCACGTGCTGCGCCGTCGTCGGCGACGGGGACCCGGCGCGGTTGGCGGACGGCGCCGCGAGCGGCACCCCGGCCGCATCGAGCACGGCGCGGAACGCGGCGTGGGCGGGGACGCGCACGGCGACGGTGTCCAGGCCCGCCGTGACCCGGTCGGGGACCACGTCGCGGCGCGGCAGCACCAGGGTGAGCGGGCCGGGCCAGAACGCGTCGGCGAGCGTGCGGGCCGCCTCGGGCACCTCGCGCACGACGCTCGGAAGGTCGTCGGCCGAGGCGACGTGCACGATGAGCGGGTTGTCCGAGGGGCGGCCCTTGGCGGCGTAGATCGCGCCGACGACGCCAGGGTCCAGGGCGTTGCCCGCGAGCCCGTACACCGTCTCGGTGGGCAGCGCCACGATCTGCCCCGCGCGCAGGAGGGACGCGGCCTCCGCCACGTCCTGCGCGCGGGAGGCGTCGAGCAGCACGGTCACTCGATCGGCCCCAGCAGGGACTGCGCGACGGTCGCGTGCGCGGACTCGTCGTCGGACGGGTGGAAGATCCCGGCCAGCACGTCGCGGTACAGGCGGCCGAGCTCCGAGCGGTTGAAGTAGGTCGAGCCGCCCGAGGAACGGATCGCCTCGTCGACCACGTAGCGGGCCGTCTCGGTGGCGCGCACCTTGATCCCGGCCGTCTGGCGGAACCAGGCGGCGCCCAGGTTCTGACCGGCGTCGATCGCGGCGGCGGCCTGGTCGAACTGCGGCCAGACGCCGTCCTGGGCGAGGGCGGCGGACGCGATGCGCCACCGGATGTCCGGGGCCTGCGCGTACGCCTTGCCGGTCTTCATGGACATGCGGGTGCGCACCGTCTCGACGGCCAGCTCGAGCGCGCGGTCCGCGATCCCCGCGTACACCGACGCGGTCAGCAGCTCGAAGCTGGTGAAGATGCCCAGCACGTACGGGTCCAGGGTGGGCCCCGGGGCGACCTTGCGCATGACGCGGTCGGCGGGGGCGTGGGCGCCGTCGAGCACCGTGGTGCGTGACTGCGAGGCCCGCATGCCGATGGTGTCCCAGTCGTCCAGGATCTCGACGCCGCCGCCGTCGCGCGTGATGAACGCGTGCACGATGACGCCGGCCTCCTCGTCCAGGCCCATCGTCCCGAGCCGCGTCCAGCCGGGGGAGTTGGACGTGAAGATCTTGCGGCCGTGGAACGTGTAGCCGCCCTCGCCGTCGGGCCTCGCCTGCGTGCGCGAGCCGAGCAGCACCAGGTCGTTGCCGGCCTCCGAGTAGCCGAACGCGAACACCTCGCCCGCCAGGGCTTCGCGCAGCAGCCAGTCCATGGACGAGTCGCCGCGGTCGTGCAGGAACCGGGCCACCCCCGTCCACACGTGGTGCATGTTGACGCCCAGGGCGGTGGCGGGTGCGGCACCGGCCAGGCGCGCCTGCTCGTGCACCAGGTCCTGGAGCCCGAGTCCCGGGCCGCCCATCGACTCGGGCACCAGGGCGGCCAGGTAGCCGGCGGCCTTCAGCTCGGCGAGGTCGTCGTCGAAGAAGTCGTTCGCCTTGTCGTGCGCGGCGGCACGGTCGCGGATCGCGCGGAGAAGCTCATCAGAAAGTATCCGGGAAGCCATGGCTCCCTTCCTATCACCGCTGCTGGGGGCAGGGTCGCCGCTGTCGTGTGGTGCGAGGCACGGTTCGTGGGTTCGTCGACGGTTCGGGGCCCCGGGCGCACGAAACGTCGACGAACCCACGAACCGTCGCGGTGCTGGTCCGGTATCGTCGGGCCGATGTCCGAGCAGCCCGCCCCCGCCCGCAAGACCCGCGTCGCACTCCTGTTCGGGGGGCGTTCCGGGGAGCACGCCATCTCCGCGGCCACCGCCGCCGGGGTGCTGCGGGCCATCGACCGCACCCGGTACGACGTCGTCCCTGTCGGGATCACCCGGGACGGCCGCTGGGTGGTCGCCGCGGATGAGCCGGAGCGCTGGGAGATCACGCGCGGCGCCGCGCTGCCCGAGGTGGCGGCCGACGACGGCGCCGAGGTCATCCTGTCGCTCACCGCGGGGGAGCACACCCTGCGCACCCTCGAACCGGGCCAGGTGCCGTCCGTGCTGGGCGAGGTGGACGTCGTGTTCCCCCTGCTCCACGGGCCCTTCGGCGAGGACGGCACCCTGCAGGGCCTGCTCGAGCTCGCGGACGTGCACTACGTGGGGGCCGGGGTGCTGGCCAGCGCCGTCGGCATGGACAAGCACTTCATGAAGCTGGTCCTGGAGGGCCAGGGCCTGCCCGTCGGGCCCTACACCGTCATCCAGTCCCGCGACTGGGAGCACCGTCGCGCGGAGGCCACCGCGGCCGTGGCGCGGCTCGGGATGCCCGTGTACGTCAAGCCCGCCCGGGCGGGGTCGTCGCTCGGGATCAGCCGGGTGGAGGACATCGCGGACCTGCCGGCGGCCATCGTCGAGGCGCAGCGCCACGACCCCAAGGTGATCGTCGAGCAGGGCATCGAGGGACGCGAGATCGAGTGCGCCGTGCTGGGCGGGCGCGGCGGCGGCCCGGCGCGCGCGTCGCTGCCGGGCGAGATCGTGGTGAACCACGACGCGCACGCGTTCTACGACTTCGAGGCGAAGTACCTGGACGAGGCCGCCGTCGAGCTGCGGTGCCCGGCGGACCTGCCGGACAAGGTCGTGGCGCAGGTGCGCTCGATCGCGGTGCGCACCTTCGACGCGGTCGGGGCGGAGGGCCTCTCGCGCGTCGACGTGTTCGTGACCCCCGACGAGTCCGTGATCGTCAACGAGATCAACACGATGCCCGGGTTCACGCCGTACTCGATGTACCCGGCCATGTGGGCGGCGACCGGGATCGCCTACCCGGACCTGGTGGACGAGCTCATCCAGCTCGCCCTGGAACGCCCCACCGGCCTGCGCTAGCGCGCAGTCAGGAGCAGGTCTTCGTCGCCTCGATGAGGGCGACCGCCTGGGAGATGTCCGCCAGGAACGCCGTCGAGTGCGTCTCCGTGATGGTCGGCGGCACCGTGACCTCGACCGCCGGGTCGCGCCCGTACGTGGTCCACCGCCACGTCCCGTCCTCGCCCGTCACGTAGATCCAGTCGACGACGGCGCCACCCGCGTCCACCTGCTGGCAGTCGGTGGACGGCCCCGGGAGGTCGACGCCGCAGCGCAGCGTGACCGCGGCCCCGCCCGACCCCCACGCGGTGGTGGCCTGCGCGGTGGTGTTCGCCTGGTCCAGGCCCTCGCCCAGCGTGGTCGGCAACGCCAGCATGACGGGTGCGCACGCGGGGTTGGCGGCGTCGGGCGCGGCCTCGACCACGATGGTGGGAGCGCACGCCCCGAGGGCCCCGAGGCTCACGAGGGTCAGGGCGAGCACGGGAAGGGAACGGCGCAGCACGCGCCCACCGTACCCGGGCGGTGCGGCCCGTACAGTCGTCGCGTGACCCTGCGTGTACGCGACCTCGACGAGTCCGGCCTGCTGGCCCGGTTCGTGCCCCTGCTTCCTGGCGGTGCCGCCACGATCGTGGGGCCGGGCGACGACGCCGCCGTCGTCGCCGCGCCCGACGGCCGGTACGTGGTGTCCACGGACGTGCTCGTCGAGGACCTGCACTTCCGGCGCCGCTGGTCCACCGGGTACGACGTCGGGGTGCGCGCCGCGGCGCAGAACCTCGCCGACGTCGCCGCGATGGGCGGGCGGCCTACGGCGCTGGTGGTGGGCCTGGCGGTGCCGGGAGACCTGGAGGTCGCGTGGGTGGAGGACTTGGCGCGCGGCCTGGCGGACGCGTGCGCGCCCGTCGGGGCGGCCGTCGTGGGCGGCGACCTCTCCGGCGGGCCGGTGGTGATGGTCTCGGTGGCCGTGCACGGCGACCTGGGCGGGCGTGCCCCCGTGCTGCGGTCGGGTGCGCGGCCCGGGGACGTCGTCGCCCACGCGGGGGTGCGCGGCCGGTCGGCTGCGGGCCTCGCCCTGCTGGAGGCCGGTGTGGTGTCACCCGAGGAGGGGGCGCCCGGCGCGGCCGGTCCGTACGCCGCGTTCGTCGGGGGGTTCCTGCGCCCCGCACCGCCGCTCGCCGCCGGGATCGCCGCCGACGACGCCGGGGCGACCGCGATGCTCGACGTGTCCGACGGGCTGCTGCGCGATGCCGGGCGCATCGCGGCGGCCAGCGGAGTGGGCATCGACCTGGACGGCGGCGCGCTGGCCCCGTACGTGGACGACGTGCTGGCCGCCGCGGTGAGACTGGGCGGGTCGTCCGCCACGGAGCCCCGTGCGGTCGACCGGGCGCTCGCCTGGGTGCTGGGCGGGGGGGAGGACCACGGCCTGCTCGCCACGTTCCCCCCGGAGGTGACGCTGCCCGCCGGGTTCGAGGCGATCGGTTCGGTGCTGGTTGCCGACGGCGCCCCCCGGGTCACCGTCGACGGCGCCGTGCCGGCCGATGCGCGGGGCTGGGACCACTTCCGCGCGTGATCCTGCGGGTCAGCTGGCGGGTCGGCGGAAACGGAGCACGGTCACGGGGGTGTCGCCGTACTCGTCGATGCGCTCGACGCCGTCGGGCCGGAAGCCGTGCCGCTGGTAGAAGTGCTGCGCGCGCTCGTTGCCGGCCAGCACCCAGAGCGTCATGGGGGCATCGTGCAGGTCGGCGAGCACGCTCCGCATGAGCTCGCGCGCGACACCCCGACCCCAGGATCCCGGGAGCAGGTACATGGCGTAGAGCTCGATGGTGTCGTCGTCGGCGTCCTCGTCGGAGGACGGCCCGAAGCTGGCGAAGCCCACCGTCTGCTCCGCCTGCTCGGCCACGAGGACCCGGCCGGCCGCCCCGGCCACCTGGCCCGCGCTGATGATCGTCTGCCACCGCTCCGTACGCGCGGCGCCGTCCAGGCCGGCCAGGTACTCGGCGGGGAGCAGGTCGGCGTACGCGGAGCGCCAGGAGCTGATATGCACCTGGGCGATGTTCTCCGCGTCGTCCGCAGTGGCGGGCCGGATGGTCACGTCGTCGGAGTCCACGGTCATGGCGTCCAGGGTGCCATCTTCCGGTGCCCGGACCAAGGGGGTTGAGGGAATGCCCCTCAGAACCTGAGTACGCGCTCAGGGAACGACGAAGCCCGCCGGGTGCTGGACCCGGCGGGCTTCCGCGCTACGCACCCGAGGTGCGGACAGGCTCAGACCGCGCGCGTGACCTTGTTGGCCTTGAGGCACGAGGTGCACACGTTGACGCGCTTGGGCGTACCCGCGACGACGGCGCGGACACGCTGGATGTTCGGGTTCCAGCGGCGCTTGGTGCGGATGTGGGAGTGCGAGATCGAGTGCCCGAAGCCCGGGCCCTTGCCGCAGACGTCGCAGTTGGCAGCCACGGAAGTCTCCTGAGGGTCGATCACGACGGGCTGCGGGCAGCACCGACGTGGAGATGGAAGGTGTCTAGGGGGTCCAGCTCGCGCCGGACAACCACAACAGAATACCTGACGCTGTGGGCAGGCTCCAACGTGCGGCCGATCACGTACGCGACGGGGCGCATCGTGCTCGTCGGCACCATGGGCGACGCTACCGTGGGGCCAGCCTGCCCGACGCTCGGGAGGCCGACGAAGGAGCATCCCGTGGCCGACGCCCCCCGTGTGACCGACGTGCTCGACGCCGTCGCCGTGCGCGCCTGGGCGCGGCTGGCCACGGAGGCGCTCGGGCGGGACCGTGCGGCCATCGACCGGGTCAACGTGTTCCCCGTCGCGGACGGCGACACCGGCACCAACATGTTCCTGACGCTGCGCGAGGGGGCCCGCGCCGTCGCGCAGGCACCCGGCGACGCCGGATCGGCCGCCCTGCTGCGGCACCTGGCGCGCGGCGCACTGCTCGGCGCGCGCGGCAACTCGGGGGTGATCCTGAGCGAGTGGCTGCGCGGCGTCGCGATCGCCGCCACGCGCGGCGAGGCCGTGCCGCGCGCCCTCGACCTGGCCGCCGCGACCGCCCGCACCGCCGTCGCGCACCCCGAGCCCGGCACGATCCTCACGGCCGCCGACGTCGCGGCGGCCGCGGCCCGCGACCGGGCCGCCCGACCCGGAGCCGTCGTGGGCGACGTGCTCGCCGGTGCCGTCGGCGGCGCGCGCGACGCGGCCCTGTCCTCGGTGGCGACCCTCGCCCCGCTGGCCCGTGCGGGCGTGCTCGACGCCGGGGCGTGCGGGCTGGTCCTGGTGCTGGACGCCCTGCGCACCGCCGCCTTGCAGGGCCGGACGCCCGCGGGGCCGCCCGCCCCGGGCCTCCGCACCGTGCCGGGGCCGGGCGAGGCGGCCGTGTCAGGGGCGGGCGAGACGATGGCGACCATGCCGCTGGTGACCCTGGGCCTGGTCCTGACCGGGCACGCCGCCGAGCCTGCCGGCGCGGTCGAACCCGGCGGCGCGCACGGCGACACCCCCGGTCATGGCGCGGCGTGCGACGGCGACGAGTTCGAGGCCATGTTCGTGCTGCGCCGCCCCGCGGGCGCCCCCGAGTTCCCCGACGGCGGCGTCGCCGAGACGCTGCGCGCCGACCTGGCCGCCGTGGGAGGCTCCGTCGTCGTGGTCGGTGGTGCCGGCCTGGGCGGCGGCGAGGACTCCGCCTGGCAGGCGCACGTGCACACCCCCGACCTGGACGCCGCGCTGGCCGTCGCGCACCGGTGGGCGCGCCGCGGCACCGTCGAGCCGGTCCACCTGCGCCACCTTGCGGTGCCCGACGCCGGCCCCGCCGTCGTCGCCAGCACCGACGCGACGGCGCTCGCCGCGGAGCTCGCCCGGGCCGGCGCCGTGGTGCTCGTCCCGACGAACTGGGTCGGGGTGACCGCCCGGGACCTGGCGCTCGCGGCCGTGTCGGCGGGCACCGCGGGCGTCATCGTGCTCGGCGGGGCCGGAGCGGACCAGGCCGCAGTGACCGACGCCGTCGCGCGGCTCGCTCAGGAGCACGCCGACGCCGCCGCCCCCGTCGTCGTCACCCTCGACGCCCCCACGGACGTGCACGTGGCCGTCGTCGTCGCCGCGCTGGCAGCGGCCGCGGACGTCCCGGACGCCGACGTCGCCGCGGCCGTGCGCGGTGCCCTCGACGGGTTGCGGGCCGTGGTCACCGACGCGGAGGGGGCACCGGCAGCGCTGCGCACGCTGCTGGGCGAGGGTGGCGAGATGGTCACGCTGCTGACCGACGCGTCGGTGCCGGTCGGCCTCGCGGCCGAGCTGGGCACCGTCGCGGCCGGGTGCGGTGCCGAGTGCGTGGTGCTCGCGACGGGCCGGGCGGGGGCGGGCGTCGCGATCGGGGTCGAAGGGTGAGCGAGGGGGGAGCCCTGGTGGTTCGGGGACCGGCGGGCCTGCCCGGCGGAGCGGGCGCAGCGGGGCGGCTGCAGGAGCCGCTCACCCGCCTGCTGGGCACCCGTACGGGCAACGCGCTGCACAAGATGGGCCTCGACACGGTGGGCGACCTGCTGCGCCACTACCCGCGGCGCTACGCCGACCCGGGGCAGGCCGCCGACCTGGGCACCCTCGTGGTCGGCGAGCACGTCTCGGTGCTCGCACAGGTCGAGCGGGCCACCATCCGGTCCAACGCGTCGCGCAGCGGGGCGCGCCTCGAGGCCGTCGTCACCGACGGACGGCACCGGCTCACCCTGACGTTCTTCGCCAAGCACGCGGGCGCGCTGCGGTACCACGAGCAGCGGCTGGTCGCGGGGGCGTCGGGGGTGTTCAGCGGCGTCGTCGGCGAGTACCGCGGCACCCGGCAGCTCACACACCCCGACTACCTCATGGTGGGCGACGGCGGCGAGGCCGCCGACGAGGAGTCGGCGCTGTACCTGGCGAGCCTGCCGATCCCCATCTACCCCGCGTCCGCCGCCATGCCCACCTGGAAGATCCAGCGGTGCGTGCGCACCGTGCTCGACACCCTCACCGAGGCGGACGTGCCCGACCCCGTACCGGCCGAGGTGCGCGACCGTGCCACGCTGCCCACGCGGTTCGCGGCGCTCCGCCTGGTCCACACGCCGCAGACGACGGCGGAGGCGTACCGGGGCAGGCACCGGCTGCGGTACGAGGAGGCGTTCGTGCTGCAGGCCGCCATCGCGCAGCGGCGCGCCCGCACGGCCGCGGAGGACGCGACGGCACGCCCCGCACGCCCCGGCGGCCTGCTCGACCGGTTCGACGCCGCCCTGCCGTTCACGCTGACCGCGGGCCAGGTGGAGGTGGGCGCCGAGCTCGCCGCGGACCTCGCGCAGGCCCGGCCCATGCAGCGCCTGCTCCAGGGCGAGGTCGGCTCGGGCAAGACGGTCGTGGCGCTGCGGGCCATGCTCCAGGTGATCGACGCGGGCGGGCAGGCCGCGCTGCTCGCGCCCACCGAGGTGCTGGCCGCGCAGCACGCCCGCAGCCTGGCCGCACTGCTCGGCCCGCTCGCCGAGGGCGGCCTGCTGGGCGGCGCGGAGGACGGCACCCGCATCGCGCTGCTGACCGGATCGCTGCCCGCCGCCGCCCGCAAGAAGGCACTGCTCCAGGCCGCGTCGGGTGAGGCCGGGATCGTCGTGGGCACGCACGCGCTGCTCAGCGAGAACGTGCAGTTCGCCGACCTGGGCCTCGTCGTCGTCGACGAGCAGCACCGGTTCGGCGTCGAGCAGCGGGACGCCCTGCGCGCCAAGGGGAAGGTCGCCCCGCACCTGCTCGTCATGACGGCCACCCCCATCCCGCGCACCGTGGCCATGACGGTGTTCGGCGACCTGGAGGTCTCCACCCTGCGGCAGATCCCCGCCGGGCGGTCAGGCATCACCACCGTGGTGGTCCCCGCGGCCAACGCGCGGTGGATGGAGCGCACCTGGCAGCGCGTGCGCGAGGAGGTGGACGCCGGGCACCGCGCCTACGTGGTGTGCGCCCGCATCGACCCCGGCGACGACGCCGCGGGACCCGCGCAACCCGACGACGGCGACGGCCCCGACCTCCTCGCGGCGCTCGACACGGCCCCACCCGCCGGCGCCCCCGCCCGCGCCCCGCTGCGCGCCGTGCTCGAGGTGGCCGACGCGGTGCGCTCAGAACCCGCCCTGGCCGGGCTGAGCGTCGACGTGCTGCACGGCCGCATGCCGCCCGCCGACAAGGACGCCGCCATGGCCCGCTTCGCGTCGGGCGCCGCACAG
Source organism: Xylanimicrobium pachnodae JCM 13526 = NBRC 107786 (assembly GCA_001592145.1). Classification (GTDB taxonomy): domain Bacteria; phylum Actinomycetota; class Actinomycetes; order Actinomycetales; family Cellulomonadaceae; genus Xylanimonas; species Xylanimonas pachnodae. The sequence goes on along the minus strand of BCWJ01000008.1, from coordinate 34,572 downwards.
GTGCTCGTGGCCACCACCGTCATCGAGGTCGGCGTCGACGTGCCCGAAGCCACCGTCATGGTGGTGTTCGATGCCGACCGGTTCGGCCTCTCCCAGCTCCACCAGCTCCGCGGGCGCGTCGGCCGCGGCAGCGCACCCGGTCTGTGCCTGCTCGTCTCGACCGCCGAACCCGGCACCGACGCCGCCGCCCGGGTCGAGGCGCTCGCCCAGACCACTGACGGCTTCCAGCTCGCCCAGCTCGACCTCGAGCTGCGCTCCGAGGGCGACGTGCTCGGCGCCGCCCAGTCCGGCCGCACCTCCGGCCTGCGGCTGCTGCGCGTCGTCAAGGACGCCGACCTCATCGAGGACGCCCGCCGGGAGGCCACCGCCGTCGTCGACGCCGACCGCGAGCTCACGGCGCACCCGGCGCTCGCGGCCGCCATCGCCGCCCAGCTCGACGCCGGGCAGGAGGAGTTCCTCGAACGTGCGTGAGAGGCTCCCCGCATGACCCGGATCGTGGCCGGCACCGTCGGCGGGCGCACCCTGCGCGTGCCGTCGCGGGGCACGCGGCCCACCAGCGAGCGCACCCGTGAGGCCATCTTCAGCCGTCTGACCCACTACGGGGTGCTCGACGGGGCCCGCGTGCTCGACCTGTACGCGGGCTCGGGGGCGCTCGGCATCGAGGCGGCGTCGCGCGGCGCCGCCGCCGTGACCCTGGTGGACTCCGGGCGCCAGGCCGTGGAGGTGGCGCGGCACAACGTGCGTGACCTCCGGCTCGGCTCCGTGGTCACCGTCACCGCCGACGACGCCGGACGGTACGCCGCCAGGTGCGCCGCCGCGCCGGGCACCCCGTTCGACCTCGTGTTCCTCGACCCGCCCTACGACCTCACCGAGCCCGCCCTCGCCGGGGTGCTCGCGTCCCTGGCCGCGCCGGGGGTGCTCGCGCCCGACGCCGTCGTCGTCGTCGAGCGGTCCACGCGCTCCCCGGAACCGGGCTGGCCGCCGGGCCTGGGACTCCTGGCGCGCAAGGACTACGGCGAGACCGCCGTCTACTACGCCGACCCGGCCTGACACGCCCGCGTGGTGGGTCCTGCGACGCCTCGCAGGATCATGGTGGACGGTGCCGACCGGATGACGGAGGGGAGGGGGCGCGCGGCCCCGCCTCCGCCGCCCCGGCCGCCACCGCGCTTAGCGTGGGCACGTGACCATCGCCGTCTGCCCGGGGTCGTTCGACCCGTTCACGCTCGGCCACCTCGACGTGGTGCGCCGCACGCGTGCCCTGTTCGACGGCGTCGTCGTCGGCGTCGCGAAGAACGCCGGGAAGACGGCGCTGCTGTCGCTCGACGAACGTGTCACCATCGTGCGCGCGGCCCTGGCCGCGGACCCCGCGACGGCCGACGTGCGCGCCGAGGTGGTCCCCGGCCTGGTCGTGGACTTCTGCCGCGACGCCGGCGCGGCGGTGATGGTCAAGGGGTTGCGCGGGGGCGGCGACTTCGACGCGGAGCTGCCGATGGGGCTCGTCAACCGGCATCTGACGGGGGTCGAGACCGTGTACCTGCCGGGTGACCCGGCCTACGCGCACGTCGCGTCGTCACTGGTCAAGGACATCGCCCGGCACGGCGGGACGATCGAGGACATGGTGCCGGACGGCGCCGCGGCGCTGGTACGTGCGGCGTTGCGGGCACAGCGGCGCTAGGAACAGCGGCGCCAGGAGACACGGGGGAGCGGAGAAGCCATGGTTGAGGAGATCGGGACGTTGTCCCCGTCGGCGCTGCTGGAGGTGCTCGACGAGCTGGCAGGGCTGGTGGAGCACGCCAAGCCGGTGTTCATGTCCCAGGACGTACGGGTGGACAAGCAGGCGCTCGGCGGGCTGGTCGATGAGCTGCGCCGCGGCCTGCCCAGCGCCGTCGAGCGCTCGGACGACCTGCTGCACCAGGCTCAGGAGGAGCTCGAGGCGGCACGCCGGTCCGGGGAGGAGACCCTGGCGGTCGCGCGCCAGCGAGCCCTGGAGCTGGTCGAGCAGGAGCAGGTCGTGGCGCAGGCCACGGCGCGGGCCGCGGACATCGTGGCCGCCGCGGAGAAGGAGGCCGCAGCGTTGCGGGCCGGAGCCGACGAGTACTGCGACGCACGGCTCGCCGCGCTCGGGGAGACCCTGGACGCCCTGACCGCGCAGGTGAAGGCCGGCCGGGCCAAGCTCTCGGAGCGCCTGGAGCCAGAGGCCGACCGGGTTCGCTGGGACCACGTGGCCGAGGTGGACTGGCCTCAGGACCGCTGACGATGGCATAGACTTGTCCGCTGGCCCCTGTGAGGGTCACCCTTCCCGCTCATCATCTGGACCGGAGCCTGCCATCACCACCGAACAGCGTTCGCCGCTCGTGCTCGACACGCACGAGCTGCAGCGGCGTCCCGGCACCATGCGCGAGTTCGCTCGCGTCGTGCCCGCGCCCGCGGACCTGGGCACGGCAGTCATCGGCATCCCCGAGGGCGCGGACCTCACCGTGGGTCTGCGTCTCGAGGCCGTGATGGAGGGCGTGCTGGTCTCCGGCGTCGTTCGCGGGACGGCGGTCGGGGAGTGCGTGCGGTGCCTTGACCCGGTGACCGAAGAGGTCACCGTGCGGGTCACGGAGCTGTTCGGCTACCCCGAGCGCATCCGTGCGGCGCAGGACGCCGGTGACGACGAGCTGGCCGACGAGGAGTCGGTGCTCGACGGCGACATGGCGGACATCGAGCCTGCGGTTCGGGATTCCGTCGTGACTGCATTACCATTTCAACCGCTGTGCCGTCCGGACTGCCCCGGCCTGTGCTCCGTATGCGGAGCGCGCCTCGCGGACGACCCGGACCACACCCATGACATCGTCGACCCCCGGTGGTCGGCGCTGCAGACCATGCTCGAGCAGACGAGTGTGGCCGACGAGACGAAAGAGAGCTAGCCGTGGCTGTTCCCAAGCGCAAGATGTCGCGCAGCAACACCCGTGCGCGCCGCTCGCAGTGGAAGACCACCGCGACCGCCCTCACGACGTGCCCCAACTGCAAGGGTCAGAAGGTGTCCCACACCGCGTGCCCCACCTGCGGCACCTACAAGGGCCGTCAGTACGCCGAGGCGCTGCGCACCGAGCACGCGGGCTGACCGCCCGTGACCGGCACGGCCGCTTTGTCTTCTTCAAGGCCCGAGCCGACTGCACTGCTTGAGAAGCTCGGGGTCCACCTGGACCCCGAGCTTCTCGTGCTTGCCCTGACGCACCGGTCGTTCGCGCACGAGGCCGGCGGCATCCCCAACAACGAGCGCCTGGAGTTCCTGGGCGACTCCGTGCTGGGCGTCGTGGTGACCGAGGCGCTGTACCGCCGCCACCCGTCCCTCCCCGAGGGGGAGCTGGCGAAGATGCGCGCCGCGACGGTGTCCCAGCGCGCGCTCGCCGCGGTGGCCCGCTCGCTCGGGCTGGGCTCGTACGTGCTGCTCGGCAAGGGGGAGCGCCGCACCCGCGGGTTCGACAAGGACTCGATCCTCTCGGACACCGTCGAGGCGCTCATCGGTGCCACCTACATCTCGCACGGGCTGGAGACGGCGCGCGCCCTCGTGCACCGCCTGGTGGACGACACGCTCGACGCCGCCGCCGGGCTGGGCGCCGCCCTCGACTGGAAGACGTCCCTCCAGGAGGCGGTCGCGGAGCGAGGCTTCCCCGCCCCGGCGTACCACGTCGACGCCGAGGGGCCCGAGCATGCCCGGGTCTTCCACGCGACGGTGACGGCGGGTCCGGTGCTGGGCGTGGGCCACGGCACCGCGAAGAAGCACGCCGAGCAGCAGGCCGCCGAGGACGCCTACCAGGCGCTCCAGGACCTGGAGCCGTCCACGGTGGTCGAGCCCGTCGAGACCCCCGACCCGCAGAGCCCGAGTGCCTGAGCTTCCCGAGGTCGAGACCGTCCGCGACGGCCTCGCCCGCCACGTCGTCGGCGCGCGCGTCGGCGAGGTCGAGGTGCTGCGGGACTACTCGGTGCGCCACCACGACGGCGGCCCGTCGTCGTTCGCGGGGGCGATCGAGGGCGCGACGCTGACCGCCGCCGTGCGCCGCGGCAAGTACCTTTGGCTCCCGGTGTCGCCCGGGACGGCGCTGCTCGCCCACCTGGGCATGTCCGGCCAGCTCCTGGTCCGTGACGGCCGCGACCCGTGGGTGCATCCGCACCTGCGGGTCCGCCTGCACCTGTCCGGCGCGCCCACGGGCGCGAGCGCGCTCGACTTCGTCGATCAGCGCACGTTCGGGCACCTCGCCGTCGTCGCCCTGGTGCCCACGCCCGACGACGCCGCGGGCGGTCGGGGCACCGACGCGCCGCTGGTTCCGGGCCCGGTGGCGCACATCGCGCGTGACCTGCTCGACCCGCAGGTGGCGTCCGGCACCCCGGGGCGGTCCGCGCTCATAGCCGCGGTCCGGCGACGCCGCACCGGCATCAAGCGCGCGCTGCTCGACCAGAGCCTCGTCAGCGGCGTCGGGAACATCTACGCCGACGAGGCGCTGTGGCGGGCGCGGCTGCACTACGCGCGCGCCACGGACGCGCTGCGCCCGGTGGAGGTGGCGCGGGTGCTCGACGCGGCCGAGGAGGTCATGCGCGAGGCGCTCGCCGTCGGCGGCACGAGCTTCGACGCGCTCTACGTCAATGTCAATGGCGAGTCCGGCTACTTCGCGCGCGGCCTGGCGGCCTACGGGCGGGAGGGCGAGCCGTGCCCCCGGTGCGGCACCCCGATCGCGCGCGCCACCTTCATGAACCGCAGCGCCCACTGGTGCCCGCGCTGCCAGCCTCGCCCACGCGGAGCGAACGCCCGTTGGTGATGCCGCGGAGCGAACGCCCGCTGGTGATGCCGCGGAGCGAACGCCCGCTGGTGACACTGCGGAGCGAACGCCCGCTGGTGACCGGCGGGCATGCCGACGGCTGACGCGGCCGTGTCAGCGCTCGACCAGGTTGCGCAGGCCGGCGGCCCCGGAACTCTTGAAGGCGCGTACCTGTTCCGTGAGGAAGGCGGCCGCGTCCTGGGGGCGCCCGCCCGCGACGTGGGGCGTGAGGATCAGGTTCGGCGCGTCCCACAGGGGGGAGTCGGCGGGCAGGGGCTCCGTCTCGGTCACGTCCAGGGCGGCCCCGGCGAGCGTGCCCGAGCGCAGCGCCGCCACGAGGGCCGCCTCGTCGACCGTCGCCCCGCGGCCCACGTTCACGAACCGGGCGTGCGGCGGCAGCAGGGCGAGCAGGTCGGCGTCGAGCACGTGGTGGGTGGCGGGGGTGGCGGGCAGCAGCGAGACGAGCACGTCGGTCTGGGGGAGCAGGGCGCGCAGGGCGGACTCGTCCACCACGCGGAACCCGCCGCGGGTGCCCGCGGTGCTCGCGACCCCGGTCACGTGGGCGCCGAACGCGGCCAGCAGGGGTGCGGTGCGCAGCGCGATCGACCCGAACCCCCAGAGGGTGACGCGGGCGCCGTCGAGCGTGAAGGTGCGCCCGGCGTCCGCGGACGCCTGCTCCTTGCCGAGCGTGCGGTCCCACGTGTGGGCGTGCTGCGAGACGAGGGTGCGGTCCAGCCGGCGCACCGAGGCGAGCACGAGGGCCAGGGTGTGCTCGGCCACGGTGGCGTCGTGCAGCCCGCGCCCGGAGGTGACGACGACGTCGGGCGCGAAGCCGGCGGCGAGCACGGCGTCGGGTCCGGCGTTGAGCGTCTGGATCCACCGCAGGCGGGTCAGGCGGCGGGCGGCGTCGGCCAGGACGCGGCCGGGGGAGGCCCAGGTGACCAGCACGTCCGCGTCGACGTGCTCGTCGGGGATCGGGTCGCGCATGACGTAGCGGGCGACGACGTCGCCCGCGTCGACCTGGGGTGCGGAGTCGAACGGGACGTTGCCCGGGACGAGGATCTTCACCCCAGGGACGCTACCTGCTGCCGGACGGCGGGAGGGCTCCGTGCCCGTCCCTTCGTGCCCGTCCCTTCGTGTCCACCCCCTCGTGCCGTCCGCGATGCGATGCCCATGGGGTGTTCTCCCCATGGGCATCGGGCCTGCTCAGGCCTAGGTTGGGGGCCGGGCCGAGCGGGCTCGCGACGGATGACCAGAGGATGGCGATGACCGACGGGATCAGGCTGGACGGGGAGCGGGTCGGGGACCTCGCACAACGGGTGCGGGCGCGCGCGGGTGATCGGGGTGACCTCGCGCCGGCGACCGTGATCTCCGGTGTGGGACCCGGTGTGGCCGGCGCCGCCGAGACCGCCGCCGACACGTGGCGCCGTGAGCTCGGTACCGGCGCCGATGTGCTGCGGGAGCTGGCGGACGCGCTCGACGACGCCGTCGGCGTCCTGGAGGAGGCGGACGCGGGCATCGCGCGCGCGGCGCACGGTCGCGACCGTGCGATCCGGTGAGCGGAGCAGCGGGGCGCGCGACCACCGGCACGTCGGGTGCGGGCGGGATCGACCCGGACCTGACGGCCCGGGACACCGCGGAGGTGGCCCGCTGGGCCGACCGGCTGTGCCGCGCAGGCGTGCCGTGGCCGACGACGCGGCGTCTTGCGGTCACGGTGGAGCTCGCCGGCCTGCCCGCGGTGGAGGCGCTCGGTGACGACGTCGTCGAGGGTCAGGGCGTCCCGGCGGTGCGTGCGCTGCTGGCGGCGCTCGCCGCCGGGCCGGACCCGGTCGAGACGCTGCGGCGCGTGGCGTGGGTCCAGCGCCTGCTCGCGACGCCTCCGCCCGCTGCCGCCGCGATGGAGAGGTCACGATGAGCTTGCAGGACCGCGCCGACGCGTGCGACGAGATCGTTCGTTGGATCGCGGCCACGCGGTTCACCTCGGTCGGCTGGCCGACGGCCCGCAGCGTCGCGACGCGCACGCAGGACGTCCGGGCGGCCGCCACCCGGTGGACCGGCCAGGTGCTGGCCGCTCCGGCGGGACGGCCCGACGACGTGCGGGCGAGCGCGGGCGCCTACACGACCGCGGCCGCACGCCTGGACGCTGACGCGCGGGCACTCGAGGGTGCGGCGGGGGACCTCGACGCCGCGTTCGACGCCGCGGTGGGCGTCGCCGGTGTCCAGGCGCTGCACGCTGTCGTCGACCTGTCCCGGCTCGAGGCCCGCGGGTGCAGGGTGCTCGCGACGGCGCTGCGGGGGTACGCGACAGCGCTCGAGGGGGCACAGGAGTCCCACGCGAGTGCGGCGGCCGTGCTGACCGACGCCCACGGTGACGCCGTCGGCCGCGAGGCTCCGAGTCCCTGGGACGACCTGGACCCCGACGAGTGCCGGACGTTGCTGGGCATCCTCGACGACATCCTGGAGCGTGCCTCCACCGCCGCGCGGCAGTGCGGGGACGCGTTTCGTGCGGCGATCGAGGCCGAGCACACGCTGCGCCTTGCCCTCGCCGACGCCGCCGGGTACGCGCGGCTGGCGGGGTTCGTCCCGAGCGGGGGCGTCTCCGCCCTCGACGCCGCGATGACGCTGGCTGCGGGTGTGGACGACCCCGACAAGGCCGTCGTCTCTCCTGCCGAGTGGGAGGCGTACCTGGCCGCCCGCGACGGCCTCACCGACCAGGAGCGCGCCCGGTTCGACGCCACTCTCGCCGACGCGCGGACACCGCAGGAGCGGCAGGCGATCGTCTCGGCGCTGGCCATGGGGGTGGGCCTTCCCCTGGTGCTGGCCCTCGCCCGGCGTCTGCGTGACCTCACCCCTCAGGAGGTCCAGGCCGTCGCGTCGCTCGGCCTGCACGACGTCGGCTCCGCGGCGTCGGGCGCCGGGCTCACGGCACCCGACGGGACCCGGCTCGTGCAGATGACGGGTACCACGTGCGGGTCGAGCTCGCTGCTCATGCTGGCCGCCCAGCGCGACCCCTACCTGGCTCTCTTCCTGGCCACGGGGGAGCTGGTGGACGGGCACGTGCCCGGCTACCTCGAGGACGTGCCGATGATCGACCTCGTGCCGGGCGCCGGGCTGACCACCACCGAGCGGATCACGTACGTCCAGGAGCAGGTCCGCATCCAGACGAACAAGTTCACGCTCTGGCCGGGCACGTGGCTCGGCTCGGCGCCGTGGGGGTACGGCGACGAGGTGAGCCGAATCCTCGGCGGTCAGTCCGTCGACATGTCCTACCGGCTCACGGGTCCCGCGCAGGATGCGGGCCGGCTCGTGGAGCAGGCGGTCGCAGCGGTCGATGCGGGCACCCCGGTGCCGTTCCTCGTGGGGCCGCAAGGCACCAACGTGCCTCGCCACTACGTGCTCCTCGTGGGGCACACGGGTAGCGAGCTGCAGTTCTACGAGCCGGGCAGCGGTGAGGTGCGCAGCGTCAGCATCGACGACGCGGTCGCCGGGGACGGCCCGGTCGGTGCGTTCGGCAACTGGGACGCGATCTACGGTGCGGCGATCCCGCAGGGCTGAGCCGGGTTCAGGGCAGGACGTCGCCGAGGGACAGCTGCTCGGGAACCTGCCCAGCGATGTCCGGTTCGTCCGGCCGGGCCGGCTGCGCAGCCCCGGGGTCGAGACAGGTGGCTCCGTCGAGGGGCGTGAGCTGCCACTGTCCTGCCGCCCACAGGTCGGCGGGATCGGTGTGGAACGGCGCGAACAGGGTCACCGTGGCTGCGTCGTGCTCGACGGTGACCTGGGCCGCGGCGGTGAAGCCGTCGAGGGGGCGGGTCGCGATGATCTCGGCGGAGGCGTCGCCGGTCGCGGCCACCTCGCACGACACCATGGCCGGTGCCCAGCCCGCGTCGCGCAGCGTGGTGAGCAGGTCGGTGCCGGTAGCCCACACGGTCGCGTTGCCGTCGGCGCCCGGGGGTCCGTCCAGGGGTAGCGTCGTCGCGGTCTCGGCCCGGTACGCCACGACGTTCGACGACCCGGCGGCGGCCCGGGCGGGGGACGGCACCTGGTCGCCGTCGACGGGCATCGCCTGCTCCAGGGCGGTCAGCCGTCGTGCGTCGACGTCGTCGGGCCCGACGGGCTGCGGCCCGCACGCGGCCGTCAAGGTCAGCACGCCGACGAGCGCCGCAGCCCCCGCGGCGCGTGCGGGAGCGGGACGGGGCTGGGTCATGGGCGCGAGACTAATAGGCCGCGCCCGGATGCCGCTCCGTCGTCCGGATGGGCACGGCGGTCAGCGTGCCGGCGCAGGGGGGACGGCCGCCTCCTGGCCCTCGGCCCAGGCGTATCCGACCACGTCGCGCAGCAGGTCGGCGTGCGTGCCGCGCGCTTTGACGACGGCGGGTCCGCCCGCGGGCTCCGCCCCGAGCAGCAGCACCTCGTCCGCGTCGCGGGCGGCGGCCAGGCGATGGGTCGCGACGACGACGGCGCCGCCCGTGGAGCGGGCGTGGGCGGCCAGTGCCGCGACGACGGCGTCGGCCGCCGCGGCGTCGAGGTGCTCGGCAGGCTCGTCGACGAGCAGCACGCGTGCCCCGCTGAGCAGTCCGCGCGCCACCAGGAGGCGCCGCCGTTCACCGCCGGAGACCGTGGTGGCGTTGCCGCCCAGGGTGGTGTCGAGCCCGTCGGGCAGTGCGTCGAGCCAGGTCGTGAGGCCGACGGCGTCGAGGGCGGTGCGGGCGTCGTCGGGTGTGACGTCGCCGCGCGCGACCCGGAGGTTCTCGAGCACCGTGGTGTCGAAGACGTGCCCGTCCTCGGCGAGGAAGAGGGCGTCGGCGTCGGCGTGGGCCATGCCCCCGCGGGCTGGGAGGAGGCCTGCCGCGGTCATGAGCAGCGTCGTCTTGCCGATGCCGGACGGCCCCGTGAGCGCGACGACCGACCCGGGGCGGAGCGTGAGGTCCACGCCGACGACGGCTGGGACGGGGACAGACGGCCACCCGGCGGCGACGTCGGTGAGGGTGAGGAGGCTGAGTCCTGGGACTCGCCGCGCAGTCGCAGGGCCCAGCGCAGCCGGCGCCGCGGGCACCCCGCCCGGCAGCAGCTCCACGAGGCGGGCGGCGGCCTCGCGCGAGCGCCGCCACTGCACGGCCGCGGCCGGCAGCACGGACGTCACTTCGAAGACGGCGAGCGGCGTGAGCACGACGACGGTGAGCTCGACCTCGGCGAGCGTCCCGGCTGCCAGGGCGCCCATGCCGAGCCAGAGCGCGGCGATGACGGAGACCGTCTGCGCGACGGCCCCGATCGCGGCCGAGACCCCGGCGGTGCGCGCTCCCTCGTTCCCGGCGTCGGTGAGCCGCGCGTCGGCGTCGGCCAGCGCGGCGAGCTCGGCGTCGAGCCGGCCCGAGACGCGGAGCTGCTGGCCCTCGTCGAGGATGCCGAGCGTGCGCGCGGTGACCTCGGCGCGGGCGCGGGCACCGCGCGCCTCGGTGGTCGCTGCGGCGCGCGCGGCCAGCCACGGGGCGACCACTCCGGTCAGCAGCAGGCAGCCGAGCAGGGCGAGCGCCGCCGAGGGCAGGAACGCTGCCACGAGCCCCACGGCACCGAACCCGACGACGACGGCGACCCCGGCGGGAACGATCGAGCGCACCACGACGTCGCCGACGTCGTCGACGTCCGCGCCGACCCGGGCCAGCAGGTCGCCACGCCGCAGCCCGACGACGCCGGTGACCGGGCCGCGCGCGAGCGCGTCGTAGAGGTTGGCGCGCAGCGCGGCCATCCCTCCGAGCGCGACGTCGTGGGAGGCGAGCCGTTCCAGGTAGCGGAAGATGCCGCGCCCGACGCCGGTGGCGCGCACGGTGACCACGGCGACCGACAGGGTCAGCACGGGTGGCATCTGGGAGGCCCGGGCGATGAGCCAGGCGGATACGGCGGCGAGCCCTACGGAGCAGCCGAGGGCCAAGGACCCCAGGAGCACGGCCCGCACGGTGCGCCACCGGGGGACCTCCAGCAGGGGCAGCACGGTCCGCAGCGGGTCCCGCGCGGTCATGCGGTCACCGCCAGGACAGGCACGTCGGCATGGGACCGCGCGGCGACGTCCACCACCTGGTCGGCCAGCGCGAGCAGCGAGGTGCGGTGCGCGACGACGATGACGGTGCGCCCGGCGTCCCGCCAGGTGCGCACGGTGTCGAGCACCACCTGTTCCCCGGCGGCGTCGAGGTGGGCGGTCGGTTCGTCGAGCACGACGACGGGCCGGTCTGACCCGGCGAGCAGCGCGGAGGTGAGGGCGACGCGTTGGCGCTGCCCGACCGACAGACCCACACCGCCGAGCCCGATCCGGGTGTCCCACCCGTGGGGCAGCGTGGCCACGACCGTGTCGAGGCCGGTGGTGCGGGCGGCGTCGGCCAGCAGGCCGGGGTCGGTGCCGGCGCCGCCGACGACGTCGCGCAGCGGGCCCGGGGCAATGGCCGGTCGCTGGGGTACCCACGCCACCTGCGCCCACCACCACGCGGCACCGGTCCGGGCGGAGCAGGGCACGCTCCGCCCGTCGGCGAGCTCCAGGCGGACGCTGCCGGCGTCGGGGCGGAGCAGTCCCAGCAGCAGGTCGACCGTGGTCGACTTGCCGGCCCCGGACGGTCCCCGCAGCACGACGACGCGGCCGCCGCCCGGGGTGCCGCTGCCGAGCGGGATGCGCGCGCTCAGTCCCGCGGGTGCGCTCACGGCACGATCGCCCGCGTGCACGGAGACGTCGTCGAGCACGAGGGCGCGGACGGCACCGCCGGCGGCGGCCGCTGCGGCCGCCGGCACGGGCGTCTGAAGGATCTCGAACGCGGCCGACGCCGCCGCGAGCCCGTCGGTCGACGCGTGGAACTGGGCGCCCACGGCGCGCAGCGGCAGGTACACCTCGGGCGCGAGCATGATCACGGCGAGACCGGCGGTCAGGCCCATGGTCCCGTGCACGAGCCGCAGGCCGACGCCCACGGCCACCACCGCGACGGACAGCGTGGTGATCAGCTCGAGGACCATCGAGGACAGGAACGCCATGCGCAGCGTGCCCATCGTGGCCTTCTTCGAGGCTTCCCCGAGCGCTCGGACGCGTGCCCCCGGCCCGATCTCGCGCCCGAACGCGCGCAGTGTGGGCAGCCCGGCCAGCAGGTCGAGCACCTGCGCGCCGAGGCGCTGGACGACGACGAGGCGGCGCTGCGACGTGCCCTGCGTCATGACTCCGACGAGCCACATGAACAGCGGCACGAGCGGCAGGGTCACGAGCGCGATGACCAGCGACACCCAGTCGAGCACGCCGAGCACCAGGAGCACCGCGGGCGTCACCAGGGCGGTGAGCAGGAGCGACGGCAGGTACTTCACGAGGTAGGGCTCCAGGGCGTCGAGCCCGCGCGTGGCGAGCGTGGCGGCCTGCGCGCCGCCGGTCCCTGGTGCCTCGGCGCCCGGAGCCCAGCGCGGCCCGAGCGCGACGACGTGCGCCACCACCTGGGACCGCAGCTCGGCGATGGTCCGGGCGGCGGCGCGCTGCGCGAACCGTTCCTGCGCCCATGCGACGAGCCCGCGACCCGCGGCGACTCCCGCGAGCGCACCCAGCGTCCGCACCGCCGTCGGCCCCGGGACCGACCCGTCGGTGACCAGGGCGCCGAGCAGCGCTGCGACGAGCAGGGCCTGGGCGACGATCAGCAGGGCGGACGCGAGCCCGAGCCCGGCGGTGAGCACGACGTACCGCCGGGCCGCGCGCGCCCGCCGCAGCAGACGGGGATCGAGTGGTTTCACGCCGCCGTCACGTCAGGTCGGCGGGGTTGACGGCGGGCGTGTCGTGACCGCCCAGGGCCTCGCGCACCTTCTTCCACGCGAGCCCGGCAGGCGCCGGCAGGTCGGTCGTCGTCAGGCGGCGCCGGAACACCCAGTACGTCCACGCCTGGTAGGCGATGACGACGGGCGTGAGGATCACCGCGACCCACGTCATGACGGTCAGCGTGTACTGCGTGGACGACGCCGCCTCGATGCTCAGCGACGGGCCCCCGTCCAGTCCGGGCATCACGTTCGGGAACATCGAACCGAAGATGAGCACGACGGCGGCGACCAAGGTCAGGGCCGACAGCGTGAACGCCCAGCCCTCGCGGCCCTGCGCGTTGGTGACCAGCACGCCGATCAGGCACAGCGCGGCGACGGCCACGGCGGCCCAGGTCCAGGTCACGGAGAACGCGAGCTGCGCCCACAGCCCCCACGACGCGACGATGACGATCGCGGCGATCGCGAACCGTCCCGCGAAGGTGCGCGCCCGCGCCCGCAGCTCGCCGTCGGTCTTGAGGGCCAGGAACACGGAGCCGTGCAGCAGGAACAGCACGAGCGTCGTCGCGCCGCCCAGCAGGGCGAACGGGTTCAGGAGCGACCAGAACCCGCCGATGAACTGGTAGTTCTCGTCGAGCAGCACGCCGCGCACCAGGTTGGCGAACGCGACGCCCCACAGCACGGCGGGCACCCAGGAACCGATCTGGATGAGCAGGTCGAATCGGCGGGACCAGGTGGCCGAGGCGATCTTGCCGCGGTACTCGAACGCGACGACGCGCACGATCAGGGCCAGCAGGATGAACAGCAGCGGGAGGTAGAACCCGGAGAACAGGGTGGCGTACCACTCGGGGAAGGCGGCGAACGTCGCACCGCCCGCGGTGAGCAGCCACACCTCGTTGCCGTCCCACACGGGCCCGATGGTGTTGACGAGCACGCGGCGCTCGTTCGCCTTGTTCTCCTGGGTGCCGCGCGGGAAGAACGACATCAGCATGCCGACGCCGAAGTCGAAGCCTTCGAGCACCAGGTAACCCGTCCACAGGACGGCGATGAGCACGAACCAGAGGATCGAGAGGTCCATCTCAGGTCTCCTTGTCGGTGTGGCGGGTCAGTAGGCGAACGACAGCGGGCGGGCGGTGTCGTCGTCGGCCTGGGCTTCCGGCGACTCGTCGCGCACCTGCGGGACGCCCTCGATGGCGTACCGGTGGATGAGGCGGTACCAGACGACGCCGAGCGCGGCGTAGAGCAGGGTGAACACGACCATGGAGGTGAGCACGACGCCCGGGGGAAGGTCGGAGACGCCCTGCTGCGTCAGCAGGCGCACCTGGTCGATACCCGTGGGGTTGGGGGCGACCACCCAGGGCTGACGGCCCACCTCCGTGAAGATCCAGCCGAACGAGCACGCGAGGAACGGCATCGGGATGGCGACGATCCCGAGTCGGGCGAGCCACGTGCTGTCCGAGGTGCGGCCCTTGCGGGTGGCCCACAGCGCCCACAGGGCGAGGGCCGCCGAGAACACGGCCAGGCCGATCATGAGCCGGAACGACCAGTAGGAGATCGCGAGCGACGGCGTGTAGGTGATCGGGTCGCCGTTCGCGTCGGTGGTCCCGAAGCGTGCCTCCATGTCACGCTGGACGGCGTCGACGCCGGGCAGCGCGGACTCCGGTCCGCTGAAGTGGCCGGTGCCCAGGAAGCTGGCGACGCCAGGGATGGTGATGAGGTGCGTGATCTCGTCGCACGTGGCGCCGATGGGCCCGACGGTCAGCAGCGAGAACGCCGCCCCCTCCTCGGTCTCGCACAGGCCCTCGGCGGCCGACATCTTGCCGGGCTGCTGCTCGTACATGAGCTTGCCCTGCGCGTCCCCGGAGACGGCGACGCCGACCCCGGCGACGAGCATCACGACGGCGCCGAGCACGACGGCGGGGCGGTACGTGCTGCGGGCCAGCTCGACGAGCTCGGGTTTCCGGGAACGCACGAGGCGCACCATCCACCAGGTGGCGACCCCGCACACGAACGTGCCGGCCACGAGGAAGGCGGCGGAGATGGTGTGCGGGAACGCCGCGAGCAGGGTGGGGTTGGTCAGCACCGCCCAGATCGACTCCATCTCCGCGCGGCCCGTGGCCTCGTTGTAGACGGTGCCCACGGGGTGCTGCATCCACGAGTTCGCCGCGAGGATGAAGAACGCGGAGAGGTTGGTGGCGATGGCGAGCAGCCAGATGCACGCCAGGTGCACCTTCTTGCTCAGCCGGTCCCAGCCGAAGATCCACAGGCCCAGGAACGTCGACTCGACGAAGAACGCGGCGAGCGCCTCCATGGCCAGCGGCGCTCCGAACACGTCGCCGACGAACCGGGAGTACTCGCTCCAGGTCATCCCGAACTGGAACTCCTGCACGATCCCGGTGGCCACACCCAGGGCGAAGTTGATGAGCAGCAGCTTGCCGAAGAACTTGGTCAGCCGCAGCCAGCGCTCGTTCTTGGTCACCACCCACGCGGTCTGCATCCCGGCCACGAGGGGCGCAAGACCGATCGTCAACGGGACGAGGATGAAGTGGTAGACGGTCGTGATGGCGAACTGCCACCGGGCCAGATCCAGGGTCCACTGCATGTGATCTCCAGGCGTCGTTCGGGCGCGGACGAGGGCTGCCCGCGGCGCGCAGCGGCCGGGTGTCCGGGCACGTCAGAGGCAGTGCATAGATTGCTCGTGAAATCTTTCACGAGTCAATACGACACCCTGTGAGCATCCTCTCAACCCTCCTTGGGCGCCGAGGACGCGGCGCCGTATGAACGCTGGTGGCGCGTGCTGGCGGAGGACACGCGGGCCGCGTTTCGTCACGGGACGGTCACGGCGGTGCGATACTGGTACCAGGCGCTCGGGGCCACATCCCCCTGGCGACTACGAGCGAGCAGCTCGCGCATCCGCACGCGTGCCGCAGCCACGGTCCACCCGACCAGGCTGCACGGCGTCCGCGAAGACGCGCCAGCTGCCTGCCGTCACCGAGACTTCCGTCCGGTGCTGCCCCGTGCGGCCCGGACGACGACCGCCCGGCGACCCACGGATGTGGTGGATCCCGGGCAGCAGGAGCGCACCGCGTGACCTCTGACAGCATCGAACCCACCCGCAAGCCCGCGCGTCGCCGCGTGACCCGCAGCGCCGGCGGTCCCGCAGCGCCCGGTACGGGTGCGGCCCGGGAAGCGACGCCCCCGGCCGACCTCACGAGCGGCGCTCCGGTGGCGGACCGCCCCGAGGCGCCGACGGCGGCCCCCCAGCAGGTGGCGCCTGAGCAGACAGCGCCTGAGCAGACAGCGCCCGAGGTCGTGGCCGAGGCCCCGGTGCGTCGTTCGCGCCGCGTGTCGCGTCCCGTGTCGACGCCGGCCCCCGAGCCGGAGACGTCGGCGCCCGCCCCGCTCACCCTCGACCTGCCCGTGCCGGAGCAGCGCGCACCGCGCAAGCGCGCAGCCGAGAAGGGCGCGGCGCCGGCCACCGGCACCGGGCTCGCGCTGAGCGACATCGTGCTGCCCGAGCGCGGCGACGACGTCGAGGCCCCCGCGGCGCGCGTGACCGCAGGCCGCTCGCAGGCCACGGGTTCCCGGCGCGCCGTGCGCACGTTGGCCGACATCGAGCTGCCCTCGTCGCCGGCCTCCGCCACGGGGGACGAGGCGACCGCGAAGGAGCCGGCAGCCCCCCGTGCGGCCACGCGCACGCGCCGCGCCACGGCGGCGGCCGACACCCCCGCACCGGCCACCGAGCAGCACACCGAGCAGCAGGGAGCGCCGGACGACGCGGGCACCTCGCCGCGCTCGCGCAAGCGGGTCGCGACGCGAAAGACGGCCGCGGCCACCGCGGCAGAGCCCGAGTCGGCCGGTCCGGCGCCCGAGTCAGCCCTCGCGGCGCCCGAGGCGGGGACGCCTGAGCCGGCCGCCGACGTGCCCCCCGCCCGCGCGACGCGCCGGCGCGCGGGCGCCGCCCCGACCGAACAGCCCACGGCGGCAGGCGCCCCGGCCACGAAGCCCGCGTCACCCGAGCCGTCCCCGGCCTCGCGCACCACCGGCTCGACGGCACCGCGACTGGCGACGACCGCCATGCTGTTCCAGGCCCCCGATCTCGCCGCCGCGCCGCGTCGCTCGCGCCGCGTGCAGGCCCCCGCCGGGCCGCCCGGGTCCCACACGCCGCTGTTCGGCACCGATGCGGTCCAGGCCGCGGCAGAGCGGGACGCGCAGACCAGGGCCGCCGGCGACAGGGCGACCGAGGGTCAGCCCGCCGAGACCCCGTCGGAGAGCGGCTCCGAGGCGGAAGGCGCGCCCGCTCCCGCCCGGTCGCGGCGCACCCGTGCGAGCGGCACGGCGTCGTCCCGGTCACGGTCCGCCCGCACGGCACCGGCCCCCGCGGAGGACGCGGCGACGTCGGACGCGGCGACGTCGGACGCGGCGAGCAGTGAGCCGGCCGAAGCCGTCGAGCCCGTCGTCCTGACGGGCCAGGACGCCGCCGCTGCGCGGGAGGTCGCCGCGATCGAGGCCGAGCTCGAGGCCGAAGGCGTCGAGCTGGTCGAGCTCGGCCCCGAGGACCTGCTGGAGGACGACGCCGACGGTGGCGACCTCGACGCTGACGTGGAGCCGGACTCCGACGACGACCGCCCGCGCCGTCGCCGCCGCCGTGGTGGCCGCGGTCGCCGTGGCGGGCGCCGTACCGACGACGTCGACGGCGAGGACGCCGGCTCGGACGAGGCCGACGACGACGCCGACGACGAGCGGGGCGCCGAGCAGGCGCCGGACACCGAACCCGATGCCGACGAGGCGGCGGACGACGAGGGCGGTGAGCGCGGCACGGGCCGTCGCCGTCGCCGTCGCCGCGGGACCCGCACGGAGCGCGCCGAGACGCAGCGAGGGCGCTCGTCGGACGAGGTCACGGGAGTGCGCGGCTCCACCCGGCTGGAGGCCAAGCGCCAGCGCCGCCGCGAGGGGCGCGACGCGGGCCGCCGCCGCCAGACGATCACCGAGGCCGAGTTCCTCGCCCGCCGCGAGTCGGTCAGCCGCTCGATGGTGGTGCGTGAGCGCGACGGTCGCACGCAGATCGCGGTGCTCGAGGACGGGGTGCTCGTCGAGCACTACGTGTCGCAGCAGTCGCAGGTCTCGATGGTGGGCAACGTCTACCTGGGCCGCGTGCAGAACGTGCTGCCCTCGATGGAGGCCGCGTTCGTCGACGTGGGCAAGGGCCGGAACGCCGTGCTGTACGCGGGCGAGGTCAACTGGGACGCGGCGGGCCTGGAGGGTGGCCAGTCGCGCCGCATCGAGCAGGCGCTGAAGTCGGGCGACTCGGTGCTGGTGCAGGTCACCAAGGACCCCATCGGTCACAAGGGCGCTCGCCTGACCTCGCAGGTCACGCTGGCCGGACGCTACCTGGTGCTCGTGCCGGGCGGCGGCATGACGGGGATCAGCCGCAAGCTCCCCGACGTCGAGCGGACCCGGCTCAAGAAGATCCTGCGCGACATCGTCCCCGAGGACTCCGGCGTCATCGTGCGCACGGCGGCCGAGGGCGCGTCGGAGGACGAGCTGCGCGCCGACGTCGAACGCCTCCAGAGCCAGTGGGCCGCGATCACGGCCAAGGCGGGCAAGTCCACCACGAGCGCCCCGGCGCTGCTCCAGGGCGAGCCGGACCTCGCGATCCGCGTGGTGCGCGACATCTTCAACGACGACTTCTCGTCGCTGATCGTCCAGGGTGACGGTGCCTGGCAGGAGGTCTCGACGTACGTCGAGGAGCTGGCTCCGGACCTGCGCGAGCGTGTCACCCAGTGGGCGGAGAGCACCGATGTCTTCGCTGTGCACCGGGTGGACGAGCAGCTCGCCAAGGGCATGGACCGCAAGGTCTGGCTGCCCTCGGGTGGCTCGCTGGTCATCGACCGCACCGAGGCCATGACCGTCATCGACGTCAACACCGGGAAGTTCACCGGCGCCGGCGGCACGCTCGAGGAGACCGTCACGCGCAACAACCTGGAGGCGGCCGAGGAGATCGTGCGCCAGCTCCGCCTGCGCGACATCGGCGGCATCATCGTCATCGACTTCATCGACATGGTGCTCGAGTCGAACCGCGACCTGGTGCTGCGCCGTCTGGTCGAGTGCCTGGGCCGGGACCGGACCAAGCACCAGGTCGCCGAGGTGACGTCGCTCGGACTGGTGCAGATGACGCGCAAGCGCGTGGGCCAGGGCCTCGTCGAGGCGTTCAGCGAGACGTGCGAGCACTGCAAGGGTCGCGGGTTCATCGTGCATTCCGAGCCCAACGAGCGCGGCGGCCGTGCGGAGGACCCCGAGGCCCCGGCAGCCACCGAGTCGAAGCGATCCCGGCGCAAGCGTCCGGCCGCCAAGGCCGAGCCGGTGGCGCACCCCGAGGTGCCCAAGCTGCCCGACGACAAGTCGCAGGCCCGGGAAGCAGTCAAGGCCACGCTCGCCACGATCGCGGCGGCCGCGGCGCACGCCCACGACCACAAGGACGACGTGCCCGCGCCCACCGAGGCGTGAGCGTCGAACCGGAACGCTGATGAACGACCACGACGGCGGCCGGGTGCGTCCTGCGCCCGGCCGCGTCGAGGTGGTGGCCGGTCCGATGTTCGCCGGCAAGTCCGAGGAGCTGCTCCGGCGGGTGCGCCGCGCCCGGCTCGCGGGGCAGGGCGTCGTGGTGGTCAACCACGCGTTGGACGTGCGATCCGGTGGCGGGCAGGTGGCGTCCCACTCGGGCCTCGCGATCCCGTCCGCGACCGCGACGGACGCCGAGCAGATCCGTGCCCTGGTCACCCCCGGCACCGACCTCGTCGCCATCGACGAGGCGCAGTTCTTCGGGGCCGGCCTGGTGGACGCCGTGCTCGCGCTCGCCGACGACGGCCTGACCGTCGTGGTGGCGGGCCTGTGCATCACGTTCGACGGGCAGCCGTTCGAACCGTTGCCCGCCCTCATGGCGGTGGCCGAGACCGTGGTCAAGCTCACCGCGGTGTGCGCCGTCTGCGGGCGCGACGCCGCCTACCACGTCCGCCTCGCCCCGGGCACCGCCGACGCCCGGACCGCCGTCGCCGCGCACGTGGGCGGTGCCGAGTCCTACCAGGCCCGCTGCCGGGCACACCGCATCACTCGTCGGTGACCAGCGGCACGAACGCGTACCGGCCGTGCTCGCTGACCTGCGCGACCCCGTGGTCGCCGACGTCGACGACGAGCATCCGTTGCTGCACGGGGATCACCATGCGGCCCCCCGCCGCGACCTGGTCCACCAGGGCAGTGGGCAGCTCGTCCGCTGCGGCGGAGACCAGGATGCGGTCCCACCCGCCGGGCCGGGGTGATCCCAGCGTGCCGGGGGTCGCCGGGACCTCTCGGGCCCACGGCATGCGCGCCCGTGCCACGTTCGCCGCGCCCCACGCGGCGATGTCGGGCAGGCGTTCGACGCCGAGCACCTCACCGCTCGGTCCCACCAGGTGTCCGAGCAGCGCCGTCGTCCATCCGGAGCCCGCGCCGACGTCGAGCACGCGGGTCCCGGGACGCACGTCCAGCAGGCGCAGCATGTCGGCGACGGTCGAGGGCTGCGAGCACGTCTGTCCGTGACCGATGTGCAGCGGCCGGTCCTCGGGCGCGCGCGGCCGCAGGCGCAGGGGCAGGAACCTGCGCCGCGGCACCGCCCGCAGGGCCGCGGCGACGGCGTCGGGACTCATCCACCCATCGTGCGCCCCGTGCCGCTCGACGCGACGTGCTACCGGGTGTCTTCGGTGGCGTCGGGATCGCTGCCCGGGTCACCGTCCACCGGCGCGCCCGGCATGCCCGGCGTGCCCGGCGTGCCCGGCGTGCCCGGTGTGTCCGCTGCATCTGGTGGCCGTGGTGAGTCCTGCGGGGATCCGGGGGAGTACCACCGCGTCAGGCCCGGGTCGGCGGTGTCCAGCCACGCGCCGGCTCCCTTGTCGGGGGCAGCGGGCACGACACCGATGACGAAGTCGTCGCCGTGCTCCGCGATGCCCGCGCGCACCCCCTGGAACAGGGCCTCGCGTGTGAAGCGACGCCGGATCGTCTGGGGGTCGCGGGCCAGCTCCCGGGCCCAGGAGATCATCACCAGCACGATGACGACGGCGAACGGCAGCGCGGTGACCATCATGAGGTTCTGCAGGCCGGTCAGCGCAGCGTTGCCGCCGCCGACGAGCAGCACGGCCGCGATGACGGCCAGGGCCAGCCCCCACACCACGGTGTTCCAGCGGCGCGGCGCCGGGTTGCCCTTCTCCGCCAGGGACGCCATGACGATGGACGCGGAGTCGGCGCTGGTGACGAAGAAGATGCCCACCGAGACCATGGCGACCACCGCGGTCACGGAGCCGCCGGGCAGGTTGTCCAGGAGCGCGAACAGCATGTCCTGGCCGGAACCGGCCTGGCTGAGCGCGACGCCCGTCTGCTCCAGCCACATGCTGGTGCCGCCCAGGATGGTGAACCACACCAGGCACACCAGCGTGGGGACGACGATGACGGTGAACACGTACTCGCGCAGCGTCCGCCCGCGGCTGATCTTCGCGATGAACAGGCCCACGAAGGGGGTCCAGGAGACCCACCACGCCCAGTAGAACGTGGTCCAGGCGCTCATGAAGTCCTGCGCGTCCTCACTGGACGCTCCGGACTGTGCGGCGAGCGTGGGCAGGTCGCCGATGAACTGCATGAGGGCGCCGGGCATGAGGTTGAGCAGCAGCACGGTGGGGCCGGCGATGAACACGAACAGGCCGATCGCTCCGGCCATGATCATGTTGATGTTCGACAGGATGCGGATGCCGCGCTTGACGCCGGACACGGCAGAGATGATGAAGCCCACGGCGAGCAGCGCGATGATCGCCACCAGGGCCCCGTTGGCGAGCGGCCCCAGCCCTCCGACGATCTCCACGCCGCGCCCGATCTGCAGGGCGCCGATGCCGAGCGACACCGCCGTCCCGAACAGGGTGACGATGATGGCGAAGATGTCCACGGTCGCGCCGAGCGCCCCGTGGGTGCGAGTGCCGAAGATCGGTTCGAGCAGCGCGGACATCAGGGGTGCGCGGCCCTTGCGGAACGACGCGTACGCCACCGCGCCGCCGACCAGGGCGTACATGCTCCAGGCGAGCGGGCCCCAGTGGAACATGGTCTGGGCGAGGGCGAACGTCATCGCCTGGTCGCTGCCCGGGGCCACGCCCTCGAACACGGGCGGCAGCGTCAGGAAGTGGCTCACGGGTTCCAGCGGTCCGTAGAACAGCAGCCCGATGCCGATGCCCGCGGCGAAGATCATCGCGACCCAGGACGACGTGGAGAACTCCGGTTTCTCGCCGTCCTGCCCGAGGCGGATGCCGCGGTACCTGCCGAACCCGAGCCACATCATGAACGCGAACACGGCGGTCATCAGGAGCCCGAAGAACCACCCGAAGTCCTCGGTGACCACCCGGAACGCGGCGGCGGCGGCCGAGTCCAGGGTGTCGGGGGCCAGCACCCCCCAGGCGATCACCGCCACCACCAGGGAGAATGCGACGCCGAACACGACCTTGTTCACGCCGAAGCGGTGGTTGTTGTCCTCGACGCTGATCCCGGGCAGCAGGGCGGGGTGCAGCCCCTCCGCGGTCTGGGGAAGCGTGACCTCGTGCACCAGGCGGGCCGCGCGGTGCAGGTTCACCGCAGGGTGGCTGCGGTGCTCGCCGGGGGTTGGGGGCGTCGTGCCAGGCATGTTTACGGCCTTCCGATCGGGCTCATCGAACGGCGTAGACCCCGGGGACCCTGCCAGGGGTGGCCGCGGCCCGCGTGCTCCGACGATGCTAGTGCGCGTGACTCCACCTGGCCTGATGTGCCCCCGAAGTCGGGGGGTGCGACTCGATGGTGTAGCCTTGTGCGTCGGCGCGCCCATCGGCGTGCCTGTCCCGCGTGCCTCGCGGACGCACCGCACTCGATCACCGAGGTGACCTCGAGTTGCAGACCAAGCCGGTGTCCTACGCCGTGCGGCACGCCCAGACCAGGAGATTTGCACCATGGTGTACGCGATCGTCAAGGCCGGTGGCCGTCAGGAAAAGGTGTCCGTCGGCGACATCGTCGTGATGAACAGCATCGACGCGAAGGCCGGCGACACCGTCGAGCTGCCCGCTCTGCTGCTCGTCGACGGGGAGAAGGTGACCACCGACGCCGCCAAGCTGGCGAAGGTCAAGGTCACGGCTGAGGTCGTTCGGGACGAGAAGGGCCCGAAGATCGTCATCCTCAAGTACAAGAACAAGACCGGTTACCGCAAGCGCCAGGGCCACCGCCAGTCGCTGACGCGCCTCAAGGTCACCGGCATCAAGTGACTTTCCCGCGAGCCTTCTGGGCCGCGTGAACCTCCCGTACTTCCTGAAAGCAGGTCCTGAGAATGGCACACAAGAAGGGCGCGAGCTCCTCGCGCAACGGTCGTGACTCGAACGCCAAGTCGCTCGGTGTGAAGCGCTACGGCGGCCAGGTCGTCAAGTCGGGCGAGATCATCGTCCGCCAGCGCGGCACCCACTTCCACCCGGGCGAGAACGTCGGCCGTGGCGGCGACGACACGCTGTTCGCGCTGGCCGCCGGCGCGGTCCGCTTCGCGACGCGTCGCGGCCGCAAGGTCGTCGACATCGTCGAGTCTGCTCAGGTCTGACGCAGTTCTCGACCACATAGCTCTTCGCGGAAGGGGCGTGCCGGTTGCGGCGCGCCCCTTCCGCGCACTCTTGAGAGGATCCACCCATGGCCAGCTTCGTCGACCGTGTCGTTCTGCACGCCTCGGGCGGGGACGGCGGCCACGGTGTCGCCTCGATCCGCCGTGAGAAGTTCAAGCCGCTCGCCGGCCCCGACGGCGGCAACGGTGGTGACGGCGGGTCCGTTCGCCTCGTCGTCGACCCGCAGACGACGACGCTGCTGACCTACCACCACTCGCCGCACCGCCACGCCTCCAACGGCACGCAGGGCATGGGGGACGACCGCGACGGCGCGAACGGCGAGGACCTGGTGCTCACGGTCCCTGACGGCACCGTGGTCAAGGACCTCGACGGCGCCGTGCTGGCCGACCTGGTGGGCGCAGGGGCCGAGTACGTGGTCGCGGCCGGGGGCAAGGGCGGGCTGGGCAACCGGGCCCTCGCCTCGCCCAAGCGCAAGGCCCCGGGTTTCGCGCTGCTGGGTGAGCCGGGCGAGGTCGCCGACGTCGTCCTCGAGCTCAAGACCATCGCCGACGTGGCGCTCGTGGGCTTCCCGAGCGCCGGCAAGTCCTCGCTGGTCGCCGCGATCTCGGCGGCGCGGCCCAAGATCGCCGACTACCCGTTCACCACACTGGTACCCAACCTGGGCGTGGTCGAGGCGGGGGAGACGCGGTACACGGTCGCGGACGTCCCGGGTCTGATCCCCGGCGCGAGCGAGGGCAAGGGTCTGGGCCTGGAGTTCCTGCGCCACATCGAGCGCACCGCCGTCATCGTGCACGTGCTCGACTGCGCGACCCTCGAACCTGGTCGCGACCCGATCAGCGACCTGGACACCATCGAGGCCGAGCTGGCGGCCTACGCGGGCGACCTGGAGATCGAAGGTGGGCGGGTGCCGCTCGCGGAGCGCCCGCGGCTGGTGGTGCTCAACAAGATCGACGTGCCTGAGGCGCGGGAGCTGGCCGACTTCGTCAAGCCCGAGCTGGAGGCGCGCGGCCTGCGCGTGTTCGAGATCTCGACGGCGTCGCACGAGGGCCTGCGCCCGCTCACGTTCGCGCTGGCGACGATCGTGGCGGAGGCCCGCGCGGCTGCCCCGGCCCCCGAGCCCACGCGCGTCGTGCTGCGACCCAAGGCGGTCGACGAGGCCGGGTTCACCGTGACCAAGAAGCAGGACGGCGGCGTGGACTACTTCGAGGTGCGCGGCTCGAAGCCTGAGCGGTGGGTGCGCCAGACGGACTTCAACAACGACGAGGCCGTCGGGTTCCTCGCGGACCGGCTCGCGAAGCTGGGTGTCGAGGAGCGTCTGTTCAAGACCGGTGCGGTCGCGGGTGACGAGGTGCGTATCGGCGACCCGCGCAACGCCGTCGTGTTCGACTGGGAGCCCACTCTCATGACCGGGCCCGAGCTGCTGGGTGCGCGCGGGACCGACCTGCGCTTCGAGGACACCCACCGCAAGACGCGTGCCGAGAAGCGCCAGGAGTTCACCGAACGCATGGACGCCAAGACTCAGGCGCGCCGCGAGCTGTGGACCGAGCGGCAGGCAGGGCACTGGACCGACCCTGACGACGAGTAGCCCGCCGTCCGCCGCCAAGGGTCCTTGCGCCCGACCTGTGCTTTCCCTGTGGTGACGTTGATCACTTCGCCTTAGGCTCCCGAACGGCCCCGCGACGACGCGGGGTGACGAGCAGTCTGGGAGGTTTCAGTGCGGAAAGTTCCAGCAATCACGGCGGGGCTGGCGCTCGTGGGCGCCTGTCTCGCAGCGGCTCCTGCCGCGTCGGCGGTGCCGGCAGCACGTGAGCCAGACACGTCGACGATCCAGTCGGACGCTCTGCCCAACCCGCTGGCCGAGAAACAGGCGGCCCTGCGGGAGAAGGCGATCTCGGACGTCCTGTCCGGCAAGGCCCAGGTTCAGACGATCAACGGTTCCCAGGTTGTCGAGGTCGGGTCCGACGCCGACGAGGGCAGCTCCGGTGGCAAGCCCGACGGCAGCACCAAGGGCTCGGACGGCAAGGGATCCCAGGGCAAGTCCAAGGGCACCAAGGGCGCCAAGGGCTCCAAGGGCAGCTCGAACGGGAACCATCGCGGTGGCAAGGACTCGTACCAGTCCAAGTATGTCGAGGTGGCCCGGGAGGGTTCCGAGCGCATCTTCGTGGTGCTCGTCGAGTTCGGTGACGAGCAGCCGTCGTTCGCCCTTGACCCCGACGCGCAGCGCACCACAGGGCCGCTGCACAACGAGATCCCGGAGCCCGATCGCAGCGTCGACAACTCGACGGTCTGGGTGGCGGACCACTCGCAGTCGTACTTCCAGAACCTGTACTTCGGCCAGGGCGAGTCGCTCAAGGGGTACCTGGAGCTGCAGTCCTCGGGGCGGTACTCGGTGGACGGCACCGTCACCGACTGGGTGAAGGTCCCCTACACGCAGGCCCGCTACGGCACCGACCGGTGCGGAGACACGGTGTGCGGCGACGTCAAGCTGCTCATCCGGGACGCGGCGAAGGCGTGGGTGGACGACCAGCTCGCCCAGGGCCGCACCATGGACGACATCAAGGCCGAGCTCGCCACGTTCGACGTCCAGGATCGCTACGACCTGGACGGCGACGGAGACTTCAACGAGCCTGACGGCTGGATCGACCACTTCCAGATCGTCCACGCGGGCGGCGACGAGGCCGACGGCGACCCGATCTACGCGGGCGACGCCATCTGGAGCCACCGGTGGTACGCCAACCTGGCGTACGGTCCGAGCTGCTTCGACGGCCGCGCCTGCAACACCGGGACCCCGATCGGCGGCACCATCAACGCCGACGGCACGGTGGACGAGACCGACGACTTCACGGGCTTCTTCGTGGGCGACTACACGATGCAACCGGAGAACGGCGGGCGGTCCGTCTTCTACCACGAGTACATCCACGACCTCGGGCTGCCCGACGACTACAACAACATCGTCGGCGGTGACGGCAACAACGAGTACTGGACGCTCATGGCGCAGAGCCGCCTCGGTGCCGCGACGGACGAGGGCATCGGCGAGCGCGCCGGCGACCTGGGGGCGTGGAACAAGCTCCAGCTCGGCTGGCTCGACTACTCCCTGGTGAAGGCGGGGCAGAAGAAGACGGTGTCCCTCGGCGCGTCCGAGTACAACAACAAGGACCCGCAGGCCGTCGTGGTGGCCCTCCCCGAGAAGCAGGTCGAGCACACGTTGGGCGCGCCCCACTCCGGGACGGGCCAGTACTACTCCGGCCACCAGGACAACTCGATGGTCACGCTCGCCCGGACCGTCACCGTCCCGGCCGACGATCCGGTGCTGACCTTCTGGAACCGGTACGACATCGAGGAGGGCTACGACTACGTCCAGGTGCTCGCCGACGGCGCGCAGGTGGACGTGTGGGACGGCACCCAGGCCGACTGGGCGCAGCGGACGGTGGACCTGTCCGCCTACGCGGGCCAGACGATCACGCTGACGTTCTCCTACGTCACCGACCCTGCGGTCGGCGGTAACGACGCGGACCTTCCCGACGGCGTCGTCCTCGACGACATCGCGCTGGGCGGCACCGTGATCGGCGACGCCGAGAACGGGTTGGGCGACTGGGAGTCCACGGGCTGGGTCACCGCGGGCGACGCGTACTCGACCAGCCACCCCGGGTACTACATCGCGGCGAACCGCACCTATGTGTCCTACGACCAGTACCTCAGGACGGGGCCGTACTTCTTCGGGTACGGGACGGCGTTCCCCGACAAGGTGGACCACTTCCCCTACCAGCAGGGACTCCTGATCTCGTACTGGGACACCTCGCAGGACAACAACGACACGATGGCGCACCCCGGGGTCGGGCGGAACCTGTACATCGACGCGCACCCGAAGCCGTTCGCGCAGACCTCCACGGGTGAGCTGTGGCGCTCCCGGGTCCAGGTGTACGACGCGCCGTTCGGGCTCGCCCGCACGGACAAGGTCACCCTGCACGTCGACGGCGTCGCCAACACGTTCGGCGGCCTGCCCGGCAACGCCGTGTTCAAGGACACGGACAAGTACTTCTACGACGAGCTGCCCAACCAGGGTGTGAAGCTCCCGGCGGTCGGCGTCACCATCCGGGTGCTGAACCAGAACGGCACCAAGATGAACGTCAAGGTGGAGTGACACCGTCCTGACGCCCACCCGCGGCGCCCGGGGACCGTTCGGTCCCCGGGCGCCGCGCACGTCCTGCGCCGCGGGTCGGCGATGATGAGGCGGTGAACTCCCCCGTAGTGCTGCGTGACCCCGTCGCCGCGCGTTCCGCCGTCGCCACCGCCCGCCGCATCGTGGTGAAGGTGGGGTCGTCGTCGCTGACCCGGCCGGACGGTCACCTCGACCTGGACGCGCTGCGCTCGCTCGTGGACGTCCTGGCGCTCCGGCACGCCGAGGGGACGCAGGTGGTGCTCGTGACCTCGGGTGCCATCGCGGCGGGGATCGGCCCGCTGGGGCTGACGTCACGCCCACGCGACCTGGCCACGATGCAGGCTGCGGCGTCCGTCGGGCAGGGCCTGCTGGTCGCGCGGTACGCGGAGGCGTTCGCGAAGCGGCACATCCGCGTGGGGCAGATCCTCGTGACGGCGGAGGACACGGTGCGCCGCCTGCGGTACCGCAACGCCCAGCGGTCGCTGTCCCGCCTGCTGGCGCTGGGCGTGGTCCCGGTGGTCAACGAGAACGACGCCGTCACCACGGACGAGCTCAAGTTCGGTGACAACGACCGGCTCGCGGCACTCGTCTCGCACCTGGTGCATGCCGACGCCCTGGTGCTGCTCACCGACGTCGACGGCCTGCATGACAAGTCACCCTCGCAGCCGGGCGCGCAGCGCATCGCCTACGTGGGCCACCTCGCGGAGATCGCGGACGTGCCCGTCACCGCGCGGGGGAGCGCGGTCGGCACGGGCGGCATGCTCACCAAGCTGGAGTCGGTGCGCATCGCCACCGGATCCGGCATCCCCGTGGTGCTCACCGCGGCACGCAACGCGGCGGCCGCCCTCGCCGGCGAGGACGTGGGCACGATGTTCGCCGCGACGGGGCGCCGTGCGTCGTCGCGGCGGCTGTGGATCGCCTATGCCGCCTCGGTGCGTGGCCGCCTGTACCTGGACGAGGGAGCCGCGCGTGCCGTCCGGGGCGGCCGGGCGTCGCTCCTGCCCGCGGGCATCGTCCGGTCCGACGGGGACTTCGACGCGGGGGACCCGGTCGAGCTGGTCGCGCCCGACGGCGTCGTCGTCGCCCGAGGGCTGGTGGGTTTCGACTCGGGCGAGCTGCCCGCGATGATCGGCCGCCAGACGGCGGAGCTGCGGGCGAAGCTGGGTGCCGGCTACGACCGCGAGGTCGTCCACCGCGACGACCTGGTGCTGGCGAACCGCTGACGTCGCGGGAGCCAGGTCCCCTCAGACGTCCTCCTCCAGCCGCCGTCCCTTGAGCTCGGTCAGCAGCGACGCGCCCACCATCGCGACCAGGAACGCGACCGCGAAGACGGTGAACACGCCGCCGGTACCGATCCGGTCGTGCAGGGGGAGCGTGACGAGCGGCGCGAGGATCGACGCGAGGCGCCCGAACGCCGTCGCGCTGCCCGCGCCGGTGGCGCGCACGCGAGTCGGGTAGCTCTCCGGGGTCACGGCGTACAGCGCGCCCCACGCACCCAGGTTGAAGAACGACAGCGCGATGCCCGCGACCAGGATCTGCGCCACGGACCCGGCGAGCCCGAAGCCGAGGGCGGCGACCGCGGATCCGGCGAGGAACGCGACGAGCACGGCCCGGCGCCCCCACACCTCGATGAGCCAGGCTGCGACGGCGTATCCGGGCAGCTGCGCGAGAGTGATCACCAGCGTGTAGCCGAACGAGCGCACCATCGAGAAGCCGTCGGCGACCAGCAGCGTCGGGATCCAGGTGAAGGCGCCGTAGTACGCGAAGTTGACCCCGAACCAGGTCAGCCACAGGGCCAGGGTCCGACGCCGGAGGGTCCGGGCGAAGAGGGCACGGACGGGAACGCCTGTCCTGGGGATCGGCGCGGTCGCGGCGCTGATCTGCGGTGCCGCGGCGGGCGGCGTCACCCCGGCGGACGCCTCGAAGGTGCGCACGGCGGCCTCCGCCTCGGCGTGGCGGCCGCGCTGCTCCAGGAACCGCACGGACTCGGGCAGGGTCGCCCGCACCACCAGCGCGTACACGGCGGGGACGATGCCGATCGCGAACGCCCACCGCCATCCGGCGTCGGACGCCGGTACCAGCAGCAGCCCGACGACGGCGGCCGCGATCCACCCGACGGCCCAGAAGGACTCGAGGATCACGACGACGCGGCCGCGGATGCGGGCCGGGGCGTACTCGCTGACCAGCGTCGACGCGACGGGGAGCTCCGCTCCCAGGCCCGTGCCGACGACGAACCGCAGGGCGATCAGCACGGCGAGACCACCGGCGAGCGCGGACGCCCCGGTGGCGAGCCCGTAGACGAGCAGCGTGAGCGCGAACACCTGCCGCCGGCCGATCCGGTCGGCGAGCAGACCCCCTAGTGCTGCGCCGACGGCCATCCCGGCGAAGCCCACCGATCCGAGCAGGGACCGCTCCGCGGTGCTCAGCGACCACTGTTCGCCGATCGCGACGAGCACGAACGACATGATCCCGACGTCCATCGCGTCGAGTGCCCACCCGACGCCCGCTCCGACCAGCAGCCTCCGGTGCGCGCGCGTGAACGGAAGGCGGTCGAGCCGTTCGGTGCGGGTGGGTGTCGGGGCGGGGCCCGGGGCGGTGGTCATGGCCGGATTGTGCCGCGTCCGCCGGTTCGCTGACCAGGACGCGGCCACCATGAGATCGCTCTCTCCCCGGCGTCGGCCACGACCAGTAGGCTCGACGTATGACCGCCACCGCCGCTATCACGTCCGACGTCGAGACCGAGGTGCGGGAGGTCGCCCGTCGTGCGCAGACCGCCTCCCGCGCGCTGGCGACGCTGCCGCGGGGAGCCAAGGACGCGACGTTGCACGCCCTGGCCGACGCGTTCGTCGCGGCGACGCACGAGCTGGTGGCGGCGAACGGCGACGACCTGGCGCGCGAGCGGGCAGGTGGCATGTCCGAGGGACTGCTCGACCGCCTGGCGCTGACTCCCGGGCGGATCGAGGCGATCGCGGACGCCCTGCGGGCCGTGGCCGCCCTGCCCGACCCCGTCGGGGACGTGGTGCGGGGCAACACCCTGCCCAACGGCCTGCGGCTGCGTCAGGTGCGGGTGCCGATGGGTGTGGTCGGCATGATCTACGAGGCCCGGCCCAACGTGACGGTCGACGCCGTCGGCCTCACCCTGAAGTCCGGTAACGCGGTGATCCTGCGTGGTGGGTCCGCCGCGGCCCGCTCCAACGAGGTGATCGTGCGGGTGCTGCGCGCGGCGCTCGTGGCGCAGGGGCTGCCTGCCGACCTGGTGCAGACGGTCGACCCGTGGGGTCGTGCGGGCGGTGTCGCGCTCATGCACGCGCGGGGCCTGGTGGACGTGCTCATCCCGCGCGGCGGGGCCGGGCTCATCCGCACCGTCGTGGCCGAGTCGACGGTGCCGGTCATCGAGACCGGAGTGGGCAACGTACACGTCTACGTCGACGCGTCGGCGGACCTCGACCGCGCCGTCGACATCGTGATGAACGCCAAGACGCAGCGCGTGGGCGTCTGCAACGCGGCCGAGACCCTGCTGGTGCACGCGGACGCGGCCCCGCAGTTCCTGCCCCGTGCGCTGACCGCCCTCGCGGGAGCCGGCGTCGTCGTGCACGGCGATGAGCGCACTGCCGCGCTGGCACCCGACGGCGTCGACGTCGTCCAGGCCACCGACGCCGACTGGGCGACGGAGTACCTGGCCCTCGAGATCGCGGTCCGCGTCGTCGACACCCTGGACGACGCGATCGAGCACATCCGCACCTGGACGTCCGGGCACACCGAGGCGATCCTCACCAACGACCTGCGCTCGTCGGAGCGCTTCGTCGCCCAGGTCGACTCGGCGGCGGTCATGGTGAACGCGTCCACGCGCTTCACCGACGGGGGCGAGCTCGGCCTGGGCGCCGAGATCGGCATCTCCACCCAGAAGCTCCACGCGCGAGGGCCGATGGGCCTCAGCGAGCTCACCACCACGAAGTGGATCGTGACCGGGGACGGCCACATCCGTCCGTGAAGGTGCTGACGACGCCGTGAGACACTTTCCCCGCCACATCTGCCTGACCCTCCCGGAGGAGCCATGAACCCCGCCGCAGCCGGCCTGCTGGCCTTTGGAATCCTTGCGTTCGCACTGGTCGTGACGTACGCGTTCCGCAACGTGTGGAACCGCCACTGAGCATGCCCACCGTGACCGCCGCCGGCCGCCGCGCCCGCATCGGCGTGATGGGCGGCACCTTCGACCCGATCCACCACGGACACCTGGTGGCGGCGTCGGAGGTCGCGGCGAGTTACGGGCTCGACGAGGTGGTGTTCGTCCCCACGGGCAGGCCGTCGTTCAAGCAGGACAAGGACGTCACGGCCGCCGAGCACCGGTACCTCATGACGGTGATCGCGACGGCGTCGAACCCACAGTTCACGGTCAGCCGGGTCGACATCGACCGGCCCGGGCTCACGTACACGGTCGACACGCTGCGCGACCTGCGGGCACAGAGGCCCGACGCGGAGCTGTACTTCATCACGGGTGCGGACGCGGTGGCGCAGATGCTCTCATGGAAAGACGCGCAGGCGCTGTGGGGCATGGCTCGCTTCGTCGCGGTGACCCGTCCGGGGCACAATCTATCCATTGACGGCTTTCCCGAGGGTGCCGTGACGACCCTAGAGGTCCCTGCGATGTCCATCTCCTCCACGGACTGCCGCCGCCGGGCGCGGGCCGGGATGCCGGTCTGGTACCTGGTGCCGGACGGTGTGGTGCAGTACATCGCGAAGTACGGGTTGTACCGAGGGCAAGACGCCGGATCGACCATGGACGAGGCAGACGATGAGTGACAACAGCCCCCACCAGGGGCGCCCGATGACGCGACGCGAGATCCGTGAGCGCGAGGAAGCCGCGGCCCGGGCGCGCTCGGGCGGTGCGTCCGACGCCGGAAAGCAGAGCGTGCAGCCCGCGGCGGCCCCACCCAGCCGCCGCAGCCTGCACACGCCGCCCGCCCCCGCACCGGCGACGCCCCCCGTGGTGCGTCCCCCCGCAGTGACCGGTGGCATGCGCGGTCTTGACGAGACCGGCCGTCTGACCCCCGTTCAGCGCACCGGCGTGCAGCCCGTGCCCGCGGCTCCCGCGCCCCGGACGCCGGCATCCGCTGCGCCGGGGCAGGCCGCCTCGCCTGCCCCGGGGACACCCACCCGGACATCGGCGCGCACCCCAGTGGGTCCGCGCGCCACGCCGCCGTCACCGACGGCGTTCCCGCGCCCTGCCGCCGACGCGCCCTCCCCGTTCACCCCGCGCGCGGCGGCCCCGGCCACTCCTCCCGCGCCGGTTGCTCCCGCCACGCCGCCGGCGTCTCCGTGGGCCGCGACACCGTCCGCTGCCCCCGCCGGCCAGCCCTCCGCCGCGCCCGCGGTGCGCCCGGCGTCGTCGCCGGCCGGGTCCGGACCGCCGTCCCCGTGGGGCTCGGTGCGAGGCGGCCTGGCGACGGGCGCTGGTCAGCCCGGCCAGGTGTCCGGCGCTGGTCAGCCCGCAGGTGTGGGCCAGGCGGCCGGTACGGAGCCGGGCGTGCCGCGGTCGCTGCCGCCGGTGACCCCGCAGCCGTCGCCGTTCGACTCGTTCGTCGCGCCGGAACCCCCCGCACGGTCCCGCGCCGCCGCGTCCACGGAACCGGAACCGGAGCGGCAGGGTCCGTCGTACACCTGGCTGCACTACATCATCCTGGTGGTCGTCGCGTTCGGCCTCGGCTGGCTGCTCTGGCAGGTCATCGCCAACGAGAAGCCGAGCTTTGCGCCGGACGACGCCTCAGGCCCGGTCGTCACCGTCACGACCACCACCGAACTGCCCCCGGGAGGGCTCCTGTGACCGCGACCGAACGTGCCGTCGAGCTGGCGGGGGTTGCCGCCCGCGCCGCATCGTCCCTGAAGGCAGACGAGATCATCGCTCTCGACGTGAGCGAGCAGCTCGTCCTGACGGATGTGTTCCTCATCGCGTCCGGGACGAACGAGCGTCAGGTGGCCGCCATCGTCGACGCCGTCGAGGAGGCGATGTTCAAGGCCGGGTCCAAGCCCATCCGGCGCGAGGGCAAGTCGGAGGGCCGTTGGGTGCTCCTGGACTTCGGCGACATCGTGGTCCACGTCCAGCACGCCGAGGACCGGGTCTTCTACGCGCTCGAGAGGCTGTGGAAGGACTGTCCCGTGGTGCCGCTGCCCGCTGACGTCACCGAGCCGGCACCTGCGGCCGGGAACTGACCGGATGACCGCGGGCACCGTCATCCTGCTGCGCCACGGCCGCACCACCTGGAACGTCGCCGAACGCCTGCAGGGTCAGACGGACGTCGAGCTCGACGAGGTGGGGCGCTGGCAGGCCCGGGAGGCGGCACTCGCCCTGGCGCGGACCCACCGCGCGACGCGCGTCGTGGCGTCCGACCTGGGCCGGGCGATGCGAACGGCGGCCGCCTACGCCGAGCCGCTCGGGATCGACGTCGACACCGACGAGCGACTGCGGGAACGTCACTTCGGTGACTGGGAGGGGCTGACGCGCGCGGAGATCGCTGCTGGCTGGCCCGACGACTACAGCGCCTGGCGGCGTGGGGACGACGCCCACGGCCGCCCGCCGGGTGGCGAGACGCGTCAGCAGGTCGCCCGCCGCGCCCACGCCGCGATCGAGGAGCACGCGGCGCGGCTGGGCCGGGACGACACGCTCGTCGTCGTCTCTCACGGTGCCGCCATCACGCTCGCGATCACCGCGATGCTGGGCCAGGAACCCACCTGGCGCGGCGTCGTCGGCCTGACGAACGCGCACTGGAGCCAGCTCACTCGCGCCTCGGACGGCTCGCAGCCGCCGTGGCGTGTGGTCGCGCACAACGTCGGTGCCGCGTACGCACCCGAGGCGTGGCACGCCGGACCCCAGACAGGCGTCGAACAGGACTCGGACACCGGGGTGCCCGGCGGGGAGGGGCATCGGGCGCCCTGAGCGGCGTCCGCTAGCCGCGGTGGCCGCGTCGATTTGGACCATGCCGCCGCGACCGCATAGGATCACGGACGTTCCTTCGCGGGGTACCGCTGCGGGAACACCCGATCTGGGGCTGTGGCGCAGCTGGTAGCGCACCTGCATGGCATGCAGGGGGTCAGGGGTTCGAGTCCCCTCAGCTCCACGAGATTCACCAGAAATATCCCGGCACTGAGTTGCCGGTACGGGGCTGTGGCGCAGCTGGTAGCGCACCTGCATGGCATGCAGGGGGTCAGGGGTTCGAGT
>BCWJ01000007.1 GCA_001592145.1 Xylanimicrobium pachnodae JCM 13526 = NBRC 107786 | reverse complement strand
CTGGCGGGTGTACGCCTGCCCGCGCGGCGGGTTCGGCCGTCCGTCGTGGACGAGGACGGTCAGGAGCCGGTCCTGGAGAGCGTTGTCGGCGAACTGACTGGCGGCGTCGGCGGAGTTGTCGCGGTGGACGACCATGAGGAAGTTGCCGCGGTTGTCGAGGGCCTTGATGGCGTCGACGGCGCAGCGGTCGATCACGCCGAGGGCCGCGGGGACTTTCTGAGATCCAGGGGCGTCCGTGTATACGCCGACGGAGTCGAGGCAGATGACCAGCCCGGGGCGGGGGAGCGTTCTCGCGAGGTGCTTGGAGCCGAGGTGTCCGGTCTCTTCGAAGTCGACGAGGGCGAGCACGACGTCGGCGGTGCCGCTCGTGGTCCAGTTGATCCGGCGTGCGAGCTCAAGGATGACGGCCACGCCGGAGCCGTTGTCGTCCGCTCCGGGGCTGGTGAACACGGTGTCAAGGTGGGCGATGACGAGGGTGTCGCCGGGCTTCGGGTCACCGTGTCGGGTGGCGATGAGGTTGACGCCGTGCAGGTTGGAGGACCAGCGGATCGGCAGGGGGCTCCCGGGTCGGCCGTGGTCGGAGATGCGGAGGCCCGCGGCGGGGTTGAACTCCTGATCGGTCACCGTCCACCCGGCGGTGGTCAGCTCGGCCCGGCAGTAGTCGCGCGCCCGCTCCATGGAGCCGTGCACGTCCCTGTGTCTCGGGCCGCCGATGGCCCTGATGTCCGCGAGCATGCGGTCGGCGCCGGTACTGGAGTATTGGTCGCCGTACGGCAGGGTCTCCATCGACAGATCGGTGAGTTCGGCGCGGGTCCAGTCCACAGTCAGCTCCTCGTTCGCGGTCTGGGTGCGGCCTTGCGGTGGCGGGCGTTGATCTGTCGGGTGCGTGCGGGCGGGTCGAGCGGTGCCTCGTCGTCGTGGTCGAGACCGTCGCCGTTGCGCAACCGGTCGGCCTCACGGTGGTTGCCCTCCGCATCCGCGACGTTCGCGAGCGCTTGGCGGGCCTCTTCGCTGTATGGGGAGGCGGCGAGCGCGATCTCCAAGGCGTGGCGTGCGAGCGCCGTATCGGGTTCGGGACGGGTCAGTGCGTGGGCCTGAACGGTGAGGGCGACGTCGACGATGCCGGCGGCGTCGTATCGGTCGTAGGAGATCTCTGTGTAGTACCAGTGCCAGGCGTTGCCGGGTCGGTCGTCGGTCAGGGGCTGCCCGGTGACGAGGTCCAGCGCAGTGATGAGGTCTTGGATACCGGCCTCTGCGCCTTCTTTGGCTCCGCGGGCTTGGGCTCGGGCGCGGAGGCGGTCGAAGAGGTCGCGGTCGATGAGGACGTCGACGAGGTGGTAGCCGGGCCAGTCGGCGCAGGCGGGGTCGTTGCGGGCGGGGCCTTTGGGGACGTGGCGTTCGCCGAAGTGGGTGCGCAGGTGGGTCATGTCGGCGCGGACCCGGGTCAGGCTGCACCCGAACGCTTCGGCGAGCTTGGCGGAGGTGGTGCCCTTGGGGTGGAGCCAGAGGTAGGTGGCGAGTTCGGCGTAGTGGCCGCGGCGGGATGCGACTTCGGCGTCTGGGCCGTGGCCGCGCAGGCCGACCTGGCCGAGGATTGTGACGGTGGGCCAGGGGCAGTCCTTGCCGCGTCTCCACAGGGCGAGGTCACGGTCGAGGTTCGGGTCGGCGTCGAGCACGTCGGCTGCGACCTGGTCCGGGATGACTGGGGCGAGGACGGCGACGTCGTCGACCGTGACCGCGGCGCTGTCCGCGTAGCGTTCGGCGGGCTCGGGGAGCAGGGTGCCGGGTGCGGGTTCGCTGGTGGCCGGGCGGGGGAGTGTCAGGGTGCCGATGATCGCGCCGGTGGTGTCCGTGAGGTCGGTCCGGGGCGGGGCGGGTGTTGTGGGGGCGAGTTGTGCGTGGTGGACCAGGGCGGTGACCGCGGCCGCGTCCTGGGCGGGTAGCCCGACGGCGGTGACGTCGAGGTTGAGTGCGGCGTAGCGGAGGCGCCCGTCGGCGAGCTCGAGCCCGGTACCGGACGGCGTCTCGCCGAGGCGGAGGCAGACGACGCCGGGCCGCGAGGCGTGTGCTTGGACGGCGTCGCTCAGCCGCGCGGCCGACGCACCGTACTCCCGCGTGTCGATGACGAGTGCGCGCAGGATCTCCGGGTGCCAGTCGTTGGCGGAGCGTTCAGCCTCGACGCGTGCTGCGAGTTCGGTGGTCTCGGCGTCGTCGGTGTGGTGGGTGATGCGGCCGGGTCCGAAGCCGTCGAGTTCGGGGGCGAACCCGATGACGTCGATCTGGACGGTCCTGGCCCAGGGGCTGACGGCCAGTTCGGTTGCGACGTTGCGGCCGAACGCATGCACGGCATCGACGTCGCCGGTGACGGAGGTGTCGGTGATCTGTTCGAGGTTGAGGAGCCAGAGTGCGCCGTCGTCGGATTGGCCGGCGGAGACGAGCATCGGGTAGGGCGGGACGATGCCGACGTCGGGGAAGCCGGCATCGAGGGGTGCCCGCCAGGTGGCTCCGCTGCCGACCCAGGGGGAGGGCAGTTCAGTCGGGTCTGAGAGGTGGACGCGGACGTGCGTGTCGGTGACTTCGACGGCGTGGACGGGTGGGTACGCGCGAGGGTCGAGGTAGGCGGCGGCGAGTGAGGTCAGGGCGAGGTGCACGGTGCGCAGGTTCGCGGAGGTTGGTTGGCCGGTGACGCGGACGGTCTCGGCGACGTCGGCGATCTCGGCGGGAAGGGGCCCGGGCACCTGTCCGGGCACGCGGTGACGCAGCCCGTTGCGTCGCCGCGCCCTGACGGTCAGGAACAGGCCCGCCGCGAGGATCGCGCCGGGGCCCATGAGTGCGGGGACGAGCCACGACGGCCCGCCGTCCTGATCGTCAGACGCCGCCTGTGAAGTGTCGGGTGCTGCCTCGTCGAGGCGGCGTGACTCGGTGGGTGTCGTCGAGCCGGCCGACGTGTCCGGCCCGGGCACCTGGACGGACGGCGCCGTCTCGGCCGGTGGGGTTGGCGTCGTCGCCGGGGACTCGGTGACCGCGTCGGGATGGGTGGGCGGCGCTGGTGCGGTGGCGGGTTCCATGGCCGTGGCGGGCGTCGTCGTGGTTGGGGTTGCGGCGTCGGGGGTGACGTCCAGGGTCCAGCCGGGGTAGATGAGGTTCGGGTCGGTCAGGTGCTGCCCGCCGGGCTGGACGATGTCCTTCGACGCCTCGACGATCTGCGGGTACGCGTTCGGGTCGCCGAGTTCGTCTTTCGCGATCTGGGAGAGGGTGTCACCGGGCTTGACGACGTAGTCGCCCGTCGGCGCCGCGTCCGCAGCAGTGTCCGTATCCGTGGGGAGGTGGAGCACGGTGCCTGCGGCGATGAGGTCGGGTTGGTCGCCGAGCAGTGCGCGGTTCAGTTCGTGGATCTCGGTCCACCGGTGCGGATCGCCGAGCTGTTGTTCGGCGATCCGCCACAGGGAGTCGCCGCGCCGCACCGTGTAGCCCGTCGTCGTCGCCGCGGCCGCCGGGGTCGACGACGCCGAGGCGGGGGCTGGGGCGGTCGTGGGTGCTGCGGCCGGTACCGGTGTGGGGTCTAGTGGTGCGAAGACGGCCGGAGCGGTGGCTTGGGCGGGGGCGGCGAACGCTGTCAGCGACGGCACGGCGGTGAAGGCGAGGGCGGCGACGTCGATGACCCGGCGTGCGACGCCCTGCGAGAGCCCGAACCCGCGCACCCGCGGCACCCGGCCGCCCTGCACTCGGCTGGCGAGGTCGGCGATGAGCCCGAGGGTGAAGTACGCCCACCCGGCCCACGCGACGAGTCCGAGCAGGGTGACGAGCAGGGTCCCGTTGTCGGGCAGGGAGAGCCGTTCCCACACGGTTCCCCAATCCGTGGCCCACGGAGTGATCCCGGCCTTGACGAGGATCGTGGGCACCCCGACGAGGAATGCGAGTACCGCGGCGAGGGCGATGGTGCCTTGGAAGCGCCCGGCGATGTGGTTCATTGTTCGGTGCCTCCCAGGGTGCGCACGGTGCGGGCGGTAGCGTCCGCGGTGGCGTCAAGGCGGGTGATCCCGATGATGCCGAGCAGGATCGTGTCGTAGGTGTCCGTGACGGTCACGGTGACCTCGTTCCCGTTCGCGACGGTCACGATCCCGGTGACCCCGGCCGCGTCCAGGTACCGGGTGGCTTCGGCCTTGGCGGTGGCGACGTCGACGGCGAGGACGTCGCCGCGTTGCGCGTGTGCGGCGGAGAGGGCTTGCCCGCCGGCGCGGGCGGCCTGCTGGGCGAGGTCGTGCGCGCGTTGGAGGGTGTGGACCTGCCCGCCGAGGTCGACGGCGAGCCCCGCGCACAGGATCAGCGCGAGGGTGGACACGACCGCCCACGCGGATATTGACCCGCGCTCGGCGGAGTTGCGGCGGCGTCGGGCGTGGCGGGGCGGGGGTGTGGGGTTCATCGTTGGGTCCACCGGTCGATGGGGCTGGTGATCGTGGCGGTCACTGCGCGGGTTCCCGGCAGGCCGGGGATGAAGGTCAGGTCGGTCAGGCTCACCTGGCAGGTGACGGTGACCGTCACGGTGGAGTCGTCCCCGACCTGGCCGCCCAGCCCGGTCGAGGACACGTCGACGCTCGTGGCCGCGCAGTCGAGCCCTTGCCCGGTCAGGGTGGTGGCCGCGGCGGATGCTGCGGCGTCGTGCGCGAGGCGGGGGGCTCGTTGCAGGGAGGCGGAGCGGGCGGCGTCGGCGGCGGCAGACTCGACGACCTGATGCGCGATGGTGATGCGCCCGCCGACCACGATGAGCGCGACAAGCAGCCCGAACGCGGGCACCAGGAGGGACGCCTCGACCGAGGCCGAGCCCCGCTCCAGGTCACCGCACCGGGATCTCATGACAGCGCCTCTCGTGGGGCGGTGGCCTGCTGCTGGACGAGTGGCTGCCAGCCGGGAACGAGGGAGAGGGAGCGCCCGGTGACGACGACGGTGACCGACGTCGGAGACACGGCCGCGGTTGCTGCGGCGTCGGTCATGACGTCGTCCCCGCCTGCGAGGTTCACGAACCCGAGGGCGGCGGCCTCGCCGTCGCCGGCCGTGCCGTGTTCGACGGCTGCCGCTTTGGCACCTTCGGTAGCGGCTGTCATGGCGACGGTGCGGGCGTGGAAGTACAGGGCGCCTTGGACGCCGAGGAACATCAGGACGAGCACGGCGGGGAACACGATCGACATCTCGATCGTGTTTGAGCCGCGCTCCGGGTCGTCTGGGCGGGCGCGGCGGGGCCTACTGGATTTGTGCCGCTTTGCCGGTGACATAGTTCGTGATCGCGAAGACGACGATGCCGGCGATGGCGATGACGCCGAGTGCCCACAGGACGTGCTCGATGGTGACGTTGCCGCGTTCGGGGTCGTCGTCGGCGAACTTCTCGTGCAGGAACGCCTCAATGGCTACGAACGTGGCGATGAGCTGAGACATGGTCGGGTTCCTTCCTGGTCCTTGCTCAGGTGTGCGTGAACAGCCGCAGGAGTGCGGGTGCGAGGAGCAGCGCCATGAAGACGATGCCGGTGATCGACCCGGGGATGGACAGGCGTTCCGAGTCGGTGTTGGCCTGGGCGAGTTCCTCGCCCAGGAGTGCGTTGCGCATCAGGTCTGCGCGGGCGCGTAGTTGCCCGTAGACGGCGGCGCCCTGCTCGCCGGACAGGCGCATGATGTCGGCGAAGTCGTGCAGCTCGGGCAGGTCGAGGTCGTCGCCGAGGTCGCGCAGCGCGGACCAGGGTGCGACGCCGGACAGGTTCGCGCGGGCCAACTCCTCATCGAGGTGCTCGAACACGGGCGTGGTACCGATGCGGGCGGCGGCCTCCATCGACTGGCGCACCCCGGACCCGTTGGTGCGCTCGAGAGCGACGAGCTCGATGTACGCGCCCAGGGCGCGGCGGAACTCGACACGCGCCCGCTTGGCCTCACCGACGGCGTTGTAGTTCGGGATGAAGAACAACACGGCTGCCAGGCCGAGCGAGGCGATGGCGGGGATCGCGAAGGGTAGGTGCCAGCCGAGGGCCGAGTACAGGGCGGTGATCGCGACGGGTCCTACGAGGCCGAGGGCGGCGAACGTGAGCTTCTCCCCGTAGAACCGGCTCAGCGGTCTGCGCAGTAGTGCGAGCTCCCGGTGCGGGGTGTGCCACCAGAACCCGGCCGGCAAGGCGGCCATCGCCCACTGCCCGACCCGCTCGGTCGCATCGGCGGCGCGGGTGTCCGTGGCCGCGGCGGTGGTGCGCCGTGAGGGGGTCAGGCGGGTCAGGGCGTCGCCGAGGTCGACGTGCGCGGGCAGCAGGCGCCCGAGGAGCAGGGCCACGCCCAGGCCGACGCACCCGCCGGCCGCCATGAACAGCAGCAGGTCGCCGCTCATCTCCGGCTCCCCAGGATCCGGGGGGCGGGGGTGCCGGTCGCGATGCGTTTGAACCACAGCAGGCACAGGACGAACACGGCGAGGAGCACGGTGAGGATGACCTGCCCGAGCGGGGTGCGGTACGGGTCTACGTACGTGCCCGATAGGGCAAGACCGGCCAGGACGGTGATCGTGATGATGGTGACCCACCGCGCGGTCGAGCGGGGTTTGGCCCGGTCCGCCTCGATCTGACGCCGGTTGCGCACGTCGTCACCCACGGTCGTGGCCAGGGACTCGAGCACGTCGGACAGGCCGCGGCCGCGA
The DNA here is from genome assembly GCA_001592145.1 of Xylanimicrobium pachnodae JCM 13526 = NBRC 107786. Taxonomy (GTDB): domain Bacteria; phylum Actinomycetota; class Actinomycetes; order Actinomycetales; family Cellulomonadaceae; genus Xylanimonas; species Xylanimonas pachnodae. The sequence goes on along the minus strand of BCWJ01000007.1, from coordinate 172,926 downwards.
CGTTGCGAGGCCAGGATCAGGTTCATCGCGATGAGGTCACCGGTCGGGTCATCGAGGTCGTCCGCGAATGCCCGGATCGCGCCTTCGGTGTTCCAGCGGGCGCGCAGCCGGGCCACGAGCCGGGACACCTCCGGCTGGATTGCCGTCGGGGTGGAGCGGATCGAGGAGGCGAGGGCTTCTTCGAGGCCGACGCCGACGTGCAGGATCCCGGCCAGCGACCGCGTCCAGTCCGCCATCGCTTCGAGCCGCTCGATGGTGTGCCTCGGCCCCTGCCCCGACAGCAGCCACGGCAGCCCGACGACGGCGAGCGGCACCGCGACCAGCAACACGACCAACCCGGTGACCTGCCAGACCACGACCCCCGCGACGAACCCAACGCCCACGCGCAGCCACGCCCGAGGCGACACCCGCCTGAACCGCGCCGCGAATGCTGACGGCCGGGCCGGGCGCTCCGCGGCGTCGTCGTCCTTGGAGACGATGAACACGATGGCCATGCCGAGCCCGCCGACGATCAGGGCACCGGCGGTCGTGTAGCCGATCAGGTCGAGGGGCATCAGGCCACCCGCCCGTCCTGGTCGCGCAGGAACCCGTCGAGGTCGAACCCGAACCGGGTCAGGCGCCGGTACTCGTGGGGGAGCACGTGCGGGCGGGCCGGGCCGTCGTCGTCGGGGTCGGCGAGGTAGACGTGCTCGGTCGCGTACCCCTTGGCGTCCTCACCGGGGGTGACGGCGAGGACCTCGGTGACCCGGCGGCGCGGACGAGGGGAGCCGACCGCCCGGGTGGTGGGGGTGTCGAGGTCGATGTGCACGATCAGGTCGATCGTCGCCGCGAGCTTCCTGGTGGCGAGCTGCGGGGCGATGCCCGCCTCCATCGCACAGGTGACAAGTTTCGCGACCGCCGCCTGCGCGCTGGAAGCATGGGTGGTGGAGATGGACCCGGTGCCGGACTCCATCGCGGTGACCATCGCCCACACCTCGGCGCCGCGCACCTCCCCGACGATCTGCCGCGACAGGTTCTGGCGGAACGAGTTGTAGATCAGGCGTGCGAGCCCGTACTCCCCGGCCGGGCGCCCGTCCGGGCCGATCTCCCCGGTGCCGGGGCGGGCCTCGTAGTGGCGGACCATGGCGTGCTGGTCGGGCATGGTGTGGAGCATCAGCTCGTACTCGGTCTCGAACGTGCCGATCGCCTCGGAGTACGGGATCTCCGCGCACATCGCCCGCGCCAGCGTCGTCTTGCCCGCCCCCTGCGCACCCGTGATCACGACGTTCAGGCGTGCCCTGATCACGGCCCGCAGGAACGAGGCCAGGTTCTCGGTGATCTCACCGGCCTCGACCAGATCCTCCAGGGTGACCACGACCAGGCGGTGCAGGCGGATGTTGATCTGCGGGCGCGTCGAGACCCACGCCGCCGCCGACAGGCGCGCCCCACCTGGCAGGGTCAGGTCCAGGTTCGGTTGCGCGGGGGAGAACGCGCGCGCGTTGCCGTCACCCTGGGAGGCGAGCATCTGGAGCAGGTCGATCAGCTCCTCGTTCGAGCCAGCAACCGACGGCCCCTTCTCATACGAGCCGTCGAGCCGTTGGAGGCGCACGTTGTCGCACCCGTCGATCTCGATGTTCTCGATGTCGTCCCGGTCCACGAGGGGCTGCAACCGGCCCAGTCCGAAGAGCTGGTCCATGACCGCTTTGACGAGCGCCGACTGCTCCCCGGCCGACCATGCCGCCAACCCGGCGTCGACACGGTCCGCGTTCGCCGCACCCACCAGGTCGACGACGATCGCCAGCCCGCGCTGGCGCTGCGTCGCCCGATCCGACGCGACCTCGTCCGCGCGGGTCGCCGCGGCGATCTGCTCGGACGCCCGCTGACGCAGAACCCCGACCACCTTCCAGTCGACCTCGACCCCCTCCCCGCCCTGGTCCGGCGGTGCTGGGATCGACGGTTCGGGCAGCGGATCGTTCGGGGCCAGCAGGCGGCGCGACACCCCCGGCCGCGCGGGCGGCGGCGTCGAGAACAGCGGGACCGACGACAGCGGACGCTCCCGCCCCTCGTCGTCGTTCGGTAGCGGTGCGTGGCTCATGGGGTAGCTCCTTCCAGCAGTTCGGCGCGCCCTCGCGCGATACGGCTCCCGACGGCGTCCACCGCGGCCCGCACCGAGCGGACGTACGGCCCCGATCCCCACCGGCGGCCCGCAGGCGTACCGCGGTGGTAGACGGCGGCCGCATCGACGTCGTCAGCGAGGGTGGCGACCACGGGCAGGCCCAGCGTTGCGGCGACCTCCTTGACCGAGTACGGCGCCCCGGCCCCGACGACCAGCAGCCCGGCATCACGCCACGCGGGCGCGTGCTCGGCGAGCGAGGCAGCCCAGGGGCGCACACCGGCGAGCGCGACGAGGTTCGTGCGGGTGACGATCAACGACAGGTCCGCCAGGGCGAGCAGCGGCTCCGGGCAGCCGCGCATCCCGAGCCGGCCGACGTCGACGATCACGTCCTGACCCGACCGGTCCAGGTCGTCGAACGCGTCGGCGAGGCGCCCCCACACCGGTTCCAGGCTCGGCACCTGCGCGGGCGAGCGCGGCCCGGCAACGAACGTGACCGGGGTGCCCTCGACCCGGTCACCGACCTCCAGCAGCGCGTCCCCGGCATCCAGCGGGGACAAGGCGAGCTCGACGAGCCCGGCCCGGTACTCGCGCACCCCCTTGAACACACCGGCCAGGATCGCGGACCCGCCCACCGGGTCGGCCTCGACGAGCGTGACCGGGCGGGACCAGTTCCAGGCCAGGGCCACCGCCGTCGTCGTCACCCCCGGCGACCCGGACGCGGAACACAACGCGATCACCGCCACGACGTCACCGGTCCCTCGACTCGAGCACGATCGCGAAGTTGCCCGTCGCGACCCGGGAGGCGAGCAACGCCGACTGCGCCTGCGGCACCAACAGGTCCACCACCGTGTTCCCCGTCTCCGGAGAGACCGACACGCCGGCCACCTCCGCCGGGGTCGAGTCCGGCGTCGTCACCGTGTCCGTCGCAGCCGCCGGGGTCACCACGACCGTGACCCGGTCACCGACCCGGAGCGGCATGCCCGGCGCCTGCTTCGCCTCCAACGCGACCCCGACCACGGAGTACCCGTCCGCTGGAACCGGCGCATCGGTCACCGCGTCCGGGGAGATCGGCGTGCCCTCGGCCACGTCCGTTGCGGCGCGCTGCCCGACGACGTCACCGAGCCGCGCGGCCGGGACGACGGACCAGCCGGCATCGTCGGGGATCCGGGAGATGGCGACGTCGTCGGACGTGATGACCTGCCCGCGCTCGATCGGCTGCCGCGCCGCGAGCACCTCGATGCTCGCGTCCTCGCGCGTCCACAAGGCCCACCCGATCACCGCGCCAACGGCCAGCAGCGTCAGCGCGATAATCGTCATCGCGGGACGACGCCGCATCCCCGGCGGTGGAGCCGAACGTTCAGTTGGGGGAGTCGAACCAGCGTCCGACGTGTGCTTGCGAGTGGTGGTCACGGACATGACGTCCGTCCTTCCCTCTTGCTCGCGACCCCGTTACGAGGTCACGAGCACCTGCGCCTCACCCACAGCGATCCGCACCGACCGTTCCAGGTCGTTCACGCGGATCGTGCCGGTCTGGCCTGCACCTGCCCACTCGATGACCCAGTCCGACGACGCGGTCACCGTGAACCTCTCCCCGGGCTGATCCGCGCTCGAGGTGTTGTACACATACCCGCAGTCGGGCGACGGTGTGCCCGCGCGGTCATCGGTGAAGGGGGTACCCCCACCAGAACACGTGACGATCGCACCGTCACCCATCGACCAGACGATCCGATGAATCGTCGCCGTCGCCGTGACGGTGATCCCACCCGCCGACGCCGACCTCGTGATCGGGCCCACCGTCGACGCGGACGGGTTCGCCGCCCACATCCACACCGGCTGCCCGACAATCCCCACGAACCCCGGCCTAGGCTCCGGGACGATACCGATCTCGATCGCCTCAAGATCCATCTGCTCGACCGCCATCTCCGCCACCGCACGCGGCGTTGGACCAGCCGCCGCCGGGACCGGCGGGTTCAACAACCACAGGTAGACGTCGACGTCGATCGGGAGCGGCTGATAGCACCCATAGATCGCCCCACCCTCCTCCGGGCTGTGACCCGCCCACACCGGATCACCGGCATCAGGCTGGGGATCAGCACGACGGGTGTAGCACTGGAGCGTGTTCGACCAGCTGCCGAGGTCGCTGGTGCAGGGGACGGGGCCGGCCGGGACGTTCGTATAGCCGTCCCTCGACGGGTCGAAGAAACACGGGGAACTCGTGCCCGTGTCCTGCGGGCCATCGTCCGCGACAGGCTCAGTGGTCGGTTCCGACCCCGGTGCGACGACCTTGATCACGCACAAGCCCGTCCAGGTGTCGACCGTGCGGCACTTGGGGGCCGCTGCCTGGGCGGACCCGGTACTCACGGCGAGCGCGAGGAACGCGATGAGACCTACAAGGGTCAGGGCGCGTCGCATGGCTCACGCTCGAGCGTTTCGCTGGAGGCAACCCGCCAGGACCCGGTGGGATCCGTGGCCCATGCGTAGTTCGACACGAGGTACCGCGTCCAGCCTCGCGTAGCACGGTTCGGTTGCACTACAGAGGCCCCGTCGGGACCGACGACGTCTCCGTCACTGACGTCGTAGCAGAGCTCGAACGTCACCGTGGGGACGTGGCCGGCGGCTGGGTCCGCGTTGTCGAGCGAGACATCGACGAGATCCAGTTCGACGATGCGCGTCGTGCCGGTGAGCTTCCACTCCTTCGAGCGCCAGTCCGTGAGGAACCGGGTCTGGGCGTCGAGCTCGATGCTCGTCGCAACGGCGTCAAGCCGGTCCAGTGGCACGCTCGTGTCCGAGCGGAGCTCATCGCTCAGCGCGACGTAACTGCGCACGGTCTGCTCGGCCTTCGCCGCGGCAACATCCTGGTCCGAGGTCGGCGTCGGGGAGGGCGACTCCGAGAGTGTGGGGGACGGAGTCAACGCCTCCGTGACCGTCGGCGATGGCGACGGGGTCGGTGTTGACGAGTCGCATGCGGCCAGCGCAGCCGTCGTCAGGACGGCCGCGGAAAGGGCTGCAACTACACGACCGCCACGCATACCTCCGCGCCCATCTGTGCGATTTCGTGATTGCCCGTCACGGGCGACGTCACCGTCGTTTCCGGTGTGACGGTTCAAAGAGACCTTCACCAGTTGTGCCACTACGACGCTCCGTCCGCAAACGTTGGGGTTCACGGGCCACGATCCTGTCGGCGCCGCGGCCGCCCCGTCACGTACCAGGTGTCCCGCGCCCGCCGGGCGGTCCACGCGCCCCGCCGTCGTCGACAGCACCCTCCGCTGCTCCAGGACCGAACGCCATCGCGCGCCGCCCCGCGCTGTCATCGTCGTCACGTTCTCCAACCCCCTTCGCGCACCCCGAGCGCTGCCCTCGGCCGCGCCCTCGACCCGCCACGTACGACCGCCCCATCAGAGCCGCCACACCTCTTGCTCAGTTGGAACATCGCACGGCACGGCGCAACGTCGGTTCCGGTCGGACGAAGCTGTGGATAAGTTCGTGGAGGCGATCGGCGGCTCGAGCGCATCGTGGTCACGGATCTAGGCGGTGCGCCGTCCATAACTTCACCCAGCCGCAGGAGCAGGCGCCGGGCATCGGCTAACTAGGCTCAGTTGGCAGCGTCGGGGCCGCGGCAGGGAGTCAGGTAGCTCGTGGTGGAGCGTCGGATCCGTCTCAAGTACGCCGGGCAATGTCACCAATGCCGGCGGCGGCTCCCGGTCGGCACGGGTGCGCTCTGGAACCCCGACACGCATGCAGTGCGTTGCATGGAGTGCTCGGACACCGCTTCCGAGGCGTCAGGTGTGAAGCCACGCGTGAGAAGGTCGAGCGCGCCACGTGCACCGCGGCGCCGAGCAACGCCGGCACCCTCGTTCTCTGAGCGTCAGCGCGTCGCGCGCAGAGAACATGTGATCACAATCGCAATCGCCGGTGTCGTCGTCGTTGGCGCGAGCACGTTCGCGTTCAGCGACCCCATGGCTGATCGTGAGTGGGCTGTGCAGCCACAAGCGGCTACGACTGAGCAAGTCCTCGTCGGCTTCACGCCCCTGCATTGCGCTGATGGCTGGCCTTCCCAGTCGATTGGCAAGCAGGGGGCCTGTTCACACCATGGGGGCGTAGTTGGCGGCAACGCGGTGTACGAGTTGCGGACCGTTCCGGCGGTCGCCGGGGTGATGGCCCCCGACCGGATCGACTGGGGGCGGGTCTCAAGCCGCGGGTTCTGGTCGCTACTGCTCGGGGGACTTGGCGGACGCCTGGTAAGGCGCCGAGTCCTGGCAGCACGGCCGGTCGTTGCCTGGACGCACAAGTGCTGACTCTGCGAATCGGGTAGTCCACGCCCGTGAACCGCACTGCGGCACACCTCCCACAGGAGGTGACTCTCGTGACGGTCTCGCTGCGTGTGATGAGCGCGGGCAACGGGTACGAGTACCTGCTGCGCTCCGTCGTCGGCGGCGATGGCAACCGGTCGCTCGGCACTCCGCTAACCCGGTACTACCTCGAAGAAGGCACGCCGCCTGGGTTCTGGATGGGCTCGGGAGTGGCAGCGTTCGGCAACGGTGAGATCGCGGCCGGCGATGTCGTCACGCCCGAGCACCTTGTGCGGCTGCTTGGCCACGGCCTCGACCCGACGAACCCCGACGTCGCGCTCGGTAGGCCGTACCAGCAGTTCTCGGCGCCGTCAGAACGGATCGAGGCACGGGTGGCGAAGCTGCCCGAGTCGCTGTCCGCGGGGGAGCGCGCTGACGCCGTCGCGACGATCACCGTCGAGGAAGAGAAGCAGGGGACACGTGCCGCGGTCGCCGGGTATGACCTCACGTTCTCGGTGAGCAAGTCCGTCTCGGTGCTGTGGGCGGTCACCGACGCCGACACGCAGGCCCGTATCGCCGACGTGCATCACGCCACGGTCGCGGACGTCCTCGCGCTGTTCGAGCGCGACGTCGCTGCGACCCGGACGGGCTCGCACTCGATCAACCAGGAGGCCGTCGTCGGCATCGCCGCCACGGCGTTCGACCACTACGACTCCCGGGCGAACGACCCACAGTTGCACACGCACGTCGTCGTCTCCAACAAGGTCAAGACCCTCCGCGACGGTCAGTGGCGCAGCCTGGACGGGCGGCCGATCCACGCGGCGACCGTTGCGTTGAGCGAGTACTTCAACGCCGTCCTCGCCGACCGGATGGCTGCGGAGTTCGGCGTCGGGTGGGAGCCGCGTGACCGCGGCGAGAGCAGGTCGGCGGCGTGGGAGATCCAAGGTGTTCCGGAGGCGCTGATCGACGAGTTCTCGTCCCGCTCGCGTGCCATCGACGCCGAGACCGACCGTCTTATCGACGAGTACGTCGCGGACCGCGGCAGGCGTCCGTCCCCGGCGACGATCATCCGACTGCGAGCCCAGGCCACGCTCGACACGCGGCCAGAGAAGCGGATCCACTCGCTCGCGGACCTCAGCGAGGGATGGCGTGCTCGAGCCGCAGCGCACGTCGGCGACGACCCGACCGCGTGGGCACGCGCGTTGGTGGGGAGCGTTGCCTCACCTGCGCTGACGTTCGACCGAGTCCCCGTCGACATGATCGCCGAGGTGGGCGCCCGGGTCGTCGCGTCCGTGGGGGAGAAGCGCTCAACATGGCGGCACTGGAACCTGTGGGCCGAGGCGTCCCGGCAGACGATGGGCTGGCGGTTCGCCACCACCGACGACCGCGAGCGGCTCGTCGCCGCAGTGGTCGCGGCGGCCGAGGCCCAGTCCGTCCGCTTGACCCCGCCGGACCTGGCAGCCACCCCGGCCATCTTCCGCCGAGAGGACGGCACCAGCCGGTTCCGGCCCGCGCACACCGTCGCGATGTCGTCCCGCGAGATCCTCGACGCCGAGCAGCGCCTGGCCGATCGCGGCGAGAACCGTGCCGCGCCCGTCCTTGTTGCCGCCGCTCTCGCCGCTGCGGATCGGGAAGTGGTGGACCCGGCGCTCTCCGATGAGCAACGCCGGGCTCTTGAGATGGTTGCGACGTCGGGCCGCCAGGTTGATCTGCTGATCGGTCCGGCCGGTGCGGGCAAGACGACGGCGATGAGCGCGCTGCGCCGCGCATGGACGATCCAGTACGGCCCCGGCTCCGTTGTCGGCCTCGCGCCGTCGGCCGCGGCGGCCAAGGTGCTCGCCGAGGATCTGGAGATTGCGTGTGACAACACCGCCAAATGGCTCCACGAGCACGACCACGGCCGTGCCGAGTTCCACGCTGGGCAGCTCGTCATCATCGACGAGGCAACGCTCGCCTCCACACTGTCGCTCGACCGCATCAGCGGCCTGGCCGCCGCAGTGGGTGCCAAGGTTCTTCTCGTCGGAGACCATGCCCAGCTCCAGTCGGTCGACGCCGGGGGAGCGTTCTCGCTCCTGCGCCACGAGCGGCGCGGCGACGTTGCCCAACTCTCCGAGGTCCGCCGCTTCACGAACGAGTGGGAGAAGGACGCCTCCCTTGCGCTGCGCTCCGGCGAGGTAGAGGTCATCGCCACCTACGTGGCCCAGGGTCGCGTCCGTGCGGGTACTGGTGACGAGATGGTCGACGCCGCCTACGCCGCATGGCGGGCCGACACCCGCGCCGGCCGCCGCACCCTCCTGGTCACCGACTCGGCCGACCACGTCCGCGAGCTCAACGCTCGTGCGCGTGCTGAGCGCATCTTGGACGGAGACACCCTGCCCGACCGCGAGGTCGCTCTGGCCGACGACGCCGCAGCGTCCGTGGGCGACGTCGTCATCACCCGCCGCAACGACCGCACGCTCCGAACGGCGCGTGGCGGGTTCGTCCGCAATGGCGACCGCTGGCGCGTCATTGACGTCCGCCGCAATGGTGAAGTCGAGGTGCGCCGCGAGGGCTTCACGCACGGCGCGTCCGTCGTCTTGCCCGCCGAGTACGTCTCCCAGCACCTGGACCTCGGCTATGCCGTGACCGCGTACCGCGCACAGGGCACGACCGTGGACACCTGCCACGTCGTCCTCGCCCCGGGCGCGACTCGCGAGAACCTCTACGTCGCGATGACCCGCGGGCGGGACGCCAACACCGCGCACGTCGCCCTCGACCGCCCCGACGACCTGCACGCCCACCCCGTCAACGGCGCCGTCACCGCACAGTCGGTCCTGGCAGGCGTCCTCGCCCACACGGGCGGGGAACTCTCCGCGCACGAGACCATCGCCGCCGAACATGACCGGTACGCCTCCATCGCCCAGCTCGCCGCCGAGTACGAGACCATCGCAACGCTCGCCCAGGCCGACCGCTGGCCCAGCGTCATCGCGAAGGCGCTCGACGCCGCGGGGGATCGCACCACGAGCGTTGACGAGGTCATCGCCTGTGAGGCGTACGGGGCGCTGTGCAACGAGCTGTGGCGACTCGACGCCGCAGGCGTCAACGTCGACGACGTCGTCCGCCGCGCGATCGACGGACGCGGCTTCGCAGACGCCGACGACGTCGCTGCTGTCATCACCTGGCGGCTCTGGAACCTGACCGGCAACGCTCGGGCGAACGAGCCCGACCTCATCGCCGGACTCCTCCCACGCGCACGTGGGGACTTCGGCGACGAGACCCGAGCCGCGCTCGCCGAGCGCGCCGACCTCATCGGGCAGCGCGCTACCGCGTTGGCAGACGGTGCGATCCGCGACCGGGCGAAGTGGCTCTCTGACGTGGGAGACCAGCCGCTCACCGCGGACGGGCGCGATGCGTGGCGGCGCGCCGTGGTCGCCGACGCCGCCTACCGGGACCGCTACTCCATCAGCCCCGCGAGGCCGGTCCACGCGGACGAGCCAGCCACGGTGGCGCAGGCAAGGGACCGCGATCGAGTGCTGACGGCCATCGCGCGGATCCCCGAGGGAACCCGAGACCACGGAGAGACGGTCGACGCGGCACCGTCCGACGAACCGGCAGCGAGGTAGTTGACCTACCGACCGACGATCGGCGGCAGCAGCTCCGCGACGGTGGCCGCGCCCGCAACGTTCAGCCGGAGGTCAAGGTCACAGGGGAGGTCGAGTGCGTCGGCAGCCTCCTCGTCGAGAGTCAGCGTGAGGACAACGCCCGTGAGCGCGAACCCGGTGAGCCCGCCGACGTGAACGATGTCGTCGTGGACGATCACGTACGAGCCCATGCCGACCCCACCGGCTGCGATGCCCAGTGCCCGCCGGAACTCGAGCGTCTCGCCGGATACATCGTCCTGGAGGGCGAGGGACTCGTAACCCTCGACGATGCTGCGTGAGTACCCGACCTTGATCACCTCGCAATCCTCCCGCAACGCTCACCGGCTTCCACGAACCGCCGCGGTGCTGCCGTCATCCACAGATCGCCGCAAGGCCCGCCAACACCGCGGCGACGGGGCGCACCGTCGAAGTCGAAGCGACCGCACCCACGCGGTCGCCCGACCGAGGAGGCTCACGATGATCACCGTCGCCTGGATGCTGTCCTGGCGGATCGGCCTCGCCTACACGCGCTTCGCCCAGGCCGTCTACCCGTCCAACCGGATCATCCGCTGGGCACACCGCCCCGGCCGCGTCCGCTACGGCTGGCCGGTCTGCGGGGCCCTGTGGCTCGCGTACTGGCGCCTGCTCTCATGGCTCCAAACCGTCGACCCGACCGACGTCGCGACCCGCCCCTGGTGGCTGACCCTCGCCACGGTGGCCGCCGCGATCAGCACGGCCAAGTTCATGGCCGCGTTCCTGCTGTGGCTGCCCACCGTCGCCACCTACCGCGCCGTGCGACGCGTGTACCGTGCCGCCGTCGCGCGGTGGAACGGGTGGCTTGCACTTCGGCTCGCCGTCCGCTGACCCGCCCCGATCCGGCACCGCACACCTGCCGTTGACGACGACGCCGTCCGACGTCGTCGCGCCCGGAAGCGAGGACGACCACCATGACCGACCCGGCAACACCCCCGCCCGACGACCACGCCCGGTACGACGCCTACGACGTCACCCGCTCCGCACTCCTCACCCTGGCCGACCAGGTCCCGTTCGACAGCCTCATCGACTACCACACCGTCATCTGGATCCTCGACGACCTGTGCGACGACCTCCCACGCCCCGCACGGCGCGCGTTCGAACTCCTGCCCCAGGCCGACACCTTCCAGATCGCCTGGAACGGCCTGACCCACCTGGCCGAAATGTGCGGCAACGACGCCCGGTACGTCGTCGCCCGCAACATCCTCGACGTCGCCTGGTCCGACGACGCCGCAGCGGGCGGCGAACCGCGGTGACGTACGGCAGCGTCAACGCCGACCTGCGCGCGGCCCTCGTCGACCTGCTCGCCATCCGCGGCGTGACCGCACAACTGACCCCCGCCTACAAGAACCCGGCCCAGGCGCTGGCGAAGGTGCAGGAGAGGTCCGCACTCGCCCAGCGGTACCGCACCGCGATCTGGACGTACGTGCACCGGCTCGCGGCCATCGCCGCGCCCAACGAGTTCGTCTCCTCGGCATGGGGGCCCACGCGGCAGCTCGCGGCACGCACGGCCCCGCTTCGGCAGAAGGACGGTGAGTTCGCGGGGCCGACGACGGCCGAACTTGGCACCCCACAACGGGTGCCCGTTCTTGAAGCGTGGCGGAGGGCGGCCGTCGCCGCCGTCGTCGGCGCTGAGCGGGACTCGCTCGGGATGGAGCGGCGCCTCGACGTCGGACACCGGCTCGTGCTCGCGCGCGACGTCGCGGACATCGCCCTGACGATCGCGATCCTCGACCACCGCTACCGGCACGTCCCCGGCTGGACCCCAGTCGACGGCCCCGACCGTGACAAAAAGCACGACTACCGCGACTCGGCGGCGATCGTCGCCGCCTGGGCGGGCGCACAGGCACCCTACGAGGGGTACGCCGTCGACCGATACGGGTGGCGACCCGCGGCCCGGCCAGGGCCGACCGACCAGCACGAGCCCGCCGAACGCGCGCTAGCCGCGCTGCGCAACGCCGCGATCCACCTCGGGCACGAGATGCCCTCCGCGCGCGCCATGACGCGGATCCTGGAGCTCACACGCCAGGTCACCGTCCACACCGAGCGGCTCGCCGGCCCGTTCGACTACCTGCCAGGCCTCGTGCTGCGCGGGAAGGAGCTTGTCCTCTCGGAACTGGTCACGCGGTTCGAGGGGCGGATCAGCGGCCGCATTGGGGAAGGCGGGCGTTCGGTTGCGGAGCTGACCACCGCGACGAGCGCGCTGAACCGAACGATGAGCGTGACCGACGACCAGCGCGAGCGGCTGCTGCGGGTCGGCGACATCGTCCGAACCGCGATTGGGAAGCGGCTCGCTGAGGGAGCAGAGATGTTCGTCTACTGCGTCGAGATCGGCAGGCAACTCGACCCCGAGCCCCATGGCGGCGTACACCGGTCCATCCCCGTGTACGGCGAGATCACCGACGAGACGTGCCCCTTCGTGCTGGGGGTTGCGAAGGACCTCCAGGTGGAACCCGAACCCCCAAAGCCGGATGACTCCTCGATTGCGTCGCGGCGCGTGCTCTCTGAGGCGATCTGGCTCGGGGCGCCGCCGTGCCGGCCACGGGAACGGCTTGAGACTGCGTCCGAGCCAGCAACGGTGGCGGAGCCCGTGGCGGTTCCGCTCTGATGGGCGACGCCACCTACCGCGCCGTTGCAGCGCATGTGGGTAGCCGCCAGTAGCTGCGGGAGGAGCCCCTCGTCAAGGACGCACTCGGCATCGCGAGCCTCAAGGAGCTCATGGCGGTCGTGCCCGCCAGGCCCGGCGGCGACGAGGAGGGACGGACGGCACCGTCCGCATCCGATTCCTCGGCCGGATCAAGGCCGCGCTCAACGCGGGCGTCGACGAGCAGTCAGCCAAGTGTGTCGCGCTCGCCAAACGGACTCCCGAACTGCGCGAAGCCGTCGTTGCTCTGGGCCTGATAGATGCGCGCGTCCGCGTCAACCGACAGCGACTCCCGAGAGCCGGGCGCGCGCGACTCGTCACGCGAGAGCCCGGCGACGGGAACGACCGCGGAGAAGTTGGTCAGGCGCCCCGGAGCGACCGACCAGATCGCCGGAACCCATTGTTTGGACAGGCCACGAACCGTGCCTTCAAGGAGACGGACCGACGCCTCTGTCTTGCCCTCGGCGCGGAGCCGGTCGTTCCGCCGCCTGACGATTCTGCGGCCCCATCGGTCGCCGACGATCCAGCCGAAGACGTCGCCGAGGATCTGGAACACGGCAAGCCCTCCCGATGCTTGATGGGCACCACGTAGCCCCGGCGCTTTGGCGAAGGACCGAGATCTCCGGCCCGATCGGACGATACCGCGCAAGACGCCGCCCCAACTCAGGCACTCCGTCGGCACCGAAACCTTCAGCTCCTTCCTACCGCAGGTCAAGGTCACGATCTACGGCTGCCGTACTAGAGGCCAACGACGCAGACGGACTCACGCATGCCTAGGCAGCAATAGGTCGGGGTAGAGGATCTGCCCGGCTCGGACGAGGTCGTGAGTATCCGCTGCGCCCGCGAGACCTTCTTCGAACAGTGCAAGAGCATCGTCGGAGCGCAGGTCGAGCGACAAGGCGTTCTCGACTCCCCGACTTACCTCCCCTCCGGCAGACCTCCGCAGCTGATGGATAGCAAGTTGATACCTGCTCTCGATTTCTGCGAAGCGCGAAGCCGCCACGGCCAAGGATCGATCGGAAGCGTCGAGTGTCGCATGGTAATGGGTCTGAAGGTACAGTGTTCGTACCGCCCCCGCGCCGTACTTGGACACCGCATCTGCCAGCGGCTGCACGTTGCCCGCACCGTTCGCCATCCGCACGCCGTCGACTGCGACCTCAGCGGAAAAGAGCCACGTCGTGGGCACGCGAGATGGAGCAGCCATCAACCCGATCGCAAGGACCAACTCGTGATGTGCGTAGGCATCGAGGGCTCCAACATGGACGTCTGCGGGGCGTCTCTCGAAGCAAAGCAATGCAGCGCACGAAAGCGCCTCGCTAGGCACTCCCGAGCCCCATCGGCTCGGACGACTCCCACTACCGCTGCTCAGCGCCCAAAGCCTCACTGGACCGTCGAGCGACCACGCCCGTCCAGCCTCGCACATCGAGTCCCACACAGACCCCGTGGGATCTAGGTGCCTGAGTGAGGCCTCAAGATCAACTCCTGCGACGTTCAGCCAGACACCGGAACCATCCACAATCAACTTACCGCGCGCGTCGAGAACATCAAGAAGCGCGAGACAAGCCTCGACACGGCTCGACGCCTCGTAACTGCTGTCTGGCTTGCGGACGCCAATTCGTAGCAAGTCACGGCAAGCCTGGTCGGCGATCAAGTTCGCCGCGGTTCGATCAGGGCTCACCCTAGGGTCCAGATCCGAGATGTCTCTATACATAGTGATCGCTCCCGCCCCGTGGTGGCGAAACGCGGCCCGGAGCAGGTCATGTGTCACCAGCGCACGCGCGTTTCCCAGGTGCACATTGAACCGAGGCGTGAAGCCACAGCAAAATGCGACGGCTGGCCGCTCAGGATCCAACTCGATCGTCTCGCCCGATCTCGAGTCAACAAGTTTCACCACCGAACTCCTTCTCTAGTCCGTCAGTCGAAGCCTTACGGCGACCGGAACAATGCGAGCATCCGGCGCAACTCGGGCGAACGCCCTGCAGGCAACGTTCAACGTCTGAGGAGCGGGGCAAAAGTGTCCGGACTTTGAGTTGACCACCACGCCAACGACAGCACCGCCCTCGGCGATAACCGGGGAGAACTCCCCGGCAGCCTTCACCCGAAAACCGTATCGTTCAGCGAGTGTTGGGTGGATCACTGGAAGGGGACCGTCCTCGGTGACGGTCCGACTCGCAATCAATTCCGTTAAAGACATTGGCTCGTTGTGGATCACGAGTTGGTCCATCTCGGCGACGATGTAGAGGTACCAATCACCGCTCCGTAAATCTCGCAGATCGCCACGTTCGACCTCGCGAATGACGGTCCCCGGCGTGGAAACACGTCCACCATAGAGCTCGGTATAAGCTTCTTGTGAGAACTCGTAGATCTTCTCGCCGTCTGTCCCGACTGACGTGTTCGAGTGCATATGAACCCTTGAGCGTGACGGCGTCGGGACCGTATAGTGGCTCTCGATTTGGCGCCGAAGCATTTCCCAGTCGGACGTGACGCGGCCTCTGTCCGTGAGTTGCGCAATCAGATACTCGATTCGCGCCATCAGGCAGGCATTTGAGGCCGCTCCGTATTTGGTGGACAGCCGCTCGATCAGTGCTTTGAAATCCGCGTCAAGAACTGCCGCCTTGCTGTTCATAATTTGACTCCTGTCAGCGGCGCGGCCGCCTTCGAGTAAGCGGCGGTCAACCTGACAAAGGAATCAATCGTGATCTTGCGCATTTCGCCGCCGGTGAGCGAGATTCCGACACTATCGAGCAGTTCATCCATCGTTGAGGCGCGGGCAATCGCGAGACCGTCCGATAACCTTGGCTCAATACCCGACGAAAGGGCAAGTGCCGCAACGCAAGCCATCGCATACTCAAGAACTCCTCGAGGTCGCGAGAGGTACTGCGCTTTGACCCACTCGAAGCCGTCTCGCTCCGCCATCGACACGCTGGGGCCATAATTGTCGGACAGAATCTCACGATAAACGTTGGTGAGCGAGTCAACACATATCAACTGTGGATCCATGTTCCGGACCTCGGCTTCAAAGGCGGACTGATACATGGGCCGGAAGAATTGCGCGCGCCACCACTCGGCGCGCAGGTCTAGCGAGCCCGCGCGAAGGAGCGGATGGTCTAGCATGCGAACCTCGAACAAGCGTGCCACCGTCTCGCGGACAAGTCGGGACCTGCGCGGATAGTCTGCGCCTCCTTCGAGACTGTGCATCGCATGGCCGACTTCGTGCGCGAGGGTCAGCAAACTTGAGGCGTCGCCATACCACGGCGACTGTACGCGTTGAATGCCGCCAGCCTCGTCAACGGTCGTGAACGCACCGTGCACGCCTCCAGACTCCGGCAGTACATTGACGTAGCCGGCCTCGAAGAGAGCGAGCGCTTCGTGCCCCTTCCCCAGAACGTCTTCGGTCACGTCACAGACGGCTTCGATCGCGGACTCGTAGGCAATCCGAGCCTGCGGCGGCGCTAGGAGCGGAGCTTGCACGTCCCAGAGGCCGTAGATCTCGGCACCGCTGCCACGGACGAGCCCTGCCCGGACCTCGTGCAGGCGTTGGAAGCTACGACGCATCTCGGTGTAGATTCCCAGCACTGAACGAATCGCGTCAACCGCAGACCCTGTGGACGTATATGCCCCGCGACCAGGGATCCCGTCGGGAGCGCTTACGGCATTCAACAGTGCGCCAAGTCCCCGGTCCGAATGCTGCATGAGCGAGTCGAAGTGGACCTCATGGACGATCTGCCTCACGCTCCGGTCGGCCGCGCCCATCGCGGGATGGTAATCCGTCACGGCGATATCGACGCCAGCGGCGGCCAGTCGCGCGCTCGAGTGAGCATCTACCGCGGAGCGAAGCGTCTGCCACTCGTTCGCTGGCGATGGTTCTGGCGCGCCGCCCGTCGAAGTCGTCAGGGCGCCCGAGGCTCTTGCCAGGCGCCGAGCGATCGCACCCTTCGAACTGCGGAACGGGGAGGCGCTGTGAAATCGGCGGAAATGGTTCAGCGCCGTGTCGATCGTCTCGGGACGAGCGAGCGATGTCTTGTCGGTCCCGCTGGACTCGGCCTCCAGAATTAGTCGACCGCCGAGGGCAACCCGACTTCTCCCGTCATGGAAAGTGACGTCATCGAAACTCAGCCACACCGGCGTCCCCTCTATAACCACCGTCCGCTTATACCGGAGTTGGCGCACGACGGCGCGAGAGTCGAGATCGGTGATTGACAGGCGGCCCTCAAGATCGGTTCCGCCGAGGAAGGTGCCCCAGTCGACGGTTGACATCCATCCTGGTGACGGATCGTCGATCCGCAATATCCTCTCGTAGCGAGCCGACGCCTCGTCGGGCGGCCCCTTGAAGACAACCTTGTGCCCGCGGACCCCGCGCCCGGCGTTCATCACGACCGTGAGGCTGCACCCCGTCGAGACGACTGCGTCGTCGGGCGTGTCCAGAATGAGCGTTGGCCGCGTAAACTCAGCACGTGCGACGACGCCACCGAGACTCAAGAGCTCGTCGTCGATTGCAGACCGGAACGACCTTCTGTCGGCAAACTCGAGTGCGCGCTCAAACTCGTACCCAGACTCGATTGCGTGCACGGCACCTCCTTCGTCAAGTTCCGTGGCTCCAGCAGCCGTAGGCGGCCGCCGGAGCCACGGGTCAGATCACGCGCAGCACATCGGCGAGGTCATCTCCAGGATGTTCGCTCCACCCTGCTCCTCGATCTTCTCCAGCTCGTCAACAAACTTCGCGAAACGGTCCATCGTTTTACTCCTTCTGAGTGGATGTTGCATCAGAGCTACAATGCCGTGGCAACTTCGGCTCCGACCTTCCCGCGGGAGCGGGAGTCTATGGACCGGACGACGGAGGACATTGCCCCGCCAATTCCGGTGAGAATGAGCACTGCTCCCGAGACTAGCAGCATCGTTCCCGACCCGGTCACCTGGACGACCAGGCCGGCCGCAACCGCAGCGATCGGCGACGCAAGGTTCTCAAAGGCGCTTGAGAGCCCGAAGACGCGTCCGAGGATCGTTCTAGGAATCGTCATCTGCCAATGCGTGAAGATCACCCGGTTCACCACCTGCGCTGCCCCGAGGACGACAAAGAAGAGGGCGCCAATCGGTATCGGCGCGCGAAGGTGCGACAGCCCTACTACCGCCGCGCCGAGCGCCACGACGGCACCCACTACGAGAGGACCGGTAGCGACTCGGCGCATTAGGGTGGGGATCGCGATGCCGGCCAGTAGGGCGGCCACGCCGTCAACCGCGTAGATGAGCCCGATTGCCTCCGGCGAGAGATGTACCGTCTGCTTCAGGTGAATCACGAACATGGCGAGAACTGGGACGTATCCGAGGTTGGCCAGGAAGTTGATAGCATTCAGGGTCAGTACTGGCCGATCGTTCCACACATAGCGGATCCCCTCGGCGAGGTCAGCAAAGAAGTCGCCTTTTGTTGACCTCTTCTCGTCGTTCTTCGTAAACTGAACCGGTACTCGGATAAGTACAGTTACGCCCGCGAGGGCCACAAAACTGGCGGCATCGACTAGGATGCTGTTTGCGGCACCTAGCGTCGCGATGAGCACGCCCGCAATGGCTGCGCCGATCATCTTGCTGGCAAATTTGGAAACGGATAGTGCCGCAGTAGCGTTTGGTATTTCGGTCGGAGTCACCAGAACCGGCACAATCGAGTTCACGCACGAGCGGTACGCGAAGTTGAGAACCTCGAGTGCAAAGCTCACAACCAAGGCCACTGCGATCACTGCTGCGGGCGCGACATTACCCACCACTGGCACAGTTGCGGCGAGCGCGGCCATCGCGAGTGCGGACATCTGAAGAATGGTCTTGGGATTTCCGCGGTCGATGATCGGGCCCGTCAGCATCCCGGACACCACGGTGGCGGAGGTCTGGACGGCGAAAGCGAGCCCCGCCCAGAGCGCTGACCCGGTCAACTCAAGAAGGAGAAGCGGGACAGCGAGGCGAAAGATGTAGTCGCCAGCCTTAGTGATCAGATCCCCGACTGCGAGGAGGCCCACCTGAGGGTCGACGGTCCGGCGCAGATCCTTCACCGGGTGCCCATCAATGAACGCTCCACGCAAGTCGAGTCTCGTTGGGTTGAGCGCTCGGTCTTGGCCGAGGTCGTCACCACCACCGGGTTCGGCCGCCTGCGACTGGAACTCGACGGGGATATCTGGGGGCAGCGCTGCAGGCCGACGAGGCATCGTCGCGCAACGTATCGGGCGCCCAGCATGGGATCACGACCATCCAACATGGTGACGGATATAACAGTGCAAGCGTGAGGTACCGCAAGAGACGGTCCATCATGTGGACGTCGCGCGGCAGTCTGAGCCGGGCCGATGTGCCGCGCCCTGCGGCGGTGATGCCTCTTTCGTCCGGCTCATACCGAGAGGCCGACGTCTGGCCAGGGCCCCGGCAAAGCCGTTGGTGACCGGTCGCCAGTGACGGGTTGACGGCGCGCTACCGGCGTCTTTGCAGGCGAAACGAGGTGTGGGGGCGGGCTGCTGCCAGGTTGGATCGGGGGTTCCTACACCATCCGGCCTCACGGAGCGGGAGACCGCCCGCACCATGCCATCGTCGCGCACGCCCGCTGTCGTCTCCAAGCCTGTCTCGCGGCAGGCGTTGCTACTCGAGATCCTCGCCAGGTTGGCCGATCCGGGTGATCCGCGCGGACGCCGGCACACCGTTGCGGCGCTTCTCGCGGTTGCGGCCTGCGCGGTGTTGACCGGGGCGCGCGGGTCACCGCGATTCGCGCAGTGGACCCAGGACGCTGGCGCGCAACGGCTGTCAGTGCTCGGCATGACGAGGGTGGCGGACGAGTCGACGTTCCGGCGGGTGTTCGCCCGGCTGGACGGTTACCGGTTCCGCGACCTCCGGCACACCGGGCTCACCCGATTCGCGCAGGAGGGAGCGATGCTTGCCGAGCTGATGCGACGCGGCGGGCACGCCGACATCCAGTTCGTCCTGCAGTACCAGAAGGCGACGATGGAGCGCGACATCGACCTTGCGTCGCCGGATGAGTCGGACGGTTGCCGCGGAGCTCAAGCGTGGCCGCAAGAGTGCCGCGTGACGCGGATCCTTGGCTGTCCAGCTTCCGGTGTTACTTGGTGCGTGGTCTTCGTTGACTGTATCCACGTCAAGGTCCGCGACGGGCAGGTCGCGAACCGGCCCATCTACGTCGCCCTGGCCGTGACCGTGGACGGGAACAGGGACATCCTGGGCCTGTGGGCCGGGGACGGTGGTGAGGGCGCGAAGCACTGGCTCCAGGTCCTCACGGAGATCAAGAACCGCGGCGTCGAGGACGTCTTGATGGTCGTGTGTGACGGCCTCAAGGGGCTGCCCGACTCCGTGAACACGGTGTGGTCGGACACCATCGTGCAGACCTGCGTCGTGCACCTGATCCGCGCGTCGTTCCGGTACGTCGCCCGCCAGGACTGGGACAAGCTCGCCCGGGCGATGAAGCCGATCTACACCGCCGACACGCTCGCAGCGGCCGAGGAGCGGTTCTTGGAGTTCTCCGAGGAGTGGGGCAGCAAGTACCCCGCGATCATCCGGCTGTGGTCCAACGCGTGGGCCGAGTTCGTCCCGTTCCTGAAGTTCGACAAGGAGATCCGCCGCATCGTGTGCACCACGAACGCGATCGAGTCCGTCAACGCACGCATCCGCAAGGCCGTGCGAGCCCGCGGGCACTTCCTTAGGCGAGCAGGCCGCGCTCAAGTGCGTCCACCTCGCCGTCATGGCACTGGACCCCACCGGCAAGGGCCGAGCCCGCTGGACCATGCGCTGGAAGCAAGCACTGAACGCGTTCGACATCACCTTCGACGGGTGCCTCTCGGCGCACCGCCGCTAACCATCAACAACCGGACTTACACCGGAAACTGGACAGACCCCCGCGCGGTGGTGATGGTCCTGGTGGGGCTGATGGTTCGAGATGCCACCTCGCCGAGCCCATTGCGGTCGAACGGGTGAGAGACAACGACGTCCGGCTGCTCTCTTTGGCGGCGGG
The DNA here is from genome assembly GCA_001592145.1 of Xylanimicrobium pachnodae JCM 13526 = NBRC 107786. Classification (GTDB taxonomy): domain Bacteria; phylum Actinomycetota; class Actinomycetes; order Actinomycetales; family Cellulomonadaceae; genus Xylanimonas; species Xylanimonas pachnodae. The sequence continues at coordinate 152,255 of BCWJ01000007.1, read as the reverse complement.
CACCGCCGCCATGAACCGTGTCGTGCCTTGCGACGATGGCTGGCCTCCGCGATGGTGCCCGGAACAGGTCGCACAGTTGCGCTCCGCGACCCAGGCGAGCCGCAACCGAGTCGGTAGGCTCGACGTCGGGCTCGCACGGTCGGGCAGCGTCAGTTCTCCGTGGCACGGGGAAGGCACGAACCGCATGCGAATCCTCAGAATCCGCGGAATTGCAACGATCCCGCCAGATGATCAACTTCTGTGCCGACGAGTCCGGGGGACCCGACGCGTTTGGAGATCAGTCGCGCCACCTACAATCGTCGGAGACGGGCACTCGCCCGCCGTAGACGACGTCACCGTCAATGCCGACCCCACCCCGGTGGGGAAGCGCACACAGCCCTCATTCCCCCATGGTTCCCCCACAGCCGCCGCGCAACGGGTGAACCTGCAGGTAGATGGGCAGATGCATAGTTCAACGTCTAGTAGATCGCGCAGAAGTGGTCGGTTTCGGCCACCCATTCCTCCATGGTCCCCCATGGAAACGGGGGTGTGGACGCAGGTGCACACCCGGATCTGGGGCGTTGGAGCGCCTGCGAGACCCGGCCCGACATCACGGACTGGTACACCGGCCTGGTGACCGGCCTGGCGGCGGAGGCGAAGAAGGCCGGAGGCAAGGGCGACGGGCGTGGGGCGGCGTTCAACGCCTACCAGGTGGTCTCGTCGACCCTCAACGCCGCCGCGATGCACGAGCCCGTCGTGCTGACTGCCGAGCAGATGCGGCAGTTCCACGAGCTCGTGCCCGACTACCTCGCCGCGATCGTGCCGCTCGCCGCCACCACCGGGCTGCGCAACGGCGAGCTGCGCGCACTGCAGCGTCGCCACCTCGCCCTGCGCGATCCGCCGCGCGCCGTCGTCATGGTGCGCGGCTCGGCCAAGAAAGAGAAGGTGCGCGACCGCTACGACGCGATCGGCGAGACCAAGACCAAGGCGTCCGTACGTGACACCCGGGGCATCAGGACGGCGGGACCGTGAAGAGCTCGTGGCCGTACCGGGCGGGTCGGTGGCCAGGAGCGACCAGGGCGCTGACGAGTGGCAGCATCCGGTGCGTGACCTTGAGACCGCGTCTGCGCCGTGCCGTGGGTGTCACCGCCGCCGTGTGCTCGGTCCTCGCGATCGGCGCTCCTTGGTGGGCGCGGGTGCGGGTCTTCCCGAACGGCCACGGCCATCTCAAGCCGGGCGTGGCTGTGGTCGGAGGGCTTGTGGTTCCCGGGTGGGTCGTCGCCGCCGTCCTCGTCGTCGTTGCGGTAGCGCTGCTGCTCGTGCTGAGAGCCGCCCGCCGCGCTGCCGCGCCGGGCGGTCTGCCCGCACATCGACGCAGGATCTTCGGCTTCGGCTGGCTCGTCGCGTCCGTCGTGCTGGCCGTGCTGAGTGTCGCGGGGGCAGCGGCCGGCGACCTGCTCTTCGGCGCTTCGTACCAGATCTTGCAGCCGGTCGGCCCGGGCGGGTGCCGGGTGGTGACGCGGGAGGAGTCCTTCCTGTTCTCCGGGACCGGCGACGCCTACGTGGTGGCCGGCTCGGGGATCGCTCGGCGGGTCGGCACGTGGGACGTCGATGACGGCGGTCGTCCGATCGCGGCCGGTGCCTATGAGCTCACGTGGGGTGCCGACGACGGCGTCCTGGTGGTCAGTGGCACCCCGGGCAGCCCCGTCATCAGGGGTGGCCTGCAGACGATCGACTGCGGTTAGCGAATGCACTCTGAGCGGCCCGCCGGGACAGGGCCACGGCGGGCGGCCGATGGCAGGTCACGGGCCTGGCTGGCCCTTGATGTCTGCCACCAGCCGCACACCTCCTCGTGAGACGACTGCATCCGGTGGTCGGGCGAGTGAGGAGGACACCATGGGAGCGAAGACGGCGCAGCAGGTTCTGCCGCGTGGGGGGCTCGAGTCGCTGCAGGGAGCGGCCGCCGACCTCGGTGTCAGCGTCAGGACGATGCGCCGCCGCATCGCCGACGGAACGCTCCACGTGTGCCGCGTGGGGCGGCTCATCCGGGTCGACGTCGACGAGCTGCGCAGGGACATGCTCGTGGTGATCGGGTCGGCTCGTTGAGGGCCAGACGCGCGATGGGCGCCAGCCCCAAGCGTGATCGCCACACCGTGCCGGTGCGCAAGAAACTGCGTAGAATCTTGCGTATGAAGGTGGACACCCGGGACATCCGTTCGGCGAGCCACGTGGGCCGCAATTTCGGTGCGGTCACGGATGAGGTCGAGGCGGGGCGCACCATCGTCGTCGTCAAGAACAACCGTCCCGTCGGCGTGGTCGCGCCGGTCTCCGTCATGGAGCAGATCGATGTGCTCGATGAGCGCGAGGAAGATCTGCGGCTGCTCGCACTGGCTCTCGTGCGGATGAGCGCGGCCCCGGAGCCCGTGCTGCATGACTGGAACGACGTCGCAGCCGAGTTCGGCATCGACCTGACTGCCCTGGGTGACGCGGACGTCGAGGCCGAGGCGTGACCGCAGCGCGCATCCTGCTGCTGGACGAGGCGAAGGAAGACCTCCGTGATCTCGACGGAACGGCCCGGCGGATCGTCGCGAAGGGAATCGAGGAGTTGCGCACCGAGCCGGCGCAACGCGGTGCGCCGCTCGGGTCGCGCGGCGCTGGGAACCTGACCGGACTCCGCAAGCTGGTCGTCGGGAACCGTGAGTTCCGGATCGTCTACGACGTGCGCGACGACGGCACGATCGTCGTCGTCTGGGTCATCGGACGGCGTGCCGACGACCAGGTCTACCGGCTCGCCGTGTCGCGGCTGGAGACGTACCGGGCGGACCCGCAGAAGACCGCGATCCTTCGGCAGTTGCTCGACACTGCGTGGGGTCGATGACCCGTCATACACCCGAGTGACGCCTGTCGGCGGCCGCTAGCCTGGCGGGCATGACGGCCGCACCGATGCTCGACGCCGCCGCGCTCCTGTCGGGGCCGCGCGGGCGTCGCCTGTGCCTTCAGGCTGCCGTGTTGCTCGACGAGGACGTGCGGCAGGCGGCGTTCTATGCCGCCCACACGCTTGACCCCGGGGCAGGCACCTCACGCGTGATGTTCAGTCTCGGCGGTGGTCGCGTCGAGAACCCACCCGGGTCTGTTCCCGACGTCGTGGCGGCGCTCGGGCGGGCGCCCCGACTGCGAATTGGCGCGGCGGGGCCGACTGAGGCCGAACTGTGGCAGGCGCTGGACGAAGCCGTCAACACCGCGCGGTACTGGCAGGAGCCCGACGGCGAGGATGTCCTCGCGGCGCTGCCCGAGGTGCGAGCAGCGCTGGAGCCGATGGCCGCCGCCGTCGGAGCCTCGCCCGCGGCCGCGTGGTGGACGACGCCGCTGGACCGGTTCGCGCAGTGCGCCGTCGTCTGGCACACCGACGGGGTGCCCAACGAGGCACGCACGGGGGGCCGGGTGGAGCTCGATGCGTGGCGCGCGGCAGCCGCCGCCGAGGAGGCCGGCGCACGGCGCGACCGGCCCCAGGATCCGGTCGCGTCCTTCTCGGGTACCTGGTGGTCGACCCCGCCATGGGCGATCGCGCGCACCACGCGGCACCGCGGCAAGGCCGGCCCGGTGGGGTTCCTCGTCGAGGACGGGTTCGGGTGGGAGCGTGCCACGGTGTGCCCGGTCGCAGTTCCGGTGGACGCGCGGGTCGTGGAGATCGATGGGCCCGCGGCATGGGCGGCCCTGTGCCGCCGCTACCCGCTGGAGGTCACGGCGTCCCGGCGGCACGACTGGTACCGGGTCACGGGCGCCGACCCAGGCACGTGGGTCCAGCCGGACTGGGCTGCCGTCGCGCAGGACGTCGACGGCGTCCACCTCACCGTCGGCGGGTACCTGACGACGGCGGGGCTGCTGGTGCCGATCGCGGAGGGCGTCGCATCCGTCCTGGCGGGCTGGGACCCGGACGCCACGTTCTGGCTGACGGGCCCGCCCGCCGGACGCGACGACGGTGCAGAGGTCGAGGAGTGGGAGCTCGACCGCGGCGAGAGCCGCTGGCGCCGCCGCCCCGACTGACGTCGCGTGCGGCCGACGTGTGTGCGGACCGCGCCGGCGCGGACATTGGATGCGGGTGACCGTCCCTCGCGGACGATGACCGTCTCCCATTCGTAGAGGACGTGGCTCGTGGCGTCCCTGTGGACGAGGTGGCGGGGACTCATGCGACGATGAGGCCATGAGGACACGAGCGCCGTGGAGGCTCAGAACATAGCCCCGGTTCGTCCTTCGCCGAGGGATCGCGGGCCGGGGCATTTTGAGCCCTTCGGAGGCCCCCGTGTCTCGTACCGATGCCCATGCGCCCTTGTGGGTCCGTGTCGCCCGCCACGACGTTCCCAGCGTTGAGGTGCACGACCACACCGACGGCGTGTGCGATCTTCCTGACCCGCTCGACGGCGACGCGCTGTGGTCGCGTCCCGGCCGGTGCCACTGGCAGTTGCTGTGGGACGGCCGCGGGGTGTGCCCGTGCGAGCTGTGTCGCGAGGGTTCCCGCCGGCGCGCCGAGCGCCGCTCCGATCGTCAGGTCACCAGCCGCCAGCTTCGGCTCATCGTCGACCGCTGGAACGCGGGGTGTGACCGGGGGCTGCCGAGGCCCTGAAGGGCCACCTTCGCGTGCGCGCCGCGTCGACGGGACGCCTACGGTGTCGGATCGGTGGCGATGACCACGACGCCCGAGTCCAGGTCGATCTCACCGTTCGGGTCCCCCGTCACGGGGCGCTGCGCGATGTCGAGGCGCTGGCGCTCACGCTCCTCGGTGAGGTACTGCTGGGACGGCTGGAACGGGTCGATGAGCTGGCCGAACGCACCGGCCGCGCCACCGCTGCCGGTGCCCAGGTACTCGCCGTTCGGGCCGTACGCCGACTTGTCCACTCCCACCCGTCCAGAGTAGCGACGGCAAGCCTCCCGTCGTCGTCCGTACCGCGAGTCGTCCGGCAAGAATCAGGAACCGCATCATTGCTGGCACGGCGACCGAAGCGCGCCGTGTGGTGGGATGCGGGCATGGCGATGCTGCACCAGGCGACGCTGACCCCGACCAAGGCCGAGCTGATCGCGGCATGGTTGCCTGGTCAGCCCTGGTTCGCCGGCGACGCCGGGGCGGTGCGGCTCGTCGGCGCCTACCGGTTCGACGACCCGGCAGGGGAGGTCGGTATCGAGTCGCACCTGGTCGAGGTCGGCGGCCGCACGTTCCATGTCCCGCTGACCTACCGCGGGGCCCCGCTCGACGGCGCGGAGGCCTTCCTGGTCGGCACGATGGAGCACTCGGTGCTCGGCCGTCGCTGGGTCTACGACGCCATGGGGGACCCGGTCTACCGGGCCGAGCTGCTGCGAGTCATCGCCGAGGCGGACGGGCAGGTCGAACTGGTCGTCGAGACTCCCGAGGGCCCCGTCCGCCGTGACCCGAGCATGCAGGTCCGAGGCAGCGGGGGAGTAGTGCCCGACGGCGCCGGCATCGTCGTCGTGCGCGAGCCGCTGCGCGAGGGGGCGTCGTCGTCGGGCCCGACCTTGACCGGGACGTGGGCGGGCGTGTCAGAGCCGACCGTCCTGGCGTACCTCGCATGAGCGGGCGCCCGGAGATCGTGTGTCTGTGCGGCTCGACCTGATTCGCCGAGGAGCTCACGTCACCGTCGCCGCTCGGCATCGGACCCGAGACCGAGGCGCGAACGCCGTGACACCGATCGGGCTGCCGCCGCCCTGAACGCTGCTTGGTCGCACCGCGACCTCACCGACGCGCGCAACGCCCTCGACTGCTCGGCACTGCGCCTCGGGTAGCTGACCCCACGCGGTTCATCACCGTCATTGAGCGAGTTGTCCTACGTCGATGGGGTCGCGGTGAACTCCGCGTTGATCTTGATCTCGTCGAGCTCGCAGTCCCCGGTGTCGCAGAACGCCTCGCCGATGGCGTCGATCGTCTCCAGGTCGCCGTCGTAGATCGCGTCGAGGAACGCCGGGGTCAGCGTCCTGGAGGCGGCCTGGTACTCCTTTGCGGTGATCTGGGTGTAGGGCATCTGGGGGAAGACGAAGTTGCCCTGCGGGAGGAACGAGGCCGTCTTCAGTCGGCCGGCGAAGTCACGCAGGACGTCGGCCACGTCGCCGCTCTCGCTCGCGGGGTCGAAGGAGAGCGTCACCGACACCGAGTTGTCCGACCAGTGCCCTTGCGCTAGCGCGGCCAGCTCGGCCTTCTCCAGCAGGGGAACGTCTTTCTCGGACCGGCGGGCGGGGGCCTTGATGGGGAAGAAGATGACCGTGGTGCCCGACGGGTCCTCGGCGGCCGGCTCCACCCGGTAGCCCGCGGCGCGGAACAGGGTGACGAGCGGGTCCTCGTTCCGGAAGCGGACGGCTCGGTTGAAGTAGGTGCCGCCCGGTGCCCAGTGGACGCCCGGAGAGACGCCGGCCAGGATGCTGACGGTTCCGCTGGGCTTGACCGTCGTGGTGCGGATCGACTCGCGCACCGCGAGAATCTCCGCCAGGTGGACGTCCCAGTCGCGGATCAGCCGGTAGCCCTCGTCCATCCAATCCCGCATCGTCTCCACGCCGTGGTTGTCCACGAAGTCGGTGATGCCCGACATCGAGGTGCCCACGCGGCGGTTGCGCTGCATGACCGCGTTGGTGCGCTCCCAGTGGGTCGGGAGCAGCGTGACCGTCTTGCCGTAGAGGAACGCGATCCGCAGGGTGTCCAGGTAGTCCTGCTTGGACGAGGCCCGCGAGGGAAAGGTCTCCACGAGCGTGCAGCACTCGAAGGACTCCAGCGGCTGCTCGCCGCACGGGTTGTATCCCTTGACCCGGTAGTCCTTGTGGTCCGCCGGGTCGGCCAGGCGGCCGTAGGCGCGGGTGGTGTCGAGCCAGATGACGCCCGGCTCACCGTTGCGGGCGATCGCCTCGGTGATGCCTGAGAGATCGGTTCCGGAATCGACGACGACGGAGTTGTTGCTCATCCACGCCCAGCCGGGGCTGGCCGGGTCGTAGGAGTTGCGCTCGGGGAAGACCTCGGGGTTCTTCAGGTCGAGGAAGTCCGGATCGTCGATCTCGCCGAGGAGGATCTCCGCGGAGCGTCGCACGTTGCCGGCGACGACGCATACACCGATGAGGTTGCCGATGTCGGCGATGTCGCGTGTGGTGAGCGCCTGGCCGCCGCGGCCCTGGAACGCCTTGCTGATCGCGGTGTGGAGGCGGTGCAGGGGTTCGGGGCCTGCGGCGGTGCCACCGAAGGTCTTGATGGGAGCGCCCTTGGGGCGGATGTGGGAGTAGTCCAGCACCGGCAGCACCGTGCCTTTGAGGTAGGCGTCGATGACCGTGGTGGTGGAGGCGACCCAGCCCTCGCGGGTGTCGGGGATGGTGAGCACGGGCGTGCCGGCCGCGACTACCGCTGGTAGCGCCCGACCGTCGGCGTCGAGCTCCAGGCGGGTGGTCGGTCCGTGCACCGTCGGCTCGTGGATGGTGAAGCCCTTCTTGGCGCCTGCCGTGTCGAAGCCGACGCCCACGCCGAGCATGGAGGCCTCCATGAGGAAGGCGAAGGGGCCGGACGGGTCCTCGGCGGTCATGTCGTCCGTCGAGACGAAGGCGCAGTTCTGCAGCGGCGCGGAGTTGCCGACCTCGTTGACCAGCGGCGTACCCATCACCCACAGGCCCCGTCCCGGCGGGCACCACTTGAGCTCGAAGAGCCGCTCGTAGGCGTCGCGGGCGGTGGCCATGGCCGCCTCCTCGTCCCAGGGCAGGCGGTGGGCGCTCATGTGGTCCTTGAGGATGGAGAACATCCCCTCGACGACCCGGCGGCACACCTCGTGCCAGCGCTCCTTGGTGCCGTCCTCGCGCTGGCGCGAGTAGGTGCGCAGGAAGGTGATCTCGCCCAGGGAGTTCCCGGCGGCGTCGGAGTAGCCCCACGGGACGCGCCGGTCGGCGTACGGGGCGACGAAGGAGTCCGGGAGCTGGAAGGTGCGCATGGGTTCTCTTCTTCGGTCGGATGCGGACGTCGTTCAGTAGGCGGGTGGCCGGAGCAGCCGGGCGCTCGCGCGGCGCCCCGGGCGCCGACCACCACGAATGACAGAGATGTAGCCCTGAAGCACTCAAACACTACACCTAGGGGCCAATGCCGCCAGTAACCCCAATATGTAGGGTTGACCAGGTGTCGTCTCCTGCGATCCGCGCGTGACCCGGGAACGAAGACCCGACGCCTCGAGTGCGGCGGGCCCAGTGCTGTGCGCCTGCGCCTGGGAGGATGCGGGCATGGACACCGTGGATGCCGCGTCGTGGACCCGCCACTACCAGGACGGGGTGCCGGCGCGGATCGTGGTCCCGACCGAGTCGTTGGTCTCGCTCTACGAACGGTCGGTGGCGCAGGCCGGCTCGTCGGTGGCGACGGAGTTCTTCGGGCGCGAGACGACGTATGCCGAGCTCGGTGAGCAGATCGAGCGCGCTGCGGAGGGGCTGCGGGCGCTCGGGGTCGGTGCGGGGGACCGGGTGGCGATCATGTTGCCGAACTGCCCGCAGCACATCGTGGCGTTCTACGCGGTGCTGCGACTGGGCGCGATCGTCGTCGAGCACAACCCGCTGTACACGGCGCGTGAGCTGCGGCACATGTTCGAGGACCACGGAGCCCGCGTCGTCATCGCCTGGGACGCCGCCGTGCCGAAGCTGCGCGACCAGCCGTCCGACATCGAGCTCGACCACATCGTGGCGGTCAACATCCTCAAGGCGTTCCCGCGACTCAAGCAGGTTGCGCTGGCGCTGCCGCTGAAGAAGCTGCGTGCCACGCGCGACAAGCTGACCCAGCCCGCGCCGGGGACGACGAGCTGGGAGCAGCTGCTCGCCTCGCCGCGTCTGGACCCGGCCCACCCGCGTCCGACGGTCGATGACCTCGCCGTCATCCAGTACACGTCCGGCACGACCGGTCGCCCCAAGGGCGCGATGCTCAGCCACAGGAACCTCTACTCGAACGCGCTCCAGGGTGAGGCGTGGATGCACGGGGCGCAGTACCGCTCCGAGGTGTTCTACGCGATCCTGCCGATGTTCCACGCCTTCGGCATGACGCTGTTCATGACGTACGGCGTCCTCAAGCAGGGGCGGATCGTGCTGTTCCCCTCGTTCGACGTCGACCTGGTGCTCGACGCCGCCGCCAAGCACCCGCCCACCGTCTACTGTGCGGTGCCGCCGATCTACGAGGCCACGGCGAGGCGGGCGAAGGAGCGGGGCATCAGCCTGCGCTCGGCGAAGTACTGCATCTCCGGCGCGATGTCGTTGCCCACATCCACGGTCGAGCTGTGGGAGTCGGTCTCGGGCGGGCTGCTCGTCGAGGGGTATGGCATGACGGAGGCGTCGCCGGTGTGCCTGGGTAACCCGTTCGCGCCGTCCCGTCGCACCGGCACGATCGGCGTCCCGTTCCCGAGCACCGAGATGTTGGTCGTCGACCCCGACGACCCCACCAAGCCGGTCGCCCAGGGTGAGCGCGGCGAGCTCCTCGTGCGTGGCCCGCAGGTGTTCGGCGGGTACTGGCACAACGAGGACGAGACGGCCAAGACCCTGCTGCCCGGAGGCTGGCTGCGTACCGGCGACCTGGTGACCGTGGACGAGGACGGCTTCACCACGATCGTGGACCGCGTCAAGGAGCTGATCATCCACGGCGGCTTCAACGTCTCGCCCACCGAGGTCGAGCAGGTGCTCACCACGCACGCGTCGGTCGCCGACGCCGCGGTGGTCGGGTTGCCTGACGAGCACGCGGGCGGGGAGCGCGTCGTCGCCGCCGTCGTGCTCGTGGACGGCACCGCCGTCACCCACGCCGAGTTGCGCGCGTGGTGCAAGGACCGTCTGACCGGGTACAAGGTCCCGCGCGACTTCTACGTCATCGGCGACCTGCCCAAGTCGATGCTCGGCAAGGCGCTGCGGGCCAAGGTCCGCGACCAGCTCGCCTCGCTCTCACCGTTGGCCCGGTAGGAGGTCCTCGGCGATCGCCGTCCTCCGGGAGAGGTACCGACGCCGTCCCAGCATGCTCGACGCCTTCGGCAAGGCTCGCCTGCCACAGTCCGGTGGGCGTGCATCGTCTGCGGTCCCGCGTCGTCGGATGGCGTGGTGACCGTTGGTTTTCGTCAGGCTCGGCGTGTCAGGCCCGCCCCCCGACGCTCGCCGTCGGCTCCGCACCGTGACCGGCGTTGCCGGCGTAGAGGAAGACGCCGAGGTTCTCCGGCTTGCCGTCGAGGCGGATGGTCATGTCCTGCTCGGCGGCGCGGGTCATGCCTTGCTTCTCATAGAAGCCGTAGGTGCAGCGGGTGTCGGTGTAGAGGTAGAAGTCGTCGCGGCCATGCGCGCGCAGATGCGCCAGGTACCCGTCGTAGAGGGTCTTGCCGACGCCGTGGCCTCGGGTGGAGGCGTCGACGGCGAAGAGGGTCAGCTCGTCGGTCGTGGGCGCGGTGGCGGTGCGGCGCAGGTTGGCGTAGACGGCGTCGAACGCGAAGAGCTGAACCAGTGACTGGTACTCGGTGATGCCCAGTGCGGCCGTTGTGGCCGTGTGCCACCAGGAGCGCAGGCGGTTGCCGAGACGTCCGGGCAGGTGCTCTTGTCCGGTGACGCGTCCCATGAGGATGCCGACGGCGCGGCCGTCGCGCACGGCGACCTGCGCGTAGGTGCTCTTGAGGAGACAGCCGCGCAGATAGACCTCAAGTGCGCCGTTCAGGAGGCGGGGCTTGCCCACGAACCGGTCGATGGTGAAGGCCTGGTTGATGATCGCCTTGACGGCGTCGGCGTCGCGCTCCTGGTAGGGGCGGTACTGGATCTGGGTCATGGGGTGTCCTTCGTCGGGGTGGTCTGTGCGGCCAGGAGGCCGGCGAAGTCGGTCAGGGCGGTGCGGGCACGGTCGTTGTCGCGGTGGCGCAGCCAGGCGCGGGCGACGCCGTCGAGCATGGAGACGACGAGCTCGGCGACCGCACGGTCGCTGAGCCGGAGGGTGAAGCCGCCCTCGGCGGCGAGGCGGGCGACGGCCTCGGTGGCCTTGTCGATCCCGGCGCGTTCTTCCCATTCGGCCAGGTCGTGCAGGTCGGGGTCGCGCAGGGACAGGTCGGCGAGTTCGTACAGCACCAGTTGTGCGTCGGGCTCGGCCTCGATCGCGGCCCAGTAGGCCAGGAGCAGGGTGGTGATGTTCTCCGCGGGGGTCGCGGAAGGGCTCGCGTCGGCCCACATCGGTTCGAGGTCGATCTCGACCTCGGTGGCCAGCAGCGCGGCGTACAGGTCCTTCTTGGTGTGGAAGCAGTAGTGGAACGCACCGTGGGGCATGCTGGCCTCCGCGCAGATCGCGCGCGTGGTCGCGGCGGCGACGCCGTCGCGGCGCATGACCCGCAGCGCGGCGGCGACCAGGAGCCGGCGGCGCTCGTCGGCGCTGATCCGCTTGCGGGCGCCCTGCGGCGCGGTGCTCTCCTTCATGGGTATGACCGTAGGCGAATCGGTCACCTGACTTGGTCATCTGGCCAACAGAGACCGGGTACCCGTCCGATGGTGCGTGTGTCCCGTCGCCCGAGGAGGACCTACCCGCCGGCCTCAGACCCGTGATCGGCCAGGGCGACCCGCACGGTGTTGGCCCACGGGTCCTCGAACTGGAGGGTCCGCCCGTCGTCGGCGACCTCGCTGCCGTGGTCGCGCATCCGTTCGGCGAGCGCTCCGACGTCGTCGGCGGTGGGCAGCAGGATGTCGACGCGGCCGAGGCCCAGGGTGTGCGCGCGGCGCCCCGCGCCCGCGCTGTTCCAGGTGTTCATGGCCATGTGGTGGTGGTAGCCGCCCGCGGAGACGAACAGGGCGCTGCCGCCCATCGTCGCGGTCGTCTCGAAGCCGAGCCGGTCCACGTAGAACTGCCGGGCGGTGGCGATGTCGCCGACGCTGAGGTGCACGTGGCCGACGCGGGCGGAGCCGACGACGGGTTCGGCGACGCTCGCCTCGGACAGGTGCTCGCGCAGATACGTGTTCGGGTCGAGGTACAGGGTGGCCATCTCGACCTGCCCGTGCGTCCAGGACCACTGGGTGCGGTCGCGATCCCAGTACAGCTCGACGCCGTTGCCCTCGGGGTCGGTGAAGTAGAACGCCCTGCTGACCAGGTGGTCGGCGCTGCCGGTGAACGTGCCCGGGGCGCGGGCGGCGACGGAGTACACGGCGGCGGCCAGCGCGGCCTCGGAGTCGAACAGGATGGCCGTGTGGAACAGCCCGGCCTCGCGCGGTCCGGCGTGGCGCAGCTCCGGCGCGTGCTCCAGGACGACGACGGGCGTCGTGCCGCGGCCCAGGACCGCCCGGGGGCCGTCATGGCTGAGCAGCCGCAGCGGGACGGCCTGCGTGTAGTAGCCGATCATGCGGTCCAGGTCGGCTACGCGGAGCGTGACCGCACCCATGGTGGTGTCGGCGGCGAGCGTGTCCACGGCTGTCTCCTGTTCGGTGGTCGTCGGCGCACGACGCCGGGGCGGTCGCGTCGCACGGGGCCGACACGCATCCCAACCTGGTTGTCTCCTCATCTATTTCGTGAGGGGCCCCGTCGGCGAGACCAAAGGCGTTCCGCGCCCGTGGGCAGGTGTGGGAAGGTTCCGGGCATGCTGCCCGCACCCGCCCCGACCGGTCGCCGTCGTCCCGCCTGGTCACAGGTGCCCGCCTCCGTGCGCGCCGCGATCGAGGACCGCCTGGGCGACGCGGTGGTGGCGGCGGGCTCCCGCGACGGCGGGTACTCGCAGGGACTCGCCTCGGTGCTCACCACCGCGGGCGGCGGCCGGGTGTTCGTCAAGGCGGTGGGGCCGGACCACGAGTTCACGCAGCGGCTGTACCGCGAGGAGGCCCGCCGCGTCGCGCTGCTCCCGGCGGGCGTCCCCGCGCCGGGCCTGCGGTGGTCGCTGCGCGCCGACGACGACGCGGGCGCGTGGGAGGTGCTCGCGTTCGACGCCGGGGCGGGCCGCAACCCGCTCACGCCGTGGCGCGACGACGAGCTGGCCGCCGTCGCCCGCCTGTGCGACCGGCTCGCGGAGATCACGGTTGCCGCGGACACCCTGCCCGAGTGCGCGGACGAGACGCTCACCGGGTACTGGGCGAGGCTCGCGGGCGGCGACGGCGCGGGGCTGGACACCTACGACCCGTGGGCGGCCGCGAACCTCGACCGCCTCGCCGACCTCGACGGCTACGCCGCCGACGCCGTGCGGGGCGCGAGCCTGGTGCACGGCGACCTGCGCGGGGACAACGTGCTGGTGGATCCGGCCCGGCCGGGCTTCGCGCCCGTGGCCGTGGACTGGCCGTACGCGGTGCGCGGCGCGGCGTTCGTGAACCTCGTCGCGATGCTGCCCGCCGTGCGGGTCGAGGGTGGGCCCGAACCGGAGGAGCTGCTCGCGGCGCACCCGCTCCCGGTCGGTACCGACCCGGACGCGGTGACCGCGTTCCTCGTGGGGCTGGCGGGCTACTTCGTCCACTCCTCGCTCCAGGCGCCCCCACCCGGCATTCCGCACCTGCGCGCGTTCCAGCGCGCCCAGGGGGAGGTCTGCGTCCGGTGGCTGCGCCACCGCCTGGGCGGGTGACCTGAGGGGCGGGGCCAGATCCGGAACAATGCGGTGATGGCGTTATCGCACCAACCGGTGGTCCGCGTCGTCCCGGAGCGGCCGACGGCGCTGCCCGTCGGGGTGTGGCCGCGCACGATCCCGGCGGTCGAGCAGGTGCTGCGTGACGGGCTGGACCTGGCACCGGGGGTGACGTTCCTGGTGGGGGAGAACGGATCGGGCAAGTCGACGCTGGTCGAGGCGGTGGCTGTCGCATACGGACTCTCCCCGGAGGGTGGCACCGCGTCGGGGGAGCACACCACGCGCGCGTCGGAGTCGCCGCTGCACCGGGACATCCGGTTGCAGCGAGGCGTGGGGGCCGGGCGGTGGGGCTTCTTCCTGCGGGCCGAGACCATGCACGGCTGGTACACGTTCATCGAGCGGGTGGGCAGCAACCCACGCTTCCCGGACCCGCGCTTCCACGAGATGAGCCATGGGGAGTCGTTCCTCGCGGTGCTGGAGGCGCGGTTCGACCGGCCCGGGTTCTACTGCCTCGACGAGCCTGAGGCGGCGCTGTCGTTTGCGTCCACGCTCACTCTCGTGCGGGCGCTCGCCGACGTCGCGGGGCGGGGTGGGCAGGTGCTGTGCGCGACGCACTCACCGGTGCTGGCGGCGCTTCCTGGCGCGACGATCCTGGAGGTCGGGCCGTGGGGCCTGCGCCGCACGGTATGGGAGGACCTGCAGCTCGTGGCCCACTGGCGCTCCTACCTCGACTCGCCCGCCCGGTACCTGCGGCACCTGCTCGATTGAGGTCCGTGCGGCTTCAGTGCGACGGGGCGAGCTGGACGGGTCCAGGTGATGACCGTCACCCCGTGACCGGATGATGGCGCAGGTCAGGGGCTATGTGGCGGGGTGGCCGCTGAGTAGGGTGGAAACGGACCTGGAAGGTGGCAGCCACATGGACTCATCGCGCACTCACGTCTCGGCCCGAGCGTCGGCACGGGTGGTGGGCCTCGCCGTCGGGGCGGCCTGCGTCGTCGGCGGCGGGCTCGTCGCGGCGGTCACCGGCCCGCTCGGCCTGGCGAAGGGAAGCTGGGTCGCGGCGTACCTCGTGCTCGTCGCCGGGGTGGCCCAGGTGGTGCTCGCCGCCCAGGACGACCTGCTGCGCCCGGGCACCCGCGACGAGCGCCGGCAATGGGTCACGCTCGCCCTGTGGGTGGCAGGCAACACCGCCGTCGTCGTCGGGACGCTCCTGCGGGCGCCGTTCGTGGTCGACGCCGGGGGTGTCGCGCTGCTCGTCGCCCTCGTGCTCGCGTGGCAGCGCACCCGGGGGTCCCAGGCCCGGTCGCTGGCGTGGGCGTTCCGCGCCGTGTTCGCCGTGGTGATCGTCAGCGTCCCCGTTGGCCTGGTCCTCGCGCACCTGCGCGCCTGACCCGTTCGCAGGTCGCGGGCCGACGGCCGGTCAGCCCTCGGGAGGTTCCCAGCCCAGATCGCGGCACTGCGCGATGAGGGTCTCGGCCGCGGTGACCCGGGCGGTGTCCGCGCTGTTCGCGAGCCGGGTCACGGCGGCGTTGAGCGTGTTGTTGTCCGACGCTCCCAGGGCCTCCTGTGCCCTGGTGACGAAGCGGGTGAAGTCGTCGGGCAGGTGGCCGCCGGTGTACCAGGCGTGCACGGCGTCGCAGGCGTCGGCCTCCGCGCCGGAGAGCTCGTCCGAGCACGCGGTGAGACCCAACGCCAGTGCGGAGATCACACCGAGCGCCAGCACCTTCTTCATCGATCCACCGTAGCCCCTGACGCCGGACCGTGCGGAGTGATGATGTGCGCTGGTCCACCGCAGCACGGACACGAGCACGGGGGCGGCGACGATCACGTAGAGGATCGCCAGGAACACCGCGTGCGTCAGGACGAACCCCGTCGCGGCCCGCGCGTTCGCCCCCACCCGGAAGTGCCCGGTCAGCTTGGCGACGAACGACCCCGGGTGCATCAGGTCCCAGCTGTTGAACCGCAGGTAACGGCCCAGGTACATGCCCAGGGCCACGAGCAGCAGCATGACCACCGCCATGACCACCAGGCCTGTCGTCAGGTGCAGCGAACCGGTGTCCAGGTCGGCGAGCGCCGCGTACACGACCTGCGCGATCGCCACGTTGGCGAGCGTGTTGAGCACGCCGGACATCGCCAGGGACAGCACCAGCACGATGTCGTACCACAGCGGCACGGACTCGCCGGGCTTGCGGTGCGACAGGTTCAGCTCGGTGACCAGGTAGGCGGCGTTGGGTAGCAGGAGCAGCCACGCCACGCCGCCCACGATCAGCACGGCCCAGACCGCGAGCACCGACGGCGCGACCTGGGCGATGACCAGCAGCACGACGAGCGTGGCGAACAGGGTGACCGCGGGTGCGATCGAGAGGCCGATGTTCAGCACCATGGGCCGGTACAGCCGGGTGTGGAACAGCGGTGCGCGCAGCAGCACGAGGGCCAGGGCGTAGGCGTTGAGGGCGACGAGGCCCAACGGCAGCAGCAGGAGCGCGTGCAGGTTCACGCGCCCATGGTGCCCTGATCGTGGCGTGGAAGCGCGTCTGGCGTGGTGAGTCCGGGGGTCAGGCTTCGGCCGCCACCGTCGTCGGGCTCAGGGCGAGCGCGGCGCACCCGGCGACGGCGACCAGCAGCGCGCCGACGGCGGCGGGCGCCCAGCCGGTGCGGACGCCGTCGCCGAGCACCGCGACGCCGACCCCGCCGGGCACGACCACCTCGACCACCGCGACGATCGCCGCGACGGCCCCGACGCCGCCACGTTCCAGTGCGCGCAGGTAGCCGAGCACGCCCACCACGGCGGATCCGGCGAGCGCGACCAGGAGCCCCGGCTGCCACAGTGGCCCCGCCTCGACGGCTCGGGCGGCGAGCGCCGCACCCGAGTACCCGAGACCCGCGATGCCGGCGAGCGCCCAGGCGGGCCCACGCCGGTAGGCGGCGAGCAGCCCGGCGGTGAGCGCCACGGCACCGATCAGCATGGCCGCGGTGAACCCGTGCGGTGGTTGGCGGGCCGGCTGGTCTCCCGCTGCGACCGTGACCACGACGAGTGCCGCGACGACGCCACCGGCCACCCAGGCATCGGTCGCACGCCACGGCACCCGGAGCACGCGTGGCGCGGCGAGCACCACCACGACGAGCGACGCCGCCACGATGCCCTGGACCACGAACACGGGGAGGCGGGCGAGTGCCAGCAGCGACACCAGGCCGGAGGCGCCGTCCAGCGTCAGGCCGGCCACGGCGAGCGGCGTGAGGACCACCGCGAGCCCGCTGGCCCGGCGTGCCGCCACCGCCTGGAGCAGGGTGGCGACCCCGTACCCGGCGCTCGCCGCGACGGCGGCGAGGAGGGCCCACGGGACGGCGCTGGGGTCGGTGCTCACGGACGCATCCAATCACCGGCAGGTGGCACGGACGTCCTGCGATGTGCCGTGGGGCGCTCCCGTGACGGGTGCTGTCGGGCGTAGCGGTGCCGTACCCGAGGTCGGCGTTCACAGTCCGGGCCACCCGCACGGGAGGGGACCGTGCGGCGTAGGGTCGGCGGCCGTGTCGCACACCATCACCCCTGCCGGATACGAGTTCTCGCCCGACGCGTCGCGTCTCGACGCCGACCGCGTGCACGAGCTGCTGACCACCCACGCCTCCTGGGCAGCCGGTCGGCCGCGCGCGGTGCAGGACGCGGCGGTGGCGGGCTCCCGCAACTACGGCATCTACGAGACGGCCGGCAGCGCACAGGTCGCGTACGCACGGGTCGTGACGGACCTGGCGACGTTCGCCTGGCTCGCCGACGTCGTCGTCGACCCCGATCACCGGGGCCGCGGGCTGGCACGCGCCCTGGTGGCGGGCATCCTGGCGGACCTGGAGCCGTTCGCGCTGCGCCGGATCGTGCTCAAGGCGTCGCCCGAGGGTCGCCCCATCTACGTGCGGTCCGGGTGGGAGCCGGTCGACGAACCGGAGGACTGGATGGTGCTGTACGCGACGGGCGGGCGCCCGGGAGCGGACCCCGCGCAGCGCTGACCCGCCCGCAGGTCACAGCAGGGCCGCGAAGGCGCTCAGCCGCGCCAGGCCCGGCGGGGTGGGCGGCACGTGGTCGACCAGGTACGGCGAGTGGACCAGATAGGCCGCCCACTGTGCCCGGGAGATCGCCACGTTGAGCCGGTTGCGGTCGATGAGGAACTCCATGCCGCGCGGCACCTCGGTGGCGTCGGAGGCCGCCGTGGACACGATGGCGACCACGGCCTCCTGCCCCTGGAACTTGTCGACCGTGCCCACCCGCACGCCATGCAGTCCGGCCGCGTGGAGCGCGCGCAGCACGCAGCCGCGTTGTGCGTTGTAGGGCGTCACCACGATGACGTCGCGCTCGTCGAGCGGGCGGGTGGTGCCGTGCTCGTCGTGCCAGCTCCGGCCCAGGAGGTCCTGGACGATCCGGGTGACGGCGTCGGCCTCCTGCGGTGAGCGCTGGACGTTGCCGCGGTGCGGGACGGGCACCGGGTGCACGCCGGGGGAGACACCTGCCAGGTGGCGGGCCCGGGTCACCGGGTGGGGGAGCAGGCGGCCCTCGTACTGGAGGTGGGACACGGCTGCGGTGAGCGCGGGGCTCATGCGCCGGGTGGTCTCGATGAAGTACCCGAGGTGTGCGGGCAGCGTGGGGTGCCCTCCCGCGATCCAGGTGAGCGCCGCCTGGTCCGCCGGCTCGGGGTGGGCGGCCTGCGTCACCTGGGGGAGCTGCTGCGGATCGCCCAGGAACAGCAGGCGCCGGGCCCCGCCCTGCGCCGCGGCCGTCATCGCCAGGCTGAACTGCCCGGCCTCGTCCACCACGAGCAGGTCGTACGGTCCGCCGTGGCCCCCTCCGTGCCCCCAAGCGGTCGCGCCGAACACGGCGCCGCGATCCTTGACACCCGCCCAGAACTGGTCCACGGCCCGGGGCGTGTGCACGGACGTCCACGGCAGGCGCGCGGCGTCGTCGGGCAGCCGGCCCGAGTACTTCTTCGCGATCTGGTCCCTGCCCACGCCCGCCCGGGCGGCGGCGGCCAGCGCGTTCTCGATCACGGCGTGCGACTGCGCCACCACCCCGACCCGCCACCCGTGATCCGTGACGAGCCGCGCGATCACGTGCCCCGCCGTGTACGTCTTGCCCGTCCCGGGCGGCCCCTGCACGGCGACGTACGAACCGTCCAGGTCGCGCAGCGTCGCCACGATCGCGCCGACGTAGTCGCGGCCGCCGTCCGCGGTCGCCGCGGGCTGGGCGAGGCGGCCGGACCGCGTGCGCGGCGGGACCCGGCGCATCGCGTCGAGCAGCGGGTTGCCGGTGATCTCGGCGAACGTGCCCGCGTCGGCGGCATCGGCGATGCCGCTGGCCCACCGCGTGATCGCGTCCTTGAGGGTCCCCGTCTGCGGGCCGGGACCCGGCAGCGTCGCGACCGGGAGGTCCTGGTGCGGTGCGTGCCCCGCCGGAAGCGTCTCGCGGACGACGATCACCGTCGGGCTCGCCACCTCCACCACCGCACCACCCAGGATCGGGGCGTGTGCCGGCGATGCCATCTTGCCCTCCACCGCCGCACCCCGGCGGTACAGCAGCCAGACGCCGTCGACGTCGTCGGGGCTCGTGCCCGGCGACCACCGGCCCGTCAGCCGCAGCACACGATGCGAGCTCCCGCGAGCCTTTGTGGCCCAGTCGTCAAGCACCTGTGCGCCGTCCGCCAGGAACACGCCGCGCACCCGCGCCAGCTGATCCGCCGACGCCTCCCGCAGCGTGTACAGGTCGCCCCAGTACACGGCCTCCTCCCGGTCGTGGAACCCGACCGCCGCAGCCACCAGGCCCAGCGCCTGCTGGTCCGCCGACCGGGTGTCGTCGAACGGGTCGCCCGCATGAGCGTGCAGCCGCGCGGCCAGCGTGCGCCGCGCCGCCCGTGCCTCACCCGACGGCGTCACCGCCACGTCGTCGGCGGGCGGTGGGAGGGCCGGCGCCACGCCGTGCTCGGACGCCAGATGTCGCAACCAGCCCAGCAGGCGCAGCGTCGAGACGCAGTCGTACTCGTTGTAGTCCGCGATGCCGCGCAGCGCCGACTCCCAGCCCGCCAGGTCGCCCTCGGCCCGGGCGGCGCTCGCGGCCACGTACGCGTCCACGGAGGCGAGCGCGCTGGTCACCCCCTCCTCGTCGCGGTACGCCTCACCCATGTAGAGCGGTTCGAGCTTCTTGATCGAGTAGGAGCGGGACCCGACCCGCACCGCGCGGCGCACGATCGGGTACAGGTCCACCAGGACGCCCGCGCGCAGCAGGTCCGCCACCTCCTCCTCGCCCTCGCCGTGCCGGGCGGCCAACGAGATCAGGTGCGCCTTCTCGTAGGAGGCGTAGTGGTAGACGTGCAGGTGGGGGAACCGGGCGCGGCGCGCGGCGACGAAGTCCAGGAACCGCCGCAGCGCCACGCGCTCCTCGTCGAAGCTGTGCGCCCACAGGCACTCGAACCGGGCCTCGGCGTCCACCCACCCGAACAGGTAGTCCAGGCCCCACCGGTCCCCGCCGTGCTCGCTGTTGGAGCCGTGCTCGGTGTACAGCGGGTCGCCCTCGAAGTCGAAGAACAGGTCACCCGCGTCCGGCTCGGGGAGCTGCGCGAGAGCCTCGGCGTCGATCACCTCGAACGGCGGTGCCGCGTGCGCGTCGGCCGGCGCCGCGCACTGGAGACGGGCCTGGCGGCGCAGGGTGTCCAGCGCCGTCGCACCGATACCGTCGACCGGGCCCGTGGACCGGGCGAGGTCGTCGATCGTGGTCAGGCCCGCCGCCCGCAGCACCCGGCGCTGCACCACCGAGAGGTTCGCGACCAGCAGCAGGTCGCGCGTGGCCTGCACCTGCTCCTCGCACACCTCGCACCGCCCGCAGGCCGTGTACCGCTCGTCGCCCCACGCCGCCGGGACCGTGCCCGCCGCGACGTCGGCCCGCAGGCGTTCGATCCGGGCCCGCCGCACCCGGTAGACGGGTTCGACGTCGTGCAGGTGGTGGGTCGCCACCTGCCCGTCACCGAGGATCAGGTCGACGTCGTCGTCCACCGGAACGCCCAGCTCGCGCAGGTGGTCCGCGTACGCGGCGAACTGGAGCAGGGCGCCCACGCGGGAGGACCGCGCGATCTTCGTGTCCTGCACGCGGTACCGGCCGTCCGGCCGACGCACCAGGAAGTCAGCGAAACCTGTGAACTCGCCGGTGATCGCGGCGGCCTGGTAGATCACCGGCGCGCCCTGTGCCACCGCCTGGAGCGTGGTGGCCACGGCCTCCTGCGGGGTCACGCCCGTGCGGGGCACCATGACCACCCCCGCCCCGTGCGCGCCCCGGTAGCGGGACAGCACGTGCGCCTCGTGCTGCCCGCCCAGGTGGGCCGTGCGGTCCAGCATCGGGTCCGTGCCGGGTGGCGCCGCCACGCCTTCCAGTGCGCGCACGTACGCGAACTCGCACGAGGCGGCCGTCACGAGCTGGGTCGCGGTCCAGTACGGAGGGATCTGCATCGAGGCTCCCGACGTCGGGGGCGGCGCGGTCGTCGCACCGGCTGCCACGCTACGGGCGGCCCCTGACATCGACCGCCTCAGGCGCCCGAGGCCGCCGCGTCGGCCTGGGCGAGCTGGTCGTAGAACCGGCGGTGGACCCAGTGCCGGGAGCCCAGCAGGGTCAGCTCCGTCCAGGTTCCCGACGTCGGACCGAACACGGTGGCGCGCGGCAGGACACCAGCCACCGCCTGCGGGCTCGCGCCACCCGACCTGGCGGTGGAGTCGAGCACGTAGACGGCGTCGTCCGTGACTGCCACCAGGCGGTACGTGGTGCGGAACGGGATACCTGTCACGTACACCAGGACGAAGAACCCGAAGCTTGGGGCCGACTGGGCGATGAACGCCTGCCGGACCACCGAGCCCGCGGGCAGCAGTGGGGTGACTCGTTCGACGAGGTCAGCGCGGAGGGGCACGTCGCACAGTGTGGCCCGAGGCGCACCCCCGCGCAGCGGGAGCCCACCTCGGGCCACGCCGACGTCAGAAGTACGTGTCGACGATGTCGACGACGCGGTCCTCGGCGTCGAGCACGGGGATGCGGCGCCACTTGTCGAACGCGGTGCACGGGTGCGAGATGCCGAAGCACACCAGGTCGCCCGGGCGGGGCGCGAAGCCGTCCTCGCACCGCAGGTACGCGTGCTGGTCGTCCAGCGCGGACACGTGCGCCCGGTCGCCGACGGCGGACACCGTGCCGTCCGCGGCCCGTACCCGCAGGGGGACCGGCAGGCCCTCGTCGTACGGGGCGTCCCGCTTGCCCATGCCGACGATGGCGAGGCCCGGTTCCGGCGCGGACACGACGTGCGCCCAGATCTCCAGGGCGGCGTCCAGGCGGCCCTCGTCCGGGATCCGGTTGAAGCCCGTCTTGCCCACGTACACGCCGTCGTCGTGCGAGATGTACGCGCCGCTGCGCAGCACCACCTGGACGTCGCGCGCCCAGTCGCCGCCCAGCTCGGCACCCACCCGGTCGAAGTAGGCGCTGCCCCCCGCCGACACGATGGGCCGCTGGGGCAGGACGCCCTTCGCGCGCAGCCGCGCCGTGATCGCCTTGACGCCGTCGAAGTAGTCCGTGACCTCCTCGACGGCGTGCAGGCCGCCCTCGTAGCACGAGACCCCGGCCAGCGTCACGCCGTCGGTGGTGTGCACCAGGTCGGCGATCCGCTCGGCCTCGGCGGCGTCGCGCACGCCGGTGCGGCCCCCGGTGAAGCCGATGTCGACGAGCACCCGCAGGGCGACGCCCGTGCGGACGCCCTCGCGCGCGGCCGCAGCGACGCCCTCGTCCGAGTCGACGAAGAACAGGATCTCGGCGTCGTCGTCGCCCGCGTTCTGGTCCGCGATCCAGGCCAGCGACGCCGGGTCCAGCACCTCGTTCGCGATGAGGATACGGGCGACGCCGAAGGCGCGCGCCACGCGCGCCTGGTGACCCATGGCGACGGTCATGCCCCACGCCCCGGCGGCGAGCTGCCGCGCGAAGAGCTGGGGGGACATGGTGGTCTTGCCGTGCGGGGCGAACGTCAGGCCGTGCCGTGCGGTGAACGCGGCGAGCGCCGCGACGTTGCGGTCCAGGACGGCGTCGCGCAGCACCATGATCGGGAACGACACCGAGCCGTCGAACAGTGACCGGCCCGGGGCGGCCCCTGGCCACAGCCCCTTGGTGGCCCAGGGGGCGTCGATCGTCATGCGCCGAGCACGGCGAGCGCGTCGATCTCCACCAGCATCTCCGCGCGAGGTAGGCCCGTGAACACCGTGGTCCGGGCCGGGAGCACGCCGCTGGGCACCCGGGCCGAGACGAACTCGCCGTACGCGTCGTTCATCACCGCGAAGTCCTCGCGCTTCGTCAGGTAGACGCGCAGCATCATGACGTCGTCGAACGTGGCACCCGCGGCCGTGAGGATCGCCTCGACGTTCTGCAGCGTGCGCACGGTCTGTGCGGCCACGTCGCCCTCGAAGAGGTACTCGCCCGTCACCGGGTCCACCGGGCCCTGGCCGGACACCTGCACGAACGGGCCGCGCTTGACCCCCTGCGAGAAGGTGTGCGCCGGTGCCGGCGCCTTCGGGGTGTAGATGCTGACTCGCTCGCTCACTGGGACCACGCTCTCTGCCTCGGGGGACGGACTGCTCGGCAAAGGAGCATAGGCGGCTGGCGCCGGCTGCCCGGCGCCGTGGCGCCCGGTGGTGTCGGGGTCGGGCCCGGCGCTCGGCCGGGACGCCGGGAGCAGGCACGCGTCCCCTTCGCAGGCCGCGGCGCCCGCGCCCATCATCGTCAGGCCGGTCATGCGACGTCCTCGCCGTCGGCGGCGGGCTCCTGGCCGGTGTCGGCGCGTTCCGCGACCACCTGGCGGAGCACCTGCGCGAACAGCCCGGGCTCCTGCGCGCCGGAGACGCCGTACCGGCCGTCGACGACGTAGAAGGGCACGCCGTGGATGCCCAGTGCGGCGGCCTGGTCGACGTCGGCCTGGACGTCGGTCGCGTAGGTGCCGGCGTCGAGCGCGGCGGCGACGTCGTCGCGGTCGAACCCGAGCGTGGCGGCGAGGTCGACGAGGTCGGGGACGCGGCCCACGTGGCCGCCGTCGACGAAGTACGCGCGCAGCAGCGCCTCCTTCGCCTCGGCCTGCCGCCCGTGGGCGCGGGCGTAGTGCAGCAGCTCGTGCGCCTTGCGGGTGTTGGTCTGGTGCATGTGCGCGTAGTCGTAGTCGAGCCCCACGGACGCCGCGATCTGCGTGACGTGGTCGATCATCTGCTCCACCTGGTCCAGCGGCAGGTGCTTGCGTTCGGCGAGGTACGTCGCGGGTGTGCCGTCGTAGTCGACCGGGGTGTCGGGGGAGAGCTCGAACGAGTGGTACGTGACGTCGACGTCGATGCCGGTCGTGGCCACCGCCTGCTCGAACCGGCGCTTGCCGATGTAGCACCACGGGCACTGGACGTCCGACCACACGTCGACGCGGACGGGTTGGGGGCTGGCTTCGTCGCTCATGACGGCGACAACGACGCCGCCGCCCGTCCTGTTCCGGACGGGCGGCGGCGTCGTGGGTTCGGGGCGGCCGAGCGGCTCAGCGGCCGGGTCGCTCAGCGGCCGAACAGCTTGGCGAAGAACCCTCCGGACGCCTTCGGCGCACCCTCGTGGCCGCCGCACCACTGCGCGGCGGGGACCTGGGCCTTGACGCTGTCGATGTGCTGGCCGCAGCCGGCCCAGGTGGTCTTGCCGCAGGTCTTGCAGGGGGTGGGATAACACATGGGGTTCTGTCCTCCGTGACGGTGTTGCTCAGGTGCTGTTGTTGCTCAGGTGCTGGTGTTGCTGGGGTCGGGGGTGCTCAGGCGAGCATGAGGAAGAGCTTCTCCAGCTCGTCCGGGGTGAGGCCGTTGTCACCCTGTGCTTCGGGGTCCGCCAGGCAGTCGCGCATGGCGGCGGAGACGATGGCGAAGCCGGCCCGGTCCAGGGCGCTCGACACGGCGGCGAGCTGGGTGACGACGTCGCGGCACTGCCCGCCGGACTCGACGGCGGTGATGACGGCGTCGAGCTGGCCGCGGGCGCGACGCAGGCGGTTGACCACCTTGCGCTGCGCGGCGGCGCGGGCCGCGGGGTCCCCGGGCACGGTCTTGGCCCCGGCGGGGTCGGACGTGGGCGGCGTCACGGCGCTCATGCCGCCTCCCCGTCTCGTGCCCCGTCTCGTGCCCCGGCCCGTGCCTCGTCCCGTGCGGGGGCGGCGAGCCGGGCCGCCGCACCGGGGGTCGCGAGCAGCGTGAGCATGCCACCCGAGAGGGAGGCGGAGTCGATGCCGGCTCCGACCAGGATCCGGTGGGCGATGTGCGACCGGACGCCGGACTGGCACATGACGGCCACGGGCCGCCCCGCCGCGGCCGCCCGCACCTCGTCGAGCCGCCCGCGCAGCTCGGTGTGCGGGATGTGCAGCGCGCCGGGCAGCAGGCCGCGGGCGACCTCGGCGCGGGTGCGTACGTCCAGCACCAGCGAGGTGGCCAGGACGGAGTCGAGGTCCGCGGCGTGCCACACGGTCAGCGTCCCGTCGAGCACGTTCGCGGCGGCCATGCCCGCGAGGTTGACCGGGTCCTTGGCCGCGCCGAACGGGGGCGCGTACGCGAGGTCCAGGTCGATGAGGTCGTCCACGGCGAGCCCGCCGCGCATCGCGGTGGCCAGCACGTCGAGCCGCTTGTCGACGCCGTCCGCCCCGACGGCCTGCGCGCCGAGGATCCGGCCGTCGTGGCCGAAGTGCACCACGAGGTGCACCTGGGTGGCGCCGGGGAACCAGCCGGCGTGCTGGGCGGGGTGCAGGTGGATCGTGTGGTGGGGGATGCCGGCCGCGGCGAGCGCGGCACGGTTGGCACCGGTGATCCCCGCCGCGAGGTCGCCGACGCGCACGATCGCGGTGCCGAGCGCCGGCGGGATCGGGCGGGCGGTCTCGGGTCGCACGATGGCGTCGGCGATCAGGCGGCCGGCCCGGTTGGCGGGTCCGGCCAGGGGGACGGGACGGAGCACGCCGGTGACGGAGTCGGTGGACACGACGGCGTCGCCGCCGGCCCAGATGCCGGGCAGGTTGGTGCGGCCGTGCTCGTCGACGACGATCGCCCCGTGCTGCGTGGCCACGCCCGCGGCCTCGAACACGGCGGCGTCGGGGCGCACGCCCACGGACAGCACCACGAGGTCGGCCGGCAGCCGGGTGCCGTCACTGAGCTCGACGACGTCGCAGCCCTCGCCGGGGACGACCGCGGTGGCGCCGGTCCCGGCGTGCACGGCGACGCCCAGGCGCTCCAGCTCGGCCGTGACGAGAGACGCCATCTCGGGTTCGAGCGGCGGCAGCACGTGCTCGGCCAGCTCGACCAGCGCGACGTCGAGGCCCGCGGCCGCGAGCTGCTCGGCGGCCTCCAGGCCGATGAAGCCCGCGCCCAGGACGACGGCGCGGCGTGCCCCGTCGTCCACCCACGAGCGCAGCGTGACGGCGTCGGGAACGGTGCGCAGAGTGCGCACCCGGGGTGAGTCGAGGCCGGGGATCGGCGGGCGCACGGCCCGCGCTCCGGGCGCCAGCACGAGGGCGTCGTAGCCGACGGTCACCTCCCCGCCCGGCGTGCGGGCGGTCACGGTGCGGGCGTCGGCGTCGAGCGCGATCACGTCGTGGTGCGGGCGGACGTCCAGGTTGAGGGACGCCGCGAGCGTGGCGGGGGTCTGGACGAGCAGGGCGTCCGCCGTCTCGATCTCCCCGCCCACGTGGTACGGCAGGCCGCACCCGGCGAAGGAGACGTGCTCGCCGCGTTCGAGCACGACGATCTGGGCGGACTCGTCGAGACGGCGGGCGCGCGCGGCGGCGCTCATGCCGGTGGCGACGCCGCCGACGACGACGATGCGCTGGGGACGGGGGAGGTCACGTGCTGGCATGCCCCGACGATATACCCCCGGGGGTTTATCGGGCGAGCTCCGGGAGTGTGGTCCCGCTCACCACGTCCACCTCGACGCCGCCCGACCAGCGCCGCACCTGCCCGTCGGCGGCGACCACCAGGCCGGTGCGGGTCCCGGCGTGAGCGATCCACGACAGGTCCTCGCCCGCCACGACGGCCGTGGTCGCCCACACGTCGGCGGCGGCCAGCGTCCCCGCGACGACCGTGGCCGACGCCACGGCCAGGCACGGCTCCTTGGTGCGCGGGTCGACGATGTGCGCGCCGCGTTCCGCCGTGCCCGACGTCGCCACGCCACCGTCGACCACCTCGAGCGAGGCGAGCACCCGGCACCGGTCGGCGGGGTCGACGATGCCGACCCGCCACCGCCAGTCCGCGCCGGGCGCCGTCGCCACCCGCAGGTCGCCGCCCACGTTGAGCCCGACGGCGGCGACGTCGTCCAGGCTCAGCAGTGCGAGCAGGTGCGACTCGACGGCACGGTCGGCGGCCCAGCCCTTGACGTACCCGGTCGGGTCGAACCACCCGCGCCACCACGCGTCGAACAGCCTGCGCGTGGCCCGGCGGGCGCTCAAGCACGCGTGCTGCACCTCCTGGACGTCGGGGTGCACGTCCTCGGCCCGCAGGTCGCCGCGGGCGAGGCGGCTGATCTCGGAGTCCGCGCGGAACGGGGAGAACCGGTGGTCCGCCTCGTGCAGCGCGGCCAGCGCGAGCCCGGCGGCGTCGGCGACCTCCGCAGCGACCCACCGTTCGCACTGCTCGCGCACGATGACGTGCACGATGGCTCGAGTCCCCATGACGACGTCGGTGACCACGAGGCGCCGCAGTCCCGGTGAGGGAGCGGCGCCGACCACGACGCGCGGCGCCTGCGCGACGGTGCTCACGGGCGGGCCTGGTCGATGGCGTCCTGCAACGATCCGAGGTAGCCCTGGCTCGTGAAGGTCGCCCCGGAGATCATGTCGATCCGGCCGTCCGTGGTGCCCACCGACTCGTCCTGGAGCAGGGGGATCGCGACGGCGTTGATCTCCTGGTCACGGCGCTCGCGCGTGGGGTACTGCGTTGCCGTCGCACTCGCGACCCGACCGTCCGAGACCGTGATCTGCACCTGCACCGCCCCGTAGCGGGTGTTCTGCGCGGCGCCCGTGTACGTGCCGTCCGTCAGGCCCGACGACGTCGGCGCCGTCGCGCCGGTACCGCCGGTGGTGGCGGGCCCCTGCCCCCTCGTGGTGCCGTCGGTCGCCACGACCGCGGCGGAGGGCGACACCGCCTCGGTGGACGTCTTGTAGCTGAACAGCAGCACGATGCCGCCGATGGTGGCGAACACCCAGGTGGCGATCCTCTTCACGGTGTACTCCTCGGGTGGCGAACGGCGGGGTGGGTGCGGGCCTCGTGCGCGGCACGGCTCAGGTGGTGTACGACTCGGCGTGCACCCGGGCCCCGGCAACGCCCGCGGCGGCGAGGTCGGCGCGTGCGGCGGCCATCCACGCGTCGGGGCCGCACAGGTAGACGTCGTGGTGGTCGAGCGGGCCGGCCAGGTGCGCCAGCATGGCGGTGCCGCTCGACGACGCGTACTGAGCGGGCAGCCAGGCCGGCCCGCGGGCCGCACGTGGTCCGTCGAGCCGGAACCACACCAGCCCTCGCGTTGTCACGAGGCGGTCGGCGGACGCGGTCAGCAGGGCGTCGTCAGGGTGGTGGTCGCGCGTGACGAGCACCGCCTCGCCCGGCCCCCACGGCTGCTCCTCCAGCAACGAGACCAGCGGGGTGACGCCCGCTCCCGCGCCCATCATGAGGAGCAGCCGCCCCGTGCGTGCGGCCCCGGTCAGCCGCCCGTACGGACCCTCGGCGAGCACCCGGGTGCCGGGGCGCAGCGTCGTCAGGCGTGCGGTGCCGTCCCCGACGATGCGGGCCGTCAGGCTCAGCCCGGCGGCGTCGGGTGCCGCCGACAGCGAGAACGGGTGCCCGCGCGTCCAGCCGGGCCCGTCCAGGAACCGGAAGACGAAGTACTGCCCGGCCGTCGCGCCCAGCCGGTCGAGCCGCCGCCCGTTCACGCGCACCGAGACGCCTCGGGCGCCGTCGGGCGACACGGACGCGACGCGCAGATCGTGGCGGGCCGACCGCCACAGCGGCGCGCCGACCCGGTAGCCGAGGATCGCGGACGCGGCGAGCGCCCACAGCGTCCACCAGTAGGCGGTGGCGGCGGGGGAGGCGAGGAAGTCGGCACCCGTCCAGAGCTGGTGCGGCAGCGCGAGCCCGACGCCCACGTAGGCGTACAGGTGCAGCAGATGCCACGACTCGTAGCGCAGGCGGCGCCGGGCGGCGCGGATCGACAGCGCGACGACGGCGACGAGCGCGAGGGTGCCCGCGGTGGCGAGCAGCATCCCGGGATAGGTGACGACGAAGTCCCAGGTCTGCGCCCACCACCCCACGCCACTGGTGGCGGCGTAGCCGACCACGACGAGCACCACGTGGGCGAGCATGAGCCAGAAGGACCAGAAGCCGGTGCTGCGGTGCCAGCGCGTGATCCGGTCGTGGCCCAGCCCGCGTTCGAGCACCGGCACGCGGGCCATGAGCAGCACCTGGTAGAGCAGGAGGTTCGCGGCGGCCAGCCCCGTGGCGCGGCCGAGCGTGGTGGCAGCCTGTCCCCAGCCGCCCGTCAGCGCCTGGACGCCTCCGCCGCGGAGCCACAGGGCCGCCACGGCGATGCTGGTGGCCCAGATGACCCCGGCGGCGCCGACCTCCCACACGGCGGCTGCCCGCGGGCCGGATCGCCGCTCGGCGGGTCGCCGCGGGGTGCAGCGGCCGGGCGCGACGCGTCGTGCGGGAGCTGTCGTGGCCATGTCCTGATCTTCATGCCGCCCGGACGCGCCGATATCAAGAATCGGCATCTTGGTGGAGTATTCACAGCGAACCCTCATTTCCCGAATGCCTGCCCATGGAGTGGTCGCTCCTGGCGACATCCGCGGCGGCGCACACACCCCACGGTGCGGCCCCGCGAAGGCGGCAGCGCGGGTAGCGTCGTTGCCATGAGCAACTTGGAAGGGGAGTACGCCCCGAGTCCCGCCGGCTGGGTCCGCGACCAGGTGGCAGCCTTCGAGGAGTCCGGCGGCGCGGACGCCAACGTGCTGAGCGGCACGAACGACCCGATCGTCGTCATCACCAACCGCGGCGCGAAGTCCGGCAAGATCCGCAAGACACCCGTCATGCGCGTCGAGAAGGACGGCGTGTACCTCGCCGTCGGGTCGCGCGGCGGTTCCCCCGAGAACCCGCAGTGGGTGCACAACCTGCGGGCCAACCCGGGCGTCGAGCTGCAGGACGGCGCGGCGCGCGGCGCGTACCGGGCCCGCGAGCTCTCCGGAGACGAGCGAGCGCGGTGGTGGCGGTACGCCGTCGACACGTGGGCGACGTACGGCGACTACCAGGCGAAGACCGACCGCCTCATCCCGCTGTTCCTCCTGGAACCGGCCGACTGACCTCCCGACCGACCTCCCGGGCGATCGCCGGGAACCGGACGGGTGGGGCACCACCGCCCGCCACCGCGTCACGCCCCCCGGCCGCCGCGCGTCATGCTGGGGAGGGTGCCGCGAGGTCGCGCGCACCAGGACCGAACGCAAGGACCGCCGTGGCACCCGAGAGCCCCGCAACCGCCCCCGCCGCAGGGGTCTCCTCCGCACGGGCCGTCACGGCCCGGGCAGGCACCGGACCGGCCCGTGACCCGGGGAGCCCGCTCGGCGCCGACCGGTTCACCTGGTCGATGTTCGCGACGTTCGCCCTGTGGGGCTGGGTCCTGTACCTGTTCGGCCCCGCCACCCAGCTCCTCGGGGCGGAACGCGGCCTCAGCGACACGCTGACCGGCCTGCACGGCACCGCCATGGCTGTCGGTGCCGTGGGCGCAGGGCTGCTCATGCCGCGCGCCGTGCCCCGTCTCGGGCGACGCCGCCAGCTCCTGCTCGCCGCCGTCCTGCTCGGGGCAGGACTGGTCGGCTTCCTCCTGGCGCCCTGGTTCGCGCTCGGGCTCGCCGCCGTCGTCGTGATGTCCGTCGGGGGGAACCTGGCCCTGGGCGGCGGCACGGCCGGGCTGGTGCTGCATCTGGGGCCCCGGTCCGCCGCGACCGCGCTCACCACCGGGAACGGGCTCGGCACCGTCGCCGGCGTCATCGGACCGATCCTGCTCGGCGTCGCGGTGGGACTCGGGTTCGGCTGGCGCGCCGCGATGTTCGTCTCCGTCCCGATCATCGTCGCCACGTTCCTCCTCTGGTCGCGCACCGTCGCGGCGGACGCGCCCCTGCGCGCCCCGGATCGCGGCGACGCCGGGAGCACCGACGACGGGAAGCTCGCGCTCGACCGCAGGGCGTGGCTGCTCCTGGCCGCCGTGGTCAGCGCGACGGCCATCGAGTTCGCCACCACGTTCTGGGCGGCCTCCCTGCTCACCGCCTCCACGGGCGCCTCCGCCGGGCTCGCCGCGGGCAGCACCTCCGGCCTCATCGCGGGCATGGCCCTGAGCCGCCTCACGTGCGGGCCGGCCACGCGCCGCTGGGGCGCCGTACCGCTCGTCGCCGTCGCGTTCGTGGTGGCCGGCCTCGGATGGGCGGTGCTGTGGACCGCGACGGTCCCGGCCGTCGCCATCGTGGGCCTGACCGTCTCCGGGCTCGGAGTCGGCCTGCTCTTCCCGCTCGGCAACGCGCTCTTCCTCGCCGCCGCGCGCGGCCCGGTCGACTCCGCGCAGTCCGTGACCACCGTCGCCACCGGCATCGCCATCGGCGTCGTGCCGTTCCTGCTCGGGGCGCTCGCGGACCAGGTGGGCGTGCACACCGCGTTCCTCGTGGTGCCCGTGTTCGTCGTGGTGGGGCTGGCGGGCGTGCTGCTCGGTTCACGGCGCCGTCACTCGGTGGCCCCGTCACCACTTACATCAGGTGCGACAGGAACAGGGTCACGAAGCCGAAGTAGATCAGCAGGCCCGCCACGTCCTTGATGGACGTGATGATCGGCGCGGCCCCGGCGGCCTGATCGACGTTGAGCTTGACGAGCACGAACGGCACCAGGAAGCCGAGCAGCGAGGCGAGCGTCATGGTGGCCGTCAGGGCGAGCCCGACGGCGAGGCCCAGCAGCGGCATGCCCTGCCACACGGCGGCGATCACGCCGGCCAGGGTGCCCACCAGGACGCCCAGGCTGAGACCGACCCCGATCTCCTTGAGGAAGTGGCGGCGGAACTGCGTGAGGTGGATGTGCCCGAGCACGACCCCGCGCGCGAACACGGTCGACGACTGGGTGCCCACGTTGCCGCCCATGTCCATGATCAGCGGGATGAACACGGCCACCGCGGCGATCGCGTACAGCGCCTCCTCGAAGCTCTCGATGACCAGGCCTGCGAGCACGCCGGCGACGAGCGTGATGAACAGGAACGGCAGGCGCACCTTCCAGATGCTCCACAGGCTGCCGCCCACGAGCACCTCGGAGCGGTCCGACTCGTTGGACGTGATGTCCGCGAGCCCGGCGTGGTCGAAGATGTCGTCGGTCGCCTCGTCCTCCAGGATGTCGACGGCGTCGTCGATCGTGACGATGCCGACCAGGCGGTTCTCCCGGTCGACGACGGGGACGGCGAGCAGGTCGAGGTCCGCGAGGAGCTTGGCGACCTCCTCCTGGGCGGTGTCGGTGGTCACGCTCACGGTGCGCCGCGACATGATGTCCTCGACCCGGGCATCCTCCGGAGCCATGATCAGCTCGCGCAGCGAGAGCACCCCTTCGAGCCGGTGCGTGGGGCTGGTGACGTAGAGGGTGTAGATCGTCTCGGTGTCCGCGGCCTGCTGGCGCACCCGGGTCAGGGCGTCCGCGACGGTCAGGTCGCGGCGCAGCGACGCCAGCTCGGTGGTCATGATGCGGCCGGCCGTCTCGGGCTCGTAGCCCATGAGCACGTGGGTGGCCGCGCGCTCCTCGGGCGACAGGGAGTCGAGCAGGCGCTTGGCCACCGAGGCGGGCAGCTCGTCGAGCAGGCGCACCCGGGCGTCGGGCGCCATGGCCTCGACGGCCTCGATGGCGGCCTCGTGGGTGAACGAGCGCAGCAGGTTCTGCTGCTGACCGGTGTCGAGCTGCTCGAACACGGCCAGCGCCTTGTCCTTGGACAGGAGGCGGAAGTGGAGCACCTGCTCGTCGGCAGGCAGCGTGTGCAGCGTCTGCACGGTCTGCAGGAGACCGGCGTCAGACAGGGAGGTCTTGAGCAGCTCGACGCCGGCGACGTCGAGCAGGGCGGTGGCGGTCATGGGCATGGCGAAGCTCCGGAGGTGAGGAGTGGAAAGGAGACGGGGGGCGGGTTTCGCCGCTACTACTCGCAGGTTCCACGTGATCACCTCCTGAGGTCCGAAGTCGG
Organism: Xylanimicrobium pachnodae JCM 13526 = NBRC 107786; assembly: GCA_001592145.1. Lineage (GTDB taxonomy): Bacteria > Actinomycetota > Actinomycetes > Actinomycetales > Cellulomonadaceae > Xylanimonas > Xylanimonas pachnodae. The sequence continues at coordinate 119,465 of BCWJ01000007.1, read as the reverse complement.
GTGCGCGACTCCTGGCCGGGCCGTCGACGAGCCTAGGAGGAGGGCTGCCCGGTATCCGTGCGCGGGCGCGGATCGTCGTCCGTGCTGGCTGCGGCGTCCTCGCGCGGGCGCGTCGGGTACCCGATGACGTCGCGCAGGACGACGGTCAGCGGTGCCGAGAGCGTCGCGCCCAGCAGCCCGGCGAACACCGTGCCCACCACTGTCGAGCCGAGGTTCACGATGGGGTGCAACCGCAGCCGGTCGGACGACAGCTTGGTGAGGATCAGCGTCTGGAGCACGTTCTGCATGACGAGGATCACCACCAGCAGCACCAGCGCGGGTACCAGCCCCTGCGAACCGAGCGCGATGAGCACGGCGAACGCGGCGGAGAAGATCGCCCCGAGGAACGGGACGTACGACGTCACGAACGTGACCAGCGCGATGGTGTAGGCGAGCGGTACCCCGAGCAGGGCCGCGAAGATCGAGATGAGCAGCGCGGCCACCAGGTTCGAGATCGTCATCGCGCCGAAGTAGCGGCGCATCGTCGTCGTGACGTCGTCGGTGACGTCGAGCCCCGACCGGCCGCCCGTCCCCGCGTACCGCGCGACGAACTCCTTGATCCGCGGCCAGTCCGCGAGGATGTAGTACAGGAAGAAGACGGCGATGAACGTGCCGACGGCGAACGAGGCCGCGCCGGAGAACACGGAGCCGAAGAGCGCGCCGAGCCCACCCGTGAACGCGCTCGTCACGTCGCCCAGGTCGACGATGGACAGGTCGATGGCCCGGCCCGCGAACTGGATCTCGAGCGAGGCGAGCTCGCTCAGGCCGTGGGTGACGCGGTCGATGATCTCCCCGGACTGCTGGATGACGCCGACGACGGTGAGCCAGACGGCGACGCCGATCACGACGGTCAGGCCCACCAGCACGGCGGCCGCACCGATGCCGCGCGGCACCCCGAGGCGCTGGAGCCGATCGACCGCGGGGTGCAGCAGCAGGCCCACCACGGCGGCGACGACCAGGGGGATGGCCAGGCCGCTGAGCATCGAGACGGCGGTGTAGACGACGAACACCGCGGCGGCGATCCCCACGACGGACCAGCCGACCCGCCCCAGGCGCAGCAGTCGGTCGGTCATCGTGATGGGGCGGCTGTCTCGCACGGGTCTCCTCGGGTCGCTCCCGCGATCTTGCCGTGAGTCATGGGTGTCGCGCCACGTGGGCCTCAGGTCTGCTCCGCCTCGGGCTGCTGGTCGGGCTGCGGGGCCGGCTGCGGTTCGGGCTGCGGTTCGGGCTGGGGAGCCGGTGGCTCCGCCGGCGTCGGGCTCGGCGCCGGCGCCTCGGACTCGGAGTCCTGGACGGCGGCGGGCGGTGCGACCGGGGCGGACGGGGTGACCCCCCAGCGCGACGCGGTGCCCACGAGCGCCGGGTCCGGCTGCGCGAACGGCAGCACGGGTCGGTCCACATGGGCGGCGTTCATGAAGTCCTGCCACAGGGGCGCGGCCAGCGTCGAGCCGAACAGCGTGCGGATGAACCGGCCGTTGAAGTTGATGTTGAAGTGGGTGGTCTCACCCGCGCTCTGGCCCACCCACACGGCGGTGGAGAGCTGGGGGGTGTAGCCCACGAACCACGTCTGCGACGAGCCCTGGTTGGTGCCCGTCTTCCCGGCGGACGGGCGGCCGCCCGCGAGCTGGCTGGCACGTCCCGTGCCGTCCGTCATCACGGCCTGGAGCGCGTAGGTGACGGCGGCGGCGACGTCCGGCTCCAGCGCGTCCGGGGTGCAGTCCGGGTCCATGTGCGCCGTGGTGCCGTCGGGGAAGACGACGCGAGTGATCGCCATGGGTGCGCAGTAGGTGCCGTCGGCGGCCAGGGTGGCGTGGGATGCGGCGATGTCCAGCGGGGAGACGGTCTGCGTGCCCAGGATCATCGCGGGGGTCACCTCGATGTCCTCGACGGTGGGCTCGAACAGGGTGACCGGGCCGCCGGTGCTCGGCCTCGTCGTCGGGCGGAAGCCCATGTCCCAGGCCGTGTCGCGGATGCCGCACAGGTCCACCTGGGTGGACATGTCGGCGAACGCGGTGTTGACCGAGTCGGCCATGGCGCGCAGCACCGAGATCTGGCCGCGCCCGCCGCCCTCCACGTTGCGCGGAGCCCACGGCTCGCCGCCGATCCGTGCGCACGACGACGTCCAGGCGCTCTGCGGGCGCACCACGCGGTTGCCGTTGACGGTCTCGGTGAGCGTGCCACCCTCGCGCAGCCACTCGGCGAGCACGAACGTCTTGAACGTCGATCCGGGCTGGAAGCCGCGGGAGGCGCCGTGTGCGGGACCGGCGGAGAAGTTGATTGCGGTCGTGCCCGGGGCCGGGTCGCGCGAGGCGTCGAACGGGGCGTTCTGGGCCATCGCGAGGATCTTGCCGGTGCCGGGTTCCACGGTCACGATCGCGGCGTCCAGGCCGGCCGTGTTGCCACCGGGTACGTGCTGGTTGACCGCCCGGGACGCCTCGGCCTGCAGGTCCATGTCGATGGTGGTGTGGATGCGCAGACCGCCGCGGAACAGCAGGCTGAGCCGCTCCTGTTCGGTCTCGCCGAACTCGGGGGAGCTGCGGATCGTGGAGATCACGTAGTCGCAGAAGAACGCGGCGTCGTGCGCGGCCTGGCAGCCCTGCGGCACGGGCGTGATGTCGAGCGTGTCGGCGATCGGCGTGTGGCGCGCCTCGTCCCACTCCTCGTCGGTGAGGAAACCGAGCGTCCACATGCGGTGCAGCACCAGGTTGCGGCGGTGCTCGGACAGCTCCGGGTTGACCGTGGGGTCGAACCGGCTGGGTGCGTTGGTGATCCCGGCGATCGTCGCGGCCTGGACCGGGGTCAGGTCGCTGGCGGGCCGGTTGAAGAAGAACCGCGCGGCCGTCTCCACGCCGAAGATGTTCTGCCGGCCGAACTGGGCCACGTTGAGGTAGCCCTGGAGGATCTCCTCCTTGGTGAGCTGCTGTTCGAGCGCGATGGCGTACCGGGCCTCGCGGGCCTTGCGGGCCTTGGTCTGGTCGCGGGCCTCGATCACGCCGAACGGGTCGTCGGCGTGGTAGGCCGCGTCGATGAGGACGTTCTTGACGTACTGCTGGGTGATGGTCGACGCGCCCTGCGTGGTGCCCGGCTGGAGGTTGTTGACGAACGCGCGGATCATGCCGCGCGGGTCGATGCCGCCGTGCTCGAAGAACCGCTCGTCCTCGATGGCGATGACGGCGTTGATCAGGTGGGGCGAGACCTCGTCGAGCGGCACGACGATCCGGTTCTGGGCGAAGAACGTGGCCAGGTGCTCGCCGTTTGCGGCGTAGACGGTGGACGCCTGGGCGAGTGGCTGCCGTTGGAGCTCGGCGGGAACCTCATCGAGGACGGCGCGCGTGGCTGTCGCGGCGGTGTGGGCGCCCGCCGCGGCGGGCAGCAGGAACCCGGCGGCCAGGATGCCCCCGGCACCGGCGACCAGGAGGAAGGCGAGCAGGAGCGCGAGGAGCTGACCCGCCGTCATGCGGCGCGACAGGCGCCGGGGCGCGTCGGGGTGCGCAGGGGGGTGCTCGGTGGCCATGCTTGCCACGTTAGGGGGAGTTCTTTGCCGTTCCGGGAGGAGGTCGCGAATCGAGCGCGCGTTCGTGCTCGGTTGCTCGCCGTCGGGCCTTGTTTCTATGGCGCGTCGTGCCAAGGTCCGGGCAGCAGGGCTCCGATCGCGTCTGCGTGACCGCCGGCGGCCGCGTCCACGACCTGGCGAGCCAGCGTGTGCAGCTTCGTGTTCGAGTGCATGGACGCCGCCCGCAGGACGTCGAAGACGGCGGCGGGTGGCTGGGCCGTGACGGCCACGAGCACCCCGACAGCCTGGTCGATCACCGCGCGATGCTCGTCGGCGGCGCGGATCTGGCGGCTCGCCTCGGCGGCCGCGAGGTCCTGGACCGCATCCGTCACGTCGGCGAAGTGCCCGGTGATGTCGACGACGGAGCCGTCATCAGCCAGATGGGCCTCGCCGATCGTCGCGAGCACGCGGTGACGGCCCGCGGCGTCGACGATGCGGTGCACCGAGCCGAACATGCCGCCGTGCACGCTCGCGCTCGCCAGGGCACCCGCATAGCGGTCACGGTCCTGCGGGTGCTTGTGCGCGAGGATCATCGGCGTCGTCGGCACCACGTCACCGGGCTCGAAGCCGTGCATCCGGTAGATCTCGTCCGACCACCACCAGGTGTCGGTTCCCACCTCGTAGCGGAACTCCCCGGTGCGGTACGTCTGCCCGCCCGTCAGGGCTCCGAGCAGCTCGTGGAGCATGGTCACCATCGTTCGTCGTCCTTTCTCGTGGCACTGCAGGCGCTCCGGCGGCGCGGTCAGAAGACGGGCCGGCCGCCCGTCACACCGAGCACGGTGCCGGAGACGTAGCTCGCATCACGTTCCGAGGCGAGGAACACCAGGGCCGGTGCCACCTCCGCCGGCTGGCCCGCGCGTCCGAGCGGAACCTTCGCGCCGAACTCCCGCAGGTGCTCGGCTTCCTGCGTGGCAGGCTGCAGCGGCGTCCAGATCGGTCCGGGGGCGACGGCGTTGACGCGGATGCCGCGCGGCCCGAGCTCCGCGGCCAGGTTGACGGTGATGTTGTTGATCGCCGCCTTGGTGGACGCGTAGTCGACCAGCTTCCCCGACGGTTCGTACGCCTGGATCGAGGAGACGTTGATGATCGAGGCGCCACGGGACAGATGGGCGAGCGCACCCTGCGTGACCCACAACAGCGCGTACAGGTTGGTGCGGATGACCCGGTCCACCTCGGTGCTGTCGAGCGTGTCGATCGAGGTCCCGCGAGCCATCTGGTAGCCCGCGTTGTTCACCAGGATGTCGAGCCCGCCCAGCGCGCCGACCGCCTGCGCGGCGAGCCCGCGCGCGAACGACTCGTCGGTCAGGTCGCCGGGCAGCAGGCTCGCGGTGCGCCCCGCCTCGCGGACCAGGCGCGCCGTCTCCTCGGCGTCGGGCTGCTCGACGGCCAGGTACCCGATGGCCACGTCGGCGCCCTCGCGCGCGAACGCGATCGCGGTGGCCCGGCCGATGCCGGAGTCGCCACCCGTGATGAGCGCCCGGCGGCCGGTCAGGCGGCCCGTGCCCTGATAGCTCCGCTCGCCGTGGTCCGGCCTCGGGTCCATCATCTCCGTCAGCCCCGGCGGATCCTGCTGCTGGGGCGGGAACTGGTCATGCGTCACTGTGCCACTCCTCCCGTGCCACGACGTGGTGCGCCATGCGGTCGGTGAGCCGGCTCCGGACTCTTCCCCGACACCCTACTCACGAGGCCCGGGCGCGGCATGACGAGCGGTTCCGTCCCCCGTGCGCCACCATGGCGGGACCGGCGTCGGGAGGCGGGGCCGGTCCAGTTCGTCCCGCGCGCGCCGCCGGCCCACGGGAGATCCTCGCCGGAGCGTGCCCGTGAATCGTGCCGCAGCCCCACCCACCGTCTCGCGCCGCAACGCCTCGCGGGTTGCCGCTCCGACCTGTGCGGTCCTGGCCGGGATGATCTGTGCGTGCGCCGTCCTGGGCGGCTGTGGCGCCCAAGCAGGCCGGGCGGACGGCGAGCGTGCCGTCATCGCCGTCGGTGACCACCTCGACGAGGCCTCCTCGGCCGTCGCGACCGCGCAGCTCGCGCTGGAGTCCGTGCGCGACGGGCTGCTCCCCGCGGTCACGGCGGACGCCACGGTCGGCCGCGCGGTGGAGTCCGTCACCGCGGCGGCGCACGACCTGGCCGCGCTCGTGCCGCCCGCCGCCGCACGGGATGCCGTCCAGGGCCGCCTGACCGCATGGGATGCCGTAGCCGACGGCGTCGCCGCCGTCGCCCAGGCGCGCGTCGCCCTCGGCGCCGACGACGACGCATCCCTGAGCGACGCGATCGCCGAGCTCGACGACGCGGGAGCGGCGCTGGACGACGCGGCATCGAGACTCGACGCGGCATCGAGACTCCGGGAGACCCGATGAACCGGCTGCTGGGCGTCGCCCTCGGCATCCTGACCGCCATCGGCGGGTTCCTCGACGCGGGAGACCTGGTGACCAACGCCGTCGTCGGCTCCCGGTTCGGGCTCTCCCTGGCCTGGGTGGTGGGCCTCGGCATCGTCGGCATCTGCGTGTTCGCGCACATGTCGGGCAAGGTCGCCGCCGTGTCGGGGCGTGCGACGTTCGAGGTGATCCGCGAGCGGCTCGGCCCGCGGGCCGCTGGCCTCAACCTCGTCGCCAGCCTGGCGGTCACGGTGCTGACCCTCATCGCCGAGGTGGGTGGTATCGCGCTCGCCCTCCAGCTGGCGAGCAGCGTCGACCACCGGTTGTGGGTGCCGGTCGCGGCGCTCGCGGTGTGGCTCGTGCTGTGGCGGGTCAAGTTCAAGGTGATGGAGAACGTGACGGGCCTGCTCGGGCTGACGCTCATCGGGTTCGCCGTCGCCGTGTTCCTGCTCGGCCCGGACTGGGGCGAGCTCGCCGCCGGGCTCGCGCCCTCCGTGCCCGCGAACGAGAGCACCACCACCTACTGGTACTACGCCGTCGCTCTGTTCGGGGCGGCGATGACGCCGTACGAGGTGTTCTTCTTCTCCTCGGGCGGCGTCGAGGAGAAGTGGACGGTGCGCGACCTGGCCACCTCACGCCTCAACGTCCTCATCGGTTTCCCCCTCGGCGGGTTCCTGTCGGTGGCGATCGCGGCCTGCGCGGCGATCGTGCTGCTGCCCCGGGGCATCGCCGTCGACTCGATGGCCCAGCTCGTGCTGCCCGTCGCGCAGGCCGGCGGCATGCTGCTCGTCGCCGTCGTCATCGTCGGCATCGCGGCCGCGACGTTCGGGGCCGCGCTCGAGACGGCGCTGTCGACCGGGTACACGCTCGCGCAGTACCTCGGCTGGTCGTGGGGCAAGTTCCGCCGGCCCGCGCACGCCGCCCGCTTCCACCTCTCGATGATCGTCGCGCTCGTCGTCGCGGTCGCCGTGCTCGCCACGAACGTCGACCCCGTGGCCGTCACCGAGTACTCGGTGGTGTTCTCCGCCGTCGCGCTGCCGCTCACCTACCTTCCCATCCTCGTGGTGGCCAACGACCCCGAGTACATGGGGGAGCACACCAACGGCCGCGCGCTCAACGCGGTGGGGTCCGTGTACCTCGTGGTGCTCACCGTCGTGGCGCTCGCGGCCGTCCCGCTGATGATCGTGACGAGGGCGGGCTCATGACCGGGGACACGCAGCCGTCCGGGCGCATCCTCGACGCCCGCCTGCACCTGCTCGACCACCAGGTGCTCGACCGGGACGACGTCCCCGTCATGGTGGTGGGTGACCTCGAGCTGGAGGATGCCGAGCCGGGTGGTCCGGCGCCGTACGTCACGTCCCTGGTCACGGGCCCCGTGCTGGGTGCCCGGATCTTCGGCGGGCGGGCGCCCGCCTCGCGATGGCAGCGGCTGCCCTGGCGGCTCGTCGCCGACGTCGGCGTCGTGATCAAGATCGCCGCCGACGCCGAGTCGCTCGACCTGGCCTGGGTGGAGCGGTGGGTGCGAGACCAGGTGATCGCGCGGATCCCGGGCGGGAGGCACGGCCCATGATCGTCTCCGACCTTCTCGACCTGCGCGCGGAGACGACCGACGGTGAGACGGTCGGGTGGACCGTGGACGCGCGACTGGTGCTCGACGGCCCGCTCGACGGTCCGCTCGCCCGGCCACGCCTGGTCGGGCTCGTCGTCTCGCCGCACACCCGCACGTCGTTCCTGGGCTTCGAGCGGGCGCAGGTGCCCGCACCGTGGCTGATCGCGCGCCCGCTGCGACGCCTGCACCGCGGCACGTTCCTGGTCCGGTGGGAGGACATCGCCCGGCTCCCGCTCCCCGCGGAGCGACGCGATCCCGACCGGCGCAGCGCCGTCGTGCTGCGTGCGGGGTACGGGCGTCACGACCCTCGCCTGTGACCCACGCGGACCCACGGGCCGGCCCCGTGGGTCCGCGCCGGCGATCACCCCTCGACGCCGGTGGCGTCGTGGGGCGCACCCACGGGCTTCGACTCGGGTGAGCCGCGCTCGCGCAGGTAGACGCTCAAGATGACCATGGAGAGCACCGCGAGGAACTCGGACTGCCAGTTCTGCAGGGTGCGGTCCCAGAAGTCGGGCAGGCGCAGGTACTCCAGCCACGTGACCGGATCCTGGCCGTCTCGCACCTGCTCGTGGGAGTAGGCGACTGCGCCGGCCAGCGACTGGCCCAGCCAGCTCACCAGGAACACCGTGCCCATGACCAGGGTGAGCGAGTGCTCGTACAGGCGTCGCTTGAGGCCGTTGCCCCGAGCCGCGCGCGGTGCGGCCGGTCCGGCGAAGCGGCCCACCTGCTGTTGCGCGTCGGACTCCCGCCCGGCCCGGCCGAGCGGCTTCGACTCGGGGGAGCCGCGCTGCACCAGCCAGACGGTCGCCAGGATGAACAGCAGGAACTGCAGGAACTCCGACTGCCAGTTCTCGAGGACGTCGACGCCGAACGCGCTCGACGTCAGGTAGTGGCCCAGGGAGACGGGTGGCGCGCTCGCCTCGAGCTGCTCCCGGTTGAACCGGGCGTGCCCGGCGACCGCCTGCCCCGCCAACGTGGCCACGAAGAGGGCGGCGAAGGTCAGCGACAGGGCGTTGACGTGGACCGGCCGGTGCCGGATGCGGGCGTTCATCGGCCCACCAGCGCCCAGGTGATGACCCACGCGAGGCCGAAGGCCACCACGGCCAGCGTGGTGAGATAGATGGCGCGCGTCAGCTTCATCAGGCACTCCTGTGCAGGTCCGGGGGGTGTACGGCTTGCGAGCGGCCGGGTTGACCGCCAGGCTGGACGAGAACGAGCTGGACAGGCGTCAGGCCATGGCGGCACGGTCCGGCCTTCGCGAAGGAGGAGTCATGGAACTCATCCTGTGGATCATCGCGGTCATCCTCGTCGTGGCGGGCATCGTCGCGTTGTTCCGGCGCCAGTTCCTGTGGGGCGCCGTGCTCATCATCGTCGGCCTGCTGGTGGGCCCCGGCGGCGTGAGCGTCTTCACGTAGACCGCCGTCCCGTCGGCGGCATCCCAGGCCGCGGCATCCCAGGCCGCCAGGGCCCGGGCGCGCCTCAGTCCTTGTGCACCCAGCGGTCGCCCGACTTCGTGAAGTCGTGCTTCACCGCGGCCCACGCGACCTTGTAGGCCCGCTCGTCGGAGTGGTACTGCTCGGCGGCGGAGTCGTGTGCCTTGGCGAACGTCTCCTGCGCCTTCTTGCTCGACCGCTTGAGGGTGTCGGGCAGCTCGCTCGTCTTGACCTGACCGTTCTTTCCCATGATCGGCATGGCGTTACCTCTCGATCGTGAGTGGTGGGCCGTGACCTGACCGTGGTTCGACGGTAGGCAGCCCGACGGGAACGCGCAAGCGCCTGCGGGGCCCGCCCCGGTGAGTCGAAAGGAGTGACGATGGTTGGAACGACGCACGCCGGCTACGGTGCCGGCAACCCCCGCCTGCTGCTGGGGGACGACGGTTGGGTGTGGGAGGGCGAGCAGCAGCGCTCGGTCCCGCTCGTGCGCGAGGTGTCGACGATCGGCTCGGCCTCGGACGCCGACATCCAGCTCGCGGGGCTGGCGGCGGTCCACGCCGAGATCCGCCACGACGAGCGCGACGAGTACGTGCTGCGGCTGCTGCGGCCCGGCACCGCACCCACGATCGCGGCTGGCCAGGACCCCGGGGAGACCCCTGGCGACCAGGTGCTGCACGCCGGCGCCACGTTCACGGTGGGGAAGTGGTCCTTGACCTTCGAGCGTGACGAGTTCGCCGACCACACCCGCCCGTACGGCGGGCGTGAGGGTGGAGAGGGCGACGACCAGCGCCCCCAGCCCCCGCGCCCGGACTATCGGGCCGCGCACGATGCCGCCGGTGGCGAGGAGCTCGGGGAGCGCTGAGCTCGCAGGCTCCGTGCGTGGTCTTCGCGGAGCACCGCCGGCGATACGGGTCGCGAGCGGGCAATACCTAGTGGTGCTAGGGTTCGATCCCTAGTACCTCAAGGTATCGGAGCGCACATGCACATCGACAAGGACCTGGTCGCGGCCTCCGCGACTCCGCTGGTCCTCGGCATTCTCGCCGACGGCGACCTGCACGGCTACGCCATCCTCAAACGAGTGGGCGAGCTGTCCGGGGGTCAGCTGCAGTGGACCGACGGGATGCTCTACCCGCTGCTGCACCGCCTGGAGCGCAACGGCTGGGTGACCGCCCGCTGGGGCGTCTCCGAGGCAGGGCGCAAGCGCAAGCACTACGCCCTGACCCCGGCCGGCCGCGAGGTGTTCAGCGAGCGCCAGGCCCAGTGGGACGTGATCGCCGCCGCGCTGAAGCAGGTCTGGGACTCGCTGCAGGGCCCGACGGCGCACGGCCCCGGTCTGGCGGGGGCGTTCGCATGAGCGGGCAGGCGCCCGCCGCGCCGCGCTCGGGGCTGGAGGAGCAGATCACGCAGTGGCGCCGGTGGGTGCTGCGTCGTTCGACCATCACCGCCGACGACGCGGCCGAGCTCGAGGACAACCTGCGCGGCCGGGTGGCGGACCTCGCCGCCGCGGGTCTCGACGACGAGGAGGCGTTCCTCGTGGCCGTGCGGCGCATGGGCAACCTCGATGACGTCTCGCGCGAGTTCGCCCGCGAACACTCCGAGCGCCTGTGGAAGCAGCTCGTGCTCGTCCCGGACACGCCGGTAGAGGGGAGTGGTCGCCGGCGGGACCTCGGTGTCCTGGTCGCGCTGGCGATCGGCGCGGGCATCGCCGTCAAGCTGCTGGTCGCCAGTGGCGACGTCGAGGTGTTCCTGCTCAACGCTGCCTTCGCGGTGCTTCCGTTCCTGGCCGGCTACTTCGCCTGGTCGCGCCGCCTGCCCGCGCGGGTCGCCGCGCTGCTCGTGGGCGTGACGGTCGTCGTCGCCGTCGTCGTCAACCTCTACCCGTACGCCATGGAGGCCGGCACCACCGTCCCGGGGACGACGTTCGTGCTCACCGCGACCCACCTGCCGGTCGCGCTGTGGTTGCTGCTCGGTGTCGCCTACGCCGGGGGAGTGTGGCGTAGCCATACCCGGCGCATGGACTTCGTCCGGTTCACGGGCGAGCTGCTGATCTACTTCGCGCTCATCGCTCTCGGTGGCGGCCTGCTGCTCGCGCTGACCCTGGCCGTCTTCGGTGTCGTCGACGTCAACGTCGAACCGTTCTTCGAGGATTGGCTCATGCCGTTCGCCGTACCCGGGGCGTTCTTGGTGGCGGCCTGGCTGGTCGAGGCCAAGAAGAGCGTCGTGGAGAACATGGCGCCCGTGCTCACGCGGGTGTTCACCCCGCTTACGCTCGTGCTCCTCGTCGCCGCGTTCGTCGCGCTGGTCACGGGCGGGCCCCTGGCCGCCGTCGACCGCAGCCTGCTCATCATCATGGACGCGATCCTCGTGCTGGTGCTCGCCCTGCTGCTCTACTCGATCAGTGCACGAGACCCGCTCGCACCCGGACGTCCCTTCGACTGGCTCCAGCTCGCCCTGGTGGTCGCCGCGTTCGCCGTCAACGCGGTCGCCCTGGCAGCGATGATCACGCGCATCGCCGACGCCGGGTGGACCGCGAACAAGACGGCCGCGCTCGGGCTCAACCTGGTCCTGCTCGTCCACCTGGTGGGTACCGGCTGGTTGCTGTGGCAGTTCCTGCGCCGCCGCGGCACCTTCGACGCCGTCGACCGCTGGCAGACCAGCTACCTGCCCGGGTACGCGGCGTGGGCGGCCGTCGTGGCCCTGGCGTTCCCGCCGCTGTTCGGCTTCGTGTGACGGCACCCGCCTGCCCGGACCGGCGGGTCTGGGCAGGCGGGTCTGGGCAGGCGGGCCCGCACCGGCGGCTCAGCGCGACCGTCGGCGCACCACGACGAGCAGCGTGGCCGTGATCGACAGGACCACCGAGACGTACGTGAGCACCCCGACCCCGCCCACCGTCAGGAAGTCGATCACCACGGCGGCGACGAGCTGGCCGACGACGATAGCGAGCGTCAGCGCGAACGTCCCGAGGTGCCGGATCGCCCACGCCGACGTCGCCGTGATGCCGCAGCCGAGCGGCCCGCCGAGGTACAGCCACCAGTGGTCGGCCCCGGCCAGCTGAGCGCCGTCGAGCGCTCCGGCGGCCCAGGCACCGCCCACGAGGAGGGTCATGAGCGCCGAGCCACCGGCCGACGACGTCAACGTCGGCAGGAACGCGTCGTCGGTCACCAGGTTGATGCGGCCGTTGCCCGCCTGCTGCGCGCCGATCAGCGCCCCACCGGCCGCGATCGTGGCCCCCACCCCGACGACCTGCCACACGCTGCCGCCCTGGCCGCCACCGACTGCGACCGCGAGGCCGGTCACGGCGACGATCGCGGCCAGCAGGCGCCGGCCGGTCAGGCGCAGGGGTGCCGGCAGCCCGACGCCACGGGAGTCCAGCGCCAGGCCGGAGATGGTCTGGCCCGCCACGGACGCCACCGAGGCGACCGCCACCCCCACGATCGGTACCCCGAAGGACATGCCGATCACGAGCGGCACGCCGAACAGCCCGATCCACGGCCACCACCAGCGCCCGTGAGCGCGCAACGTGTCGATCGTCCAGCGGGTCCGGCGTCGCAGCACGAGCACCAGTGCCGCGGTGAGCATCGTGCCCAGGTAGCTGAGCCACGCCGTGAGCATGGCCCCGGCGCCGAACGCGGTCAGGGAGCCGTTGACGCTGGACTGCGCGGCGATCAGGGCACCACCGCACGCCGCAACCATGACCGCCGGGATCAGGAGGCTGCGTGCCTGATGGGGCTCGGTGTCTGCCGTCATGAGGCCATGGTCACCGGTCGGCGACGGTCAGGGTCACGGGCCGCGCCGCGAAGCGGCCGAACCTGGCGGCCTCCGCCTCCAGGTCCGCGGCGGCCCGCCGGGTGACGGGCACGGGTGTGGTCACCTCGATGACCGCGGCGCCGGCCGACTCGGTCCGCTTCCAGGAACCAGCCGGCATGCCGTCGAACAGGACCAGGCCCTGGGCGCGCAGCAGGGCATCGATCCCCTGGGGACCCCAGTCGCCCGGATCCCGGCGGAAGCTGATCAGCTCGTCGAAGTTGGCGATCAGCATCGCGGCGGGCACGGGCGCCGCCACGGGCTCGGCGTCGTCGAGCGTGAACAGGTCCTGCCCGGCGAGGGTCACGGGCCGCAGCCCGGCCAGCGTGAACGCGCGGCGAGCCACCGTGATCGGGAGCGACGCCCACCACGCCAGGTCTGCCGGCCCGGCGGGCCCGTGCCCGCGCACGTAGCGGGTCGCGAGCCAGGCGAGACGCTCGTCCGGGGTACGTGACGGAGCACATCCCCCCTGCGTAGGCGGCGCCGGCAGGTTCAGCGCGCGATACGTGTGCTGTCTCGCGCGCATCGGACCGCTGCCGATCGCACCGGTCAGCTCGGCCTCCATGAGCACGTGCGCCAGCGGCGTCGTCGCCCACCGGCCGTCCGGCCCGGGCAGGCCCGCCGCCACCAGCCGCTCCGCCACCTCGGCGCGCGTCAGCGGGCCCTCCGCGGCGACCGCGGCACACGCGACGGCGGCGGCGTCGTGCCGGGTGGCGGGGGACAGACCGGCCACCCTCGCGCCCTGGTCCAGCGCGCGGCGCACCCGCGGGGCAGTGATCGCCAGCAGGTCCGGCAGGTCGGCGGCCAGCACGTGATGCCACGTGGGGCGCAGCACGTGGGTGCGCACGAAGGCGCCCGCGGCGAACTCGGCCGCGAGCTCGGCACGCGTGCGGCCGGTGCGGCCCGACAGCGCCCACAGCGACATGTCGTGCAGCTGTGACTGGACCGCGCCCAGGTGCCCGACGGCGACGGCGCCGCCCGGCAGATGGTCACCGTTCATGTGCTGCGCACGGAGCCGGTACGCGATCAGGGACGACTTCACGGAACGACCCTGCCACGCGGGCCGGTTTCGACAAGCCCAGCGGTCTCGACCGGCTCAGCCACCGCGGGGTGGTGCTCAGGCCAGCGACACCAGCTCGCGGTAGCCCTCGTTCCACAGATCCTCGTCGCCGTCGGGCAGCAGCAGCACCCGCTCGGGGTTCAGGGCGTCGACGGCCCCGTCGTCGTGCGTGACCATGACGATCGCGCCCTCGTACGTGTGCAGGGCGCCCAGGATCTCGGCGCGCGACGCCGGATCCAGGTTGTTCGTGGGCTCGTCGAGCAGCAGCACGTTCGCGGACGACACCACCAGGGTCGCGAGCGCCAGGCGCGTCTTCTCCCCACCCGAGAGCACGTGCGTGGGCTTGTCGGCGTCGTCGCCCGAGAACAGGAACGACCCCAGCACCGAACGCACCTCGGTGTCCGTGAGGTCCGGGGCCGAGTGCCGCAGGTTCTCCACCACCGTCACGGACATGTCCAGCATGTCGTGCTCCTGCGCGTAGTAGCCCAGCTTGAGCCCGTGGCCGGGCACCACCTCGCCCGTGTCCGGCTGCTCGACGCCCGCCAGCAGGCGCAGCATCGTCGTCTTGCCCGCCCCGTTGAGGCCCAGGATGACCACGCGCGAGCCCCGGTCGATCGCCAGGTCCACGCCCGTGAACACCTCGAGCGACCCGTACGACTTGGACAGGTCCTTGCCCGTGAGCGGCGTCTTGCCCGACGGCGCCGGCTTCGGGAAGCGCAGCTTGGCCACCTTGTCCGCCTGCCGCACCCCCTCCAGGCCGCCCACGAGGTTCTCCGCGCGGCGGATCATGTTCTGCGCCGCGACCGCCTTGGTCGCCTTCGCGCGCATCTTCTCCGCCTGCGCCATCAGCGCGGACGCCTTCTTCTCGGCGTTGGCGCGCTCGCGGCGCCGCCGCTTCTCGTCCTGCTCGCGCTGGTCCAGGTACTTGTCCCAGCCCAGGTTGTACTGGTCGAGCTCGCCGCGGTTCGCGTCCAGGTGCCACACCTTGTTGACCGTGTCGCGCAGCAGGTCCACCGAGTGCGAGATGACGATGTAGCCGCCCGGGTACGTCTTGAGGTAGTCGCGCAGCCACAGGATCGAGTCGTGGTCCAGGTGGTTGGTCGGCTCGTCCAGCAGCAGCGTGTCGACGCCGGAGAACAGGATGCGGGCCAGCTCGACGCGGCGGCGCTGACCCCCCGAGAGCGTCTCCAGCGGCTGCGAGAGCACGCGCTGGTCCAGGCCCAGGTTGGACGTGATGCGGTGCGCCTCCGACTCGGCCGCGTACCCGCCCGCGGCCAGGAACCGCGCCTCCAGCTTGGGGTAGCGGTCCAGGGCGGCGGCCATGACGTCCATGTCCTCCGAGCTCATCCTGGCCTCGGTCTCCGCCATCGCCCGCACCAGGTAGTCCAGCCCGCGCGCCGAGAGCACCCGGTCCATCGCGATGGTGTCCAGGTCACCCGTGCGCGGGTCCTGTGGCAGGTAGCCCACCTCGTTCGAGCGCGTGATCTGCCCGCCCGTGGGCTGGGTCTCGCCCGCGAGCGTCTTGGTCAGCGTCGTCTTCCCGGCGCCGTTGCGGCCCACCAGGCCGATGCGGTCGCCGGGAGCGATACGGAAGGACGTCGGTTGCAGCAGGACGCGGGCGCCGATGCGCAGCTCGACGCCGTGGGCGGTGATCACGGTGATGCCTCAGGTCTCAGGGGGTCGCGGGGGAGCCACGGAAGGGCCACCAGAGTCTACGTGCTGGGCCGCACCACCCGGGGTCACTCGTCCAGGAGGGCGTCTTCCAGCTCTTCGTCGGTGGGCCGGTGGCGGCGCTCGCGGCGGGGCCGGGCCGGGGTGTCGCCCGCGGCCGCGAGCAGGTCACCCGCGGTCGGGGCGTCGCCGCGGGTCTCGCGGCGCCACAGCATGACGTAGCCGCCGATCGCGCCGCCCGCGAAGATGAGCCACTGCACGGTGTAGGAGAGGTGCGAGCCGGGGTCCAGGTCGGGTCGCGGCAGGGCGCGCAACGCCTGCGCGGGCGCCGGGTCCTCGGCGCGCGCCTCCCCGTACGCGCTCACCGTGCGCCCGTCCGCCCAGCCCGCGCCCGTGGTGCCGGCCGCGAGCACCTGCGCCGTCGAGATCGCCTGGACCTGACCGGTGGGCGCCCCGCGGGACGACTCGGGCTCGTCGGCGCGCAACGTCACCGTCACGGTGACCTCGCCGGCGGGTGGTTCGGGGACGGCGTCGGGCGCCGTGGAGTCGTGCCCCAGCGGCACGAAGCCCCGGTCGACCACGATGACGATGCCCGACCGGTCCTCGAAGGGCACCAGGACGTGGAAGCCCGGGGTGGAGGAGACGGGCCGGTTGCGCAGCAGCACGGTGTCCTGCGGGCGGTACGTCCCGGTCAGGGTGACCGGTCGCCACACGTCGTCGTCGGCCAGGACGGCGCCGGGGCCGTCGAGCAGCGTGCTCACGGCGGCGGGTGGCGCGTCGTAGTTCGCCTCGACGAGCGAGATGTAGGCCTCGCGGGCCTCGTACCGGTGCCACTGCCAGACGGCGGCCAGCACGCACAGCGCGGCGAGCACCAGCGCGCCGAGGCCCAGGGTGATCCACTGCCGCCGGGTGCGTGCGGGCGGCCTGCCGGATGCCGGCGTCGTCATCGGGGCGGCCGCCGTCGGCACCCCGGTCATGGGCGCTCGCCGGGGTCGAACCGGTCCAGGGCGGCGACGGGGACGGTCTGGCGGAGGAACCCGCGCAACCGGAGGAACTCCTCGAGGTGCGCGCGGTGGTCGTCGCAGGCCAGCCAGACCTTGTTCCGCTCCGGGGTGTGGATCTTCGGGTTGTTCCACAGCAGGCCCCACCGTGCCTCCTGAGGGCAGCCCTTCCCCGAGCAGATCAGCTCGCCCTCGGCAACGGGGTCGGCTGAGGCGAGCAGATCCATCACTTCTCCTGCTGGTCGGGGTCGGGGTCGGTCTCGGGGTCGACGACGAGGTGCGCCGGCTCGGGTGGCCCGGTGATCTCCTTGGGCGCGGTGGGCCGCACCGCCGACGTCGCGTACGTCACGCGGTCTCGGCCCGCGTTGACGAGCAGCACGGCGACGTACGGGATCACGGCGGCGAAGGCGACGAACGACCAGCGCAGCCACCCGGACACGAAGTACGCGGCGACGAAGAACACCACGCGCATGCCCATCTGGATCAGGTAGCGCCGCATGCGCCGTGCCTGATCCTCCTCCAGGGACTCGGCGGCGTCGGTGATCGACGGGACCGGGGCGTCGTGTCGGCTCGCCTGAGGTCCGGATCCGCGGTGCGCGGCAGGACGCGGGGTCGCCGCACTCGTGCTCACCGCGCCAGTCTACGAGCGCTCCGGAGGCCACAGGTCCACCGCCGGGCCGAGCACCGAGCCGGGCCCGAGACACGCACTTTGTAGGAAGTCGACAATCCTGCGGGGCGATGCCGTCCCGCGTCGTGCCCGCCGCGGCCGCACACGGGGCGATAGGTTCGCAGACGGCCCAGCTGCCGCCCGTGGCGGCCCCGTCGTCGGAAGGACCCCCCGTGAGTACACCCCGCGTCGTCGTCGTCACCGGTGCGTCCCGCGGCATCGGCCGCGCGATCGCCGAGGCGTTCGTCGCGAACGGCGACGTGGTCGCCGCCGTGCAGCGCGGCACCGAGGTGCCGGACGGCGTGCACGCGTACGTCGCCGACGTCGCCGACGCCGTCGCGGTGGACGCCGCCTTCACGGCCATCGAGCAGGACCTGGGAGCGGTCGAGGTGGTGGTGGCCAACGCGGGCGTCACGCGCGACGGGCTGCTCATGCGGATGACCGACGAGGACTTCGACGCGGTCATCGACGTCAACCTCAAGGGCACCTTCCACGTGGTGCGCCGCGCCTCGAAGGGCATGATCCGCCTGCGCCGAGGCCGCATCGTCCTGATCGGCTCCGTCGTCGGGCTGTACGGCAGCGGAGGGCAGGTCAACTACGCGGCGTCCAAGTCGGCGCTCGTCGGCATGGCCCGCTCGATCACCCGCGAGCTCGGGGGTCGCGGCATCACCGCGAACGTCGTCGCGCCTGGGTTCATCCAGACGCAGATGACGGACGTGCTGCCGCCCGAGACGCAGAAGACGTACCTCGCGTCGATCCCCGCGGGCCGCTTCGGGCAGGTCGAGGAGATCGCCGGCGTGGTCCGGTTCCTCGCGTCCGACGCCGCCGCGTACGTCTCGGGGGCCGTGATCCCTGTCGACGGCGGCCTCGGCATGGGGCACTGACGTACCTGGTCTCGACAGGCTCAACCATCACTTCTCATCTGACAACGACGAAAGGCCGGCCATGGGTCTCCTCGACGGCAAGAAGCTCCTCATCACCGGGGTGCTCACCGACTCCTCCATCGCGTTCCACGCCGCCCGCCTCGCCCAGCAGGAGGGCGCCCAGGTCGTGCTGTCGTCGTTCGGGCGCCAGGCCAAGCTGACGGCCGCGTTCTCCAAGCGCCTGCCCGTCGAGGCGCCCGTGGTGCAGCTCGACGTGACCAGCCAGGAGGACCTGGACGGCCTCGCTGACGCCGTGCGCGCGGTGGGCCTCGACGGGCTGGACGGTGTGGTGCACTCCATCGGGTTCGCCCCGCAGTCCGTCATGGGGGGCAACTTCCTGGCGGGGCAGTGGGACGACGTCGCCACGGCCGTGCACGTCTCGGCGTTCTCCTACAAGGCGCTGGCCGTCGCTGCGAAGCCCCTCATGACGAACGGCGGCTCGCTCGTGGGCCTGACGTTCGACGCGCAGTTCGCATGGCCGGTCTACGACTGGATGGGTGTGGCGAAGGCGGGCCTGGAGGCCACGAACCGCTACCTGGCCCGTGACCTGGGCCCGGACGGCATCCGCGCCAACCTGGTCTCCGCGGGGCCGATCCGTACCACGGCCGCCAAGTCGATCCCGGGCTTCGCCACCATGGAGGAGGCGTGGCCCAGCCGCGCCCCGCTGGGGTGGGACCTGACGTCCGCGGAGCCTGCGGCGCGTGCGGTGGTCGCTCTGCTGTCAGACTGGTTCCCGGCGACGACGGGCGAGATCGTGCACGTCGACGGCGGGGTACACGCGATGGGCCAGTAACCCGGCCCACGGGGCGACGAGGGGGATCGTGGACGAGCTCACGCAGGGGACGGTCCGGCGCCTGGTGCTGCTGCGCCACGCGAAGGCGGAACGCGCGCAGGACGTGCTGACGGACGAGTCCCGGCCTCTCGCGCCCAAGGGGCGGGACCAGGCCGGCGCGGTCGGCAAGGCACTCGTCGCCGACGGCGTCGTGCCCCAGGTGGCGCTGGTCTCGACCGCGCTGCGCACCCGCCAGACGTGGGACCTGCTCGCCCGTGCGCTGCGGACCGACCCGCACCTGCGCCTGGAGCCGGAGCTGTATCACGCCTCGGTGGCCGACGTGCTCACGCTGGTGCGGGACCTCGACCCGTCGGTGACCACGGTGCTCGTGGTCGGGCACGAACCGACCATGGCGGCGACGGCCGCCCACCTGGCTGGTCCGGGCTCCGACGACGCGGCGGTCGCGCAGGTGCGCGTCGGCGTCCCCACCGCTACCGCCTCGCTGCTGGAGGCGGAGGCCGAGTGGGCCGACTGGGGCCGGCGCATGGCCCGCCTGGTGTCGGTGCAACGGCCGGGCTGAGCCCCGGGCCCGTCCTCGAAGCGCTTCCGGGCCCGTCCCCGCAGCAGAACGCGCCGCCGTCCCGTGCCGGGACGGCGGCGCCGTCAGGTCTGGGGGTGTGGTCCCGTCAGCGGGCCGGGGTGAGCGTGTCGACGATCGCGAGCACCTCGTCGAGCCGGTCCTCGATCGCGTGGTCGGCCTGGGCTCGCACCACGGGCTTGGCCCGGTAGGCGATGCCGACGCCGGCGACCCCGAGCATGTCGAGGTCGTTCGCGCCGTCGCCCACGGCCACCGTGTCGGCGAGGTCCACGCCCTCCTCGGCTGCCCAGGCGCGCAGGGTCTCGGCCTTGACGCCGCGGTCGATGACGGGGCCGAGCGTGCGCCCGGTCAGGGCGCCGTCCGCAATCTCAAGGCGGTTCGCCCGCACCCGGTCGATGCCGAGGCCCGCGGCGAGCGGCCGCACGATCTCCTCGAACCCGCCGGAGACCAGGCCGAACGCCCACCCGCGGCGCTGGCACTCGGCCACGAGCTCCGCGGCGCCGGGGGAGAGGCGCACGGCGGCGCGCACCTCGTCGAGGGCTGTGACCGGAACCCCGCGCAGCGTGGCGACCCGCTCCCGCAGGGAGGCGGCGAAGTCGAGCTCACCGCGCATGGCGCGCTCGGTCACGGCCGCGACCTGGTCGCGGGTGCCGGCGTGCTCGGCGAGGAGCTCGATCACCTCCTGCTGGATGAACGTGGAGTCGACGTCGGTGACGACGAGTCGTCGGGGGCTGCGCGCGGGCGCGGTCTCGGGTGGGGTCACGTGAGGATTGTGCCCTTAGGGACCACCGTGATGCCCGTCTCGGTCACGGTGAGGCCGCGCGCACGGTCCTCCTCGTGGTCCACGCCCACGCGGGCGCGCTCCCCGATCACGACGTTCTTGTCGATGACGGCGCGGTGCACCTGGGCGTGGCGGTGCACCTGGACGCCGTCCATGAGCACGGCGTTGGTGACCGTGGCCCACGAGTGCAGGTGCACGCCGGGCGACAGGATCGACCCCGCGACGGTCGCACCGGAGACGAGCACGCCGGGCGAGACGATCGAGTCGGCGGCGTGGCCCAGGCGTCCCGGGCCCGCGTGCACGAACTTGGCCGGCGGCAGCCCGGTGTACCCGGTGTAGACGGGCCAGTCCTCGTTGTAGAGGTTGAAGACGGGCTGGACGGCGATGAGGTCCCGGTTCGCCTCGAAGTAGGCGTCCATGGTGCCCACGTCGCGCCAGTAGTCGCGATCGCGGTCGGTGGAGCCGGGCACGTCGTTGCGGATGAAGTCGTACACGCCGGCGGTGCCCTCGCTCACGAACGAGGGGATGATGTCGCCGCCCATGTCATGGCGGGACGTCGGGTCGGAGGCGTCCCGGGTCACGGCTTCGACGAGGGCGTCGGCGTCGAACACGTAGTTGCCCATGGAGGCCAGCACCTCGTGGGGAGAGTCCGGCAGGCCCACCGGGTTGGTGGGCTTCTCCAGGAACTCCCGGATGCGCGTGGTGTCCTCCGGGTCGACGTCGATGACGCCGAACTCGCTGGCGAGCGCGATCGGCTGGCGGATCGCCGCGACCGTGGCGCGCGCCCCCGAGTCGACGTGCGCCTTGACCATCTGGGAGAAGTCCATGCGGTACACGTGGTCGGCACCGACGACGACGACGATGTCGGGCCGCTCGTCCTCGATGATGTTGAGGCACTGGTAGATGGCGTCGGCGCTGCCCAGGTACCAGTGCTTGCCGACCCGCTGCTGTGCGGGCACGGAGGACACGAAGTTGCCGAGCAGCGAGGACATGCGCCACGTCTGGGCGATGTGCTTGTCGAGGGAGTGCGACTTGTACTGGGTGAGCACGACGACGTGCAGGAACCCGGAGTTGATGACGTTGGACAGGGCGAAGTCGATCAGGCGATAGATGCCGCCGAACGGGACCGCGGGCTTCGCGCGGTGGGCGGTGAGGGGCATGAGCCTTTTTCCTTCGCCACCGGCGAGGACGATCGCGAGAACACGTGGGGAGGACGCCATGGTTGGAACCTTAGGCCGCGGCGCGCCGCGCTGCGCGACGTTGACGCATCTGACCGGCGGTCTGGCGTCGCGGGGCCGCTAGGTTGGTCGCGTGAATGCTGCGACTGAGCTGTCCTCCGTTCCCCGGCGCCTGCGCGTCGACCTGTTGACGCGCGAGTTTCCGCCCTTCGTCTACGGCGGCGCGGGCGTCCACGTGGCCGAGCTGTCCGCCGTGCTGCGCCCGCACGCGGACGTGCGGGTGCGGGCGTTCGACGGCCCCCGCGACGCCGAGGCGCAGTCGCGTGGGGTGTTCGGGTACGCGGTGCCGGAGACCCTGACGGACGTCAACCCCGCGCTCGCCACGCTGGGCGTTGACCTGGCCATGGCGAACGACGTCGCGGGCGCCGACATCGTGCACTCGCACACCTGGTACGCGAACATGGCCGGCCACCTGGGCGGGCTGCTCCACGGCGTCCCGCACGTCATCTCCGCGCACTCCCTGGAGCCGCTGCGCCCGTGGAAGGCGGAGCAGCTGGGCGGCGGCTACGCGGTGTCGAGCTGGGCGGAGCGCACGGCGTACCTGGGTGCGGCCGGCATCATCGCGGTGTCCGGTGGCATGCGGCGCGACATCCTGCGCAGCTACCCCGAGCTCGACCCGGCGAAGGTGCACGTGGTGCACAACGGGATCGACCTCTCGGGCTGGGTGCGCCCCGCGGACTCGGGCCCGCAGGCGGAGGCCGCGGAGGCCACCGTGCGCCGCCTCGGCATCGACCCGACCCGGCAGTCCGTCGTGTTCGTAGGCCGCATCACCCGGCAGAAGGGCCTGCCGTACCTGTTGCGCGCGGCCGAGTCGCTGCCGCACGACGTCCAGCTCGTGCTGTGCGCGGGTGCGCCCGACACCCCGGAGATCATGGCCGAGGTGAAGTCCCTGGTCGAGAACCTGCGGGCACGCCGCCGCGGGTCGGGGCACGCCGACGGTGACGCGGGCGTCATCTGGATCGAGGAGATGCTGCCGCGCACCGAGCTCTGCGCCGTGCTCGCCGCCGGCACCGTGTTCGTGTGCCCGTCGATCTACGAGCCGCTCGGCATCGTCAACCTCGAGGCCATGGCGGTGGGGCTGCCCGTCGTCGCGTCCGCGACCGGCGGCATCCCCGAGGTGGTGGACGACGGCGTCACGGGCGTCCTGGTGCCCATCGAGCAGGTGGACGACGGGACCGGCACGCCGATCGACCCGCCCGCCTATGTGGCGAACCTGGCGGCGGCCATGCTCGACGTGCTGGGCGACCCGCAGCGGGCCGCGGACATGGGTGTCGCGGGCCGCCGCCGCGCGGAGGAGCACTTCGCCTGGACGGCGATCGCGGAGCGGACCCTGGACGTCTACCGCCAGGTGCTGGCCGCCTGATCCGCCCGGTCAGCCGTCCACACGGGCGTAGGTGGCCGCGGCCAGCGCGTGGCGGGCCGTCCGCTCCACCTCGCGCAGCGCCGCCGACCGCTGGTCCACCTGCCAGAGGTTGACGGCGCCGCCGTCGTCGTCGGCGGCGAGCCCCACGATGTCGAGCAGGCGCAGCGCGAGCTCCAGGACGCGGGCGCGACGGCCGTCCAGCGGGGGCACCGGCCAGGCCTGCGCCGACGCCCCGCGGACCCGCTCGATGACGTCGGCGGCCTCGTCGCGCCACCGCGCCACGGCGAGCTGGTCGAGCGCGTCGGTCGCCGTGATCAGGCTGGTGCGCAGCTCGCGCTCCGCATCAGCGAGCGATCCGAGCGCCCCGGCGACGGCCGTCGACCAGGGTGGCACGGGGCGCACCTGCCACTCGACCAGGTGACCGGGCTCGAGCGTGCTGCCGAACGTGGTGACGTGCGGCACGACCACCCATGACCCCTGCGCGGTGGTCACGGCCAGGCACTCACCCGCGTCCGTCGCGGTCGCCGTCACGGGCGCCGGGACCCCGGCCGGGTCCCCCGGGGCGGGCAGCAGGGCCACCACCTCGCGGGGTCCCGTACCCCACGAACCAGTCAGGTCGCGCAGCCCGGTGCCGATCGTGTCGTGTCCTGGCAGGCCCGTCACGGTGTGCGGTTCGTCGTCGTCCTGGACGCACCGCGCCACCACCCCGGGCGCGGGACGCTGCGTGCCCAGCCACAGGGCGAGGACGACGGATCGCGGCAGAGCGGACGGGCTCACAGGCACCGGGTCAGAGTACCGATAGGGTTCGGGACCATGAGCGAGCGCAGCGAGCGAATCATTCAACGCAGGGCGGTTCGTGCCTCACGCACGCGCGGAGCGAAGCGAGCACGTGCATGAGCTGGGTTCTCGACCTGCAGTCCGTCACGGTGCGCCGCGGCACCACCACGATCCTCGACTCCATGGACTGGCAGGTGGCCGAGGGCGAGCGCTGGATCGTGCTGGGCCCCAACGGCGCCGGCAAGACGACGCTCATGCAGATCGCCTCCGCGCGCATGCACCCGACCGCCGGCCGGGCGACCGTCCTGGGGGAGACGCTGGGCCGGGTCGACGTGTTCGAGCTGCGCCCCCGCGTGGGCCTCGCCTCGGCGGCGCTCGCCGAGCACATCCCCGCCGACGAGCTGGTGCGCGACGTCGTGGTCACGGCGGCCTACGGCGTCACGGGCCGCTGGCGTGAGCGCTACGAGGAGCTCGACACCGCCCGCGCGCTGGAGCTGCTGCGCGTGTTCGAGGTCGACGCGCTCGCCGACCGGACCTACGGGACCCTCTCGGAGGGGGAACGCAAGCGTGTGCAGATCGCGCGGGCGCTCATGACCGACCCCGAGCTGCTCATCCTCGACGAGCCGGGGGCGGGGCTCGACCTGGGCGGCCGCGAGGAGCTCGTGGGCGCGCTGGCGGAGCTCGCGGCCGACCCGCACTCGCCGGTGCTGATCCTGGTGACGCACCATGTCGAGGAGATCCCGCCCGGGTTCACGCACATGCTGCTGCTCGGCCCGCACGGCACGGTCCAGGCCGCGGGCCCGCTGGCCGAGGTGCTCACCGCGGAGAACCTGAGCGCCGCGTTCGGCATGCCGCTCCTGGTCGCGTACGGCGGCGGGCGCTGGCTGGCGCGGGCTGCGCAGCCCGCCGCCGCGCGCGGGCGACACTGAGCGCACCGACCTGCCGCGACTGGCGCACATTGATCCCCGGCGACGGCTAGCGGGTCGTCTCGCGCCCTGGGTAAAATCTGGGCAAAAGGCAGTGCTGGGATTGCCGTATGACGACGGGTGCGCCAGTGACGGCGCCACCCGCCCGCCCGCGACGAAGGAGTGCAGATGGACTGGATGTGGTGGCTCGGCGGCGCGATAGCGCTGGGCATCGTCGAGATCATCGTGCTCGACGTCGTCGTCCTGATGCTCATCGGTGGTTCGCTGGCGGCCGCGCTGGCGGCCGCCCTCGGTGCTCCGGTGTGGGTGCAGGTGGTCGTCTTCTGCGTCGTGTCGGTGCTGCTGGTCGTCACGCTGCGCCCGTGGGTGCTGCGTCAGCTCCGCAAGCGCGTACCCCTGACGGAGACCAACGCTGCCGCCCAGGTGGGCCGCACCGCCGTCGTCGTCGCCGAGGTCAGCGAGGCCGGCGGTCGGGTCAAGCTCACCGGCGAGGTCTGGACGGCGCGCCTCGAGGAGGACGGGTTGCCCGGGTCGCCCGTGCTGCCCGTCGGCACCGAGGTGCGGGTGCTGCGCATCGACGGCGCCACCGCCGTCGTCGTCCCGTTGCGGGCGGACCACACCACCTGACCGGTGCCCCGCTGACCGACGCCCCTGAACGCCCTCCGCCGGGTTGCGGCGGAGACCATCCCACCGAAGGGACTCGTAGTGGATATCACCCCAGGGCAGGTCGTCCTGTATCTGGTGCTCATCGTCCTGCTGATCTTCGTGATCACCGCGCTGGTCAAGGCAGTGCGGATCGTGCCGCAGGCCGTGGCGCTGATCGTGGAACGACTCGGCCGATACCACAAGACGCTCGAACCGGGCCTGCACCTCCTCGTGCCGTTCATCGACAAGGTGCGTGCCGGCGTCGACCTGCGCGAGCAGGTGGTGAGCTTCCCGCCCCAGCCCGTGATCACGTCCGACAACCTCGTGGTGTCGATCGACACGGTCATCTACTTCTCGGTCACCGACCCCAAGTCGGCCGTCTACGAGATCGCGAACTACATCACCGGTATCGAGCAGCTCACCGTCACCACGCTGCGTAACGTGGTCGGCTCGATGGACCTGGAGCAGACGCTGACGTCGCGCGACCAGATCAACGGCCAGCTGCGCGGCGTGCTCGACGAGGCCACCGGCAAGTGGGGCGTGCGCGTCAACCGCGTCGAGCTCAAGTCGATCGACCCGCCCGCCTCGGTGCAGGGCTCGATGGAGCAGCAGATGCGTGCCGAGCGTGACCGGCGTGCCACGATCCTCACGGCCGAGGGTGTCAAGCAGTCGCAGATCCTCACGGCCGAGGGTGAGAAGCAGTCGGCGATCCTCAAGGCCGAGGGTGACGCGCAGGCCCAGGTGCTGCGGGCCGAGGGCGAGGCACGCGCGATCCTCCAGGTGTTCGACGCCATCCACACGGGTGACCCGGACCCCAAGCTGCTCGCCTACCAGTACCTGCAGATGCTGCCGCAGGTGGCCAACGGCACGGCGTCGAAGCTGTGGGTCGTGCCCACCGAGTTCACCGCCGCTCTCGGGTCGATCTCCAAGGGCTTCGGCGGTTCGGGCATCCCCGGGGTGCCGGGCGCCCCGGCCGAGCCGAGCGAGGAGGAGTCGGCCGCGTCGCGCGCGCTGCGCCAGGCCGCCATGAAGGACCTGGGTGGCGCCGCGCTGACCGATCCGGCCGAGGCGTTGCGCGAGGCCCAGCGCCAGTCGGAGGCCGCCGCCGCTGACGCGACCGCGTCGGGCACGCGGTCGGGCCTGCCGTTCGACCCGTCGTACGAGGCCGGGCAGCAGCCCGGCGAGCCCCCGGTGCCCCCGGTGCCCCCGGCGCCGCCGGCTCCTCAGGAGGGCTGAGGTTCACGGCTGAGCTCAGGGCCCGGGAAGCGGGGCCGCGACGAGGTGCGAGCGCCGGGGCGGTGGGGGAGACCTCGCCGCCCCGGCGTCGTCGTGTCGTCGTGCCGTCGATGCCGGGCGGCGTTGCGGAGTGAGCGCTCACTCATTTAGTGTGAGGGCATGACCGCCACCTCGGAGGAACCCCGCCGTCGTGCCGCACCGCTCGCGCCGGACGAGCGCCGCGCCGCCATCGTGGATGCCGTGCTGCCGCTGGTGCGCGAGCGCGGCCACGACGTGACCACCCGGGAGCTCGCGGCGGCCGCCGGCGTCGCCGAGGGCACCCTGTTCCGCGTGTTCGCCGACAAGCACGAGCTCATCGGTGAGGTGGCGTTCGAAGGCCTGCGGCGTGCCTCGCGCCCGGCCGCCACCCGCGACTCGCTCGCCGCCGTCGACCGCACGCTGCCCCTGGTGCCCCGGGTGACCCTGCTGATCGAGCTCGGCCGGTCCTGGGTCGACGAGGCGATGCGCTGGATGCTCGTGCTGCGCGGCCTGATGGCCGGCGCGCCCCCGCCCGCGAGCGCGGACCACGACCAGATCGCCGAACGACACGCGATGCTGCGCCAGGAGCGCGAGGCGCACACGGCCGTCCTCGTCGAGGGGATGCGTGCGGCGCTCGAACCGGACGCGCACCGGCTCCGGGTCCCGCTCGACGTGGCGGTCGCCATGGTCGGCTCCGCCGTCGTCGGTCACCACGGGCGTGACCGCCTGCTGCCCACCCTGCCTGCCGAGGTCGTGGCCGACGCGATCGTCCACGGGCTCGTCACCCACCAGAGCAAGGAACACTGATGCTCGTCTCCCTCTCGCGCAAGTACCTGCGGCCGTATGGCGGCGCCATCGCGATCCTGCTGGTGCTGCAGCTCGGCCAGACCCTGGCGAGCCTCTACCTGCCCTCGCTCAACGCCGACATCATCGACAACGGCGTCATCACGGGTGACATCGGGTACATCTGGCGCATCGGCGGCTGGATGCTCGCCGTCAGCCTGGCCCAGGTCGCCTGCGCCATCGGCGCGGTGGTGCTCGGCGCCAAGGCGGCCACGTCGTTCGGCCGGGACCTGCGCCGGGATCTGTTCGACGCCGTGCAGTCGTTCTCGGCGCGCGAGGTGGGCCAGTTCGGTGCGCCCTCCCTGATCACGCGCTCCACGAACGACGTGCAGCAGGTGCAGATGGTGCTGCTCATGGGGTTCACCATCATGGTGATGGCCCCGATCATGGCCGTGGGCGGCGTCATCATGGCCCTGCAGCAGGACGTCGAGCTCTCGGCGCTGCTGCTGGTGATCGTGCCCGTCCTCGCGGTGGCCATGGGGCTGCTGCTGTGGCGCATGATCCCGTACTTCCGGGCGATGCAGAGCCGGATCGACGCCATCAACGGCGTGCTGCGCGAGCAGATCACCGGGCTGCGCGTGGTGCGCGCGTTCGTGCGCGAGCGCCGCGAGGTGGAGCGGTTCGGCGAGGCGAACACGGCGCTGTACGACACGTCGCTGGGGGCCGGCAAGCTCATGGCCCTCGCGTTCCCCATGGTGATGCTCATCATGAACGCGTCGTCCGTGGCCGTGCTGTGGTTCGGGGCCCAGCAGATCGACGCCGGGTCCATGCAGGTCGGCTCGCTGACGGCGTTCCTGAGCTACCTGATGCAGATCCTCATGGCCGTGATGATGTCCACGATGATGGTCATGATGGTGCCGCGCGCGGCCGTCGCCGCGGATCGCATCGGCGCCGTGCTCGGCACGACGTCGTCGGTGGTCGAGCCGGCCGACCCCGTGCCGCTCGCCTCGCTCGGCGGTGGCGCCGGCCCTCGCGGAGTCCTGCGGTTCGACGACGTCGAGTTCCGCTACCCGGGCGCCGACGACGCGGTGCTGACCGGGCTGACGTTCGAGGCCCGCCCCGGCACGGTCACCGCCGTCATCGGATCGACCGGAGCGGGCAAGACGACGCTGCTGGGCCTGGTGCCCCGGCTCTTCGACGCCACGGCCGGCACCGTGTCGATCGACGGCGTGGACGTGCGCCGCTTCGCCCAGGGCGACCTCGCCTCCCTCATGGGGCTGGTGCCGCAGAAGGCCTACCTGTTCAGCGGGACGATCGCGTCCAACCTGCGCTTCGGGCGCCCCGACGCCACGGACGAAGAGCTGTGGGAAGCACTTGAGGTGGCGCAGGCGCGTGACTTCGTGGCGGAGGGTGCCGACGGGCTGGAGGCCACCGTCAGCCAGGGCGGCTCCACCTTCTCGGGCGGGCAGCGCCAGCGCCTCGCCATCGCCCGGGCCATCGCCCGCAAGCCCCGGATCTACCTGTTCGACGACTCGTTCTCGGCGCTCGACTACGCCACGGACGCCCGCCTGCGCGCCGCGCTCGCGCCGCAGACCACCGACGCGACCGTGCTGGTCGTCGCCCAGCGCGTCGCCACGATCCGGGACGCCGACCAGATCCTCGTGCTCGACAACGGGCGGATCGTCGGCTGCGGAACCCACACCGAGCTGTTGGCGAGCAACGCGACGTACCAGGAGATCGTCACGTCGCAGATGTCCCTGGAGGAGGCCGCGTGAGCGCCGACAAGACTGCCCCGAAGCCCGCAGAGTCGACAGCCGTCAAGCGTCCCCCGCGGGGGCGCGGGCCGGGTGCAGGCGGCCCGATGGGCATGGGCATGCCGGGGGAGAAGGCCCTCAACTTCCGCGGCTCCCTGCTGCGGTTCGCCCGCTCCATGCGCCCCGAGCGCACCCGCGTGATCGTGCTGGTGCTGTGCGGCATCGCGTCGGTGGCGCTGTCCGTCACCGGACCGCGCATCCTCGGGCACGCCACGAACGTGATCTTCGACGGCGTCGTGGGCAAGGTGCTGGCCACGCAGTTCCCGGCGGGCACCACGGCGGCGCAGGCGGAGGAGGCGCTGCGCCAGGCCGGGCAGGGCCAGCTCGCCGACATGCTCGCGGGCATGGGGAACGTGGTCGCCGGGTCCGGCATCGACTTCGACCGGCTGCTCGGCATCCTGGCCTCCGTGCTCGCCATCTACGTGGGCGCCTTCGTATTCGGCTGGCTCCAGTCCCGCACGATGACGATCGCCGTGCAGAACACCATGCGGCGCCTGCGCGACGAGGTCGAGGAGAAGCTGCACCGCGTGCCGCTGTCCTACACCGACGCCCAGCAGCGCGGCGAGATCCTCTCGCGCGTCACCAACGACATCGACAACGTCGCCCAGACCGCCACGCAGACCCTCGCGCAGCTCATCACGTCGCTGCTGACCGTCATCGGCGTGCTCGTCATGATGTTCTCGATCTCGTGGATCCTGGCCATCGTCGCCCTGGTGACGGTGCCGCTGTCCGTGGTGATGACGGCGCAGATCGCCAAGCGTTCGCAACCGCAGTTCGTGGCCCAGTGGGCGGCGACCGGGCGCCTGAACGCGCACGTCGAGGAGATGTTCACCGGGCACGCGCTCGTCAAGGTGTACGGACAGCAGGAGGCCTCGGCCGCCACGTTCGCCACCGAGAACGAGGCCCTGTACGACGCCTCGCGCAAGTCGCAGACCATCAGCGGCACGATCATGCCGTCCATGGGGTTCCTGGCGAACCTCAACTACGTGATCGTCGCCGTCGTCGGCGGGCTGAGGGTCGCCTCCGGGCAGCTCTCCCTCGGTGACGTGCAGGCGTTCATCCAGTACTCGCGCCAGTTCACGCAGCCGCTGACCCAGGCGGCCTCGATGATGAACCTGCTCCAGTCGGGCGTCGCCTCGGTCGAGCGGGTCTACGAGCTGCTCGACACCCCCGAGCAGGCGCCCGACCCCGAGCGGCCCGCCGTGATCGACGCCGTGCGCGGACGGGTCGCTTTCGAGGACGTGTCGTTCTCCTACAGCCCCGACGTGGAGCT
Source organism: Xylanimicrobium pachnodae JCM 13526 = NBRC 107786 (assembly GCA_001592145.1). Lineage (GTDB taxonomy): Bacteria > Actinomycetota > Actinomycetes > Actinomycetales > Cellulomonadaceae > Xylanimonas > Xylanimonas pachnodae. The sequence continues at coordinate 89,100 of BCWJ01000007.1, read as the reverse complement.
CATCGAGCACCTGGACCTGGTCGCGGAGCCCGGGCAGACCATCGCCATCGTGGGCCCCACGGGCGCCGGCAAGACGACGCTGGTCAACCTGCTCATGCGGTTCTACGAGGTCGACGGCGGCCGGATCACGCTCGACGGCGTCGACACCCGCACCATGACCCGCGACGCCCTGCGTTCGTCCGTGGGCATGGTGCTGCAGGACACGTGGCTGTTCAAGGGCACCATCGAGGAGAACCTGCGCTACGGGGTGCGCCGCGAGATCACCCAGGACGAGTTCCTGGCCGCCACGCGGGCCACGCACGTCGACCCGTTCGTGCGGCACCTTCCGCAGGGGTACGACACCGTGCTCGACGACGAGGGCACCGCGCTGTCGGTGGGGGAGAAGCAGCTCATCACCATCGCGCGCGCCTTCCTGGCGGACCCGGCGATCTTGGTGCTCGACGAGGCGACGAGCTCGGTGGACACCCGCACCGAGGTGCTGGTGCAGCACGCGATGAACGCGCTGCGCAGCGGGCGCACGAGCTTCGTCATCGCGCACCGCCTCTCCACGATCCGCGACGCCGACGTCATCGTCGTCATGGAGCACGGGCGGATCGTCGAGACGGGCAACCACGAGGCGCTGCTCGCAGCGGGCGGCGCGTACGCGCGGCTGTACCAGTCGCAGTTCGCCGCACCGGTCGCGTCACAGTAGCGGGCGGGGTCTCGACAGGCTCAACCAGCGGGGCGTTTCGCGCCCAAGCTCGGGTGGTTGAGCCTGTCGAAACCGTTTTTTGACGCGATCTCTGCCAGGCTGTGCCCGTGAGTACAACGACGTCCCTCTTCACCGCACCCGCCTCCACCTACCCCCTCGACCCGACATACGCCCACCGGCGTGCGTCCGCCGTCGTCACCGTCACCGGGCCCGACGGCACGCCCCTGACCGGCGCCGACGTCGTCGTCGAACAGACGAACCACGCGTTCACGTTCGGCAACATCGGGTTCGAGCTGATCGACTACATCAACGACTACGCGGCGTCCCCACGACCCGGCGGCGCGCTGCGCGGCGAGGCGGACCGCGAGTACGACGCCGCGTTCGCGGACAGGTGGCTCGCCCTGCACAACGCCGCGACCCTGCCGTTCTACTGGGGTCGCTTCGAGCCGCAGGAGGGCCGGCCGCGCACCACCGAGTACCTGCGCGCCGCACGCTGGTTCACCGAGCGCGGCGTCGCGCTCAAGGGGCACCCGCTGGTGTGGCACACCGTCGCCCCGCACTGGCTGCTCGGCAAGCCGACCTCGGAGGTCGAACGCCTCCAGCGCGCCCGCATCCGCCGCGACGTGGGCGACTTCGCCGGGCTGGTCGACACCTGGGACGCCATCAACGAGGTGGTCATCATGCCCGTGTTCGACGCCGAGGAGAACGGCATCACGCCGCTCGCCCGCGTCAAGGGGCGAGTCGAGATGATCCGCCTGGCCTTCGAGGAGGCGCGCGCCGCCAACCCGTCGGTCAAGCTGCTGCTCAACGACTTCGACATGTCCACCGCCTACGAGTGCCTCATCGAGGCCGTCCTCGAGGCGGGTATCCCGATCGACTACCTGGGGCTGCAGTCACACCAGCACCAGGGGTACTGGGGCGTCGAGAAAACTGCGAAGATCCTCGACAGGTTCGCCCGGTACAACCTGCCCATCCACTTCACCGAGACGACGCTGCTCTCGGGTGAGGTCATGCCGAAGCACATCGTGGACCTCAACGACTGGCAGGTCACCGCCGAGCAGTGGCCGTCCACCCCGGAGGGGGAGGCCCGCCAGGCGGACGAGCTCGAGGAGTTCGTCCGCACCCTCGTGGCGCACCCGCTGGTCGAGGCGTTCACCTACTGGGGCCTGGGCGACCGCGGCATGTGGCTCAACGCCCCCGGGGGCCTGCTGCGCCGCGACGGCACCCCCAAGCCCGCGTACGACCGCTACCTGGGGCTCGTCAAGGGCGAGTGGTGGGTGGCGCCGCACACGGCCCGCACCGACGCGCACGGGCAGGTCACGGTCGAGGGCTTCAAGGGCACCTACCGGGTGACCGCGGGCGACGTCGTCCACGAGGTCACGCTGGGATGACCGCGGCGGGCGCGCCGTGGGCGCGATGACGGGGCCGGTCACGGCCCGCGAGAGAATACGAGCCGTGACCAGCCCCGACCTCGTCCGCATCACCGACCCCGCCGACCCGCGCCTGAGCGACTACACCGACCTCAAGGACGTCAAGCTTCGCGCGGCGCGCGAGCCGGCCGAGGGGCTGTACATGGCCGAGTCCTCGACCGTGATCCGGCGCGCACTCCACGCGGGACACCGGCCCCGCTCGTTCCTCATGGCGGACCGGTGGCTGGAGTCGATGGCCGACGTCGTCGCCGCCTGGCCGGGGGTGCCCGTGTTCGTGGGCACCGAGGACGTGCTGGAGCGCATCACCGGGTTCCACCTGCACCGCGGGGCGCTCGCCGCCATGCACCGCCCCGCGCTGGAGCCCGTGCGCGACCTGCTCGCGTCCGCGCGCGGGGGCCTGGGCGCCCGCCGGGTGGCCGTCCTCGAGGACGTCGTCGACCACACGAACGTCGGTGCCGCGTTCCGCAGCGCCGCCGCGCTCGGCGTCGACGCGGTGCTGGTCACCCCGCGCTGCGCGGACCCGCTGTACCGCCGCTCGGTGCGCGTATCGATGGGCACGGTGTTCCAGGTGCCGTGGACGCGCCTGGAGACGTGGCCCGGCGGGCTGCGCGAGCTGCAGGACGCCGGGTTCGTCGTGGCCGCGCTCGCGCTGCGCGACGACGCCGTCTCGCTCGACGACCTCGCCGCCGACCCGCCGCAGCGCCTCGCGCTGGTGCTGGGCACCGAGGGGCACGGGATGACGGCGGCGGCGCTCGCGGCGTGCGACGTCGTCGTGAAGATCCCGATGGCGGGCGGCGTGGACTCCCTCAACGTCGCCGCGGCGTCGGCCGTGGCGTTCTGGGCGACACGGGACCGGACCCCGACGCGACTGTGACGTAGTCGATGGCGCGCCCATCGCCGAGCTGAGGTTAGGCTTACCTCTCGTGACGCAGACCACCGCCGCCCGGAAGCGGGCCGACGCCGACCTGATCCAGCCGTGGCGCATGTTCGACGTCGAGGTCAAACGCGTCGTGCGGCTGTGTCCGTCGTTCGTCCGCGTCACCTTCACCGGCCTCGACCTGCACGAGTTCGCGGACAACGGGCGCGACCAGCGCGTCAAGCTGCTGCTCCCGGCGCCGTGCGGCGGCTGGGAGTACCTGGACCGGCAGAACCCCGACTGGTACACCGCGTGGCGCGAGCTGCCCGAGGAGCGTCGCAACCCGTTGCGGACCTACACGGTGCGCACCGTGCGGCCCAACCTGGGCGAGGTGGACGTCGACCTGGTGCTGCACGGCGACGCCGGGCCGGCCAGCCGGTGGGCACGCGCCGCCGCCCCCGGCACCCCGCTGGTGATCCTGGGCCCCAACGCCCGGTACGACGGCCCCCACGGCGGGCGCGGCTTCGCGCCGCCGCAGGACACCGGTGCGGTGCTCCTCGCCGGCGACGAGACGGCCGTCCCGGCGATCGCGTCGATCTGCGAGTCCCTGCCCGACGACGCCGTCGGCGAGGTGCTCCTCGAGGTGCCGCACCGCGAGGACCGCTGGACGTTCAAGGCGCCGGCCGGGGTGCGCATCACCTGGCTCGCCCGCGACGGGCTCACCCACGGCGACCTGCTCACTCCCGCGGTGCGTGCCGCGACCGATCGTCTGCTGTACCGGGCCGGTGCCAGATCGGCGTCCGTGCCCGCAGGGACCCTGGAGGACGTCGACGTCGACCACGACCTGCTGTGGGAGGTGCCGATCGACGACGAGGGACGGGCGCTGGTCCGCGACGCCCATCTGTACGCGTGGCTCGCGGGGGAGGCCGGGGTCATCAAGGGGCTGCGGCGGTTCCTGGTCAGCGAGCGCGGCCTGGACCGCAAGGCGGTGGCGTTCATGGGCTACTGGCGCCGGGGCAAGTCCGAGGGTTGACCATACTTTTGCGGCCACTCGACGCAGGAAGACCCGCCGTCGGGCCGCGCAGGCAGGCCGGAGCCGCCTAGCGTGCGTCACATGAACCAGGGGACGGCGGTCGCCGCACCGGACGATCTGCAGGCGGACGAACGTTCGCCGGGTGACAGACAGCCGTTCGACGGCGCCACCGCCGCCGAGGCGGTGCGCCTGGGCACCCGAGCGGTACCGCCGTGGACGCGGGGCATCGGGTGGGCCGGCGTCGTCGGGCTGATCTACCTGCTGATCGTCGCGGTCAGCATCATCAGCCGAGGGTTCTCGGGGCTCAGTGGTGACGCCGCGCACGGCTTGTTCGACTTCGCCCAGAACCCGTGGGTGGGGCTCATGGTGGGTGTGCTCGCCACCGTGCTGATCCAGTCGTCGACGACGACGACGGCGATCACCGTCACCGCCGTCGGCGCGGGCGTGCTTCCCCTGACGAGCGCCGTACCCATCCTGTTCGGCGCGAACGTCGGCACCACGGTGACCACCACGCTCATCGCGCTCGGGTACATCCGCCATCGTGACGAGTACCGGCGCGCGCTCGAGGCGTCGTCGGTGCACGACTTCTACAACTGGCTCGCGCTGGTGATCTTCCTGCCGGTCGAGCTCCTGTGGCAGCCGCTCCAGCGGGCCAGCGAGGTGCTGACGAACGCGCTGTACGGTTCGGCCTGGCTACCGGACCCGGTCGAGCTCAACGTCATGCGCACGCTGACCCGCCCGGTGGTCGACGCGGTGAGCGGGGCGACCTCGGCGCTCGACGGCATGATCGGCCCGGCCGTGCTGATCGTCGTCGGCGCGGGCCTGATCTTCACGGCCGTCAAGTACCTCAGCAAGCTCCTCAAGCTGCTCATGGTGGGGCGCGCACGGGACATGCTGACCCGGGCGGCAGGACGCAACCCCTCCGCCGCGGTGGTCACGGGCATGGGCGTCACGGTGGTGACGCAGTCCTCGACCATCACCACCTCGGTGCTGGTGCCCTTCGCGGGCGCGGGGCTGCTGAGCACCAAGCAGCTCTACCCGATCACCGTCGGCGCCAACCTGGGCACCACGTTCACCGCGGTGTTCGCGGCGTTCGCGATCGTGGGCGACGACGCGCGCATCGGCCTCCAGGCCGCCCTGGTGCACCTGCTGTACAACATCGGCTCGCTGTTCGTGGTGTACGGGATCCCGGCGCTGCGGCCCATCCCGCTGCGGTGCGCGCAGTGGCTGGCGCGCGTCGCCACCGAGCGCAAATGGGTGATCGGCGCCTACCTGGTCGGGTGCTTCATCGTGCTGCCCGCCCTCGTCATCGTGCTGCTCGGCGTGCTCTGAGCGGCGTGCTGCTCGATGTGCTCTGAGCGGCGTGCTGCTCGATGTGCTCTGAGCGGCGTCACCGCTGGTAGGTGACCACCAGTACCGCGCGGGCCAGCGTGTGGAACGCCAGGTTGAACGCCACGGTCGCGTTCGACGCGTCCGGGCCGACGCCGAGCTGTGGCACGTCGACGGCGTGCACCGCGACGTAGTACCGGTGCTCGTGATCACCCTCCGGGGGCGCCGCGCCCAGGTAGCCGTCCTGCCCGCCGTCGTTGCGCACGTGGTAGGCGCCCACCGGCAGTGACGCGCCGCCCGGCGCGCCCGCGCCGCGCGGCAGCGACGTCGTCGTCGCCGGGATGTCGACGGCGTTCCAGTGCCAGTAGCCCGACGGCGTCGGCGCGTCCGGGTCGAACACGTTGACCACGTACGACGCGGTGCCCGCCGGTGCCCCCGACCACGCCAGCGCGGGCGAGTCGTTCGCGCCGTCGACGGTGAACGCTGCGTCCATGCGCTGCCCGTCGGTGATGTCCGGGCTGGTCAGGGTGAACGACGGCACCTGGGGGAGCAGTGAGTACGGGTCGGGGGGATAGGGGCGTTCGAGGCTCATGGGGGCATCGTCCCCCCGCGGTGCGCGGAGCGCGACCGTGCTGACGCCCGGGGTGACGCGTGCCGCCATCCGTTTGACAGGGCTCATGAGAAGGGCGTTGACTGAACACACGTTCGAACACGTGTTCGAACCAGTGGTTCGCCGCGCCGCCCGCGGGAAGGGGGACTCATGAGCGTCGCCGTCACCGACGATCGTGCCTCCGCGAGGAAGTCCGCGGGCGGCGCGGAGCGCATGGCGCATGCCCTGGCGGTGCTCGCGGCCGCGGAGCAGCGCACGGGAGTGCGGCGCGCCCCTGCCCCTGAACCATCCCCGGTGCGTGAGCCGCCTCCGGTGGTTGCGCCGGTCGAAACCCTCTCGCCCCCCGCCCCTGGCGGTACCTCCCCGTTGCCCGTCCACCCTTCCCTGGCCGCGCTGCTGCCCGGCGGCGTCCTGCCCGTCGGCGGCACGCTGTCCGTCCAGGGGTCGACGTCGCTGCTGCTCGGACTGCTCGGCGCCGCCTCGCGCGCGGGCGCCTGGACGGTGTTCGTGGGCGCGCCCGCCGTGGGGATGCTCGCCGCGGTCGATGCCGGGGTGGTGCTCGAACGCGTCGGCCTGGTGCCCGAGCCCGGACCCGACTCGCCCGCCGTGGTCGCCGCGCTGCTCGACGGCATCGACGTCGTCGTGGTCGGCCCCGGCGCCGCGCTGCTCGACAGTGACCGGCGGCGGCTGGCCGCCCGCGCGCGGGAACGCGGGGCGGTGCTCGTCTCGACCGGGCGGTGGCCCGGCGCGCACGTGACCCTGGACGCGCGCGGTGGCACCTGGTGGGGGGTGGACCGCGGGGCGGGGTGGCTGCGCCGCCGCACCGTGAGCGTGCTGCGCACGGGGCGGGGCGCGGCCGCGCGGCCCGTGGAGCTGGAGGTGGAGGTTCCCGTCGCGGTGGCCGGACCGTCCTCGGTGATTGGACCGTCCTCGGTGGTCGAGCCAGTCGAGACTCCGGGCCTCCCTGTCGAGGCCTCGGGTGACACACGCCTGCGGGTCGTGGCGTGACCCGCACCGCCGTCCTGTGGGTGCCCGACTGGCCCGTCGTCGCGGCCATGGGGGTCGCGGGTGTCGACGCGCACGTGCCCGCCGCGGTGCTCACCTCGCAGGGCGTGGTGGCGGCGTCGGCCGTCGCGCGCGCGGGCGGGGTGCGTCGCGGCATGCGGCGACGGGCCGCGCAGGAACAGTGCCCCGGACTCGTGCTGCTGGCTGCCGACGATGCGCGCGACGCCCGTGAGTTCGAGCCCGTCGCGGTGGCGGCCGAGACCGTGGTCGCGGGGGTCGAGGTCGCCCGGCCGGGACTCCTGCTGCTGCCCGCCGATGGCGCCGCGCGGTACCACGGCACCGAGGGGGAGCTGGTGCGCGCCCTGGTCGAGGCGGTCGCCGCCGCCGGGTTCGAGGGGCAGGCCGGGCTGGCCGACGGGCTGCTGGCGGCGGTGCTCGCGGCCCGCGCGGACGCCGTCGTCCCCCCGGGAAGATCGGCGGACTTCCTGGCGCCGCGCCCCGTCGTCGACCTGCTGCACGCCGCGTGCGATCCCGGCGTCATGGCGGCGGTCCGTGCCGCCGTCGACCTGTGGTGGCGGTTGGGGGTGCGCACGCTGGGGGACCTGGCGGGGCTGCCACCCGCGAGCGTGAGCGGCCGGTTCGGCGACCTCGGGGTGTGGGCGCAACGCCTCGCCCGGGGGGAGGACCTCCGCCCGCCCGCACGGCGCCGGCCCGAGGAAGACCTGGCCGTCGCGGAAGACCTGGACCCGCCGGCGCTGCGGGTCGACGTCGCGACGTTCGCCGCCCGCCGCCTGGCCGAGGCGCTGCACGACCTGCTGTCCCGGCGCGGTCTCGCCTGCGGGCGCCTGCGCATCACGGCACGCACCGAGGAGTCCGAGCTGGAACGCGTGTGGCGCACCGACGACGCCGCGACCGGTGGGCTGAGCGCCGCCCGCATCACCGACCGGGTGCGCTGGCAGCTCGAAGGCTGGCTGACGTCCGCGTCCGTGCGCCGCGGACGGTCGCCCGTGGGACGCGACGGGGACGCGTCGCCCGCACCGATCGTGCACCTGCGGCTCGCGGCCGAGGAGGTGGTGCCCGCCGGGACCCACCAGCCCAGCCTGTGGGGGGCGGGGGCAGGCGGCGGCCTGCGTGCTCGCCGCGCGCTGGGCCGCGTGCAGGGCCTGCTGGGTGGCGACGCCGTGCTCACCGCCGCGGTCCAGGGCGGCCGCGACCCGCGTGACCGCATCCACCTGACCCCGTTCGGTGAGCAGGCCGCCCCGGCACGGGACGCCACCCTGCCCTGGCCCGGAGCCCTGCCCGCCCCGGCGCCCGCGACCGTCCCGGGGTCACGCGAGCACGTCCGGCTCCTGGACGCGGCGGGCGTCGACGTCGTCATCGACGACCGCCTGTCGATGCCCGCCCCTCCGGCCACCCTGATCCACCCGTCCCGTCCCGCTGCCGCCCTGGTGGGGTGGGCCGGGCCGTGGGTGCTGGACGAGCGGTGGTGGGAACCGGGCGGGCGCCGGCGTGTGCTGGTGCAGGTGGTGCTCGACGACGGGCGCGGGGCGCTGCTCGCCTTCCATGGTGATGACTGCGGTGGTGATGACTGCGGTGGTGATGACTGCGGTGGCGATGACTGCGGTGGTAAGGACGGCGGCGGTGGCCTCGGCGGCTGGGGGGTGGAGGCCGTCTATGACTGAGCCCCGGTATGCCGAGCTGCACGCGCACTCGTCGTTCAGCTTTCTCGACGGCGCGTCGCACCCCGAGGAGCTGGCCGCCGAGGCCGCGCGCCTGGGCCTGGAAGCCCTCGCGATCACGGACCACGACGGGCTGTACGGGGCGGTCCGGCACTCGCAGGCGGCGGCCGACGCCGAGATGGCCACGGTGTTCGGCGCGGAGCTGCACCTGCCGGTACCGCCCGGGCCGGGGGTGGGTGCCCGCCCGGTGCTCGACCCGCCCACGGGCATCCCGGACCCGCGTGCCGACCACCTGCTGGTGCTGGCCCGCGGCCAGGCGGGGTACGCGAACCTGTCGCGCGCGATCGCCGTCGGGCACCTGGAGGCGGGGGTCAAGGGCAAGGCGACATACCACCTGGACCGGCTGGGGGAGCAGTCCGGCGGTGAGTGGCTGATCCTCACGGGCTGCCGCAAGGGGGCGGTGCGTCGCGCGCTGGTGGCCGAGGGAACCGCGGGGGCGCGGCGCGAGCTCGACCGGCTCGTGGACCTGTTCGGCCGCGAGAACGTGGCCGTCGAGCTCACGGCCACGGGCACCGCCCAGGACGCGGACCTGCACGACGCGCTGGCCGCCCTGGCCCGCGACGCGCGCCTGCCCCTGGTCGCCACCACGAACGCCCACTATGCCCGGCCACGTGACGCCCACCTGGCCCAGGCCCTCGCCGCGGTGCGCGCCACCCGGTCGCTGGAGGCGATGGACGGCTGGCTGCCCGGCGCCCCCGTCGCCCACCTGCGATCGGCGGCCGAGATGGCGCGCCTGCACCACCGCCACCCGAGCGCGGTGCCGACGGCGGCGGCGCTCGCGCAGCAGTGCGCGTTCGACCTGAGGCTGATCGCCCCCGACCTGCCGCCCTACCCCGTCCCGGACGGCTACGACGAGGCGTCCTGGCTGCGCGAGCTGACGTATCGCGGCGCCACCGACCGGTACGGGCCGCGGCACGCCGAGAGCATCCCGGGCGCCTGGGCGCAGATCGACCACGAGCTCGCGATCATCGAGCAGCTCCACTTCCCGGGCTACTTCCTGGTGGTCTACGACCTGGTCGAGTTCTGCCGCGTGAACGGCATCCTGGCCCAGGGGCGGGGGAGCGCCGCCAACTCGGCGGTCTGCTACGCGCTCGGCATCACCGCCGTCGACGCCGTCAAGCACGGGCTGTTGTTCGAGCGGTTCCTCGCCCCGGAGCGGGAGGGGCCGCCCGACATCGACGTGGACATCGAGTCGGTGCGGCGCGAGGAGGTGATCCAGCACGTCTACGCGAAGTTCGGGCGAACCCACGCGGCGCAGGTGGCGAACGTCATCTCGTACCGCCCGCGCTCCGCGGTCCGGGACGCGGCCCGGGCGCTGGGGTACGACGTCGGGCAGCAGGACGCGTGGTCGAAGTCGATCGAGCGGTGGGGGTCGCTGCGCGATGTCCCGAAGGAGGCCCCCGTCGTCGTGACGAAGAGGGCGGCCCGTGACGCCCGCGGCGCGGCGGTGTGGACGCCCGACGGCGAGCACGGCCCTGCCGTGCGCCCCGCCGCACGCCCTGAGACGCGCCCTGCCGCGCCCCGCCCGCGGGACTGGACGCCGTCGCTCGGGCACGCCGTCTCCGCGGACGGGCACGACATCGTCCCGGCGCACGCCCCGCCGTCCGCGGCGGCGGAGGGCACCATCCCGGAGCCCGTCATCGACCTGGCCGAACGGTTCCTGCGCCTGCCGCGCCACCTGGGCATCCACTCGGGCGGCATGGTCATGTGCGACCGCCCCGTCATCGAGGTGTGCCCGGTGGAGTGGGCCCGCAGGGAGGGGCGCACGGTGCTGCAGTGGGACAAGGAGGACTGCGCGGACGCCGGCCTGGTGAAGTTCGACCTGCTGGGCCTGGGCATGCTCACGGCGATCCGGTACGCGTTCGAGGGCATCGAGGCGCGCACGGGGGAGCGCCTGCACCTGCACCACCTGCCCGACGGCGACCCGGCCGTGTACGAGCTGCTGTGCGCCGCGGACACGGTGGGGGTGTTCCAGGTGGAGTCGCGCGCGCAGATGGCCACGCTGCCGCGCCTGAGACCGCAGAACTTCTACGACATCGTGGTCGAGGTGGCCCTGATCCGCCCCGGCCCGATCCAGGGCGGGTCGGTGCACCCGTTCATCGAGCGGCGCAACGACCGCCAGAAGGTCAGGTACGCGCACCCGCTGCTGAAGAAGTCCCTGGAACGCACCCTGGGCGTGCCGCTGTTCCAGGAGCAGCTCATGCAGATGGCGATCGACGTCGCCGGGTTCAGCGCCGCCGAGTCCGACCGGCTGCGCCGGGCCATGGGCTCGAAGCGGTCGCTGGAGAAGATGGAGGCGCTGCGCGGCCGCCTGCTGGCGGGGATGACGGCGAACGGCGTCCCGCCCCCCGTGCAGGAGGAGATCTACGACAAGCTCAAGGCGTTCGCCGACTTCGGGTTCCCCGAGTCGCACGCCTACTCGTTCGCGTACCTGGTGTACGCGTCGTGCTGGCTCAAGGTCCACCACCCGGCCGCGTTCTACGCGGGGCTGCTGGCCGCCCAGCCCATGGGGTTCTACTCGCCGCAGTCGCTCGCGGGCGACGCGCGCCGCCACGGGGTCACGGTGCTGCGCCCGGACCTGAACGCGTCGGCGGCGCTCGCGTGCGTGGAGCCCCTGCCCGACGACGCCGCCGGCGAGCCGGAGACCGCCCCGCTCCCACGCAGCCCGGACCCTACGTTCGGGCCGCCGCCGGACCTGCGGCTGGCCGTACGGCAGGGGCTGGGTCAGGTGCGCTCGATCGGGGCGGACCTGGCGGAGGCGATCGTCGCGGAGCGCACCGCGCACGGCCCGTACCGCACCCTGCGCGACCTGGTGCGCCGGGTGGACCTGACGACGACGCAGCTCGAAGCACTGGCCACGGCCGGGGCCACCGAGTCCCTGGGGGTGGGCCGGCGTGAGGCGCTGTGGGCCGCGGGCGCGCTCGGGCAGGAGGGGCCGGGCACGCTGGAGGGCGTCTCGGTGGGGGTCGAGGCCCCGACGCTGCCGGGGTTGTCGCCGGTCGAGACGGCCGTCGCCGACGCGTGGGCCACCGGCGTGACCCCGGGCCTGTCCCCGGTCGAGCTGGTGCGCGACGGGCTGACCCGTGCCGGGGTGGTCACGGTCGCGGCGGCCATGGGCACCGAGGACGGCCGCCGGATCGCCGTCGGCGGCGTCATCACGCACCGGCAGCGGCCGGGCACCGCGGGCGGCGTGACCTTCCTGTCGGTGGAGGACGAGACCGGCCTGCTCAACGTGGTCTGCTCGCCCGGCCTGTGGCAACGGTTCCGCACGGTGGCGCGCGGGGCGCAGGCCATGGTGGTGCGCGGGCGGGTGGAGACGGCCGACGGCGCCGTGAACCTGATCGCGGAACACCTGTCATCGCTGCGTCTGCCCGTGACGGCGCGCAGCCGCGACTTCCGCTAGAACCGATCGAAACCCTGCCCGTCTCACCAGGCCTGCGCGTAGACGTCCGCGAACAGCGCGTCGGCGTCGACGTCGAGACCGCGCGCGGTGAACCAGGAGCACAGGTTCACGCAGTCACGGTGCAGGAACTGGGTGGCGAACGGGCTGGCCGCCAGGTCCACCACCTGCGGCACGTCGATGACGACCAGGCGCTCGCCGTGGGCCAGCACGTTGTACGGCGACAGGTCGCCGTGCGCCCAGCCCAGCCGTGCGAACACTCCCATCGCGTCGCGCGCCTGCTCGAAGTAGACGGCCAGCAGGTCGCGGTCCGGGCGAACCTGGGCGAGACGGGGCGCCGCGACCCAGGCGCCGTCGTCGTCCTGCGTACCGACGAACTCCAGGAGGATCTCGGTGCCGTCGATCTGCACGGGGTACGGGACGGGGGCGCCGGCCTCCCACAAGGCGCACAGGGCGTCGAACTCGACCTGCGCCCAGTGGCCGGCGCGCACGGAACGCCCGTACGCGGACCGGCGGTCGTCGGCGGCGCGCTGGTCGCGCGAGCGGCGCACCCGGCGGCCCTCCGAGTAGGCGTCGTCGCGGGTGAACTGGCGGTGCTCGGCGCCGCGGTACCGCTTGGCGGCCAGCAGCGACCACCGCGCCCCGCCCGGCGGCGTGACGGCGCCCGCGGGGATCGCCCGCTCGACCAGGTGGACGTCCGCCTCCTTGCCGGTCTTGAGGACGCCGAGCTCGGTGTCGAGCGCGGCGACGGCGGTGACGATCCAGTCGGGGTGGGGCTGCGGGCCGCGCTGGCCCTTGGCGACGGACGGCCAGGTGGACCAACGGGTGCCCGGCGCGAGGGGCGAGACGGGTGCGAGGGGTGAGGCGGGTGCGAGGGGGGAGGTGGGCAGGTCGAACGCGTCCAGAGCGGACATTGGGGGTTCTCCTCGGGAGGGAAGGTGCGGGGCGGGGCCCTGCCTCCCGGGAGTGCGGCGTCAGTGCGTCAGGGCGCGGGAACCGGGAGGCAGGGGTGGACGACGACGGTCACGGTCATGCCTCCTTCCGGCGGGTTCGCTGACGAGCGTGCAGCGGTTCAGCGCCGATGCTGGCATCGGGACCGGGCAGCGGTCCACCGAATAACCGCTCCGGCCGTACGGTGGCCGGGTGCCCTCGCTGTTCCCGCTGCTCACGGCGCTCGTCGCGCTGACGGCGGTCACCGTCGCCGTGCTCGGGGCCGCCCGCGTCCCCCGCCGGTGGGCGCCGCCCTATGCGGTGGTGCGCGGGACGCTCCAGCTCGCCGTCATCGCGCTGGTGCTGCGCGGCGTCATCGAGGACGGCCGATGGGTGGCGGCGGCGCTCGCGGTGATGTTCACGGTGGCGGCGTCCACGTCGGCGCGGCGTCTCGGGTTCTCGTGGCGCACGCTGGGGATCGTGGCCGGCTCGATGGTGACCGGCGTCGTCGTCGCGCTGGGGATCGTGTTCGCCACGGGTGCGCTCGACCTCACCCCGCGGTACGTGCTCGCGCTCGGCGGCATCGTGGTCGGCAACGCGATGTCGATCGCGACGCTCGCCGGGCGGCGTCTGTTCCTCGGCGTGCACGACCGCTGGGACGAGGTCGAGGGCTGGTTCGCCCTGGGTGCCCGGCCGATGGCGGCCACGGCGGTGATCCGGCGGGAGGCGGCCTACGAGGCGCTCGTGCCGACCATCGACCAGACGCGCACCACCGGCCTGGTGACCCTGCCGGGCGCGTTCGTCGGGTCGATCTTCGGCGGCGCGTCACCCCTGGAGGCCGGCCGCTTCCAGATCGTGGTGCTGGCCTGCGTGCTCGCGGCGGGGTCGATCACGGCGGTGCTGCTGCTGCGCGCGCTGGGCCCGGTACGCACCAAGCCGGCGCGGCCCACCTAGTTCAGGGCCGCCGTCGCCGGAGGCGTGCGGTTCGGCCTGCGCTGAGGGCCGTGGTCAGGTGAGCAGCCCCACCGCGGCCCACGTCATCCCGACGACGGCGTAGACGCTCACCGGGGTCATGACCAGCCACTCGCGCCACGACCCGGCGTCACCCAGCAGGGGCACCGCGATGTTGCCGCCCGCGCGCCACACGTCGTCGAACGGGAGCACGCGGTAGCGGCGCACCCAGCGCGGCGACCGGAAGCGGACCGGCCACAGCAGCGGCACGCCGTTGGTGGTGAGCATGTCGCCGATCAGGTGCACCAGGGTGCCCAGGCCCACGCAGAACGGCATCCAGAACCACTCCTCGGGGGCGTACACCGCGATCGAGGCTGCCAAGAGCAGCGACGCGACCCACGACCAGGCCGTCCCCGTGCGGGTGATCCTCAGGGCCCGCAGCGCGAACGAGACGAGCAGCACCGCCAGGATGCCGGGACCCACCAGCACCTCGCCGAACTCCTGGGTGGTGACGGTGAGGTGTCCGGCCGCCCACGCGATCGCCGTGAACACGGCCACGCCCAGCAACGAGTGCGTGCCGCCGCGGTGCCCGCCGGAGAGTGCGGCGATCAGGCGTGCCGCCCAGTGCGACACCGGCGGGAGGGACTGAGCGATGGTGCCCGCATGATGGTCGGCGTCCGGCAGCAGCGCCGCGCCCGCGCACACCAGCGCCCCCGTGAGGATCCCGACGTCGGACACCGGGTACCAGCCCAGCGCGATCGGGGTGGTGGAGGTGACGGCGACCCACGCCGCCGCCCCCGAAGCCGCATGGTGTCCGCCCATCATGGGGCACGACCGTACCGGCATCGTCGTGTTCCCTTCACCGGCGCCCACGCGGCGCGGTACGGTCGCGTCCATGACTGCAACGGCGCAGCCTGACCCCGACCTGCCGGCCCCTCCCGAGGGCGATCACCCGGCCGTGCGCGGCGTGGCGCTGCTGACCCGGTTCGCGCTCGAGCTGGCCCTGTTCGCGGGTGCCTCCTGGGGTGCCTTCGCGGCCTCCTCGCACCACTGGTGGCAGTGGCCCGCGGCGATTCTCGCGCCTGCTGCCGTCGTCGTGGCCTGGGGGGCGTGGTTGTCGCCGCGGGCCCGGCACCGGCCGCCCGAGCCCACGCCCGTGCTCATCGAGGCGGCCCTGTTCGGCGCCGTGGGTGCGCTGCTGTGGGGGCTCGGGCACCCGGTGCTCGGCGCGGTGCTCGCGGGCGGGTGGCTGGTGGACCGCGTGGTGCTGGCGGCGGTGCGCCGGTAGGATCGGCGCAGACTTCCGGCGCGCGAGCGCCGGCGGGATCCGAATGAGACAGCGGATCGAGGCGCCCCCGTGATTCCACGCACGGGGGCGCCTCGCGTTCCCGCCGCCCGGGCCGACCGGCGGATGGGTACCGTGACCTCATGGTCAGCGTTCCCGCGCGCACGAAGAAGGTCATGATCGTCGGCGACGGCGCCGTCGGCTCCGCGTACGCGCACAGTCTCGTGACGCTGGACATCGCCGACGAGATCGGCATCATCGACCTCGACCGGGCCAAAGCGCACGCCGACGCGCTCGACCTGCGCCACGCCGTGCCGTACGCGCCGGTCGCGGCGAAGAAGATCTACGCCGCCGACTACGCGGACTGCGCCGACGCGGACATCGTGGCGATCACCGCCAACGCGCCGGCCGCACAGTTCGACGGCGAGTTCGACCGGCTGCGCCTGCTGTCCAAGAACGTGGCGATGATGACGTCCATCACCCGGTCGGTCATGGGATCGGGGTTCCGCGGGATCTTCCTGGTCGTGTCCAACCCGGTGGACGTGCTCACCCACGTGGTCGCGGCGGCGTCGGGCCTGCCGACGTCGCGGGTGATCGGCACGGGGACGCTCGTCGAGACGAGCAGGATGCGCACGATCATCGCGGACTACATCGACGTCCACCCGGGCAACGTGCACGGCTACGTGCTCGGTGAGCACGGCGACTCGGCGTTCACCGCCTGGTCGAACGTGTCCATCGGATCCCTGCCGATCCGCCAGTGGATGCGTCACAACGCCGGCACGTACGGCATCGCGCCGTTCGACGAGCTCGACCACCGGGTGCGGCAGATCGGGTTCGAGATCTACCGCGGCAAGGGCAACACCAGCTTCGGGGTGGCCGGCGGCCTCGCGAGGATCACCACGGCGGTGCTGCGCGACGAGCACGTCATCCTGCCCGTGTCCGCGTACGTCGACGACGCGTACGGCCTGAGCGACGTGTACCTCGGCGTGCCCGCCGTCATCGGTCGCGATGGTGTGCGCGAGCTCGTGCACCTCTACCTCGACGACGACGAGCTGGCGAGCTACGCCCGCTCGGCGGAGATCCTGCGCACCGGGTACGAGTCGGTGCGGGACACGGTCGGGTGAGGACCCCGTCGGCTGACGCCGTCGGCGGGTGAAATGCCTGGTCCGCCGAGCAGTGCGGACGCACAGCGGACACCCTGGGGTGAGGTGCCTTCGTCACGGGGCGCCCGGTGAGGCGCAACTCTTCACGGCCCGGAGGGGACGATGACGGCGCAGCAGGACCCCGCCCACCCGGGCCGTGAGGAGCTGCGGCTCGCCCCGGTGCTCAACGGCGGGGTGTCGCTCGCCGTCTGGATGGGCGGCGTGTCCCTGGAGATCGACCGTCTCGCGGACGGCGTCGGCGGGTACGGTGCGATGCTCGACGCCACCCGCAGCACGGCGTGCGTCGACATCATCGCCGGCACGTCCGCCGGGGGGATCAACGGGGCGATGCTCGCCATGTCCCGCGCCAACGTCAACGCGGACTTCGCCCGCATGCGGCAGACCTGGGCCGACGACGGCCAGCTCGAGGTGCTGCTGCGCACCCCGTTCCGGGGCAAGCCCACCTCGATGCTGCGCGGCGACGACTACTTCCTGCCGGAGCTGAACAAGGCGGTGGCCGCGCTGGCCGGGTCGTTCGAGCGGCGCCCCGGCGTCGCCATCGACCTGACGATCACGACGACCCTGCTGCACGGCTGGCAGGAGACCACGGTCGACGACTTCGGGCACGTGATCCCCCAGACGCTGCACGCCGGGTCGTTCCACTTCGCCACCGCCCGCGAGCAGCCCGCCACCAGGCGCGGCACGCCCGACGTCGTCGACGACTTCGCCCCCGCCGCCGTCGGCGCGACCACCACGGCGTTGGCGCTCGCGGCGCGCGCCACGGCGTCGTTCCCGTTCGCGTTCGAGCCCGCGTTCATCCCGGTGCTCGCCGCCGGGGCGCAGCCCAGCGATCCCCTGCCCGACCCCTTGCACGGCGACATGCGCCCGTACGCGAACTGGGTGGACCCGGACGACCTGGGTGACCAGTCCCGGTACGTCGTGGACGGCGGGGTGCTGGACAACACGCCCGTGCGGCACGTGCTGCGGGCCATCGACGACCGGCAGGCGGACGGCCCCGTGCGCCGCGCCATGGTGCTCGTCTTCCCGCACGCCCCGACGGCCGTCGCGACGCCCGCCCCGGACAGCGCGGAGGCGCCCCCGTCGGCCACGGAGGCGCTGGCCGGCGTCGTCGGGTCGATCACGGCGCACAGCGGGCGCAGCTACATCGAGGAGGTCGAGGAGCACAACCGCCGCGCGGGTGACTGGGTGGGCAGCCAGGAACAGCTGCTGACCGCGTTCGGGACCGCCGGCGACGCCGTGCGCGGCGTGTACGACGTCCTGCGCACGGCCTGGCAGCAGTACCGCCACGAGCGCATCCGGCACGCCGCGAGCGCCCTGGTGGACAAGGTCGAGCCGCGCTCCCAGTGGCCGTACGAGCGGATCCGGAGCGCGGCGGAGTCGGGGCAGCGGGCGATGGCACGTCCCGGCGAGGGTCTGCCGTACGTGCCGGAGGGGTTCGCGTGGGACGACCCGGGGTGGCAGGCGGCGCACCTGGCACGCGAGGACGCCTGGTCGTGGGGTGACAAGCCCGCCGTCGGGGTCGTGGAGTCGGTCGCGGCGGCGCTGCGGTCCGCGCTGAGCGTGGCCAGCCCGGCGCCCGAGCTCGCCGCCGACGTCCTGCGGTTGAGCGTGGCGCGACGCCGTGTCGGTGAGGCGGTGCGGTCGATCCACCAGGTGCGACGCGTCCTGGTCGACGACGTGTGGCTCACGGACCCGTACCTGCGCGGGCTCGACCCGGGTGAGCGGTACTGGGAGGCGCGGGTCGTCGCCTACGCGCACGCCATGGGCCTGCCGTTCGACGGGGAGCGCACCCTGCTGGAGGACCGCCTTCCGGAGCGTGCGGGGCGCGCGGCGGCGCTGGACCGGCTCTGCGCCCCGACACGTGGCGGTGGTGCGGGCGGGCGGGTGCGTGCCGCGGTGCTGGCGGCGGTCGGGCTCCTGCTCGACGTGCGGCCCCACCTCGAGAACGTGGCGCGCGACCTCGCGGGGGACGTGTCGCGGCTTCCCGCGTGGAACGACTTCCTGTTCTCGGGCGCCCGCGAGGGCGAGCCGGTCGACGCCCGGCACCGTGTGCTGCTGCGGCTGCTCGCGCTGGACGGCGCGACGCGCCTCATGGCACAGCCGACGACGACGGGGAGCAACCTGCCCGTGCGGCTCGCGGAGCTGTCGCTGCGCGTCGATCACCCCTGGGCGTACTACTCCCGGACTCCGCGGGACAAGGCGGCCGGCATGGAGCTGGCCCGGTTCGGCGGGTTCCTCAAGCGGTCGTGGCGGGTCAACGACTGGATGTGGGGCCGGCTCGACGCCGCCACCATGCTCACCCAGGTGGTGCTGGACCCCGACCGGATGCGCCGCCTCCTGGCGCTCGCCCGCTCGGCCCCGCGAGAGTTCGGCCTGGACCCCGCGCTGGCGCGGCGGTCGCGCATGGACGCCACGCTCGACGAGGCGTTCGACGTCGGCTTCGCCCGGACGACGTTCGACGCGTTGCGCTCAGCTCTCTACGGGCAGGCGTCGTCGTCGGCCGTGCCCGGGCTGGACACCCTGGAGGAGGAGGCGTGGCAGGAGTGGCGGGACGCGATCGTCTCCGCGGAGCCGATCCGGACGCACCTGCCGCAGGTGGCGCGGTGGGCGGCGCTGCCACGCCAGGTCGACGTGGTGCTGGAGGAGTTCCCTGCGCTCGTGGCGGCCATCGAGGTCGACTGCGCCGACGGCTTCTCGCCGCGGTCGCGGGGCGCGCTGCTCGTCGCGGAGCTGCGGGACGACCCGCTTCTGCGTCTGATCGCAGCGCAGGCGGCCGCAGCGCAGGCGTCCAGGACCATGACGTCCGAGCGCCTGGCGCTGGGCTGGCGCGTGCTGCAGATCTTCGACCGGGCGGGCATCGGCCGGGAGGATCTGGCGCAGGAGATGGGCAGCGACGCGCTGCTCCGCACGGGTGCCGAGGCGCTCGGCACGTTCGTGACGGTCGCCGACACCGACCTGGGCCGCCACGCCGCCATCAAACCCGTCACGGCGGCCTTGCGGGGCGCGATGCTGCTGCCGTACTGGATGATCCGCGGGGTCGCCGCGGGCGGGGGGATCGGGCGGTTCGCCGCGCTCGGCGCGCTGGTCGTGGGCGGGATGACGCTGGTGCTGAGCCTGCTCGGCGTGCTCGGGGGAGCGTCCGCGACGGTGGGGCTCGTGGGCGGCGCCGCGGTACTGGCAGGTTTCGCCTACGCCGCCGCGAAGTCGGGCAGCGTGCTGCACGCCGTCGCACTGCTCGCCCCCGTGGGCCCGCTGGTCGCCTACGCGCTCGCGTCGCGCGGGGCCCTCGACGGCGCCGCCGCCGCGAGCGCCGCGACCCGGGTGCTGGTGATCGCCGTCGCCGTGGCCGCCCTGATGCTGCTGGGTCTGCTGCCGTGGCCACTGCGGTCGCCGCTCAAGACGCTGGCGGACGACGCCCCCGCAGCGGGCAGGCGCCTGGTCTCGTGGCTCGCCCGCGCCTGGCCGTGGGTGCTGGGCGTGGCGCTCGTCGTGGCAGCGGCCGTGCGGTGGTGGGGGCCGTCGGGTCGCGCGCTGCACCGGGGTGTGAGCCGGCTCGTCGGGCAGCCCTGGTACTGGCAGTTGCTGATCACGATTGCCGTGGTGGGCGCAGGGCTTCTGATCGCGTACTACGCCGGGCTCCCGTTGCGCCGGTGGCGGGCGAGCGTGCTGCGCGACGTCGTCCCCGCCGACGACGGAACCTCGGTCCAGGGGACGTTCGTCCGGGGGAGCCTCGACCATCCCACGGGGGTGGCGGCCACCTGGCTGCCGGTCTACGGTGCCGGGTACCTGGCGGCCGCGATCGTGTTCGGATGGCTCTGCGCCCGGGGTGGCACCCGGACCTTGCAGGGGTGGGAGACGTTCACGCTGTGGTGGCTGGCCGCCGTCGGCGTGGTGCTGTGCCTGGTGGGTCCGCTCCTGGCGACGTACCTGGCGTGGCGCGCCATCCGCCGGCGCATCACCGCGGACGGCGCAGGCGCACGGTCGCAGCAGGACCTCCTGGTCCACCTGATCAACGCCGACCTGGCCTACGCGGCCCTCGTGGCCGAACCGCTCGGGGCGCAGCCGCGCGGGACCCGGCTCCACCTCACGGGCGCGGGCAAGGCGCTGGCCGCGGGGTCGGCCCGCCCGTGAGTTGACGGTCACATGAGGACGGAGATCGTCAGGACCGGGTGGAGCACGAAGCGTGCATGGCAGGTGGCGTGGTCTCGGCGGCAGGCCTCGCCGCGTTTGTGCTGCTCGGCGGGCTGTCGCTCGGGCTCCCCGCGCTGCCGGGTGCGGTGTGCGCGGTGGTGGGTGCCTGCGTGCGCCGGGCACGGCCGGACAGACAGGAGACGGGCGGTGTGGCATGAGCACGCCGGGGCCCGAGCCTGGGGCAGTGATGGCCGTCGGCCCCCGGTGCTCGGGCGAAGGGCGACGGACACCCGTCACGACTCCGCGGCAACCGCCGTGAAGCGTTCGAGGTACAGCGGCCATCCCTGGTCTCCGGCGATGCTGTCACGCTCGGCCTCCCAGTCGATGCCGTGCCGGTCGAGGTGCCGGTGCTCGAGGCGGACGAGGGTGCGGGCCGGGGTGAGCGCGGTGAACGTCACCTCGACCTCGCTGCACCGGCCCGGGTCGGTCTCGAGCTCCCACCGCGGGCTGATGTCCCAGCTGATGACGAACCGGGTGGGTGGTTCGAACTGCAGCACCCGGGCCCAGCGGCACACGTTACCGTCGACGCCGCGGTCGTAGACGGCGCCACCGACGTGAGTCTCGAACACCGTCTCGGCAATGTCGACGTCCCGGAGGTTGTGGTCGCGCGGCTTGACTCGGTCGAACTCCGTGGTGAACACGCGGAATGCGTGGTCGACGGGCACGTCGACCTCGATCTGAACCTGAACTGCGGCGTTCTCACTCGTCGTGCTCATGACTGTCCTCCCGCTCCGATGCCTTCGAGTCGTGCCTGGTAGATGCGGTGCCCCCTCTCGACCCGGACATCCACGAGGTGGGCCTCGCGCAGCACCTGCAGGTGCTGCGACACGGCTGGCCTGTTCACCGGCAGGCCCTGGGCGATCTCGGTCACGGAGCTGGGGCCGGCCGCCACGCGGGCGAAGACATCCCGTCGGGTGGGTCCCCGAGGGCGGTCCACGCGTCGATGCCCGGCACGATATGTACGTTGCTACTTACTCATCAAGGCGGCAACGGCGAGGCTGTGCTGGTTCGGCGTCAGTTCAGGGACCCGAGCAGCCGCGCGAACGCCTCTTCGCCCACGATCGGGATGCCGTAGTCAGCGGCCTTACGGGCCTTGCCGGAGAGGGAGTCAGGATCGGCCGCGACGACGAGGGCAGTCTTCTTGGTGACGTTGGCACCGGCGACCAGCCCCGCAGCCATGGCGCGCGCCACCCAGGTGTCTCGGGGGATCACCATCGCTCCCGTGAACACGACCGTGTCACCGACGTTCAGACGGAAGCCAGCCGAAGATGCAGGCTCACGTCGGCTCCCCGTCGTCGTGCCCAGCGGGTGTATCGCGGCCTTGGCGGCGAGGGCGGCTGCTCGTGCGGTGTCCGCGTCGATCTCCAGCAGGCGGCCGACAGCCCGCAGCTGGTCGGTCTCGTCGTCGGTGAGGACGCCGTCGGCCCACGCCGTGGCGGCCAGAGCGGTGAAGTAGCCGACGTGCAGTGCGTCGACGTCGGCGCGGCCGAAGCCGAGGCGGACGGCGATGTCGTAGAGCTCGTCATGCTCGCGTGCGGAGAGGTGCCGGTCGATGAGCGCTCGATCGAGGACGGCGAGGTACTGCTCGTGCACGGGCGTGGTCCACGGACCGCGACGTTCATCGGTGAGGCGCGACAGAAAATGACGGCTGCGCTGCGATGACGAACCGCGTAGCACGGGTTTCGCGCCCGTGCAGGGGATAGGCGGCCACAGGGCGGACCATGCGAGCTCTGTGGCCGCGCGCCACTCCTCGATCTCTGGTCCGTGGGGAAGGTAGAGGCGCAAGAGGTTCGCTGCGGCACGGGCGTCCGCCAGGGCCTGGTGGGCGTCGTCGAGCACGACACCGTGATGCAGGCAGGCGCCGACGAGCGTGCGCGGTGCGGAGGGGTGCAGGCGTGAACCCGCCGCCATCGTGCAGAGCGTCGCAGGCCAGGCCAGCGGCACGTCGTACCCCAGGGCGGCGAACTCGTGCTGGAGGAAAGTGAGATCGAAGCGGGCGTTGTGCGCGACCAACACCCGGCCCTGGAGCAGCCCGGCGAGATCACCGGCGACGTCGCCGAACGTGGGTGCGTTCCTGACGTCGGCGGCGCTGACCCCATGGACGTGCTGCGGTCCCAGGTCACGACCTGGGTTGATCAGCGTCGTCCACTCCGACTCGACAGTCCCGCTGTCATCGACCTGCACCACGGCCACCTCGACGATCCGGTGGTGGTGGGCCGGGTGCAGACCGGTGGTCTCCAGGTCGACGACGGCGTAGCCAGGCATGACTGCATCCTGGCAGTTGCCGTGGCAGACAATGTGCACGGGGCGCGAAGTTCACCCTCGAGCCGCCCGGGCACGCACGGTGGCCCGGACGGTTCTTCTCGATAACCCACTGTGGGTCCTGCTGAACGCTTCGTGAACACGAGAAAGCCCCCGGCCGGGGCGTTTAGCCTGGTCGGGGGCATTCTTTCGGGGTTGAACTTTCAGTGTCCGGAGGGGGAGTTGTCCGTTACCGTCACGCTGCTTCGTCTATCGCAAGGCGCTGTGACCCGCGTTGATGCTCGTGGATCGTCGGCGGTCGTTTGCTACCCCGACACAGGTTCGCTCCCCGAGCTGGTCACGGGAGGAGTTTGGCGCAGTACAGGTTGGGTCTGGCGTTCGACTGCCAGAGGCCTTGGTGGGCGTAGAACGTGCCAGCCGACTCGTTGAGAGCTTCGGCGACTAGCGCGCGGGCGCCGATCAGGCGTGCCGCGCGTGTTGCGGTCGCGAGTGCGTCGGAGAGTAGGTCGCGGCCGAGACCCGACCCTGCGGCTGACGTCGCGACAGCAAGTCGTCCCAGGAGGATGACGGAGATCGGGTCGGGGGCGTTGCGTCTCATCCAGCCGCCGCCGACGTCCTGGTGCGAAACGGTCCATCCGGACAGGCTGTAGTAGCCGAGGATTGCGCCTGTCGCGGCGTCGGTCGAGACGTAGGTGCGTGAGTCGCCGCTCTTCTCGTTGCGCAGGGCACGATGGGCGAGCCAGGCGTTCAGTACGTCGACTCCGCAGTCGAAGTCGGTGAGGCGGTCGTCGGGGTGGATGGGTCGGGGGAGGAGCGGGGTCACGCGCGGGGCTCGCCCCACGCGGGGCGGTGCTCGCGCAGTGCGGCGAGTCGTTCGTTGTCCTCGCGGTCGAGGATCTCGTTGAACTCCCGCCACGCGGTCTTCGTCAGGCGCAGGGTGCGGGCTTCGAGCACGTCGCGGCGCGCGGCGGGCAGGACCCGGCTGAGCACATATTCGGTCAACGTCGTGCCGTTGATCGCTGCGGCGTCGTCGAGCAGCTCGCGTGCCTCGCGGGGCAGGCGAAGGTCGAGGCGCGCCGTCTCGTGGCGTGCGTCCTTCGGGGACTCAGCAATGGCGGACATGCCAGAAGTGTACGGACCGCGTCCGTACCGCGGCAAGGGTGTCAGTGATGTGTGACGTCGGCGTCCGAGACAAGCCCAGCCGGGTCGCCGACCACGGGGGCCGGCGGCGCATTCCTGATCGACGACCTCGCATCGCCTCTGCCACGATGACGCAGTGCCAAGCCCGGCCGAGATCCGAGAGGCGCTGGCGATGGGCGCGAACGCTGCGCTCAACGGCGGCCCCGCAGTTCTCGACGGCCTCGCGCGATGGCTCACGGGTAGGTCGACCCAGGAGTTCGTCCGGGT
Organism: Xylanimicrobium pachnodae JCM 13526 = NBRC 107786; assembly: GCA_001592145.1. GTDB lineage: Bacteria > Actinomycetota > Actinomycetes > Actinomycetales > Cellulomonadaceae > Xylanimonas > Xylanimonas pachnodae. Next base: position 64,818 of record BCWJ01000007.1, on the reverse strand, counting down.
CGACGCACGCGCCTATCGCGGCATCGCAGAGGGGTGGTTGAACCGCCCTGGGTTCCGTAGAGGCTCTGGTCATGTGATTTCGACCAGGGCGTCGTAGCCCTGCTGGGTAGCGTAGAACCTCCCTTCGTACTCGACGGGCGGGCGGTCTCCGAGGTAGCTGTGGAGGCGCTGGTTGTTGTGCCAGTGGACCCACCCGAGTGTCGCGAGCTCGACGTCCTCGACGGTCCGCCATGGCCCGGGCCGCGCGGGCCCGCGGATCAGCTCGGCCTTGTAGTAGCCGTTCACGGTCTCAGCGAGGGCGTTATCGTACGAGTCCCCGACGGTCCCGATCGAGGGTGTCGCGCCGATCTCCGCGAGCCGTTCGCCGTAGCGCAGGCTCGTGAACTGGGCTCCGGCGTCCGAGTGACACCGCAAACCGGACAGGCGGGTGCCCCTCGACCAGCGGGCCATCTCGATCGCGTCCAGGACCATCTGCGTGCGCATGTGCCCTGCGACCCGCCAGCCGACGATCATCCTCGAGAACGCGTCGATGATGAAGCACGTGTAGGCCATGCCCGCGAACGTAGGCACATACGTCAGGTCGGTGACCCACAACTGGTTCGGGCCGGTCGCGGTGAAGTCCCGCTTGACCAGGTCCGGATGCCGCGCCGAGAGCGGGTCGGGACGCGTCGTGCGCACCCGCTTCGTCCTGGTGGCGCCCTGCATGCCCTCGGCGCGCATGAGCCGGGCGACCTGGTCACGCCCGATGTCGTGCCCGGCCCGACGAGCGGCCTTCCACAACTTCCGTGCACCGTAGACGCGGTAGTTGTCCTCCCACAGCCTTCGCAGCGCCGGCCGCAGGACGGCGTCCGCTTGCGCCCTCGCCGAAGCCGGTCGGGCCTTGAACGCGTAGTACGTACTCACGGCCACCTTCACCCCTGCGCCTGCCAGGACGGTGCAGATGGACTCGACCGTGAGCGTGAAGTCGTCCACGACGACCCCACGGTTCGCGTCGATGAACGCGACTACCTGCGGTGTTGGCGGTCGAGCTCCGCCCCGAAGAAACTGGCTGCCCTCTTCAGGATCTCGTTCGCTCGCCGCAGTTCGCGGACCTCCTGCTCGAGCTCCTTGATCCGGGCCCGCTCCAACGTACTCAACCCCAGCACGTGACCGTCGTCGATCTCGGCCTGCTTGACCCACTGACGCACCGACTCGACCCCGTAGCCCAGCTGGGACGCGACCCGCTGGACCGTGCCGTGCTCGGTGCCCAACTCCGCTCGCAGGGTGCGCACCATCCGCACCGCCGCGGCCTTCTCCTCATCCGAGTACCGCCGCGTCTGCGGCTTCCCCGGCGTCTGCTCCTTCGGCATGGCTCCATCCTCGTTTCCAAGGACCAGCGCCTCCAAGAAACCCAGGGCGGTTCAATCGGCGATCCCCCACACGAAGGTGCTGAGCTGGCTCACTGGTGTCCTTCGACTCGATGTGTTGGTTCGAACTGTGTCACGCGGTGGGCGTGGGTGCTGCGAGGTTTACCTGGTGGCGCGCCGCACCAAGCAGAGAACGACCGCGGTCCAGCGCGACGATGCGCAGAGCTTCAGCGGAGGTCGCGATCCGCGCTGCCTCGAACACGGCGGTCATGAGCGCGAACTGGTCATCGATAGGGGGGAACGGCACCTGGAGATCCTGGATGCGGGCGTGCATGACTCCGGCGCCTGTTAGGAAGCGGTCATTCCAGGTCCCCACGATCGCGTGGGCGAGGTACTCCGGGTGGATGGCATCGGGGTGTCCATAGAGCACATGGACCTGCTGCGAGACGCGATGGCCGCCATCGTGATCGACGGTGGCAGCGAGACCGTGTGTCGTCGTCACGAGGACCGCGCCCGGCCTGGTGAACTCACGTGCGCTGCCGATGGCTTCTGCGTCGTCCGCAGGGCGCGGGAGAACACCGTCTCGGACGTGAGCTGGGCGGATGACGTCGTCGGGAAGGTCTCCACCGGCACCGGGCCGGATCGTCCCCCGGGTCAGCTCGGCGATCGCCCCGGCCCGCTTGAGTTCGCTGATGGTCATCGTCTCGGTGGTGGAGAAGTCGAGTGGCGGCGTCGTGATCGCGAGCCTGCGCTTGAGAGTCTCGAAAGCCTCGGTGATCGAGTCGCTCGTCCGGGCGAGGTCAGCGCGCACCTGCTCGGCGTCAGCGGCCGAGTCACCGACCCACCGCTCGGGCATGAGGTTTGCATCGTCATCGGCAAGGATCTCAGCGGCGTCGACGCGCCGGGCGAGGACCTCCGTGTCCGGGCGGGACGCGTCGATGAACAAGACAGGCTGCGCGTCGGCGTTCGGAGTACGGAGGACCCAGAGGGCAACCGGAATCCGGGTGTGGCTCATTAGGCCTGCAGGCAGTGCCACGATGGCCTCGATGGCACCTGACGCGATCATCGCGCGGCGGATTGCGCCGATCCCGTGGCCAGCCGACTCGACCGCGCGACGTTGAAGCACATACGCGCGACCGTCGTCGGTGAGGTGGTGGATGGCTTCTTGGAGCCACACCGTGTCGAAGGCGAGACCTGATGGGATGCCAAACTGCCATCGCTCGTCGAGGGTTGGGAGGCCGTCCGGGGCCCGGAGCCCGAATGGGGGCTCGGCAACCACGAGATCCGCGCGATGACCGGGCCAGGTGTCACACCGAGTGGAGTCAGCCACCACCATCGCGATCGGGTGTCCCGCGAGGTACCCGCGCAACTGTGCAAGAACTGCAATGTCCTCGTCGACCTCCGTCCCGACGAGGGAGACCGGTTCGCTGATTGACGTAGCAATGGCTAGGAGCGTGCTTCCGATGCCGCAGACCGGATCGTACGCGGTGCGGGCGTGACTGCTGTTCGGTAGGTGGTCAAGGGCGGCGTCGATCGCCGCGTGGAGCGCGGCACGGTCGATCCCGCGACGCGCATCGTCGCGCGACATCCGCGTGCTGGTGGCATTGGTGCGCGTAGCGAAGGAGGCGATGACCTCGGAGACCAGTGAGTTGGGGGTTCCGAACTCGCCGCTCAGTCGGCCCTGAGTCGCGCTGAGGCGAGTGATGACGTCTTCGCCGGCGGAGGCCAGGTTCGCGATGTCAAGAGTGGCGACCGCGTCCATGAGTGAGTTCAGTGCGGCATTGCCGACATCACGCGACCGCGCCAGATGGCCAGCCCTTTGCATGACGGAGCCCTGTCCGGCGCGCACATCACATTCGCGGCGGGTCATTCCTTCAGGCGCGGGCGTTGCAGCGTCGAGTGCGCTCGCAAGAAGGAGCTGCAGTCGCTCGCTGGAGGTGCCATCCTGCGCGCGGACACGATCCCAGAGCCCGGGACCATGCAGTCCTTCAGCGTCAGCCTTCCGAGCTGCAAGAAGCCAGACAAGAACCAAGCCAGAGCGCTCGACAGGGACGAGTCCACGGACCGTGTCCATCGCAGACCACAGGACCGCGTTTGGAGACGGCTTCGCGACCGTCTTGCCTTGCGCCTTCAGCCAAGCGAGTACCTCCCGACGGTCGAACAGCGGGCGGTTCGATGAGCCACCCGCCGGGTCGGGGAAGCCAAGGTCCCGCTTCCGCCAGTTCGCGACGGCGGCGCCAGAGACCCCGGCGAGGGTTGCGATGTCGAGCGGTCGGATCAGAGGAGTGAGTTCGTTGTTCATCAGGCCGCGGCATCCTTGGGGGTGGGGGTCGGGAAGGTGTCGGCCAGGTTGAGCAGGGCCGCCGTGTAGTCGATGCCGAAGCGCGGTGCGACCGGAACGCTCGTGAGGTGGAAGCCGCGGCAACGCTCGCACTCGTAGATCCTGCGCTCCGCGCGGTTCGTCGTGCCAAGGAACTCTGCCTCAGTAGCGCCCGTGGCCTGCGCGCGTTGAAGAGCGATGACGGCAGCGTTGTGGTCCGGATAGCGGCGCTTACCGCAGGCCGAGTGGCGCCACGTCGTGCGGCGTCCGGCGGGACGCGTGACGTCCGTGCCGCGACGGCTGCGGCGGTGGTGATCGCGGTGTCCGCGCATGGCATAGCCTCCTCGGTCTGGCGTCCGGCTCAACTACCGAACACTGGAACACTAACACCATCAGCAGCTGTGAAGCAAACTCACACCGACAACCACGTGAAGTTGATTTGGGGCGCTGGTGGCGTCCGGGGCAAGCGTCCGAAGTGTCCGCGCGCAACCGGTGGCCTGTGCCAAGGCCCTCGGACGTTTCCTTGGCCGGACGGATCGAACCGTCCGCAGCTTGGGATCGCAGTCAAGGCGCTGGACGGAATCGCCGCCGGTGAGCACCGCGAACGGTCCTCGGTGTCTGTGGGCGTCGCACACAACACGCTCCGCTATGGCGTGACGGTGGTTGAGGCTCCGAACGGGCGAGACGGTCGAAGAGTCGGGTGCTACGCCGCAGCGAGTTGGCGCGTACCCGCGGCCCGCTGGATCCAGACCAGGAGGTCTCCCGCCGGGTTGGCGCGCTGCCCCGGTGTCTGACCGAGGTGGTCGACGAGGCCGGACTCGGCGATCGCTTCGACGTCGACGGCGCGGCCTGCGGTGTATCGCTGCTCGGCCCACCATGTTGCGAGCCGCGATGTCGCGCATACGGCGTTGCGAAAGAGGCCGAGGCCCACGGCGTCGGTAGGTGACAGGCGCTGTCCGGTCGCGAGGCGGGTTGCCGCCCAGAGTCGCCAGTCGACGTGGGAGCGGCGAAGGATCGACTTGAGCACCACGGGCTGGCCATCTCGGATGGCCTCCAATGCGCGGATCAGTTCGACGCGCAGACCGGGCTGGTGGTTGCGCAGGCCGGCTGAGAGGACTTGGTCCCAGGCGCCGACGCCGACTTCGGTCTCGATGATGAGCCGCAGATGTTCAAGGTCGGTGAGCCGGTCTTGGTCGGCCGACCGGTGTTCGCCGAGACCGTCGATGACGGGGGCGAGCCTGGCCTTGCGCCTGGGCAGCTCGCGTGCGGCGGCCAGCCTGCGGTCGGTCATGTTCCGCGCGACGACGAAGGCCCATCGCCGCTGCTCCTCGCTGTTCAGCTCGACCCAGGTGTCTCGCTTCGTCCAGAGTGTCTCGACGATGTCGCCGAGGACGTCGTCGGCCAGGGCGGCGACGTCGCCGAGTTCGTCGCGGATGGCGGTCGTGGTCCCACCGGTGCGCAGGCGGCGGGTGACGAAACTCTTGGTCTGTTCGCGTAGTTCGAGGATGCGGGTGCCGGTCGTGTCGTCGGTGGTCATGCTGTACCTCCAAACAGGGTGGGGTCCGATTGGCGCAGGGTCGCCAGCCGGCGTCGTGCGGTAGCGGGGGAGTTCGCCAGGCCGGCGTCCACGACGTCGGTGCCCCGGACGGGCAGGCCGACCGGTATGCGGGCGGCGACCCAGGACGCGAGATCCGGCGTCGTCGGCGCATGTGTTGGCGGCGCGATCTGGGTTCGTTTGTCGGGTGTCAGGTGCTCCTCGCCGACGTCGACGACGCGAGTGGGTTCGTCTGCGCGCCGCTGCTCGCGCTCGTCGCCGCGACGTACCGCGATGAGCACGAGCATGTGCGTCGTCAGCAGCAGGGAGAGTGAGGGAACCGACGAGAAGAGCGAGGCGACCGGGCGGGACAGGCTCATGTGCCCGACGGGGACGGGCTCGGCGTGCAGGAAGTTGCCGATCCAGCTCGCGGCCGCGAAGAAGATCAGGAGCACCCACGCGTACCAGGTGCCGGCGGCGCCGCGGGCGCGGAACCGGAATGCGGCCCAGGTTCCGAAGAGGATGACGGTGTCGATCGTTAGCGGGAACATCCATGCGAGTCGTGGTGAGATGCCCGAGGCGATCCCGACGGCGCGCAGCGCGGTGAACGAGAGCGTGAACGCCATGACCGCCGCTACGACGCAGAGGAACACCCCGGGCCACAGCGCCTCGGGCATGGCGGAGCGGGCACGCATCAGAGGTCACCTCCTACCGCCGGGTGGTGTGGGAGGCCCAGCTGCTCGGCGACACGCTCCAGACGCTCGAGAGCCGTGCGGACTGCGGGCCCGGCTACCCGGATGACGCCTTCCGGGTAGTGCGCATCGGTGACCCACTCGTCGGCGCTGACGATGTGGTCGGCCAGCCCGCGCGTTGCCGCGTCCAGCGCGTCGGCGGTGTGCTGCGCCTGTTCGAGGAGGATCTCGGCGCGGGACCGCGCAGGCACGCGCTCCTCGACCGCCACCGCGGAGACCGCCGTGACACCCCTGATCGGTGTCGCCTGAGGTACTCGGCCGGCGCGCTGAGCCTGGGACTTGAGCGTGGACACCGTCGCCTGGGAGATCCCGAGCCGCAAAGCGATCTGCCGCTGCCGAAGGCCCTGGTCATGCATCCGCAGCACGTCGTCGAGCAGACGCTCGTTCGGTGACGACGTGACATGGGTGGCGTGCTCGTTGGTATCCATCGGGTGGTTCCTTACGGCTCGGAGATGTCCTCACCGTGGGAAAGCCGTCCGAGGGGCCTGCGAGTAACAGCGTGCGCCGACGCGGCCCGGGAGTCGCAGGTGTGCGCCGGGCGGCTGCCGCTGGTCGGTGTCATGATCCACGGATGGCTCGCCGGATGGTGTTGCCCCCACGGGTGGACGGCACACGCTCAGCCAGGGCACGCGATGCGGTCCCGCTCGCGGTGTGGATGCTGCACGGCTTCGTCTATGGGCTCACGCACGGCGAGGTGCGCTCACGGATCATGTCGGCCACATCGCTGCTCGGCGCCGCCAGCGGCCTGTTCCTCCTGATCCTCGCCGTCGGCGTGCTGCACCGCTGGCAGGCTCCGGCGCTCGTCATCGCGATCGTGATGAGCGCGCTCACGCCGACGCTCCTGTGGTTTCAGATCGTGGTCTCGCGCGCAACGTTCTGGTACCTGCTCGACGACGTCGCCATCGCCGTGGTCGCGAACAGGTCCGGGTGGACGATCGCGAACCACCTCAGTGCACATCCCGGTAGCGGCGCCGGTCACCTGCTGCGGGACCTCGTGTTCCCGCCACTCATCGCTGAGGCCGACGAGCACGGAGTCGACATCCTCATCGAGGCCACCGATGCGGCCCTCGTCGACATCTACCGCGCGGAGATCCCCGGACTGGTCGCAGTCGGCCCGGCGTTCATGCACGGCGTCAGGCTGCGGCGCCGGCCCAACGCGGGGGATGCCAGCCGAGAGTGGCGCCGCGGTGCGGCCAGCCCCGAGTATCCCGAGTAGCCCGCGCTTCCCGCGGAGGCGCCCCTCGGACGGGCTAGGGCTCTACCTGTGGCCCGTCGCGCGGAGCCTCTCGAGCTCCTCGGGCGTGGTGATGACCGTTGTCCTCTTTGACCGCCTGATCGGCGCGGGTGGTTCGGCCCCGTCCAGCACGACGGCGAGGATCTGCTCGACTGGCGTTGCGTGCGCCCGGCACAAGTCCACCTTGTCCTTGCGGTCCGCGGTCTGGACCGTGTACTGCGCCGTCTCAGCACCTTGTCGATGGCAGACGTCGCGTACCCTCACCAGCACCTCTGCCATCCCCGCTCCGCTCCTCTGGTTCACTTGCCCGCTGGACGCATGGTCGCGCGCCGCGTATAGGTTAGCCGTCGAGCAAACGGGGTTGCTCGCACACGTCATGGCTTACTGACCAGGAGGAACGGTGGCGGCACCGAGCAAGATTCAGGACGAGCAAGAGGTGATCCGCTGGTTCAGGGAGGGCAGGACCTACCGCTGGATGTGCGAGGAGTACGAGCGGAAGTACAACATCTCGATGACCCAGTCGGCGTTCTCGAACTTCCGCCGTCGGCGCGGCCTGGATCGTCGGATCACCAGGGATGACGAGCTGATCCCCTGGGAGGTCATGCAGGAACACCGGTGGGCCTACCCGCTGATGATGCTCCGCTTCGAGGCGCGCCGCCGGACTGGCGCCCCCATCTCGGAGACGGACGAGCGCCGGCTCGACGCATGGCTCCTGGAGCTCAAGGACTTGCACGGCGTCGTGCTCTACGACCCGGACACCCCCGACGGCTTCTACATCGTCGCGCGCGAAGAGGGCGACGACGACATCATCCGCCGCCCGCGCACGGGGCTGACTCGCCGCCATCGGGCTGACTGAGCCGGGACCGGCTCACCCGGCCGGGGTATATGACGCCGGCCGGGATCGCCGCACCACATCGCACCCCCTTCGGTGATGTAACCCCTGAGGCGCGCACCGGCGTGCCGTAGGGGGAGCGACGTGCACGCGACCGCGATATCGGCAGGCGCCCGCGTGGTTCGCGGTCGGAGAGCGCGCCGCCTCATCATTGCGGCGGGCCTCGTGGCGGTCGCGGTCATCGCCGCACCCATCGTCGCCGTCATCCTCGTCGTCGCCGCCGTCATCACGAACATCACCGGTGCTGACACCGGCGCGATGCAGGCGGGCGTCGACGGCACGGTCTCCTACACCCTTGACGGATCCACGTTCGTGGACGGCGACCCCACCTCCAACGCCTGGGGTGGCATCCAGAACGGCCGGATCCCGGCGTCCCAGCTCTGCACGATCGCCAGCGCCGCCGGCGAGCGGGCTCGGTGCGATGCGGTCGCTGCGCTCGTGGATCTCAACACCGCCTACCGCGCCGCGTTCGGCGTCGACGTCGTGGTCAGCGATGCCTACCGCTCCTACGTTGCCCAAGTGGCAATGAAGCAGGAGAAGGGCTTCCTCGCCGCGACTCCGGGCTACTCGAACCACGGCTGGGGTCTCGCGTTCGACCTCGGCGGCGGGATCAACGTGTACGGCTCCCCGCAGTACGCGTGGATGAAGGCCAACGGGTCGCGCTTCGGGTTCTTCCACCCGACATGGGCCGAACCGTCGTCCCCGGACTACACGAAGAGCGAGCCGTGGCACTGGCAGTTCGTGCCGGCGGCGCTCCAGGCCGAGCAAGCGTCGGCGGCGGGTGGTGTGGCCAACACTCCCGACGGCAACCGCGCGCTCGGCCGCGACCTCGCCGCAAGCCTGGAGCACTGGCAGGGCGCGGAGTGGGCCTGCCTGGAGCAGCTCTGGACTGCTGAGTCGGGCTGGAACCACCGCGCCGACAACCCGACGTCCTCGGCGTACGGCATCCCGCAGGCGCTGCCTGGTTCGAAGATGGCCGCCGTCGGCGCCGACTGGCAGACCAACCCGCGCACCCAGATCACGTGGGGCCTCGGCTACATCGCCCACCGCTACGGCACGCCGTGCAGTGCGTGGGCCTTCTGGAACAGCCACAGCCCGCACTGGTACTGAGGAAGCGAGTCCACGATGCACACACGTCACCAGTCCCCGTGGGTCTACGGGATCGCGGCACTCCTCACCCTGAGCGTCATGCTCGCCGGGGCGTTGTGGTTCGCCTTCCGGCCCGACGACGGCGAGGCGCCGCCCTCCGCCGGTTCAGCGGAAGGAGTCGCCCCGACGTCGTCGTCGACGCCATGGCCATCGGAGACCCAGGAGAAAGCGGCGGCCGGACGCGAGCAGACTGCGCGCCTCACGGCCGACGCCGCTGAAGCGGGGCGCGCGAACTCCGACGGCGCCGCAGCAAGCCCGACGTCGGCGGCGGTGGAGCCCCGCGACGACGTCGGCATCGCCGCGGCACGCGCCTGGCTCGAGACGGCGCTGACGTGGCGTGAGGACGAAGCATCGCTCGGGCCATGGGGCCGCGCCGTCGAACGTGCCAACGACGAGTGGGCCGTCGACGACGTCAAACAGACGATCGCGCCAGCGACCGCGCTGGAGCACATCGCCTCCGACGCCTCCATCCACGCGGCACTGCCGCGTGTCGTCGAGATCTCCGACCGGACGAACCCCGAGTGGGATGGGCCGAACGTCGTCATGCTCGAAGCCGCCGTCGTGTTCGGGACCGGCGAGGGATGGACCCGCCCGGGACTGCGGCTGCTCGTGACGTTTGAGGTCGCAGGCGGCCAGGTCACCAGCGTGTTCATCGACGACGGGTACGTCGTCTCTGACCCGGAGCTCGTGCCATGAGACTGCTCCGCGCCGATGACGTCACCGTTCCAGGGCTGGACTTCTCGTGGCTCGACGGCGACGGCAACGACGCCGTGGGGAGCACGCTGCGTGATGTCGCGGGCACAGCACTCGGGATCGGGCTCCTGCTGTGCGCACTCGTGTTCCTTGTAGGGGTCGCGGGATGGGTGGCGGCGCGCGTGTCGGGTGGAGCGCTCGGCGGCAAGCGGTCGTCCTTCTTCGCAGGTGGGGCCGGAGCGGCGCTGCTCGCGATGGTCCTGCTCGGGTCGCTGGCGGGCGCGACGGGCTGGGGCGCCGGTACCGTCGGCCAGTGGGCAACGACGATCCTGCCGCTGGGCGGATGAGCGCCTCTGCGCGGGTTCCGCGCGCGTCGGAGACTCCGCGGCAGCCCGGTTCACTCGCCGCGAGAGGTCTGGCCGAGGTTCGCCCTCACGCGCGCCTGGTTGCTGCGGTCGCCGTCGTCGCGGGAGCGTGGGCGGTCTGGGTCAGCGGTCCGGGCTGGGCCACGCCGGCCTTCGTCGTGGCGTCGATCTCCGGCGCCGCGCTGGGCGTGATCGACGCGCGCACGCAGCGTCTGCCGAACGTCATCGTCTACCCGGCGCTCGTAGCGGTGGCGGCGCTCCTCCTCGTGGCGGCCGCGGCGACAGGGGAGTGGGACCGGATGGGGCGAGCACTGGTCGGAGGTGCTGCACTCGGCGGCTCGTACCTCGCGATCAACCTCATCGATCAGGACGGGCGAAGCCTTGGTCTCGGTGACGCGAAGCTCGCCGTCGTCCTCGGGATGGTCGCGGGCTGGATGTCGGTGCAGACCGTGGTGCTGACCGGCGTTCTGCCGTTCCTGATCGGCGCCGCGATCGCCATCGTGCTGATTGCAACGCAACGAGGCGGTCGCGGCACGATGCTCGCCTTCGGCCCGTACATGCTGATCGGCGCCGTCGCAGCAGGGATCTGGTACCGCCTCTCTGGCTAGGCGATCGCACTTGAGGTGCTGGCCGCAAGGAGCCGGTCGGCCTCCTCAGCGATCCGCTCCAGTGCGTCGGCCCCTGGCCCTTCTTGGGGAGGTCTGGGCCTGGTACCAGTTCAGTGCGGGCCGGTTCGGTCGGTACCTCGTCGTGTTCTGACATGAAGGCTCCGACACGGGGTCCCCTGGGCCTGGCTGCAGGACGTCGCGGAGGAACGCCGCACGTACCGCGTGACGCCCTCGGTGTGGAACAGCAAGACCCAGCTCATGATGGCCGACGCTGCGGCGACAGTCAGGAGCCAGGCTGCTGTGGTAGGCGACACGGAGACCGTCGAGGCAGTCGACTGGCTGACGCAGCAGGTCGAGCACAACCTCCATGACAGGGCCGAACGCACGTTCGCGGATGTGGTCCACAGGAGTCCCAACAACTGACCGCGATGACAACCGCCCCCGGCGAGCGTGACGCTCGGCGAGGCGGTTGTCTGTGCGTTCAGTCGGCGCCACGTCAGTTGGAGTAGGACCGTCGTCCTGGGGTGCACTTCGTCCACCAGCTAGGCAGGAGCATCGCATGACACCGTCAGGGGCCAGCCGCCGGACCTACGCCATCGCTGCGATTGTCGTGGCGGTACTCATCGCCATCGTCGCCGTGTTCGCGCATGTCGTGAGCATCAGCAGCTGGGATGCCAGGCAGATTTCCAGCCAGCCCCTGTGCACGAGCAACGCCGACCTCGGGTTGCCGCCAGACCCACGTTTCGACGGACCCAAGCCCGACGTGTGCTCTGAAGAGCGACCGGCTCCGACCGCGATGATCGTCGGTCTCGTGGCGGCGGTGGCGTGTGGCACCGCCGGCATCGTCGTCATGCGACGAGAGGGTGCCGTCCGCGCAGCCTGATCTGAGGATGATTCAACAGTTCGCGCGGGCCAATGCGTTGGATTGCTGTTGCCCGCCACTGTGTAGAGCCAGGCTCCGACCGCCGCGTCGCGGACCTTCAGCGCGCGTGCGTTGAGCGCACCTGGTCGAGTTCACTTAGGCACTGTTGGCGCTCGCCTCGGAGTGTCGCGATGGTCTGCAACGCTGTGCGGCGCCTTTCGTCCCAGTGGTCCAGCGAAGGGAAGTCCGCGATCTCTTCAGTCTTCTGTGTGATCGCTCGGTCGATTGTGTGGATGCGATCCTCAAGCGCCTCTATCTGCGCTGCCTGGAAGGTGTCGTCAAGGGCGGACACGTGCACGGGAGCCGGGGCCGGAGTCACCGGCGGTGCCACCACCTTGGGCGGTATTGCCTTGGGGCGTTGAGCCTTGGGCGTCGCGTTGCGGATCTTGGCAATCGCGGCGTCGATGACTGCGTCGGTCCGTCCGCTGATGCGTGCCGTGTCGCTGCTGTCGAGGAATGAGATCTTCGCTCCGGTCTTCGTGCAGATGCGCTGGTGGGCTGCGCCGCCGTCGGCCAGCAGTGCGCGACGTGCACCCTTGGGCAGCTTGACGGTGCGGGTGCGCTCACGAGGCTTCGGTGCGGGCTTGGCGGGCTTGGCGGGCTTGGCGGGCTGGGCGGGGCGTGACGACGGTTTCTGCGCTGCGACTGCGGGGCGCGGGGCTGGGGGTGCCACCCGCTGACGTGAACTCGCGCGTGCTCGCCACCAGAGTGCGCCGGCGACGATCAGGAGCAGGCCGACAGAAATCAGGACCCAATGCGCGCCGGTCACTTCGCTCCCTCGCTGGTTGATGACGGTGGCCGGCGCGCGGACCTTTCGCGTCGTGGCGCGCGGCGACGCGACCGATGCTATCGCCCCTCCTTCTGGCCCTGAGCCCGCCGCCCAGGTTTCACCCGCACGGGCGTTGACCAGCGCCTACGTGCGTCTGCCATGATCGTGGCGGAGGCGGGTTGTGCCCCTCCAACGCCAGGTGGTGTTGAGCCCCTGTGTGTGGTGGGAAGTGCCGTCCCGGCGATCGACGGGGCGGCACTTCTGCCTTTTCGGTCGCCCGTGTGCGGCCTACGCCGCGGCAGCCAGCGCGCAGACTGCTGTAGCGTTCGAGGACCCTGTCGGCGACGACCAGGACCCCGGCCAGTGACCCCCACCGTTCGGCGAGCCGGGTGAACACGGTGCGCACGGCGCCGATCTCGTCCCCGGCATCGACCTGTTCGCAGGCCACGACCGCGCCGTTGGCATGGTCGAGAATCTCAACGACCTGGTCCTGGACGATCCGCCCTTCCCCGGACCGCCGGCGTGCCCACCTCATCGCCTTGCCGTCCGCGCTGACCACCCGCGTCACCGCGGGCCGCACCCGCGGCGCCAACTCGGATGCTGGCGGCTCGGGTGCTGGTGGTTCGGGTGCTGGTGGTTCAGGTCCGGTCGGCGGCGGGCGGGCCTCGACCCACCCGCTCAGTGCCTCGTCCAGGGCGCCTGGGTCCACGCCGCCTCGCGCCACGCCCACGACTACCCGCTTCACACTCGCAGCGCAAGCCCCCCGACCGGGTGATCAACTTTGCAGTCGCCGTGGGGGTGAAGTCGCTGGCGCAACTGATGGACCGCGGATCACTGCCAGATGTTCGACCGTCACGTGGCTAGACTCTTGCACCACTGCAGCAGCGGGATGGAGAATGATGGAGCGCGACCTCTTGTGCGGATATTGGTCGACCGAGGACGCGAGGTGGACGTATTACGCACCCGATCGCGGCTGGGGCTACTTCCTTGAAGACGGCGGTTGGTACACACCCACCGAACTCTCCTACCCTGGTCCCGAGGACTGGACATTTCCCGGCCACGACGGGTGGGAGGACGCCACCGTTCTCGATGTCGTCCGCCGCCTCTGCTCAGATGAGAGCGAGAGCGGTCTTCAATTCGGACTATGGGACGGCGCCGAGGTTCGATGGGTCTACTTTAGACCGGACGAGTGGTGGGGCTGGTACGACGACTCTGGCGCCTGGGTCGAGACACTCGACCTGGCCTATCCGGATCCAACGGACTGGGTTCTCCCTGACGACACAGGAAGAGTGGTAGAGGCCGTTGACGTCTTCGACGTCGTCGAGCGCTTGGCCGCCCGTTTCGCCTCCTCGGCGGCTGACCTAGATGTCTCTCCCAATCGCGGCCTTGGCAACGCTGCGCCCGAACCAGAGGCCACCGAGCAGGTGAAGCCCTTGGAGCGCCTTAGGCACTTGGTTGGACTAGAGACGGTGAAGGAAGAGGTCTCCCGAATCTCACACCGTCTGCAAGTCGACAGGCAGCGGCGCAGCGTTGGGATGAAGGTCCACGAGACGTCGCGCCACCTGGTCTTCACCGGGAACCCGGGGACGGGCAAGACCACGGTCGCGCGGATACTTGCAGAGATCTACTCCGAACTTGGGGTTCTGACGAAGGGCCACCTCGTCGAAGCCGACCGTGCCTCCCTCGTCGGCCAGTATCAAGGCCACACTGCAGAGAAGGCGCGCCAAGTCTTCCGCTCCGCTTTGGGCGGGGTTCTCTTTATTGACGAGGCCTATACGCTTCACAATGGAGAGGGAGACGACTTTGGCCGAGAAGTGATCGAGACGCTGCTCAAACTCATGGAGGATCACCGTGGCGAGATCGTTGTGATCGCGGCCGGATACCCCACGAACATGGCCGCGTTCATTGCGAGCAACCCCGGTCTCTCCTCGCGTTTCTCGAAGACCATCCACTTCCCTGACTTCACTGACGCCGAGCTCGTCGACGCGTTCGTACGGCTTGCGGAAACTGCGGAGTATCGCCTCGATCCCAGCGCACTTGATCTCCTCCGCCGAGTGGTCGCGACACTCGAGAGGGGAGCGGGCTTCGGCAACGCACGCTCGATGCGCAACCTCTTTGAAGCGGCCCTCGACTCCCACGCCGTTCGCATCCAGGATCTTGGCCGCACGCCAACGAAGTCCGAGCTAGCCACACTCTTGGCTGAGGACTTCTCGGAGGGCGCTCTCCCTCACTGCTGAGGCGTTGACGGATCGCTAAGTCCACCTCCATGACAGCCACATCGTCTTGGAGGACTCGATGGAACGCTCACACTTCGTCGCACCATCAGGATTCGGCTCGATCGACATCGATCCGAACTCGTCGGGCCTGCCCGGCATCGCTCAGCTGCGCGACATCGTCGGTGCGGTGCCGGACGTAGCGCCGGATGTGACGACCGTGGCCGGGTCAATCGCAGTGGCAGTCTGGTGCCGACTTCGTCCTCGTGGTCAAGTGCAGCCAAAAGACACTGCTCACCCGCCGCAAGGCCGTGCCGTGGAAGGATGTCCCGCCGTGGACGACCACACAGTGTGGGCACGGGCACCGCGCCACCCGCACGATCAAGGTCCTCCAAGCACCCGCCTGGATTGAGGTCGACGACACCGGCCAGGTCGCCCAGCTGCTCCGCACCGTGACCGTCAAGGGGAAGAAGAACGTCGCGGTCTGCTAAGCCGTCACCTCCACCTCCACCGCCCCCGCCAGCGCTGCGGACCCCGCCACCCTGGCGGATGGGGTGTGGAGCCGATCGCGCGCGGAGTTAGCCTGCGGCACGCGATGAGGTGGTGAGCCCGTGCCGAAGCCGCGGGTCGCCACTCTTGGAGCGCCCGATGACCCTCGCCGACCATGTCCGGCTCGCCGCGTCCCCCGACCCCGACGGCAACTCCAAGGTCGACCTCGGGGTCGACCTCAAGTTCGATGCCTTCCCCTTCATGGACCAGCTCCGTGAGTGGGCGGGCGGCATCCAGGCGGTCTGCCTGATCATCCTGGGCATCTTGTTCGTCGTCGCGATCGTCGCGTGGATCGCAGGCAAGGCGTCCGCGTCGCAGCAGGTGCAGAAGGTGTCGGTCGGTGCACTGGTGGTTTGCGCCATCGGCGCGGCACTCACCGGTGCGGCGTTCGGCATCACGGGGTACTTCGCCGGCTTCGATCTCGGGTTCTGAGCATGGCTGCCCGACGACGTCGCACGCTGCGTCGGCTGGCCGTCATCCCGGCGGTCGCCGTTGGTGCGACGCTCCTGTCCGGCTCCTGGTGGAACCCGCTCGACTGGGACGACTTCGTCGACAGCATCATCGAGGGTCTCGGCGACGGACTGGTCAAGCTCGTCAATCTCGCGTTCAACAACTCTCTGACGATCGTTGACGCCGACGAGTGGCAGGCGGCGTTCGGGCAGGCCGCCAAGTGGGGCGGCGTGTTCGCGATCGTCGCGGTCGCCATGTGCGCGATCGAGATCATCGCGGGGATGATCGCGTCCGACCACGGCCGCGTCGTGCGCGGCTGGATCTGGGCGATCCTCGCCTGGCCGCTGACGACCGCGAGCCTGCTGGTCTTCACCCGGATCGTCAACACCTCCGACTGGCTCACCGCCTCGATCCTCAACAGCATCTCTGCGCCCGAGGTCGTCGCAGGGTCCGCCGTGGTCACCGGAGCCACGTCCGCGGCAGGGACCGCGCTCGTCGCGATGCTCCTCGGCGTCGGCGTCTTCTCGACGTGGTGGCTTGCGCTGATCTTCGTGGGGCTCGCGCTTCTTCCCGTCATCGGGTTGGTCATCGTGCTCGGCGCCGTGACGTTCGGGCAGATCGCACTTGCCGGGTTCGCTCCGATCGCGCTCATGCTCGTCGGGTTCCGCGGCACGCGTGCGATGTCGCAGAAGTGGGTTCAGATGGCCGTCGCCCTTCTGCTGACCAAGCCCATCGCGGCCGGGATCATCACGCTCGGCTGTGCCGTCGGGAAGGCCGGGGGAGCCGACGGCGTGATCATGGGGATCATCGCCGTCACGATCGCGGTGGGGTCGCCCGCGCTGGCGTTCTCGTTCGTCGGGTTCGCCGGGGCTCAGATCGGCGGAGCGCTCACGGCGCACGCGGACAAGATCAAGGGCATCACCAACTCGCTGACCCATGCGGGCGCCAACCAGGGTGTCGCGGCGCTGCGGAACCGGCTCGGCGGCGACGCGAAGCGCGCGGCCGAACTGGCACACGAAGGGGCCACCGCCGGCGAGGGCGGAGCCGACAGCACCACCGACCGCACCAACGACGGCGGTGTGGCACGACGGGGACGGGGCGGGCTGGAGAGCGCGACACGCACCGCGTTCTCCAGGCCGACGACGAAGGACGGCGCTGGGCCGGTGCCCAGGGGCAAGCGGGGCGGGGCTTCCGAAGCGAAGACCGGACCGGGTGCTGCCGGCGACGCGGGTGAGTCTCCAGGGGTCGCCGCTGGGACGAGTCCAGTGGGCCAGACGACCGAGAGCAGTGCCGATCACATTGATCCCACGGCGTTGGCCAACATCGACGCGGGGGAGACCTCGGCGGGCCTCGGAACCGGCGGTGCGGTGGCCGGCGGGGACGATTCGGAGGCTTCCGACGGCCAGGGGCGGCCGGGAACACCGCCGATACCGCCCGGTGCTGACCGGAACTCGGAGCCGACGCAGGCGGCGGGCGGCGCCTCCTCGGGCAACGGCGCTCCCAGCGCCATCGTTACCGAGCACGGTGCAGGGTCGGTCGGCAGTGGTGCGCCGCCGTCAACGCCGCCCCGGCGAGCAACGCGCCCTTCGGGCGCCCCGCCCGCGCCGACCACTTCGTCGCGCGACGACGACAAGCCCGGCACGTCCGGACCGAACCCGTTTGGAGGGCGTCGATGAGCAGGACCCGATACGCCGCGTTCCAAGGTCACGCCACGCGGCGCGCACTCACCGAGCGTCGATGTCTCGCCACGCTGCCGCCGTGTGAACCGCCCATGCGCAGCGTGGAGACCATGTTCAAGCCTGCGGTGAGCCCCACGCGTATGCGCAGAGCTGGGGGTCGGAGATGACCACGGCAGAGGACCTCGTCCCGAACGCGTCGTTCGCGCCACTGTCTCGGTCAGGCGTGATGCTCGGCCTGTCCTGGCCGCAGCTTGCCCTCGTCGCCTTCGCGCTCTCGCGCCCGATGCTCCAGCTGACGATCGGCGGTGACGTCGCCGGCGCGCTGGTCTCGATCCTGTTCTGGACCGCTCCGATCCTCGTCGTCGCCGTTGGCTCGTGGGGTGGCCGGTCATTCCTCGACCGGCTCACGACCGTCGGACTCTTCGTCGTGCGGCGCACGCTCCGCCAGACCTCGACGGTTGTCCGACTCAGGAAGGAGTGCGTCGCTGGCGAGATTGCCGTCCCGGGCGCGCCAGGGGAGCGGCTGCACGCGCTCGCTCTCGTCGGCGTCGACTACGGGCACGGCGCCGCGTTCGTGTGGGACGCCGTCGACAAGACCGCCACCGCCGTCGTCCGCTTCACCACGGACGGTTGGGACCTGGCCGACGATCAGGTGAAGGCCGCGCGCGCGACCGCCGTCGGCGACCTGTGCCAGAACCTCACCACGGCCGACGGCGTGGTGCGCGTCGCGGTCCACGCGCGCTCCTTCCCCGGCGGAACCGAACGGCTCCCCGGTCCGCGGATCTCCACCCAGGGACCGGCGGCCGACGTCGTCCACGCCGACTACGACGAGCTGCTCGCCGCGCCAGCGATCGGCCAGGTGCTGCACCGCGACGTCGTCGTGACCATCACGCTCGCGGCCGCTGCCGTCTCGCACGATGTCGACGGCGCAGGTGGCGGCGTGACCGGAGTGTCCCGAGTGCTCGCCGACCGCGTGCGGCAGGTCGCTTCGGGGCTCCCGGCGTGCGGGGTGCGTGTGCAGGACGCGACCTGGATGAACGAGTCGCAGATCCGTGGCGCGGTCCGCCTCGCCTACGACCCCGGCGCCGCACCCTGGCTGGAGGAGCAGGACTGGCAGCTCCCCGCGGACGCCGTGCTCGCACAGGTGGTCCAAGAGCGGCTCGACCACCTGGTGACGGACTCGGCGTACCACCGCTGCTGGTGGGTCGAGCGGATGCCCTCCTTGCCAACACGGGCTGGGTTCCTCGCGCCGCTCATCACGGGTGGACGGGTGCCACACACCGTCACGCAGGTGTGGGAGGCGACCGACGTGCACCACGCCGAGAAGCAGCTCAACAACACCGAGGCATCCCGCGCGACGGCGGAGAAGGTCAACGAGTTCCTCGGCCGCCCGACGTCGGTGGCGCACACGGCCGAGGGTAAGGAGCTCGATAAGCGTCGGGCGGAGATCGAGGCGGGCTACGGCGACGTGTGCTACTCGGCATGGATCACCGTCCACGCGCCCTCGCCGGAAGTGCTCAAGCAGTCCGACCTGTGGGTGCGGGGCTCGGCGGCCGGGATGAAGGTCAAGCTGCTGCGCGGCGATCAGTGGGCGGCGTTCAACACCGCCGTCCTGCCGCTGGGGATCGGTGCACGCCGATGACGCAGACCGCTGAGCGCACCTACGAGGTCACCGGCACCTCGGGGCCGCGCACACGCGCGACACGTGCGGCGCTCGCCCGGGCGGTCAAGGAAAGCCGCGACTCGCTCCTCGCGGCGCCCGCTCCCGTGACGGATCTGCCCACGGCCCGCCGGCGGCGGTGGGGCCGGCTTGGGCGCGGCGCCATGTGGGGGCCGGCGGGGGTGGCGGTGCCGAAGCACGTGACATCGGCAGCGCGCATCGGAGTGCTGACGCCCTTCGTCGCACCGTCGACGACGTCGATCCCAGGGCCTGCGATCGGCACCGAAGCCACGAGCGGCCAGCCCTTCACGTTCGACGCCTGGGGCGCGGTCCGCGCTGGGCTCGTGTCATCGCCGGGCGTCGTGGTGTTCGGACTCCAGGGCACCGGCAAGTCCTTCTGCGTGAAGACCGTCATGCTCCGCGAGATCGGGTGGGGCCGCCAGGTCATCGTGTCCTCCGATCCGAAGGGGGAGTGGACGCCACTCGCCCGGGCGCTCGGTGGGCAGATCGTCGCCGTTGGCCCAGGAACCGGGAACGTCATCAACCCACTCGACGAAGGCACGCGCCCCGACGACGTCGCCGCAGAGATGTGGGCTGGCCTGGTGGGGTCACGGAGATCTCTCGCGCTGGAGTCGATCTGTGCGACGCTCCGCCCCGGCAAGGCGCTCGACGAGTACGAGCAGACAGTGCTCGACCGCGCGGTCGAGGCCCTTGGCGCGGGCGGTGTGCCGGCGACCGTGTCGGGTGTCGTGGACTGGCTCACCACGCCGTCGTCGGCACTCCTCGCGGAGCTCGGGAACGGAGGTAAGGAAGCGCCGACGGCGGTTCGTCTCATCCTCGGCCGACTCGTTCGCGGACCGCTGGCCGGCATGTTCCACACGGACTCGACCGTTGCCCTCGACCCGACAGCGCCGATCACCGTCATCGACACCTCGGCGGTGGTCGGCGCCGCGCCGGAACTCAAGGCCATCGCGCAGGCAGCCACGTCAGCGTGGATCGACGCGACACTCCGCTCAGGGGACGGACGCTGGCGCTGCGTCGTCTCGGAGGAAGGCTGGGACGAACTGCGGAACCGCGCCCAGGCCCAGGCGATGGACGAGCGGCTGCGCATGACGTCCGAATGGCGGTGCTCGAACTGGCTGATCTTCCACGAACTCGCGGACATCACGCAGTTCGGCGAGGCCGGCTCAGCCCACCGCAACCAGGTCAAGGGCATCATCACGAAGTCGCCGATCAAGATCCTCTACAAGCAGTCAGCAGCCTCGATGGCCACGATCGAGGAGGTCGTGCGGCCGACGCAGGCCGAGGTCGGCCTCCTGACATCGCTCCCACAGGGCGTAGCTGCCTGGCACGTCGGTGGGGCGACACCCATACTCGTGACGGCAGTCGCCGGGCCAAGGGCATACCGTCTGGTCGAGACGAGTTCGGGGCGCGAAGGTCGCTAGCCTCTGTTACCAGACTCGTTGGTGATGGAAGCGATGGTGGAAGCATGTCTGAAGCGACGCCCTGGAACTCCCTGAGGCCCGTGGTCCCTGAGGGAATGCACCTGAGGCACTCAAGGGATAACGAGGGCAACTACCGGGCGCTGCTCTTCGAGAACGACACGAACAAGATGGTCGGGCCGCCTGAGCTGGAGAACCGCCCGGCCGACGATGAGGCGAACGAGTACATCCACGAGCCGCAGCCCATGACGCCCAGCGGCGAGATGGAGGAGGACCTTACGCTTGGCGAACTCGTTGCGGTCGCTGCCGTCGTCGCCGGGATTGCCGGCATCATCAAGGCTGCCCCGCACATCATCCGCTGGTGGCAGGAGAAGGCGCTTCCGGGCCTGTCCCGCAGGTGGAACCGGCTCGTCGATCCCCGCGACGCGAGGAACCACGACCAAACTGCGACCGCCGAGCTTGAGGCGCTGAGTGAGACCGCGACCGTAGACTTCAGCAGAGCCGTTGGTTCCGCGATCCAGGACAACCGAACACCCCTGAGTGCAGGTGAGGCGCAGCAGCGGCTCGCCGCGATGCTCGCAGCAGCGGCGTTCATCGTCCAGCAGATGCGGCTGCTCTCGAGTGCCCGCATCCAAGACGATCCCGCATTCCCCGCTCTGAGGGCCACGATGGAGCGCCTGACGGCGCAGCAGGTTACCGACAGCATCAATCTGATGCTCGAGTCGAACACCAACCACCTGCTCGATGACGTCCTCTCGGTGCAACTCATGACATTCTTCGGAGGGGGTGGCCGCGACATCGAAGGCGAGTACGTGCCTTTGAGGAACGACCGCATCAGGGACGTGCTCCGCCTGCCGATCAATCCGCCGACCGAGGGCGAAGTCCACGACTGATGGCGGCCCGGGAGAGAATGCTCGCATCGCTGCCGCTAGACGAGGAGTTCGCGCATGGGGTCGTGGTCCTTCGCCTCTCTGACGCACGCCGCGCCGCCCCGGACAGCCCATGGGGTCGGATCTCGGTGGGTTGGGATCCGGCGCTGACCGATGAGGAACTTCGGAGCGTCAACCGCGGCATCTGGAACCCTGGCGCGCGCTGACGACGGAGTTAGTCGCACTCGCCTACTGCGGCATTGTCCGCCGGCGACGCCGTCATCGTCACATCGAACGAGGTCTCCACCGCACGCAGGTACCCCGCCCATTGCGTCCTTGGAGTCCTGGAGGTTCGGGATGCACGCAGCGCCACGCGAAAGCGCAGCGCGCCAGTGTCATGCACCCTGGTGCCCTCGTTAGTCAACAAGGGAGTCACCATGTCAGATGTCGCCCGACAGCCGGATACGCGCAGGCCGATCGTTCGCCTTCGGGACCGCTACATGGCCGCCTTCTGGATCGGCGTCGCGTGTCTCGTGATCGGGGGGATCGGGTTCGCCATCAACGCCGGCTCCATCTGGGGGAGCGACCCCGGGATCGCTGTCGGCTTCCTCGGGAGTTCCATTGGCTCCGCGCTCGCGACGGTTGGCGGCCTGGGCTGGATGGCATCGGCGTTGCTGATCGCCCACCGCGAGTCTTGAGCTACGCCGTGTCGACGACGCGCCGATACTGACCCTCTAGCGACGGGTCGTTAAGGGGTCAGTTCCAGCCCGCCGTTGACACGCCGCTACGACGCTACGAAGTGCAGGCGGGACCCGTCGTGCAGTGTGGCGTCCGGAGCGGGCGAGTGAGGTCGGGGCGGGTGTACGTCGGTGGTGAAACACCGCCTCGCGGGAAGGTTGCCGCGTGGATCCTGAACGTACGGCCAGACGGGTCGACCCGATCTCGGCCCGCTGGAGCGCGTGGCGTGGCGGTCGGACCGTCGGTCGTCCGGTTGCGCTGGTCAGGTCGCCACATCTTCGAAGTACTGAGCAACGTCGTAGTTGCTGATGAGGCGTGCGAGACCTGTCGGTGTCTGACCGCTCGCGTTGACGTGGAGCGGATCAGCGCCCCGTGCCCGGAGCAGTTTCACCATCTCGCCCCGCCCCTTGGAGTTGAACACCGCCACGAAGAGTGGCGTGTTGCCGACCGCGTTGACCGAGTCGACGGATGCTCCGGCGGCGAGCAAGGCCGTGGCAACAGCCAGGGCGTGCTGCTGCGCCGCGAAGTGGAGAGGGGTGAACCCTTGATCATCGCCTGCATCAACCGCAGCTCCGCCTGCGAGGAGAGCGCTGACAGTTGCCTCGTCCCCAGCGATCGCCGCGGCATGGAGCGGAGTCCGTCCTGACTGGTTCATGCGCCCTGCTCCTTCGCTTCGTACCTGTGGCTCATGTTCGACGAGGGATCCTCGATCTGATAGTGATCCGGGTTGTTCTCGTACTCAATCACTTGGGGCCTGGTCCATCCTTCAGATCGTGCCCTCTCCTGCGTGGTCCTCCACTCGTATCCGGGTCTATGGCCAACGTGATAGTTGTCCTGCGGGATTACCTTCCCGGTGTTGGGATCGATGAAGTCACCCGCGGGAGTCTTAGGCGCGGCGGCCTTAATCTGGTCCAACGTTTCGGTCCGGATCCTCACGCGGTGCTCGGCGACATCAATGGGCGCCCCTGGTGGTGCGTCAGTTTCCACGCCACTGAGCGGGTGCGTGTCGCCAACGCACAGCTCGCCTACGTCGCTAAGGACGGAGAGATCGGCCCTTCCGAACCCCGTGACCCGCCCCGCAGCATCGGCGCCATCGAGAGGGCCCTCGACCACTGCAACCTCGGATTTTGACCACCACTGGGTGACCTGCTCCGAGCGCAACGGCCCGGTCGCGCCAAACTGCTTCTCGATCGCAAGGTCCAGAGCCCTCGTGACCGTCACCTCAGCGGCTTCGGCGACGTCGAGGGCTGCGACCTCAACAGTTGTGGCGACCAATGCCTCAACAACCATGCGGCTCACCGACTTCGGCCGGTGTGGGTCGAATGCTGCAGTCCGTCCACGGGAATCCGGACCCAAAGAGCTCTCGGACCCGAGACGCGACAACACCGTCACGTGCGAGGCCGTAGCGAGCTTCAAGACGGAGCACAGCCGTCTCAGCGGCTCCTAAGGGATCCGTTGAGACTCGGTCGAGGAGTGTCGGGCCCGCCGCGAGTACCGCTAGCCTCAGTTGGGCGTCGTGCGTCAGCGACACTCCTTCGATGACAGCGTTGACAATGCGCCGGGGGACGTTCGTCGAGCCGCGGGTGCCCGCGCTGTTGGCCCAGCGGCGGACGATGCCGACAGACTCGTCCGTGAGAACCTCTCCCTCTCCAACGCCCAATCCAATGCGTATCAATGCGGCGACTGCGTCACCTTCGGGATCAGGCCACGCTGAGACCTCTGGCGGCGTGAAGGCGTTTCGCTCCCGCAGGGGGAACTCGTCAACCTTGCAGAGCACGGGCTCGATCCACCCGCTTTGGGAGACTGCGGCGACTCCGACTTCGAGCCGAGCCAACTCAATGATCTGCGAGTCGTTGAGCCCAGCAGCCCTGCCCACGAGGACGCGGTCGTTCTCGTCGAGGAGGCGATGGATCAGCTTGGTGTTCGTGTTCCTGATGACTCCGACGTCGAGGAGACCTGGCGACTGATCAACGATCACGAAGCCCTCACCGTAGGAGCGCATCTCCGCGATGGCATCGGTCAGCATCTCGACGGCCTTGCCTTGGAGGTTCGCTCCCTCCTGGGACTGGTCTGTTGAGGTTCTGCGCAGCAGGTGATGGGCCTCTTCGAGCACCGTCAAGTGGCGCAGGGAGCCTTCGCTGGACCCTGAGGCCACGCGGTGTTCCTGCAGTCGCAACACGAGGACGCCCATAATCAAGGCCTTGGTCTCGGGTGACCCCACACGGCTGAGATCGACGATGGCGTTCGCGTCGAACAGCCTCTCGGTCGACGTGTCCTCCGCGAAGACCTGTCCGTGGATCCCTCGGGTCAAGGAGCGGACGCGCGTCACCAACGCACCCTTGTAGTCGCTACTCGTGTCAGCCGAATACGCGGACGTGTCGACGATGCGTGGGAGTACGTCGAGCAAGTCGGCGAAGGTGGGGAAGCGGCCGGGACTCCGCGACGTATTCAGGTTCCAGCCGACGTCCTCGTACGCAGTCTCGATGGACTCCCGGAGGATTGCTGGCATGGCGGCGTACATCGGCCACGCGGCATTGAATACCTCGACGAGCCGGTCGACGTGCTCGAGGACGTGCACCTCGTCGGGGAAGGCAAACGGGTTCAGGCGTAGGAGCTTCTGGGCGACACGCGGGTTCGTGCCGTAGACGGTGACGTCGTCGCGGCCTCCGAACACGTCCTTGTACTCGCCCTTTGCGGGCTCGATCACCAGGAAGGTCACGCCCTTGTGCGCTTCGAGACACGTCCTTCTCAGCAGTTCGTACACAGTGTTCGACTTGCCCGTTCCCGTCGAGCCTGTGACGAACGTGTGCTTCGCCAACTCTGCGCGGCTGAGCCCGACCCGCGGCGTCTCGACCCTGAGCATGTGGTAGCCGCGCCCCAGGTCGACCTCCGTCCCGGTTGGGGTTAGCGAATGGCGCTCCCGCCCAAACCTCGCGGCCTCGATGACAGGTAGACCGGCGACCGAGTGCCGCGGAAACGCGAACACGTCCGCGAGCTCGCCTGTCGACACGTTGAGGGTCGGGGTGACGGGCACCCGGTCGGCGTCATCCTTGCTGACGAAGACGGGGTGGCATAGGACGTTGAGGTACTTCTGGATCTCGGCGAAGTCGTGGGTCTCACCCTTGTTCGACCAGGTCTGGACGAACGAAGGCTCGATGAACGACTCCTCACCCTGGACGATGGAACGCAGGAAGGCCGCGATGCTCTTCGAGCGTGCCGTACTCTCTGCGAGGATGTACGCGGACGTGTTCCACAGACCCATGGCCTGGCTTTCGTTGACCCGCCGAATGGTTGCCTCAAGCTTGTCAATCAGTTCAGTGATCGCGTAGTTCGTATACGTAAAGGTGTCTGTGATCTGCGACCCCTCGGTCTCCGAGTTCTGCGTGCCCGTCGTTGTCCCGGTCTGTGAGGTCGTTCCGTGCGTAGCGCCGCGGCTGAAGCCGTAGCCGAGACTTGCTCCGCCGAAGAACCCCCCGCTCATTGAGTGGCTGTATCCCATGCCAAACGGAGTTGCGCTGATCCCACCAGTGACGCTGTGGTTGATGCCGCCGAAAATGCCGGCGTTGATCGAGTGGGTCTTCGTGACCGCGTCACTGATGCCTCGGGTGTCCGTGACGGACTCGAGCTCCCCTCGCGTCACCGAACTGTTCGTGCCCGTCTGAAACTGGTGTGATCCGAGGGGAGAGAGTGCGGTCGCGACCTCTTGGTACCCGCTCAGGGCACGTCGGGCGTCCTCGGGAGTCAGCGACTGTGCGAGGACGATGACGGTGTAGGACTCGGCATCGGTGCGGGGAACCATACCGTTGAGGAGTTTCTCGATACCTTCAACGAGGTCCGTATCCGCCTTGGGTGACGGGATTGCGCCGGTGACGGCGATGGAGCGGTAGTCCGGCACCCTGACGGGCCATCTACCCGGGACGGGGGGCACCGCCGCGACCTCGGTGCCGGAAAACGTGCCGCGCAGCGCTGATGTGAGCAAGTCCTGATCGCGCTGACTAAACGCATTTCCGCCGTCGATCGCGTTCTGGACCGCAATGTAGGTGTCGGCGCCGGTCGGTGTACGAACCACGATCATGGCGATCGCACGTCCAGAGCCGGCGAAGGAGCTCAGTACTGCCTTGAATCCATCGCGGGTGCTCGACTCTCGGTCGTACACCCACCGCTCGATCTTGATGAATCGCAGGTTGTTGAGTGGTTCAAGGCGGCTCTCCTCGGGGAAGGGAACCACTGAGTACTCGTGTTCGAGACGACCCAGAAAGGACTTGGTCAGGGTCGCGTCGATGCGCCCCAGGTTGGCTTCGAGTGTGGCGCTGTCGACCGACGCGGACCGTACATCAACCTCGGGAGTCACTTGACACCTACTCGGGTTGCGATCACGACGACCACCGTGAGGGCGACGATCACCGCAGTGCCGATCAAGAGGGCACGTCCCTTCCGCCCCCGATACCACACAGAGCCCCTCGCTGAATGACGTGCGCTCCCGTCTGCGGCGACTCGTTCCGAGACGGCGTTTAGGTAAAGGAGATAGTCGACGTTGAAGGACTCCGCGCCGACGACGCCAATCAGCGCGTCGAGGTAGCTCGCGGTCCACTCCCTCGCTGGTTCTTTGCCGGAGTACGCCGAACCGATGAAGACAGCCTGCACACGCGGGTCCTCGCAGAGCCTTCGGATTTCGTCAGGGTCCCTGAGGCGACGTCGCTTAATATCGAGGGCGATCCTCGCCCTCGATATCACGCCATCCCGTAGGTACTGCTCAGCCAGGTGACCTTGTTCACCCATTGCGGCCTTCCTTCCAAATGAGACCTTCCAGGTCACGAATCTGTTCGATGATCGCGGAGCGTGAATGACGTAGTTCCGCTTGAATCCGAAGACTAGCGTTATGGTCATCGCGCGCCGCCGTGATGCCAGCGGAGTAGTTCTCGATGTTGGCCTCGAACTTCGAGAGCACCTGCCGCAGGATCTTGCTTTGGCCTGAGGAGTAGGCGTGGGCCGCGCGGGTGTGCAACGTCTGCGCCTGGTGGATGATCAGGCTCCCCACCTCGTCAAGAATCTGTTGACGATCCACCGCCGTACCCCACTCGATGAACCAGAACTTGTACTTGTTCGTCTTGGCGTTCACGTAGATCTGCTCGATCTGCCCCTGGATCGATTGCTTGGGCACCTGTGGAGGAGTGATTTCGAGAACGTACCGCTTGGCCGCCGGGGTGAGCCCGCCGTGAAGCGACAAGGCTGACTTGACCGCGCTTATGTAGGAGTCTCGAACATCGGTGAGTTCAATCGAGAGTTTTCCCTCAATTGTCGATGCGTGTAGTTCGAGGCCCGCGCTGACGATTCTGGAAATCTGGAGCTGATCCTTCGTCGTGAAGGAGGCCTTGCCTTCGCGCGCACCCTCCCAGACAGAGGAAGAGACCTTTGCAACGAGCCGTTCACGAATAGCATTCGACGCGGATGTGGAGATTCCAAGGCGTTGCTGGCGCTCCTTGCCAATGTCGTGGCCCTCGACTCGCGGAAAGGCGCTCGTGGCCTCGGCGATAGCCTCGCAAACTGCATTGCGAACGCGCTTGACCTCGTCCTTGGCTTCCTTGGCGTCTCGGATGCTCAATGCCTCTAGGTCATCAACCTGACGCCTAAGGGTGCTAACAAGGCTATTCACCTGCGAGATAACTCGTTCGGCGCGGATTGCTCCTGCGAAGCGCATGCCGTAATTGACGATGCTTCGCTCGAGGGCGTACACGCCAGAGCCGATGTAGACCGACCTTGCGTCATCGTGTGCGTCAAGAGCCACCTGTAATGCTTCCTCGCACTCCTCCAGGAGTTGGCTGGTGGCCCACTCTGCTTCCGCGAGCCGACTGTCGAGGTAGAACCGATGCTCCGACGCGTACCCTTCCTCCGAACTGGGCTTATGCGAGCCATCCTCGTCCTGGTCTGCGGCGACCATCCTGGCTAGTCGTACGATCCTTCGATCCGAGCCGAACGAGTTGCCGTTTAGGATTGTGCTTGCAGATCGACCTTGTTCTCCCGCGGTGAATAGGACACGCGTTCGGCGAAGATCGAGTCGCCCGGAAGAGCCCTCGATTGTTCGATCGCGCAGGCTTCGACGATCGATGGCATCGTGAACGGTTTCGGCTCGGTTGATGACGAGGAAGCACCGTGCCCGTTCGATGGGGTTCTCGGCGCCGCGGAGGATCGTCAGGACCTCGTTCTTGGCGGCGCCCTCAAGTGCCTCTGGCTTCACGACCCAGACGAGGATGGACTGTTTGGCATCTTTGAGTGCCGTGGCGAGCACGTCGCGGTGGAACGCATCGTCGCTGTCGGTCCCAGGCGTGTCGTAGATGGCGAAGCGTACGTCGGCCTCGTTCCTGTCAAGGGGGACGGGAAACCGGACATCGATCCTGAAGCCCGCGGCCGTGCAGTCATTGACCGCGCCGATGACTCGGCCGATTTGGACATGAAGTGGGTCGGGCTGATTGGGCCGCGTGAGCCCTTGGAGTGTTCGGAGATGTTCGGGTACCTCATCAGAGGCCGGGTCTATCGGAGCAACTAGTCTGAACCGCTTGTCCTCGGCTTCCCAGATCATGGCCACGGGGATGTCGCCTTCGTCCGTGAACAGCCTGAACCTCACGCTGATGGGGTCATCGCCTTCGGGGCTTCGGATCACGGTTGTCTTTGCTGTCGTCGATGCCTGCTTCGCAGGCAAGATGCTCGCCCCGAGGAGTGCGTTAATGAGTGTGGATTTTCCGGCGCTGAATCCGCCGACGAAGCATACGTTGACCTCATCGTCGGCGGTGCCTGCCCTCGCAGACGCGAGTTGGCTCGCGAAGTCGTCGAGCAGGTCGGCTGAGCGGACGGCGAGTTTGCGGCCCGATTGGTGAGCGGTCGTTAGGTCGCGGAGATTGCTGGCGTTTGTGGCGAGGGCTGCTCCGGATGCTACAGCAAAGTCCGCTACGGAACGTGCGGTTTCATTCATCTCCGGTAGTTCGTCGAGTTCGTCGAGAGTAATCTGTACGGCTGACTGTCCGTTCAGAGCATCGAGCATCCCGCGGAACTCCTCGAAGTCTAGGCGTGGCATCCGCGGTCGGATGGTGATGGTTTGTGCCCCGTCGAACGTTTCGGCGATGGCGTCGAAGAACCGTGAACCCTGCTCTTGGAGAGTGAATCGCTCTGAGAAGTCCTCCAGGAGGGGTCCCTCGACGGTGTACTCCTGTCCGCGATCGAACCTCTTGAAGCGCACCCTCATCAGTGCCGGGTGGTACTCGAGTTGGAGCACGTGGTCAGTCACACAGATCTCCGTCCGCTCGCCATCGATGTCGAGACGCCATTCTCTTGTGGCGACCTGTCCGTGACTGGTTGCGACCTCAGGTGGCGCTCAGTGCGTGGCGCCGCCGGATCGGTATCGCGACGTGGCTGAGGTATCGCGGGCGGAGTTGCTTGACCAGGGTCGATGTGGTCCGTGGAGCCTGTGACAGCAGGTCAGGACCGTCGGAGGTGGCGAGATGACCACACAGCAACACGCGCCTCGTCGGCGAGCTAGCTTCGGGGCCAGCGCTGCCGAGCGTCGGATCCTCGTTGAACCTGATGGCGCCGATGGGCTCGCCGCTGAGCCTCGACCCTCCTGGATTGCGCGGCTCGAGCATCGCATTCGCTCCACGCGCTTGGCCTGGTGGTTGCGACGCTATGGCTCGATCTACCCGCGCATCGCCCGTGTTACCGATACCGACGTCGGACAGACGGTCGGTATCGCATGGCTCGCGTTCGCCGTCGTCGCCGTGATCGCGACGTCCGTCGTCGGACCGTGGACGCTTGCTGTGTTCGCCCTGCTCGCCGTCCCGGGTGTCGCGGCATCCGCACTGGCCGCCTGGTGGTGGATCGACTATCGGCGCTCCGACAAGCGACTACGTCACCAGATGCTTGCCCGCGACGGGTTCGCACGGGGCCGGGAGGTCGCGACGCACGTGGGCGCGCGCGTCCACCTCGACACTGTGGCGACGACGCGCCCCGCGTGGACCGCCACGGCCCGTGAAGCTGGCCGCGCGATCCAGCCCGAGGATGTCGCGTTCCTCCTGGGCCATACCTACGGCGAGGAGGTCTGGCTCGGCATCGAGCGGCCGGTATACGTCCTCGGCCCGGCCCGCTCCGGCAAGGGTGTCAACGTCGTCACGCCGTTCATACTCGCCGCGCCCGGGGCGGTGGTCACGACGTCCACGAGGACCGACAACCTCGAAGCCACCTCCGCCTGCCGTGCCTGTCGCGGCCCGGTCGAAGTGTTCAACCTTGAAGAGTCAGGTGGCCGCCCACACACCATCAGGTGGAGCCCGTTGGAGGGCTGCCACATCCCCAAGGTGGCAATGAAGCGGGCGAAGCTGCTCGTCGGCTCGTCCGGCCTGGGTGGAGAGAACGCGGTGTGGGCGACGTCGGCCGGCGGCATCGTGATGGCGTTGCTCTACGCGGCGGCGATCTCCGGGCGCACCATCGCCGACGTCTACCGGTGGTCGCGCAGCCCGGACGCCTGCAAGGAAGCCATGCAGATCCTCGAACGTGCCTCTCAGCAGACCCCGGCGCAGGGGGAGCGCGTCGACTGGCACACGACCATCCGCTACGTCATGGGCGAGGAAGTCCGGATGAAGGCGAACAAGTGGTTCGGCGTCGAGAACGCGTTCGTCCCGCTCATGGACCCGAACGTTCGCGCCCGCCTGGACGTGCGCCTCACCGACGACGCTGGCCGGCCCGCGAACGGCACGTTCGACACGGAGGCGTTCCTCCGCGGCGGCGGCACCTGCTACATGATCTCCGCCGGCACGAACACCGTGAACGAGACCTCGGGCAGCGTGGGGATCTTCTACTCGCTGTTCCTCGACCACGTGTGCGACGTCGCACACGAACTGAGCCAGCGGTCGCCGGGCGGACGCCTCGACCCGCCGCTTTCCCTCATTCTCGACGAACTCGCGAACATCCACCCCTGGCCGGGTGCCGCACGCATGAGTTCTGCCGGCTCGGGCGAGGGCGTCCACCTGGTCGCCTTCTTCCAGTCCCGCTCGCAGGGCCAGGACGCCTATGGCGACGAGGTTGAGGAGACCATCTGGGCCAACTGCGCCAACGTTCTCCTCCAAGGCGTCAAGGCGCCCGAGCTGCTTGGTGCGCTTTCGCAGACGCTGGGCTCCGAGGACCGCAAGACGACGTCGGCGTCGTACTCGAACGCCCGACCGTTCGAACGGCAGTGGCAGTCGCAAATCTCCCAGCAGGCAACCGTCGACCCGGGGGAGACCCGCCGCCTGCCCAAGGGCCTCGCGCTCGTGATCGAGACCGGCATGCGGCCGATGCTCGTAGACCTGGTCCCCTGGTGGTTCGGCCCGCACGCAGACCACGTCAAGGCATGCAAGTCGTGGCACGACGACCACCCGGCCGAGGTCCTCACGCACCCGCTCGGGGAGGGGTGCGGGTGAACGGCGACGAGCAAGCCTGGGGTGTCCACACGGCGCCGGGCGACGGTGCGCGCATCGCCGCCGCGGCGATCTCCCGGGTCAGTCGCCCGCCGCAGCCTCGGCAAGCGGACGACGACGGCGCCCACGACGCGGCGACGGCGCTCGCCGATGCGGCACGCCGGCCCCAGGCCCGACGGCGAACGAACGCACGGCAGGCCCAGGTCGAAGCGATGTTCCCGATCTCGTCCGACCCAGGCGTGTTCTCGTGGATGGACGCCGCGGACGCGACGCGCACCGCGGCGATGCAGCGCCTTGACCGGTTCGTCGAGTGGCTGTGCGCGGTGTTCGCCATGCACGAGGTCCTAACTCCATGCTGGTCGAGGCACCCGGCCGTCGTCTTCGAGCTGTGGGCGCTGGAGCGGCACTTCACCGCAGCGTGCATCGAGGGGGACAACAAGGCCGAGGTCGCCCGCTGGCTCAACCAGCTTGGCGCCACCCGGGTCCGGCTCAACACGGAGTGGCGGGCGCGGGATTGCGAGTACGGACACGCGGATCCGGTCGCCGAGGATCCCGCCCGCGTCGCGGCGAGACGCGCCCACTATGCGGCGCACTTCTGGCCGACCGGCGACGTCCCGGAACCTTCGGAGGGTGGGCACATCTGGCAGCGATGGACCTGGCCGCCGACCGACGAGGCACTCATCCCCATCGCGAAGCCAGTTCACACGCGCACCGCGATGGGAGAGGTGTGACCGCCCTCGCAAGCCTCCCGGAGCAGCTCGCCTCGATCGCCGAGGCGAGTCTTGCCGACGAGCGCGCTCACGCCGCGAGGGTGGCCGCTGCCGTCGGACCGATGGCCGCGCGCCCGCTCGACCAACACCTCGCGGGTCAGATGCGGACGGCCTTGTCGAGGCTTTCACGGGCTCGAGTGGGCGGCCGACTCGCGTCACGTGGACCGTCCTTCACCCGCTCCAAAGTGCGCTAAATCACACAACCGTTACGGTCGATCCAGATCTGATCGTGTCGAGAACAGGCAACAAGGCATGGCTACGACGACGCAGACTCCCCAGAGCGAGGCCGGCGAAACGGTCGCGCGCGCCCCTTCGGCCACGTTCGCACCTGCACCGAAAGCGGAACGACGTCCGATCCTCATGATCGCCGGCATCGCCGTGGTGGCGCTCGGCGGACTCGTCTCCGTGTGGACCTACCTGGGCGCCTCCGATGCACAAGAGGTGGTCGCGGTGCGTTCCACCGTCGAGCGTGGCGACGTCATCGACGCCGCGGACCTCATGACCGTCCGGGTCACCGTCGACCCGGCCCTGCACCCGCTCCCGGCGTCCCAGATGGACGACGTCGTAGGGCAGCGCGCCGCGTTCGACCTCGTCGCCGGAGGCGTCGTCACGGCCGAACAGCTCACGACGACGGCGATCCCTGCCGCGGGTCAATCCGTCGTCGGCCTCAACCTCGCCTCCACGATGCTGCCCGCGGGGCAGGTCCGGGTGGGGGACGCGATCCGCGTGGTCCTCACCCTGGACCACGTCGGCGGCGTCAACGAGGTGGAGTCCCAGGCTCCGGACACCGTGGACGCCGAGGTGGTCGGCATCGCGAGCGACCCAGCATCGGGCAACACGATCCTCAACGTCCAGGTCGCCGAGGCGGACGCGCCAGTCCTGGCTGACCGGGCCGCGGCGGGAAAGGTCGCGGTGGTGCTCGACGCGGCGGACGAGGGATGACCCGTGGCACTGATCGCCATCACCTCAGCGAGCGGGGCGCCGGGTGTCACCACGACGGCGCTCGGTCTCGCGCTCGCGTGGCCACGCCCCGTCGTCCTTGTCGAGGCTGACCCGACCGGATCGCGCGCCATCCCCGCGGGCTACCTGCGCGGCGGCGAGCTTCCGACGACACGGACCGTGGTGGATCTCGCCGTCTCGCTGCGCGCCGGGACCCTGGTCGAGGACCTGCCCGCCTCGGTTTTCAGGCTCCCGGGCACCACCGTCGACTTCCTGCCCGGGCCTCTCAACCACCTCCAGTCTCGGGCCCTCGACGCGTTGTGGGAACCGCTGTCGGCGGAGCTCAAGGCGCTGGAGCGCAACGGCCAGGACGTGATAGTCGACGTCGGGCGGCTCGGCCTCGACGGGTCGCCCACCCGGTTGCTGACCTCGGCCGATGTCGCGCTCCTCGCGTCCCGGTCGACCCTGCCCGCTCTTGTCGGCGCGAGCTCGTGGGCACCGACCGTCCTCTCCTGGTTCGAAAGGGCTGGTGCGGCCGCGAGCCTGGCAGCGCTCCTCATCGGCGACGGGCGCCCGTATGGCGCGCGTGCGGCGGCGAAGGTGCTGCAAGTTCCCGTCGCCGCGTCGCTCGCATGGGACCCCGATACCGCCGCCGTCTACAGCGAAGGCGCGGCAGCGGGCCGCAAGTTCCAGACCGCGGCCCTCAACAAGTCGCTCCGGGCCGCGACCCAGTCCATCGCCACCATGGTCACTGCCACTCGTGCCGACCTGGGCCTTATCCCCGAGGGGAGCCTGTCGTGACCGATAACCTCCCTGACCCCACCGACCTGCCGATCTTTCAGGCGTCGTCCGCTGACACGGCCCCGCCTGCGTCGAGCAACGGCCATCGGCGGATCGGACCGCACGCACTGGCCGGTCCGATCCCGTCGGACGCCGGTGCCGCCGTCGCCAGTGAGCACCACAGCGAGGTCATGCCCACGGTTCCCGTGGAGCGGAACGCCCCCGCCGTGCCCGAACGTCGCCGGACAGCGACCGTCGACTGGAAACTCGTCGCCTCGCTGCGGGCGCAGGCCTCCGAACTCCTCATGGCCTCCCTCGGGGAGGAACGAGGGCAGGACCTCGACGCCGACCGGGAGCGGGGCCGCGCGATCATCCAGGAACTCCTGGCGTCCACGGCGGCCGAGCGCATTCACGACGGGGAGACCCCGTGGAGCATGGCCGACCAGGCGTCGCTCGCCGATGCGGTGTTCAACGCGCTCTTCGGCCTGGGCCGCCTTCAGCCGCTCGTCGACGACGACACGGTGGAGAACATCATCATCATGGGCGCCGAGTCCGTCTGGCTCGAGAAGGCCGATGGCCTCATGGTTCGCGTCGACCCGGTCGCCGACTCCGATGCCGAGCTCGTCGACTTCCTCCAGTTTCTCGCGACGCGGTCAGAGTCCAACCCGCGCAGCTTCTCGGCCGCGTCGCCGACGCTCCACATGCGCCTCGACGACGGATCGCGCCTCGCCGCCGCCGCGTGGATCACGCCCTACCCGGTCGCCGTCATCCGCCGACACCGGCTGGTCCGCGTGACTCTCGACGACCTCGTCGCGACGGACCTGCTGACCGGCCATCAGGCGTCTTTCCTGTCGGCAGCGGTCAAGGCCGGCCTGTCGATCGTCGTCGCGGGGGAGCAGGGCGCGGGCAAGACCACGCTCATGCGAGCGCTCTGCAACGAGATCCCGCCGCACGAGAGGATCGGCACCTTCGAGACCGAGTACGAGCTCCTCATGCACGAGATGCGTGACCTCCACCCGTTCGTCTTCCCGTTCGAGTCACGCGACGGATCGGGCGAGACGGACGCCGGGGGGCACCGCGCCGGCGAGTACACGATGGGCGAGACCATGCGCGACTCGTACCGCATGAACCTCACCCGGCAGATCGTCGGTGAGGTCCGCGGTGCCGAGGTGTGGCAGATGATCGAGGCGATGGAGTCGGGCGCGGGGTCTTTGTCGACGACGCACGCCCGCAACGGCGAGGCCGTCATGCGCAAGCTCGTCACCTGCGCGATGCAGGCGGGCGTCGCGAAGGACGTCGTCACAGAGAAGCTCGCTGACGCCCTCGACCTCATCGTGCACGTCCACCTGGAGTTCGTGCCGATCGGCCAGGACGAGTGGCGCAAGCACCGGTGGGTCTCCGAGATCCTCCACGTAGTGCCGGGCGAGCAGGCCCGCGGGTACGCGACGACGCACATCGTCACCCCGAACCCCGCGGGCGGACCGGGCCTCACCGGGACCTATCCCGACGAGCTTCGCTACCTGGAGCGGTACGGCTTCGACATCGACGGGTTCCTCGGCGAGACCGGACAGCGGGGGGCCGCCTGATGCCGCTGATCATTCCTGCCCTCGGGGGCATGCTCGTCGTCGCCGGACTCATCGGCATCGTCGTCGGTCTCATTCCCCAGGTGCCGCGCGAACCCGCGCCGACCAGGGCACGTCGGACGCCCCGGATGTACCGCTGGCACCGCGTCACCCGCCGGACGAAGGTCCTCATCCCCGTTGGCCTCGCCGTGGGGATCGCCGTCTGGCTGCTCACCGGATGGGCCATCGCTGTCGTCGTCGCACCGATCGCCGTTCCCGGGATCCCGGTCCTGCTCTCCGCGCCCGGGTCGGTCGACCGCATCGACCGGATCGAAGCGCTGGAGGAGTGGACCCGCGGCATGGCCGGCGTCCTCACCGTCGGCGTCAGCCTCGAAGAGGCCATCCGTGCGACGCTGCGCTCCGCACCGGACCCCATCCGGCCCGAGGTGACCGCTCTCGTCGCACGACTGCGGGCACGCGTCGGCACGGAGGAGGCGCTGCGCGCCTTCGCTGACGACATCGACGACGCCACCGGTGACATGGTCGCCGCGTTCCTCATCCTGGGGGCTCGACGTCGCGGCCAGGGCCTGGTGACCGTCCTCAACTCACTCGCTGAGTCCGTCGCTGCCGACGTCCGCGCGCGGCGTGCGATCGAGGCCGACCGGGCCAAGCCCCGCACGACCGCCCGGTGGATCACGATCGTCATGCTGTCGGTGCTGGGCTACCTGTTCATCTTCGCGGACCAGTACGTCGCCCCGTACCGCACGCCGTTCGGCCAGCTGGTCCTGACGTTCCTGCTCGGACTGTTCGTTCTGCTCCTGACCTGGCTTCGCTCGCTGGCCAAGGGGGAGCGCTTGCCGAGGTTCCTGAACGACGGGGCAGTCTGATGACGACGGGACTCCAGTTCGCATTGCTCGGCGGTCTCCTTGCCGGGTTCGGCGCTGCGCTCCTGCTGTGGCGTCTCGTGCCCGTGCGCCCGGACCCTGTCGACGTCGTCCGCAGGCTCTCGCCCGAGGGTGTGCGCGAGCGGGCCGCGACGCTGGCCGCCGCGACCACGACCACGAATGCGACCGAGCGGATCGGCGTCTGGGGTCTGCGGGCGCTTCCGGCCGCCTGGTGGGTCAGGACGCCGACCCGCGAGCTGGCGCTGCTGCGGATCCCGCTGCACCGCCACTACGGCAACAAGCTCCTCTACGCGGTGACCGGCCTGCTCATCATCCCGATCGGCACCTACGTCCTGTCCTTCGTCGGACTGTCGTTCCCGGTCCTCGTTCCGATGGCGGGATCGCTCGCGCTGGCCGTCTTCCTGTTCTTCCTACCCGACAAGACCGTGCGCGACGACGCGCGCAAGGCCCGCCGTGAGTTCAACCTCGCGCTCGGCGCCTACTCCGATCTGGTCGCCCTCGAACGCCTCGGCGGCTCCGCAAGCAGGCAAGCGATGGAACTCGCCGCGCAGGTCGGCCGGAACTGGGTGTTCCGGCGCGTCGGGGAGGAACTCGCCCGGTCGCGATGGTCCGGTGTCGCCCCGTGGGACGCGCTCCACGGACTCGCCGACGAGCTCGGACTGCCCGACCTCGACGACCTCGCCGACGTCATGCGCCTGACCAAGGAGGGATCCCAGGTCTTCACGCAGCTGCGTGCTCGATCCGAAGGCTTGCGCGCCGCGATGCTCTCGGCCGAGACCACCCGGGCCAACGCCGCGGGACAGCGCATGGGCATGCCGATGGGGCTGCTCTCAGTCGTGTTCCTCGTCATCCTCGTCGTCCCCGCCCTGCTCCAGCTGACGGGAGGTGCGTAACACCAGGCCAGCGGCCTGCGAACCAGCAGCACCCACGAAGGAAGAGAACCGTCATGAGCAAGATCCTCGCCACCGCCTACCTCATGGGCGTGACCCTCGCCGTCGGCATCAAGAAGCGCGTCACGGGCCGCGACTGGAGCGACGAGC
The DNA here is from genome assembly GCA_001592145.1 of Xylanimicrobium pachnodae JCM 13526 = NBRC 107786. Classification (GTDB taxonomy): domain Bacteria; phylum Actinomycetota; class Actinomycetes; order Actinomycetales; family Cellulomonadaceae; genus Xylanimonas; species Xylanimonas pachnodae. Next base: position 27,201 of record BCWJ01000007.1, on the reverse strand, counting down.
AGGGCCGCAGCCTGGAGGAGGTCATCATCGCCGCCGCGGTGATCATCATCGCCATCGGGCTGATGGCCGTCATCGCGAACGCGGTGCTCAACCGGTCCAAGGGGATCACCTGACCATGAACCGTCGTCCGCAGCCTCGCCACGTAGCCGGGCCGCCGCGCTCGAGCCCTGGCGAGCGCGGATCGGCCTCGCTCGAGGCGGCCATCGTCATGCCGGTCGTCCTCGCCCTGATGTTCCTGGGCGTCCAAGCGGCGCTCCTCTACATGGGCAGGACGGCGGCGCACGCCGCCGCAGAGCAAGGAGTCCAGGTCGCGGCAGGCGAACGCGGGACCCTCGATGGCGGGATCGCCGCCGCGCAGGGACTCGCCGACGCATCGGCGATGGCCCTCGACCGGGCGGCCGTGACGGGTTCTCAGACGCCGCGGACCGTCACGATCACCGTCTCGGTGCGGGTCAACTCGCTCATGCCCGGATGGGATCCGCACGTCACTGCGACGGCCGCGATGGACCGTGAGGCGGTGTCGGGATGAGTGGACCCCGCCACGCACGCAGGCCGGACGGCGAACGGGGGTCGCACAGCCTGGAACTCGCGGTCCTCGCGCCCGGGATGATTCTCATCCTGACGATGATCATCGTCGCCGGACGGTACGCCGTCGTGCACCAGGCCATCGAGGGAGCGGCGTCTCAGGCCGCCCGCGCCGCATCCTTGGCGCGCGACCCGATCGCCGCGGCGGACCGGGCCCAGGAAGTTGCAGCCGCGACGCTGTCCAACGCGGGGCTCCACTGCGCGTCCGTCGACGTCAGCGTCGACACCAGCGGGTTCGCGGTTCCCGTCGGGACACCTGCGAGTGTGTCGGCCACCGTGACCTGTGTCGTCGACATCGCCGGGTTCTCCGTCCCGGGCATCGGTCCCCAGACGCTCACGACGTCGCACTCCAGCGCCCTCGACACGTTCCGTGAGAGGTGACACATGGCCCTGCTCCGACACCGCCCCGACGACGCCGAACGTGGCTCCATATCCGCGTGGGCAGCCGTCACCACGGTCGCCGCGCTCCTCCTCGTGGGCATCTGCGTCGACTTCGGCGGCCAGCTCCAGGCGGTCCAGGAGGCGCGCTCCGTCGCCGCCGAAGCTGCGCGGGTCGGTGGCCAGCAGCTCCAAGCGGCCCCCGCGATCCGCGGCCAGGGCGTCGTCGCCTCACAGACGGACGCTCGTGCTGCGGCGTCGACGTACCTGGCAGGCTCAGGCATCAACGGCACCGTCAGCGTCGTCGCGGGCGAGATCGTCGTCGACACCAGCACCACCTACCAGACCAAGTTCCTCTCGCTCATCGGGATCACCTCCCTGCCCGCGAGCGGTCACGCCGAAGCCCGCATCGCACGCGCCGTCGAAGGAGTCGAGCAATGACCACGCTCCGCCGCAGGCTCCTCGGCCTCGCCGCCCTCGCCGCGATCGTCGCGATCCTCGTCGGGCTGCCCGCCGTGCTGCTCACGATCGGCGCGAACCCCTTCAGCGACGGCATCCCGTCATGGAGCGACCTCACGAGACCCGACGACGGTGGACTCGCGCTGGCCGTCATCAAGACCGTGGCGTGGATCGCATGGGCGGCGCTGGCCGTCGCGCTCGTCGTTGAGATCGTCGCCCGTGCGCGCGGCGTCCGGGCCCCGCGGATCCAGGGGTTCCGTCTGCCCCAGGCGGCCGCGAGCGGACTGGTCGGTGCCGCGTTCGCACTGTTCGCCGGCGCCATCCCCGTGGCGGCCGCATCGCCGGCGACGGCCACCACCTCACCTGCCTCCGTCGTCCAACTGGTCCACTCGACCACGACCGTCTCGACCACGAACATCGCGCCGCCGGTGGAGCCCGCCGCCGAGATCAGCCCGGCCGTGCCCGACACCTCGACCCAGTACACGGTCCAGCCCCACGAGTCCCTCTGGTCGATCGCGGAGAGCCTGCTCGGTGACGGCCGTCGCTATCGCGAACTCGTCGCCCTCAACGCGGAACTCCTCGGTGGCAGGGCCGACTTCATCCAGCCGGGCTGGGTACTCACCGTCCCCACGCCGGCCACCGTCGCACCCACCGAGTCGTCCGTCGCGAACACCGTCACCGTCCAGCCCGGAGACACGCTCTCGTCGATCGCCGCAGAGGAACTCGGCGATCCGGAGAGATTCGGCGAGATCTACGAGGCATCGCGGGACACGGTTCAGCCCGACGGCGAGGTGCTCACCGATCCGGATCTCATCAAGCCCGGATGGGTGCTGCACCTTCCTATACCGGTAGCCGAGCCTCCGGCCCAGGAAGCCGAAACGGCCGCCCCGACGGCGCTCGTGGACGAGCGCGTCAACCCCGCAGAGCCACCGAGAGCCGCGCAGCTCGGCTCGCCCGCTCCCGCGGCCGCGTCACCCGTACCGGCATCGCCGCAGGACTTCGACCCGGTCGATCCTGCGCAGGGTGCCGATCCCAGCGTTCCGAGTTCCCACGACGCGGATCTCGACGACGACCCGTCCTGGCATGCGACGACGGGAGCCGGCATCAGCACGATCCTCGCCGGCACGGTTATCGGCGTCGTCGCCACACGGCGTCGCCGCAAGAACAGCAAGCGCAAGCCGGGAGAGAAGTCACCAATGCCCGACGGCGCCGCCGCCGCGTTGGAGCAGGACCTCCGCGCCGGAGCCGACGATGTTGCCGCCGCCACGATCGACACGGTGCTGCGGAACCTCGCGGCGGCCTGCCGGACGGCGGGACTGCCGCTCCCTCCCGTGCGTGCTGCGCGCCTGTCGAGCGACGCGTTCGACCTCTACCTGGAGACGTCGGCGAAGCTGCCCTCGCCGTGGTCCGACGTCGACGGGACCGGCCTCGAATGGACGCTCGACGATCCGGGCTCCCGACCGTCGCTCGGCCACACCGGACCGGCGCCGTACCCGTCCCTCGTGACCATCGGCCACCAGGCCGACGCCGCCCACCTCCTCCTCAACCTCGAACAGATCGGCGCGCTCGGCGTCGTCGGCGACGAGGAGGACACCCGCGGGATCGTCGCGGCCCTCGCCATCGCCCTGGCAACCTCAGCGTGGGCCGACGACCTCCAGGTCACCGTCGTCGGCTGGTTCTCCGAGCTGGAAGGCGCACTTCAGAGCGGCCAGATCAGCTACACGCCGACCATCGGCCGGCTCCTCGACCGACTGGAGGAGCGCGCCGCGAGCGACCGTCGAGCGCTCGCCGACGCTGGCGCCCCAGACCTCAACACCGCGCGCGCTACCGGCGTCGTCCCCGAGGCGTGGACGCCCGAGATCATCCTTGTCGCGGACTTCCTCACCCACGCCCAGAAGGATCGCCTCACCGCGCTGGCCGCCGAGCTCCCGCACGTCGCCTTCGCAGCGGTCGCCGTCGGCGGTGACGGCGGATGGACACTACGCGTTGAGGCAGGTGCCGAGCGGGCAGTCCTCGAACCTGTCGGGGTGTCGCTCGCCCCGCAGCGGCTCAGGCCGGACCAGTGCAGCAACATCCTCAGCGTGGTCGCATCGACGGACCCGGTCGAGATGGTCGGTGAGGCCGACGCCGCGCCCACGGTCGCCGACGTCGTCGCGCTCGAACCCCGTGACGAACCGGAACCCGTGCTCGCCACCCGGACCGCCATCGCAGGACCGCGCGTCCTCGTGCTCGGGCCGGTCGATCTGGTCGGAGCGGCTGGAACGGTCGAACCGTCCAAGCGTGGGCGGCTGCTCGAACTCGCGGCCTACCTGGCCCTCAACCCGAACGCACCGTTCCCCGCGATCGACGACGCCATCTGGCCCGACCGGTCCACCGAAGACAACCTCAACACGCGCAACACCGCGACCTCCAAGCTGCGCCGCTGGCTCGGCCAGGACGAGACCGGAGAGGACTACCTGCCGCGGCACCAGGCCGGCGCCGGGTACGGCTTCGGACCCGGCGTCACGTCCGACGTCGGAGAGTGGAACCAGCTGCTCGCCGGGGATCCGCTCAATGCCCCGACAGAGAACCTCGAAGGAGCGCTCGCCCTCGTCCGTGGCATCCCGTTCGAGGGAACCCACCGGCGGCGGTACGCGTGGGCCGAGCCGATCCGCCAGCACCTCACCGCCGAGATCGTCGACGCCTCCTATGCGCTGGCCAAGCGCCGTCTCATGGAGGGACGCTGGCGGGCGGCCGAGGGCGCCGTCGTCGTCGGGCTGCGTGTGGACCCCGCGCAGGAGGCGCTGTGGCGACTCCGCATCCTCGCCGCGCACGAGTCCCGCAATCCCGCGGCGACGGCGGAGGCGATCGACCGGCTGTGTGCAATCAGCGAGCGGCTCGAGGTCGACCTCGAACCCGAGACCGAAGAACTCCTGGCCGCCCTGAAACGACCAGGAACCGACGCAAGCCGAGCCCTCGGCCTGCACGCCCTTGAGGAGCAGACCGCACCATGATCCGCCAGATACGTCCCGCCGCCATCACCGGCGCCGCCCTCGCGGTGGTCGTCGCGATCGCGCTCACGGGCTGCCAGCCGGATCCTGAGCCGACGCCATCACTCACAGTGACGACGGCGAGTCCGACGACCACGGCGACGCCCAGCCCCGGCCCGACCGCCGACGACGCGGGGGCCGCCAAGCAGGCCAACATCGACGCGGCGAAGGCGCGCTACGAGGACTACATCGCGGCCATCAATCAGATTGCGATCGACGGCGGGGCGGACGGCTACGACCGCATCGCCGAGTTCCTCGGCACCCCGGAACTTCAGACGACGCACCAGGCGTACTGGGCACAGGTCGTGGAGAAGGGAACCGTCCAGAAAGGTGAGACGGTCATCGCCGCCATGACCGTCACGGAGTACGTCGGCGACCCGCTCGCAACCACGACCCAGCAAGTCCGCATGGACGTCTGCCTGGACAACTCCACCATGGACACCGTGCGGCCCGACGGCACCTCGACCCAGCAGGAGGGCTGGCCGAAGCGGGTGGTTCAGAAGGTTCTCATGCAGACCCAGCCTGATGGTCGCTGGACGGTGAACGAGGCCGCGACCACGGACCCGGTGCAGGAGTGCTGAGATGCGCCGGCTGCTTGCCCTCCTCGTGGCCGTCCTGATCGGAGCGGTCGTCTTCGCCGCGCCTGCTGCTGCCGGCGCGCCTGCGGCGGTCGACGCGCCGGAGTGTCATGGTGGTGGGCTCTCGGGCGGTTGCGACCTCGAAGCCGACCCTCCAGGTGGCGGCGGCACCGACCACGTGGTGACTCCGGTGGGCGGCGGAGACGCTGAACAGTGGTGTGCCTACCAGGGGCGCAAGGTCCTCTGTGTGACCGACGATGGGAGATGGGACGGTTCCGGCTGGTGCAAGCCCGCCAGCCCGCAGCCGCCGCAGGACGATCCCGTGTGGCTGGGAAACACCGATGGCGTCATCGTCGTGTGCACCAGCGTGACGGTCATCGACGCCACCGGCATTGCCGAGCCATCCAACATCTCCATCACGTTCTGGGCGCCAACCATCCCCGGCGCCGGTCCGTCCGCGCGCGAGCTCGCGGACCGGGCCGTTGCTTCGATGGGTCTCCATGCGATCCAGATCGGGATCGTCCCCGAAAGTGTGCCGGGCAGCGTCGGCATCATCGGCATGCCGACGTGGATGTGGGCGATGAACCCGGGGGAGTCGACCGTCGGCCCGATCACACGAACCGCTGCCGCGGGTGGGAACGCCGTGACCGCGACGGCGAGCGTCGAGCGGATCGTCTGGACGATGGGCGATGGTGCGGTGGTCACCTGCGCGGGCCCCGGCACCCCGTACGCCGACTCGTACGGCAAGACGTCGTCGCCCGACTGCGGGCACACGTACACCAAGCAGGGCCGCTACGCGGTGAGCGCGACGTCGTTCTGGACCGTCGAGTGGGCGGGCATGGGCGAGACGGGCACGATCCCGCTCGACTTCACGGACAGCGTGACGATCACGATGGGTGAGGCGCAGGTCATCGTGCAGTAGCAGTCCTTGGCCGTCGACTACGGCGCGTGACGTTCGCTGGATCTGACGGTGGCGAGGAAGAGTCGAGTGGCGTCACAAGCCGCAGGATCCGCCGATCTTCGTCAGTAGCGCGTTCCCGTACTTGACAGCGTTGTCGTAGTAGGGCGCGTCCGGGTTGATGCTGTGGATCTTGTTCTCAAGGCGCCCCCCGGCCGACTGGAAGCCGCCCTCGACGATGCACGCCTCCTCGATTGCCCGGGCGTCTCCTCGTGAGAGGTTGGCCGCTCCGGGGATCGGGGATACCGAGAAGTTGCGTCCGGCGGTCGAGTGGTTAAGCTCCCGACGCTCGAAGTCCTTGGTGATTCCTACGTAGTTCACGGTACCGGTGGCGTCTCGGCCAAGGTAGACGAAGTTGTCGGTCGGGCCACCCGCGAGCTCCCGCGGGAGTCGCAGAGCGGTCCCGAACACGGCGGTGCGGATCTTGGACTTCGTGGCAGCAGAGCCCGGCATCTTGTCGATGAACTCCTCAACGACGCGCAGCGCGGTCTCCCCGCGCTTTCCGAACTTTGCGAGGATCGCCGCGGTCTTCGCGGAGTCGCCCACGTAGGGGATGAGGCCTACCGCACTCGCGCCGGCTGCCGCGAAGTTCAGGTCCCAGAGGTTGACACCGAGGTCCCGGACATCACCCACGACGGCAACGCCGCTGGCGACGTGGCCCCCGAGATAGGGGAGTGAGTCGATCTGTTCGTCGCGCAGGCCGCGGTCGTGGGCACAGGTCATCGAGTCCCCACAGAGGGCGCCGACTGCGGTGGCGGCGATTGCCTCGTCACGTGTCAGGTCGTACTGGAGTGGGTTCGAACCACGTTCGTGTTCCGCATAGTCGTCGTACTGGTCGTCGTCGGCGTTCACGAGAACGGGATCCGAGCCGAACTCAAGCTCGACGTCGTCGGTCAACCCGTCCCCGTCGGAGTCGCGCAGTTGCGGGTTGGTATCGAGGAAAAGCTCGTCACCGTCGCCGATGCCGTCTCCGTCAGTGTCGGGGAGCGTCGGGTCGGACAGCCCGGTGTACGTGACACGACCGGGTTCCGTGGACGCGTAGCCGCCGGCCTCGAGCCCGTCACCAAGCCCGTCGTCGTCCATGTCCGCATTGACAGGGTCGGTCACGAACGTTTCTCCGCTGGCCGTGGTCCAGCCGTGCGTCTCCTCTCCGTCCGAGAGCCCGTCATCGTCAGTGTCAGGCCTATTGGGATCTGTGTGGCCTGAGTAGATGTAGTGAGCGGTGTTGGTCGTGTCCACCGCTGGTCCAGCCTCTTCGCTGTCCGTGAGCCCGTCATCGTCAGTATCGGCGTCGTAGGGGTTGGTCACGTAGATGCCGCCGGTGACGGTCCGCCATCCGGCGCGCTCGGCGTCGTCAGGGATTCCGTCGGCGTCGAGGTCGCTTGGTGCCGGCGCCACGACAGGTGGCGTGACCGCTGGAGATCGTCCTGTGACGTCGCTGGTCGTGGTCGGCCAGGTCGTGACCACGGCGACGACCGCTCCTGCCGCGGCAAGCACGCACAGCAGAAGAACGACTCGGGCTCGCCAAGGGGACCTGGACCTGCCCTCCTCGTCGGGCTCCATGTCTGCTCCTCAAGCTCCCGGGTCCGCTGGCCGGAAGCGTAGTCCTGCGCCGACCATGCGCGGGTGCGAGGGCAGCTATGTCGTCACGCAGTGCCCGGCTCCGGGCCCGTCGGCGCGGATTGCGGCGGCGAGTTTCGCGGCAGCGCGTGAGCAGCGCATCTTGATCGAGGCTCGGGATGCCCCGAGGGATGCCGCTGCCTCGTCGAAGCCCCAGCCGCGGGTCTTCTCCGGCAGGTACACGGCGGCGAGTAGTTGTCCGTCGTCGCGGCTGATCGCGTTCTCCTGGACGCCCCACGCGATGACCGTCAAGAGGTCCGAGTCCGCGTCGATGCCGGCTGACGGCGCGGCTGCGGTGGTGGAGGCTCCTTGGCGTTGAACTTCGCGGTAGATCTCGAAGTCGTTGGAGGGCGCGGCGTCGGTGAAGAGCGGCGTTGGGTCGAACGGCGTCGCTGCCGGCTCACCCAGGTGCCGCGTGACTCGCTTGAGGGTGTCGAGGATGAGGTTCGCGGCGACGCGGTGCCGGCGACGCTCGATGGGGTAGGCGGAAGCGACCTCCCAGAACTCTTCGAGAACGAGCTGGCGCATCGACTCGGCGGCGTCGGGGTCGCCGGTGGGGTGCTTGGCCGCGGTCCTCGACGCGAGCGTCGCCAGTCCGGGGAGCATCGCTTGGAGGAGTGTGCGGGCGGCGAGCACGTCGTCGTCTCTCATGAGGCGAAGGAGTGCGAGGAGGATGGCGTTCTTGCCGTCGTTGTCGGCGGCGTCGATCGCGTCGACGACGTCGCAGGGGCGGGCATATGCGGCGAGCACGGGCTCCGCGCGTCCCCAGCGCTTGACCGTTGCGGTCGTGGCGGGCGGTGTGTGGAGGTTGACCCAGTCGAGGGTCAGCTGGCGGTAGAGCGTCGACGAGGTCACGGTGGGTGCCTCGTCGTGCTGCCGGAAGATCTTCTCCGCCTGGCCCATGCCTCACAGCACATTGACCAGGTCTTGCCCAATCTCTTGCCCGCACAAGGCTGTGGATGAGCTCGGGGCGTTCACAGGATGAGCGTGGCGTCCGCGCCCACGAAACCGCCCGCTGCGCCCGGGCTCAGGTGTGAGGGGTCGAGATCGGTGGGGTTCAGGCCGGGGGCGGGATCGACCGTGTCGCGTTCCGGCTCGTCAGTGGTGAGGGCCTCCGCGAGAGTGTGGGCGCAGCGCAGCACGCGCGAGGCGGTGTCCTTGATGAGCTGTGTGTCGCAGCCCGACCAGCCGGCGACATACCCGATCGAGTAGGTCGATGTGTCCAGACCCAGAATGCCTGCGGTCACGTAGGCCACGGATTCCGCTTCGGTCTCCTCGATGCCGCGATGGCGGACGTAGCCGCTGCCCGTGGTCTCGGTGTGGAGCAGCGCGTGACCTGCTTCGTGCAAAGCCGTCTTCGCGGCCATCGCGGGGCGTAGCCCGTCGTCGACGACGATGCGCTTGCTTCCGTCGAGCATCGTGAAGCCGTTGGTCTCGCCGGGGCACGGCTCGCGCGTCACGGTCCATCCCTCGCTGGTGAGGTAGTCGGTGACGGCGTCGTAGATCCCGCCCGGGTCCTCGCCGGTGAGACGCTCGGCGATGACCGGAGTGATCGCCTTCGCCGGGTCGACGATGTCGCACTGCCGGATGTCGAAGACCGAGACGGGGAAGAAGAGGGTGCGGCGCTCCTCAGTCTCCTCGCCAGTCTCGGGATCCTCGGCCGTGGTGGCGACGGACCGGCCGCCGAAGATGCGGATCCCGTGTTCGCCGCGGCGGACCTGGTAACCGCGGGATCGCCAGGTGCCGTAGCCCGCGACGAAGGTGGCGTCGGGGTCCTGAGCCAGGATCGCCAGGAGGTTCCCGATGGAGTAGCGGTGCATGTGCCGACTGAACTCGAGGAACCGGGTCCAGTTGGCCGAGTCGCGGAGGTTCTCGACCCCGGTGGCGATCGTCTCGTGGAGAGCCTCCGCTTCCGCGTGGCGCTCCTCGGGCGTCTTGGTGGTTCGGACCTTGCGCGTCATGGTCAGAGCCCGAGTCCGACGTCGGGCGCAGTCGCTGCGAGGAGTCCAGGGCCGGCGCCGTCGACGGGGTGGTCCTCGGCGAGCTCGAACGTCCACGCGAGGCGTCCCAGGTCGTAGGTGCCGTTGGCCTGTGGGGTGACCTCGTCGAAGATGCTGGGCCGGCTGTTGCCGTCGAAGTACTCGATGTGGAGCACGTCCTCCCCGTCGACCCAGCCGTGCAGGCGGTAGCCGTCGAGGTGATCGAGCATCACCTCAAGCGTGTCGCGGTCGACGACGGGAGTGGCGAACCCGTCCCAGGGTTCTCCGTACGCGACGGCGTCGAAGGTGATACCGCCGAACGTGGGGTGTGTGAACTGCGGAAGCATGGCTTTCTCCTGTCCAGTGCGTGCGGTTGGTGTGCCTGACGGTGGGGCGGCTCATGCCGCCGGCCCTGACGGGTGCGGGGACTCCCACTCCGGGCGGGCGAACACGAACCGGGTGTCGTCGACCTCGGGAGTGGCGTCGGAGATGGGCAGCCCGGTCGCCGCAGCGAGGTCGCGCCAGAGGCGACCGCTGTGGTGCTCGTCGAGGAAGGCGCGCACGTTCGGGTCGCCGTAGAGGTGGTCGCCGACCGCGAGGGTGGGCGCTGTCGCGGAGACGCCGGTGACGGTCATGCGTACCTGCGCGGCCTCAGCGTCGACGGGGGAAGGCAGCCAGCGCGCTTGGTACCGCCGCTCGACGTGAGCGTGTAGGGCCTCGCGGTTGTCGGCGATCCAGGAGGGAGCGAAGTCGACGTCGAGACCGCACGCGGCCGTCAGCAGCTCGTTGAGGTGCTGGGTGGTGAACACGACGACGGCGTCGACGGTGAACGCGTTCTCGGACGCCTTGTGGAGCGTCACCCGCGTCAAGCCCGGGAGTTCGGGGATATCGAGGTCGCGGAGCGTCGCGGTGGAGCCGACGGGCAGGTCGCGCGTCGCCTGAGCGAGGGTGGGGCTGGCCGGAGGCACCTCGGGCAGGGTTGACGGGGCTGCGATGCCACGGGCGGCCAGGTCGGCGATGATGTCCGCCGACGCCGTCGGGGAGTCGGTGGCGATCCGCGCGAGGATGGGGTCGAGCGTCGCGGTGACGGCGTGATCGACGACCTGATCGAGGGCGTCGGTGAGGCGGACCCAGGCTGCGCGCGTCCACGCCTCGACCTGGTCCTCCTGAGCCAGGGTGACGCGTCCTGGGCCGGTCCAGGTGTACTCGTCGTCGTAGCGTTCGCCGTTCCAGGTCCCGCGGACGGTGAGCACGTCGGACCCGCTGGACGTGACGGTCAGGTGAGTGATGCCGTCGCTCGTGCGGCCTCCGGTCACCTCAGGTGCGTCCAGGTCGGTGGGCCAACGTGGCAGTTCGACGTGGTGGCGTGCGCCGGTGTCGATGATGGCGGCGGGCACCATGACGGCGTCGATCGCGAGGGCGGCGACCTCCTCACCGGTGAGCTGTCGGCCCGGCGGGTGGCGCGGCAGGTCGGGCGCGGTCTCCGTGGGGAACGCGGTCGAGACAGCGTCGGTGAGGTCGATCTCGGCCGCCGTCCGCAGATCAAGGCGGCCGATGCGCTCCCTCTCGCCATCTCCGACGGTGACGAGCCAGGGGTAGGGCGGTACCGCCTCGCGAGCTTCGGCGTCGTACACGAACTCGTCGGGCAGGTCGGTGAGCGGCCCGTAGTGGAGGCCCATCACGTTGTTCCATCGCACGGCCGAGTCGGCGGTGGAGCCGAAGGAGTCCTCGGCGATCACGGCACCGTCAGCGGCGAGGATCGCTCCCGGCGCGAAGTTGCTGCCCTCCTGATCGGAGGTCTCCAGTTCGAGGAACGCGGCATCGGGGAACTCGGCGAGGATCGCGAGGGCCGCCGCCTTGGCCGTCGCCTGGTGGTAGAGAGCCTCGCCGATCGTCGTCGTGCGCCGAAGCCGGTACTGGGCCACGTCTCGCAGCGTGCGGGTCGGATCAAACGTCTCGACGTCGCTGTCGGTCGCGCTCACGTCTGCCTCCTGACGAAGGGAGCGGCGCCGGGCTGCGCTGCTCGAACACCCGGTCCATCGCCGTACCGGGTCGAAGTCCGCACCCGATCGACACCTCTGTTCGCCGCCCCTCGGGGATGTGCCAGGGGAGAGGAGGAGGACGACGATGACTGCCAGCCCTATGCCCGACGACGGTGCGCGACTCGAGCGTGCCCAGGCGCGTAATGCCGAGGTTTACCCGGGCGACCAGGCTCTCCGGTCGCTGGCCGACGAGTCCTCCTCGCGAGTCGTCGCGGGTGAGGACACGCTGCGCGGCGTCGGCACCGGGTACAGCGACGCCGCGCTCCGCCTCACACAGGCCGAGGCACGGCTCGTCGGCGCACTGGCCGCATTCGAAGGGACCGTACGGGCGCTCGCGGACGCGGCGGGACTGACGGTCGACGACGTCGCCCACGTCCTGCACCGCGACCAGGTCACGGTGCTGTCCAAGCCGGGATGCGTGCAATGCGAGGCCACTGCGCGGGCGTTGACGAAGCGCGGCATCGAGTTCGTCAAGGTCGACGTCACATCCGACGAGCGGGCGCTGGACCTCGCACGTCGGCTCGGCTACCTCCAGGTGCCGGTAGTCGTCACGCCCGACGGCGATCACTGGTCTGGTTTCCGGCCCGATCGCATCGGCGGTCTTGATCCCGAGCCACCGGCCCCCGCCGCCGTCGGGCCGGCGACATGAACGGTGAACCGACGGGCTGTGGTCTGGAGCCTCTGTCCACAGATCGCCCTCAAGTCCGCCCGCACGAGCCGTCAGGGCGCTTCTGTGCACCCAACGCACCCACCGCCGTCGGGCATCAAGGAGCACGCCGTGATCACTGACCTGCACTACCGGCTGTACGGGAAGGCGCGCTCGCATCTCCTCGCGCTCGAAGGCGTCGACGCGCCCGAGGCGTATGGCTGGATCCTGCTCGCGCTCGACGAGCTGCACGACGCCGACGATCTCGCCCCGGCTGTCCCGCTCGCCACGAGCGATCGCGGCGAGATCTACGAGGGAGCCGTCGACGCGATCACCGCGATCGGGCGGCTCGGTGCGGTCGATCCGCTCGCCATCGCGCTGCTTGTGGCCGACCTTGAGGACGCGTGGGCCGTCGAGACGAGTCGAAGATGACGTACGGCGACGCGATCGCAGATCTGCGGTACGCGCTGGTCGACGTGCTGCAGGTCCGGCGTCCGGAGGTCGAGTTCGAGGGCCACGACGTCGCCGCGGTCGCCGACGTGACCCGGTACCGCGACGTCGTCCTGCGGTGTGCACGTGCACTCGCTGGGAGCGCGATCGGAGACCGGCTGGTAAGGCCGGTGACCGCTCTGTCTGCTGGGCTCGAGTACCTGCTGGGGCAGTCCGGCGAGCAGGCCCCAAAGCGGCTGACGAGCGACCAACTGGGAACGCCGCACCCGGTCCCCGTCGTCGAGGCGTGGCGCCGCTCCGCGGTCGCGGCGGTGACTCTCACCGAGCGTGAACTCCCCACGATCGGCGCGCTGCCCCATGCGATGCGGCTGGCCGTCGCGCGTGACGCAGGACAGGTCGCGGTCACCGTCCTGCGGCTCGACGGGCGCTACGCGACCGTCGACGGCTGGCGCACCTATGTCGACGATTTCGGGGCGAGCAAGGTGCGCGAGGTGTGGACGGCTGCCGACCAGACCCGAGGGTGGCCCTACGGTGACCCCTTCCTCGAGTCGGAGGGGCTCGTCGTCGACCAGCTCGGTTACCGGCCGCCGCCGTTGAGTCGCCAGACGCCGATCGGGCGCGTCGTCGACCACCTGCGCGCGAGCAATGACGCTCTGCGCGACCGGCTTCCCTCCGTGCTGGTGTTCCGGTATCTCGCCAAGGGCCACGCGGTGATCAGCGCCCAGGTAAGCCGACTTGCCGCTGCCGGTGGGGAACGAATGAAGACCGAAGACCTCACGGGCCGGCAGGGCACCTACCTGGGCATCGGCGAGGAGATCGCGAACGCGAGGTCCGGCGAGTACCCCGACGACGCCGACCTCGACAATGAAGCCCGCCGGCGCGCGCGTGACGCCGCCGCCGGACTCGACGCCATCGACCGGATCTCCGGCCCCGAACTACGCGAACTCACCGAGGTCCTCGACGAGACCGACCGCATCGTCTCCGCGGTGATCCGTCGCGCGCTGCGGACGAACTGGTTCTTCGAGAAGAACGGTGAGATCGGCTGGTACCACGACCGTGCGGTCAAGAAGCCGTTCAGCCGCTGGGAGCCCATGCACGGTTCCGGGCACCCGGACCTGGTCGAGATGGCCAAGGCACTTGATCGCGAGCACCCGGCCCTGAGCCCCGAGCCGTCCGCCGCGATCGAGCGTGCCTGGTTCGCCGCGGAGATAGAGCGCACCGAGACCATCGCGCCGTCGAACGCCGCCACGCTCGATCGAGCGCATCCGCGGGGGCTCAGACGGTCCTTGGGCCAGGGCGTGGCTCCCGAGCCCTCCATCATCGTGCCCGATAGCGTGGGCGGTCCGGGCGTGTTCGCGGCGCTCGTCCACGAGCGGAAGCTCGACATCGTCCGGGGCGATGTCGCCGTGCCCGCGGGTACTGCGATCACGCCGGAGCTCCGCGCCCAGGCACTTGCGCCTCGCATTCCGTCACGGAGCGCGATCGCTGGCCGGGCGGCAGCCTGGGTCTGGACCGGCGCAGCATGGGACGGCCGACTGGAGGTCGCCTTTCCCCACGGCCGCCACCAGCCAGACAACCTCGGTGATGCCGAAGTGTGGTCGGTGATCAACCTCGGCAACTCGTGCATCGAGCTCGGGGGAGTGAGGGTCACTACGCCGGAACGCACGGGCATGGACCTCGCCGTGCGCGCTTCGCCCGAGGATGCGCATCGGATGCTGCTCGCCCTCGCCGACGACGGGCTCGACCTCACGACCGTCGTACGTCGGCTTGAGCTCCGCAGCCGCGTCGTCGGACGACCACGGGCGCGGGAGGTGCTGCGACGAGCCCTTGACGCCATCGACGGCGGCGAGGACGTGCTGAATGGCGCGGAGGGGGCGGTATCCCTCGGATCGGAACGAGCGGCTCAAACGGTTGCGGACGACTACGAGATCCCCGTGGCCGCGGGCGCCGAGGTAGTTGGAGGGCCGAACCTGTGAGCGATGCTGACTTCTACGCGGTGCTCGGTGTCGACCGAGACGCCTCGGGTGAGGAGATCCGGCGCGCATACCGGCGCCTCGCGCGGGCCTTCCACCCAGACATCGCTGGACCGGCCGGCGCGCCCCGGTTCGATCAGGCCACCGTGGCCTACGAGGTGCTGGCGGATCCTGCCCAGCGTCGGGAGTACGACGCGTGGATCGACGCTGCGACGGTGACGCGACCGCCAAGCCCGCTGACGGCGCCGGGGCAACGCCGGAACCGCGAGTTGGCTCCGCGTCTGATCCTGCTCACGGTGCTCGGTGCCTTCGCCGCCGTCTGCCTGGGGCTGGCCGTCGGTGGAGGGTTGGGCGCTGCGCTCGTCAACCTCGGCGGCCATGTGCTTGTCGTGTTCATGGCACTGGTCGCCGTAGCGGTGTTCACGCCGATCGGGCCGCTGTTCCTGGTCGTCGTCGCCGCACGTCGACGGGGGCGTCGGTGAGTCCCCCCTTATAGACATAGGCGTGAGGTGCACGTGCGGGTGAGCGGAGCCGCCCGCCGCATCGCGCTACGAGGCGATCGGGCGGTGGCAGCAACACCTGGAACGAGTTCGTCGTCGCCCCATCGGCGGCTGTTCGGGCGCGGCGATCCGGGGAGGCACCCGCGAGTGACCACGAGGGACTGCTGCTCGTGCCGCTCGCCGGGGCGTGACAGCGCTCTAGATCCAAGGCTCCGCGCCTGTCTGCTCCTGCCACCGGGTCATCCAACTACGGGCCTGGCTGATTGCAGCCTGATGGTGTGCGTGTGGGACACCGCTCACCGTTGCCTTCACACCGCCGCCCTCGCCACGGACGAACACGACCTGGCCCCCGCGGTCGAGCTCAACCAGCCTCGCACCGTTGACGACGCGCACAAGCGGTGGGACTACGCCACCCTTCCAGTGCTTCCCCATCAGCGCCCGGACGAGACCTCGGACCAGCCAGAGGAAGATGAAGCTCATCCCGAACGTGATGATGAGGTTGATAGCCAGGTCCATGAAGAATGCGGGATGTGCACTGAACCGGCCCCCGTACGCCAGCGTCGTGCCGTAAACACCCTGGATTAGCGCAAAGAGCGCGGCGGTCACGACCACCCAGTCAATGGGCCGGTTCAGCGAGAAAACGGAGCGACGTTGCGTAGTCGGTAGCGGGGGCATCTTGTCATCGTCGCCCGCGGGGTCCTCCAGCGCGAGGTGATGAGCGGGTGAATTGCCGCTCGATCGGGTACGAAGACGCCCGATCAGCGGGGCGGGGCCTCGCTCCACATCGGAGACAGAACCATCAGCAATGCACTGAGACTCACCGATCAAGAGTTGCTAACACTCCATGGGGATCGACCCCGCGAACACTCGCTCGAACTCCGTCTCAGCAAGGGCTGATATCGGGCCCTTCGCCGATCTGGTGGGGAGTGGCGCGCGGTGACGGCGGGCTGGGTGTAGGGGTCGAGATCCCCGATGATCAGGAGCGACCAAGCAACCCGATCGACTTCGAGGACCTTGACGTTGTCCAACGCTTGGGGTGCGCTGGCGCGCCCACCACCACTGACCCCTGTCCGCGCTGTGACGTGCTGCTGGGGCTGCCCGCGGTGCATGTCGAGACCGTCGAGCGCGAGGAGACGACTGTGACGGTGACGGTCTCCACGTCATGGCAGCTGATGGGCTGCCCGGACCGCGGGGTGTCCCAGAGCCGCAGACGTCACCGGCGGGTCCTGCACCTCGTGCCCCACGGTGAGGCCCGGGTCATGCTCGTGTGGCGCCAACGCGTGTGGCGGTGCCCCGAGGCGGCGTGCCCGCGTGAAACGTTCGCCGAGCAGGTCCCGGCCCTGGTCGCGCCGCGAGGAAGTCTTCGTCGCGTGGCGGTGCGCCCAGGACCTGCGCGCCGCCGACCGGGCCACCAATCTCGCCGACGGACGCCAACTGGCCGAGCACGTCCTGGCCACCCTCTACACCTGCCCGATCCCGGAGGTCGCGCGCCTCGGACAGATGCGGCGGTGCAGGCGATCCGCGTTCCTCGCCTACTTCACCACCGACCGAGCGAACAACGGCGGCACCGAGGCAGTCAACGGCATCATCGAAATCCACCGCCGCATCGCCCCGCGGCTACCGCAACCGCGACAACTACCGTCTACCTATGCTCCTCGCTGCAGGAGGGCTCACACCCTGATCCCCACCCGATCGGCGAAGAGCCCGATGACCCACTACGTCGATGCTCGCCTTGCCGCCCTCGCTCTCGCAACTCACCCTGGTCGAGCCACAGGACGGCTCTACTCACCAGAGAATGCACCTGGCCAGCTGCCCGTCGGAGACAGGCCTCAGTTCACGCCATACTGCGGTGATGAGTTTCCTACCGCGCGCACTCACCACCGCCAGGGCCAAGTTGGGCCAGCTGTTCGCGAGGGCACGAGAGACGCCTCCAGGCGGAACACTCCTTTCTGCGGTGACACTGACTGCCACGCTCGCTCTAGTTGCGCTCACGATTTTGGTACCAGTCGTGCGGTGGTACGCCACCGGTGTCTGGCACTGGCTGCCACCAGCTCCGGCCGTTCCTCCGGCGCCACTCGAAATCATGAAGCTCGCAGGCACCTTCGTTGCCGGTCTCGGTGGAATGGTAGCCCTAACCGTCTCCTACAGGAGACAAAGAGAGCAGGAGTTGCGGCGCGACAGTCTCAGATTCGACGCAGCGGCCCACCAGCTCGGCAGCGAAGACGGCGCAAACCGACTTGCGGGAGTCTACGCCGCAGCGGCTTTGGCCGACGAGTCGATTCGTATTCGTCCCGCGGTCGTCCAATTGCTTTGCGCATACCTGCGGCTCAACCGGCCGAGTGATGGACCTGTCCAGCAGACCATTCTTGAGGCAATCGCAGAGCGCACCAGAGACTCAGCCGGAAGTCGGTCATGGAGTCCATACGACTTCGACCTCCACGGCATAACAGTCGGCGATCGGCTCCAGTGGAGCGGTTGCCGATTCGACGGGGCTATGGACCTCGAGGGTGTAACGTTCCAGCGCGACGTCAACTTGATTATGGCACGGTTCACCGATTCCGTTATTCTCAACGGCGCGCGATTCGAGTCTGACTGCACGGCGTTCTGGGCCACATTTTCTGGTACGGTGCTGATGAACCGCGCGCGGTTCGAACACGGAATAAACGCGCTTGAAGCGAGCTTTACTCGCGGCCTGCAAGCCAACGGTGCTGCGTTCCTCGAATATGCTGGATTTTCAAAGAGCCGCTTTACGAACGGCGCCGTGTTCTCGGGCGCAACATTTGCGTTAGCAGGATTTGACGAATGTCTGTTTGCGCGCGGCGAACCGGGCAGGCAAACGGATGCGGTCCACAACGGTGACGCACATTTTCTGCAGGCGGAGTTCAACGAAGGATCGACGTTTGACGGCGCGATCTTCGCGTCGCGCGCGGTATTTGACGGGGCAAAGTTTGGCAAGGGCACGCGGTTCGACGGCGTCCGATTCCTTGACGGCGGATCAGTTCAAGGCGCCATTGGTTCGATCCCGAAGGTGTTTCGCACACTCTAGAAATAGGCGATTCTCGTGGTGTCCGCCAAGGTCCCAGCACCAGTAGGCAGCAGAAGGAGCGGTCGCACTGCGCCTTGCCGATCGGTCACAAGCGACACTCAGCAACGCGGCAACCCTTGCCCCTAAACGGACACTTGTTGGCTTCGCCCTCGAGACTTCCGCACTGTAACTATCTTCGCCAGGATCAAGAGCAAAGTAGTTGAGTTGTGAGCGAAACGCTTGTTGGAGTCATCGTTGGCGCCGGTGTAGCGGTTGTCTTCGCACTGGTTTCCGGAGTCTTGGCGCCCGCACTCGCCGCCCGGCGCGAGCGTGCCAAAGCGGGCCTTCGCTGTTCTGGTGGGGAGTGGCGCGGGCGGCGTGATGGGCTGGGTGTAGGGGTCGAGGTCCCCGATGATCAGGAGCGACCAAGCAACCTGATCGATCCCGAGGACCTCGACGTTGTCCAACGTCACGGGGTGCGCCGGCGCGCCCGCCACCACTGACCCCTGTCCGCGCTGTGACCTGCTGCTGGGATTGCCGGCGGTCCACGTCGAGACGGTCGAACGTGACGAGACGACTGTGACGGTGACGGTCTCCACGCCGTGGCAGATGATGGGCTGCCCGGACTGCGGGGTCGTGTCCCCGAGCCGTGGGCGTCGCCGCCGGGTCCTGCATGACGTCCCGCACGGCGATGCCCGGGTGCGTCTGGTGTGGCGCCAACGCCTGTGGCGGTGCCCCGAGAAGGGTTGCCCGCGTGGGACGTTCGCCGAACAGGTCCCGGCCCTGGTCGCGCCGCGAGGCTCGATCACGACCCGGGCCGTGACCTGGGCGATCGGGCAGCTGCGCCGCGAGCACGCCACGATCGCCGGGCTGGCACGCCGCCTGGCGGTGTCCTGGTGGGCGCTGTGGCGGGCGGTGCGGCCCGAGCTGGAACGCCTCGCCGCCGACGAGTCCCGATTCGCCGGTGTGACCAGCCTCGGGGTCGACGAGCACCTGTGGCACCATAGCGACCGGCGCGCCAAAGGGCCCAAGGAGCTGACCGGGATGGTCGACCTGACCCGCGATGCTCACGGGCGGGTCCGTGCCCGGCTGCTGGACCTGGTGCCCGGCCGCTCGAAGAAGGCCTACGCCGACTGGCTCAAAGAGCGCGGCGAGGACTTCCGCAAGAACGTCCAGGTCGCGGCGTTGGACCCGTTCGGCGGCTACAAGTCCGCCATCGACGACGAGCTCGAGGACGCCACCGCGGTCCTGGACGCGTTCCACGTCGTCAAGCTCGGCACGGCCGTCGTCGATGAGGTCCGCCGCCGGGTCCAGCAGGCCACCACCGGGCATCGCGGCCGCAAGGGCGACCCGCTGTTCGGGATCCAGACCATCCTGCGCGCCGGAGCCGAGAACCTCACCGACAAGCAGAAGGAGCGCCTGGTCCGCGCGATCGAGGCAGACGAGGCCCACGACGAAGTCTTCGTCGCGTGGCGGTGCGCACAGGACCTGCGCGCCGCTTACCGGGCCGCCGACCTCGCCGACGGTCGCCAAACGGCCGAGCGCGTCCTGGCCACCTTCCACACCTGCCCCATCCCGGAAGTCGCGCGCCTCGGACGCACACTGCGCCGCTGGCGGGCAGCGTTCCTGGCCTACTTCACCACCAACCGAGCGAACAACGGCGGCACCGAGGCCATCAACGGCATCATCGAACTCCACCGCCGCATCGCCCGCGGTTACCGCAACCGCGACAACTACCGGCTACGAATGCTCCTCGCCGCAGGAGGACTCACCACCTGATCCCCACCGGATCGGCGAAGAGCCTGATATCGGTCCCCGACGCTGCTGTCTCGATGGTAGGGGCCTCAATAGGTGGCAAGCCGTCGAGGGCCTCGACAAACTCTCGAGCGATGGTGTCGTGGCCGATGAGTACTCCGTCGTCGAACTTGCCGACGATAGCGTCCTGGGCCTGGGTGATCGCATCGAGGGCCAGGGTTGGCGTGACCTGCCGGGCGATGACGCGCACGAGGTAGAGCTGGTCCTCCATGTGGTCGAGACTGTGCGCCAGGGTGAACTGCTGGTCAACGACGGCGCAGGCGAGTGACCGCGGCTCATTGAGCGCGGCGGCGAGGACATCGCCGCGACCCGTCTCGACGAGTTCCCCGGGATCCTTCGCCCCGTCCCATACGGCCTGTCGGACCGTGCCCGCGGCCTCGGGGCCGAGGAGGGTCCACAGGGAGGCGGCAGCCCGCTGCCCGGCGGTGTCGCGGTCGAAGGCGCAGATGAGGCGTTCCAGGGACCCCGTTGCGGCGAGGACTCCGAGATGGTTGGCGGTCACGGCGGTGCCGCAGGTGGCGAGGGGCACGAAGCCTTCGAGGCCGAGCGTGTCGATCGCGGCGCAGTCGAGCGGTCCCTCGACAAGCACCGGGGTGGCCCCGGCGGTCAGGCGGGCGACGGCGTCCGGGGTGAGGCCGTAGACGAGCCGGCCCTTGTCGTAGGCCGCGGTGGCGGCCGTGTTCAGGTACTTCGTGGTGTCCGGACGCGCCGTGATCTCGGCGGGGTTGGCGCGTGCGGTGAACCCTGCGATGCGTCCACGTGAGTCGTGCACGGGGAGTGGGATGCGGTCGCGGAACCGATCGATCAGCCGACCTGTCGACGCGCGGGTGATGAGACCGGCCTCAAGGAGTTTCGCGTCGTCGTAGCCGAGTCCTCGGAGGTGGTCACGGGTGGTGGTCCAGCCCGCGGGGGCGTGCGCTGCGTGGATGTGGGTGAGTCTGCGCTCGGTCAGGTACGCCCCTACCCAGGAACCCGCCTGGGTGGCGCAGTCGGTCCAGAACGCCAACGCGGCGGTGTTCGTGGCGCCGATCCGATCGAGGGTGGCCTCGTCGGCGGGGGCCACCTGGCGGGCGCTGTCCTTCCATGACGGCCGCTGGGGAGCTGGTGGCGGAGTGTGGAGGTCGTGCCACGGGTCCGGATCGTCGTCCGCCGTGGTGATGGGTTCGCGGGGGATCCATTCCGGGCCGGGCGCGGTGAAGCAGCCGCCAGGGTCGAGCTGCTCCCAGTCGACGTCTGCGTGGAGGTCCACATCGGGTTCTCGAGCGAGGTCCGGTGCGGGTGGCGGTTCGCGCCAGTGCCGGAGGGCTTCGTGTGCCTGCTCGTAGTGGCGGAGCTGTCGGCGATCACCTTGGGGGACCGGGCCAAGCGGCGACGGCGCGGTGACCTGCCAGGTGTCGCGGTAGACGGCGACGGCGAGGAGTGCGCGGTGCCAGGCGTCGTGGAGGTCGCCGTCGACGGAGGCCTCGGGAGCGCGCGGGAGCGAGGCTGTCCAGCCCGGTGGGTCCTCGTCGAGCTCTCGGGAGAGGTGGGCGACCCGCTCTGCGATGAGTGTCTCGGACTGTCGGGCCAGATCGGCGAGTGGTTCGTCGTCGGTCTCGATGCGGGCGACCTGTCCGGCGACGAACGCGGGATCGTCGACGGCGATGGGGGCGGGGTTGACGAGTGCTGACGCGAGTCGCCACTGCGTGATGGCTGTCGGATTGACGGCGTCCTGGGCGTCGGTGGTGAGTTGCACCCCGTCGGGGTCTGCGGGCCAGAGCCGCAGAGATCCCTGCACGAGGTCGCCGTGTCCACGTGACGGTGGGACGGCAAGCAGCCGCAGCGCGCGTGTGGGGTTGACGGCGTAGGCGTGCCGGAAGGTGGAGACGAGTGCGTCCCACGCGGGCGAGCTCGTGAAGTCGATGTCGGGATGGACTAGCTGGAGGTGTTCCGTCAGGCGCGGGGCGATGGCGTGTGAGGCGAGTACCTCGTGTTCGGCGACGAGCCGCCCGAGGTTGGTGTGTGCGGCGATCTCTGCGTCGCGTTGCTCGTGGGCGGTCTGTTCGGCGCCGACGGCGGCCATGGCCTGGGCGAGGATGGACACGCCGGTCGGCAGCGCGATCTGGGGGACGCCGTCGTCGTCGACCTGCCACGGTGAGCGGTTCTCGTGGGCGAGGTCTTCGGCGTCGGGCAGCCCGACCCAGGCCGTGTTCCCGACCCGGCCGCGCGTCATGGCGACGTACAGGAGTTCGCGGGTCATGCGGGCGCCGTAGGGGATGAAAAGGTGCGCCTCGTCGACGGTAATGCCCTGGGCGCGGTGGGCGGTCAGGGCGTACCCGAGGTCGCAGTGCGCGGCCAGGTACGACGACGGCAGCGTGATGGTGGCGCCGGTGTCGACGCGCTGGCAGTGGGCGGCGCCGTCGTCGGCGATGGCAGTGATGCGTAGGAGGTCGCCGTTGTGGATGGGTGTGCCGGTGTCGTCGCGCAGGGTGCCGTGGTCGTTCATGCGGGTGTAGATGAGGTCTCCGACGCCGGCGTCCTGGATGCCGCGCAGCGTGACGAGGCGGCTGATGTCGACCTCGCCGGCCTCGCGCCGGTCGAGGGTGGTGCGCAGGTTGAGGTCGGCGACGTGGTCGTTGGTCGCGGCGATGAGGACGGCGGTCCGGCCCGCACGTAGGGCGGCGCGGGTGGCGTCGTAGGCGGCGTCGAGCATGGTCATCGTCTCGCCGTCGTGGATGCGCCCGCCGTCGGCGTAGGTGGGTGGTTCGTCGTCCGACGACGGCGACAGCACGGACGTGTCGCCGTCACGCAGTCGCAGCGAGGCCGCGGCTTCCCAGGGCTCGTCGAACCGGAAGAGGGTCGTGAGGCGGGCGGTCTTGCCGCGCCGGTCGAGCCAGCCGAGGAACCCGCCGGCGTCGATGGCGTCGAGCTGCGCGGGGTCGCCGACGAGCGCGATCTTCGCGCCGGCCTTGACGGCGAGGCGGCCGAGCGCGGCGAGGTCGTGTGTCGAGCACATGGACGCTTCGTCGACGATGACGAGCGTGCCCGGGTGGAGCGTGAAGGAAGCCTCGTCGGTGTCGAGCGCTGCGAGCCCGCGCAGGGCGGCGGCCCGCCGTCGCGGGTTGCTGGTGGTGAGCGCGGAGTTCAGTTCGGCGCGGCGGGCGGACCGCTGGGCGTGGGCATCGGGGGAGTTGCGGATCAGGAGCATCGCGAGGGTGTGGGCGTCGACCCCGACCGAGACGCTCAGCTCGTGTGCAGCGCGCGCCGACGGCGCGACGCCGATGACCGAGCCCGCACCATGGGCGGTGGTCCAGGCACGGTGGAGCGCAGCCATTGCCGTCGTCTTTCCGGTTCCGGCGGGGCCGACGACGGCGGTGAGGGTGTGCGGGTCGGACATCAGATGCCCGACGGCGGAGGCTTGATCCTCGGCGAGCCCTTCCAGCGCGGCGGGCGCTGCATCGGCGACGGGTCCGGGGTGTTCGGTGAGCGAGTCGAGGAACGCCTCGGCGTCGAGGATCTGCTGTGAGGTGAACAGCCGCAGGTTGGGGTTGTCGAACACGGTGTGCCCACCGAACGCGAGGCGAACGTCGTCGACGGCGCCGTCGGGCAGCTCGTAGCGGTGCGGAGTGATCGGCACGCACTGGGTGAGCGCGGCGGTCGTGATCGCGTCGATCACGGACTGACGCTCGCCGGGACGGACCCGGACGAGGCGGGTGAGCCGCTCGACCTCGGCGCGGGCGTTGAAGCGCGTCCAGGTGGTGCGACGGCGGGTGAGGCTGTCGTGGACGGCGGCTCCGAGCGAGTCGCGGACGGCGTCGTCGTCGTGCGAGTCGAGCCAGGTCTCGACGTCGTGGTCGGTGATCTGGGCCAGGAGCCGGCGGTCGACGTGTGCGCCGGTGGACCGGTGGTGCGCGATGGCGAGACGCGCCAGCTGCTCGACGACGTCGCTACGGACCCTTTCGGCCGCGACCGGCCGGCGCTCGTGACCGACGACGCGGGCGATGAGTTCGGTGCCGTCGTACCCGGAGGCGCGAAGCTGGTCGCGCCACTTGCGCGTGAGCGTGGAGAGCGGTGCTGCCACGGCGTCCTTCGGCTTACGCGTCTCACGCCATGCCTGAGCGTCAAGGTGGGCCTTGACGGTGGACGGAACGTCCCGGTCTTCGGGGTGGTGGGCGAGCCACTCGGCCTCACGCTCCTCACGGCGCTTGCGGAGCGCGAACCGGCGAGTCGAGAAGCGGTCCACGAGATCTGACGGAAAGCCCGCGACGTCGGCGACAACCGAGCGCGACGAGCGTGAGTCTGGCCGCTCGCGCTCCGTGAAGACGAGACCGAGCCGTTCGTGGAGCTGATCGAGGAGCGCGTTCTCGTGCAGCTCGCTCATCGCGACGGCGGACCGGTAGATGGCACGCCCGTCGAGGGTCAGCCATTTGCCGTCGGATGCGCGCTGGACACGGTTGGCGAGCGCGAGGTGCGTGTGAAGGTGCGGGTCGCCGTCGCGCGTCTCGAAGTGGTCGTACGCGATCGCGACCACCCCGCGCACGCTCGCACTCGCGACGCCTCCACGCCCCGAGCGTGTGGACGCGACCTCATGCTCGAACCATGCGAGCGCGCCCGTGATCGCGGCGTGGTGAGCGTCCATGATCGCGGCCTGAGTCTCGGCGTCCGCGACGCCCCACAGCACGCTCACGGACTTCGGGATGCTGAACGTCAGGTCGAACCCCGAGACCTGCTCCGGCGACTCCCGGGCGCGCGCATCGTGGAGTTGCCGTGACGGTGCCCCCAGCGGATCCCCGGTGACCGGGTTCCGGAACCGGGAGAACAAGCGCTCCGCCTGCTCCCGCGTCGCGCGCTCACCCGCGCTCAGCCCCATCGCGGCGAGCCCCGACCCGGCCCACACGCCCGGTGGAGTTCCGGGGTGGGTGTAATAGGCGACAGCGCCTGTGGCCGTTGGCTCGGCCCCGTCCCGCGTCACGACCGACTTGAGGAGGTACGCGACGCCCGCCGACGCGGTGATCTTCGTCAGGTTCATCGTCACTGTCGTCACCCCTGGTCGGCGCGGTGATCTCGCGTCGGGCCGCCGAGCTCGGGCAGGTAGTGGTGGACGACATTTGCGACCGTCGGGTCCGTCAGGATCGGGTCGCCGTAGGCCGTCGCCACATCGAGCAGGCACCGCGCGAGCATCTGCGCGGACGCCTCGTGCCCGACGGCGGCCTCCTCCAGTTCCGCGAACCGGAGCATGAGTGCGCTCGAACCCTCCTCAAGCTCGCGTATCCGCTCCGTGCCGTCCCGGCTGAGCGCCTCAAGCCGAGAGGCGAGCGCGCGATCACGGCGAGCGGCCCGACGCTGACGCGCGAGCGCTCGCCTGCGATGCGATCGCGTGCGCGAGCGCTCGTCACGAGCGGCGCGGGCGCACGCGGCTGAGCAGTAGCGGGCACCGTGCTGAGCGCGATCATCGGGGACTGCGCGCTCGCATCCTGAGCGCGCACACGGCCGCGCCGGGGCCTTCCCGGCGCGCGCAGCGCGGGCGCAGCCGGGGGAGCAGTAGATCGCCCGCCGCAAGACCCGCGTCCCGTCGAGCGGCCTCCCGCACCCAGGTCTCGCGCACTCGCGCGCACCGGGCAGCGTCCAGCGCGGCTCGCCGCGAAGGCGAGCGCGGTAATTGCGAGCCGCGACGGCGTCGGCGCACGCCCGGGAGCAGTAGCACGCACGCTTGTCGCGGGTGGGCGGGATCGGTTCCCCGCAGAGCGGGTTTTGGCACTCGCGGGGTGGGGTCGTCGCGCTGGTCGTCACACCCCTCCATCGCCGCCCGACGGCGAACTCACCCGCCGATGATCGGCTGACGCATGACGCCGCGACGCGGCGGCGGCGACCACGGGTGCAAGAGGCGCGTTACTCGTTTTGGTGACGGCGCTGGCGAGGCGCCATTGCTCGGCCGGGCGGGCAATGGCGCCTCGCTGTCAACGCGCTCGATGGCGCCGCGGGCGCTGCGGGCGCTGCGGACGCTGGGGGCGTTGCGGGGCATGGGTGTCCGCGAGTCGCCGTGCGCGTTGATGCCGGTGGTGGTGCGCCGCCACTTGCGGCGTTCGGTCCGGCTACCAGCCGAAGTCGGAGATTCCGTCTTGTCCGGTGACCCAGTGGTACGTCGCGGAGTCGGGCGCGACCATCCCGAGCTCGAACCCTGGGTCCGTGGGTGGAGGCGTGGAGGTGCAGACCTGGAAGGTCACGCGTGTCTGAGTGCCAGGGGCAACGTAGACGTCGACCTGCGCGGGAACTGGTGTAGCCACCGGGATTGAGATCGAGTCCGCCGAGTATCCGTTGCTGTAGTTGCCACTCGGGGGAGCGAACGTGAACCCAGAGATCGCCGTGTCAGACTGATTCACCACTCCCAGCTTCCAGTTCGTGCAGTTCCCGCTGGAAAACCCTTGACCAAGGTCGGCGCCCCCTTCCGCCCCGAGGATGCTTACTTGGCCGATCGGCGCACGGGCTGCGGGGGCGGCTGGTGCTTCCTGCGGCGCGGGTGCTGCACCTTCCGCCAAACCGCAGAGTTGGGCGATGTCCGGGATGCCCGGCCCGCTGAGCAGGCTCCCCGCGATCCAGCCCTGGAGTCCGGCGGTGGACACGGGATACCAGCCGGCGATGGGGTCGCCCGTCACCGTGACAGTCGTATTGGCGTTGAGCGTCGCCAGGATTTCACCGTCACAGGCGGCATCGGAACGAACGCGGGCGAGTGCGCTGGTGCTTGCTGTTGTCGACGTGGGTGGCGGTGCTGATGGGCTCACCGCTTCAGCGCTTGGAGCGTCGGTGGGGCTTGGCGTCGGGGCCGGGCTTGGGGCCGCTGGGATCTCTGCAGGTATCGATGCCATGGAGGTGGGGGAAGCCGAGGGCGGCAGCCCGCTCGCTCCCGCAGTGCACGCGGTCATGAGGAGGCAAAGCCCTGCGGCCGCCGTGCTGACAGCGGAGTGTCGCGGCTTCATCGATGACCGCCCACGGAACGCACAGAACGAGTCTTGCTCCGAGGGGCACCATGTGGAGCGTCCACGAAGGGTGAAATCCTGAAGACTCTGGATGCCCGGCATGGTGTCGGACGCTTCAATGCGTCCGAGGTATACGGAATCGTCCAGCGGTCTCCTTGCACCTCACCGACCGTGCGCGGACGGATCGGACGGTTCCGGGCGGTCACCATTG
>BCWJ01000006.1 GCA_001592145.1 Xylanimicrobium pachnodae JCM 13526 = NBRC 107786 | reverse complement strand
ACACCTGACCCCACTCACGGACGCCGACCACGCCCCGAACACCCCCGGCCTCAAAGGCGGGGCGGGCGACTACGACCTCGTCATCGCGTCCATGCCCTGGCTCGACGTGCAGCTCCGCGGGGCCGGACGCCACCAGATGCGCACCGAACTCACCTACGCCAAGACCCTCGCCGCCGTGCACCTGACCAAGCCCGGCGGGCTGACCGCCATCCTTTCGAACCACTCCCTGATGGACCGCGCCCCCACCCAGGCCCGCGCCGACATCACCCGGGAGGCCGACTTCCTGGGCGCCATCCGCTTCCCCGCCGGCATCCTGCGCGAACAAGCCGGCACCGACGACATCATCGACCTGATCCTCCTGGCCAGACCCGCCACCGGCACCCAGACCAGCACCCTGCCGTTCGCCCCGACAGTGCAGGTGACCGTCGACGGGTTCATCACGACCATCAACCAGTACTTCGACGACCACCCCGAGAACATGCTCGGCTCGATCCGCCCCGAGGTGCAGATCTGGGACACCTCCGACTACACCCTCCAAGGCACCGACCGCGAGACCACCCTCACCGAGTACCGCACCGCCCTGAGCGGCATCGTCACCCACGCCATCACCACCGGCACCGTCCCCCACCCCACACCGCGCGACCCCGACGCAGCAGTCGCAGGCGGGTGGATCATCGGCGGCGCCCGCCGCTACCTCCCCGACGCCCTACGCGACACCGGAGCAGCCAGTGGGTTCCTCGACGCCCACCCAGAACCCCCGGCATCCCCGCCCCCGTCGGTCGACCTGTAGTCACGCCACACCCCTGGAGAATCCTCATGGCATCCCGAACCACGACGACGTCGAAGTCCACGCGACCGGTGCCCCACCCGGAGGATCTGATGCCCTTGGCATCCGCCGCCGAACTCTTCCACGTCAACCGGAAGACGCTGCGCCGTCGGATCGCCGACGGCACGGTCACGGGCTACCGAATCGGTCGCCTGATCCGCGTCGATCCCGACGAGCTGCGCCGCGCCCTGTTCCGTGAGATCCCAACGCGCCGCTCCCTGGCGTGAGCCTCGGCACACCCCTTCCGTGGGGTCAGCCGACCGCGTGCCGTGGGGCCGGAGATCCGCCGCCTTCCTCGTCACCGCAGGTCAGACACCACGGTCGACCGCGCCCTGTGGGGCTGAGAGCCCGCGCACCGTGGGGCCGACACGCAAGCAGACCTTCACCGCACCACCATGAGACTTGGCGGGGTGCCGTGCGCCACCAGCGGGTCGGCCCGTCAATGAAGCCTGCTCGCACCGCCTCGGCAGATTGCGGGGCATCAATGAGATCGAGCGCCGCAAGGACGTTGCCACCGGTGCCCGGCGGCCATCTCATTGCTGACGCCGCCCCACGCTACTGCTGCTCGACGGCGGGAGTGAGATGGGGCGGCACCCCCACGGTTTCGGTGAGATGGCGCGGCGCGTTGATGGGCCGTGCCGGTTCGGGCACAGTCATGCCTGTGACTACGGCCCCGCAGTGGCTCAAGCGGTACATCGAGGGTGAACACGAGGTGGTCTGGCACGAGCTTCGTCAGTTCGGCGCACGCGTTCGCGAGTCGGCGTTCGCGTCGGAGGCGCAAGCCGTCTGCGATGAGATGGCGCGGCGGGCACGCAGCAACATCGAGGTCATCGTGGAGCGTCTGGTCGCGCAGGGGTACCGCTTCCACCAGAACGACGAGGACCAGGCGCTGGTTCAGCCACTGACCGGCCCGGTTGCCGACGCTGATCGGTTCGTCGGCTGGATGGAGCAGACGTTCGGCCCGGTGCCTATGGCCGTGTCATCGTGGGTACGCATCGTCGGCGACGTCTGGCTCGTCGGCACCCACCCAGATTGGGAGAGCTCTGCCGCCGGCGACCCGCTCGTGATGGAGATCTTTGGTGCGCGTTACCCAGGCGCCGATATCCGCGGGTACCTCGCCGACGAACTGGAGCAGTGGCGGGACCACCCCGAGGGGCGACCGTTCCAGCTCCCAGTCGCGCCAGACCACCTGCACAAGAACAACATCAGCGGCGGCCCGCCGTACGGCATCGTGCTTCCCGACGCCTGTGCCGACGCTCACATCGTCACCGATGCGGGGATGCCGTTCGTGTCCTACCTGCGCAAGGTGTTCGAGCGGGGCGGGTTCCCGCGATGGAGCGGAGACAACCGCCAGTGGGTGGTGACCCGCTCCCTCGCGGACGGGCTGAAGCCGATCTGACCGACGTCAGGCTTCCGCGCCGCCGCGGCCAGGCCATCTCACTCAACTGGTGCAAGGGGGCCACGCCTCAGTCTTAGTGCCGCGCGCCGTCGAGGGCTTCGGCGTAATCCACCGCAGTCTCGGCATACAGACCGTCCTCGCCCGCATCGCGAGTCATCTCCTCCAGGCGCAGCCGTCGCTCGACTCGCCGCCAGTCGCGGAACTCGAGGACATCGCTGAGGCGCAGCCGACGATGCCGACCGGTTCCTGACTGCTCGTAGGGCAACTGGTTGTCGTCGAGGAGCGTGGCCAGGGTCGGGCGGCTGATTCCAAGCAGGTCGGCGGCCTCTTGCGTCGTCAGCCGCTGACTCAACGGTGCAACAGTGACGGCCTTGCCCACCTTCATCGCTGCGACGACCCGGACCAGAACCTCGTACAGCTCGAACGGCGGTGGCACCTGCTCGCCGTCCGCCCCGAGCAGCACGGCCCGCTCGGAGTGCGTCGCAAGGAAGCGAGAGAGCTCAAGCATCTGAGCCAGGTCCGCCGGCGGCAGGACCGGGCGTCCTTCGGGCGCGCCACCCTCGATCGACATGAGCGCAGCCTAGGCACTATTCGCGATATTCGAAGGCATCCGGAGACCCCAAACCGCTGCGCCGCCCTCACCCATTGCTGCGGGGCCAGCAACCGCGCCCCGTGGGGCCGGGAGGTCCGACATGTCGGCAAACTCCCAGGTCAGGCTGCGCGTGTCGGGGCACGCCGTGGGGCCGGGCGCGGGGCGCACGTGGGGCCAACACAACCACGGCGGCGGCACCAGCACGTGCCGCCGCCGGTCCGACGACTACCGCTTGCTCTTCGGCTCATCGCCGATCGCGGGAAGGACCACATGCGCGTCGAGTGCCTTCGCGATCCGCGCGTCGGCTTCCTGCACGGCGGTCTGGTACTTCATCGCCGCGTTCGGGGTGGTGTGCCCGAGCCTCGCCATGAGCTCCGCGAGCGTGGCGCCCTGCCGGGCCGCCATCGTCGCGGCCGTGGCGCGCAGGTCATGAAGCCGCAGGTCGGGACGTCCGATGGCGTCACGCGCGTCGGCAAACTTCCGCCAGAGCACCGACTGGCTGATCGGCGTCCCGACGCGGGACGGGAACACCAACCCGCCCGGTCCTGGCTGCGAGAACTTGGCGATGTGCCGGGCCAGTTCTGCAACCACGGCGTCGGGCAGCGAGACCACACGCCTGGCTGCGGCGGTCTTCACGTCTCGGATCACCTTGCCCTGGCCGCGCAGGTTCTGGACCTGGACCCGCACGGTGATCTGCCCGGCGTCGAGGTCGACGTCGTGCCGGGTGAGACCACGCAGCTCCCCCGAGCGGAACCCACCCCACGCGGCGACCAGGATCAGCGTCCGGTACCGCTCGGGGATCGCCGCCATCAGCGCGGCCGTCTCCTCGGGCGTCGCAATGGTCTTCGCCGATGCGCGCGGCGACTCGGACGCACCCCGGATGGTGCACGGGTTCCGGTCGACGAGCTGGTCGCGGAGTGCGGCGTTGAACAGCGACGACACGAAGCTGTACGTCCGCGACGCCATGCCCGGTCCGGTCGAGGACCGCACTCGGGTGAGCCACTCCGCGACGTCGGCCGAGGTCACGGCCCGCAACGGCTTCGCCCCCAAGGGATCCGAGGTCACGAAACGTCGCAGGTAACCCTCGTACTCCTCGCGCGTGCGCGGGGCCAGGGTGCGCAACGGCAGGTTGATCTCCGCGTACTCGTTGAGCGACATCGATCGCTCGGCCACGCGCAGGTTCGGCGCGACCCACTTGCCCTGCGCAACCAACGACTCCTCGGCGTAAAGCCACCGCTCCGCGTCGATCTTGGTCGTGAAGGTGGCGCCGTACCGCACCTTGTCGGGCCCGAGGTAGCGTGCTCGCCACCCGGTCGTCTTGCCGGTCTTCGCGTTCGTCCGGCGCTCGGTCTGTCCAAAGCCTCGTCGGCTGCTCATGTGTCTGCCCTCCACGGGTCAGGTGTCCTGACGGCTCCCGATCCGTGGGGCTGTGGTGGGGCTGAGATAGCCCCACCAAGTCCCAGGCAGTCCACTCGTGTCCACATGCGTGGGCAGCGAAAAGACCCCCTGACCTGCGATTTCGCTGGTCAGAGGGCCCTTGCACAAGGGTGGGCGATACTGGGTTCGAACCAGTGACCTCTTCGGTGTGAACGAAGCGCGCTACCACTGCGCCAATCGCCCGGTGCGGGGGAAACACTAGCAACGATCGGCAGGTGCTCCAAACCGCCCGGTCCGGACGCGCGTCACGGGTCGACGTGCTGGCGGTGCAGCCGGTCGAACAGTGCCCGCGCGGCCAGTGAGAGCGGCCCGGCGGCGATGGTGGCGCCGTCGAGCCAGGTCACGGGTTGCACGTTCCGCCCGGAGGAGGTGACGAGCAGGTGCGCGTCGCCCGCCGTGACGGCGTCGAGCACGGTGAACGGGAGCACGGCTTCACGCACGGGCAGCCCGTTCTGGCCGCCCCATTCGAGCAGGAGTGCGCGGGTGATTCCGGCGAGGCAGCCGGAGTCCAGGGGCGGGGTGAGTAGTTCGCCGCCGACCTCGACGAAGACGTTGGATCCGGTGCCTTCGCACAGTTCGCCGCGGGTGTTGCCGAGCAGCGCCTCGTCGCCGCCGCGCGCGACGGCGTCGGCGAGCGCGACGACGTTCTCGGCGTACGACGTCGTCTTGAGGCCGACGACGGCGGAGCGTTCGTTGCGGACCCACGGCGAGCGGACGGCGCTCCCTTCGGGTGCCATCTCGGAGGCTTGGGCGGCGACGACGACGGTGTAGCGGCCGCCGGGTTGACGGCCAGATCCAAGGGGTCCGACGCCGGAGGTGACGGTGATGCGCAGGCGTCCGTCGATGGCGCCGACGGCGTCGGCGACGGTGTGCACGCCCTTGATGCACCGGGCTTCGTCGCCGACGGTGAGGTCGAGTCCGAGGCCTTGGAGGGATCGGCGCAGACGGCGCAGGTGCCGAGTGAGGGCGAACACGCTGCCGCCGACGACGGTGCACGTCTCGAAGGCGCCGTCGCCGACCGTGATGCCGTGGTCGAGGGCACTGAGCGTGCCTTCGTCCGTCCCGACGAGCCGATCGTTGACCCACACCACCGTGTCCATGCGTCCAGTCTGCCTGAGGGTGGCGTCCCCCGGGGCACACGATGGTGCCGTCGCTCAGCCGTTGCTGGCCAGGCGTACCAGTCGAGCGGCTTTGAGCTCGGTCTCGTGCCATTCGGCGGCGGGGGCGCTGCCCCAGGTGATGCCGGCGCCGGTGCCGAACCGCAGTGTGCCGTCGTCCCACCAGAAGGTCCGGATGCCGACGGCGAGCTCGGCGCGCCGGGCGTCTCCGTCGATCCAGCCGATCGCCCCGCAGTAGGGCCCGCGCGCGGTCGGTTCCAGGTCGCTGATGAGGCGGAGCGCGCTCGACTTGGGCGCGCCGGACACGGAGGCGGGCGGGAACGTGGCGCTGAGGATGTCGCGCCACGCTCCTGGGGCGTCAGGGTTCCGCAGCTCGCCGCGTACGCGCGAGACCAGGTGCACGAGCCCGGGGTGCTGCTCGACGGCGAGCAGGTGCGTCACGTCCACGGTGTCGGGTCGGCACACCTGGTGCAGGTCGTTGCGCACCAGGTCGACGATCATGACGTTCTCGGCACGGTCTTTGTCGCTGAGCCCGCTGGGGGCGGGTGCGGTGCCCTTGATGGGTCCCGACTCCAGCACGGCGCCGTCTCGCGCGAGGTACAGCTCGGGCGAGGCGGACACCACCCACACGGCATCCACGCCTTCCCCGTCTGGCCCGCGGGTACCACGCGGCACGTGGATCGCGACGGCATGCGGTGCGGGGTTTCCCGCGGCGAGCTCCTGGGCCAGCGCGCAGGCGTCCGGTTCGGTGTCGGCGTCGGGGACGGGCAGCGGCGCCGCCATGACCCGGCAGATGTTCGCCTGGTACACACCTCCGGCGCGTACGCCGTCGCGCACCCTCTCGACGGCGGCCTGGTACGCGGCCTCGTCGAGCGTCGTCGTCCAGGCGTCGGGGGCCGGTCCCCGCCAGGGGGCGCGGCGCCCGTACGACGGCGTGTGCGCGTCTGACGGCGTCTCGCCGACGGTCGCGAACCGCCAGGCGCGCGCCCGTCCGGGCCGTCCGGTGGTGCCGCCGCCCAGGTCCGCCTCGAAGTCGACGACGACGAACCACAGGCCCGCGTCCAGGCGCTCCGGGGTCCGCGCGATGTCGACGCACTCGACGACATCGGTGGCGACTCGGCCGGCGAACCGGGCCCAGGCAGTGGGTGGGGGCACACGAGCACGCTACTGAGACCTCCGGTGCGGTGGCGATTGGACGTTCACGCCGACCGTCAACTAGTGTTCGGGATGCGCCGCACGGCGGGGTTTCACCCCGGCATGCCGGTCGCGCGGATGTGGCTCAGTTGGTAGAGCATCACCTTGCCAAGGTGAGGGTCGCGGGTTCGAGTCCCGTCATCCGCTCGGAGGCCCACTCTCGGTGGTTGTGTCGTTCGGACTGCGGTTCTTCCGTTCGAGCGCCGGGAGAGCACGTCTCAAGGTGGGTTGGCCGAGAGGCGAGGCAGCGGCCTGCAAAGCCGTATACACGGGTTCGAATCCCGTACCCACCTCGCACCCTGAGAGTTCTCGTCTCAGGTACGGGCGATTGGCGCAGCGGTAGCGCGCTTCCCTGACACGGAAGAGGTCACTGGTTCGATCCCAGTATCGCCCACCACCTGCACAGCGATGCAGCAGGCAGTTCACGCAGCAGAGGCCGTCTCGGATCATCCGGGGCGGCCTTCGGCGTTGGTGGCACCGGCCTGCACGCACACGGCCCGGGCGTTGCGCGCCAGACCTGCTGGTCACGACCACGTGATTGGACCTCCGGCGGTTCCGTCGTCTAAAGTTCCGGAGGTGCCGGACGCCGGGGAGGATTCCTCGTGGGGATGGTTCTGCGGATGTGGCTCAGTTGGTAGAGCATCACCTTGCCAAGGTGAGGGTCGCGGGTTCGAGTCCCGTCATCCGCTCTCGGTTCGCCCCGGATCTCGTTCCCGGTGGACCTCCGGGCGATTGGCGCAGCGGTAGCGCGCTTCCCTGACACGGAAGAGGTCACTGGTTCGATCCCAGTATCGCCCACCCCCATCACAACCCCCGGCCGGCGCCGGGGGTTGTCCCATGTCCGGACCCCTGTCCCGCCCCTCGTCTCGCCGACGGCGTAGCGTCGTTGGCATGTGCCGCAACATCACCACCCTGCGCGGGCTCGAACCCCCGGCGACGGACGCGGAGATCCGGGCTGCCGCTGATCAGTTCATCCGCAAGGTGACGGGTGTCCAGACCAGCGCATCGGCGACGACGCGGGAACCGTGCGAGCGGGCCGCCGACGCCGTCGCGGCGATCGTTACCGCCCTGCTGGCGGAGCTTCCCGCACGCCGCGTCCCGCCCAAGACGGTGCCGCCGCTGCGCCGCGAGGAGGTGCAGGCCCGGATCGCCGCCCGCGTGCGCGAGCGTGAGGAGCACGAGCGGATGCACGAGCTCGGCATCGCACACCAGCACTGACGCCCGCGGTGGGTTCCGACGGGCTCAACCATCGGTGGTCGAGCCCGTCGGAACCGGTCAGGGCTGCGCGCCCCCTCCCCCGCACCGCACTAGGCTTCCGGGACGTGGACCGAACCGAAACCGCTGTCTCCGCCACCATGCACCGCGCGAAGGCCGCTGCTCGTGCCTCGCACACGACGGTGGGCGATCTGCGGCGACGCGACGGCGACCTGGTCGAGATCGACTGCTCGTGCGGGATGGTGCTCACGAACGGGCCGGAGTGGTCGCTCGACGAGCACATCCGGTTGCACCGCGCCGAGGCGCGATTCTTGGCGGTCAGCGAGGTGGCGCCGGCGGGGATGCCGCGCCTCATCCCGGTGGGCGTGGACCGCCGGCCCCGCTGAGCGGACCGGAGCGGCCCTGGGTCGACCGGGACGGCCGGGCGACCGGACGGCCTGGCCCGGACCCTACAGCTCCTCGGGGTCGTCCCACGAGGTGCCGGACGAGTCGCCCTCTATGGGGTGCAGCTCGACGGCCGACAGCGAGGTGGGCGCCTTGCTGGGGTCCCCGCCGGATCGCGGGTCGGACTCGCCGCTGCGCGGTGGCACGGTGAGGGCTATCCGCCCGGCCGACGCCAGGGACTCCCGCAGGAAGCGGTCCGCCTGGCCGGTCTCGTCGAGGTGGGGGGTGCCCTTGACGCCGTTGTTCATGAACCCATTGTGGCCCGACGCGAAGCGTCGGCGCCCGCTGCGCCACGGTGTGGACAACAGCGTCGGGCAAGAGTCCGCTCAGGCGCCCACGAGCGCGCGCCCGTCCTCGGCCAGCGCACCGAGCCGTGACAGGGCGCGGTAGTACTTCTTGCGGTATCCGCCGCGCAGCATCTCGGTGCTGAACAGGGTCTTCTCCGCGGCCCCGGCGAGCAGCACGGGCACGTCGTTGTCGTACAGCCGGTCCACGAGGACGACGAGCCGCAGCGCGACCTCTTGGCGTACGACGGGTGCCACGTCGGTCAGGGCGACGGCCCCGACGCCGTCGAGCAGCGCCCCGTACCGGCTGGGGTGCACGGTGGCCAGGTGCTCGAGCAGGTCGGGGAACCGGTCGAGGGTGGCGTCGGCCCGGCCTCGCGCGTACGCCGCGACGTCGTCGGCGGGCAGGGGCTGCGAGTCGGTCACGACGGCGCGGTGGCGGTAGTCGTCGCCGTCCACGCGCAGCACGTCGAACCGGGCGGCGAGCGCCTGGATCTCACGCAGGAAGTCCTCGGCGGCGAACCGTCCTTCGCCGAGGGCTTCGGGCAGGGTGTTGGAGGTGGCGGCGAGCGCCACGCCCCGGTCGGTGAGCTCGCGCAGCAGGCGGCTCATCAGGGTGGTGTCGCCGGCGTCGTCGAGCTCGAACTCGTCGATGCACACGAGCCGCTTGGCGGCGAGCGCAGTGACCGTGTTCTGGAAGCCGAGCGCGCCCACCAGGTTGGTGTACTCGACGAAGGTCCCGTAGGCGATCCGGTCGGTGCCGATCTTGTCGCCGACGGCGTGGGCGAGTGCGGCGAGCAGGTGGGTCTTGCCGACGCCGAACCCCCCGTCCAGGTAGACGGCCGGCGCAGGGGCGGGCGTCTTGCGGGCCAGCCAGGAGCGGCGCGGCGGGGTGATGATCGCGGCGGCGGCGGCGCGCAGGCGGGTGACGGTGGCGCCCTGGCTGGGGAAGTCCGGGTTGGCTCGGTAGTTCTCGAAGCGCGCGTCGGCGAAGTGCCGCGGTGGGACCAGGTCCGCGAGGAGTCGCTGCGGGGTGGCGGTGGGCCGGATCGCGGTGAGGGAGTCCAGGTGGTGCACGTCCATGCGGGGATCGGTGTCTGCCGGGTCCGTCATGGTGCTCGTCACGGGCGTCAAGGCTACGCGCCGTCGGCGTGGTTCGGCTGTGAGGTGGGACACTGCCGGCATGGCCTTGCCCGCGCTCACCCTGGTGGTCCCTGGTTCTCGCGTGATCCCGCCCGACGACGCCGAGACGGTGCTGCGTGGCCTGTACGCGCACGATCCGGGGGTCCTGCGGGTCAACATGGTCGCGACGGTGGACGGTGCGGCCTGGGGTCCGGACCATCTGTCCGGGTCGATCAACGACGACGCCGACTTCCGCGTGTTCCGCGTGCTGCGGGCGTTGGCCGACGTCGTCGTCGTCGGGGCGGGAACCGCGCGGGCCGAGCGGTACTCCGTGCTGGACCGACCGGAGGGACTGGACGGGTGGCGCGACGCCCCCCTGGCGCTCGCGCTGGTCACGCGGCGCGGTGAGGTTCCGTCCGCGCTGGCGGGGGGCGACCGCCAGCCGTACGTGGTGACGGGCGAGCGGGGCGCTGCGGCGGCCCGCGCGGAGCTGCCCGCGGACCGGGTGGTCGTGGCCCCGGGCCCTGCGGGCGGCGTCGACCTGGCTGCCGGGATGGCGGAGCTCGCCGCCCGGGCAGGGTCGCGGCTGCTGTGCGAGGGCGGCCCGCACCTGCTGGCCGACCTGCTCGCGGCGGACCTGGTCGACGAGCTGTGCGTGACGACGGCGCCGCTGCTGATGGGCGCCGGCCCGGGTCGGATCGCGGCGGGCGGCGGGGTGGGTGAGCCCTCGGCGCACCCCGCCCGCCTCGCTCACCTGCTGCACGACCCCGCCGGGCAGACGCTCGCGGCCCGCTGGGTCCTGGACCGCTGAGGGCGGCGAGCTTGCGAAGCGGCCCACCCGCGCCGCAGGCCTACGAACGCAGCAGGTCCACGAGCACCGTGGCCTCGCTGATGTCGGCACGCTTGGCCGCCGTCAGGAGGATCACGGGTCCTTGCCGCACGAGTTCTTGCAGGGCGGCGAACGCCTCTGCCGCGGGCGGCTGTGCCAGCTCTGCCCGGTAGCGCCGCGCGAACTCGTCGAACTTCGCGGGGTCGTGCGCGTACCAGGTGCGCAGCTCGGGCGACGGGGCCACGTCCTTGCACCACTCGTGCAGCGCGGCCCGTTCCTTGCTCACGCCGCGCGGCCAGAGGCGGTCCACGAGCACCCGTGCGCCGTCGCCGCTGCGGGGCTCGTCGTAGATCCGTCCCACCTGCACCTGATGCTCGGCCATCGTGCCGATCCTCTCCGTGGACGACGCACCGCCGGGATGCGGCTGCTCCCCCGATAC
This sequence comes from Xylanimicrobium pachnodae JCM 13526 = NBRC 107786, assembly GCA_001592145.1. Taxonomy (GTDB): domain Bacteria; phylum Actinomycetota; class Actinomycetes; order Actinomycetales; family Cellulomonadaceae; genus Xylanimonas; species Xylanimonas pachnodae. The sequence goes on along the minus strand of BCWJ01000006.1, from coordinate 185,124 downwards.
TCCCCCCTCGACGGCGCGCGGCGCACCACCTCCGTACGCCACAGCGACGGCTCTTCGTGCCGCCAGGCCCCGCAGCGGATAGGTTCGCGGCATGAGCAGTGAACCCTCGTCCGACGTCGTCCTCATCCTCACCGAGGCCGCCTTGAGCGCCGACGACGTCGAGCACGTGCTGGACGTCTACCGGGACCCGGACGGTGACGGGGTGCCCGACCCCGTCCGGTTCCGGCTGCTGGTGCCCACGCAGACGGACCGCCATCTGCTCGCGGCGATCATGGACCACCTCGGGTCGGGAGAGCTGCGCCAGGCGTGGGCAGACCTCACCGGACATCGCCCGACCGCCGCCGAGGCGCAGGCGCGCGCCGCGGAGACGCTCGCCACGAGCATCGCGGCACTGCGGGATGCCGCAATGCCCGTCGAGGGCGGCATCACGCAGGACGACCCGCTGGCCGCCCTGCGCTCCGCGGTGGAGGTGGAGGACGTCCGCGAAGTCGTGGTGATCACATACCCGCACGCGCTGCCCGACACGTTCCACACCGACTGGGCCTCGCGCGCCCGCGACGTCCTCTCCGTGCCCGTGCTGCACCTCTACGCTGGCACCTCCGAGGTGGGCTGACCCCGCCGAAGGATTGCAGGACGTGGCGGTGGCGAGGCGGAAGGAACGCCCGGAAGGGCTGGGATGACGGAACGAAGGACGGTCCGGAGCAGGCCGATCGACCCGCGCGAGTTCGGCGCGCACACGATCGACATGACCGGAGAGATCGACGCGGAGCTGGTCGCGATGCTGGCGGCCGCGCAGGCCGCCGCCGACGCGCAGGGCGACACCGCACGGCCTGCGCACACCGCGAGGCCCGCGGGTGCCCCGAGATCGACGTACCGCACTCCCCGCGAGGAGGCCCCACCACCGCCACCGCCAACGGCAGGCACAGACGGCGAGCCCTCGGTCCGGGAGCAGCCGCAGGTCGGCGGGACCGCCAGCGTGCAGCGCAACTCCCTCATCCTGACGGTCGGGACGTTCGCCTCCCGCATGACCGGCCAGGTGCGCCAGATGCTGCTGGTGGCCGCCATCGGCGTGACGGGCACCGTCGCCAACGCGTTCGACATCGCCAACACGCTGCCGAACATGCTGTTCGCGCTGCTGGCGGCCGGAGTGCTCCAGGCCGTCCTCATGCCGCAGATCATGGCCGCGATCAAGTCGGCCAACTCCCAGGAGCGGCTCGACAAGCTGCTCACCATCGCCACGTCGGCGCTGGTCATCGGCACGATCGTGCTCGTCGCGGCCGCCCCCCTGCTCATCCGGATGATGACCCTCAAGGGCGAGTGGTCGGTGGAGGCTCGGGCGCTGGCGGTCGTCTTCGCCCTGTGGTGCATCCCGCAGGTGCTCTTCTACGGCCTCTTCTCCGTGCTGGGCGAGGTGCTCAACGCGCGCGGCCAGTTCGCGGCCACCGGTTGGGCGCCGATGGCGAACAACATCGTCTCCGTCATCGGCTTCGGCATCTTCCTCGCGATCTGGGGCCGGTTCGATCCAGCGCAACCCCTGGAGGTGGCCACCTGGACGACTGCGCAGACGGCCGTGCTCGCAGGAACCGCGACGCTCGGGATCGCCGCGCAGGTCGCGGTGCTGCTCATCGCGCTACGACGTGGCGGTTTCCGGTGGACGCTGCGGTTCGGGGTGCGCGGGATCGGGCTGCGCTCCGCGGGGAAGGTGGTGGGCTGGACGCTCGCCGCCGTCGGTCTCGAACAGCTCGGACTGGTCTACCTGAAGAACATCACCTCCGCGGCCGGCGAGTCCGGCCCCGGCATCGCCGGCAACGCGATCTTCAGCAACGCGCTGACCATCTATCTGCTGCCGCACTCGCTGGTGATCGTCTCCATCATCACGGCCCTCTTCCCCCGCATGAGCATGGCTGCCGCCGAACGCGACCTGGACGGCGTCCGCAGCGCGATGTCCACCGGTCTGCGCTCCGCCGGGATCTTCTCCATCATCTCGGCCACCGTCATGATGGTCTTCCCCCGTCCCGTGCTCAAGGCGCTGCTGCCCCCGCTCACCCCGTACGCGGTCGACGCCGCCGGCCCGGTGCTCCAGGCGCTCGCCCCCGGCCTCATCGCCCTCGGTGCCACCGTCATGGTCAAGCGCATGTACTTCGCGTTCGAGGACGGCCGCAGCATCTTCGTCATCCAGATCTTCGCGACGGCCTCCATGGCGGTAGCCATCGCCGTCACCTCGGCGGTGCTCGACTTCCGGTACTGGACCATCGCGGCCGCCGCGGCCTACTCCCTGTCCACCTGGGTATCGGTGCTGCTGCGCATCAACGGCATGACCAAGAAGTTGCAGGGCATGGACGGCCCGCGCGTGCTGCGCGTCTACGTCCGGTGCGCCGTCGCCGCCGTCGTGGCGGCCGCGGCAGGCGTGGGGGTGTCCCGGCTCCTGAACGCCGACGCGGAGCTGACCTGGGGGCACGCGCTCGCCGTCACCGCCGTCGGAGGCATCGTCATGCTCGGCGTGTACTTCGCGCTGCTGCGCGTACTGCGCGTCCAGGAGGTCGACGACGCCCTGCGCCCCGTGCTGCGGCGGTTCGGCCTGCGCCGCTTGGCCGGGTCTCAGACGGCGCCCGCCCCGCAGAGCAGCACCACCCAGGGCGGCACGGCACAGGGCAGTACGGCACACGGCGGCACCGCACAGGGCACCTCCCCTGCGAAGCCGCAGCGCCCGGCATCCGGCCCGAGCGCACCACGGCACGCCAGACGGCGCCGCTGAGCCGCGTCATCGGGCATCACCACCGAGCGACGCCGCCGGGCAGAACCCCGGCGTGTCAGCGGGAGCGGAGCTTGCGCACGATGCGCTTGGCGGCGGGCAGCCCGCGCTCCCACAGCGCGTACAGGGGGGCGTTCAGCGGCACGTCGAGCGTGCCGACCAGGGTGTTCTCGTGCTTGGCGAAGGACCGCTTGAACTCGCTGATCCCGTCGTTGAGCAGGCCGTTCATGTCGTAGCGCCGTAGGCCACCCTGCTGGGCGAGCTGCACCGCGTGCCACTTGACGGGCGCGTTGGCCCGGGCCTTGCGCCCGGCGTCGTTCACCCCGCCGTAGAGCTCGAACGACGTCGTGGCCGAGTTGACGTTCCAGACGAACGAGCACGGTTCGCCGTCCTGGAACGCCGCCACCAGCATGGACGCGTCGCCGAGCTCGCGGTGGATGGCGCGGTAGTAGTCGTCGTCGTGCAGCGAGAACCCCGCGTGCGCGGCGGAGACGCGGTACAGGGCGATGACGGCCTCGACCTCGGCGTCATCCGTGACCCGCCTGATCTCGACACCGCGCCCGCCCTTGCGCACGTCGGAGCGCGTGGTGCGTCCCATGTCCGCCATGAGCTCCTCGGGGGTACGGGTGAGGTCCAGGATCAGCGTCGCGGGGTACAGGATCGTGTTGCGTGCCTGCCGGACGTTCAGCCCGGTGAGCGTCGTGCCCTCGTCCCAGTCGGGTTCCAGGCTGACGCCGATGCCCCCGACCTCGCGCGCGCACCAGTCCACGACGGCGCGGGTGACGGCCGCTCGCACGTCGTCGGCGCCGACGCCGTCGGGGCCGATCGCGGGGCCGCGCGGCACATAGCTCAGCGCTGTGAACGGGGCGGGCAGGCGGCGCACCAGCACCTGGGCCACGCCGAGCAGGGCTCCGTCGTCGCCGGTGACCCGCAGCCGGCGCGGCGTCCACTCCCCCAGGCCCTTGACCTCGCCCCAGCCCCACAGCTGGAGCGGGTGGCCACCGACGGCGAGCACGTCGGCGTCCCAGGCCGTCCGCTCATGGACCTCGGTCACGGTTGTCACGTCACGCGCCTCTCAGTCAGTTGACGGGCTGGGGTAGTACTGGGCGTACTTGCGGCGGTAGTTCTGCGTGATCCCCTCGACCACGAGCCGGCGCGCCATCCCGGCATCCGCCCGGTACTTCAGGGGGTTCACCAGGCCGCCTCGGGCCTTGACTGCTTCCAGGCGCGCCCGCAGGCGGCCGTCGAGGATGTACCGCTTGAGCAGCCCGAACGGCACCACCGAGTAGAGCACCTCGTCGGTCGCCGTGGCGAGCGGTGCGCTCTGCCCGAGCACGGCGTCCTGGACCAGCGCCTGCGCGGTGCTGGCCCCACCAGCGGTGACGTACCAGTTGTTGCGGCCCACGCGGGGGTTGACCTCGAAGAACACGTGCCGCCCGTCGCGCCGGTCCCGCTTGAAGTCGAAGTTGGCGAAGCCCACGTAGCCGACCTCGTCGAGGAACCGGGTGGCGGCCTGCATGGCGTCCTCGTAGGGCTCCACGAGGATGGCGGCCGGGATGCCGAGCGTGCCCGGGGTGTGCTCCTCGAGCAGCACGCGGCCCGTGGCGAGCAGGGTCACCTGGCCGTGCGAGTCACGGTAGGCGGTCAGCGACCTCTGCTGCGTCTCGTCCCCGGGGATGTACTCCTGGACCAGCAGCGTGCCGGGATACCCGGCGTCCACGAGGTGCCCGAGCAGCTCGGCAAGCTGCTCGGGCCCCGTCAGGGTGTGGATCTTGCGCTTGCCGGGGAATGACACCGCGAACCACTGCGACGAGTCGGACGGCTTCGCGATGACGGGGTACGTCAGCACGTCGGCGGCCTGGACCGCCGCGGGCACGGCCGCGCGGCCCCCCGCGGCGGTCAGGTGCGCGACGTCGACAGGCACCGTGCGCGGCGTCGGGATGCCGAGCGTCTCGCAGACCTGCGCGAACCCCTCCTTCGTGGACACCCGGGCCAGCACGTCCGCGCTGGGGTACTGCACCACGTACCCGGCTGCTTCCAGCCGCTCGCGGTGCTCGACCAGGGTGTGCACGTGCCAGTCCGAGTTGGTCAGCAGCACCAGGGTGCGCCCGGTCAGCCGCCGCGCCTGGCCCTCCAGCGCCGTCAGCAGCGTCTCGACGTCGTTCAGCCCGGGCACGACGACGTTCTCGACGATCGCGGACCGCGCCATGACGCGTGTCGCGACCGACGAGAGCACCACCGAGGTGGCGCCGTACCTCTCGTGGAACGCGCGGCACAAGGCGTAGATGCCGACGTCGCCGCCGATGCCGACGACCGTGATGGTCGAGGTGTCTCCCGGCACGCCTCAGGCCTCGGCTTCGGTGCGGTCACCCGGCCACTGCGTGTGGAAGGTGCCGTCCTTGTCGACGCGGCGGTAGGTGTGCGCGCCGAAGAAGTCGCGCTGCGCCTGGATGAGGGCGGCGGGCAGGCGCTCTGCCCGGACGCCGTCGTAGTACGCGAGCGAGGACGCGAACGCGGGCACCGGCACCCCGTGCGTGGCCGCGGCGGCGACCACGCGGCGCCAGGCCGCGAGGCCCTTCGACACGGCGTCGGCGAAGTACGGGTCGGCGAGCAGCAGCGGCAGCTCGGGGTTGCGCTCGTACGCCTCGGTGATGCGATTCAGGAAGCGGGCCCGGATGATGCAGCCGCCGCGCCAGATGCGCGCCATCGCACCGCGGTCGATGCTCCAGCCGTTCTCGGCCGACGCCGCGGCGATCTGGTCGAACCCCTGCGAGTAGGCCACCACCTTGGACGCGTACAGAGCCAGGCGCACGTCCTCGACGAACGCCTCCTTGTCCGCGACGTCCCACGCCGCGGCGTCGGCGGGCAGCACGGCGCGAGCGGCGGTGCGCTGCGGGACCGAGCCGGACAGGGCGCGCGCGAACGTCGCCTCGGCAATGCCGGTGATGGGCACGCCCAGGTCCAGGGCGTTCTGCACCGTCCAGCGTCCGGTGCCCTTCTGCTCGGCCTGGTCGAGCACGATGTCGACGAACGCCTTGCCGGTCTCCGCGTCGACGTGCTGGAGCACGTCGGCGGTGATCTCGATGAGGAACGACTCGAGGTCGCCCGCGTTCCACTGCTCGAAGGTCTTCCCGATCTCGGCGGCGCTCGCACCGGTGGCCTGGCGGATCAGGTCGTAGGCCTCCGCGATAAGCTGCATGTCGGCGTACTCGATGCCGTTGTGCACCATCTTGACGAAGTGGCCCGCGCCGTCGGGGCCGATGTAGGTGCAGCAGGGCACGCCGTCGACCTTGGCCGAGATGTCCTCCAGGATCGGCCCGAGCCACTGATATGACTCGGCCGTGCCGCCGGGCATGATCGACGGGCCGTTGAGTGCGCCCTCCTCGCCGCCCGAGACGCCTGCACCCACGAAGTGCAGGCCGTGCTCCCGCAGCGAGCGCTCCCGGCGGATCGTGTCCGGGAAGTGGGCGTTGCCGGCGTCGATGACGATGTCGCCCTCTTCCAGGAGCGGGATGAGCTCCTCGATGACGGCGTCGGTCGGGCCACCGGCCTTGACCATGATGACGACCTTGCGGGGGCGCGCGAGCGAGGCGACAAAGTCGGCCATGGACTCAGAGGGCACGAACGTGCCCTCGTGGCCGGCCTCCTCGATCAGTGACTGCGTCTTGGCGTAGCTGCGGTTGTGCACCGCCACCGTGTACCCGTGCCGGGCGAAGTTCCGGGCCAGGTTGCGGCCCATGACCGCCATCCCGGTCACACCGATCTGCGCAGTACCCGCTGTCATGTCGTCGTGCTCCTCATGTTCGGCCGTCCGGCTGCCCCCTGCTGAGGGCAGGCGCTCGCAATCCCGAGAAAGCCTAGGTCACGATTGGGCTGCGGTGCCGCGCCGTCCGGCGAGGCACCGCATCCCGGTGGTCGCCGCCACCTACCGTGCTCTTGTGACTCCCGACCACCGGGAACCGCCCGCCCGGTTCGCTGCCGCGCTGAACTCCCTGCGCGGCCCCCGCCTACGCCCCGAGGTGCACCTGACGGAGGTGCCCGGTCCCGGACGCATCGCCCCGTGGAGCGCCGCATTGGAGGGCGAGGTCGTGGTCGGCGGGCTCGAGGTCGCCACCGGCCGGTTCGTGGTGCTCCATGATCCGGCGGGGCAGGAGACCTGGCAGGGGGACTTCCGGGTGGTGACGCTGGTGCGTTCCTCGCTGGAGCCGGAGATGGCGGCGGACCCGTTGCTGGGCGAGGTCGCGTGGAGCTGGGTGGTCGACTCGATCGCCGAGGCGGGCCTGTCGGTGGCCGCGCTCGGGGGGACCGTGACCCGGTCCGCGTCGAACAGCTTCGGGGCGCTCCGCGAGACCCCAGATGCCCTGGATCTCGAGCTGCGCGCCTCGTGGACCCCGACGGACACGAACCTGCACGATCATCTGCGGCTGTGGGCCGACATCATGGCCCTGGCAGGGGGGTTGCCGCCGCTGCCCGAGGGTGTCACCGCCCTGGCCTCGCGCCGGGGCGGACTACGGTAGGCCGGTGTCATCCGCGCCGAACCCCGAGCCCACCGGGATCGATCCAGCGATCGTCCCGCTGACCGAGCCGTCGGAGGGCATTCCCCCGATCGTCGACTCCACTGCGCGGCTCGCCGCGGTCGTCCGGGCGTTCTCGGGCGGCTCCGGACCTGTCGCCGCGGACTGCGAACGCGCGTCCGGATACCGGTACGGGCAGGCCACCTATCTCGTCCAGCTTCGCCGCTCCGGCAGCGGGACGGCGCTGCTCGACCCCGTCGCCCTGCCCGATCTCTCGGCCATCGGCACCGCGGTGGGCGACGCCGAATGGGTGCTGCACGCGGCGTCGCAGGACCTCCCGGGCCTCGCCGAGCACGGCCTGCGGCCACCGGCCATCTTCGACACCGAGCTCGCCGCGCGCCTGCTGGGGCTGGACCGGGTGGGACTGGCCGCGGTGGTGGCCGACACGCTGGGACTGGGTCTCGCCAAGGAGCACTCGGCGGTCGACTGGTCCACCCGCCCGCTGCCCGAGGACTGGGTACGTTACGCAGCCCTCGACGTGGAGGTGCTGGTGGACGTCCGGGACGTGCTCGCGCAACGCCTGGCCGACGCCGGGAAGGCGCAGTGGGCCGCCCAGGAGTTCGAGGCGGTGCGCACGGCAGGCCCGCCGGCCCCCAAGCCGGATCCCTGGCGCCGCGTCTCGGGGACGCACCAGCTGCGTGACCGCCGCAAGCTGGCCGTGGTGCGTGCGCTGTGGCAGGCACGCGACGCGTCGGGGCGCGCCCGCGACATCGCGCCGGGCCGGGTGCTTCCGGACCGGGCGATCATCGCTGCGGCGAACGCACTGCCGCGCACCACGGGTCAGCTCATCGCGATCCGGGAGTTCGCCGGCCAGGGGCAGCGGCGCCGGGCGGCATCCTGGCAGCGGGCGATCGACGAGGCGATGGCCCTGCCCGAGTCTGCCTTGCCGAGCCTGCGTGGTCCGTCGTCGGACGGTCCGCCGCAGCCGCGGCTGTGGGGCGACCGGGACCCGGAGGCGGCGCGGCGGCTCGCTGCGGCGCGCGAGGTGGTCGCGGCGGCGTCGGAGCAGTACCGGGTGCCCGTGGAGAACCTGCTCCAGCCCGACGCGCTGCGGCGACTGTGCTGGACTCCCCCGACTCCGGTCACGGCAGACTCCGTCTCAGACTTCCTGCGTGGCCGGGGCGCACGCGAGTGGCAGCTCGACCTGCTGGCCCCGTCTCTGGCTGCCGCCATCGCTCCCTGAGGGCCGCTCCCGCACCGCTCGCCCGGTGAGACTTGGTCTCTTGACTTACCTCGTACTCGCGGTAGCGTGTACTTCCATGACAACTTCTGCTCGTCGCGCGACGCTGCGCGACGTCGTTTTCGTCGACGGTGTCCGCACCCCGTTCGGCAAGGCCCGCCCCGACGGCATCTACGCGCAGACCCGCGCCGACGACCTCATCGTCAAGGCCGTCCGCGAGCTCCTGCGCCGCCACCCCGAGCTCCCCCCCGAGCGCATCGACGAGGTCGCCGTCGCCGCCACCACCCAGACCGGGGACCAGGGCATCACCCTGGGCCGTACGGTCGCCGTCCTGTCCGGGCTGCCCACCTCCGTTCCGGGGTACGCCATCGACCGCATGTGCGCGGGCGGCATGACCGCCGTGACGACGACGGCGGCCGGGATCGCCTCCGGCCAGCAGGACGTCGTGATCGCCGGCGGGGTGGAGCACATGGGACACCACCCCATGGGCTTCGACGCCGACCCCAACCCGCGGTTCGTCTCCGAGAAGCTCGTGGACCCCGAGGCGCTCAACATGGGCGTGACCGCCGAGAACATCCACGACCGCTACCCGCACCTGACCAAGGAGCGTGCCGACGCGTACGCCGTCGCCTCCCAGGCCAAGTACGCCAAGGCCCTCGCGAACGGCGACATCCAGCCCGACCTGGTGCCCGTCGCCGTCCGTTCGGCCGAGCTGGGCTGGGGCCTGGCCACGGCCGACGAGCTGCCCCGCCCCGGCACGACCGCCGAGGGCATCGCGGATCTGAAGACCCCGTTCCGCCCCGGTGGCCGCGTCACCGCCGGCAACGCCTCACCCCTGACCGACGGCGCGACCGCGTCGGTGCTCGCCGCAGGTGACGTCGCCGCCGAGCTGGGCCTGCCCGTGCGCATGCGCCTGGTGGCCTCCGCGTTCGCGGGCGTCGACCCCGCCGTCATGGGCCTGGGTCCCGTCCCCGCAACCGCCAAGGCGCTCCAACGCGCCGGGCTCACCATCGACGACATCGGCCTGTTCGAGATCAACGAGGCGTTCGCCGTCCAGGTGATCGCGTTCCTCGACCACTACGGCATCGCCGACGACGACGAGCGCGTCAACCCGTACGGCGGTGCCATCGCGATGGGCCACCCGCTCGCCTCCTCCGGCATCCGCCTCATGACACAGCTCGCCCGCCAGTTCGAGCAGCACCCCGAGGTGCGCTACGGCCTGACCACCATGTGCGTGGGCCTCGGCCAGGGCGGCACGGTGATCTGGGAGAACCCGCGCCACGCCGACTACTCGGGCCACACCACGCATGGCCACACCACTGCTGCTGCGAACCTGGAGGCCTGACCCATGACCGAGTCCACGACCGCAACTCGCGCCGAACGGGTGACCCACTCCCTGGTCCGCGACGTCGTCCTGCCGGGCGGCGCCGGGATCCTCGCCCTGGTCACCCTCGACAACGGTCTCGACCACACGAAGCCCAACACGCTGGGGCCGCTCGGGATGGCCGAGCTCGCGCAGCGCCTCGGCGAGCAGCGCATCCGGGCCGCGGCGGGCGAGATCGCCGCGATCGCCGTGACGGGCAAGCCGTACTTCCTCGCGGCGGGCGCCGACCTGCTCGGGGTCGGCGGTGTGCACACCCGCGACGAGGCACTCACCATGGGCCGCTCCGGGCACACCGCCTACGAGCTGCTGCACGACGCGGGGGTGCCCACCTTCGCCTTCGTCAACGGGCTCGCGCTGGGTGGCGGCCTCGAGGTGGCGCTCAACTGCGACTACCGCACCGTGGCCTCCGACGCCGCGGCACTCGCCCTGCCCGAGACCGGCCTGGGCCTGGTGCCCGGCTGGGGCGGCGCCTACCTGGTGCCCCGCCTGGTGGGCATCGAGAAGGCCGTCGAGGTCATCCTCACGCGGCCCGCACAGAACAAGCCGTTCAAGCCGGCCGAGGCCGCAGCGATCGGCCTGGTGGACGAGCTGTTCGACGCCGCCGACTTCCTGGAGCAGTCGATCGCCTGGGCGGCCCGGGTGGTGCGCGGCGACATCGTCGTACCACGCCGCGACCTGGACCCGCAGCCCGTGTGGGACGCCGTGATCGCGGGGGCGCGTGCGCAGCTCGACGCGGTGATTCACCGTTCGCGGCCCGCCCCCTACCGGGCCCTCGACCTGCTGGCGGCGGCTCGCACGGCGACCCGCGCCGAGGCGTTCGCGGCGGAGGACGAGGCGCTGGCCGACCTGATCATGACCGACGAGATGCGCGCGAGCGTCTACGCGTTCTCCCAGGTCTCGGGCGCCAAGAAGCCGCAGGGGGCCCCGGATCCGGCGCTGGCCCGGCCCGTGACCCGCGTGGGCATCGTCGGCGCCGGGCTCATGGCCGCCCAGATCGCGCTCCTGGTCGCCCAGCGCCTGGGCGTGCCCGTCGTGATGCGTGACCTCGACGAGGAGCGCGTGGCCAAGGGCCTCGGCTACGTCAGGGCCACCGTCGACAAGCTCACTGCCCGCGGCGCCCTCGCCCCCGGCGCGGCGGCCCGGATCGTCGCATCGGTGCACGGCACGACGGACCTCGCCGAGTTCGCCGCGTGCGACGTCGTCATCGAGGCGGTCACCGAGATCCTCGCGCTGAAGAAGAAGGTGTTCGCGGAGCTGGAGACGGTCATCTCGCCCGAGACGGTCCTGGCCACCAACACGTCCGCGCTGTCGGTGACCGAGATGGCCGCGGGTCTCACGCACCCCGAGCGCGTGGTGGGCATCCACTTCTTCAACCCGGTGGCGCAGATGCCGCTGGTCGAGGTGGTGCAGGCGGAACGGACGTCGCCCGAGGCGGTGGCCACGGCGTTCGCGATCACGAGGAAGCTGCGCAAGACGGGCGTGCTGGTCAAGGACCGGCCCGGCTTCGTGGTCAACCGGCTCCTGGTCCTGGTCATGGGCAAGGTCGTCGAGGCGATCGAGAACGGCACCGACGTGCGGGTGGCCGACCAGGCGCTCGCGCCCCTGGGCCTGCCGATGCCCACGTTCGCGCTGTTCGACCTGGTGGGCCCCGCCGTCGGGCTGCACGTGCTCACCTCGCTCCGAGCGGACCTGGGCGAGAGGTTCCCCGCCTCGCCGGGCCTGGAGAAGCTCGTCGCCGAGGGGACCCGGGTGGTGCTCGACGCCCCGGCCCGCGGCCTGCCCAAGCCCGTCGACCCCGCCGTCCAGGACGCGTTCGGTCCCGCCCTGCCCGCCGGTTCCACGGGCCGCCTGGGCACCCCCGTGCTCGACGGCGCCGGGGTGCTCGACGCGGTGCTGACGGCGCTGACGGTCGAGATCGGCCACATGCTCGACGAGCAGGTCGTCGCGGGCGCGTCACCGATCGACCTGTGCATGATCCTCGGCGCCGGCTGGGGCTTCCACACGGGCGGCATCGCGCCGTACCTCGACCGCACCGGGTACTCCGCGCGCGTCCTGGGGCACCGCCTGCTGCCCGACGGCGTCGCCAACGTCCCCGCCTGACGTGCGGGGCGCGTGAGAAGGGGGTCCTGCCTGGTGGCAGGACCCCCTTCTCGCGTGCGGTGCCTCAGTACGTGGTGAGCCCACGGGAGCGGAACTGCTCGCGCACCCGCTCCAGGAGCTCGTGCGAGGGCGGTGGCGTGTCCTTGAGCTCGTAGCGGCGGCCCAGGGACTCCCACTTGTCGATGCCCATGTTGTGGAACGCGAGCACCTCGACCCGGCTCACGGTGCCCGGACGGATCTCGTTGAGCTCGGCCGCGTAGTCCGCCACGATGTCGACGTTGTCGACGTCGTCGGTCAGCCCCGGCACGAGCACGAACCGCAGCCACACCTCGACCGGGTCGTCCTCGCCGACCCCGCCCGGCAGGCCCGAGCGGGCCAGACGCCGGCCGAAGTCCAGGGTGGGCTGCAGCGGGCGCTTCGTCACCTTGAGGTACGTGTCCGGGTCGCCCGACTTCACGTCGAGCAGCACCAGGTCGACGTCGGAGAGCATCTCGTCGGTCAGGGCCTCGCCCAGGTACCCGGAGGTGTCGATCGCGGTGTGCACGCCCAGCTCCTTGGCGCCGCGCAGGATGCGGGCCGCGAACGCGGGCTGCTGGAGCACCTCACCGCCCGAGATCGTGATGCCGCCCTTGGTGGCTGTGAACGCCGGCACGTACCGCTTGATGCGCGCGAGGAGCTGCTCCGCGGTGACCGGCTCGCCGTCCTTCATGTTCAGCGTGTCGGGGTTGTGGCAGTAGAGGCAGCGCAGCGGGCATCCGTTGAAGAAGATGGTCATGCGCGTGCCCGGCCCGTCGACGGCCGTCACGAGCTCCCACGAGTGCACCGAACCGAGCTCACCGGTGCGCATCATGGCGAACTTCTCGGAGCGGTCCAGCTCGGAGACCTCCAGGCCGGCGAGCCCCGCGCCCGTGCGCCGCGGGGGCGCCATGGGGACGTCGAGGTCCTCGGAGACCAGCTCCCCGTCGAGGTTCACGGGGACCGGGTTCGCGCTGCGCCCGTCGGACACCTGGTAGTGGCCGCGGCCGGTACCGCCACCACGAGGGGTGGCGGTACCGGCCGCTGCGTGTGCACTGACCACGTCAGCCCACGACCTTTCGGTTCGAGTTCACCTGGTTCCGGCTCACATGGAGCCGTGGAACGTCCGGCTCAGCACGTCGAGCTGCTGCTCGCGCGTGAGGCGGACGAAGTTCACGGCGTAGCCCGACACGCGGATCGTGAGCTGCGGGTAGTTCTCCGGGTGCTCCATGGCGTCCTCGAGGGTCTCCTTGACCAGCACGTTGACGTTCATGTGGTACCCGTTGCCGCCCACGGTCGCGTCGAGCAGACCGGCCAGGTTCGCCACCTGCTCCCCACGCTCACGGCCCAGGCCCGTGGGCACCACCGTGTTGGTCAGCGAGATGCCGTCCTGCGACTCCTCGTAGGGCAGCTTCGCGACGGACAGCGCCGAGGCGAGCATGCCGTGCGTGTCGCGGCCGTTCATCGGGTTGGCACCCGGGGAGAACGGCTCGCCCGCGCGGCGGCCGTCGGGCGTGTTACCCGTGGCCTTGCCGTAGACGACGTTCGAGGTGATCGTCAGCACCGACTGCGTGGGCACCGCGTCGCGGTACATCTTGTGCGTGCGGATCTTCTTCATGAACGCCTCGACCAGCTCGACGGCGATGTCGTCGGCGCGGTCGTCGTCGTTGCCGTAGGTCGGGAAGTCACCCTCGGTGACATAGTCGACCACGATGCCGCGCTCGTCGAAGACGGGCGTGACCTTCGCGTACTTGATGGCCGACAGCGAGTCGGTGGCCACCGCGAGGCCGGCGATGCCGCAGGCCATGGTCCGCAGCACCTCCTTGTCGTGCAGCGCCATCTCGATGCGCTCGTACGCGTACTTGTCGTGCATGTAGTGGATGACGTTGAGCGCCTCGACGTAGGTGGCGGCCAGCCAGTCCATCGTCTTGTCGAAGCGGGCGCGGACGTCGTCGTAGTCGAGCGCCTTGCCGGCCTCGACGGGCGCGACGGCCGGGGAGACCTGCTTGCCCGTGACCTCGTCCTTGCCGCCGTTGATCGCGTACAGCAGGGTCTTGGCGAGGTTGACGCGGGCGCCGAAGAACTGCATCTGCTTGCCGACGGCCATCGGCGAGACGCAGCAGGCGATCGCGGCGTCGTCACCCCAGTGGCCGCGGATCTGGTCGTCCGACTCGTACTGCACGGCCGAGGTGTCGATCGAGACCTTGGCGCAGTAGTCCTTGAAGCCCTGCGGGAGGGCGGCGGACCACAGCACGGTCATGTTCGGCTCCGGCGCCGGGCCCAGGTTGTACAGGGTCTGCAGCATGCGGAACGAGTTCTTGGTGACCAGCGGGCGGCCGTCCTGGCCCATGCCGGCGATCGACTCGGTGACCCACGTCGGGTCGCCGGAGAACAGCGCGTCGTACTCCGGGGTGCGCAGGAAGCGCACGATCCGCAGCTTGATCACAAAGTCGTCCATGATCTCCTGCGCACGCTCCTCGGTGAGGATGCCGGCGGCGAGGTCACGCTCGAAGTAGATGTCCAGGAACGTCGAGACGCGGCCCAGCGACATGGCCGCGCCGTTCTGCTCCTTGACCGCGGCGAGGTAGCCGAAGTACAGCCACTGCACAGCCTCGGTGGCCGTGGTGGCCGGGCCGGAGATGTCGAAGCCGTACGAGGCCGCCATCTCCTTGAGCTCGCCGAGCGCGCGGATCTGCTCGGCGTGCTCCTCGCGCTCGCGCACGATCTTCTCCGAGAAGACCTGCGTGTCGAGCGAGAGCTTGTCGAGCTTCTTGGCGGCGATGAGCTGGTCGACGCCGTAGAGCGCGACGCGGCGGTAGTCACCGATGATGCGGCCGCGGCCGTAGGCGTCGGGCAGGCCCGTGATGACGTGCGAGGAGCGCGCGGCGCGCACGTTGGGCGAGTACGCGTCGAACACGCCCTGGTTGTGCGTCTTGCGGTACTTGGAGAAGATCTCCTGGAGCGTCGGGTCGACGTCGTAGCCGTACGTCTTGAGCGACGTCTCGACCATGCGCCAGCCGCCGAACGGCATCATCGCGCGCTTGAGCGGCGCGTCCGTCTGGAGCCCGACGATCAGCTCGTCGTCCTTCGAGATGTAGCCGGGTGCGTGCGCCGTGATCGCGGCGGGCACCTTGTTGTCGACGTCGTAGACGCCCTTCTCGCGCTCCTGCGGGAACATCGCGGCGATGGTCTGCCACACCTTCGTGGTGCGCGCGGTGGGGCCGGCCAGGAACGCGTCGTCGCCGACGTACGGCGTGTAGTTCCGCTGGATGAAGTCGCGGACGTCGATGGTGTCCTGCCACGGGCCGGTCGTGAAGCCGTCCCAGGCGGTCGTGATCGTGTCAGCGGCTGCGCTGGTCGTCGTCATTTCTGGTGACCTTCTCTCCTCCGGGAGGGATCGTCCTCCCCCTGTTTCCAACCACGACGTTACGCGGGTGGACTGACCACAGCCAGGCGAAGGGTCCGCAACACCCTGTTGGCTTCATCACAACGTGGTCAGACCACATCGTTTGTGCAGGTCACGCCAATAATCCACCGTCCTCATCGCGCCACTTCCTCGTGTGTTGCGCGCCTGCCTCCCGCCGGGCGCAGCGGGGGCGCCCACCGGCCCCGTCTGCGATGCTGCCAGCATGACCTGGCAGCCGCGAACCGTAGGCGTCGAGGAGGAGCTCCTGGTGCTGACTCCCGACGGTTCCCCCGCCCCGCGCGCCCGCGAGATCCTGCAGGGCGCGAGCACGGAGCACGGTCCGCTCGTCAACGAGTTCATGGAGGAGCAGCTCGAGACGTCCACCGCGCCGACCCGCAGCCTCACCGAGCTCGCCGGTGCCCTGCGCGCCGGCCGGGCGGGTGCGCGCGACGCCGCCGCCCAGCAGGACGCCCATGTCGCGGCGCTGGCGACCTCACCCGTGGCCTTCACCGGCACCACGGTGGCGCGCCTGCGCTACCTGGAGGCCCGGTCCCGGTTCGGGATCACCGCCTGGGAGCAGCTCACCAACGGCTGCCACGTCCACGTCGCCGTGGCGGACGACGAGGAGGGCGTCGCGGTGATCGACCGCGTCGGGCCCTGGCTGGCCCCGCTGCTCGCGCTGTCCGCCAACTCCCCGTTCTGGCAGAGCGGGGAGACCGGGTACGAGAGCTACCGCTCGCAGGTGTGGGCCCGCTGGCCGACCGCCGGCCCGACCCGGGAGTTCGGGTCCGCCGCCGCCTACCACCAGGCCGTCGCCGCACTCGTCGCCACGGAGACCGTCCTGGACGAGGCGATGGTCTACTTCGACGCGCGGCTCTCGACGCGGTGGCCCACCGTGGAGCTGCGCGTGGCCGACGTGTGCCTCGACGTCGACTCCGCCGTCGTCCTGGCCGCGCTCGCCCGAGCCCTCGTCGAGACCGCAGCCCGGGCCGCGGCCGCAGGCGAGCCGGTGGCCACCGCCCCACCGGAGGTGCTGCGGACCGCGCACTGGCAGGCAGGTCAGCGAGGGCTCGGCGGAGCGCTCATCGACCCCGCGACGTGGCGGCCCGCGCCCGCGCACGACGTCGTCGGCGCACTCGTGACGCATGTGCGCGAGGCCCTGAGCGACGCCGGAGACCTCGACGTGGTCACCGAGCTCCTGGGTGCGCTGTGGGCACGCGGCAACGGCGCCGCACGCCAGCGGGCCTGGGCCGCGGCGTGCGACGGCGACCTGGCACTCGTGGCACGCCGGGCCGCGGACGCGCTCGTGGCGTGACGCCACGTGCCCGGAGCGACACGGGCACCTACCGCGCGAGAGCCGCCAAGACGTCGCGGGTCACGTCGGCGGCCGTCAGCCGGGTCGCCTCGGCCACCTGGTCGCGGCTGGCGTGCCCCAGGAACTCCAGCGGGATCCCCCGGTGCACCTGGGGCGTGGTCACGCCCTGCTCCTGCGCCCGCTGCGCCAGCAGGGCGCCCACGCCGCCGTCAGCCACCCCGTCCTCGACCGTGACCACCAGGTCGGCCTCCCCCGCGAGCTTGACGAGCGCTGTGGGAACCGGCAGCACCCACGTGGGCGCCGCCACCGTGACCGCGAGCCCGTGGGCAGCCAGCGCCTCCCCCGTCGCCAACGCCGTCCCCGCCATGGAACCGACGCCGACCACGAGCACCCGCCGTGCCGGTGCGGGCGCCTCGTGCCGGGCCACGACGTCGACGCCGTCCAGCTCGCTGACCGCCGGGATCGGGTCCCCCAGCGCGCCCTTCGGATAGCGCACCACCGTGGGAGCGTCGTCGACGTCGACCGCGGCCCGCAGCGCGGCCCGCAGCGTGGGCTCGTCGCGCGGGGCGGCCAGGCGCAGGCCGGGGACGATGCGGAGCATCGCCATGTCCCACATGCCGTTGTGGCTCGCGCCGTCGTCGCCGGTGAGCCCGGCACGATCGAGCACGAACGTGACACCTGCCTTGTGCAGCGCGACGTCCATGAGCACCTGGTCGAAGGCGCGGCCCAGGAACGTCGCGTACACGGCCACCACGGGGTGCAGCCCGGCGAACGCCATCCCTGCCGCCGACGTCGCGGCGTGCTGCTCCGCGATGCCGACGTCGAACGTGCGGTCCGGGAACTGCTCGGCGAAGGGAGCCAGTCCCACCGGGTGCAGCATCGCGGCGGTGATGGCCACGACGTCGGGCCGTCGTCGGCCGATCGCGACGATCTCGTCCGCGAAGACCGACGTCCACCCGAACCGCGAGGGGGCCACCGGCAGGCCGGTCTCGGGGTGGATCGCGCCCACGGCGTGGAACCGGTCGGCGACATCCTGCTCGGCAGGCGTGTACCCGCGGCCCTTGACCGTGATGGCGTGCACGATCACGGGTGCCGCGAAGTCGCGGGCCCGCTGGAACGCCCGCTCGAGCGCGACCTCGTCGTGCCCGTCCACCGGGCCGATGTACTTGATGCCCAGGTCCTCGAACAGCCCGTGCGGCATGACCACGTCCTTGAGGCCCTTCTTCAACCCGTGCAGCGCCTGGAACGCGAACCGGCCGGGCGGGCCCGATCGGCGCAGGGTGCGCTTGCCCCACCCGAGGAACTGCTCGTAGCCCTGCGTGGTGCGCAGCGTGTCGAGGTGGTGGGCCATGCCGCCGATCGTGGGCGAGTAGGAGCGCCCGTTGTCGTTGACCACGATGATCAGGCGGTGGTCGTCCGAGTCCGCGATGTTGTTGAGCGCCTCCCAGGCCATCCCGCCGGTCAGCGCGCCGTCCCCGACGACGGCGACGACGTGCCTGTCGTCGAGCCCCCGAACCCGGTTGGCCTTGGCGATGCCGTCGGCCCAGCTCAGCGCCGTCGAGGCGTGCGAGTTCTCGACGACGTCGTGCTCCGACTCGGCGCGCGACGGGTAGCCCGACAGCCCCCCGCGCTTGCGCAGGGCGGAGAAGTCCTGGCGGCCCGTGAGCAGCTTGTGCACGTAGGCCTGGTGGCCGGTGTCGAACACGATGGTGTCCCGCGGGGACTCGAACACCCGGTGCAACGCCACCGTGAGCTCGACGACGCCCAGGTTCGGGCCCAGGTGACCGCCCGTCCGCGAGACGTTGCGCACCAGGAACTCGCGGATCTCGGCGGCGAGCTGCGGGAGCTGGTGGGGGCCCAGCCGGCGCAGGTCGGCGGGTGAGGCGATACCGGCCAGCAGGCCCATCAGGCGTGTCCTCCGTAGCGGTGAGCGTTCTGCTCGGTGTTCGACGACGCCCGGCGGGACTCGGCGGCGAGGTGTCGGCGGGCGATCGACCCAGCGTAGGCCCCGGCGCCACGAACCTCGCACCGACCTTGCGCGCCCACGCGCCGTGCACGGCATCTCGACACCACCCGCACACGGGCGCCCGCGACTACGCTCGATCCGGCCGGCACCCCCCATCGACCGCCGGTTCCCGTGCACGCCGTCACGGCGACGCCACCCCACTGGAGGAGCCATGCGCTTTCTCACCGGGCAGCAGCCCACCACCGACCTGACCTACGGCGACGTGTTCCTGGTCCCGTCCCGCTCCGACGTGACCAGCCGGTTCGACGTCGACCTGTCGACCGACGACGGCACCGGGACCACGATCCCGGTCGTGGTGGCGAACATGACGGCCATCTCCGGGCGACGCATGGCAGAGACCGTCGCGCGCCGCGGGGGGATGGCGATCATCCCGCAGGACATCCCCGTCGAGATCGTCGCCGACGTCGTCGCGGGCGTGAAGTCCAAGGACCCCGTGGTCGAGACCCCCGTGACGGTGGGGACGCACGACACCGTGTCGACCGTGCTGACGCTGCTGGGCAAGCGGGCCCACCGGGCGGCCGTCGTCGTCGAGGGACGGCGCCCCGTCGGTGTGGTCACCGAAGGCGACTGCGCGGGCGCCGACCGGTTCCTGCAGGTGAGCCACGTGATGTCCACCGACCTCATCCAGGTCGACGTCTCCCAGGTCGAGCGCGATGGCCTGCCCGCCACGTTCGAGCTCCTGCACGCGGCCAAGGTGAACCTCGCCGTCGTCGTGCGCGGCGAGGAGCTCGTGGGCGTGCTGACCCGCAAGGGCATCGTGCGTTCCACCATCTACTCCCCCGCGCTCGACGCCGGCGGCCGCCTGCGCATCGGGGCCGCCGTGGGCATCGGCGACGTCGCCGCCAAGACGAAGGACCTGCTCGCCGCCGGGGTCGACGCTCTGGTCGTGGACACCGCGCACGGCCACCAGACCAGGATGCTGCAGGCCCTCGAGCTGGTCCGCTCCGCCGCACCGGACGTGCCCGTGGTCGCCGGCAACGTGGTCACCGCCGACGGCGTGCGGGACCTCGTGGCTGCCGGGGCCGACATCCTCAAGGTGGGCGTGGGTCCCGGCGCCATGTGCACCACGCGCATGATGACGGCTGTGGGACGCCCGCAGTTCTCCGCCGTGCTCGAGTGTGCCGCCGCCGCCCGAGAGCTCGGCAAGCACGTGTGGGCCGACGGCGGGGTACGCCACCCCCGCGACGTCGCCCTCGCCCTGGCCGCCGGTGCCTCCCAGGTCATGATCGGCTCCTGGTTCGCCGGCACGCACGAGTCCCCCGGGGACCTGCACGACGACGGCACGGGCCGGTTCTTCAAGGACTCGTTCGGCATGGCCTCGGCGCGCGCCGTGGCCGCCCGCACCGCGGGGGCCGGCAGCGCGTTCGACCGCGCCCGCAAGGCCCTGTACGAGGAGGGCATCTCCAGCGGGAAGATGTACCTCGACCCGGCCCGCCCGGGCGTGGAGGACCTGCTCGACGAGATCACCTCGGGCCTGCGCTCGGCGTGCACCTACGCGGGCGCGCGGACCCTGGGCGAGTTCGCGGACCGCGCCGTCGTCGGGCTCCAGTCCGCCGCCGGGTACGCCGAAGGTCAGCCGGTGCCGACGTCCTGGTGACGTCCACCCCTCATCTGCGTGCACGGTCAGGCCCACTGCCAGGTGTCGATCACCTGCTGGATCAACTCGTCCCCGTTCTTGTACGGCGTCACGACGGCGATGAGGAAGAACCTGACCGGATCCGCCCCGGACGCGTATGTCCGCGGCGCGAACACGGAGATGAACGCCTTGGTCCGCGTATGCAGCCCGTCGCCCCTGACACGCGTGACGTTGGCGGGGACCCCGTCGAGAGTCACCGGCTCGCGCAGGCTGAGAACCTCTCCCTCCGCGGGAAAGTACTCCTCGCCGAGCCTGTCAACCGCACCATCAAGGTCTGCTGCGCCCCAAGAGTCGGTCGTCGAGACTCGAACCGGCTCGACCTTGACCCTCCCGAACACGGTGCCATAGGTCCGGGGGACGATGAGGTCCCCGTACAGTTCGCCCCAGAGTTCAAGCGCCCCGTAGCACATGGAGACGCTCTCGGCGGAGATGTTGTTGGTGAACAATGCGGGACCCTCATAGGACCAGCACGGAGTCGAAACCTCCTGGCCGGACACCTCCGAGTAGACGTCCTCGGGATCGGGACTCACGCGATCCTCCGGTGTCTGTGACCCCGCGGTGGCCATCGGGGACGGCGCCACGCCGGCGGAACCCGCCGGGGCCTCGGAACATCCCGCTACCACCCCGGCGAGCACCAGGGCGGACGCGAGCAACCTCCTCCTTCCCGCGGGGCTTCGCCGGGAGGGCCGGGAACTGTTGGGCACGCGCATGAGAACCTCCTGGTCTGGGTGGAGGTCCCTGACGGTAGAGGTGCGGGTGACTCAGCCCGGGAAGTTATCCACAGGGTCCGGCTCGATACGGCCCCGCACGGCGCCCTCGGCGATGACGAGCCGGGTGGTCGGGCGGGTGAGCGCGACGTAGAGATCACGCTCACCGCCGTGACGTGCCGTCCGGATCCGGTCCGGGTCCACGACGACGACGGCGTCCCACTCCAGGCCACGCACCCGCGAGACGGGCACGACCCGGTCGATGCCGGTGCCCGCGAGCGCCGCCTCCCACGTCGGGGCGTCGTCGTCGGCCGCGACCACGGCGACCAGCCCGCCGGCCGTGACCTCCTCGGCGACCGCCGCGCGCAGCACCGGTGCGGCATCCGACGCCGGGAGGACGACGCGGCGGACGTCAGGCCCGGTGCGGATGGCGCGCGAGCGTGGCTGGGCCGGGGCGATCGCGGCCAGCAGGGGCTCCGCCGCCGCGAGCACCTGTGCGGTGGTGCGATAGCAGACGGTCAGGGTGTGCACCTGCGCCCGGCGGGCCACCTCGCCGAGCGCGTCGTCCCACGTGGTCGCGCCCGTGGCCGGGCCCGCCTGCGCGAGGTCGCCGACGACGGTCATCGACCGGCCGGGGCACCGGCGCAGCACGGCGCGCCATGCCATGGGGGTCAGCTCCTGCGCCTCGTCGACCACCACGTGGCCGAACATCCGTCCGTCCGGGCCGTCGAGCAGTGCCGCCGCCTCGTCGAGCACCGGCAGGTGGGCGTCGGTCCAGCGGCGTCGGCGCCGGCCCAGCACCTTGGCGACGACGTCGGCGGGGGTCAGCCGGGGCCACAGCGCCTCGATCGCGGCATCCACCACCGGGTCACCGGCGAGGGACTCGCGCAGCGCCTGCGGGTCGAGCTCCGCCAGCGCCGCCGTGTGCCCGTACACGCCGCCCTCGTCGGGAGCGAAGCCCAGGCGGGCCAGGTCGGCGGCCACGGCCCGCTCGACATCGAACCGCCCGGCCAGCACCTCCATGTCCTCGTCCATGCGCGCGAGGAAGACCCGGGCGCGGTCCTGCACCTCGTCGGTGAGCGCGTCGGTGACGAGCTCGGCGAAGAGCTCGCGGGCGGCGTGGTGGGCGAGCCCGGAGGCCTGCGCCGCGGCGCGTGCCTGCGCGATCTCCGCCTCGGGCAGCGTGATCTGGTCCCCCGCGATGGTCACCGTCAGCGTGCCGGTAGGGGCCTGGTGGTCGCGCACGACCCGGGCGAGCTTGCGGGCGACCCGCGCGTCCCCGAGACGACGGCGCAGGTCGTCGCTCGCCGGCAGCACGTCGGTCCCGCCGAGCGCCTCGCCGACCCCGGGGGCGTCGGCGAGCAGCGTCGTCGTCGTCGCGAGCACCACGTCGTTCTCGCCGAGCGAGGGCAGCACCTGGCCGATGTAGTCGAGGAAGCGCGGGTCCGGGCCGAGCACCAGGACGCCGTCGGCGCGGGCCTCGTCGAACATGGCCAGCACGTACGCCGCCCGGTGCAGGGCGACCACGGTCTTGCCCGTGCCCGGGCCGCCCTCGACCACAGTGACGCCGCGGTGCGCGGATCGCACGATGGCGTCCTGCTCCGCTTGGAGCGTGGCGACGACCTCACGCATCCGGCCCGTGCGCCCCGCCGTCATGGCCGCGAGCAGCGGGCCGTCGCCGACGATGTCACCGTCGGCCGGCTCGCCGACGAGCACCTCGTCACTCACCGCGGTCACCGTCCGCTCGTCGAGCGTCAGGTGACGGCGCCGCCGCAGCCCCAGCGGGGTCGCGGCGGTGGCCGCATAGAAGGGCCTCGCGGCGTCGGCACGCCAGTCGATGAGCAGCGGCTCGCCGTCGGCTCCGCTCAGGCCCGTCCGCCCCACGTGGAACACCGAGCCGTCGGCGTGGTCGATCCGCCCGAAGCACAGCCCGCGCTCAGCGGCACGCAGCGCCGCGCCACGCCGGTTGACCAGGGCGAGGCGCTCCTCGCGCAGATCGGCCGTGACGTCCCGTTGGAGCGTGGCCGCCTCGGCCGCCAGCCGGGCGGCGTCGGCGTCGAGCATCATGAACATGGCATCGACATGACCCTGCTCGGTGGCGACAGCGGTGGCGGCGGTGGCGGCGGCGGCAGCGGTGGCGGTGGTCAGGGGCGCGGGGCGGGCATGCGACACGGCGTGGGTCATCGACTCTCCTTGCTGGGCGGCTCCGGCCCAACGCCGGCAGCACGCCCCGTGTTCCCGGTGCCCGAAAGATGTCGCGGGTAGCCTCGGCCAGGTGACCGCCAACGCCCACGACGCCGCCCGCGCCCAGCTCTCCGCGCTCGCTGCCGACCCATCCTTCCCGGGTCCCTGGCCCCACGCGCGCGGGACGATGACGGGCGAGGCACGCGCCGCCGCCGTGCTCGTGCTGTTCGGCGTGCTCGACTCGCTCGCCCCCGAGCGCGGGGCGCAGCATTCGGCCGTCTCACGGGACCTCGACGTGCTGCTGCTGCGCCGGGCCGCCACATTGAGCTCGCACGCGGGCCAGGTCGCGTTCCCCGGCGGGCGCCTGGATCCCGGCGAGGACGCCGTGACCGCGGCCCTGCGCGAAGCCAGGGAGGAGACGGGCCTGGACACGGCGGGAGTCGAGGTGCTGGGAACGCTCACCACCTTGCCGATGCCGGTGAGCAACCACCTGGTGACCCCCGTGCTCGGATGGTGGCGCGCCCCGTCGGTGGTCGGGGTGGTCGACGTCGGCGAGTCGGCGTCCGTGTTCCGCGCCCCCGTGGCCGGGCTGCTCGACCCTGCGAACCGCTACACGTTCGCGCTACGCCGCGGCGCCACCACGTTCCGCGGCCCCGCCTGGCTCATCACGGTCGACGGCGTCCAGCAGCTCGTCTGGGGTTTCACGGCCGGTGTGCTCGACGCGCTCTTCGAGCACCTGGGCTGGACGGAGCCGTGGGACCGGACCCGCGAGCTCGACATCCCGTGAGGGCCGACCTCGACATCACGGTCGGCCTCGCCCGCGCACTGCTGCGCGAACAGCACCCGGACCTCGCGGACCTGCCCCTGCGGATCGCGGCGAACGGGTGGGACAACGTCATGGTGCGGGCCGGTGACGAGCTGGCGCTCCGCCTGCCGCGCCGCGCGGTCGCCGCTCCCCTGGTGCTCCACGAGCGCACGGCGCTGACGCACCTGGCGCCCCTGCTGGGCGTCGCGGTCCCCACGGTGAGGCTTCCCGTGCCGGTACGCAGCGGCGTGCCCAGTGCAGGCCTGCGCTACCCATGGCACTGGAGCGTGGTCCGCTGGGCGGACGGGGCGGCCGCGACGTCGACCCCGGTGGCGGCACGGACGGCGTGGGCCCCCGACCTCGGCCGGTTCCTCGCGGCGCTGCACCGCCCGGTGCCGGGCGGCGTCTCCGTACCCGTGAACCCGTACCGCGGGGTGGCCCTCGCCGACCGCACCCCGCCCTTGCTCGACCTCACGGGGCGTGCAGGGGCGGTGTGGCGCGACGCGCTGGCCGCTCCCCCGTTCACGGGACCGCCCGTGTGGCTGCACGGCGACCCGCACCCGGCGAACCTGGTGGTCGCTCCCGGCCCGCCCGACCGGCTGGCCGCCGTCGTCGACTTCGGCGACGTCACCGCGGGAGACCCGGCGAGCGACCTGGGCACGCTGTGGCTCACGTTCGACGCCGCGGGCCGGGCGGCATGCCGGGCGGCGATGGCCGACGCCGGGGCCGTCTGGGACGACGCAACATGGACGCGCGCCCGCGGCTGGGCGCTCGTCTTCGCGGGCGTACTCCTCGCCCACCCCGGCGAGCACCCGGCGCTCGTCCCGGCCGGCGAGCACGGGCTCGCCGCCGTGCTGTCCGACGCCTGATCGCTACTGCCTGCGCCGACCCCGGCGCACCGCCCACACCGAGAGCAGCCCGAAGATCGCGGCCCACCCCACCCAGTTGAGGATCAGCCACCACAGCTCGTCCTGGAACACGTTGCCCGACGTGTCGAACACCTTGCCCTCCAGGGACGGCCACCGGGCCAACGCGGCGAACCCGTACAGGGGCGTGAACCGCGCGATGGTCAGGATGGTCCCACCCAGCGGCACGAACAGGTTCCCGAAGAACGCCAGCAGCACCAGCCCGGCCGACGCGATGCCCACCGAGGACTCCGACCTGAAGGTCTGGGCGATGGCCAGCCCGTACAGCGCGAAGATGGCGCTGAGCAGCCACGCGATCAGCCCCGTGTACAGCCACGTGGTCCAGCTGTCCGCGCGGGCACCCGTGCACACTCCGGCCAGGAACACCGCGGCCACACCGCCCGCCGCCACGACGAGTGACACGAGCACCTTGGTGCCCACGTAGTCGGCCGGCCGCATGGGCGTCAGGCCGATCTGGCGTCCCCACCCCTGGAGCAGCTCGATCGCGGCCTGTCCGGCGCTCGACGTGGTCGCCACCGCCGCCGCGTACACCGCCATCGACGTCATGACGTAGAACTTGACGTTCGCGGCACCCTGTTGCTCGTCTCCCGAGCCGAAGGTCGACCCGAACACGATGTACATGACCACGGGCAGGCCGACGACGAAGGCGATGTTCATGACGTCGCGGAGCTGGCGCTTGAGGTCGATGGCCAGGTAGGTCGCGTTCACCGGCGGGTCTCCTTGGTCGTGTCGGCGGTGGCGCCCGCGTCCTCGCCGGACGCCGTCAGCGCGAAGAACGCCGACTCCAGCGACGGCGCGCTGACCTCGAGGTCCCGCCCGCCGAGCGTGGTCAGCAGCGCGAGCGCGGCGGCGTCGGACCCGGTACCCGTGGCGCTGACACGGTCGCCGTGCGCGTGCACCTCCCGCACGCCGGGGATCGCCGCGAGCGCCTCGGCAGCGGCCCGGGCCGTACCCGGTGCGACGGTGGCGGTGGCCACGCGGTCGCCCACCAGGTTGCGCAGCTCGTCGGTGGGCCGGTCGGCACGGACCTTGCCGTGGTCGATCAGGACGGTGCGCGGGGCGAAGGCCTGCGCCTCTTCCAGGTAGTGCGTGGCGAAGACGACGGTGCGTCCCTCGTGCGTCTCGGCGCGCATCGTCTCCCAGAAGTCGCGCCGGGCCGCGGCGTCCATGCCGGCGGTCGGCTCGTCCAGGACGAGGATCTGCGGGTCGGGCAGCAGTGCGAGCGCGAACCGCAGCCGCTGCTGCTCACCGCCCGAGCAGTGCCCCACCTTGCGCCCGGCCAGCTCGGTCAGCCCGGCGCGGCGGATCACCTCGTCGACCCGCGACCGGGCCCCGTGCAGGGCGGCGATCGCGCGGACCGTCTCGTCCACGCGCAGGTCCCGCAGCAGGCCGCCTGTCTGGAGCACAGCCGAGACGTGGCCCGCCGTGACCGCCTGGCGGGGCGTGACTCCGAGCACCTCGACGGTGCCGGACGTCGGCGGTACCAGGCCCAGCACGATGTCGAGGGTGGTCGTCTTGCCGGCCCCGTTCGGGCCCAGGAAGGCGACGATCTCGCCCGCGGCGATCTCGACGTCGATGCCGTCGACCGCCACGACGGTGCCGTGACCGCTACGGCCGGGATACTCCTTGCGCAGGTCTGCGACTCGCAGAGCGGGAGTTGTCATGTCCCTAATGTGGCCGCTCACGCGGCTTTCCACCATTCACGGTCCAGCGTCTCGCCATCCGGTCGCGCCGCGGACCGCCAGCGCACCTACCCTGCGTGAGACGGTGGCACGTGTCCGCCGCGAACTGGCGGGACATCCCTCAGGAGGTCGGTATGCGCGTGGTGGTCGTCGGTGGTTCGGGGCGGATCGGGGCGCGCCTCGTCGCGCTGCTCCGCGAGCGCGGTGACGACGCCGTGGCCGCGTCGCGGCGCAGCGGGGTCGACGTCGTGACGGGCGCCGGCATCGACGCCGCTCTGGCGGGTGCCGACGCCGTCGTGGACGTGTCCCGGTCCCCGTCCATGGCCGCGCCCGACGCGCTGGCGTTCTTCACCGGCGCCACCCGCACCCTGATCGACGCCGGGAAGCACGCGGGGGTCGCCCACCACGTGCTGCTGTCCGTGGTCGGCGCGAGGCGCCTGACGGGCGCCGGGTTCCTCCAGGCGAAGGTGGCCCAGGAGGAGCTGCTGGCCGCCTCCGGCCTCCCGTACACGGTGCTGGCCGCCACGCAGTTCTTCGGCTTCGCGACCGGTATCGCCGACGCCTCGACGCGCGTCACCAGCGCGGGCCGCGAGGTGGTGCTGCCCGACGCGCCCGACCAGCCCGTCGCCGAGGACGACGTCGCCGCAGCCCTGGTAACCCTCCTGGACGAGGGCCCCCGGAACGGGCTCGTCGAGCTTGCCGGCCCCGAGCCGATGCGGCTGCCCCGGTTCGTCGCCACAACGCTCGCCGCCCAGGACGATCCCCGCCGCGTCGTCGTCGACCCCTCGGCCACCTACTTCGGCGCGACGATCGTGGGCGACGAACTCATGCCGTCACCGGGCACCCGGCTGGGCACCATCAGCTACAACGCCTGGCTGGGCGCGCAGCGCTGAGAGGCCAACGCCCTGCTGGCACTGCAACGACCTCGGACCAAGGTCGGGGGCCTCGAGCTCCGACACCCCGTGCGCCCCCACCATGACGTGCGCAGCCTCCTCCCTGACCTCGACGGGAGAGGGGCCGGGCCTCGTCGCACGCCCCGCGCCACCCAGCTCACACGCGCTGTCCGTCCGCGACATCGATGACGTCATGACGCCGACGCCCGGCGCCTGCATGCGGCGCGCGGCAGCGCTGACGCCAGGTCCGCAACCAGATCGACAGGGCCCAGACGAAGAGTGCCCCGGCGACGGCGAGCACCGCGACATGCTTGTGCGCGACGTTGACGTACGAGTTCAGGCTCCCGAGGTGCGGGATCGAGTACCACACGCGCCCGCGGACCTGGTAGTCGCGCACCACCGGATCCGGCGACGAGTTCGCGTCCCCCTGGAGCACGAAGTCCCGGGACCCGTTCGCGTAGTCGCGGATCTCGATGACGCGATGGGTGATCGCGAAGGGATCGTCGGGGTTCGGCAGGTAGGTCACGACGTCGTCGATGCGCACGTTCGCCGGATCGACGGGCCGCACGACGGCGAGCGCCCCGACCGGCAGGCTCGGTTCCATCGAGCTCGACAGCACCGTCAGGGGTACCGCACCGACGATCCGCGGGACGACGATCGTCAGTCCTGCCAGCACCAGGACCAGGCCGAACACACCCCAGGAGAACCCCGTCCAGAGCCCTCCGAGCACGTCGTGGTGCCTCCACGGAGCGGTCCTGCGCGCAGCGGCGCGCACCGCGATCATTCCTCCTTCCGCGGCGTCTCGGGGTCGTCGGCCGTCGCGTCGGCTGGGACGGGGGCGGCCGGCTCCGTGGCGGCGGGCGCCGGATCCTGCGGAGCCGACACCTGGCCCGGGGGCGCAAGCTCGAAATGGAATGTGCCGGTAATGATGGCGATCGCCCCTGAGGGATTCCCCGTCAGTTGCAGCTCGAACTCGACCGTCTTTCCCGCGAGATTGGCGTAGGACTCGTACACGTTGAAGTTGACCGATTGACGCGCGACTCCCCCACCCAGCTGCTCGGTCGCGCCACCGCTGGCATTGGCATTGATGGCGGGTGTGGTGACCAGCGCTCCGACGTGCCATTGGTTGTTCGGCGCGGACGGGTCGAGGCGGAGGTAGAAAGGAATCGCACCAGACGTGCCGATCCAAGCCTGGTCCGACTGCCACACGACCGGGATGTCGACGACGAGGCACGCGTGGCCGCCGCCGCTCGGGTCGGTGCCCACCTCGACCCCGCTCGCGGGATCACACTGCGGCGGCAAGGGATCGGAGCCGACGGCGACCGCACCGGCATCGAGAGGTACCGCGGGCGCCCACCCGTGGTAGACCAGGCCAAGCTCCAGGTGCGACAGGTCAATGACATCCACGCCGTCCGGCAGGGCCCCCGGAGCGGAGACGGTGAGCGTCAGGCAGACGGTCTGCGTGGGGCCGCCCTCGAAGGTCGGGTAGCCCAGCACGGGCCCCGCGGGCGAGGTCACCGTCACGGTCACGCCGTCGGCGACGTCGAGCGTCGCGACGGGGCTGCCGTCGACGATCAGCGCGGGCGCAGCGCGGAGGTTGTTGCCCACTGCGGTCACGGGGACGCTGATCGTGGTGGTCAGGGAGCCACCCGCCACGAGCTCGTCGGACGCAGGGTCGAAACGCGCGTCGTCGCCGGCCTCGCAGGTCGTGGCTGCGAGTCGGCTCGCATCGATGGCGAGGGCGCCCGTCGCGGTGGTGACGTCGACGTCACGCGTGAAGCCCCACGCCGCCTGAGCTGCTCCGACCGGCGTGGCCACGACGAACGTTGCCGCCAGCGCGGCGGCACAGAGGCCGGTGACGACTCGGGACATCGGCCGGGTGGAGCGTCTCATGGCGCAGCCTTCGTTCGCGGGGGGAGGGATCCGGTGACCGGTCCCGGTGAGCGCTGCGGTCCGTGTCCTGTCAGGGGGTGGTGGGACGCACCTGCTGGACGACGAACTCGACGTCGGTGAGGTCGATGGGTGCATCCATGGTCGCCTCCGACTTGTCGGCGAACTCGATGGTGACCAGGGCCTGGAGGTTCTGGTCGGACCCGTTCAAGACGAGGTCCTCAGAGAACTGAGCCTTGACGGTGATGCCCGCCGGGAGGCTCTTGCCGTTGAGCAGCACCTGGGGATCGACGCGCAGGTTGTCGCCCTCTCCCGAGACCGTCAGCGAGGCCCTGCCCTCGAGCAGGTCGCCGGGCACCATCAGGAACTCCTCGGGAGTGACGATCTCCTTCGGGACGTCGCCGGAGGCGTCGTACCACGCGAACTCGCCGATCTTGGCTGTCAGGTGACCGGTCTCGGTCCCGTCGGTGCCGATCGCCTGGCCGACGTTCCACAGTGCAAACGTCCCCGCGCCACCGAGGAGCACAGCGGCACCTGCCGCTGCCGCCACCGATCCCTTGATCATGCCCTTTCGTGTCGTGTTGGTCATTGCAAGACCTGCCCTTCTCGTCTCGGCCGAGCAGTCCCGATATCGGAGAGCGCGCGCGGCCGCAGCCACTTCTCGACCGGTCACCGAAATCGGCAACCCACGCGAATTGAGGCGCATCGGTTTATCGGGACCGCTCAAGGTGTCCCGACAACTGGTCAATAGCAGTCAATGACTGCGGCCAGTCCAACACAATGGCCTGGCGCACTGGGCGCACGGGCACTGGCGCAAAGTGCGCGGCCGACGGCGCCCAACAGCCATGCACTGCCGCCAGGACGACGACGGCGCCCTGTTCCTCCACGCGGAGGGACAGGGCGCCGTCGTCGGTCAGGTGGTCGCGGCAGGTGCGACCACCGGTGACGTCAGGCCACCAGGCTGCGCAGCACGTACTGCAGGATGCCGCCGTTGCGGTAGTAGTCCGCCTCACCGGGGGTGTCGATGCGCACGGCGGCGTCGAACGTGACGACCTCGCCGTTCGTCTTGGTGGCGGTGACCGCCACAGTCGACGGCGTGGTGCCCTTGTTGAGCGCGGTGATGCCGGCGATGTCGAACGTCTCCGTGCCGTCCAGGCCCAGCGAGTCCGCGTTCTGGCCGGCGGGGAACTGCAGCGGCAGCACGCCCATACCGATGAGGTTGGAGCGGTGGATGCGCTCGAACGATTCGGTGATCACGGCGCGCACCCCCAGCAGCGCGGTGCCCTTGGCCGCCCAGTCACGCGACGAGCCGGAGCCGTACTCCTTGCCGCCGAGCACCACGAGCGGGGTGCCCGCGGCCGCGTAGTCCTGCGCGGCGTCGTAGATCGTGTCCTGCGCGTCCTTGACGAAGTTGTACGTGAACCCGCCCTCGACGCCTGCGCCGTCGTTGAACGAGCTCAGGAGCTGGTTCTTCAGGCGGATGTTCGCGAACGTGCCACGGATCATGACCTCGTGGTTCCCACGGCGCGAGCCGTAGGAGTTGAAGTCGCGGCGCTGCACGCCGTGCTCGGCCAGGTACTTCCCGGCCGGGCTGTCGGGCTTGATCGCCCCGGCGGGCGAGATGTGGTCGGTGGTCACCGAGTCACCCAGCTTGGCCAGCACGCGGGCACCCGAGATGTCGGTGACAGGGGCGGGGGCCGCCTCCATGCCGTCGAAGTACGGGGGCTTGCGCACGTACGTCGACTCGGCGTCCCAGGCGAACGTCGACCCCGTCGGGATGTCGAGCGCACGCCAGTGCTCGTCGCCCGCGAACACGTCCGCGTAGTCGGCCTCGAACATCTGGCGGTCGATGGACGCCTCGATGGTCGACTGGACCTCGGCCGCCGTCGGCCACAGGTCACGCAGGAAGACGGGGATGCCCTCCTCGTCCGATCCCAGCGGCTGGGTGTCGAAGTCGAAGTCCATCGTCCCGGCCAGCGCGTACGCGATGACCAGGGGCGGCGACGCCAGGTAGTTCATCTTGACGTCCGGGTTGATGCGGCCCTCGAAGTTCCGGTTGCCGGACAGCACCGACACGACCGACAGGTCGTGCTCGTTGACCACCGCGGAGACCTCCTCGGGCAGCGGGCCCGAGTTGCCGATGCAGGTGGTGCAGCCGTAGCCGACCAGGTGGAAGCCGAGCTTCTCCAGGTAGGGCCACAGACCGGCCTTCTCGTAGTAGTCCGTGACCACCTGCGAGCCCGGCGCCATCGACGTCTTGACCCACGGCTTGGACGTCAGGCCCTTCTCCACCGCCTTCTTGGCCAGCAGCGCGGCAGCCAGCATGACCGACGGGTTGGACGTGTTGGTGCACGACGTGATCGACGCGATGACCACGTGCCCGTGGTCGAGCTCCGTCGTCGTCCCGTTGGCGAGCGTCACCGGGGTGACGCGGTGCGGGCGCTTCGCGGCGTCGCCGTGCACCGTGGCCACGGGCGCGTCGGTCGCGAGATCGTGTCCCAGCGCCACCGGGTCGGAGGCCGGGAACGACTCCGACGACGCCTCGTCCAGGCCGGTCAGCGAGCCGTTCCGGAACGGCGCGGCCTCGTGCGCGTCGACGTAGTCGAGGATCGAGGACGCGAACGACTCCTTGGCCTCGGACAGCTCGATGCGGTCCTGCGGACGCTTCGGGCCGGCGATCGACGGCACCACCGTGGACAGGTCCAGCTCCAGGTACTCGGAGAAGGTCGGCTCGGCCGAGTCCTCCGCGAGCCAGAGGCCCTGCTCCTTGGCGTACGCCTCGACGAGTGCGACCTGCTCCTCGGAGCGGCCCGTCAGGCGCAGGTAGTCCAGCGTGACGTCGTCGATCGGGAAGATCGCCGCGGTCGAGCCGAACTCGGGCGACATGTTGCCGATCGTGGCGCGGTTGGCGAGCGGCACCTGGGCGACGCCGGCACCGTAGAACTCGACGAACTTGCCCACCACGCCGTGCTTGCGCAGCATCTGCGTGATCGTGAGCACGACGTCGGTGGCCGTCACACCCGACGGGATCGAGCCGGAGAGCTTGAAGCCCACGACGCGCGGGATGAGCATCGAGACCGGCTGGCCGAGCATGGCGGCCTCCGCCTCGATACCGCCCACGCCCCAGCCGAGCACGCCCAGGCCGTTGACCATGGTGGTGTGCGAGTCGGTGCCCACACAGGTGTCCGGGTAGGCCCGCAGGACGCCGTCCACCTCGCGGGTCATCACGGTGCGCGCCAGGTACTCGATGTTGACCTGGTGCACGATGCCGGTGCCCGGGGGCACCACCTTGAAGTCGTCGAACGCCGTCTGCCCCCAGCGCAGGAACTGGTAGCGCTCGTGGTTGCGCTGGTACTCGATCTCCACGTTCCGCGCGAACGCGTCGCGGCTGCCGAAGACGTCGATCTGCACCGAGTGGTCGATGACGAGCTCGGCCGGGGCCAGCGGGTTGATGCGGTTCGGGTCACCACCCAGGTCCGCGACCGCCTCACGCATCGTCGCGAGGTCGACGACGCAGGGCACGCCCGTGAAGTCCTGCATCACGACGCGCGCCGGGGTGAACTGGATCTCGGTGCTCGGCTCGGCCTGCGGATCCCAGGCGGCGAGCGCACGGATGTGGTCCGCCGTCGTGTTCGCACCGTCCTCGGTGCGAAGCAGGTTCTCGGCGAGGACCTTCAGGGAGTACGGGAGGCGCCCGAGACCCTCGACGGCCGACAGCCGGAAGATCTCGTAGTCCTTCCCGGAGACCGAGAGCGTCCCCTTCGATCCGAACGTGTCCACGCTGCTCACTGCGACTCCTCCACGGGTTCCGCACCGGGCGACACGCGCTCGGCGCTGATGCGACAGGGGGTTTGCCCAGGTGTGCCCGGGCGCTCCGTCCAGCATAGCCCAGTTATCTTGATGTCAAGATAACTGTCTCGCGGCGCGCGATGATCCCCCGGCGGCGCTCCTCGCCGCACCCTGGCCCGTCAGACCCGTGCCGCCGCCATCATCGCGTCGTACGCCGTCCAGAACGCCGCCCGGATCTCGTGCCGTTCCAGGTCCGAGAGGTCGAGCACGCCCATCGCGGCGGTCACGTCGATGAGCAGCGCCTTGTCGACCTCACGCGGGATCGACGGGCGTCCCAGCTCCAGCGCCCGCCACGCCGTGGGAGTGCTCGTCACCGCCAGGGAGTTCAGCACCCGCCCGACGACGGTGGCGATCGTCGCGTCGAACTCGTCGGCCCAGGCGCTCGGACGGTCGACGGCGTCCGCGGCGACGTCTCCGTCAGGGCGGCGCGTCACCGCCGCGACGTCCTTGGGAGTACGCGGCGCCGACGGCGGTGCGGGGACCGCCGCCTTCGCCGGGGCCGGCGACGGGCGCGCCAGCTCGGCGCCCGAGGGACGCGGCGCGGCAGGGGCGGGAGCGGCGGGCGCGCCGGGCGCGGATCCCGTCGGCGGTACGGGCCGCGGCCCGGGCCCAGGCGCGGGCACAGGGCGCGCCTCGCCCGGCCGCGGGGCGGGCGCCTGCGCGGCACTGCTCGCGGCGGCGATCGCGGCAACAGCCGCCGCCGCGCTCGCGGCCCGCGCGGAGACCGGCCTGAGGTCGGGTGTGGCCTTCGCCGCCCGGACGGCCTCGTCCGGGGCTGGCTCGTCCCGGACGGCCTCGTCCTGGGCTGGCTCGTCCCGGGCGGCCTCCCTTGAGGCGGCGGGCGAGCCCTCGCCCGCGGGCGACGCCGCACCCTCCCCGGGCGATACGTCCGGGGACGGTGCGCCTTCGGCCCCGGCGTCGTCGGTCTCGGGCTCGATGCGCGGCAGCTCGACCTTCAGTACGGCCTCGTCGATCAGCGCGCCGTCGATGACGTGCAGCTCGTCGGCAGCGCGCAGCAGGTGCCTGCTCACGGCATGGGCCGAGCCGTGCGCGTTCGGCGCGGCGAGCAGCACCACCTCCACGCCGTGGACCTGCGCCTCCTCGACGGCCTCCGTGAGGTCGTCGTCACCGGAGACCAGCAGGAAGACCTCAGCGGCCTGGTTGCGGGCGTGCGTGACCAGGTCGAGCCCCAGGCGCAGGTCGACGCCCTTCTGCTGGCCGTCGATCCCGAACCGACCCAGCCGCAGCTTGACCCGCGGCAGCTCGCCGATGCGCTGCTGGGTGTAGTCCGGGACGCCGTTGCGCGCCGAGTCGTACCAGTGGATGCGCAGCACCGGAAGGCCGGTGATCGCCTCCGCCTGGCTGCGGACCCCTGCGATCAGCTTGCCGAACTCGACGTGGATGCCGCTGCGCAGGGAGGTTCCCGTCACCCGCGTGGCGGCGGAGGCGAGCAGGTAACCGGCGTCGATGAAGACGGAGCAGCGTGCGGGCATGGGTCAAGGCTCCCATGCCCGCACGCGCGTCGCTCCCGCGTCCGGGGACGCGTGCGCCGTCAGGCGTCGCCGGTGTTCGCCCGGGTGACGGCGTGGTTCGTCCCCTGCTCGGCCGTGATGAACGAGGAGAGCAGGGCCATGATGTCCAGCCCGGTGGTCGCCTTGGCGACGGCCGGGACCTGCGTGAGCAGCTCCGTGGCCAGGCCTGTGATCTTCGAGGCGCCGGCCGCGTCGCCCAGCACCGTGATGTTGTCGATGTCGCCCAGCGGCCGGGCGGCCGCCTCGATCATGCCGGGCAGCGCAGCGAGCACGCGGTCGATGACGGCCTGCTGTCCGTACTTCTCGTATGCCTCGGCGAGCAGCGTGTTGGTCGCGGCCTCCGCCTCACCCTTGGCGCGGATCGCCTCGGCGTCGGCGAGACCGTTGGCGCGCGTCGCCTCGGCCTGGGCCAGACCCTGCGCCTTGAGCGAGTTCGCCAGACCGGTGCCCTCCGACTCCAGGCGCACCTTCTCGGCCGCGGCGGCGCGCTCGACGGCGACGGCCCGCGCGGCCGCGTCCTTCTCCGCCGAGTACAGGGAGGCGTCGGCAGCCTTCTGTGCGGCGTACTGCTTGGCCTCCGCCTCCTTCTGCGCCGAGTACAGGTCGGCGTCCGCCTTGGCGCGCACCTCCGAGTCGAGGCGCAGCTTGGTCAGCGCCACCTGCTGCTCGGCGTTGGACTGCTCGGCCCGGGTGATCTCGGCCTGCTGCGCGGCCTCGACCTTGGGGCCGACGGCGGCGGCCTCCGCCTGGGCGGCGTCGGTCTCCTTCTTGAACTCCGCCTCGCGCAGCGCCGCGGTCTTGTTGGCCTCGGCGATCGCGATCCGGGACTCGGCCTGGGCCTTGGCTGCCTGCTGCGCGTTGGACGCCTCGGCGATCTCCGCCTCGCGGCGCACGGCGGCGGCCTGGGGGCGGCCCAGGTTCACGATGTAGTCGGCCGGGTCGGACTGGATCGCGTTGATCTGGAGCGTGTCGATGCGCAGGCCGGACTCGCTGAGCGCCTTGGCCGCCTCGTCCTTGATCTCGGTGGCGAACTTGGCGCGGTCGGCGAGCACCTCCTCGACGGTCATGTTGCCGACGACGCCGCGCAGCGCACCCGCGAGCACGGTCGCGACGACGCCCGGGACCTCCTCCTCGCGGCCCAGGAAGCGCTGCGCGGCGGCGCGCACACCCTCGGGGGTGCCGTCGATCTTGGCGAGCGCCACGGCGTCGACGGTCACTTTGATCTTGTCCGACGTCACGCCCTCGTCGACCCGCATGGGCACCTCGGTGGCGTCCAGGGAGATGGACGCGGAGCGCTGGATGAACGGCACCACGAACACGCCCGAGCCGATCACGACCTTGACGCCCTCGGTGCCGCCCTTGCCACCCGTGATGACGAGCGCCTCGTTGGCTTTGGGGATGCGGTAGCGCGAGACGACGGCGCCGATGACGATCGCGACGACGACGACGAGCGCGGCGATGGCGAGGATCGCGGTGGGTTCCATGAAGTGGTCCTTCGAGACTGGGGAGCGGAAGAGGGAAGCGAACGATCAGGTACCGGCGGGATCGTCGGCGGGTGCGACCTGGACGACGTCGGGCGAGACGACCTCGGTGACTCGCACCCCGGTCCCGGCGGTGACGTCGACGACGACGTGCGCCGTCAGGGTGCGCGGCGAGCCGGCGTACACGACGCGGACGACGCCCGGCCTGCCCGGGTGGGCGTCGGTGTCCATGACCCCGGTGACCCCCTGGAGGGTGGCGACGGACCCGGTGCCGTCCGGCGTGGACTGACCGTGCAGCACCAGGGTGAGCCAGGCGACGCCGGCCGTGATCACCGCGCCGACGCCGCACGCGGCAAACACCGTCATCCAGACCGGCAGGTCCAGGGAGGACTCGAGCGCCAGGCCCGACCAGCCGAACGCGCCGATGCCCCCGGCCAGCGCCAGCAGCGACACGGTGCCATCGCCCGGGAGGGCCAGGTCGAACGCGTCGAACACGCCGTCGAACAGCAGGGCGAGCAGGGCGACCGCGGTCGCGACGATCCCGACGACGAGGAAGACGGTGGTCACGGCGCACATGGTGGCAGAAGCGGACGGCAGGAGCCAGGAGCTCTCACCCGCGGCGAACACCCCGGCACCGCACGCCCGGTCCTGGCACCCCGCGGACCGCCGTCAGGTCGTGGGCGCCGTCCGGCGCGCCAGGCGGCCCACCGTGAGGAACGCGATCGCGACGAGAGCGACGAGGCTGACCGCGTACAGGGGCTTCGCCCACGGCGCGTGGTCGCCGCCTGAGATGAAGTACGTGTCGGCCAACGACACGCCCGGGCCGAACGAAGCGAGGAAGTAGGCGGGTGCCCCCAGGGCCAGCAGCACCAGGTAGCCGATCGCCACGGTCGCCGTGGCGGCCGCACCGCGCCGCACGACGACGACACCCGCCACCGCGAGCGCCACGCCGACCCCCAGGACCACGAGCACGCCGGCGGTGCCCGGGGACTCGCCCGCGGCCGCCATCTCCGCGTGGATCTGGCTCAGGGTTCGCCCGGGCACCGCCGCGAGCGGGTTCAGCACCAGCATCTGGACGGCGGCCAGCGCCGCGTACGCGGCCACCACCACGGTCCCGGCCATCGCGGTGGCGAGGGCCGCCCGCGAGGACCGCGCGGGGCGCGTCATCCCTCGACCCGCGTCAGCACCGCCACGGCCTCCACGTGGTGCGTCATGGGGAAGAGGTCGAACGCGCGCAGGTCCGCGAGCTCGTAGCCCAGGCCCGCGAACAGCCCGACGTCGCGGGCCAGCGCGGCCGGGTCGCACGCCACGTAGACCACCCGTGCCGGGCGGCGTTCCGCGATGGCAGCGACGACGCCGCGCCCGGCTCCGGCGCGCGGCGGGTCCAGCACCACGACATCGGCACCGCCGACGCCTGTGCCTCCCGCGTCCCCGTCCGTGAGCACCCGGTCGACCGCACCGAGGCGAAGGTCCACCTGGGGCAGGTGGTGCGCGTTGCGGCGGGCGTCCTTGACGGCCCGGGCGTCGCCCTCGACCGCGATCACCTGGCCGCGGTCCCCCGCGGCCGCCGCGAGCGGGACGGTGAACAGCCCGGCACCCGAGTACAGGTCCAGCACCGTTGCCCCGTCGATGTCGCCGACGGCGTCGAGCACGGCGCCGGCGAGCACGGCCGGGGCCTCGCGGTGGTTCTGCCAGAAGCCGTCGGCCGCGACGCGATAGCTGAACGTCTGCGGCGGGACGGCTGCGCGCAGCGGCGTCACGGACTCCGCGACGGCGCGGCGCGCGTTGGGACGCCTGTCGGGGCGCCCACCGCGCCACAGGTCACCGTCCACCAGGAGCACGGGTTCCGTGCCCGATGCGGGCGCGACCAGCTCGAGCACCGCACCGGGC
The DNA here is from genome assembly GCA_001592145.1 of Xylanimicrobium pachnodae JCM 13526 = NBRC 107786. Taxonomy (GTDB): domain Bacteria; phylum Actinomycetota; class Actinomycetes; order Actinomycetales; family Cellulomonadaceae; genus Xylanimonas; species Xylanimonas pachnodae. The sequence goes on along the minus strand of BCWJ01000006.1, from coordinate 146,897 downwards.
GTCCAGCGGCGTTCGAACACGCCCTCGGCATCGGCGAGCGCCAGGACCTCCGCGGTGCCGAGCGGCATGGTGTCGAGCGCGACGACGTCGTGCGACCGGTACCGGCGCATCCCGGCGCGCCCGTCGGCCCCGGCCACCAGGTCCACGCGGGTGCGGTAGTGCAGGCCGCCGCGCTCCTCGTCCCCGGGTGCCGCTTCGACCGTCACGTCCCGCTCGATCCCGGCGAGGCGCTGGAGCTGTTCTCGCACGACCGCGGCCTTCCAGCGCCGCTGCCCGTCAAGGGACACGAAGGCGAGCTCGCCGCCGCCCACCCCGCCGGGGCCGGCCTGCGGCCAGGCGGAGGGGACCCGGTCCGGTGAGGGGTCGGCGAGCACCTCGAGGGCGTCGGCGCGCCAGAACTTGGGGCCGCCCTCGGTGACGACGGCGCGCACCCGCTCCCCCGGCAGGGCGTGGCGCACGAACACGACGCGCCCGTCGAGCCGGGCGACGGCGTGCCCCCCGTGCGCCACGGCGGTGACGGTCACCTCGATCATCTGACCGGCGTCGGCGTCGACGGTCTGGGAGCGGGGGCGGGGGCGGGAACCGAGGCGGCGAGGTGAGGGCACGGCCCTATTCTTCCCACACCGCGCGCCTTCACACAGGGTCGCCGCGTGCCGCGCCTCACGGGACGGCAGTCGTCAGTAGCGGCGCAGCCGACCCTGGACGTAGGTCGCGTCCTCCAGACCGGTCTGGCCCTGGGACGAGGTGAGCTGCCAGGGCACGGACGCCACGACGACGCCGGGGGTGAACAGCAACCGGCCCTTGAGGCGCAGTGCGGACTGGTTGTGCAGGAGCTGCTCCCACCAGTGCCCCACCACGTACTCGGGGATATAGACGACCACCAGGTCGCGGGGTGATTCGCGGCGCACCGAGCGCACGTAGGCGAGGATGGGCCGGCTGACCTCACGGAAGGGCGAGTCGAGCACGCGCAGGGGCACGGGCAGGTCGAGCGCCTCCCACTGGGCCCGCAGCTCGGCGCCGTCGGTCTCGTCGACCCCCACCGTGACGGCCTCCAGCACCGAGGGCCGCGACGCCCGCGCGTAGGACAGCGCCCTCATGGTGGGCTTGTGGATCTTGGACACCAGCACGATCGCGTGCACGCGCGGCGGCAGCGCCCGCGCGGCATCGACGTCGTCCAGGGCGAGCTCGTCACGCACCCTGCCGTAGTGCCGGTGGATGGCGAGCATCACCAGGTAGAGCACGGCCATCGCGAGGATCGCGATGTACGCGCCGTGCACGAACTTCGTGACCAGCACGACGAGCAGCACGAAACCGGTGCACACGAAACCGATCACGTTGATGACGCGGGACCGCATCATGTGGAGCCGCGCGGCACTGTCCGAGGATCGCTGGAGCTCGCGGGTCCAGTGCCGCACCATGCCGAGCTGGGACAGCGTGAAGGAGACGAACACCCCGACGATGTAGAGCTGGATGAGCCGGGTCACCTGGGCGTCGAACACGATGATCAGGGCGATGGCGGCGACGGCGAGGGTCACGATGCCGTTGGAGAACGCCAGCCGGTCCCCCCGGGTGTGCAGCTGGCGTGGCAGGTAGCCGTCCTTGGCGAGGATCGAGCCCAGCACGGGGAACCCGTTGAAGGCGGTGTTCGCGGCGAGGACGAGGATGATGCCCGTCACGGCGGAGATCGCGTAGAAGGCCACCGGGAAGCCTTCGAAGACGGTGGCCGCGAGCTGCCCGATGGTGGGGTGCTGCGCGTAGTCGGCCGGGATGGGCCCGCCGTTGAGCGTGAGCTGCGTGCTCGGGTCCTCGACGAACCGCACCCCGGTGGCCTGGGCCAGCAGCAGGATGGAGACGACCATGGTGACCGAGATGCCGCCCAGCAGCGCGAGCGTCGTCGCGGCGTTGCGCGACTTGGGCTTCTTGAACGCGGGCACGCCGTTCGAGATCGCCTCGACACCGGTCAGCGCCGCACACCCGGACGCGAACGCGCGGGCGAACAGGAACGCCCCCGCGAAGCCCATCAGCCCCTGGTCGAACCCGGCGCGCGGCACCACCTCGAACATCGCGCTCTCGGCGGGGTGCAGGGTGCCCGTGGCGTAGCGGATCCCGCCCACCACGGCCATGAGCCCGATCAGCATCATGAACAGGTAGGTGGGGACGGCGAACACCGTGCCCGACTCGCGCACCCCGCGCAGGTTCATCAGCGTCAGGACGACGACGGCGACGACGGCGGCCACGGCCTCGTGCCCCCGCAGGGCCGGGATCGCGGATGCCGCGTACTGGGACGCCGACGAGATGGACACGGCGACGGTGAGCACGTAGTCGACGAGCAGGGCCGAGGCGACCGAGAGCCCTGCGGGCGCCCCGAGGTTCGTGGTCGTGACCTCGTAGTCGCCGCCCCCCGAGGGGTAGGCGTGCACGTTCTGGCGGTAGGACAGCACGACGACGGCGAGCACGAACACGACTGCCAGGCCGGCCCACAGGGAGAACGCCGACGCGGCGACCCCCGCCAGGGCCAGCGTCAGCAGGATCTCGTCGGGCGCGTACGCGACCGACGACAGCGCGTCCGAGGCGAAGACCGGTAGGGCGATGCGCTTGGGGAGCAGGGTGTGCCCCAGATGCTCGCTGCGTATGGGGCGACCGAGCAGGATCCGCTTGGCGGTATCCGCGATGTCCGACACAAGCGAACCCTATGCCGATCCCCGCACCCGATGGCCACCGATCAGGCGCTGTCCCTGCCTACCGTGCCGCATCACCACGGCGTGTAGCGTTCCCACCGTGCACTTCGTGATCATGGGATGCGGCCGCGTGGGCGCCTCGCTCGCGCAGGAGATCGAGTCGCGCGGGCACTCCGTCGCCGTCGTCGACCAGAACCCCGACGCGTTCCGGCGCCTGCCGGCCGACTTCGGCGGGCAGAAGGTGACCGGCATCGGGTTCGACCGCGACACGCTGGTCCAGGCCGGGATCGATGACACGTACGCGTTCGCCGCGGTGTCCGACGGCGACAACTCGAACGTGCTCGCCGCGCGCGTCGCCCGTGAGACGTTCGGCGTCGAGAACGTGGTGGCCCGCATCTACGACCCCAAGCGTGCCGAGATCTACCAGCGCCTGGGCATCCCCACCGTCGCGACCGTGCGGTGGACGTCCGACCAGGTGCTGCGCCGCATGCTGCCGCTCGGCGCCACCGACGAGTACCGCGACCCGTCGGGTCAGGTGCGTCTGGCGCAGGTGGACTACCACCGCGGCTGGACCGGGCTCTCGGCGCGCCGCATCGAAGCGGCCACCGGTGCCCGCGTGGCGTTCCTGACCCGCTACACCGACGGCATCATCGCGGACCCCACCACCGTGCTCCAGGAGAACGACGTGCTGCACGTGCTCATGCGCGCCGACGACGCCGCCCGGGTCGAGCGGACCCTCACCCACGCACCCGCCGACGAGAAGGACGCGTGATGAGGGTCGTCATCGCCGGTGCGGGATCGGTGGGCCGCTCGATCGCCCGGGAGCTCCTCGCCCACGACCACTCCATCGTCATCGTCGACAAGAGCCCGGCCGCCATGCGGGTCGCGGACGTTCCCGACGCCGACTGGTTGCTCGCCGACGCCTGCGAGCTGTCGGCGCTCGACGACGCCCGGGTCGCCGAGGCGGACGTCGTCGTCGGCGCGACGGGCGACGACAAGGCGAACCTGGTGTTCTCCCTGCTGTGCAAGACGGAGTTCGGGGTGCCGCGCACCGTGGCACGCGTCAACAACCCGCGCAACGAGTGGATGTTCGACGAGTCGTGGGGCGTGGACGTCGCCGTGTCGACGCCGCGCATCATGACGGCGATGGTCGAGGAGGCCGTGGCCGTCGGCGACGTGGTGAAGATCTTCACCTTCCACCAGTCCGGCGCGGACATCCTGGAGCTCACCCTGCCCGCCGGGTCACCGTGGGTGGGCACCCGGGTGGGCGCCATCGACTGGCCGACCGACACCGTGCTGGCCTGCATCGTGCGCGGCCCGCTGCCCATCGCCCCGACGCCGGACGACACGCTGGAGGCAGGCGACGAGCTGCTGCTCGTGGCCGGTCAGGACGTCGACCCGGGAGCACTGCAGGCGCTGCTCGTGGGTCCTGCGGCCACCGCGGGTCCGGCACCGGCCGCGGACCCGGACCCCGCCCCCTGAGGCCGGTCTACCCGCGGTCGGCCTCGCGCACGTCCCGCACCACCATCCAGGTCAGGTACAGCACCAGGCCCCACAGAGGCACTCCGAGCACCAGCCGCGCGGTCCCGAGCCAGCCGATCGACTCGTCGAGGAACAGCGGCACCTGGACGGCCAGGCGCAGGCCGAACATGCCGACCCACAGCCACGTGGCAGCGGCGTAGCGGCGCACGAGCTCGCGGTCCTTGCGCCAGGTCACCAGCGCCGCAAGAGACGGGCCGTCCGCATCACGGCCGTCGGCACCCGACCCAGCGTCCGGGCCGACATCCTGACCTGCCGCCCGCTCAGCGCCGGGCTCCGCGGGCACACTCGTGTCCGTGCCGGACGGGGACCGTGCCGGCGTCGTCGCGAACCCGGCCCGCACCGCCTCGACGAACAGGCCGACGGCGGGCCAGCGCACCAGGATCGAGACCAGCACGGCCACGAGGTAGATCGCGTTGGTCCACAGGCCCCACGCGAAGAAGTTCTGCGCCTCACCGGAGCGCCAGGCCCACACCACGCCGATGCCGATGCCGAGCAGCCCACCGAGCGCCTGCGTGACGGGGGTGCGCTGGACGAGTCGCGCGACCACGGCGACGACCGCCGCACCGACCGCCGACCCGAGCGACCAACCCAGGTCGTGGGTGATCACGTAGACGGTGATGAACAGGGTCCCCGGCAGGAGCGCCTCGATGACGCCGCGCACCCCACCGACCGCCTCGGAGAACGAGAACGTCTCCCCGGTGACGGCCTGCATGCCCCGGCGTGCGGCCTGCGGTACGGGGCGCGATGCCGCATCGGGGGTCACGGCGGGCACCGGTTCGGGTGCGTGCTCCGAGGCCGGCGCGTTCACTCGCCCGCCCGCGGCTTGAGCTCGTAGCGCGGATTGAACATGGTGCGGCGGCCCTCGGACTCGCACACCATGCCGGCCACGGCGATCCGCCGGCCGGGCTCGATGCCCGCGATGGTGCGGCGGCCCAGCCACACGAGGTCGAGCGCGCCCGACCCGTCGTACAGCTCGGCCTCGACGGACGGGACGCCCTGGCGCGGCCGGAGCACCACGGAGCGCAGCACACCGGCAGCCTTACCGCGCTGACGCATCGCCAGGGATGCCACCGACTGGCAGCCGGCGTTCTTGGCCGCCTCCACCCGCTCCTCGTCCGCGTTGATCGCGTCGGCCGACGCGATCGCGTGTCGCAAGGACGTTCGCAACGACATGTGGATCAGTCCCTCGTGGGTGCGGTGCTCGGTGGAGCCGTGCTCAGCAGATCTCGGTGATCGGTGGATCTCCGTGATCAGTGGATCTCGGTGATCGGTGGATCTCCGTGATCAGTGGATCTCCGTGATCTCGGGCCCGCGGGTCAGCGGGTCGAACGACGGCTTGGGCGTCGGCGCCGCCGGCGCTCCCTGCCCACCCTGGTTCGGCATCGTGAGCGTGAGCAGGTCCCGCGGCGGGCGCGGGCTGTCGTCGCGCACCACGACGACGTTCGCGAACACCGACTCCAGCGCACGCGCGGCCTCGGCGTCCACCGCCGCCTGGCCCGTCAGCACCCCGCGCAGGAACCAGCGCGGGCCGTCGACGCCGATGAAGCGGACCGGTCGCACCCCCCGGGTGCCGTCGGGAAGCTGCGCCGGGATGCGGGCCATGAGCTCGCGCCCGAACGGGCCCGGGACGTCGTCGACGGTGCCGCCCTGCGACGTCACGGACGTGGCGAGCTCGGCGCGCACCTCGTCCCAGATGCCCCAGGTGCGCGGCGCGGCGAACGCCTGCACCTGCAGGGCCGACCCGCCGAGGGACGCCGACACGCCCGTGACCTTCTGCGTCTTCTTCTCGATCTCCATGCGCAGCGCCACCCCGGGCATGACGGGCAGCCAGATCGCGCCGAGATCGACGCGCGGACCCATCGTCGGGACGTCGGCAGAGTCGAACGGACCACGCTGAGGGGCGCCGTCCTGCGTCGTGCCACCCTGGGGTGAGGCTTCCTGCGCCGACTCCGTCGAGCCCGGCTCACCCGCAGGCGCGTCCGCCGCCGGGGCCGCGGTGGCCTCACTCTTCGACGCGCTACGCCGGAACAGACCCACGTGGGGCTCCTTCACTCGGTTGCCGGGACGCCAGGTGGCCGACGGCCATCGATGGCATGCCCCTGGTGCTTGACCCGTCAACACTATCCGGGTTGGGACGCGGTGTTCGACGCCCGTCCACCCCGAGGCGGTTCCCCGGCACCGAGTGCGTCAGCCCTGAGCGGACGCAGCCCAGCCACCGCTGGACCCGAAGCCACCCTCGCCGCGGTGCGACCCGGGGAGCGTGTCGGCACGCAGGAACCGCGCCTTCTCCACCCGCTGCACCACGAGCTGCGCCACCCGGTCTCCGCGTTCGAGGCGGATGGCAGAGGTGGCGTCCGTGTTGAGAAGGGTCACGCGGATCTCCCCGCGGTACCCGGCGTCCACGGTGCCGGGCGCGTTGACGATGGTCAGGCCGTGACGTGCCGCCAGCCCGGACCGGGGGTGCACGAATGCGGCGTACCCGTCGGGCAGCGCGACGGCGATCCCGGTGGGAACCGTCACCCTGCCGTGCGGCGGGATCTCGACGTCGATCGTGGTCACCAGGTCGGCACCCGCGTCCCCGGGGTGCGCGTACCCGGGAACCGGTACGTCGTCGTCGAGGATCCGGATGAGGACGTCCACGGTGGTGTCGGCCGGGGGCTGGGGGTGGTTGGCGGTCACGGGGCGAAGCGTACGCGGCACCGGGCGCACAGGCGGCAGGATGTGGGCATGTCGACCCCACCGCCCGTCTTCCGTGAACGCCTGCTGCCCGGTGCCGGTGCGCTCTCCACCGCCGTCGGCCTGGGGGCGCTGACCGCGATCATCCTGATCCCGGTGCACCCCGTCGCGGCCGTGGCCGCCGCGGCGGCCGTCGCCGCGGCGGGCGTGTGCTGGCTGGTGCTCGGGGCGCCCGTCATCACCGTGGAGGCCGGCGTGCTGCGCGCGGGCCGTGCTCACATCCCGGTGTCGCTGCTGGGCCCGGCCCGCGTGATCGGGTCGAGGCAGGCCATGCGCGAGGAGCTGGGCGGGCGGCTCGACGCGCGTGCGCACGTGCTGCTGCGCTCCTGGATCCCCACGGGGGTGCGCGTCACCCTCGACGACCCGGCCGACCCGACGCCCTACTGGCTGCTCTCGACCCGGCGCCCCGACGAGCTCGCGGCAGCGCTGCAGCCGTCCCCACCGACGCTCAGGGCCGCCACGCCGGACGCGTGACGGCCCTGAGCCGGGGGCGGGGGGGGGTGTCAGGCCGCGCACTCCGAGCAGACCATCTGGCCGTTCTTCTCGTAGGCGAGCTGGCTGCGGTGGTGGACGAGGAAGCACGAGGTGCAGGTGAACTCGTCGGCCTGGCGCGGCAGGACGCGCACGGCCAGCTCCTCGCCGGACAGGTCGGCGCCGGGCAGCTCGAAGCCCTCTGCCGCTTCGGTCTCATCCTCGTCGACGACGCCCGACGACTTGTCGGAACGGCGCGCCTGGAGCTCTTGAATCGAGTCCTGCTCCACATCCTCGTCGTTCTTGCGAGGGGCGTCGTAGTCGGTTGCCATCTGTGAGGTCACGCTCCGTGAGTCGGGATCGGTACGCGCTGTCAATGCTCGTGCCACGGGTTTTGTTCCCGTTCGGCCACCGGATTGTGCCCCATGTCCGCAGCCGGCGCGAGGCGGGTCGGCGTAGTTCACCCAGAACGTGCGTTGACCTGGCGTTTTTCGGCACCCGTAGAGCGCAGATACCGCCATCGCGCCGAACGTTACGCGCCATCCGGGGCGTCTGCGCCGGCGGCCTCCAAGATGGCCACGAGCTCATCGACCGCAGCTCCGCGCCCGGCGACCGTCATCGTGCGTCCGGGCGGATCCGCGTGCAGCCCGACCACTCGCGCGCCCGCCTCGGACGCGACGAGCGAGCCGGCCGCCATGTCCCACGGGTTGAGCCCGCGCTCGTAGTACAGGTCGAGCGCCCCCTGAGCCACCAGGCACAGGTCCACCGCGGCGGAGCCCAACCGGCGCACGTCGCGCACCCGGGGCAGCACCTGCGCCAGCACCTGGGCCTGCAGCGCACGGCGGGACGCCGCGTACCCGAACCCGGTGCCCGTGAGGCTGCGCGCGAGCGGCACCGCCTCGACGGGGCGCAACGGCGCCCCGTCGCACGTGGCGCCCTGGCCGAGACCGGCCGACCAGGTGCGGTTCGCGACGACGTCGTGCACGCAACCGGCGAGCACCGTCCAGGTGGCCGGGTCCGCGGGCCCGGCCACGACGGCGACGGACACCGACCACGACGCAACCCCGTACAGGTAGTTGACGGTCCCGTCGATCGGGTCCAGAACCCAGGTCAGGCCGCTGGTGCCGGGGATGTCGTCGCCCTCCTCGCCCAGCACGGCGTCGTGCGGGCGCAGCGTCGCCAGACGGGACACGAGCAGCTCCTCGACCGCCCGGTCCATCGCGGTGACCGGGTCGACGTCGGACGACTTGGTGTCGGCGACGACGACGGTCGCGGGACGCCCGGCCCGGATCATCGCCCCGGCCTCGGTGGCGAGCGACTCCGCGAGCGAGCGGAGATCGGTGACGCTGACGCCGTCGGGCAGCGCGGGGTCGGAGGCGGTTACCGGAGTGGAGGTCATGGCCTCATCCTGCCCTGCGGTCTCCCCGACCACCCGCCCTGTGCCCCCGCGACCGACGCACGCCCCAGTGCCCGGACCACCCCGATCGCCCGGACCATCCAGGACCCACCGAGGGCACCACCCATCCCAGGCGCAGCGAGACGAGCCGGGTCCCGCTGACCAGGAGCACCACGGCCACATGGGTCCACAGGCTCAGGTGCCCCGTGGTCCACAGCGCCGCGGCGACTCCCGCCCCCAGGAAGGCCGGGATGGCATAGAGCTGCCGGTCGGCCAGCACGAGCGGGACCTCGTCGACCAGCAGGTCGCGCAGCACGCCGCCACCGACGCCGGTCATGACCCCGACCGTCACCGAGGCGAGCGGGCCGGCGCCTGCCTCCAAGCCCTTGACCGTGCCGATCAGCACGAAGAGGCCGAGCGCCCAGGCGTCGAGAATGACCACCGTGCGCCGCATCCGCGCCACGCTCGGGTGCAGGAAGAAGATGACGACGCCCGCGGCCAGGGCGGTGGCGACGAACCGCCAGTTCGAGATCCCGACGGGCGGCGTGGCGCCGATCATGAGGTCGCGGACCACACCGCCACCGAGCCCCACCACCCACGCCAGGACCAGCACCCCGAACACGTCGAAGTTCTTCCGGACCCCGGCCAGGCCGCCGGACAGGGCGGCGAAGAAGACGCCGCCGAGCTCCAGCACCGTGTAGTAGGGCAGGTCTGTCACCGGGGTGTTGAACGCCAGCACGGTGCCATCCTCCCCGATCTGGCCCGCCCGGTTCGGCGGCACACCGACGTGCCTGCGACACTGGCGCGGCGCGCGATGGCACGCTCGACACCGTCAGGTACGCCGTGCGGGGCGCAGGGGTGGCCCGCCGAGGGGGAAGCGCCGAGGAGGAAGCATGGCCGAGCTCGAGCTTGTGAGGGTCGATCAGGACGGCCGCGTGCTCGTCCTGCGCGCGCCCGACGGCACGGAACACACCCTGTCCGTCACCGACGCGCTGACCGACGCGCTCGCACGGCCCGGCTCGGGTACGACGGCGGATCCCTCCGCAGGGTCCGGTGCGGCGGACGCGCAGGAGCCCGCGACCGGTGGGCCGTCCCGTCCGCGGCCCACGCCGGTCCCGTCCTCCGCGGACCCGTCGGGCGCGACGCCCCCGTCCGCAGCACCACAGGAGCCCACGCTGCGTCCACGCGACCTTCAGGCGCGCCTGCGGGCCGGAGCCACCGCGGAGGAGCTGGCCACACAGGCCGGGCTGCCGGTCGAGAACGTGCGCCGCTACGAGTGGCCGGTCATCGCGGAACGCGACCACGTCATCGCCATGGTGCGCGCACACGAGGTACCCGGGTTGGACGGCACCGCCGAGCTCGGCGTCATCGCCGACGCCCGCCTCGCGGCCCGGGGCGTCACCCCGCCCGACGCGGCCTGGTCGGCTCGCCGCGAGGGCACGGCACCGTGGGTCGTGGAGGTCAGGTTCTGGGCGGGCGACCGAGAGCGCAGCGCTCGCTGGACCTTCGACCAGCGAGGACGCCTGGTCACCCCGCTCGACGACGAGGCCCGCTGGCTCGGCCAGCCGGACGAACCGCTGACCCCGCAGATCCGCCCGGTCCCTGCGCGCCCGGTACCGACGCACCCCGTGCCCGCGCTCGGGCCCCGGCGCGCACCGTCGCCGTCCTCTGCGGCGGGATCCCGCGGCTCCGGCACCTGGAACGACCGGGACGAGACCGACGTTCTGCTCGACGACCTCGCGGGACGTCGCGGGCACCGCACCCGCAATGCCGAGGCGCGACCTGCGACCGCTCCCCTGCCCCTCGGCTCCGCCCACCACCCGGCCGCAGGCGAGGACGACGGGTACCCGGTGATCCCGCTGGGCGACGTGCACCTGCCCGGGCACCGGCGCGAGCCCGCTGCCGAGGCCGAGTCCGCGCACAGCGCATCGGTCGTCGACATCGGTCGGTGGAACCCGCGCCGGCCGCGCGACACGTCCGTCTCCCCCGGGGGCGGCCCGGACGGCACGCAGCCGGCGCTGTTCACGGCGTCCGGCGACGAGCCGCACGCACCCGAGCCCCGCACGCCGCACTCCCGCGCACCACAGCCCGCCGCACCACAGCCCGCCGCGCCACAGCCCGCAGCACCTCTGTCCCGCCCCGCGCAGGAGCCGCACGACGACGCCGCCCAGGACGGGGAGCCGAACCCTGTCGACGAGCGTCCCGCCGCGAGCGCGGACCGACCGCAGGCGCCCGCCCGCGGGGGTGCTGCGGCCCGGCGCAAGGGCCGCGCCCAGGTGCCGAGCTGGGACGAGATCGTGTTCGGGGCACGCCCCGAGCCGGGCTGAAGCACGGAACCGGTGACGGCCGAGGGTTGACCCCACGGCAGGCAGGCCGGCTCAGGCGAGGTCGAGCCTGCCCTCCTGGACAGCGGCGTGCTGCCGGGCGGCGGCCCGCGTCATGCGGCGCATGTGATGGCGGCGGCACAGCACCTCGTATGCCACGACCGCGGCCACCGCGCCGGTGTCTCCCACCACCACCTGCTCGCCCTCGACCACCATGACGCCGTCGACCGTGCGCGCGTTGTGCGTGGCGGCACGGCCGCACCAGCACAGGGCCGGCACCTGGAGCACCTCGGTGCGGTCGGCGAGCTCAAGGAGCCGCGCGGAGCCAGGGAAGAGCCGGGTGCGGAAGTCGGTGGTGATGCCGAACGCGAAGACGTCGACCTCCACCTCGTCCACCAGCCTGGCGAGCTGCTCGACCTGTGCCGGGGAGTAGAACTGCGCCTCGTCGCACACCAGGTAGTCGACGGGGTTGCCGCGTGCGTTCTCCGCGACGATCAGCTCCCAGAAGTCGGTGCCGGCGTCGGCCTCACGCGCCGTGGTCTCCAACCCCAGTCGCGAGGAGATGCGCGCCTCACCGGCGCGGTCGTGCCGGGTGAACACCAGCCCCGTCCGGCCTCGGGCCGCGTAGTTGTAGTCGGTCTGCAACGCGAGCGTCGACTTGCCGGAGTCCATGGTGCCGGTGAAGAAGACGAGCTCGGCCATGACCAGAATCCTTGCACGTCACGCGACGACGAGCGGGACGGTCATCTCGTGTGGCGTGAACGAACCGTGCACGCCCTGGAGCGTCAGCGAGGGCGGCGTCTGCGTGCGCGAGTCGACGATGGTCAGGAGCCCGCGCGGCGCCACCAGCACGTCGCCCACCCAGTCGCGCACATGGTCCGCCACGGGGCCGAACCAGCCCGCGGCGACGGCTTCGGCGCGCGGCGCGACCACGGCGCGCTCCCCGAGCACGTCGCGCCACCGGTCCGCGACGGCGGCGGCGTCGGCCGCGTACAGGTGCAGCGCACGCGGTTCCCCGCCGACGAGGTCGACGCCCGCTGACAGCGCCGGGGCGCGGGCGACATCCACGCGATCGTCCGGGTCCACCTCGATCTGGCCGTGGTCCGCGGTGACCAGGACGAGCGTGCCGGGCGGCACGGAGCGCACGAGTCGTGCCAGCTCACGGTCGAACGCCTCCACGGCGTCTCCCCACTGCCACGAGTGCCAGCCGTGGTGGTGCCCCACCTTGTCGACGTCGCCCCAGTACAGGTACGCGAGCCCGGGAGCACGCAGCGCACGCACGACGCCGTCCACGCGCTGTTCCAGGCTCTCCGCCGTCAGGTACTGCGCGCCCCGCAGGGCCGCGAGCGTCATGCCGGAGCCCGCGAAGCGGGACGGGCCGATCGACGTGACCCGAACCCCCGCGGCGGTCAGCGTCTCGAACACGGTCGGCTCGCGCTGGAGCACGGCGGGCTGGACCGGCAGCGGGCGGGACAGCAGCGGTCCCCCCGGGGTCGCCAGGCGGGCGGGGTCCGAGGCCTCGTTCCACGACACCATGTTGGCCAGCCCACCCGTGGCCGGGTTGCGCTGGGTGTACCCGAGCATGCCGGTGCGGCCGGGCGCGGTGCCCGTACCGAACGTACTGATCGCCGCCGCCGTGGTGGACGGGAACGTGGTGCGCAGCTGATGGGTCTCGGGCAGTCGCCCCCGCAGGAACGGTGCGTGCCCCGCCCGTTCGGCCAGGTTGAGATACCCCAGGCCGTCGCACAGCACGACGGCGACGCGCTCGGCGGCGGGCAGGCCCAGCGCCGCCTGGCACGCGGTGGAGGACAGCCCCGTCGACGTCGTCAGCGCGACCCCCAGCGCGCCCGCCGCGGCAGGCAGCACGGCCGCGAGCGACCCGGTGCCGTACGACGGCGCGAGCAGGCCTTCCGGCAGGGCGTCGGCGGCCATCTCAGGCGCGGCGGGCCGTCGCCGCGGAGAGCTGACGGGCGAACGCGATGGTCCGTCGGATCGCGGCGGGTCCTTCGGCGGCGGAGGCCACCCGCACCACGACGTCGTCGGGCATGAGCGACCCGGTCAGGCCGTGGTCGGCGTCGCACTGCGGGTCGCCGCACGTGGCGGGCTCGAGCTCGACACGCGACACCGCCCCCCAGCCGATCACCAGGGACACCTCGGCGTTCTGCTCGTCCCCCGCCCCGGAGCGGTACTGGGCAGGTTCCGCGACCAGGTGGGACAGGGAGACCGACCGGATCTCACGCAACGGCACCGCCTCGGTGGTCGCGGCGGCCGACGCCGGGCGCCCCGCGGTGCCGTCCTGATCGTCGACGTGGGCGCTGACGAGCCGCGACTCGGTGAGCACGAGCACGGTCAGGTGCCGGCGCACCTCCGAGTCGAACGTCGTCTCCGCCTGGACGAGGTGCCCGACCACGGGCTCACCCGCGAGCGCCACGTCCAGGACGTCGGAGACCAGCTGGGGGTAGTAGCCCGCGCGCACGATCTCGGCACGGAGCTCGGCGGGCAGGGTCACGTCGGCGGAGGGGTCGGTGTGGGGCACCCGGCCATTGTTCCACCGAGTGCCCGGTCCTGGATCAGCCCGGCAGCGCCCGGCGCAAGGGGTCGCGGCGCTCGATGGTGCGGCTCAGGTGCACGGAGGCGTGCAGCACCGAGACACCGTGCTCCGCGGCGAGCACGGGGTGCAGGTCGAGTGCGGCGAGCTCGGGGAGGTCGTCCGCCATGACGGAGACGCGCGCCACCACGTCCTCGATGCCCGCGACGTCGGCGAGCGGTGCCCCCTGGTAGCCGAACAGCCGTGGTGCCGCGCGCACCGCGCGCACCAGCTCTCGGACGTCCACGTCGGTCAGCGGCGCGACACCCGAGGCCACGTCGCCGAGCAGGTCGGTGGCGTCGCCCGCCAGCCCGAACGAGACGGTGGGGCCGAACAGCGGGTCCTCGGCGGTCCGGACCCGGACCGCGACGCCTGCGGGTGCCATCGACTGCACCTCGAGCAGCGGGTCGAGGCCCGCGTCGCGCGCGACGGCGTGCATGCGCTCGACGGCTTCGGTGAGCTCCTCGGGGTCGTCGATGTCGACGCGCACGCCGCCCAGGTCGGTGCGGTGGCGCAGCGTGGGGCTCGCCGTCTTGATCGCCACGGGCCACCCGAGCTCGCGCGCCGCCGCGACGGCCTCGCCGGCGGTGCGCGCGCGCCGCACCGGCCAGACCGACAGCCCGTAGCAGGCGAGCAGCTCCGCGGCGGCGTCCTGGTCGAGCGTGACGCTGGGTGCCTGGTCCCCGGGCGCCCGGACCGCGCCGGCCAGGGCGGCCTCGACGAGCCGTCGGGCGGCGCGGCGGTCGATCCCCGCGGGCTCGACCGGCGCGCCGTGGTCGCGCTCACGCCACCTCGCGTACGAGACCACCTGCGCGAGCGCGGCCACCGCATCCTCCGGGGTCGAGTAGGCGGGGACGCGCACCTGGGTACCGTCGTCGGCCCGCGCGGCCAGCTCGTCGGGCATGCCGTGCAGCCCGATCATCGAGACCACGGTGGTGCGCCCGGTGCGAGCCGCGGCCCGCGCGACAGCCCTGGCGACGACGGTGCCACGTTCCATCACCACGGGAACGTCGACGACGACGACGGCGTCGCACGCGTCCTCGGCGTACAGGGCGTCGACCACGCGTTCGACGTCGTCGGGCGAGCGTTCCGGGGCCAGGTAGTCGCTCGACGACGCGACGACGAGGCCCTGCGCGGCGGCAGCCTCCGCGACCAGCACGGCGAGCGCGGACGAGCTCGCGAGGATGCCGACACGCCGACCCCGGGGCAACGGCTGATGGGCGAGCACCTGCGCGATGTCGATGAGCTGGTGGGTGTTGTCGGCCCGGATCACGCCCGCCTGGCGGAGCATGGCGTCGAGCATGGCGCGCGGCGCGTGGGTGGCCCGCACGGCGTGCCCGGGCGGGACCACCTGCCCGGACCGGCCGGCCACGACCACCACCACCGGCTTCTCGGTGGCCAGGCGGCGGGCCACACGCGTGAACTTGCGCGGGTTGCCGATCGACTCCAGGTACAGGCAGACGACCGTGGTGCCGGGGTCGGTGAGCCAGTACTGCATGACGTCGTTGCCGGAGACGTCCGCACGGTGCCCGGCGGAGACGATCGCGGAGGCGCCGAGCCCACGGCGGGACAGGGTTGCCGCGAGCGTGACGGCCGCGGGTGCCGACTGGCAGAACAGGCCCACCACACCTTCGGCCGGGGGCGTCTCGGCCAGGCTTGCCCGCAGTCCGGCGCCGTTCGTGGTGCTGACGATGCCCCAGGACGCCGGTCCCACCACGCGCATCCCGCGCTCGTGCGCCACACGCAGGAGCTCTCGCTGAAGCTCCAGTCCTTGCGCGCCCACCTCCGCGAACCCCGCGGACAGGACGACCACGCCGCGCGCCCCGGAGCCCGCCAGACGTCGCACGGCGGCCACGGCGTCGGGTGCGGGCAGCGCCAGCATGACCAGGTCGATGGGAGGAACGGCGTCCCAGTCGGCCAGCGGCGTCACCGGGGCGCCGACCGGCCCGGGTGCGTGCAGCACGAACAGCTCGGTGTCGCCCGGGTCGCGGGCCACGGCGTCGAGCACGCGCTGCGCGACCAGGGCGAGCCCCTGCCATCCCGGGGCCCCGACGTCGGGGCCCGGCCCCACGAGCAGCACGCGGCGGGCGGTGAGCAGGGCCTGCATGGAACGGGCTTCGGCGCGATGCTCGCGGTCCGCCATGACCTGGCGGGAGCGATCGGTGGGGTCCAGGTCCACCGACACGGTCACGACGCCGTCGTCGAGCTTCTGACGCACCGCGTAGCCCGCTTCACGGAACACGCCGAGCATGCCGCCGTTCTGCGGCAGGACGTCTGCCGTGAACCGCCGCAACCCCCGCTCCCGAGCCGCGGCCGCCAGGTGCTCCAGCAGCACGGACCCCAGGCCCACCCCCTGGACGGAGTCGGACACGTTGAACGCGACCTCGGCCAAGCCGGGCTCGACGACGTCGTACCGGGCCACGCCGATGATGTCCTCGCCGCCAGGGCTGAGCTGGCCGGCCCGCACCGCCACCAGGGCTGCCCGGTCCACATGGTCCACATGGGTGAACCTCTCGAGCTCGCGTTCGGTGAGCTGACGTACCGGGGCGAAGAACCGGAAGTACGACGACCGCTCCGACTGGCCGAGCTGGAACCGCTGCAGGGCGTCGGCGTCCGTGGGCCGGATCGGGCGCACGTGCGTGGTGGTGCCGTCGCGCAGCACCACGTCCGCCTCCCACCCGACGGGGTACCCGGGCTGGTCGCTCACACGGTCAGGCTATCGGGGCACGGGCCGCCGGGACGGGGGTACGCGCGAACGCGTCGTCCTGCTTGCCCCCGAGGCGCGCCGTGCGCAACACGGCCGGGCCGCAGGGCGCACGGGATAAGGTGCCTCGAACGCCTGTCCGAGCCGAACGCAGGAGCCGCACCCAGATGGCGCGCAAGCCCGTCGCACCGCCCGTCGAACCCTTCGACGAGAAGATCGTGGACATCGACGTCGCCTCCGAGATGGAGACGTCGTTCCTGGAGTACGCGTACTCCGTCATCTACGCCCGGGCGCTGCCCGACGCGCGCGACGGCCTCAAGCCCGTCCAGCGCCGCATCCTGTACATGATGGCCGACATGGGGCTGCGCCCCGACCGGGCGTACGTGAAGTCCTCCCGCGTCATCGGCGAGGTCATGGGCAAGCTGCACCCGCACGGCGACACCGCCATCTACGACGCCCTGGTGCGGCTCGCGCAGGACTTCTCGCTGCGACTGCCGCTCGTGGACGGCCACGGCAACTTCGGCTCGCTCGACGACGGCCCCGCCGCCCCGCGGTACACCGAGGCGCGCCTCGCCCCGCCGTCGACGTCGATGACGGCCGGGCTCGACGAGGACGTGGTCGACTTCGTCCCGAACTACGACAACAAGCTCATGCAGCCCGAAGTGCTGCCGTCCGCCATCCCGAACCTGCTGGTCAACGGCGCGGCGGGCATCGCGGTGGGCATGGCCACCAACATGGCGCCGCACAACCTGGTCGAGGTGGTCGCAGCCGGGCAGCACCTGCTCGCCAACCCGGACGCCTCCCTTGAGGACATCATGCGGTTCGTCCCCGGACCCGATCTGCCCACGGGCGGCAAGATCGTGGGGCTCGACGGCATCCGGGACGCGTACCGCACCGGGCGCGGCACGTTCCGCACGCGCGCCACGGCCCGCATCGAGAACATCACCCCGCGCAAGCGCGGTATCACGATCACCGAGCTGCCCTACCTGGTGGGGCCGGAGAAGGTGGTCGAGAAGATCGCCGACGGCGTCAAGGCCAAGAAGATCCAGGGCGTCACCAACGTCCAGGACCTCACCGACCGCACCCACGGTCTGCGCCTGGTGGTCGAGGTCAAGACGGGCTTCGACCCCGAGGCCGTGCTCGAGCAGCTCTACCGCCTGACCCCGCTCGAGGACTCCTTCGGCATCAACAACGTCGCCCTCGTGGACGGGCAGCCGCGCACCCTCGGCCTGCTCGAGCTCCTGCGCGTGTGGGTGGACCACCGCATCTCCGTGGTGCGGCGCCGCACCGCGTACCGCCTGGGCAAGCGCAAGGAACGCCTGCACCTGGTCGAGGGACTGCTGCTCGCCATCGTCGACATCGACGAGGTCATCCAGGTCATCCGGTCCTCCGACGACGCCGGGGTCGCCCGGGCACGGCTCATGGACGTGTTCGACCTGTCCGAGCCGCAGGCCACGTACATCCTCGACCTGCAGCTACGCCGGCTCACCAAGTTCAGCCGCATCGAGCTCGAGAAGGAACAGAGCGAGCTGGAGAAGGAGATCGCCTCGCTCGAGGAGATCCTGGGTTCCGACGCCGTGCTGCGCCGCGTGGTCTCCGCCGAGATGGGCGAGGTGGCAGCCACCTACGGCACACCGCGACGCACCGTGCTGCTCGACTCCGCGGGCGGTGCGGCCACCTCCGCCGCCCCCACGCCCGGCGCGCGCGGGCGCAAGGCCGAGGCGATCACCCTGGAGATCGCCGACCAGCCCACCCATGTGCTCCTGTCCGCGACCGGGCTGCTCGCCCGCACGACGACGCGCCCGCTGGTGGCCGAGCCCGCCGACGCCACGCCCGACCCTGCGGCGATCGAGCCCGCCGCGACCTCGGGCAGCGCCGTGTCCCGGCACGGGCGTCGTCACGCGCACGACGCCCTGCGCGGCGACGTCGTGACGACGTCGCGCTCCGACGTCGGCCTGGTGACCACGGCGGGCCGCATCCTGCGGCTGTCCGCCCTGGAGATCCCCTCGATCCCGCCCACGGACGGTGCCCCGTCGCTCGCGGGCGGCACCCCGGTGGGCGATCTCGCGGACCTGGCACCGGGCGAGCAGGCCCTCGCCGTCGTCTCCCTGGCCGATGACGCCCCCACGCTCGCGCTCGGTACCGCGCAGGGCGTGGTCAAGCGGGTCGCGGCGGGTGACGTGCCGAACAACAAGGACGAGTGGGAGGTCATCTCGCTCAAGGACGGCGACACCGTGGTGGGCGCCGCCCCCGCGACCGACGACGACGAGCTCGTGTTCATCGCCTCCGACGCCTCCCTCCTGCACTTCGACGCCTCCGCGGTGCGCCCCCAGGGCCGAGCGGCCGGCGGGATGGCCGGCCTCAAGCTCGCGGCCGGTCACACGGTCGTGTTCTTCGGGGTCGCGCGCGCGGACGTACGCCCGGAGCTCACCGTGGTGACGGTCGCGGGCGCGCAGGGCCAGCTCCCCGGCGTCGGTGGCGGGTCCGTCAAGGTCACGCCCTACGAGCTGTACCCCGGCAAGGGGCGGGCGACGGGCGGGGTGCGCTCGCACCGCTTTCTCAAGGGCGAGGACCGCCTGGTCCTGGCGTGGGTGGGCGAGGGACCGGCGCGGGCCGTGGGCGGGGCGGGCCAACCTGTCGACCTGCCCGCACCCGACCACCGCCGTGACGGCTCGGGCACCGCGCTGCCCGGGCCGATCAGCGCCATCGGCTGAGCCGCCGTCGCTGCTGCCCGAACCTCCCGGGATGCCGGGGCGGCCCGCCGAACGACCGGCTGCCCGGAACGCTCGGCCGCCCTGGCTACCGGACGCCCTGGCTACCGGTCCACGGCCGCCAGGATCGTCCGCGCCAGCTCGGCCGGCCTGGTGAACATCGGCCAGTGACCGGTGGGCAGGTCGACGATCTCGTAGTCGTCGAGCTGGGCCAGCTCGCGCACGTACGGGTGGTCCTGCCCCATGAGGTCGCGCAACGTGCTTGCGGGGTACTCGCAGGCGATGACGGTCGCCGGGACCGCACGACGCCGAGCCACGTCACCGGTGTAGCGGTGCGGTTCGCGCACGGTGGCCGCGGGCTGCGGGACGGCCCGCTCCCGGAACTGGGCGCGCAGCTCGTCGGTGAGGTCCACCAGGTCTTCCGCGTCGAACTCCTCCCAGGCGGGCAGCGGGTGGTCCACGGCCGCGGGGTCGAGCCCGGCGTTGATGGCGTCACCCTCGGCGAGCGGCCCGCTGTCCACGTAGATGACCCTGGCCACCCGGTCGGGGCGCGCGTCCGCCGCCGCGTAGGCCAGGCAGCCGCCCGCGGAGTGGCCCACGAGCGCGACGGGCGAGTCACCCGGGACGCCGTCGATGGCGCGCACGACCGCGTCGACGTGGTCGGCCAGGTGAACCTCCGCGCGGTCCGCGCCGCGGGCCAGGCCCGGCAGGGTGAGCGGGTGCGCGATGTGCCCGGCGGCCTGGAGCGCGGGGGCGACGTCGTCCCACGCGGACCGGTCGAGCCAGAACCCAGGGATCAGCACGATATCCATCCGGTCAGCCTACGTACCGCGTCAGACAACGCCTCGCCCAGGCGGCTGCGGGGCTGCGGGGCTGCGCCACGATCAGCGTCCCGGTCTGTCACGCCAACCCGGGCGATGGCGTGACGGACCGAGACGTGCGTCCGCCGCCGGGCCGACCCGGGTGGGTGCTCAGTGGGAGAAGGGGCAGCCCGCGCAGCTCGGGGCGCGCTCGACGCGCTCCCCGCCCGCCAGGCCTGAGCATCCCGTGCACCCGAGCTGGAGGTCCCCGGCGGGGGTGACGATGCCGAGCCGCACCCAGTGGTCCAGGGCCAGGTCCGCCAGGCCGGGGTCCACGCCCAGGTACGCGGCGACGCGCTCGCCCGGAACCCCGTGCTTCACGGCGTCGAGCACGGCGGCCAAGACGCTCATGACGGCACGCTCATGGCGGCACTCGTGTCGGCGCTCACGTCAGCAGCCGCCCCACCTGGAACACGCCGACGGCGAGCAGCCACGCGATGGTCAGCTGCACCCCCACGGCGCCGACGGCCCACCGGGTGCCGAAGACGCGCCGCTGCTCGGCGACGGTGGCCAGGCACGGCGTGTAGGCCAGCACGAAGACGAGGAACGCGAGTGCCGCGGCGGTGGCGTGCCCGTCCGACGTCGCCGTCAAGGTGGTGCGGAGCTGGTTGCCCAGGGCGCCGTCCGCGGAGGCGGCTCCGGCGTCGGCGGGGTCGAGCGAGTAGGACTGCGCGAGCGCGCCGACCACCACCTCCTTGGCCACGAACCCGGTGGTCAGGGCGGAGGCGATGCGCCAGTCGTCGAGCCCCGCGGGGGCGAGGACGGGCGCGACGGCGTCGGCGACCCTGCCGTACGCGGAGTCGTGCACGGGGACGTCCGCGACGGCGTGCCCGGCGGTGACGGGGATGGCGGAGAGCAGCCACACCACGACGAGCGTGCCCGCGATGATGCCGCCGGCGCCGCGCACGAACGCGGCGACGCGGGTCCACGTGGAGCGCAGCATGGGCCGCAGGCGGGGCACGTGGTAGGCGGGCAGGGCGAGCACGAGCGGCCGGGTCTGGCGCAGGTCGCGGAACGCCGTCATCCGCAGCGCGTACCCGCCCAGGATCACCAGGACGCCCGAGAGCACGTAGAGCCCGAACACGACGGTCCCGGCCGACTGCGGGAAGAACGTGCCCGCGACGAGCACGTAGACGGTCAGCCGCGCGGGGCAGGAGGTCAGCGGGACGAGCAGGCCGGTCAGCAGGCGGCGGCGCGCGTCGGGCATGGTGCGGGTGGCGACCATGGCGGGCACGTTGCACCCGAACCCGATGACGAGCGGCACCATGGCGCGCCCGTCCAGGCCGATGGCCCGTAGCGCGCGGTCGGCCACGAACGCGGCCCGGGCCAGGTACCCGGAGTCCTCCAGGATGCCGATGGCGACGAACACGAGCGCGAGCAGCGGCACGAACGACAGCACGGTGCCCACCCCGGAGAGCACGCCGTCCACGAGCAGGCCCGAGACCCAGGCGGGCCCGGGGATGGCCCCGTGCAACCATGTCGCGAGCGGCCCGGAGAAGAAGCTCCCGACGGCGTCGACCAGTGGCGTGGCCACCACGGTCGTGAGCTCGAACATGGCCCACATGACGGCGAGGAACACGGGTACGCCGAGCCACGGGTGCAGCAGCACGCGGTCGAGCCGGTCGGACGTGGAGCGCACGGGCACGGCGGGCGGCGCCGGGACGGCGGCGGCGAGGACGCGCTCGGTCCAGGCGAACCGTTCCTCGTCGGACCTCACGGCGGGCCCCGAGCACGAGCACCCGCGCCCGCACGCGCACGCCCCGTCGTCCCGCGCACGGGCGCCGCCGTCGGTCTCGTCCTGCGCGCAGTCGCAGGTCCCGGCTCGGGCACCGAGCAACGCTTCGACGGCCACCCCGAGCCCCTCCACCCCGGCGCCCGTGCGCGGGTCGACGGCGACGACGGGCACCTGCGCGGCGGCGGCGAGCGCGTCCAGGTCGGGGGTGACCCCGCGGGACGAGGCGACGTCGAGCATGGTGACGGCGGCGAGGACGGGGGTACCGGTCTCGCAGACCTGGGCGAGCAGGTACAGGGAGCGGGCGAGGGCCGAGCCGTCGAGCACGACGACGGCGACGTCGGGGCGGGCGAGGTCGCCGCGCCCCGCGACGTAGTCAGCGGCCACCTGCTCGTCGGGTGAGCGCGGGGTGAGGCTGTAGGTGCCGGGCAGGTCGACCAGCCCGAGGCGGCGCCCGCCCCGCCGCCACGTCCCGGTCTGGAGCTCGACGGTGGTGCCGGGGGCGTTCATGACGCTCTGGCGGGCACCGCTGAGCGTGTTGAACAGGGTGGACTTGCCGGCGTTGGGGTTGCCGACCAACGCGATCGCGGGCGTGCCCGTGGCGAGGGTGGCTCCCGGGGCGGCGTCGTGGCAGCTCATGCGAGCGCCGCGGCGAGCGGGGTCACGCCGATGCAGGCGCAGGTGCGCCCGTCGATCGCGAGCCGGTCCGAGCCGACGGCGATGACGCGACCACCGAACGCGGAGCAGTGCACCACGTGCACCACGGCCCCTTCGCGGAGCCCCAGCTCACGCAGCCGCGCGCGCTCGGCGTCGTCCAGCTCGACCCAGCTCACCTCCACCGAGGTACCCGCGGGGCACAGTCTCAGGTCCACGGCTGGGACGCTACTCCTGAGGTTTGCCTCACCTCACCAGCCGTTGCGGAATCTGTCGCGTAATCCGCGTCACAGGCGCTCTGGTGCGCACGCGATCTCGCGAGACGCCCAGGCCGCGCCGCGCGCGTGCACCGTACGATGCCGCGGTGACCACCGTGGACGCCCGCACTGCCGATCCGACCGCCGCCGACGCCCGCGCCGCGGCCCTGCTGGAGGCGGTGCGCTCGCGCGTCGTCGTCGCCGACGGCGCGATGGGCACGATGATCCAGGCGCAGGACCCCACCCTGGAGGACTACCAGGGCCACGAGGGCTGCAACGAGGTGCTCAACGTCTCGCGCCCGGACATCATCGCCGCGGTGCACGACGCCTACCTCGAGGTGGGGGTCGACGCGATCGAGACGAACACGTTCGGCGCGAACTGGTCGAACCTGTCGGACTACGGCATCGACGACCGCATCCGTGAGCTGGCCCGGGCGGGCGCCGCGATCGCGCGCGAGCGCGCGGACACGTTCGCGACGCCGGAGCGCCCCCGCTGGGTGCTGGGTTCGATGGGCCCGGGCACCAAGCTGCCCTCGCTGGGTCACACCACGTACGCGCACCTGCGGGCGACGTTCGCGGAGCAGGCGGCCGGCCTGCTGGAGGGCGGTGCGGACGCGCTGCTCATCGAGACGTCGCAGGACCTGTTGCAGGCCAAGGCGGCGGTCACGGGTGCGCACGACGCGTTCGGCGCGGTGGGTCGGCGCGTCCCGGTGATGGTCTCGGTGACCGTGGAGACGACGGGCACCATGCTCATGGGCTCCGAGATCGGTGCCGCGCTGACCGCGCTGCAGTCCATCGGGGTGGACACCATCGGCCTGAACTGTGCGACCGGGCCGGACAAGATGTCCGAGCACCTGCGCTACCTGTCCCAGCACTCCGAGATGCCGGTGACGTGCATGCCGAACGCGGGCCTGCCCGAGCTCGGGGCGAACGGCGCCGTCTACCCCCTGACCCCCACGGAGCTCGCCGCGGCCCACACGCAGTTCGTCCGCGAGTTCGGGCTCGGCCTGGTGGGCGGCTGCTGCGGCACCACCCCGGAGCACCTGGGCGCCGTGGTCGCCGCGGTGCGCGGGCAGGCGCTGGCCGCCCGCACCCCGCAGCGCGAGAACGCCGTCGCCTCCCTGTACTCCCCCACCGACCTCACCCAGGAGCTCAGCTACCTGGCCATCGGCGAGCGCACCAACGCCAACGGCTCCAAGGCGTTCCGCGAGGCCATGCTGGAGGGCCGCTGGGACGACATCGTGGACCTGGCCCGCGCGCAGACCCGTGAGGGCGCGCACCTGCTCGACGTGTGCGTGGACTACGTGGGCCGTGACGGTGTGGCCGACATCCGCGAGGTGGTCTCCCGCCTCGCCTCCGCCTCCACCCTGCCGCTGGTCATCGACTCGACGGAGCCGGAGGTCGTGCAGGCCGGGCTCGAGCTCGTCGGTGGCCGCGCCGTGGTCAACTCCGTCAACTTCGAGGACGGCGAGGGGCCCGGGTCGCGGTTCGCCCGCGTGATGCCGCTGGTCAAGGAGCACGGCACCGCCGTCGTCGCCCTGACGATCGACGAGGAGGGCCAGGCGCGCACCACCGAGCACAAGGTGGCCATCGCTTCGCGCCTCATCGACACGCTGGTCGAGCAGTGGGGCATGCGGGTCGACGACATCATCGTGGACGCCCTGACGTTCCCCATCGCCACCGGGCAGGAGGAGACGCGACGCGACGCCATCGAGACCATCGAGGCGATCCGCCAGATCACCGCGAAGTACCCGGGCGTGCACACCACGCTCGGCGTGTCGAACGTGTCCTTCGGCCTCAACCCGGCCGCCCGCACCGTGCTCAACTCGGTGTTCCTGCACGAAGCCGTCGAGGCCGGGCTCGACTCCGCCATCGTGCACGCGGCCAAGATCCTGCCGCGCACCGCCATCGGCGACGAGCAGTGGGAGGCCGCGCTCGACCTCGTGTGGGACAAGCGCCGGTACGACGACGCCGGGAACCTCACGCACGACCCGCTCGCGCACCTGCTCTCCCTGTTCGAGGGGGTCGACGCCGCCGCCCTGCGCGACGCGCGCGAGGCCGAGCTGGCCGCCCTGCCCATCGGCGAACGCCTGGCGCGCCGCATCATCGACGGCAACAAGAAGGGGCTCGAAGCCGACGTCGACGAGGCGCTCGCCGCCGGGATGAAGGCGCTCGACATCGTCAACGACCACCTGCTCGCCGGCATGCAGGTGGTGGGCGAGCTGTTCGGCTCCGGCCAGATGCAGCTCCCGTTCGTGCTCCAGTCCGCCGAGGTGATGAAGTCCGCCGTCGCGCTGCTTGAACCGCACATGGAGAAGGTCGAGGGCGGGTCCACCAAGGGCACCATCGTGCTGGCCACCGTGCGCGGAGACGTGCACGACATCGGCAAGAACCTCGTCGACATCATCCTGACGAACAACGGCTACCAGGTCGTCAACATCGGGATCAAGCAGCCCATCAGCGCCCTGATCGAGGCCGCCATCGAGCACGACGCCGACGTCATCGGCATGTCCGGGCTGCTCGTGAAGTCCACCGTGGTCATGAAGGAGAACCTCCAGGAGCTCGCCGCCCGGGGCTACGCGGACCGCTGGCCCGTGCTGCTCGGCGGCGCCGCCCTGACCCGCACCTACGTCGAGGACGACCTGGCCGGGCTGTTCCCCGGCACCGTGCGCTACGCCCGCGACGCTTTCGAGGGCCTGCGGCTCATGGAGCCCCTCGTGGCGATCGCGCGCGGCGCCGACCCCGACTCCGTGGGCCTGCCGGCGCTCAAGAAGCGCCGCCACGCCGTGGTGACGGTCACCGAGACCGCACCCGAGGACATGCCGGCCCGGTCCGACGTCGCCGCCGACAACGACGTGCCCACCCCGCCGTTCTGGGGCACGCGCACCGTCAAGGGCATCGCCCTGGCCGACTACGCCGCCTACCTCGACGAGCGGGCCGTGTTCCTGGGCCAGTGGGGCCTCAAGCCCGGCCGCGGCGAGGACGGCGCGTCGTACGAGGAGCTGCGCCAGCGCGAAGGCCTGCCACGCCTGGCCATGTGGCTCGACCGCATCCGCACCGAGCGCATCGCCGACGCCGCCGTCGTCTACGGCTACTTCCCCGCCTGGTCCGAGGGCGACGACGTCGTCATCGCCCACCACGCCGGGCCCGACGGCGGATCGGGCGGCGAGCCCGGCACCGAACGGCTGCGGTTCACGTTCCCGCGCCAGCGCCGCGACCGGCACCTGTGCCTGGCCGACTTCCTCAAGCCCCGCTCGTGGGTCGAGGAGACCGGGCAGCTCGACGTGCTGCCCGTCCAGCTCGTGACGTTCGGGGCCGAGGCTGCCAAGCACACCGCCGCGATGTTCGCCGCGAACGAGTACCGCGACTACATGGAGATGCACGGGCTGTCCGTCCAGCTCACCGAGGCGCTCGCCGAGTACTGGCACGCCCGCATCCGGGCCGACCTCGGCTTTGCCGCCGAGGAGCCCGCCGAGACCGAGGGCCTGTTCAAGCTCGAGTACCGCGGGGCGCGCATGTCCCTCGGCTACCCGGCCTGCCCCAACATCGAGGACCGCGACAAGGTCATCGAGCTGCTGCGCCCCGAACGCATCGGCGTCGTGCTCTCCGAGGAGTACCAGCTCCACCCGGAGGCCTCCACCGACGCGTTGGTGTTCCACCACCCGGAGGCCAAGTACTTCAGCGTGTAGGCGGCGTCAGCCGCAGGATCATGCGGCTGGCAGTGGGTCACTTCAGCCGATCCGTCAGCGAGGTCCTGGCGACGCGCGACATCAACGAACGGGCATGGACCCCGTCCGCGGAGAGCGACTGGTTCATGCTCGGGTGGGACTGAGAACGCCTACTCGACCGGGACGTCCGTGAGACGGAACGTGCTGGTCAGCCCGTGGTTCTCGATGGTGATGGTCTCGGCGTCGGCGACGTCGGGGTAGTAGGCCATCATGCGCAGCGTCTGACCCCCGGCGGCGCCCACCTGGGCGTCGTTCTGCCCGACGAGCCGCCACGACGTCGTCCCGGAGCCGGTGGTCGAGATCTGGTAGTCGAGCGGGTACACCGCGGTCGACCCGACGAGCACCTGCGGGGCGAAGGGGTAGAGCCCGGAGTCGGCGTCCGAGCCGCGGTACGACCAGACGGTCGAGGAGAGGTTCATCGCGAAGGCGGGCTCGTAGGGGTCGTCGCCGGCACGGGTGGCGTCGACCGCGACCACGAGCATGCCGCCGACACGGTGAGCGGATGCGACCGAGACGTGGAACGTGCCGGCGACGCGGAGGTCGAGGTCGACGCCGTCGGCACCGGTCGCAACAGGGCCGTCGTCGGTGAAGGCAGGGAGGTCACCGGAGACCGGGATCTCGCTGCGCGTGACCGCCTGCGTGGTCAGCGTGAGCGTGACGCGCCGGTTCTTGGCACGGTTCTCGTCGGAGTCGTTCGGGACGGCCGGTTCGGTCTCACCCTTGCCCGAGGTGCGCAGGTCGAACGCGGACGGGTCGATGCGGTCCGCGAGCGCCGCCTGCACGGTGGCGGCGCGCTGTTCGGAGAGGGTCTGGTTGAACGCGTCGTCCCCGACGTCGTCGGTGTGGCCCACGATGTCGACGACGCCGCCGTCGTTCGCGCTGAGCGCGGTGGCGGCCATGTCGATCGCGGCGGCACCTTGCACGGTGAGGTCCGCGGACCCGAAGTCGAACAGCACGTCGCCGGCGAGGTCGATCTGCACGTCGGTGCTGGTGGTGAGCACCTGGACGGCGCCGTCGAGCTGGCGGCTGAAGCTCTCCAGCGTGCGCACGGGCGCCTCGGCGACGGCGGTGAGGTCGAGGGGTTCTGCGATCGTGTCGGAGCCGGGCAGGGTCGGCGCCGGCGGTGCGCCGTCGATGACGGGCAGGGACTCGACGTACCCGCCGGGGATGACGAGTCCGAGCGCGGCGTCGTCGTCGGGGGCGGCGTACACGCGCTGGAGTCGGGTGCCCTCGGCGCGCAACGCGATCCACGACGAGGTGTGCGTGCCCACGGCGTGGTCGGCGTCGTCGTAGGCGGGCAGGTGGATGCGCAGGCCGACCGGGTCGACGAGCCGGAACGCACCGCCGCCGTCGTACACGTCCGGGGTGGTGTAGAGGTCGAACCAGCCGGTGGTGAGCATGGATCCGTCGGCGGGCGGCGAGCTCGGCGTCAGATCGGCGGTGAGCACGAGGTAGTCCCCCACCCGCACGAGCGGGTGCAGCCCGATCCGCACCTCACCGGCGCCCATGGTCACCTCCCGGGTCTCGACGACATCGTCGGCGGTGGGTGGCTGCGACGCCGACGCCGACGTCGACGCGGTCACCGGGGGCTCTGGCACGTCTCCGTCAGGGGTGCACGCCGCGGTCAGGGTCACGGCGGTCAGGGTCACGACGGCGACGACGGCGGTGACCCGTCGGTGGGTGTGCTTCATGGTTCTCCCTCAGGTGGCGCGCCGCGGTCGAACGGTCGGCGCACGGCTCCACGAGGGTGCCACAGGTCACATCGCCCGCGCAGTCACGGACGGGTCCGGACCTGACGACCTCAGCGGACAGACACCGAGACGGTGTGCCAGCCGCTCGCCCCGTCCGGGGCGGGCGGGGCCACGTCGGCGGTCTGCACGACGGCGTCCGCGTCGGTCGCGCGCACCCGCAGCGTGTGCTCCCCCGCGCCGGCGCCGGCCGCGTCCCAGGCGTACCGCCACTGCCGCCACGTGTCGGGCCCCACGGTGTCGGCGAGGGTCACCGCCACCCAGGGTCCGTCGTCCACCTGCACCTCGACGGCGCTGATCCCGGTGTGCTGCGCCCACGCGACCCCCGCGATCACCACGGTGCCGTCGCCGGACGGCGTGACCCCGGCGCCGGCCCGGGGCACGTCGATGCGCGACTCCAGCTTGATCGGCCCGCGCGCGGACCAGCCGCGCTGCGTCCAATAGGCGACGTCGTCGGCGAACCGCGTGACCGTGAGCTCGGTGACCCATTTGGTGGCGGAGACGTACCCGTACAGGCCGGGCACCACCAGCCGGGCGGGGAAACCATGCACGGCGGGCAGCGGCTCGCCGTTCATCCCGATCGCAAGCAGGCACGCGCGGTCCGGGTCGAGCAGGACGTCCAGCGGGGTGCCGGCCGTGAAGCCGTCCACGCTGCGCGAGAGCACCATGTCGGCACCCGGTCGCGGGCGGGCCCGCGCGAGCAGCTCCCGCACCGGGTAGCCGAGCCAGCGGGCGTTGCCGATCAGGTCCCCGCCGACGTCGTTGGACACGCAGGCGAGCGTGACGTGATGCTCCTGGAGCGGGAGCGCGAGCAGTTCGGCCCATGTCAGTTCGAACGGAGCGTCGACCAGACCTGAGACGCGCAGCGTCCACTCCTCGGGGTCGACCGCAGGGACCCGGAGCGCGGTGTCGATGCGGTAGAAGCCGGAGTTCGCCGTGAGGTAGGGTGCGAGCCCCGCGATGTGCAGGTCGGCGCCTGCCGGGACGGCGGGTGCCGGGAGAGCCGGGGCGGGCAGGTGCAGGGTCGCGCGGACCGCCTCCACGGCACGCGCTCCGGCGCCCACCGCACGCGACGCGATCACGGCGAGCACCGCGCCCGCCGTCGCGATCGCGCCGAGCTGGAGAAACCTGCGCCGGTCGACTGCCTGCGCCTGCGCAGAAGCGGCGGCAGTCGCCGTCCGCGCCCCGGTCGCCTCCGGTGGGCGCACGGTCGCCGCCAGCACCCGCAGGAGCGGCACGGCCACGACGACGCCGACGACGCCCGGCACCGCCCAGGTCGAGGTCGCCCCGGGCCGGGTGGCCGCCACGGCCGCGCCTGCCACCCCCACGGCGGCCAGCAGCACCGCGCCCCACGGCGGACGCCGTACCTCGATCATGCCTGCGAGTGCCGCTCCCCCGGCCAGGACGCCGCCCATGACGATCAGCAGCACGGCCTTGTCCGCGGTGCCGAACAGGGCGATCGCCGTCTCCTTGAGCCACCCCGGTACGACGTCGACGACGGCGCCGCCCGCCGCCACGACAGGACTCGACGCGGGGTCCACGAACGCGGCGAGCAGCTCCGCGACCCCGAGCCCGGCCGCCGCGGAGACGACACCCGCGAGCGCCGCCCACCCCCGGCGTGACCGGCCCGAGCCTGGCCGACCCCCGTCGGTGTGGTCCGCCGCGCCGCTCATACGACCAGGGTCGCACCGCGCACCGGCGTCGGCCCGAAGAAGCGAGCAGGATCGAAGAAGCCACCACGCCAGGGCCGCCCCTAGCCTGGCGAGAGACCGCCGCACCCGCGGCGAGGCGAGCACGGGACGAAGGAGCAGGCCATGACCACCGAGACCCAGCAGGGGACGTTCAGCGCGCAGGAGCGCGCGGCGATGAAGGCGCGCTCGGCGGAGCTGCGCGCCGAGGGCAAGAAGGGCGAGCGCAAGGCCGACGACCTGCAGGCAGCCCTGACGAAGATCGCGGAGATGGCCCCAGCCGACAGGGTGCTCGCGGAGCGCGTGCACGCGACGATCACCTCGACCGTCCCGGAGGTCCTGACCAAGACGTGGTACGGCATGCCGGCCTACACCACGTCGGACGGCAGGCTGCTGGTCGCGTTCAAGAACGCGGGCAAGTTCGGCTCGCGCTACTGCACGTTGGAGTTCCAGGAGGCGTCGGCGCTGGACGACGGCGACATGTGGCCCGTGTCGTTCGCGATCACCACCTGGTCACCGGCGGTGCAGGCCCGCGTCACGGCGCTCATCACCGCCGCCGCGCGGGGCTGAGGGAACGGTTGAGTACATGTGCGGCGCACCCGCCTCACTCGCAGGCCGGGTGGACGACCACCGTGGCCAGGGCGATGCCCCCGCCGGCGCGCCGCACGATCAGATGACGGCCCCGCGCGGCCACCGCGACAAGGCTCGGCCGGCGCACCGGCCCTGCGACCGTGATCGACGCGGTGGTGCGTCCCGCGGCGTCGGTCACCTCGACGACGACGTCGCGGCTGATCATCGACTCGGCGTTCCACAGCTCGACCACGCCGATCGACCGCTCGGCACCCAGGTCCACGCGCCACCACGAGTCCGGCTCGTCGCGGGTCGCTGTGTCGGTGCAGGTGTTGCCGTCCACCGCGATCGCGGCGGCCACCGGGGGCAGCTGCGCCGCCACGATGGCGTCCACCTGCCCGTCGCCGAGCCGGGACAGGTCCTCGGTGGTCCGCGCGGCGGTCGCCGCCACCGTGGACTGCGTGGCCGGACGGCCCCGGGCCAGGTCGATGTCGCCGCCCCACACGGGGGCCACCCGTTCGGCACCCGCGGCGGCGGCGACCGCGATCGCCTCGGGGGGCAGGACGGGCAGGCGCACGTGGTCACCCACGGTCCCGGAGCCGGCTCCGCCCAGCGGGGGCGCGTCCGTGTCCGTCCAGTTGCCGTCCAGCCGGTTCGCGATGCCGTAGGCCGCCCAGTTCGACACCCACTTGTACCCGACCCGCGTGACCACGTTGCGTTCCACGAGCACGAACGACGACTCCTCGTCGAGGTAGATGCCGTTCCCGTCGCGTTGGGTGCCGCCGTACCCTGACCGGTCCAGGTAGTTGCACGCGATCACGGTGCCCGGCTGTGCCCCCTGGACGTAGATCGCCCCGCCGTCGTGCATGCCGCTCGCCGGGCGCATCACGTCCACGACGCGGTTGGCCGTCACGCGGTTGTCGTGGAGCACGCTCGCGCGGGCCTCCGGCTGGTTCCAGCCCCAGCCGATCGAGATGCCGGAGTACGGCACGTCCTCGACGGTGTTGTGGTCGATCGTCGTCGCGCTCACGTACCCGGCCCAGATGGCGACGGCGTCGGTGTACCGGGCTCCGCACCGCCGCACGACGCATCGGCTGACGGTGTTGCGCCAGGACCTCTGCTCGACGGGCGGGTGCGGGTCGGTGTCCCCGAGGTAGACGGCGCCCGAGCCCAGGTCCTCGAACGTCGAGCCGGTCACGTCGCAGTCGCGGCTGCCGTGCTCGAGCACCACCCCGGCCCCGGCGAGCCCACGGAAGTCGCACCCCTCCACGGTGACGTCGCTGCCGCGGCGCACCACGAGCGCTGCGGGCGGCTTCGTGTAGAACCGCCCCGCCGCCTCCCGGGGGCCGTCAGCGCCCGTGAGCGTGAGCCCCGCCTGAGCGCCCACGTACCCGCCCGGCGTCGTGACCTGGGTGAACGCGGAGTGGCGGAACGTCAGGCCCGCGAACCGCACGTGCTGTGCGCCGTCGAGCACCAGCAGGTTCTCGCACACCGGGATCACGCCCTCGCACCGTGCTGGGTCCTGATCCGGCAACGGCTGGTACGTGATGGTCCGCGCCACCGGGTCCCACACATGGTCTCCCGGTTCGGCCAGCAGCTCGATCGCGTTCTCGAACACGACGCCGCCCGCGAACTGGGACCCGTCCAGCGCCGTCGTGTCCCAGTGCGGGCCCACCCTCCCCGTCCCGCCCCGGGCGTTCGTCCAGCACGGCTCCGGGAACGTGACGACGTCACCCACCACCCCGCTCACCGGGAGGTGGTACGCCCGCCACCGCACCGTGGCGACGCACGTCACCGCCTCCGGGCGCGCCCACCGGTCCAGGCCCACCGCCCGCGCGCCCGTCAGGCCGTGCGGCACCGCGTGGCAGACGTCCGCCGGTTGCGGCGCGGTCCGCGCACGCGGGCTGCGCCGGCCGCCGACGAACAGGTCCGCCGGGACGACGCCGTCCGGGACCGTCGCCACCCAGCGACCGTCGCCGCCCGCCTGCCAGACGAGCGGCACACCCCCGCTGAGCATCGCGCCCGCACCGATCCACGTCACCGGATGCCGCGCGGTACCGGAGTGCTCGCCCCCGAGCCGCAGACGAGCGGACAGCCGGTACGTCCCGGGGGCGAGCCGGACCTCGACAGCGCGCCCCGGGTCGTCGGCGAGCGCCGCCGCCAGCCGGTCGGCGGCTCGTGCGAGCGGCTCGTCCGGCTCCGCCGTGATGACGACGGCGCCCCGGCTCACCGGACCGGTCCCGCGGCGGTGGCGCCGTCCCACGGCACGAACGTGGCGAGGTCGGTGCAGGTCTCGGCGCCGTCGTCCGCCCAGCGGACGGTGACGGCGGTGCCGTCGACGACGACGCCGACCACGTCCTGCGGGTGCGGCAGCGGACGGTCGGGGACACGGTCGAGCCGGAGCAGGTGCAGCGAGACGTGCACGTGCTCCCCCACGGGCTGCACGCCCGTCAGGTAGGGCGTCGCCGAGTGGCGGCCGAGCGCGTTGGTCCCCTGGCTCCGTTCGACTCCCCCGGCGTGATACCCGTGCAGCGGCGCGATGGCGGCGAGCACCCCGTCGGCGCCACGCACCCACCGGCCGGGGCCGCCGGCCCACGCCCCCGACTCGGGTGGTTCGGGGGCGGCGACGGCGTGCGCACCGTCACGGAGGGCGCCCTCCCGGGCGGCGCGCACCAGGTGGCACCGCACCTCCCAGGGGCCGTGCACCACGCTGACGGTGCACACGGCGGTGCCGGGCAGCGGACCACCGTCCAGGTGCGGCAGGTGCACGGAGCCGCTCACGGAGCCGTCGACCCGCACACCGCGCAGGCCGGTGCGCCGTGTCGCCCGGCCGTCCGGGGCGAGCAGCGCCAGGTGGCTGTCCACGTTCCGCACGAACGCCGCACCCGTCTCCGGGGCCGTGTGGGTCGAGTAGGACAGTTTCGCGTAGTGCGGGTCGTCGACGTCGGGATACGTCTCGAACGCCATCGTGACGTGCTCCGTGCCGTGGTTGACCAGCCTGCTGATCCCGCCGGCGCGCACCACGGTCCACCCCGCCGCCGGGATCGCGGTGGCACCCTGGTGGGCGCCGTCCTCCGGTTCGGTGCTACGCCACGCCGCGGCGTCGGCCGGGAGCGCCAGGCCCAGGAACCCGATGCCGGCGTAGTACGGGGAACCGAACCCGCTGTACTCCTGGGTGGTGCCGTCGTGCGGCCCGTACCAGCCGAGCGACGGCGGTCCGTCGACGCCGACGCCGTGGTCCACGAAGCGGCGCAGCACGCCGGAGGCCAGCCGGCGCCACCGCCCCGGCCGCAGGGGCGAGACGCCCGAGATCTCGGCACACCAGCCCGCCGCGAGCGCCGCGGTGCGGTAGGTCAGGGACCGTCCGACGTGGAGCAGGGAGCCGTCGGGCGCCACGAAGCGGTCGAAGGACCCCACGTACGCCGCGAGGCGTTCGAGGTGTCGCTGCCCGGCGGGCGTGTGCACCGCGTCGGTCATGCGGTACCAGGCCCACAGGTAGGGGTGGATGGCCCAGGCCGAGTAGTAGTCGAACCGGTGCTCGGGTCCGTCGGTGTACCAGCCGTCACCGGCGTACCACCCTTCGACCCGGGCCACGTGCCGGGCACCCTTGCCGGTGTCCTCCCATCCCACCGACCGCAGGAAGCCCTCCGCCATCGCGGGGAAGAGCTGCCAGTTGCTCGGCCAGGTGTCCAGGCGGGCGTGGTGGCGCAGCCAGCGGGCCACCTGGGCCTGCTCGCCCGGCGCCAGCGGATCCCAGAGGCGCGCCGTCGCGAGGTGGAGCGCGAACGCCGCGTTGGCGGCCTCGACCAGGGGTTGTGTCAGGCCGACGAGCGGCCGCTTGCCGGTGACGCCGAGCGGCCACTGCTCCGGTCCGCCCTCGGTGGTGCCGGCGACGAGCGCCGCCCGGAACCGGGCGGCCAGCCGGTCCGCGGCAGCGTCGTCGGCGTCGGACGCGGCGATCCTGGCCGCGGCCAGGATCATGGCGCGGCACACCGTCTCCATCGACTCCCGGCGCTCGCCGTCGCGCGAGACCCGGCCCGGGAGGCGCGGCAGGGCGCCTCCCGGGGACGAGTGGTCCTCGACCCAGCCGAGCCAGTGGTCCGCGACAGCGGTCCAGTGGCTGCGGGTCCAGCCCGTCACCGGGCTCAGACGACGGTCTGCGTGCGGGAGCCTCAGCTCCCTGGTCACGCGCTCAGTCCGGCCTCGTACTCGCCGCGGATGGTGTCGCCGCCCTGGGAGCGCCAGGTGGCGACGGCGGCGTCCAGGTCCTTCATGGTCTTGCGGCCCGCGATGACCTCCTTGGTGGCATCCGTGACGGCCTGCGTCAGGGTGGCCCCCTTGTTGGTGTCGGTGGGGCTGTAGACCGTGGCGACCGGGTTTGCCACGGACATCGGGATCAGGGTCGAGTAGGCGGCGTGCACCGTCTTCGTCTGGTCCTCGTGGCCGGGGTAGTAGACGGCACGCTGGGGGGCGGCCAGGAACTTCCACGGCACGGCGACGTCGGCCGGACCCTTCTCGGTCGGCATGGGGTTCCCGTCGGAGTCCATCGTGTAGTCGGCGCCTTCGACGCCGTAGTTGAGCAGCAGGTACTCCTCGGAGCCGAAGGGTGCGGCAAGGAAGTCGGCCACCCGCAGCACCTGTTCGACGTGCTTCTTGTCGCCCTTCTTGACCATGACGGGGCTGAGCATCAGGTTGTCCTGGTACGTCTGTCCCTTGCCGCCGTCGTGCCCGATCGGCACGAACGGGGCGGGGACGAACGAGTCGCTCGTCGACGGCGCGTAGGTGGCGAACCCGGGCAGGCCGTCGTAGATGAGCGCCGTCTGGCCGGCCGTGAACTGGTTGACCATCTGGTTCTTCTGCCAGGCTTCCGAGCCGGGCACGAAGTAGCCGGCCCGGCGCGCCTTGGCCACGAACTCGACCATGGCTTTGTACTCGTCGGTCTCGAAGTCCTTGGTCAGCTTGCCGCCGTCGTTGCGCCACACGTACGGCACCCGGAACATGTTCAGGAACGGCGGCAGCCCGAAGTCGGTGGAGCCGAGCGCCCACCGGTCGTGCGCGGGGTCCGTGAGCTCACCGAGCACGCTGAACAGGTCGTCGGCATCGGCGATCGTCGTGGGGTCCGCCACCCCGACCTCCGCGAACCGCTTCGCGTTGCAGAACCCCGCGCCGGCCGTGACGGCGCGCGGCAGCG
Source organism: Xylanimicrobium pachnodae JCM 13526 = NBRC 107786 (assembly GCA_001592145.1). Lineage (GTDB taxonomy): Bacteria > Actinomycetota > Actinomycetes > Actinomycetales > Cellulomonadaceae > Xylanimonas > Xylanimonas pachnodae. The sequence goes on along the minus strand of BCWJ01000006.1, from coordinate 111,320 downwards.
GCAGGTAGTACAGCTTGCCCGCGGCGACGCACTGCTCCCAGAAGAGCTGCGGGATCGCGGCGAGGTTCGGGTAGTCCTTGACGGCGTCCCCGCCCAGGAACGGGGTGAGGTCTGCGCACGCCTTGGCGAGGAAGTCGGCGTGGTTCTGCTGGGCGGCGGACGCCGGATACATCATCAGGTCGGGCAGCGTGCCGCCCGCGACGGTGGTGGCGAACCGCGAGGGGAAGTCGGCGTCCGAGACGGCGTCGATCTCGAGCGTGCCGCCGAGCCGCTTCTCGAGCTCCTGCCATGCCGGGTTGTCGCCGCGCGCCGTGGGCACGGTCGAGAAGAACATGGCGAGCCCGCTGACGGTCTCCCCGGAGAGCGGCGGCTTCGTGACGGAACGGAACGGCTTCGGGTACTTCAGGAAGCCGGCCGGGACACCCGCGGCGTTGCCCGGGAGGTCCGGGGCGGGACCCTGCGCCGCCACGAACGTCGGCAGCAGGGCGTCCTTCGCGGACGAGACCTTGCTCGTGGTGGCCGACGACGGCGCACCGCACGCGGCGAGCGTCGCGGCCAGGGCGCTCGCCCCGGTCAGCGCGAGGAAGCCGCGCCGGGAGAAGTCGTGGTGCAGGGCGCCGGGGGTTGCGCCGGGGTGCTGCTGTGGCATGTGCTGGTCCCTTCGAGTGGTGACGGCGGTCGCGGGTGCGGTCAGCCTTTGACCGCGCCCGTGATGACGCCCTTGGTGAAGTAGCGCTGGAGCAGGGGGTAGACGAGCAGGATCGGGACGAGGCTGATCACGACGACGGCCATCTGGATGGCCTGGGTGGGCGCGGAGAGCTCGGCCGACAGGCCTGCGTCGTCGGCGACGGGCTGGCCGAGCAGGACGTACTGGCGCAGGATCATCGACAGCGGCCACTGGTCCATGTCGAGGTAGAGCATGGCGGTGAAGAAGGAGTTCCAGTACGCGACGCCGTAGAACAGCGCGATGACGGCGATGACGGCCTTGGACAGCGGCAGCACGATCGTCCACAGGATGCGCAGGTCGCCCGCCCCGTCGATCCTGGCGGCTTCGAACAGCTCACGCGGCAGCCCCATGAAGAAGCTGCGCACCACCACGAGGTTGAACGCGGAGATCAGGGTGGGCAGGATCACGGCCGCGTAGTGCCCGCGCAGGCCGAGCGCGCTGACCACCAGGAAGTTCGGGATGATCCCGGCCGAGAAGAACATGGTGCAAAGCACCGTCAGGAGCCAGAACCGGCCCCCGACCACGCGGGGCCGGGACAGGCCGTAGGCCATCAGCACCGTGAAGACGACGGAGGCAAGGGTGCCCACCACCGTGATGCCGACGCTGCGCAGGAGCGCGTCGGTGACGACGCCGCCGCTGAGGATCTGCCGGTACGCGGCGAGCGTGGGGTGGCCGGGCCACAGGACGAGCCCGTTCTTCGCGGCGATCTCCCGCTGGGAGGACAGGCTCGTGGCGAGCACCGCGATCATGGGGTACGTCGCCAGGAAGCAGATCAGGGCCAGGAGCAGGGCCTTGCCCGCCTTGCCCGCCGCGCCCGGCTCCTCGTCCCAGACGGGCCGGGCACTGTGCCGGCGAGGATCGTGGCGGCGCGTGCCGGGGCGGCGAAGCCGGCGTGGGCCGGTCGGCGGGGTCGTGGTTGGCGCGGTGCGCATCGTCGCCGTCATGCCCGGTAGATCCCGTCCTGGCCGACAAGGTGCGCGAGCTTGTTGGAGCCGAGGACGAGCGCGAACCCGACGAACCCCTTGACCAGGCCGACGGCGGCCGCGGGACCCCACGCGCCGTCCTGGATGCCGTGGTAGTAGACCCACGTGTCGAGCACCTCGGCCGCCGCGGGCCCCACAGCGTCGCGCTGGAGGATGATCTGCTCGAACCCGACGGACAGGATCTGCCCGACCTGCAAGATGAGCAGCAGGATGATCACGGGCATGATGCCCGGCAGGTAGACGTGCCACGTGCGGCGCCACTTCCCGGCACCGTCCATGGCGGCCGCCTCCAGCAGCTCGCCGTTGATGTTGGCGAGCGCCGCGAGGAAGATGATGGTCCCCCATCCGGCGTCCTTCCAGATGGTCTCGATCGCCATGAGGAACGGGAAGAACTCCGGCGTCGTCGTCGCCGAGAACGCCGGCAGCCCGAGCGCCTGGAGCACGTGGGGCAGCACGCCCAGCGGGCCGAGGAGCTGGGTGAAGATCGAGACCAGCAGCACCCAGCCGATGAAGTGCGGCAGGTACACCACGGACTGGACGAACCGCCGCAGCGCCGTGCTCATGACACTGTTGATGAGCAACGCCAGCGCGATCGGCACCGGGAAGAAGAGCACGAGCTGGAGCACGGTGATGACCAGCGTGTTGCTCACCGCCTCGTAGAAGGTCGGGTCACCGAACACCTCAGCGAAGTTCGCGAATCCGACCCAGGCGCTGTCGACGAACCCGAGATACGGCTGGTAGTCGAGAAATGCGATGACATTTCCGAGCAGCGGGAGCCATTGAAAAACCGCAAAGTACAAGAATCCCGGGATGATCATGGCGAGCAGCACCTTGTCGCGCCGCACACGGGTCCACAGCGGGATCTTTCGCTCCATGCCGCGCACCATCGCCGCAGTTCGCGCAGCATTCACCGCACCGGGCACCACCGTCATACACGTCTCCTTAGCCGTGCCGCGATCACCCGTGGAACCTTGCAGCAATCGCCTGCTGACCGGCGAACGTAGGGGCAGCATTTGCTGGCTGTCAATGGCCGTTCGCCCAGCGGGTTCAACCACCCGTTGATTGCATTCAGCCGCGAACAGAAATGGTCACCAGCGCACCGCACCAGGCGTGTGGCGCCACAGCATCCATCATCGGAAGGGCCTCGACACGCCCACCACCTGCCCCGACGCCTCACGACGCCGCCGACGCTCACAAGCGGTGTCCACGTTGCGTTCTCGCGGGTAGCGAGTAGCGTCCGGCGCGTGGCGACAGAAGTGCCTACGGAGAAACGACAGCCCTTCTGGAAGCGTCAGGGGGAGGGCTGGGTGACGCTCGCCCTGGCGCTCATGAGTCTCTCCTTCGTGCTGGTCGCACGCTCGACGTGGGCGGCAGTGATCGGCGCCGTCATCGCAGCGGCGGCCCTGAGCGCGGTCGGGTACCTCGTGCGACTCGGGTGGGGCGCGCCCGACGCGTTCTGGCGACGACGACCCCGCTCCGTAGTGGGGCTACTGCTGACCTACCCCGCCTACTGGCTGCTCACGTCCGGCGAAACGTGGGCCGTCGTGGTGGGCTGCATCTTCGCACCGGCCGCAGTCTGGGGTTTGGCCGTGAGCGTCGCCGACCTGGTGCGGACGCCGGAGCAGATCCGCGAGTAGGGCTAGGTGGTGGTGCGGTGCCGCCCGGTCACGACGCCCGCACCACGGTCCGGTACACGTGCCGGCACATGGCCGCGAACACGACCACCCACGCGGCGAACGCCACCCAGATCCAGGCCCGGCCCACGTGCTCCACGATCGGCAGGCTGTCGGCGCGGCCCAGGTAGATGCTGGCGACGGCGTACATCCCGAGCGGGAAGATGATGCTCCACAGCGTCGCGTCGTACCGCAGCGGGATGCGGCGTCGCACGTGCCGCCACCAGCCGGCGGCCACGAGGACGGGAATCAGCCAGGTGGCGAACGCCCAGAACACCACGGCGGCGCCCGCGATGAGGCCGCGGGTCGCGGCGACCATGGGCGCGTCGGCCATCTCGACGATGCGGGCGGCGGCCAGGATGGTGATGGCCACTGCTCCCATCGACACCCAGTACGGCGCGGTGAGCTCCTCGGGCCCGAACTTGTACAGCATGAGCCGCAGCGTCACCAGGATCCCGGTGGCGGCATAGAGGAACACGCCCACGGACCACGAGACTATGGCGAGCACGGCGAGCTCGCGGCGGGCCCCCAGGAGGGGTTCGATGGTGGCGGCCGCGACGGCCACGGACTGGCTGGCCACCACCCAGATGAACCAGGTGCCGTTGGCCCGCACCACGACGGGCCGTTCCTCGCGGCCCAGGGCGGCCGTCCAGGGCACCACGTACCCCAGCACCAGCCAGGCCAGTCCGGAGAGCGTGAGCAGGACGGCGGTGGCGGTGTGGTGGCCCGCCGCGGCCAGGCGCACCCCGAACACGTTGGTGCCCGCCACGAAGGTGAAGTACCCGAAGGCGCGCCGCGGGTCCATGAAGTCGTCGACCGCCGCAGCCCGGTAGGCGACGAACCGCCACAGCGTCAGGGCCAGCAGGATGACGAACGCCGCGGCGCACACGGCGAGCAGCACACGGGACAGGACCACGAACCCTTCGAGGTTCATCCCCACGGAGATGATCCCGCTGGCCATCACGAGCGCGAAGTACCCGGGTGTCAGCGACTCGACCGCCACGGCGACCCTGCCGAGGAACGCGCGCGGCGCGACGTCCGGGACGTTCGACCCAACTGGCATGCGCGGAGGCTATCGGGTACGGGGCACGGCGGCGACGCCGGGGGCGCGCAACGGGCGGGCAGGCACCGTCCGTGCCGACCCGCCCGCCCTGCCGAGTCTCAGGCGGCGGTCTTGCCGATGCGCACCCGCCACACCTCGGGACCCTGCTCCTGGTAGTCCCAGGTGAACTCGCCCGCGTTCTCCGCCTCGAACTGGTAGTAGAGCGGCTTCGGGTCGTGGTCGTTGATGAGCACGAACCCCTCGCCGGCGCCCAGGCCGGTGTAGGTCTCGAAGATCAGCTGGTGCCGACGTGCCGGCGGCTCGGTGCGGACGTCGAGCTGAAGGTCTGCTGCGGGCATGGCTACTCCTTGGTGGGTGGGGTGCTGACGGTCTCGGGCAGCCTCGCGAGGTAGTGCATGGTGCCGTTGATGCGCTCGGCCGCCACGGGCTGGTGGTGGCGCAACGCGGACCAGCCCCGCGCCGCAAGCCGGTTGGCATCGTCGGCGCGCCCCGCTTCGCCCAGCTTCCGCAGGGACTTGATGAACAGGTTGAGCAGCGCCTCGAAATCGTCGTCGACCTGCACGTATGCCCTCCGGTCCGGGTACCCGAAATGAATTACGCAAGGAAGTTATCACGCAATTCAGGGCGCCAGGAGGGTGACGCCGGTCACGCCCCGAGCGTCCCCGCCGCACGCTGCTCCGGGGGTGCCCAGCACGCCGCTGACGCCGACGGTTGGCCCCCACGGCTTGGGACTTGGGGCGAGAGGCGGGTTTAATCTTCGGGTGACACTCGCGCCCTACGGCATCGGATCGGCCTGCGCCAAGGCCATCCTTCTCGGGGAGCACTCCGTGGTCTACGGTGCGCCCGCGATCGCCCTTCCCGTCCCGGCGCTGACCGTGCGCGCCCGCGCACGCCGCGTCGCCGACGGCGCACGTCTGGCCACGGGGCTGTACGACGGCCCCGTCATGGGCGCACCACCGGCCGTCGCCTCCACGGTGGCGGCCGTCCGCGCGACGCTCACCGCCCTGGGCGAGGTCGCCGACGGCACCGGGCTCGACGGCGTGGACCTGCACGTCGACAGCGCGATCCCCGCCGGGCGCGGGCTCGGGTCGAGCGCCGCCGTCGCCGCCGCGGTGTCCGACGCCGTCGCTGCGGCGTTCGGAGCGCGCCTCGGCCCGGAGGCGCGCCACCACGCGGTCATGGAGTCCGAGCGCGTCGCCCACGGCACACCGAGCGGGCTCGACGCGCGCACCGTAGTGTCCACCCGCCCGGTCTGGTTCCACGGGGGCGTCGCCGACGACCTCCCGATGGGCACCCGAGGTGCCGTGATCCTCGCCGACACCGGGTCCGCCGCCGCCACGCTCGACGCCGTCGCGGGGGTACGCGTGCTGCGCGAGAAAGCACCCCGGGTGGTCGACGCGACGATCGACGCGCTGGCCGTGCTCACGACCGGCGCCCGCGACCACCTGGCCGCCGACGACCTGGACGCCGTCGGCGCCGCGATGAACGAGGCCCACCACCTGCTCACGACACTGGCGGTGAGCAGCCCTGCCCTGGACCACCTGGTGCGGCACGCGCGCCGTGCCGGAGCGCTCGGGGCGAAGCTCACCGGCGGCGGCCGCGGCGGCTGCGTGATCGCTCTGGCGGACGACGTCGAGGCCGCCGAGCGGATCGCTGCGCGGCTTCGCGCGGCCGGCTCCCCGGCCACCTGGACCGTTGCCCTGACGGCACGCGCCCAGGTGATCGCGGCATGAGCGACCTGTCCACGGCGACGACGCCCGCGGGTACCGCGACGGCAGTCGCCCACCCGAACATCGCGCTGGTCAAGTACTGGGGCAAGTCCGACGCCACCGTGAACCTGCCCGAGACGGGCAGCCTGTCCCTCACGCTCGACGTGTTCCCGACGACGACGACGGTCACGCTGGACGACGACCTGACTGCCGACACCCTCGAGCTGGACGGCGCCCCGGCGCACGGCACCCCCCTGGACCGCGTACGCCGGTTCCTCGACCTGGTGCGCGAGCGGGCGGGGCGCAGCACGCACGCCCGTGTCGTCTCGCGCAACACCGTGCCCACGGGGGCCGGGCTGGCGTCGTCGGCGTCAGGGTTCGCAGCACTGGCCGCTGCGGCGAGCGCCGCCTACGGGCTGCCCACCGACGCCGTCTCCCTCTCGCGGCTGGCGCGCCGCGGGTCCGGGTCGGCGTCCCGTTCGATCCTCCCGGGACTGGCCGCCTGGCACGAGGGTGACGACACGTCGTCGTACGCGGTGCCCGTGACCGGGCCGGCGGTCGCCATGGTCGTGGCGACGGTGGACGCCGGACCCAAGGCGGTCTCCAGCCGCGAGGCGATGCGGCGCAGCGCCGACACCTCCCCGTACTACCCGGCCTGGGTGACCTCGACGCGCGAGACGCTGGTGGCGGCGCTCGCCGCGTGCGAGGCGGGAGACTTCACGGCGCTGGGCAGGATCACGGAGACGAACGCGATGCGGATGCATGCCGCGATCCAGGCGTGCGACCCGCCCGTGCGCTACCTGGCACCCACGAGCGTGCGGTTGTTCGACCGGATCGCCGAGCTGCGCGGCGACGGCATCGACGTGTGGGGCACCGCGGATGCCGGACCCAACGTGGTGGCGGTGTGCCGTCCGGGCGACGCCCAGCGGGTCGCGGACGCGCTCGCCGACCTGGCCCCCGTGACCGTGGCGCACGCCGGCCCCGGGGTGCGCCTGGTGGCGGGACCCACGGCGTGATCGTCGCCCACGCCCCCGGCAAGCTGTTCGTGGCCGGGGAGTTCGCCGTGGTCGAGCCCGGGCAGCCCGCGGTCCTGGTCGCCGTGGACCGGTACGTCACGGTGCGACTCACGGCATCGGGCGACGACGGGTCCGTGGACTCCCCCGGCCGGGCCGCGCGCCCGGTGACGTGGCGCGTGACCGACGGCGGGGTGTGTGCCGCGGACCCGGAGCGCGCCTTCGGGCATGTGCTGGCCGCGATCGGCGTGGTCGAGCAGCTGCGTGCCGAGCGCGGCCTGCCCGTGCGGCACGCCCGCCTGCTGATCGAGTCGGGTCTCGACGACGCCTCGGGCCGCAAGTACGGGCTGGGCTCGTCGGCGGCCGTCACGGTGGCGACCGTCCGGGCGCTGGGCGAGCTCCACGCCCTGGGCCTGAGCCCGGAGCAGGTGTACCGCCTCGCACTGCTGGCGACGATCCGCGTCTCCCCCGCGGCCTCGGGCGGCGACGTCGCGGCGAGCACGTTCGGCGGCTGGCTGCGCTACGCCGCCCCGGACCGGGCCGCCCTGCTCGCGCGTCTCGACGGGGATCCCGGCCGTGGCCTGCGCCGCGAGACGCTCACCGACCTGCTGGCCGCACCCTGGCCCGGCCTGGAGCTCACGCCGCTGCCCGGCCCGCGCACGCTGCGCCTCCTGGTGGGCTGGACGGGGACGCCCGCCTCGACCGACGCCCAGGTGGCCCGGGCGCGCGCCACCGCCGTCGACCGGGGCGCGTTCCTGGCCGCGAGCCGCTCCGCCGTCGACCGCCTGACCGCCGGCCTCCTGGCCGGTGACGACGACGCGTGCCGCGCGGCGCTGGGCACGGCGCGGGCGGCGCTGGCCACGCACGCCGCCGCGACCGGCGTGGTCATCGAGACGGACCTGCTGCGCAGCCTGTGCGACGTCGCGCAGGCCCAGGGGGCCGCGGCGAAGTCCTCGGGCGCGGGCGGCGGGGACTGCGGTCTCGCCCTGGCGCCTGCCGGAGCGGACATCGCGGCGATCGAGGCAGGATGGCGGGAGCACGGCATCGACCCCCTCGCGCTCGGCGTCGCGCCGCGCACCGACGACCCTGCCAGGGAGGCAACCCGATGACGTCCGTCCGCTCGGCCCGCAAGGACGAGCACGTGCAGCTCGTCATGGAGTCGCGTCGCGAGCAGCCGCTGCGCCCCAACGACTTCGACGACGTCGAGCTCGTGCACCACGCGCTCGACGGCATCGACCCGGCGCGCGTGGACCTCGCGACCGACGTGGGCCCGTGGCGGTGGGCGGCCCCGCTGCTCATCAGCGGCATGACGGGCGGCAGCGAGTCGACGGGCCGCATCAACCGCGCCCTGGCGATCGCCGCGCGCGAGACGGGCACGCCCATCGCGTCGGGCTCCATGAGCGTCGTCCTGGACGAGCCGGACACCCTGGCGACGTTCCGCGTGCTGCGCGACGAGAACCCCGACGGCATCGTGTTCGCGAACCTGGGCGCGGAGCGCTCGCCCGACGACGCCCGCCGCGTGGTCGACCTGCTGGGCGCCGACGGCCTCCAGGTGCACGTCAACGCCGCCCAGGAGACCGTGATGCCCGAGGGCAGCCGCGGGTTCGACCGGTGGGCGGCGAACATCGAGGCCATCGTCGACGCCGTCGAGGTGCCCGTGATCGTCAAGGAGGTCGGGTCGGGCCTGAGCGGGCGCACGCTGTCCCGCCTGCACGCCCTGGGCGTGCGTCTCGCCGACGTCGCGGGCCGCGGCGGAACCGACTTCGCGGCGGTGGAGAACGCGCGGCGTGCCGGACGCGACTACGCCTACCTGGCCGGCTGGGGGCAGTCCGCGGTGTGCTGCCTGCTCGACGTGCCCGACCCCGCGCCCCAGGTCCTCGCGTCGGGTGGCGTCCGCCATCCGCTGGACGTGGTGCGTGCGCTCGCGCTGGGCGCGCGGGCGGTGAGCGTCGCGGGGGCGTTCCTCGCGGTCGCCGTCGACGGCGACGAGGTGGCCACGGTCGCCGAGCTGCGGCGCTGGCACGAGCACCTGACCGCCATCCACGCCCTCGTGGGGGCCGCCACCCCCGCCGACTTGACCACCACCGACGTGCTGCTGCATGGTCGCGTGCTGGAGTTCGCCCGCCTGCGCGGGGTCGATACCGGTGCGCTGGCCCGCCGCTCCCGCTGAGCTCGACTCGATGACCCAAGGATTGCCGTGACCGAAGAGACCCCGATCCCCACCCGCTGGGTGGGTCCGATCCGCGTGAGCGGCAACGCCGTCGAGGGTGAGCACCAGGTGCCGCTCGCGACGTACGAGTCGCCGCTGTGGCCGTCCGTGGGCCGCGGCGCCCGCGTCTCGCGCCAGGTCGAGGGCGGCATCCAGGTCACGGTCGTGGACGACCGCATGGCCCGCTCCGTCCTGCTCGTCGCCCCCGACGCCGCCACCGCGGTCGCGGCCGCGCACGCGACCGCGGAGCGGCTGGCCGACCTGCAGGCGCTGGTCGCCGCGCAGAGCCGGTTCGCGAAGCTCATCGAGGTCAGGCCGGAGATCATCGGCAACCTGCTCTACCTGCGGCTCGCGTTCACCACGGGCGACGCCTCGGGCCACAACATGGTCACCGCCGCCGCGGACGCGATCCTGGCCGACGTGCTCGCTCACCAGCCGGACCTCGAGTACGGCTCCGTGTCCGGGAACCTGTGCACCGACAAGAAGACCAGCGCGGTCAACGGCCTGCTCGGCCGCGGCAAGAACGTCGTCGCGGAGATCGTCATCCCGGCCGACGTCGTCGCGAAGCAGCTGCGCACCACCGCGCAACGGATCGTGGACCTCAACGCCCGCAAGAACCTGCTCGGGGGCATCGCCGCGGGGTCGCTGCGCACCGCGAACGCGCACTACGCCAACATGCTGCTCGCCTTCTACCTGGCCACCGGGCAGGACGCCGCGAACATCGTCGAGGGCTCGCAGGGCATCACGTGGGCGGAGGCACGTGGGCAGGACCTCTACTTCTCCTGCACACTGCCCAACCTCATCGTGGGTACGGTAGGTAACGGCAAGAACCTGCCCGTCGTGGAAGCCGCGCTGGAACGGCTCGGCTGCCGCGAGGATCGTGCGCCGGGCGTCAACGCGCGACGACTGGCAGCATTGATCGCTGCCAGCGTGCTGTGCGGCGAACTGTCGCTTCTTGCCGCGCAGACCAATCCGGGTGAGCTCATGGCCGCCCATGTTCGCCTCGAGCGGAGGAACCAGGCATGACCCGCGTCGGCATCCACGACCTGTCGATGGCCACCGGCCAGCACGTGCTCGACCTCGACGAGCTCGCCGCCTTCAACGGCACCGACCCGGGCAAGTACCACGTCGGGCTCGGGCTGGACCAGATGAGCGTGCTCGCCCCGGACGAGGACGTGGTGACCCTGGCGGCGTCGGCCGCGCTGCCGATCGTGCAGGCACACGGCACCGAGCGCATCCGCACCCTCCTGGTGGCGACCGAGTCGGGGGTCGACGCCTCGAAGGCCGTGGCCGTGTGGGTGCACCGGCTGCTCGGCCTGAACCCCGGCTGCCGCGTCGTCGAGCTCAAGCAGGCGTGCTACTCCGCGACCGCGGGACTCCAGGCCGCGCTGGGCATCGTGGCCCGCAACCCAGGCGAGCAGGTGCTGCTCATCGCCGCCGACGTCGCCCGCTACGACCTCGACTCCGCCGCCGAGCCCACGCAGGGCGCCGGTGCCGTCGCGATGCTGGTGGGCGCCGACCCGGACCTGGTGACGATCGAACCGGTCACCGGGGTGCGCACCGCCGACGTCGACGACTTCTGGCGGCCCACGGACCGCACCACCGCCCTCGTGGACGGACGCCTGTCCGTCAGCGCCTACGTGGACGCGCTCACGGGCGCGTGGGACGACTTCGCGGCGCGCGGCGGCGTGCCCGTCGAGCAGATCGACCGCTGGTGCTACCACCAGCCGTTCACCCGCATGTCCGTCAAGGCGCACCGCAAGCTCGCCCAGCACGTCGGTGCGGCGTTCAGCGACGACGACCTGACGGACGCGAGCCGCTACAACCGCCGGCTCGGCAACAGCTACACGGCGTCGCTGTACGCGGGCCTGGCGTCCCTGCTCGACCACGACGACGACCTCGCGGGCCGCCGGGTCGCCCTGTTCAGCTACGGCTCGGGCAGCGTCGGAGAACTCTTCACCGGCGTCGTCGAGCCCGGCTACCGCTCCGCCGAGCGCGCGCAGCGGCACGCGAAGGCCCTCGACGAGCGCAAGCCGGTCGACGTGCGGCGCTACCGCGACCTGCACACCGCTGCGGTGCACCGCAGCGACGTCGACGTCGAGGTCCCCGTGGCCAGCGGCACCCCCTTCCGGTTCGCCGGGGTGCGCAGCGGTGCCCGCCAGTACGTGCCGGGCGCGTAGGTCCCGCACGTCCCCGCATGCCGGACGGCACTCAGGGCACGTCAGGAAGCGGATCGTGCACTGACGGGTACGAGGCCTGTGTCCCCCGGCCGGTCACCGTGAACGCGCCCACCCGCGCCGCGAAGCGGGCAGCGGCCAGCAGCGGTTCTCCCCTCGCGAGCCGAAGAGCGAGAGCGCCGACGAACGCGTCCCCGGCGCCCGTGGTGTCGACGGCGTCGACGAGCGGCGCGGGGACCGCCTCGACCTGTGGGGTCCCATCGGCACCGGGCGTGGCCACGAGTGCTCCCGCGGGGCCAAGCGTCACCACCACGGATCTCACGCCGGCCGCCGCCAGAGCTCGCGCCACCGCTTCGTGACCGTCCCCCGCCGTGTCGTCCAGCGCGTGACCACCGAGCAACGCGAGCGCCCCGCGAGCCTCGTGCTCGTTGACCACGAGCGGGTCGGACCTGCGGAGCACCTCCGCGTCCATGTCGATGACCGGGGCCAGGTTGAGGACCAACCGGCCGCGCGCCGCGTGAGCCGCCGCTTCCGCCCCGGACCGCGGGATCTCGCCCTGAACGACGACGACGCCTGCGGTCCCGATGAGCGCGCGATGCCGGCCGACGGCGGACCCGTCAACGGTCCCGTTCGCGCCGGGGACGACGACGATGGCGTTCTCGCCGTCCGCCGCCACGGTCACGATCGCCACCCCGGTCTCGCCGGGCACCCGGTCCACCGCGTCGACGTCGACACCCGACTCCGTCAGACCGCACGTGGCCGGTGCCGCGAACTCGTCGCTGCCGACGGCCCCGACCATGGCGACATCACCACCGAGCCGCGCAGCGGCGACGGCCTGGTTCGCTCCCTTGCCACCGGGGAGCACGGCGAGGGACTCCCCCACGACGGTCTCGCCGGGGGCAGGATGAGCGCGGACCCGGGTCACGATGTCGGCGTTGATCGAGCCGACGACGACGATGCGCTTCACGTGGGGCCTCGCATTCGAGGACGCGGCGCCGGACCGGGGCGCCGGGGATCAACAGCAGGCGATAACCTTACCAAATGGCGCTGCGCCGCGGTAACCTTATCGCCATGCGCACCGCGATCAACAACCCCTTCACCCCCGGCTCGGACACCGTCCCGGTGGTGTGGGCCGGCCGCATCGCCCAGCTCACCGACTGGGAACGCGTGGTGCGCCCCCGGCGCCTGAGCGGCCTGCCGGAGCGGGGCCGCACGATTCTGGGCGAGGCCGGCCTGGGCAAGTCGTCGCTGGTGCGCCTCATCGCGGCCACCGCCGAGCGGCAGGGCGACTGGGTGACCCCGCAGCTCCGCATCCCCGCGGGCACCGACTCGCTCAAGGCCGTGGCCGCAGCGGTGCTCGCCCTCGCCGACACGGCAGGCCTGGCCGTGTCCCGCGAGAAGCGGATCCGGGACCTGCTCCACCGGGTGCGCGCCGTCGCCGTGCAGGGCATGTCGCTGACCCTCGACCGCGCGGAGGGGCCCGAGCCGTACCACGCACTGTCGCAGCTCCTGGTCGAGGTGGGCATCGCGGCGATGAGGGCCGAGCGCGCGGTGCTGGTGCACCTGGACGAGATGCAGAACGTCACCGGGGAGAACGAGCTCAGCCAGCTCCTCATCGCCCTGGGCGACGCGCTCACCCACGAGGAGCCCGTGGTGGCCCCGGGCGGCGTGGAGCTCTCACGGGCGCTGCCGATCGCCGTCTACCTCACGGGGTTGCCGGACTTCGCGGACCTGGCCGGGGCGCGCAAGGGCGCCACGTTCGCCCGCCGCTTCGCCACGACGGTGCTCACCCCCATCGACGACGACGACCTGACCATGTCGTTGCGCCCGTTCGTCACCGACGGCTGGGAGGTCCCGGACGGCGACGGCGGCACCACGCGGGTCTGGATGACGCCGGAGGCCGCCGCGCAGATCGTGGCCCTGTGCCACGGCGAGCCGTTCCTCTTCCAGCTCGCGGGCGAGCGCGCCTGGTACGCGGGGGCGTCGTCGCACATCACCGCCGACGACGTCCGCGAGGGCTGGGCCGGTGTCGTCGGCGAGGCGTCGCTGCACGTGGAACGCATCCTCGAACGCCTGCCGGAGCGCGAGCGCCGGTTCGTCGAGGTCATGGCCGCTCTCGATCCCGCGGATCGCACACTGACCACGATCGCGCAGCGCATGGGCTTCGCGGAGGCGACGCAGCTCGGCACGACGGCGCAGCGCCTGGACACGATCCGCGGCATCGTCGAGCGCGGTCGCCCCTACACGTTCCGGCACCGCGCGGTGGAGGCGTACCTGACCACGTCGTGGCCGCGCATCGGCTGACGCCGCCAGGCCCCGCACCGGCCGAGCACGGTCAGGCCCGACCGTCGTCCGGGCCGCCGATCAGCAGGTGTGCCAGGTGGTCGAAGGTGTCACCCAGTCCGCCGTGCAGGGCGATCTGGAACTGCCCGTGCCGCACCGCGGCCAGCGCGACGTCGGGCATCGCCTCGAGTCCCGCCTGGTCCACCGCCGCATAGTCGTGCAGGACGAACCGCAGACGGACCCAGCAGCGCGTCATGAGCCGGACGTTCGCCGCGCCGCCCAGGTGCTTCAGCAGAGTTTCGGCGAGGTTCATCGCGGCCTCCGCGCCGCCGCCGTCGGCGGCGCATCGTGCCTGGTGTCGATCAACGCTTCTCCCCTCGGGCTCGTGCGTGGCACGTGCCGTCCATGGGGCGCAGAACCCGAGCCGCGTCGCGCACGCACCGTGATGCGTTCGAGCCGCTCGGACGGGTCCCTGCGACACAGGGATCCGCGAGTGCCCCATATGGGGCTATTTATCCGATTCTACGGATGCGTTCCATCCCTGTCGACAGGGACACCACCGACGGTACGCCGGCGTCACCGGTCAGCGCCGCCAGAACGCGAGCCCACGCCTCCGGGACGCCGGGGGTGCCGGGTTGCGCAGGCGCTCCACCGCGTCCGCGATCGCCTCACGCGCTCCCGACTCGCCGACCCCGTCCCCCGCCTCGCCGAGGCCCGCCACGCCTGTCTCGACCTCGTCGAGCAGCGCGCCGGGTACCGACGCTCCGGCGTCGGCCGCCGCGACGAGGAGCAGGCGCGCGGCGGTGAGCAGATCCCCGGACCGGGCAGCCGCGCGCGCTTCACGGCGCACGTCCGGGCTGACGGGGCTCCCCGTGGGCGCCTTCCACACGGCAGCGTCCATGCTGGTGCCCGTGTTGCCCAGTGCGGAGTCGAGCTTGGCGAGCGTGAGGTCGATGCGATCCATCCGTCCGACGCTACCGGGCATGGGCCGCATCGGTGTCCGTCACCGCATGCCGGGCTCGCAGATCCGGCACGATCATCACCCGATCCACTCCCTACGCCACCGTAGGTTACGCATCCGTAGGTTACGGTGGTGTGATGCACCAGACGCCGCAGACCGTCGCCACTCCCGACTGGCCGCTTCCTGCGGTTCTCGACCGCGCCGCTGACGCGCACCCCGACCGCGTCGCGCTCGACTTCCTGGGCGCCACCACGACGTACCGCGACCTCGCGGACACCGTCCGGCGCGCCGCGAGCGCCCTCGAGGCGCGGGGCGTGCGCCGCGGCGACCGGGTCGCCGTCACCCTGCCCAACAGCCCCAGCCACGTGGTCGCCTTCTGGGCCGTGCTCCGGCTCGGCGCCGTCGTCGTCGAGCTGAACCCGACGCTCGGAGCCGTGGAGACGGCGCGCCTCATCGCGGACTCGGAGGCGCACGTCGTCCTCGCCTGGGCCAAGACGGCCCCCGACATCGCCATCGCGTCCCCCCTGTCCGACGTCGTCGCCGTCGACATCAGCCGCGACCTACCGCGGCTCAAGCAGTGGGCCCTGCGCCTGCCGGTGCGCTCGGCGCGCGCCCAGCGCGCAGCGCTCGTGGGTGCCGGACGGGGGACCGAGCAGCGCGCCCAGTGGCACGGTCTCGTGTCCCGGGCCCCGGCCCTCCCCGCCGACCACCCGTTGCCCACGCCGGACGACCTGGCGGTGCTCATCTACACCGGCGGCACCACCGGCGACCCCAAGGCCGTGATGCTGCGGCACCGGCACATCGCGGTCAACGCCGTGCAGGGCCAGGCCTGGACCGGCCACGACCCGGCCCGACCCGAGGTCGTGTACGGGATCCTCCCCTACTTCCACGCGTTCGGGCTCCAGCTCTGCCTCGTGTACGCCACGACGATCGCCGCGACCGTGGTGGTGCTGCCCAAGTTCGGGGCGCGCACCGTGCTGGCCGCCCAGCGGCGTCGCCCGGGCACGTTCCTGCCCGCCGTCCCGCCCATGCTCGCGCGGCTCACCGAGGCGGCCCGTGCCACCCGCACCGACCTGTCCAGCTTCCGCATCGCCATCTCGGGGTCGATGGCGCTGCCCGCCGAGACCGCCCGCGAGTGGGAGGACCTGACCGGCGGCCTGGTCATCGAGGGCTACGGGATGACGGAGACGTCACCCGTGGCGCTGGGCAGCCCGCTCGACGAGCGCCGCCGCCCGGGTGCCCTGGGCCTGCCCTTCCCGTCGACGTCGATCCGCGTCGTCGATCCGGAGGACCCCACCCACGAGGTCCCGGTGGGCGAGCGCGGCGAGCTGCTCATCTCCGGGCCACAGGTCTTCGACGGGTACTGGCACCGCCCCGAGGAGACCGCACAGGCGCTGCTGCCCGGCGGCTGGCTGCGCACCGGCGACATCGTGACCGTGGCCGACGACGGGTTCGTCACCCTGGTGGACCGGTCCAAGGAGGTGATCGTGACCGGCGGGTTCAAGGTGTACCCGTCGCAGGTCGAGGAGCAGCTGCGCGCCATGCCGCAGATCGCCGACGTCGCCGTCGTCGGAGTTCCGGGCGGCGACCTGGGCGAGCGGGTCATCGCCGCCATCGTGCTCGCGCAGGGGGTCACCTCGCTCGACCTGTCCACGGTGCGCGAATGGGCGGCCACGCAGATGGCTCGGTACGCGCTGCCACGCGGCCTCGTCGTCGTCCCCGAGCTGCCGCACTCGGCCATCGGCAAGGTCATGCGTCGCGTCGTCCGGGAGAACCTGATCGCCTCGACACCCGCATAGCACCGGGGCGCACGCGGCCGCGAGAGCCACCGTCGCCGTCATCGTGAAAGACTCCGATCGTGCGCATCACCGCCAAGATCGACTACGCCGTCCGGCTCTGCGTGGAGCTCGCCGCGCGGTTCGACGACGAGCGCTACTCCAAGTCGGACGAGCTCGCGGCGGCGCAGCAGGTGCCCGCGAACTACGTCCTGGTCATCCTGAACACCCTCAAGCAGGCGGGGATCGTGGAGACGCGGCGTGGCGCCGACGGCGGCGCCCGACTGAGCGCTCCCCCGGACCAGATCGTGGTGGCCGACGTGATCCGGGCCATCGACGGGCCGCTCGCCAGCGTGGGCGGCCGGTTCGTGGAGGACGTCACGTTCCCGGGGGCGTCCGCACCCCTGCGTGACGTCTGGGTCGCCCTGCGGTGCGCCATGCGGTCCGTGCTCGACGTCGTCACGCTCGCCGACGTGGTCGCGGGTCAGATCCCGGCGCCCGTCGCGCAGCTCCTCGCCTCGGACGACGCCTGGCGCACCCGCCCGCACCTGCGTGAGATGGCGCGCGACGCCCAGCGCGACCCTGCCTGAAGCCGGCGCCGGCCGTCATCCCGCGGCACACGAGGGCCGTCTCACTGGGTAAGACCGCCCCTCTTTGTGGAGCATTTCGCTTCAGTTGGTCGTACGGTCGTCGGCATGCGCTCCACGCGTCGACTCCTCGCCGCACGCCGACGGTCCCTGGCCCTCGGCTGTCGTTGTCGCGGCTGACCCCGATCACACGACCACTGCCCGTCCCACGCGGGCGCGACCACCTGATGGAGCAAACCCTCATGCCTTCGCTTCGCCATGCCCTCCGCACCGCCGACGCAACCCTGGTGCGCCCGTGCACGGACACACTCTCGGACGCGGCACCTACGGCCACCCGCACCCGGGGCACCCGATGACCGCGCGGAGCGGCGTCGTGGTGCTGGTGGGCAACCCGCGCGCCCGGTCCCGGACCAGGGCCGCCGCGGAGACTGTCGCGCGGCGGGTCGCAGCCCGACTGGACATCCCGGACACGCACGTGACGATCGACCTGGCCGACGTCGCCGACGAGGTCCTCGCACCGACGCACCCGCGGGTCGACGACGCGCTGCGCGCCGTCGCCGGCGCCCGCCTGCTCATCGTCGCCACCCCTGTCTACAAGGGGTCCTACACGGGGCTGCTCAAGGCGTTCCTCGACCTGTACGGACCTGGCGCCCTGCACGGGCTCCGGACGGTGCCGCTCGTCGTCTCAGCGAGCCCTGCGCACCAGAGCGCAGGCGAGGCCCACCTGGTACCGCTGCTCGCCGAGCTGGGTGCCACCGTGCCCGATGTCGCGCTCGCGCTGCTCGAGCCAGAGCTTTCCGACGCCGGCGTGCACACCGACCTGTGGCTTGACGAGCTCCCGTTCGGGGAGCAGGCGATCGTGCCGGTCCCCACGCTCGCCACCTCGTCAGCACCCCGGAGGTCCCGATGACGACGACGCACCCCCAGCCGACGGCCCTGGACGCCGTGACCCCCGACGCGTTCCGGTCCGTGTTCCGCGCCCACCCGGCCGGCGTCGCCGTCATCACCACCACGCACGCAGACCGGCCGGTGGGGTTCACCGCCACATCGGTCATCTCGGTGTCGGCAGACCCGCCTCTGCTGGCCTTCTCGCTCGCGGCTTCCTCGTCGTCCTGGCCCGCCGTGGCGGCCGCCGACACTGTGGCCGTCAGCTTCCTCGCCGCCGGCCAGGCCGAGGTCTCCACCCGGTTCGCCACGAGCGGCATCGACCGGTTCGCAGCGGGCGGCTGGCACCGTCTCGACACGGGCGAGCCGGTCATCGACGGGGCGTCCGCCTGGCTGCACGCACGGATCACCGGCCGCATCGCCGTCGGCTCCAGCCACCTTGTCACGGTCGAAGCGCTGTGGCACCGCCGGTTCGCGAACGCCGCGCCGCTCGTGTTCCACGACCGGGGCTACCACCACATCACCCCGGTGCTCTGACCACCGGCGCCTGGGACGTCGCCCGCAACGACGGCGTCCCGGGCGCACCGAGGTGCACGCCCTCCCCGCGCAGGGCCCACCGTTCGGTACGTGCAGGTCAGGCGTCGATACGCGAGCGGTCCAAGAGCTCCGCGCCCGCGATGAGGAAGTCCTTGCGGGGCGCCACGTCGGATCCCATGAGCAGCTCGAACACCCGCTCCGCCGCCTCGGCGTGCGCGGCGGTGACGCGGCGCAGGGTTCGGTGTCGCGGGTTCATGGTGGTCTCGGCCAGCTGGTCGGCGTCCATCTCGCCCAGGCCCTTGTACCGCTGGATGTCGTCCTTGTACCGCTTGCCGGCGCGGTCGAGCCGCTTGAGCGTGGCCTGCAGCTCGGCCTCCGAGTACGTGTAGATGTACTCGGTGCCCTTGCCCCGCGCACCGTAGACCTCGACGCGGTGCAGGGGCGGCACCGCGGCGAACACCCGTCCGGCCTCCACGAGCGGGCGCATGTACCGGTAGAAGAGCGTGAGCAGCAGGGTGCGGATGTGCGCGCCGTCGACGTCGGCGTCGGTCATGAGCACGACCTTGCCGTACCGCGCGGCCTCCAGGTCGAACGAGCGGCCCGAACCTGCCCCGAGCACCTGGATGATCGCCGCGCACTCGGCGTTGCGCAGCATGTCGCTGATCGAGGCCTTCTGGACGTTGAGGATCTTGCCGCGGATCGGCAGCAAGGCCTGGAAGTCGCTCGACCGCGCGAGCTTCGCGGTACCGAGCGCGGAGTCGCCCTCGACGATGAAGAGCTCCGAGCGCTCCACGTCGTCGGAGCGGCAGTCGGCGAGCTTGGCCGGCAACGATGACGACTCCAGAGCGTTCTTGCGCCGCGAGATCTCCTTCTGCTTGCGGGCCGAGACGCGGGCCCGCATCTCCGCGACCACCTTGTCGAGCAGCAGCGACGCCTGCGCCTTGTCGTCCCGCTTGGTGGAGGTCAGGATCGCGCCGAGCTGCTTGTCCACCGTGCGCGTGACGATGGCGCGCACGGGCGCGGTGCCCAGCACCTCCTTGGTCTGGCCCTCGAACTGGGGCTCGGCCAACCGCACGGTGACGACGGCGGTGAGGCCCGCCATGATGTCGTCCTTCTCGATGCGCTCCCCGGCGTCCTTCGCGCTGATCTTGAGCCGCCGCGCGTTGGCCTCGACCTGCTTGCGGACCGTCTTGACCAGGCCCTGCTCGAACCCGGTCAGATGGGTGCCGCCCTTGGGCGTCGCGATGATGTTGACGAAGGTGCGTACCTCGGTGTCGTACCCGGAGCCCCAGCGCAGCGCCACCTCGACCTCGCAGTCGCGCTGCACCTCACGCGGCGTCATGTGCCCGCGCTCGTCGAGCACCGGGACGGTCTCGGTGAACGTCTCCTGGCCGCGCAGCGTCCAGGTGGCGGTCACGGGCGTGTCCGGCGCCAGGAAGTCGACGAAGTCGGCGGCGCCGCCGTGGTGCACGAACACCTCCTCGTGCGGTCCGTCGGCCCCCGGGGTGCCCGGCAGGCGACGCTCGTCGCGCACCGTGATCTCCAGGCCGGGCACCAGGAACGTCGTCTGGCGCACGCGCGTGACCAGCTCGTCATAGCTGAACACGGCGGCCTTGGGGAAGATCTGCCGGTCGGCCCAGTACCGCACCCGGGTCCCCGTCTGCCCCCGCTTGGCCTTGCGGACGACGGCGAGCTCGCTGCGCTCGACGAAGGGTTCGAACGGCGACTCGGGCGACGCGCCGGCCGCGGTGTCGGTGAACGATCCCGGCTCACCACGGCGGAACGACATCCCATAGGTCTTGCCACCGCGGTCCACCTCGACGTCGAGCCGGGCGGACAGCGCGTTGACCACGGACGCCCCGACCCCGTGCAGACCGCCCGAGGCGGTGTACGACCCGCCACCGAACTTGCCACCGGCGTGCAGTTTGGTGAACACGACCTCGACGCCGCTCAGTCCCGTCTTCGGCTCGACGTCCACCGGGATGCCGCGCCCGTCGTCGGTCACGGTCACCGACGTGTCGGCGTGGAGCACCACGCCGATCTTCGTGGCGAACCCGCCCAGCGCCTCGTCCACCGAGTTGTCGATGATCTCCCACAGGCAGTGCATGAGGCCGCGGGAGTCCGTGGTCCCGATGTACATGCCCGGCCGCTTGCGCACGGCCTCCAGCCCTTCGAGGACGGAGAGGTGCCTTGCGGTGTAGCTCGATTCCGGGGAGGCGGTGGTGGTCACGCCTTGCAGGGTAGACGACGGTACCGACACGGTGACCGCCGACGCTCCGCCCCGCGGCGTGCGGCCTCCCGCGCGCTACGCCCGTGGCGAACCCGGGCGTTCCAGGGGAATCATGGGCCGCGCGGCTGGTTGGATTGTCACGTGACCACTTTGACGACTGACACGCTGACCGCCGTCGACCGCTGCGACCGCTGCGGGGCGCAGGCGTACGTTCGCGTGGTCCTGCCGGTGGGAGAGCTTCTCTTCTGCGGCCACCACGCACGCGAACACGCCCCCGCCTACTCAAGCGTCGCCACATCGGTGCAGGACGAGACCGACCGCCTGCTCGCGGAGCACGGGGCCCGCTGAGCCGACCGCACCCCGACCTCCGGCCACCCCGCCGGGACGACGAAGGCCCGCACCCCGGGAAACATCCCGTGAGGTGCGGGCCTTCGCTCGTGGTCGGCGACCGCTCAGTCGAGGTAGTCGCGGAGCACCTGTGAACGCGACGGGTGGCGCAGCTTCGACATGGTCTTGGACTCGATCTGGCGGATGCGCTCACGCGTCACGCCGTAGACCTTCCCGATCTCGTCGAGCGTCTTGGGCTGACCGTCCTGAAGGCCGAACCGCATCGAGACGACGCCGGCCTCGCGTTCGGACAGGGTGTCGAGCACCTGGTGCAGCTGCTCCTGGAGCAGGGTGAACGACACGGCGTCGGCCGGTACGACAGCCTCGGAGTCCTCGATGAGGTCACCGAACTCGGAGTCGCCGTCCTCGCCCAGCGGCGTGTGCAGCGAGATGGGCTCGCGGCCGTACTTCTGGACCTCGACCACCTTCTCAGGGGTCATGTCCAGCTCCTTGGCCAGCTCCTCCGGCGTGGGTTCACGCCCCAGGTCCTGGAGCATCTGACGCTGCACGCGGGCCAGCTTGTTGATGACCTCGACCATGTGCACCGGGATGCGGATCGTGCGGGCCTGGTCGGCCATGGCACGCGTGATCGCCTGGCGGATCCACCAGGTGGCGTACGTCGAGAACTTGTAGCCCTTGGTGTAGTCGAACTTCTCGACCGCACGGATCAGGCCCAGGTTGCCCTCCTGGATCAGGTCCAGGAACAGCATCCCGCGGCCCGTGTAGCGCTTTGCCAGGGAGACGACCAGACGCAGGTTGGCCTCGAGCAGGTGGTTCTTGGCGCGCTTGCCGTCGTGGGCGATCCACTGGAGGTCGCGCACGAGGCGACGGGTGTCGGCGTCGGCCTTCGTCTTGTCGTACCCGGCGAAGTCCTTGGCGAGCTTCTCCTCGGCGAACAGGCCGGCCTCGATCCGCTTGGCGAGCTCGACCTCCTGCTCCGCGTTCAGCAGCGCGACCTTGCCGATCTGCTTGAGATAGTCCTTGACCGGGTCCGCGGTGGCGCCCGCGGTCACGACCTGCTGGACAGGCTGGTCGTCGTCGTCGGAGTCGGAGACGACGAAGCCCGTCTTGTCCTCGTCCTTCTCGGCGGTCGCCTGCGCGGGCTCCTTGCCGTCCTCGGTGTCGTCCGCGGCGTCGCCGTCGGACTCCTCGGTCACGTCGACATCGTCCGTGAGCTCCGACTCGTCGATCTCGACATCGTCCTCGATGACATCCTCGGCGGCGTCGTCCTGGGCGGTCTTGGTGGCCTTGCCGGCCGTCTTCTTCGAGCCCGACTTCGCAGCGGTCTTCGTGGTGCCGGCCTTCTTCGCGGCAGCCGTCTTCGCCGCGGTCGCTCGCTTCGCGGGCGCCTTCGTGGCGGGTGCGTCCTCGGCGCCCTCGGCGGCGTCTGCGTCCGGCGCCGCCGCGGCGCGCGTCCGCGTGGCGGGCGCCTTCGCGGTGGTCCGCGTCGAGCGGGTCGACGTCGCTGCGGCAACCTTGGAGACGGTGGGCATGCCGACCTCCACCCCCGCGAGAGAGAGCGCCTTGAGGACCGCCTTGAGCCTCTTGGCGTCACCGACTCCGGCGGTCTCGCAGGCGGTGCGGAACGACTCCGCGTCGACGCGGCCCTCCGCGGTACCGCGAGCCAGAAGCTCCTTGAGGGCGGGCTGCTCGAACTCACGAGGCAGGGTGATGTTGGGCTGTGCGGGGCTCAGGGACGTGGACGCCACAAACCGACCTTTCGGCATCAGGGGGGCGGTGTCCCGCCGGAGAGGTGAAGAGGCCCGGAGGCTTTGGACGGACCGTCGAAGCTCCGGCGGACGCGGATATTATACCGTCGTAACCTGTGGACCCAGGCTGCGACGGCGCACCGAGTGGGATCCACGCGACACGTTCGAACCGTTTCGGCGGCGGTCGGACGGCACGCGCAACCCCGAGGTGTGCGGACACCGGGTCAACGTCGCGACCCCGGCGATCATTCCCGCGAACCCCCTGACGGTCGTTCCCGCGACCGACCCGTCACGACTTGACGGCAAGTACCGCGCACGGTGACTCGAGCAGGATGCGCTGGGCCCCTGCGCCGAGCACCAGCTTGCCCACCGGGCTGCGGCGGCGCAGCCCGATGACGATGAGCTCGGCGTCGGCCTGCGCGGCCACGGTCACCAGACCCTCCGCGAGATCCCCGGACACCTCGACCACCTCATGGTCCAGGCCGAGCCGCACGAGACGATCACGAAGCTCGCCGAGCCCCGCGCTCTGTGCGGCCTCGTCGCGTGGTGCCGAGGCGACGACCACGAGCCGCGAGCCCCGCGCCTGCGCCTCCGCCGTGGCGGTGGCGAGCGCGTGCCGACCTTCGGGGTTGCTCGAGTAGGAGACCGCGACCGTCATGAGTCGCACGCTACCCGAGGTCTCCCCCGTACCCCGCTGCGACACCGCCGATCCTGCGCGCCCGGACCCATCCCGGGGGCAGTCCCGCGTCCAGCGCAGCGCCCACCAGCCCGGCCAGGCGGTATCCAGGGTCGACCGCCTGCGCCTCCGCACACCGAAACCCCGCCCGCGCCCCTTCACCGGACCACCACGCCAGGAACGCGAGCAGCGTCAGCGGCGCCGTGGTGCGCCCCCGCTGCGCGTGTGCGACGACGTCCTCGAGCACCGTGACGCAGGTCTGCAAGAGCCCCTCGTCGGGTGGGCACGCGGCATCACCGCCGACCACGGCCGCCATGGCTGCGGCGACCGCACTGTCGGTATCGCCGTCGTCGTCGCCTCGAGCGACGGCGGCGGCACAGCCCGCACCACCCGGCGTGGCCCACAGAAGCACGGCATCGCGTACGGACCGGTCGTCGAGCGCGACAGCGAGCCGACCCAGCAGCGCCGGGGCGACCGTGCCGTCGGCGCTCGCCGTCCGGGTCGCCGTGAGCCAGTCGTCGAACGCGCGCGCACGCCAGCTCGCGGCATCGTGTGGGCCAGCGTCCACGGCGACCGCCCGGGCCCGATCCCATCGCCCCGCCGCCCGGCCGGCCAGGTCGCGCCGGTTCTGCTCGGCCCGCGGGATGCGGTACAGGGCGTCGCGTGTGGGCAGCGGAGCGCGACCCGCGAGCACCAGCTCGGCACCGGGCGCGGTGGACTCCAGCCCGTCGACGGGGTATCCCTCCGGCGCGCAGCACAACGGGTCGGCGCAGTCCAGCGATCGATAGCGCTCCCGGCCCACGACCCACGACTCATGCTCGGGCACGACGGCGTCGAGGGCCGCCGCGAACGCGTCGGACACCGCGCGCACGGTCGAGCCGGGCCCGGTGACCTCGTCCGTGTAGACCACCACCCAGGCGGCGACGGTCCCGTCCTGTGCCGCCCGCCGGGCCACAAGGTCGGCGATCTCGGTGCGGCGTGCCGGCCTGAGCAGGTCCGAGAGATCGGTGCGGGCGACGAGCCCGAGCCCGCCGCCCGGCCGCACGCACACGACGGCGACGCACTCGGTGGGCCGGTATCCGAGAAGGTACGGGACCACGGACAGCAGGTCACGGGTGTCACGCACCCGTACTGGGGAGGCCACGGAGGGCGAGGCGGTGTCTGTCATGCCTGCGATCACACCGGGGTCGAACCGCCGCGGAGCCCGCGGACGGGGACACCTGTGCACGGCCGCGCAGGGGACGGCGTCGTGGTCGGCGTCGGGGGCCGCAGACGTGGGAGGCCACCCGGGCCGCTACGGTGTCCCGGTGCCCCGTCGATCCCGCGCTGCCACCCTCGCGACCGCAGCCCTGGCGGCGGTGCTGGCCATGGTGTCGTCGGCGGGCTGCACCCCGGCGCCCTCAGGTCGCCTCGACACCGCACCGTTGCACGGGCCGACGGTCCAGCCCTCCCCGCCGTCGACCGTGACGGACCTGCCGACGTTCGACGCATCCACCGCGGTCGGCGAGCTCGCCGACGGCTTTCCCCAGGACCTCATCCCCCTGCCACCGGAGGCCGAGCTGATCGCCAGCTCGGCCGAGCCGGCCGATGCGTTGGTCCGCATCTCGCTCAACGCGTCCTCCATGCACACCACCGAGGAGGTCATGGCAGAGGTGGGCGCGCCGCTCGCTGCAGCCGGCTTCACACCCGAGAACCCCGATGCCACGTCGGGGCTGACCGCGCTCACGGCGTGGTCGCGCCGCACCGACCGTCCCGAGGGACCGCTCATCGAGACCGTGCTCGTCGGCGTCCTCGACGACGGTGCGCGACGCCTCGTCTCGGTCAGCGGAGCGGTCCAGGCGCCGCAGGGCTGACCTCGGCTGCGGACGCTGGCATAGGCTGCCGCCATGCCTGCGGTCGTCGACATCGAGAACCTGCGCTGTGACGTCGACGCGGCCGTGACCCGCCATCTCGACACGCTGACCGCGCAGGTTGCTGCGCTGGGCCCCGAGGCGACCGCCCTGACCGCCCAGGCGGCCGAGCTGCTCAGCGGCGGCAAGCGGCTGCGGGCCGCGTTCGCCTACTGGTCGTTCCGCGCGCACGGAGGTGGCCCGGACGGCCCGGAGCGGGAAGCGGCGATCCGCACGGGTGCCGCACTCGAGCTCTTCCAGGCCGCGGCCCTGTTGCACGACGACGTCATGGACGCCTCCGACACCCGTCGCGGCCTTCCCACCGCCCACCGCGCCTTCGAGGCGAGGCACGCCGCAGAGGGCTGGGCGGGCGAGTCCGCACGGTTCGGGCAGGCGGCCGCGATCCTCCTCGGCGACCTGTGTCTCATCGCCGCCCAGCAGGAGATCGCCCAGGCGCTCGCACCGCTTCCCCGCGAGAGAGCCACCGCGGTGCGCGCCGCGTTCGACGCCATGCAGACCGAGGTGATCGTGGGCCAGTACCTCGACGTCCTGGTCCAGTCCGAGCCGTGGGGGGTGGACCCCGCCGCGGACGAGACCCGGGCCCGCGCGGTGATCCGGGCGAAGACCACGAGCTACTCCGTGCGCCAGCCCCTGGTCATGGGCGCACTCCTCGCGGGAGCCGCTGACGCGCAGGTTGCCGTCGTAGCCGCCGCGGGGCTGCCGCTCGGCGAGGCGTTCCAGCTCCGCGACGACGTGCTCGGCGTGTTCGGTGACCCTCAGGTGACCGGGAAGCCCGCGGGTGACGACCTGCGGGAGGGAAAGCGCACGGTCCTGGCGGCCCGGACCATGGCCGCCGGTACCGCGGAGCAACGCGCGCTGCTCACCGCGCGGCTCGGAGACCCACACCTCACTGACGACGATGTGGCAGCCCTACGCGCCGCAGTCGTCGCCTCCGGCGCCCTGGACAGCGTCGAGGCAGTCATCGACGCGCTGGCTGACGACGCGATCTCACGGCTGCAGGCGGCGCAGCTGAGCGATCCCGGACGTGGCGTGCTCCTCGACCTGGCCCACGCTGCTGTCGAACGGGCGGCCTGATCCCGGTCAGAACCCCAACGTCTGCGCCGTACGGCGCACCTCGGCCCGGCGCCCCGCACGCAGCGCCTCGATGGGCGCGACGCCCAGCGAGTCCTCCGGGCTGAACAACCAGGCGAGGATCTCCGGATCGCTCAGCCCCTGGTCGCCCAGCACGATGACCGTCCCCCGAACCGTGGGCAGCACGTGCTCGGCGCCGTCCTCGCCCGTGACGAGAAAGGCTTCCGGGACCTGGAAGGTGGTGCGTTCCCCCCGCTTGACGCCCACCACCGCCCGGTCACGGACCAGGCCGCGCACGAACGAGATGTCGGTCTCCAGCCGTTCGGCCAGGTCGGGAAGGGTCAGCCAGCCGTCGATGAGACGGTCGAGGTCGGTACTCACCCACCGAGCCTACGGGGTGCGCGGCGAACGACCACGTCGATCGGCAAGCCACGCCGCTGCCCACCTCCCGCGCTGGCGCGCAGGTCGTTCGTAGACTCTCCGGGTGGCCCAGATGACGACCGACCCCTTGCTCGGCCGCCTCGTGGACGGTCGCTACGAGATCTCGGCACGCATCGCGCGCGGCGGGATGGCAACCGTCTACCTGGCACGCGACCGCCGGCTCGACCGGGACGTCGCGCTCAAGGTCATGCACGCGCACCTCGCGGACGGCGTCGAGGGCGCCGCGTTCGTGTCCCGTTTCCGCCGGGAGGCCCGCGCGGCCGCCCGCTTGGCGCACCCCGGCGTCGTCGCCGTCTACGACCAGGGTCTGGACGGCGAGACCAGCTACCTGACCATGGAGTACGTCCCCGGCACCAACCTGCGCCGGGAGCTTCGCGCGACGGGCACCCTCGATCTGGGGCGCGCGCTCGACGTGCTGGAGGAGGTGCTGGGGGCGCTCGCCGCAGCACACCGCAAGGGCCTGGTCCACCGGGACATCAAGCCGGAGAACGTGCTCATCACCGCCGAGGAGCAGCGGGTCAAGGTCGCGGACTTCGGCCTGGCTCGCGCCGTCACCGAGGTCACGAGCACGGCCACCGGCACCATTCTGGGCACCATCGCGTACCTGGCCCCGGAGGTCATCACGACGGGCGCCTGCGACGCCCGCACCGACATCTACTCGGTGGGCATCCTCGCGTACGAGATGCTCACGGGCGCGCTTCCTCACGACGGGTCGACGCCGATCCAGGTCGCCTTCCAGCACGTCCACGAGGACATCGCATCACCCGCCGAGCGGGTGGACTGGCTGCCGCCCCAGGTCTGCGCGCTCGTCCTGCGCTTCACGGCTCGCGACCCGCGGCAGCGACCCGCGGACGGCGCCGCCGCGCTCGAGGACCTGCGCGCCGTGCGCTCTCAGCTCGAGGCCCACGACCCGGAGATCCTGGTCCGGCGCGCGGACCCGCCGGCCGGGTTCGTGGCACCCTCGTCGGAGGCAACGTCCGACGGCGCCGCGCCGCCCACGGGAGGGTCGTCACTGGACGGTGACGAGATCGACGCGATCCCGATGACGGCCGTCACGCCGGCCCCCGACACCGACCTGGACGTGACCGGGCACCTCGTCGACGGCGGTGCACGTCCCACCGAACGCCTCATCGAGCGGGACACCACGCCCGTCGCCGTGCTCGAGACGATGCCGGCTGGCGACGCAGGCCAAAGACGCCGCCGCTGGCCGCGGGTCATGGCGTGGGTGCTCGCCCTCACCGTCGTCACCGGAGGCATCGGGTATGGCGCGTGGTGGTGGTTCGAGGACGGACCGGGCGCGTGGACGACGGTGCCCAGCGGACTGGCATCCGTTCCGTACGACGACGCCGCGGCGATCCTCGCCGAGCACGGCCTCGACACTGCCCGCACCGAGGCGAACGACGACACGGTCCCGCAGGGGTCCGTCGTGTCACTGACGCCGGACGAGGGTGCACGGATACGCCGGGACGGCACCGTCAAGCTCGTCGTGTCTCTTGGGATCCGGATGGTCACGGTCCCCGACGGACTCGTCGGTCTCCAGCAGGCGGATGCCGAGGCGGCGCTGACGGCCGCCGACGTGACCGCGGGACCGGTCGATCAGGAATGGTCGGACACCGTCCCCACGGGCGAGGTGATGGACGTCTCGCACGACGGGGGAACGTCGGTCCCCCACACCACGAAGGTCACGTTGACGGTGTCGGGCGGACCTGCCCCGGCGACGGTGACCCAACAGGTCGGCCGCGACAGGGCCGACGCTCAGGCGGCGCTGGAGGACCTGGGCTTCGCCGTGGCCTTCACCGACGACGAAGCCTCCGAGACGGTGCCCGCTGGCCGGGTCATCCGTCAGACACCCGAGAGCGGGACGCAGGCGCACCGGCTCGACACCGTCACGCTGACAGTCTCCTCGGGGCCGCCGATCATCGAGGTGCCGAACGTCGTCGGTCAGCGGACAGCCGCGGCGCAGCAGACGTTGAAGGACGCCGGGTTCAAGGTCGACACGGTCAAGTACCTGGGCGGCATCCTGGACACCGTGCGGTTCCAGGAACCGGAAACGACAGCCCCCAAGGGGTCGACCGTGAGGATCACCGTCTGGTGACCAGGCCGACTGCAACGCCCAACACCGCTGCAGTCGGGTCGGCTACCGATCCTGGAGCATCTCGGCGACGAGGAACGCGGTCTCCAACGACTGCTGGTGGTTCAGGCGCGGGTCCACGAGGGTCTCGTAACGGCGAGCCAGACCGGCCTCGTCGATCTGCCCGGCGCCCCCGAGCACCTCGGTCACGTCGTCGCCCGTGAGCTCCATGTGCAGGCCCCCGGGCACGGTGCCGAGCGCGCGGTGCACCTCGAAGAAGCCCTGGACCTCGTCCAGCACGTCGGCGAAGCGCCGCGTCTTGTAGCCGGTCCCGGACGTGATGGTGTTTCCGTGCATCGGGTCGGTCATCCAGGTGACCGCGACCCCCTGCGCCGTGACCTTCTCCACCAGGCCCGGCAGCACGTCCCGCACCTTGCCGGCGCCCATCCGAGCGACGAACACGAGACGCCCGGGGGCGTTGGCGGGGTTCAGCTTTGCCGCGAGAGCCAGGGCGTCGTCGGGCGAGGTCGTCGGGCCGAGCTTGACGCCGATCGGGTTGGCGACCCGGGAGAGGAACTCGACGTGGGCGCCGTCCAGCTGACGGGTGCGCTCACCGATCCACAGGAAGTGCGCGCTCGTGTCGTACGCGTCCCCGGTGCGAGCGTCCACCCGAGTCAGCGCTCGCTCGTAGTCGAGCACCAGCGCCTCGTGGGACAGGAACAGGTCCACGCGGCGCAGCGCGTCGAAGTCGGCGCCGCACGCCGCCATGAACCGGATCGCCCGGTCGATCTCGGCCGCGGTGCGTTCGTAGCGAGCGAACGTGGGGTTGCGCATGAAGCCGCGGTTCCACTCGTGCACCTGCCGCAGGTCCGCGTACCCACCCTGGGTGAACGCGCGCACCACGTTCGCCGTGGCCGCGGAGATCCGGTACGCCTGCTCCAGTCGCGCCGGGTCGGGGGTGCGAGCCTCGGGCGTGAACTCGAAGCCGTTGATCATGTCGCCGCGGTAGGCCGGCAGGGTGACCCCGTCACGCGTCTCGTCGTTCGACGAGCGCGGCTTGGCGTACTGGCCGGCGAGCCGGCCGATCTTCACGACCGGCAGCGAGGCGCCGTGGGTGAGGATCACCGCCATCTGGAGGATGGTGCGGATCTTGTTGCGGATCCGGGTGGCGTTGGCCTCCGCGAAGATCTCCGCGCAGTCACCACCCTGGAGCACGAACGCCTCCCCGCGGCTCGCCGCGGCGAGCTTGGCCCGCAACGAGTCAGCCTCCGCTGGCAGCACGAGCGGTGCCGCCTGCCCGAGCCGCTGCGTGGCCGCCGCGAGCGCCGCGGCGTCGGGCCAGGTGGGCTGCTGGAGCGCAGGCAATGCGCGGAAGCTGTCGAGGTCGGCCGCGACCGCGGGCGAGGGCGCGTCTACTGCAGTGCTCATCTGGTGGTGCCTTCCGGTGGTTGAGCCTGCCGAAACCTTACGGGTGGTCTCGACTCCCAGGTCCCCCGGCGACCCTCCGTGCGGCGAGAGGGCGCCAGGGGTGGGGCCGGCTCAACCACCGGGCGCGATCAGTGCGCTGCGGGCGCCGCCGGCCGGAACGGCTGGCCGATCTCGGCGAGCAGGCCGGTGAACCACTCCTGGTTGACGTTGAACGCCTTGCCACCGGCGATGCGCGGGAACGCGATCGCCTTGAGCCTGTCACCGTCCTCCTCGTCATGGCCGATCACGCCGGACTCGCCGCGCAGTGCGCACTCCACGGCCAGATCGGTCATCGACTTGATGAGGTGCAGGTCCTCGGCGTTGGCCGCCGCCGCACGGGAGAAGTAGCCCGACTTCTGGACCATGACCTTCTCTGCCCCCAGCTTCTGCGCGAACTGCTTCGCGAACCACTGGCCCGGGTTGATCTCGTCGAGGCGCACATGACCGAACGGGTCACGGGCCGGCGGGGTGCCGGCTGCCTCGAGCTGCTCGACGATCTCGTGCATGCCGGCACCCTCGGAGAGCCAGATGTTGACGTTGCCCTGTTCGTCCATGACCGCCTTGAGGCGCGCGGCCTCGGCGTCGATGTCGATCGCGAGCTCGGGCAGGAACACGGCGTGGATGTCCCACCGCTCCTTCGTGAGGCCGAGCGCGGGGGCGAACTCCTTGGCGGCGAGTCGCTTGCGGTAGGCAGCCGCCGAGGCAGCGGTCAGCCAACCACAGTGGCGCCCCATGACCTCGTGAACGATGAGCATGCGCGGGCCCGAGCGGTGCTCGCCGATGATGTTCTCGCCGAAGAGAGCCGTCTGCTCGGCCGACGTCCAGGCACCGAGCGACTGGCGGATCGGCACCACGTCGTTGTCGATCGTCTTGGGCAGGCCGACGACGGTCAGCTCGTAGCCGTTGTCGTGCAGGTAGGCGGCCAGGTCGGCGGCCGTGGTGTTCGTGTCATCGCCACCGATGGTGTGAAGCACGTCGACGCCGTCGGACTTGAGCTGCTCGGCAGCGACGGTCAGCGGGTTCTCGCCCTCCTTGACGAGGCCGCGCTTGACGCAGTCGGCCGCGTTGGTGAGCTTGACGCGCGAGTTGCCGATCGGCGAGCCACCGAACCGGTGCAGGGTCCCTGCCTGCTTGCGACCCTCCTCGCCGATGACGATCTTCGTGCCCGTCAGCAGACCGTGATAGCCGTACTGGTAGGCGATGATCTCGATCGACGGGTCAAGCTCGTTGTACCGCTCGATGAGTCCGCCGACAGCGGACGAGAGGCACGGGGCGAAGCCGCCGGCGGTCAGGAGGGCCACGCGACGAACAGCCATGTCAGGCACCTTTCGGTGGGGTAAGGGTGGGCTGGGTCGATCCTAAGCCTCGGCGGCGGGGCCAGGCTCATCCGGCGCAGGGGCGTCGGCCCCGCGGCGCTGCGCCACCCCTTCCCCGCGCTCCTGCACGGGGCGCTCTGCCACCTTCTGCGCCGCGATCCTCGCCTTTGCCGTCGCGGCGTAGACGTCCACGTACTCCTGCTCCGACAGGCGCAGGATGGCGTACACGATCTCGTCGGTGACGGCGCGCAGCACGAACCGGTCGTTCTCCATGCCCCGGTACCGAGAGAAGTCCAGTGGTTCACCGATGACGACGCCGATCGGGATCGGTTTGGGGATCACCTGTCCCACGCGCTGCGCCGTGTCCGTACCCACCATGGCGACGGGGATGACGGGGGCGCCTGACTCGAGCGCGAGCCGCGCCACGCCTGTCTTGCCGCGGTACAGCCGCCCGTCGGGGCTACGGGTCCCCTCGGGGTAGATGCCGAACAGGCCCCCTTGTTCGAGCACGCGCAGGCCCGTGTTGAGCGCGGCCTCGCTCGCCTTGCCGCCGGCGCGGTCCACGGGGATGGTGCCCACCCCTCGCATGAACCCGGCGACCAACCGGCCCTTGATGCCCGTACCCGTGAAGTAGTCGGACTTGCCGAGGAACTGGACCTGGCGCTCGAGAACCAGCGGCAGCACGAACGAGTCGATCACCGCCAGGTGGTTCGATGCGAGGATGGCGCCGCCCTCCGCGGGCACGTGCTCGACCCCTTTCGTCCAGGGGCGGAAGTACGCCTTGAGGAGCGGTCCCCCCAAGACGTGCCTCATGAGCCAGTAGAACAAGCGTCCTCCTCGGTACGAATCAGCCCACCACCCGCCGACGGCCCACGGCCCACCGTGGGCGACGAATGAGAGAGGCGCGCAGCGCACGGCATCTCAAGAACTCTAAGGTGTTGGCATGCCCGGGACGAGCACAGGCGGCGACACGGGCCGCGACGACGACGCGCAGCGCGACGAGCAGGGTGATGAGCGCCACCCGGAGCGCGCCTCCGAGCCGCTGCCCGACGCCGATGTCGACACCCGCTGGGCCGAGCTCGTCTCCCAGCTCGGGGACCTGGACACGCCGCCGACGGCGCCGGACGCGCCCGCTCCCGGCCGCGTCGTGGCGCGCACCCCCGGGCCGCGTGACTGGCCGATGACGCCTGAGGTCGAGGCGCTGGAGGACGCCGAGAGCCACTACGTCCCGCC
The DNA here is from genome assembly GCA_001592145.1 of Xylanimicrobium pachnodae JCM 13526 = NBRC 107786. Lineage (GTDB taxonomy): Bacteria > Actinomycetota > Actinomycetes > Actinomycetales > Cellulomonadaceae > Xylanimonas > Xylanimonas pachnodae. Next base: position 78,227 of record BCWJ01000006.1, on the reverse strand, counting down.
GGACCCCGGCCCGGTGGTCACCGGGCGCGACCCGCTGCTCACGCTCGCCTGGGCGGTCGCCATCGGCGTCCCGATCCTCACCGTGCTGGCCCTCGTCCTGCGCCCGGCCCTGCCCACGCTGCACCTGCCGGGCTGGTCGGGCTTCGCAGGCGCCGCCGCGTTCCTCGCAGCCGTCGGGATCCTCGTCTGGCGCATGCCGACCCGCCGCGACCCGGACGACCACGACGACGGCGCCGTCGTCTGAGGGTCCTCCGACCCTCTCGCGGGCTGTACGGCTCAGCGACGGGCGAGGTCGGCAGCGCCGACGATCCCGGCCTCGTTGCCCTGTTCGGCGAGCTCGATGCGAGCGACGGGCCGGTGCCCCAGCGCGGAGAGTGCCGACTCGAAGCCCGCTCGTGCGGGGAGCAGCAACAGGTCGCCGGCAGCGGCGACGCCGCCCCCGACGACGACGAGCTCGGGGTCGAGCAGCGCGGCCACCGAGGCGGCCCCTTCACCGATCCACCGCCCCAGCTTCGCGACCAGCGACACGGCGAGCTCGTCGCCCTCCTGGGCGGCTCGGGTGATGGCCGGCCCTGTGATCTTCCTGCGGTCACCGTCGGCAAGCTCGAGGATCCGGTCGGCCAGGTGCGGCAGCGCCACGACGGCGGCCTTGGCGTCGCGCACGAGAGCGCTGCCCGACGCGTACTTCTCCCAGCAGCCTTCGTGCCCGCACCCGCAGTAGTGCCCGTGGGGGACCACACGCATGTGCCCCACCTCGGCGGCGACGCCCCACCGGCCCCGCACCAGGTTGCCGTCGACGACGATGGCGCCGCCCAGGCCGGTGCCGATGGTGAGCATGAGCATGTCGCGCGCTTCGCGCCCCGCGCCGAACCGGAACTCGGCCCATCCGGCGGCGTTCGCGTCGTTCTCGACGACGACGGGCACGTCCGCCTCGACGAGCTCGGCGATCTTGGAGCCGAGCGGGTAGTCGCGCCAGTCGATGTTGGGCGCGAACGCCATGGTCGTGCGGTCCGAGCTGACGAACCCGGCGGCGGCAACACCGATCGCGCCGATCTCGTACCGTCGAGCGAGCGCGTTGCTGGCGTCCGCGATGGCGCGGTCGATGCTCGCGGCGTCGTCGGGGTTGGTCTCCACCCGGACCTGCTCGAGGATCTGCCCTTCGGCGTCGACGACGCCGATCGCGATCTTGGTGCCACCGATGTCGACGCCGATCGCGTGCATGTCCTGGTTCCTCATCTGTGTCTGGGTCATGGGCCGTCCGGCGCGCCGGTATGCCCGGCGGCACGTGGTTCGCCACGCACCGGGGGTACGTCGCGTCGGGCCAGCCTATCGAGGCAGCCGCCCGCACACGGCGCGGGCGCCGGCGCGACGCCTACCCACCGGCGCGGAACCCCGCCCGGTGACGGTGGTCACACAGGTTGTGCGACCGAGTATCATTTGGAGACGAACCGTCACCTGCCATTGGAGTCAGCATGGACGAGAGCACGCGTCCGCTCCGTGTCGATACGCCGATCGACACCAACCTCAACGACGTCCTCACGGAGCGCCTGCGCACGGGACCCGACGGTGTGTTCGCCGAGGTCCGAACGGACGGCGCCTGGCGGCCGGTGACGGTACGCGAGTTCGACGCCGCGGTCGTCGCCGTCGCGAAGGGCCTGGTTGCGCTCGGGATCGAACCGGGCGACAGCGTCGGCATCATGTCCCGCACGCGGTACGAGTGGACGTTGCTCGACTTCGCGGCGTGGGCCGCCGGGGCAGTCCCCGTGCCGATCTACGAGACGTCCAGCGCCGAGCAGGTGCAGTGGATCCTGTCCGACGCCGCGGTGCGCGTGGTCGTGGTCGAGACGGCGGGGAACGCGGCGACAGTCGCGGAGGTGCGTGACGCGGCGCCGGACTGCCGCGAGGTCCTGGTCATCGACCCTTCGACAGGGTCAGGACGGCGCGAAGGCGCGATCGACGCCCTGACCCGTGCCGGGGTGGACGTCCCGGACGCCGAGATCACCCGCCGCCGCCGACTTGCCCAGCTCGACGACCTCGCCACGATCATCTACACCTCGGGGACCACCGGCCGCCCCAAGGGTGCGGAGCTCACCCATCGCAACTTCGTCTCGTTGACCGCGAACACCGTGCCGGAGGTTCCGGACGTCTTCGCGATACCGGGCGGCCGCACGCTGCTGTTCCTCCCGCTCGCCCACGTGTTCGCCCGGTACGTCGAGGTCCTCGCGGTCCAGGCCGGCACCGTCCTGGGGCACTCTCCCGACGTCAAGACGCTGGTGGAGGATCTCGGCGAGTTCCGCCCCACGTACATCCTCGCGGTGCCGCGCGTGTTCGAGAAGGTGTACAACTCGGCCGAGCAGACGGCGGCGGCCGGCGGCAAGCTGAAGATCTTCCGCTGGGCGGCGGAGACCGCGATCGCCTGGTCCCGTGCCAAGGACTCCGCAGCGGGTCCGTCCGCGTGGGTGTCGGTCCAGCACACGATCGCCGACAAGCTCGTGTACTCCAAGCTGCGCGCCAAGCTGGGCGGCCGGGTTCGATACGCAGTCTCAGGCGGGGGGCCGCTCGGGGAACGCCTGGGCCACTTCTACCGGGGCCTCGGCGTCACCATCCTGGAGGGTTACGGACTGACCGAGTCGACCGCGCCGACGTGCGTGAACCGGCCCGACGCGATCCGGATCGGCAGCGTCGGTCTCCAGCTCCCGGGCTGCGGCGTCAGGATCGCCGCCGACGGCGAGATCCTGCTCAAGGGCCACCACATCTTCCGCGGGTACCACAACAACCCGCAGGCCACGGCGGACGCGTTCGACGGCGAGTGGTTCCGCACGGGCGATCTGGGCGCGCTGGACGACGACGGCTTCCTGAGCATCACCGGGCGCAAGAAGGAGATCATCGTGACGGCGGCGGGCAAGAACGTGGCCCCGGCCGTCCTGGAGGACCGCCTGCGCGCGCATGCGCTCGTGAGCCAATGCGTCGTGGTCGGCGACAACCGGCCCTTCATCGGGGCTCTGATCACCATCGACGCCGAGGGCCTGCCGGGCTGGCTGTCGATGCACGGCAAGCCCGCCATGTCCGTGGCGGAGGCCCGCACCGACCCCGACGTGCTCGCCGCGCTCGACGAGGCGGTGACCCGTGCGAACAAGGCCGTGTCACGGGCCGAGTCGATCCGCAAGTTCGCGGTGCTCGACACGGACTTCACGGTGGAGAACGGGTTCCTGACGCCTTCGCTGAAGTTCAAGCGCGCACAGGTGCTCCGGTCGTTCGCCGAGCGCATCGAGGAGCTCTACGCCCCGACGCAGGATCGCGAGTCGATGCACGTCTGAGAGTTCGTCCCGGGGACCGCTGCGGGCCGCCACGGGGACCATCACGGGTCTGTCGGTGGCGGCCCTTAGCGTGCCGCCATGACCAGCACGACGGCCACGGGGATGCTGCAACCCTCGTTCGAGGACCTCGGCACCCCGCTGCACGACGTCACCTTCGTCGTCGTCGACCTGGAGACCACCGGCACTCGTGCTGCGGACGCCGGTATCACGGAGATCGGCGCCGTGAAGGTGCGCGGGGGCGAGACGCTGGGCGAGTTCCAGTCGCTGGTCAACCCAGGCAGGGAGGTACCGGCGTTCGTGGCCCGGCTCACCGGGATCACCACGGCCATGGTCGCGACGGCACCGGCAATCGACCTGGTGCTGCCGTCCTTCCTCGAGTGGGCTCACGGCTGCGTCCTCGTCGCGCACAACGCCCCCTTTGACGTCGGGTTCCTCAAGGCAGCGACCGCCTCGCTCGGGTACCCGTGGCCGGGCTTCCCCGTGGTCGACACGGTGCCGCTCGCACGCCGTGTCGTCCCCCGCGACGAAGCTCCCAACCACAAGCTGTCCACCCTCGCGAACCTCTTCCACGCGCGTGTGACGCCCGAGCACCGCGCGCTGGCCGATGCCCGCGCGACGGTCGACGTGCTGCACGCACTGTTCGACCGCCTGGGGCCGATGGGTGTGACGCATCTGGAGGACCTCGCAACGGCGGCCGACCCGGTCCCGCCCGAGGTCCGCAAGAAGCGCGGCCTGGCCGACGGGCTGCCAGAGGCACCGGGGGTGTACCTGTTCAAGGGACCGGGTGACGAGGTCCTCTACGTGGGCACGTCGACCAACATCCGCAAGCGGGTCCGCTCCTATTTCACGGCGGCCGAGAAGCGGCGGCGCATCACGGAGATGGTCCGCATCGCACACGAGGTCACGCCTGTGGTGTGCGCGACCCCGCTGGAAGCAGCCGTCCGCGAGCTGCGCCTGATCGCCGCGCACGAGCCGCGTTACAACCGCCGCTCGAAGCACCCCGAACGGCAGGCCTGGGTGCGCCTGACCGACGAGGCCTACCCACGTCTCTCGGTGGTCCGCGACGTGCGGGCCGGTTCACCCCACATCGGCCCGTTCCCCTCGCGGCGAGCCGCGGCCGACGCCGTCGAAGCCCTCCACGACGCCCTGCCGCTGCGCCAGTGCACGGGGCGCCTACCCGCCGTCGCTCGGACCTCTGGCAGCCCGTGCGCGCTCGCGGGCCTCGGGCGCTGCTCGGCGCCGTGCACTGCCGTCGACGTACCCGACGATGCCTATGCCGCGGTTGCGGACGCCGCAGCCGCGGCGCTGACTGGCGACCCCTCCCCGGTTGTCCACGCCCTCGCCGAACGCATCGGGCGGCTGGCCGCCGCGGAGCGGTTCGAGGAGGCGGGCCTCGTGACGGGACGCCTGCGCGCCTACGTCCAGGGCGCGGCCCGGGCGCAACGCCTCACCCCGCTGTCCACGTGCGCAGAGCTGGTGGCCGCCAGGCCGACCCGCCCCGGCGGGTGGGAGCTCGTCGTGGTGCGGCACGCGCGCCTGGCGGCCACCGCGGTGACCGGTCCCGGTGAGGACCCGTTGCCGGTGGTCGACGCCCTGCGCGCCACCGCGGAGCACGTCGACGCCCCCGTACCTCCGGCACCCGCCTGCCACCCCGAAGAGGCGGCACTGGTGCTCGACTGGCTGGAGTCCCCCGGCGTCCGTCTGGTGCACACGAGCGAGCCGTGGTGCGTGCCCGTCCGCTCGGCGCTCGCGCACGCCGATCTCGCGGGTGTCTCCGGCGAGGTCCGCTCACGGCTCACTACGATGGCCTCATGCTGACCGCGATCGTCCTCATCGACACCGAACCGAACAAGATCCCCGAGGTTGCCGACCAGGTGGTCAACCTCAAGGGCGTCAGCGAGGTCTACTCGGTGACCGGCAAGGCCGACCTGGTGGCCATGGTGCGGGTGCGTGGCCACGAGGAGCTCGCGGATGCCATCGCCGACGGCGTCAACAAGATTCCGGGCGTGCTGCGCACCGAGACGCTCATCGCCTTCAGGGCGTACTCGAGCGTGGACCTCGACCAGGCGTTCGCGCTCGGCCTCGAGGACTGACCGCTGGACCCACGGCGCGCGCCGGTCGCCTGACGGTCAGGCGGCCGACGCAGCCCGCCAGCGCTCCAGGGTCGCCAGGGCCGCGCCGTCGTCCACGGTCGCACCCGCCAGTGCCACCCCCGCGGCCAGGCGTTCGACGAGCGTCCCCTCCGCGGTGCCGGGCAGGGTGCCGTCCGCGGCGAAGGCCGCAGCCGCGTTCAGCAGCACCGTCTCACGCACGGGGCTGCGGTCGCTCCCGTCGAGCACACCGAGCGCCACGCGCGCGTTGTGCGCCGCGTCCGCGCCCCGAAGGTCGGCCACCTCGATCGGCTGCAGGCCGAGGTCGGCGGCCGCGTCGATCCGCTCCTTCGCGACAGCACCGTCGCGCACCTCCCACACGGTGCTCGACGTCGTCGCCGCGAGCTCGTCCAGACCGTCGTCACCGCGGAACACGAGTGCTGAGGTGCCGCGCTCCGCGAACACGCCCGCCATGAGGCCGGCCATCCGCGCGTCCGCACAGCCGACGGCCGTGGCGCTCGTCTGGGCAGGGTTGGTCAGCGGACCCAGGAAGTTGAACGCCGTCGGCACCGCAACCTCTTTGCGCGCGACGCCGGCGTGTCGCATCGACGGGTGGAACACGCTCGCGAAACAGAACGTGATGCCGGCCTCCAGCGCGATCTGGGCGACCCGCTCGGGCGTGTGGTCGAGCCGGATGCCGAGCGCCTCGAGCACGTCCGCAGAACCGGAGGCCGACGTCGCGGCCCGGTTGCCGTGCTTGACCACTCGTAGGCCCGCCCCGGCGACGACGATCGCAGCCATGGTCGAGATGTTCACGGTGTGGGCGCGGTCGCCGCCTGTGCCCACCAGGTCCACGGTGCGACCGGGGACCTGGATCCGCGTCGCGTGGCGCAGCATCGCGGCGGCGAGCCCGCCCAGCTCGTCGACCGTCTCACCCTTGGACCGCAGGCCCATGAGGAACCCCGCGAGACGGGCCGCCGACACCTCACCCGACATGACCTGGTCCATCGCCCAGGCCGTCTGGTCCGCGGTCAGGTCCTGGCGCGCCACGAGCTGGTTGAGCACGTACGGCCACGCGAGCGTGGGGTCGGTCGCAGGAGCGTTCTCGACGGCGTGCTGGGTCAACGCAGGTCCTTCGCTAGGTTCCGGCAGAGATTGCCCTCACTGCGGGCACGGTGCACGCTACCCGCTCCACACTCGACGGTGGTGGTACCTCCCGCCACGTGATCTATCGCCTGCCGGACCGGCGCGCGTGTGCCTTTACGCGGCGAGGAGCCCGGCGACGGCGCCCTGGACGCGCATCGGGTCGAGCGGCCGGGCGACGACGGCGTCGGCGAGCGACCACGACGCGAGCCACGCGTCGTCGGCGCGGCCGGTGAGCACGACCAGGGGCGGGCACTCGTAGACCTCGTTCTTGAGCTGGCGCGCCAGTCCCATCCCGCCGGACTTGTCTGCCTCGCCGTCGAGCACCACGAGATCCCACCGCTCGGCGTCCGCCGCCGCGATCACGGCCGACGGCGTCGCGACCTCGTGCCACTCGATCTGTGGCGCGTGCGCGCGCAGCCGTGGACCCACCGCGAGCCGCACCTGCTCACGCACGGTGCGGTCGTCGCTGTAGAGAAGGATCCGTGGTCCCGTGACCGATCCAGCACTCGCCATTGCGTCCAGCCTTCCTCGTCCGGGCACGCGCCCTGTCCGGGCCAGCTCATGCGACAAAGCGTGCCGCACGACCCGACGGCCCCCGTTTTGCTGGCATCTTGACACAGCAGCGTCACGACGACACCCACCTTGGCGTGGTCTTTTCGTGGCGATCACTCAGTGATCGTCAGCAAGCAAGAGCACTTCGGCACGAACTCGCGGTTCTTGGCAACCCGATGTCGCGGAAGTGCTACTCGGCGTGGCCCGAAGTGTGTGCCAGTCGGCAATAATGGCCCCGTGTCCACCTCCGCCACGGCCGCTGCGCCGACCGCCCACCCCCACGTGAGCGTCAACCGACCGAATCCGGTGTCGGTCGGGACGATCGTGTGGCTCGCGTCCGAGCTGATGTTCTTCGCCGGCCTCTTCGCCATGTACTTCACGGTCCGCGCGATGATGGACCCCGCGGAGTGGGCGGCAGCGACCGAGTTGCTGAACGTCAAGTTCGCCTTCGCGAACACCACGGTGCTGGTGTTGTCCTCCGTCACCTGCCAGGCGGGCGTCGTCGCCGCCGAACGCTTCCGCCCCGTACGCACCGGCCGCCTCTGGCAGGTCACGCGATGGGGCATGAACGAGTGGATCACCCTGACCTTCCTCATGGGTGCCGTGTTCATCGGCGGGCAGGTCTACGAGTACACCGCCCTGGTCCACGAGGGAGTGTCCATCTCGTCGAGTGCGTTCGGATCCGTCTTCTACCTGACCACGGGCTTCCACGGCCTCCACGTCATCGGCGGACTCATCGCCTTCCTCTTCCTGCTCGGCCGCTCCTTCGCCGCCAAGCGGTTCGGCCACCACGAGGCCACCACGGCGATCGTCACGTCGTACTACTGGCACTTCGTCGACGTCATCTGGCTCGCCCTCTTCGCAGTTATCTACCTGCTCCAGTGACGGAGCAGGTGCCACAGACCCCACCCACAAAGCCACGAGACGAGGTCACTTTCGTGAAGGCACTCGCCGCCCGCCGCCACCACCGGGCTGCCCCGGTCGTGCTGCTGCTGATGGCGCTGTTGGCCGTGGGCGGCGTGTACGCCGCCTTCGCCCCCAGTCCGGCCCAGGCCGCGACAGCCAGCACTGCGGACATCGAGACCGGCAAGAAGCTGTTCCAGGCGAACTGCGCCACGTGCCACGGCCCGAGCGCGGAGGGGACGGACATCGCACCGTCCCTCGTCGGCGTCGGCGCCGCCGCAGTGGACTTCCAGGTCTCGACCGGTCGCATGCCGATGGCGATGGACGGCCCGCAGGCGCCCGCCAAGCCGCCGCAGATGAACGAGGAGCAGACCGCGGCGCTCGCGGCGTACGTCGCTTCGCTCGGTGCTGGCCCGGCGATCCCGACGGACGACCAGGTCGACCCGACCCAGGGCGACGCCGCCGAGGGGATGGCCCTGTTCCGAACCAACTGCGCGATGTGCCACAACGCCGTCGGTGCCGGGGGCGCCCTGTCCTCGGGCAAGGCCGCACCGTCTCTCATGAACACGTCTGACCGGAACATCTTCCAGGCGATGGAGACGGGTCCCGGACCGATGCCGGTGTTCAACGACGCCGTCATCACCGCCGAGGGCAAGCGCGACATCATCGCCTTCCTCACCGAGCAGGACAAGGGTTCGGCCGGTGGCAACCCGCTCGGCGGCCTCGGCCCCGTCGCCGAGGGCCTGTGGGCGTGGGTACTCGGCCTTGCCGTCATGATCGGCGGCGCAGTCTGGATCGGAGCGAAGTCCTCGTGAGCGACAGCAAGACCCCCTCGACGGAGATCGGGCCTGTGGACGGCAGCGAACTGGCCACCACGGATCGGTTTGCCGACCCGGGCGTGCCAGAGCACAAGCCCCGCCTCACCGACACCGATCCCAAGGCCGCCGCGCGTTCCGAACGAATCGTGACGATTCTGTTCGTCCTGTCGGTCCTGGGCACCATCGGCAGCCTGGTCGCGTACTTCGCGGTACGTCCCGACGGGACCGTCCCTGGTGTCCGCGCCTCCACGCTCTGGCTCGGCGTCACCCTGGCGATCTCGCTGCTCGGCATCGGGTTCGCGGCGATCCACTGGGCGAAGTCGCTCATGTCCAACCGCGAGTACGTCGACGAACGCCACCCGATCCCGTCCTCCCCGGAGGTGCGTGAGGTCGCGGTCGTCGCCCTCCAGCAGGGCGTCGAGGACTCCGGCATCGCACGCCGCGGCGTGCTCAAGGGTGCCATGCTCGGTTCGCTGGCACTCTTCCCGCTCGCAGTGGCCGTGCCACTCATCAGCTCCGTCGGCGACGACTGGAACGTCTCGAAGTTCCGTCACACCCTGTGGCGCAAGGGCATGCGGCTGGCCACCGACCCCGACGGCCGCCCGCTCAAGGCGGCGGACCTCACCGTCGGCTCCGTCGCGCACATGATGCCCGACGTGAGCACCGAGGTACGCGAGAGCGGCGAGTGGATCTCGGAGAAGGCCAAGGCCGTCATCCTGCTAGTCAAGCTCGATCCCGAGGACATCCGCTCCGAGCAGCGCCCCGGCTCGTCGTACGACGGGATCGTCGCGTACTCCAAGATCTGCACCCACGTCGGCTGCCCGGTCGCGCTGTACGACCAGCAGACGCACCACCTGCTGTGCCCGTGCCACCAGTCGACGTTCGACGTCGCCGACGGTGCCAAGGTCGTGTTCGGGCCGGCCAAGCGGCCGTTGCCGCAACTGCCCATCTCCGTCGACGACGAGGGCTACCTCATCGCCGAGGACGACTTCGCCGAGCCGATCGGCCCGAGCTACTGGGAGCGACTGCGGTGAGCACCACGGCCTCGAACCCGAAGGATCTCAAGAAGTACACCGACCCGAAGACCCCTGCCGGCAAGGCTGCGGACTACCTCGACCAGCGCACCAGCATCGGTGTAGCCGTCAAGGAGTTCGCGCGGAAGGTGTTCCCCGACCACTGGTCGTTCATGCTCGGCGAGATCGCGCTGTTCTCGTTCGTGGTGCTACTCATCACGGGAGTCTTCCTCGCACTGTTCTTCCAGCCCTCGATGGCGCTGGTGCGCTGGGAGGGTGATCTGCCGCAGCTTCACGGGCAGCTCATGTCCGCCGCGTTCGCCTCGACGCTGGACCTCTCCTTCGAGGTGCGCGGTGGCCTGCTCATGCGGCAGATCCACCACTGGTCGGCGCTCATCTTCATGGCCTCGATCGTGGTGCACATGCTGCGCGTGTTCTTCACGGGCGCGTTCCGCAAGCCGCGCGAGCTCAACTGGCTCGTGGGCATGACGCTGATGATCCTGGGCCTCGCCGCGGGCTTCTCCGGCTACTCGCTTCCCGACGACGTGCTGTCCGGCAACGGACTGCGCATCACCGACGGCGTGGTCAAGTCGATCCCGATCATCGGGTCGTACATGTCCTACTTCATCTTCGGCGGCGAGTTCCCGGGTGAGCACATCGTCGCCCGCCTGTTCACCGTCCATATCCTGCTGGTACCCGGCCTGATCCTGGCGCTCATCGGCCTGCACCTGTTCCTCATGGTGCTGCACAAGCACACCCAGTACCCGGGCGGCGGCCGCACCGACAAGAACGTGGTCGGCTTCCCCGCATTCCCCGTGTACGTGGCCAAGATGGGTGGGAACTTCTTCTTCATCTTCGGGGTGCTGGCACTCATGGGTGCGACCCTGTCGATCAACTCGGTGTGGAACTACGGGCCGTACGACCCGTCGCCCGTCAGCGCGGGTGCCCAGCCGGACTGGTACATGCTCTTCCTCGAGGGCTCGCTGCGTCTGATGCCCGGGCAGGCAGAGATCGTGACGTGGGGCGACTTCACGCTCTCGCTCAACGTGCTCATCCCTGCCGTCGTCATCCCGGGGCTGCTGTTTACCTTCCTGCTCGCGTATCCCTTCCTGGAAGCGAAGGTGACCGGGGACCGCCGGGAGCACCACGTGCTTGACCGGCCCCGCAACGTCCCGGTGCGTACCGGGCTGGGCGTGGCGTTCCTGACCGCGTTCGTCATTCTGGCGCTGGCGGGCTCGAACGACCTCATCGCGACACACTTCCACCTCTCGATCAACGCCATTACGTGGGTGTTCCGTGTGCTGTTGTTCGTGGGCCCGTGGTTCACGTTCCAGGTCACCAAGCGCATCTGCCTGGGCCTGCAGCGCAAGGACCGCGAACTGGTGTTGCACGGACACGAGTCCGGCCGCATCGTGCGGTTCGCCTCGGGTGAGTACGTCGAGGTTCACACGCCGCTGAGCGACCAGGAGCGCTGGCTCCGTGTCAACTACGAGGCGACCCGCCCACTCGAGCTCGCCCCCGCGGCGGACGCTCGTGGCGTCAAGCGCAAGGGGTACGCCTCCGAGAAGCGCTGGCACCAGCTGTCCAGGTTCTTCTATGAGGACCGGGTGGAGCCCGTCACGCCCACCGAGCTGGCCGCGGCGCACACGACGCACGACGCGCTGGCTGCCGCCGATGAGCGCGGCGGCGAGCTCGCTACCGCGTCCAGCCACTCGGCCGACCTGGAGCGCTGAACTCTGACCCCGCCGACGGAGGTCCGTGCCCTACCCTGACGCGGGTAGAGCACGGACCTCCGTCCGTTTCCCGCCGTGGGCCGACCGGCTCACGGCTCCCCGACAGGAGGAAGTTGATGGCTGTCTACACCCTGCCTGACCTGAGCTACGACTACGGTGCGCTCGAGCCCCACATCTCGGGGCGGATCATGGAGCTGCACCACTCCAAGCACCACGCCGCCTACGTGGCCGGCGCGAACACGGCTCTCGAGAAGCTGGCCGAGGCCCGCGATGCCGGCGACCTGGCGGCCGTGAACCTTCACGAGAAGAACCTGGCCTTCAACCTCGGTGGCCACGTCAACCACTCGGCGTTCTGGACCAACCTCTCCCCCGAGGGCGGCGGCGAACCGACCGGTGACATCGGCGCAGCGATCGACGCGGACTTCGGCTCGTTCGAGAAGTTCAAGGCCCACTTCGCCGCCGTCGCAGCGGGGGTTCAGGGTTCGGGCTGGGCGATCCTCGCCTGGGACTCGATCGGCCAGAAGCTCGTCATCGTCCAGCTCTACGACCAGCAGGGCAACATCACGCTCGGCCTGGTGCCGATCGTGCTGCTGGACTGCTGGGAGCACGCGTACTACCTGGACTACCAGAACGTGCGCGCCAACTACGTCTCCGCCTGGTGGAACGTCGTGAACTGGGCGGACGCGGACGCACGCCTCGCCCGCGCCAAGTCGCAGACCGCAGGACTCATCGTCCCGACCGTCTGATTGCTCTGCACCGCGCGGGGGGATGACACCCCGTGCGCGAAGTGCCCCACCCCGCCCTAGAAGGGCCGGGGTGGGGCACTTTCCCGTTGCGTGAGTCGTGCCGGAACGGCACTTCACCCCTGTTCCACGAGTCCCGAGGGCCGGAACGCCACCGGTAATCGCCCTCTCTCGCGAGGCCGGAGAGGTGGGACCCGCATGGGCGTAGCGGATGGTGGTCTGTCACCGATCTCGCACGCTGCTCCCCCGACGGGGAAGAAGACCGGCCGATCCGCTCGTGGCTGGCCGGTCATCCAGTTCGCCCGGATGATCGGCCGGCTGGGGCACCGAGGAAGATCCGGGCGGCATCGGATCGGACCGAGATCGCACCCGCGGTGACAGAAGCGCCAGGGATGCGATCCGGCACGCACAACGGGTCCGCCCCGACGAGGGGGCGGACCCGTTCCACCGCGCGCATGGAGCGCGGCTCCGTACTGCGTCAGTGCGTGTGCGGCACCGGTGCGTGTGCGGCGTCAGTGCGCGTGCTGACCGCGGCTGAACTCGAACACCCAGCCCACCAGGCCGATGATGCCGAGCACGAAGCCGAGGTAGAGCACCCACCACCCGACGGCGAGGCCCAGGAAGGTCACGGCGGCTGCGGCGCCGATCACGAGCGGCCACCAGGACCAGGGTGCGTACACACCCTGCTCGCCGGCGCCATCGGCGATCTCACCGTCCTCGTCGTCCTCGGGTCGCTCGTCGATGCGACGCGCGGTCAGCGCGAGGTACGCACCGATCATGGCCATCAGTGCGGCCAGCGCCGGGAACCCGAGGTAACCCACCGGCTCGTTCCAGTCGACGGCGAACCCGTAGACCACGCCGACCAGCACAAAGAAGGGCGCGACGAGGAGGAAGAGCTTCGCTTCGATCTTCACTTGTCGGCTCCTTCAGCGTTGGTCGACGAGGCCCCTACAAGGTGCGGGTAGAGGTCGGGGCGTTCCATGGCCGCCACCTCCGGGTGGTGCAGGTCGAAGGCGGGCGACTCGCTGCGGATCCGCGGCAGGGAGGTGAAGTTGTGCCGCGGCGGCGGGCACGACGTGGCCCACTCGAGCGAGCGGCCGTAACCCCACGGGTCGTCGACGGTCACGCGCGGCGCACGACGCCAGGTGGTGTACACGTTCCAGAAGAACGGCAGCATCGAGGCACCCAGAATGAAGGACCCGACCGTCGAGACCTGGTTCATCCAGGTGAATCCCTCGTCCGCCATGTAGTCCGCGTATCGCCGGGGCATGCCGATGACGCCGAGCCAGTGCTGGATGAGGAACGTCATGTGGAACCCGAGGAACAGCATCCAGAAGTGGATCTTCCCGAGGCGCTCGTCCAGCATCCGCCCGGTGAACTTGGGCCACCAGAAGTAGAAGCCGGAGAACATGGCGAAGACGACGGTGCCGAAGACCACGTAGTGGAAGTGGGCGACGACGAAGTAGGTGTCGGAGACCTGGAAGTTCATGGCGGGGCTCGACAGGATGACGCCGGTGAGGCCGCCGAAGAGGAACGTCACGAGGAACCCGATCGCCCAGAGCATCGGTGTCTCGAACGTGAGCTTGCCTCGCCACATCGTGCCGATCCAGTTGAAGAACTTCACACCGGTGGGCACCGCGATGAGCATGGTCATGAACGAGAAGAACGGCAGCGTGATGGCACCGGTCACGTACATGTGGTGTGCCCACACGGTGACGGAGAGCGCCGCGATCGAGACCGTCGCGTACACGAGGCCCTTGTAGCCGAAGATGGGCTTGCGGCTGAACACCGGGAACACCTCGGAGACGATGCCGAAGAACGGCAGCGCGATGATGTACACCTCGGGGTGGCCGAAGAACCAGAACAGGTGCTGCCACAGGATCGCTCCCCCGTTGTCCGGGTTGAACACCTGGGCACCGAGCCTACGATCCGCGCCGAGGGCGAACAGCGCGGACGCCAGCGGCGGGAACGCCATGAGCACCAGGATGCTGGTGATCAGGGTGTTCCACGTGAAGATCGGCATCCGGAACATCGTCATGCCGGGCGCACGCATCGTGATGATCGTGGTGATGAAGTTGACGGCACCGAGGATGGTCCCGAACCCGGCCAGAGCAAGGCCGAACACCCACAGGTCTCCACCGAGGCCCGGACTGAATGTCGTGTTGGACAGCGGCGCGTAGGCGAACCAGCCGAAGGACGCGGCACCCTGCGGCGTGAAGAACCCGGCCGCGGCGATCAGTCCGCCGAACAGGTACAGCCAGTACGCGAACATGTTCAGCCGCGGGAACGCGACGTCGGGCGCACCGATCTGCAGCGGCATGAGGACGTTCGCGAACCCGGCGAACAGCGGCGTCGCGAAGAGCAGCAGCATGATCGTGCCGTGCATGGTGAAGAGCTGGTTGTACTGCTCCTTGCTCTGCACGATCTCCAGGCCGGGCGCGAAGAGCTCGGCGCGCATGACGAGTGCCAGCACACCACCGATGCAGAACCAGACCACGGAGGTGATCAGGTACATGTAGCCGATCGTCTTGTGATCGGTGGAGGTGATCCACCTGACGACCGTGCGGCCCAGGTTCTGCCGCTGGGGCCGAAGCCCTGGCACCAGCGCGACGTCGTGGGATGTGGTGACGGCCATCAGTCTGCAGCCTCCTCGGTGTTGGCGGCACCTACGGCCTGCGGGTGCTGCTGGCGGTTCAGGTCGAGCCCGAGCTCACCCGTCTGGCCGGCCTCACGGAGCTTGTCCATGTGGGCCTGGTAGTCGGCGGGGCTGACGACCTTGACGTTGAAGAGCATCCCGGAGTGCCACTCACCGCACAGCTCCGCACACTTGCCTGCGTAGGTGCCGATCCGCTCGGGGACGATCTCGAAGCTGTTGGTGTGCCCGGGGATGACGTCCAGCTTGAACAGGAACGCGGGCACCCAGAACGAGTGGACGACGTCGCGCGAGTCGAGGATGAACTGGACCTTCTCGCCCTGCGGCAGGTAGAGGGTGGGCAGCGCGGTGGACGTGCCGGGTGCGCCGTCGACCTCGTCGGCCGCCGTCTGGCTGCCGGGGTCGATCAGGTGCTGGCCAGTGTCGTAGACGTCGTCGTCCAGGTAGTTGAAGTCCCAGCTCCACTGCTTGCCGATCACCTGGATGTGCACGTCGGCGTCGCCCTTGACGGTGGTGACGTCGGTGACGACCTTGTCGGAGTGGTAGAAGAGCGCCAGGATCATCGCGAGCGGCACGATCACGTACATGATCTCGAGCGGCACGTGGTAGCGCGTCTGCACGGGGAGCTGGTCGTCGTCGCGCCGCTTGCGGTAGGCGGCGAAGCACCACAGCATCAGGCCCCAGACGATGACGCCGACGACGAGCAGGGCGGTCCAGGAACCGACCCAGAAGTGCGTGAGCTCTCCGGTCTTGTTGGTCACCTCCCCGTCGGCATACCCAGGCATGTAACCACGCTTGACCGTGTCAGTTGCGCAGCCCGAGGCCAGCACGGCGACAGCGCCGGCGATGACCGTCGCGCGCAGACTGGCCCGCATGGCGCGGGTCGGATGCTTCGACTGCAAGGGAGGCCTTTCCCGTCTCGACCTGCCACCAACCGGACCGCAACGCGCCATCGGACGGCGCGACGCGCGACAGATCGTGGACAGGTCCTCTCGTGCTCGGTAAGCGCAGCCTAACGCGCGCCAGGGCCGGGTACAGCCCCGTACGGCCGCAGATGCGAGCACGTCACGGCAGGTCGCGACACCGACCCACGGGGTGTCACCTCGTTACCCGGAACCCGCCGTCGAGGCGACGCATCATGACGCCCGTGTCCGGAAAGCCCGCACCCGTGTGACGCACGACACGAGGCGTGCTGGGAGGTTCCTGAAACGCCGGACGGCCCGGCCACCGCGCTGGGTGGCCGGGCCGTCCTGGGCAGGACGGGTCGCCTCAGGCGAAGGAGCTGCCGCAGGCGCAGGAGCTGCCCGCGTTCGGGTTGTCGATCGTGAAGCCCTGCTTCTCGATGGTGTCCGCGAAGTCGACGGTGGCACCGTCGAGATACGGCACGCTCATCTTGTCGACCACGACCTCGACGCCGTCGAAGCCCACGACCGCGTCGCCGTCGAGGAGGCGCTCGTCGAAGTAGAGCTGGTAGATCAGGCCGGAGCAGCCGCCGGGCTGCACGGCGACGCGCAGCCGCAGGTCGTCGCGGCCTTCCTGCTCCAGGAGGCTGCGGACCTTGCCCGCTGCGACGTCGGTCAGGACCACGCCGTGCGTGGAAGTCTCAAGAGTGTCGGTCATGCTTCCTCCAACGATGTGGCTGTACTCGCGCTTCCCGATGTTACGCACGAATCGGTGGTTCGGGGGTCGTTCGACCACTTCGGTGCCCATGTTCGGGCCACCCGCGTGACACTGTGCGACCGGTGGGCCGGCTCGGTGCCGACCTCGTGCACGCCGCTGACGCCCTTCACCGACCACTCGCGGCGGCTCACCTCGGCCCGACCGGCCAGCACCACGACGGGAACGCCCCGCTCTACCGCGAGTCGCGCCACCACGGGCAGCGGCCCCTCGTGGAGCGCCTCGGAGTCCAGCGCCTCGACATGGACCACGACGACGTCGGCGCCCACCACCTGGTCGCGCAGCGCGGCCTCCACCGGGTCGACTGGTATCGGCGTGCGCAGACCCAGCGAGGCAAGGGGGATGAACACCCCCGCCGGCGCGGGGGCGTGGTGCCGTTCGGGCAGCTCGGCAGCCGCCACGGTCCCGGCGGCGTCCTGCCGCCACGCGGCGGCCAGCTCCTCGGCGAGCGCCGCCGGAGCGGCCAGCATGAGCACGTGCACAAGCCTGATCGTGGCACGACGATGGAGCCGTGAGCATCAGCGCGGGCCCGCATGTCGGGATCCTCGTGTTCGACGATGCCGACGAGCTCGACATCGTCGGCCCCTTCTCCGTGTTCGCGAACTGGGCCGCCCACTCCGCGCTGCAGCCCACCGTCACCACGTTCTCGCACGACGGCGCAGGAGTACGTCTCGCCCACGGGCTCCGCCTGGTCCCTGCCGCCGCCGCGGACGAGCTGAACGCGCTGCACGTGCTCGTCCACCCCGGTGGCGCCGGCGTGGGCGCGCTCGTGTCCAGTCCCGTGCACCTGGAGTGGTTGCGGACGGCCCACAAGGGCACGCCCGTGATCGCCGGCGTCGGAACGGGCGTGCTGGCCCTCGCGGCCGCCGGGATGCTCGCGTGGCGGCCGGCCGTCACCCTGCGCGGGCACGTCGACGCGCTGCTGGCCGTCGATCCCTCCGTCGTCGTCGAGAGCGGGGCGTCGTTCGTGGACGACGGCGACGTCGTCACCTCGGCCGGGATCACGGGTGGCATCGACCTGGCGCTGCACCTCGTGGCCCGGCTGGAGACACCTACCGCGGCCCGCGCGGTGCGCGAGCGCATCGCGCACGAGTCGGCGTCGGACCTGGACGACGGGCTGTAGGCGCCGTCGCAGGCTCGATACCTGATACCGCTGGTTGCAGGTCTACTCTGCCGCGGGTGACTCGAGTACTGCAGCTCGCCTGGCTGACCTTCCGCCCACGACGCCCCGTCCCCGGTCGTCACGTCCTGGACGAGTCCGTGACGCGGATGCGCGTCAACGTCACCGACCTGGACATCCTGTGGCACGTCAACAACGGCACCTACCTCCAGATGGCCGATGTGGCCCGCTGGAACTACATCGCCGACCTCGACGGGATGCGGCGGCTCAACCGGCAGCGCTGGTACCCGGTGGTCGCGGCGTCGACCGTGAAGTACCGGCGCTCACTCACGCTCGGCCAGCGGTTCACCGTCACCACCCGGTTGCTCGGCTGGGACACCCGCGTGTGCTACCTCGAGCAGGTGTTCCTCAGCGGCGGCGAGGTGTACGCCACCGCCTGGGTGGCCGGGCGGTTCCTGTCCCGCTCGGGTGAACGCATCGCGCCCGACGACGTCGTCGCTCTGCTCGGGAACGACGCACCGGCGCAGAGCCCGCCGCTCCCGGACGAGGTGGCGGTCTGGGCGCGGGCGGTGGACGTCTCACCGCGCTGACGACAGCCGGGTCTCGGCAGGGTCACGCGCCGGGGTCGGCTCAACCCGCGCGGTCAGAGCGCCGCGGCGACCTGGGTGAGCAGCAG
The DNA here is from genome assembly GCA_001592145.1 of Xylanimicrobium pachnodae JCM 13526 = NBRC 107786. GTDB lineage: Bacteria > Actinomycetota > Actinomycetes > Actinomycetales > Cellulomonadaceae > Xylanimonas > Xylanimonas pachnodae. The sequence goes on along the minus strand of BCWJ01000006.1, from coordinate 59,786 downwards.
CGCCTCGGCGACGATCACCTTGCGCAGCTCGCCGAGGTGCACCGACTCGTTGGCCCCGTGCGCGCGCGAGTCGGGGTCCTCCACCCCTGTCACCAGGATCGCCGCCTGCGGGAAGACGTCCAGCAGGTCGGCGATGAAGGGGATGCTGCCGCCGATACCGGTGTCCACGGGATCGGTCCCCCACGAGGCGGCGAACGCCGCACGCGCGGCCCGCATCGCCGGGGTGTCGGCGGGGGCCAGGAACGGCTTGCCCGTCTCCTTGGTGGTCCAGGTGACCTGGGCGCCGAACGGGGCGCCCGCGAGCAGGTGCGCCTCCAGCGCGGCCGCAGCGGCCGCGGGGTCCTGCCCCGGGGCCAGGCGCAGCGAGAGCTTGGCCCGAGCGCTCGGCGTCAACGTGTTCGACGCCTGCGCCACCGGGGTCGCATCGATGCCGATGACCGAGAGCGCCGGCTTGGTCCAGATCCGGCCCGCAAGCGAACCGGTGCCGGCCAGGGTGACGCCGTCCAGCACCGAGGACTCGGCCCGGTAGGCGGCCTCGTCGTACTCGACGCTGGGCTCCGGGGCGTGGACCAGGCCGGGCACCGCGACGTTCCCGGCGTCGTCGTGCAGCGTGGCGATGAGGCGCGAGAGCAGCGTCAGCGCGTCGAGCACCGGGCCGCCGAACATCCCGGAGTGCACCGCGTGCTCCAGCACCCGGACCTCCACGAAGCCGTCGACGAGCCCGCGCAGCGACGTCGTCAGCGCCGGGACGCCCACCTTCCAGTTGGCGGAGTCGGCCACCACGATGACGTCGGCGGCGAGCAGCGCGCGGTGCTCCTCGAGGAAGGCTCGGAACGACGGCGAGCCGTCCTCCTCCTCACCCTCGACGAACACCGTGACTCCCACCTCGGGTAGGAGGTCCGCCGCGGCCAGCGCGCGCAGCGCGCCCAGGTGGGCGACGACGCCCGCCTTGTCGTCGGCGGCACCCCGGCCGAACAGGCGATCGCCCACCTGGACCGGTTCGAACGGATCGGTGTCCCAGCCCTCCCCCACGGGCTGCACGTCGTGGTGCGCGTACAGCAGCACGGTCGGGGCTCCCGCAGGCGCCGGACGGCGCGCCACCACCGCGGGTGCGCCCGGGGCGCCGTCGGGCCGGGTGGAGCGCAGGATCTGCACCTCGGGCAGCCCAGCGCCGCGCAGCAGGTCCGCGACGGCGTGCGCCGACGCCTCGACGTGCGCCTGGTCGTACGCCGCCATCGCGATGCTCGGGATGCGCACCAGTGAGACGAGGTCCGCCTGGAGCGCAGGGAACAGGTCGTCGACGACGCCGCGCACGGTCTCGACGACGCTCGGGTCCGGGGTGGGGGTGGTGCTGGGTTCCGGGGTGTTGGCGGTCACGTGACCACGCTACCCGGCCCACCTCGCAACTCGCCGTGCCGTTGCGCCACTAGACTCCTCGGGTGTTCTCCCGCAACAAGCGCGCGTCTGCCGCTTCCCCCGACCCCGTTGCCGCGGCAGCCGAGATCGAGCGCGCCGCCGAGATCGAGCGCTCCACGAGCAAGGGCCGTCCGACGCCCAAGCGCTCGGTGGCCGAGGCCGCCAACAAGCGCCCCCTCGTGCCGGCAGACCGTCGCGCCGCCGCCCGCGACGCGCGCGCCAAGCAGAAGGAGAACCGCGCCAAGGCGTACGCCGGCATGCAGCGCGGCGAGGAGAAGTACCTGCCCGCACGCGACAAGGGCGCACAGCGTCGGTACGTGCGCGACTACGTCGACGCCCGGTGGAACCTCGGCGAGTTCTTCCTGCCGGTCGCATTCGCGTTCATCCTCGTGAACTTCCTGGCCGCGCAGCTCGGCCCGAGCGCCATGGTCATCACCCTCGTGGCGCTCTACGCGCTGGTGCTCCTGGTGATCATCGACGCCGTCATCATGTGGTTCCGCCTCAAGAAGAAGCTGCGCGCGAAGTTCGGCGACATCGAGAAGGGCACCACGATGTACGCCGCCATGCGCACCTTCCAGATTCGCCGCTCGCGCATCCCGCGACCCACACACAAGAAGCACGGCGTCTGGCCGGAGTGAGCACCCGCGGTCGAACCGTTTCGACCACGGCGCTAGGGTGACGGCATGGTCAACTACCGATACCTCGGCAACAGCGGTCTGAAGATCACCGAGATCACCTACGGCAACTGGCTGACCCACGGGTCGCAGGTCGAGAACGACGTCGCGACCGCCTGCGTGCACGCCGCGCTCGACGCCGGGATCACCTCGTTCGACACCGCCGACGTGTATGCCAACGGCGCAGCCGAGACGGTGCTCGGCACCGCGCTGGCGGGCCAGCGGCGAGAATCGCTCGAGGTCTTCACGAAGGTCTTCTGGACCACCGGGCCCGGTGGCGCCAACGACATGGGTCTGTCGCGCAAGCACATCATGGAGTCGATCAACGGCTCCCTGACCCGCCTCGGCATGGACTACGTGGACCTGTACCAGGCGCACCGCTTCGACCACGCGACGCCGCTCGAAGAAACCATGCAGGCGTTCGCCGACGTGGTGCGCCAGGGCAAGGCCCTGTACATCGGCGTCTCCGAGTGGACCGCCGACCAGATCCGGCAGGGTCAGGCGCTGGCCAGGGACCTCGGCTTCAGGCTCATCTCGTCGCAGCCGCAGTACTCGATGCTGTGGCGTGTCATCGAGGACGAGGTGGTGCCGGCCTCCCAGGAGCAGGGCCTCTCGCAGATCGTCTGGTCCCCCATCGCGCAGGGAGTGCTCACCGGTAAGTACCTGCCCGGTCAGCCGGCCCCGGCGGGGTCACGCGCCACCGATGAGAAGGGCGGCGCGAACACCATCGCCCGGTTCCTCAACGACGACGTGCTCACCCGCGTGCAGAAGCTCCGGCCGGTCGCCGACGAGCTGGGCATCTCCCTGGCACAGCTCGCCGTGGCGTGGGTGCTCCAGAACCAGAACGTCGCAGCGGCCATCGTGGGCGCCTCGCGCCCCGAGCAGGTGCAGGAGAACGTCAAGGCATCCGGCGTCGTCATCCCCGCGGAGCTGATGACCGCGATCGACGAGGCACTGGGTGACGTCGTCGAGCGCGACGCCTCGCTGACCGCGAAGTCGAGCCCGGCCTCGCGCTGAGCGGCGGACTGGTCGTTGAGCCTGTCGAAGCCGCGTCACCGCGTGGTCTCGACAGGCCCAACCACCGGGAGAGCTCCCTCAGGGGATCTCGAGGCGCAGCGCCGGTGCGGCGGGGGCACCGTCGTGCAGCAGGCGGGCCTGCGTCGCGCCGGCCTCCGCGAGCCGGCGCCAGCGTTCACCCAGCCATTCCTCCGCGTCGTACTGCGTGGTGAACACCGGGCTCAGCGACGGTTCGAGGCGGGCACCCGAGTCGTCGACCAGGAGCCACTCCCACCGTGGGCGAACCGGGCCCGCCGCGGTCACCGGCGGACCTTGGCGTCGCGGACCAGCGCGCGGTTCAGGCGAGACGCCCACAGCGGGCCTTCGAAGATGAAGCCCGTGTACCCCTGGACCAGGTCGGCGCCCGCGGCCAGATAGGCGCGCGCGTCGGTGGGCGTGGTGATACCGCCCGACCCGATGATCGCCGGCCCCTCCCCCAGCCTGGCGCGGAGCCGAGCCACGACCTCCAGCCCGCGCGGCAGCAGCGGCGGCCCGGACAGGCCGCCCGGCCCCAGGTCGTGGCCGATCGTCGTGTTGACCGCGGCGACGCCGTCCAGCCCGAGCTCGAGCACCAGGTCGGCGACCGCGTCGACGTCGTCGTTCGCGAGGTCCGGCGCGATCTTCACCAGCAGTGGCACGCGCTTCTGACGCGCCTCACGGGTCGCGACGTCGGCGGCCTCGCGTGCCGCAACCAGGATGGGGCGCAGCTCGGCCGTCGTCTGCAGATCGCGCAGTCCCGGCGTGTTGGGCGACGACACGTTGACCACGAGGTAGTCGGCGTACGGCGCCAGCACCCGCGCACACAACGCGTAGTCGGCGGCGGCGTCCGCGGCGGGTGTCGTCTTGTTCTTGCCGATGTTGACGCCGACGCGGACCTGGCGCCCGGCGGCACTCGCACGCAACCGCCGCAGCGAGGCCGCAGCCGCGTGGGCGCCCTCGTTGTTGAAGCCCATGCGGTTTCGCAGCCCACGCAGCTCCAGCTCACGGAACATCCGCGGCGCTTCGTTGCCGGGCTGGGGGCGAGGGGTGACAGTGCCCACCTCGACGAACGCGAAGCCCAGCATCGTCAGACCGCGCACCGCCCGAGCATCCTTGTCGAACCCACCGGCCAGTCCGAACGGGGCCGGGTACGTGCGGCCCAGCACCTCCACGCTGCCCGGCCCGCCGATGCCACGGCCCAGGTACGGCGCCAGCGCGCCCTGGATGACGTCGCGCAGCACGGGAACACGCCCGGCGAACCCGATCCAGGTGAACGCCAGGTGGTGGGCGGCCTCCGGGTCCATGCCCCGGAAGATGGTGTCGAAGAAGACGTGGTAGGGCTTGCGCACAGGTCAGGACTCGCTCTCGGATGGCGGGGCGGGTGGCTGCGCCGACCGGCGCGTGCGCGCCAACCACCACAGCCCGACGAACGGCAGGACGAGGGGCAGGAAACCGTAGTCGGCGCCGAAGGAACGCCACACGGTGCCGTCATGACGTAGCTCGGCACTCGCCAGGGACGCGAAGCCCACGGTGAGGACACCGACGGCCTCGACGCTGAGCGTGCCCCAGGCCAGCGCCCGCCACCGGCCGTGTCCCTGGGCCATCGCGATCGCGACGACGACGTAGATCACCGCCGCGACGGCGGAGAGCCAGTAGGCCACCGGGGTGTGCGGGAACGTCGTCGCCAGCTGGTACGACGACCGGCCGACGGCCGCCAGGGCGAGGACGCCGTACAGCGCGACGAGGAGGCGCCCGAAGCCCTGGCCCGTACGGCTCCGCTCACTCATGCCGCACCCCAGATCTGCCACAGCCGGAACGACAGGAAGCCCACGGTGAGGGCCGCGACCATGAGCACCACCGACGACCACTTGCTGCGCTCCGCGAATGCCCACGCCGCAGCGATGGGCAGCAGCACCAGTGCCGTCACGGTGTACCCCCAGAACAACGGGCCGTCCAGGGCGTGTCCCCGCGTCACCGCGAGCACCGCGGCGACGACGGCCTGCACCAGCATGATCCCCTCGACGACGGCGGCGCCGAACAGCTGGCGCAGTATCACCGCACGGTCGCGCACCACGAAGACGAGTGCCCAGGTGGCAAGGGCCAGGCAGGCCACGAGCGAGGCCAGGAAGAGCGGGAGGAGCACGACGCGAGACTACCTGGCACAGTTGCCGCCGAAGCCCGGGCGGTCGTCAATGGTCAGGGCTAGCATCGCGATCGTGGCTGACCTCACTCTCTCCAGCAAGAACCCCTCCTCCCTCCGCGTCGACGCCCTCGTCGTCGGCACGTGCAAGACGTCGGACGGGCTGGCGGTCGTGGCCGACCAGTTCCCGGCCGACGTGGTGCACGAGATCGAGACGCTCGCGCCGCAGCTCGGCCTGACGGGTGCCCCCGACGAGGTGCGCAAGCTCCCTGCAGGCCCGGGCGTCAAGGCGGCCATGCTGGTGCTCACGGGACTCGGTGAGCGGGACGCCGACGGGACGTTCGGCGAGGAGACTCTGCGACGCGCCGCCGGAGCCGCGGTGCGCGAGCTCGCCGGCACGCAGTCGGTCGCCGTCGCCCTGCCGACGGCGACCGAGGGCGACCTGGCCGCCGTGGCCGAGGGTGCGCTGCTGGGCGCCTACACGTTCACGGCCCACCGCACCGGGGACGACGCCGCGAAGCAGACTCCTGCTGCATCGATCGAGATCGTCACGTCCTACGCCCGGTCGTCGCGTGCCAAAGCAGCCATCGAGCGAGCGCAGGTTCTCGCCACCGCCGTCCACGGCGCCCGCGACCTGATCAACACCCCGCCGAACGTCCTGTTCCCGGCGGCGTTCGCCGATGCCGCCAAGGCCGCCGTGAAGGACCTGGGTGCCAAGGGTGTCAAGGTGAGCGTGCTCGACGAGAAGCAGCTCACCGCGGGGAACTACGGCGGCCTCGTCGGCGTCGGCCGCGGCTCGGCCCGTCCGCCCCGCCTGGTCAAGGTCGCCTACGCCCCGGCCAAGGCTGCCAAGCGCGTGGCTCTCATCGGCAAGGGCATCACGTTCGACACGGGCGGCATCTCGATCAAGCCCGCCGCGGGCATGCACGCCATGACCTCGGACATGTCGGGGGCAGCCGCGGTGCTGCACACCGTCGTCGCAGCCGCACGGCTCGGACTCCCGGTCGCCGTGACGGGGTACCTCTGCCTGGCCGAGAACATGCCGGGCGGCGATGCCACACGCCCCGGTGATGTGCTGACCATGCGCAGCGGCAAGACCGTCGAGGTGACCAACACGGACGCCGAAGGCCGCCTGGTCATGGCCGACGGGCTCGCCGCCGGGGTCGAGGACGGGCACGACGTGCTCCTGGACATCGCGACGCTGACGGGTGCCCAGGTCGTGGCGCTCGGCCACCGCGTCTCGGGGCTCATGGGTGACGACGACGTCGTCGCCGCCGTGCTGGCCGCCGCCCAGAGCTCGGGCGAGCAGTTCTGGCCCATGCCGATGCCGGAAGAGCTGAAGGCCGGTCTCAAGTCGAACGTGGCCGACATGGTCAACTCGGCCGCGGATCGCGCGGGAGGGATGCTCTTCGCCGCCACGTTCCTCAAGGAGTTCGTGGGCGGCACCCCGTGGGCACACCTCGACATCGCGGGGCCGGCCTTCAACGAGAAGGCACCGTTCGGGTACACCCCGCTCGGCGGGACGGGCGTGGGCGTGCGCACCATGCTCAGCTATCTGGAGGCACAGGCGGCCTGATCGACCAGGGTCTCCAGCCCGACGGCCCGTGGCCAGACCACACGGGCCGCTGCGTCACTGTTTCCAGAGTCACAGGTGCGCAGCGCCCCGATCTTTGGGCTGCTACCGCGCCAAGTGACAAGATGGCCCACAGTGCGTGTGCACCAGGCCCGCGACGGCCGACCACACCCGATCGAAGGAGACCCCACAGGTCATGTCTGAGAACGTGCTGCTGCCCGCCCTTGGCGAGTCCGTCACCGAAGGAACTGTCACGCGCTGGCTCAAGCAGGTGGGAGACGCCGTCGCGGTGGACGAGCCGCTCCTCGAGGTCTCCACGGACAAGGTGGACACCGAGATCCCCTCGCCTGTCGCGGGCGTGGTCGAGCAGATCCTCGTCCAGGAGGACGACACCGTCGAGGTCGGCGCCGTGCTCGCCGTCATCGGTGACGGTTCCGGCGCCGCCGCGGCCGCCCCCGCCGCGGAGCCGACCACGCAGGCTCCGGCCCCTGCCGCCGATCCCGCTCCGGCCGACACCGCCCCGGCAGCGCCCGCGCCCAGCACCGACGTGGCGCCCGCGCCTGCCGGCGAGGGCACCGAGGTCACGCTGCCTGCCCTCGGAGAATCGGTCACCGAAGGCACCGTGACGCGCTGGCTCAAGACCGTCGGCGAGTCGGTCGAGGTCGACGAGCCACTGCTCGAGGTCTCCACCGACAAGGTCGACACCGAGATTCCCTCCCCCGTGGCCGGCGTCGTCCAGCAGATTCTCGTGAACGAGGACGACACCGTTGCGGTCGGTTCGGTGCTCGCCGTCGTCGGGTCGGGTGCACCTGCCCCGTCAGCCGCCGCGCCTGCCGCCGCGCCAGCCCCGGCAGCCCCGGCTCCGGCGCCCGCCCCAGCAGCCCCGGCTCCGGCACCCGCCCCAGCAGCCCCGGCTCCGGCGCCCGCCCCGGCGGCTTCTGCACCGGCGTCAGCACCTGCCGCCCCCGCTCCGGCTGCTCCGGCCACGCCCGCAGCCGACGGCAAGTCCTACCTGACGCCGCTGGTGCGTAAGCTCGCGGCGGACAAGGGCGTGGACGTCTCGACGCTCGTCGGCACCGGCGTCGGCGGGCGCATCCGCAAGGAGGACGTGCTGGCCGCCGCCGAGAAGGCCGCCACACCCGCTGCACCCGCCGCGCCCGCCGCCACACCTGCTCCTGCCGCCAAGGCGCCGTCGATCCCGTCGCCGTCACCCCTGCGCGGTACGACGGAGAAGATGACGCGCCTGCGCAAGATCGTCGCGGAGCGCATGGTCGAGGCCCTGCACACGCAGGCGCAGCTCACCACGGTGGTCGAGGTGGACGTCACCAAGGTGGCCAAGCTGCGCTCGAAGGCCAAGGAGGCGTTCAAGGCGCGTGAGGGCGCGAACCTCACGTTCCTGCCGTTCTACACGATGGCCGCCGTCGAAGCGCTCAAGGCGTTCCCCAAGATCAACGCCTCGATCGACCCAGAGAAGGGTGAGATCACCTACCACGGTTCAGAGAACGTCGGCATCGCCGTCGACACCGAGCGCGGTCTGGTGGTCCCCGTCATCAAGAACGCGGGCGACCTGAACCTGGCCGGCCTGGCCCGTCAGATCGGCGACCTGGGCGCACGCACGCGGGCCAACAAGGTGGGTCCGGACGAGCTGTCCGGCGCGACCTTCACGATCACGAACACCGGTTCGGGCGGCGCCCTCATCGACACGCCGATCGTGCCCGGCGGCCAGGTGGCCATCCTGGGTACCGGCACGATCACCAAGAAGCCGGCCGTGATCACCGTGGACGGCGAGGAGGTCATCGCGATCCGCCAGTTCGCGTACCTGTTCCTCTCCTACGACCACCGCCTGGTGGACGGCGCCGACGCAGCCCGCTTCCTCACCGCGGTCAAGGCCCGCATCGAGGAGGCCGCGTTCGAGTCGGAGGTCGGCCTCTGACCGGCTGACACGACCTGTCGCAGCGCGAGCGGCGCCCCGAGCCGTCCTGGCCCGGGGCGCCGCTCGCCGTCTGACCGGATCCTGCAGTCGGGCTCAATCCCCGGACGCGGTGGGTCCGTCGCGGTGCCGGATCTCCACGATCGGCAGCCGCAGCGCCCCGGGCGCCGACGTCGGGACGGCCGGCGACCGTGGCACCACCGGGTCGACGTGCCGATAGCCCTCCCCCGGCCGCGGTCGTGGATCGGCGTCGCCGTTGTTGGGCCAGAACGAGAAGGCGCGCTCGGCCTGCGCGGTGATCGTCAGCGACGGGTTCACACCCAGGTTGGCCGTGATCGCAGACCCGTCGACCACGTGCAGCCCGGGGTGCCCGTGCACGCGGTGGTACGGGTCGATGACCCCCTCGGCTGCCGTGGCCCCGATCGTGCAGCCACCGATGATGTGCGCCGTCATCGGGACGTTGACCGGGTCACCGAGCGAACCACCCGGCCGCCCGCCCATCACCGCGGCCATGCGCCGCACGGCATCGTGCGCGCCAGGGATCCAGGCCGGGTTCGGCTCGCCCGTCCCCTGCCGGGACGTGAGCCTCCGCCCGAACGGGCTCCGGCGCGTGAAGGTGGTCAGCGAGTTGTCCCGGGCCTGCATGACGAGTGCGATGACGGTGCGCTCGGACCAGCGCCTGAGATCGAGCAGGTCCGGCAGGTGACGGCCTAGACGGACGAGCTCCCCGAGCCATCGACGTACCCGCGCCGGCCCGCCGTCCACCAGCACCGTCTGGAGCAGTCCCATCGCGTTGGAGCCGCGCCCGTAGCGGACCGGCTCCACGTGAGTGGAGGGGTCCGGGTAGAACGACGAGGTGATGGCCACCCCACGCGAGTAGTCGGGAGCAGTCCGCGCAGGGTCGCGGCGTCCGTCCGGGCGGATCGGGCCTCGCCGCGGCACCGAGGCGCCCAGGAGAGCCTCCGAGTTGGTCCGTGTCAGGTGGCCCAGCCGGTCGGAGAGGTGCGGTAGGGCGCCGGTGTCCTTCATGGCGTGCAGCAGCTTCTGGGTGCCCAGGGTGCCGGCCGCGAGCACGACCTGCCCTGCGGTGAGGCTGCTGCGGCGCCCCGGCCTCCCGGTGCGGTGCGCGTGCACGACGTAGCCGCGTGACGCACCGAGGGGTTCGACGCCGGTCACCGTGGTGAGCGGATGCACGACGGCACCTGCCGCCTCGGCCAGGTACAGGTAGTTCTTGACCAGGGTGTTCTTGGCACCGTGACGGCAACCCGTCATGCACTCCCCGCACTGGGTGCACCCGGTGCGCTGCGGGCCGGCGCCACCGAAGAACGGGTCCGGCGCGCACTCTCCGGGCGTCTGGCGACCCTCCGGGCCGAAGAACACCCCCACGGTGGCGCGGGTGAACGTCTCCCCCACTCCCATCTGGGTGGCAACCTGCGCCATGACGTCGTCGGCCGGGGTCCGCCCGGGGAAACGCACGCCGCCGAGCATCCGTTCGGCCTGGTCGTAGTACGGGTCGAGCTCGGCCTGCCAGTCGGTCAGGTGCGCCCACGCAGGGTCAGCGAAGAAGGGCGCGAGGGGGCGGTACAGGGTGTTGGCGTAGACGAGCGACCCGCCGCCCACCCCGGCACCCGCGAGCACCAGCACGTTGCGCAGCAGCCGGACCCGCTGGATCCCGTAGCAGCCCACCGCGGGCGCCCACAGGAACGAGCGCAGGTGCCACGAGGTGCGCGCGAACTCGTGGTCCGCGAACCGGCGGCCGGCCTCCAGGACCCCCACGCGGTAGCCCTTCTCGGTCAGGCGCAGCGCGGCCACCGAACCGCCGAACCCTGAGCCGATGACCAGTACGTCGTAGTCGAGCCGCAGATCAGAGCCGAGATCCGAACCCATGTGCGTGACACCTCCCTGGGGACACCGTCGTCCACGCCGTCACCGTATCGCGGCCCACGGCCGGCCCATCCCCGCGTCTCCTCACAGCGGTTCAACCCACGGTGGTGACTCGCCACCCGTCGTCGGTCCACACCAGGTCGAGCACGGCAGTGTGGGGGGCTGAGACCGGCACAGCCGTTCGCGTGCCGTCGGCGGCCAGCTGCTGGTGCTCACTGATGACGTAGGTGAGCCGCACGGTGGCAGCGTCGGACCCGAGGCGCAGCACCGTTCGCTCCGCGACCACGGCGGTGGGGCCGTCCGGACGCGAACCCGCCAGCTCGGCCAGCAGGGCCAGGTCGGCACTGTGCGCAGGCGATCCGACGACGTCGACCGCATCCAGCGCCGCTCGCGCCTCGGCAGGGTCCGACGACAGCGCGTCCAGGCGGCGTTGGGTGAGTGCACCGGCCGCTTGCGCGGGATCATCCCGATCGAGCACCGGGTCGAGCACCGGGTCGAGCACCGGGTCACCCGCCGGATCGGGCGCCTCGGAGGGCGGCACTGCACCCTGCGCTGAGAGGGGCTCGGTCGAGTGCAGGTCCGAGGTGGACGGGGCGGAGGCAGCCCGGGCATCGTCCGTGTCGCCTGGCTCGCCATGACGCATCCCCAGTGCCGCCGCCGAGATGAGGCCGACGGCCAGCCCGATGCCGATGACGACGAGTGCCGGCCGCCACGCCACGGACGGTGCACGGAAGCGGCCGCGACCCGTGCGTCGCAGCGACCTCCGCGTGCTCCGCCCTGCCGACGCGTCGGCTCGTCCGGTCGCGGTCGCGGTGTCGGTCGGGGCGCTGGCCGCGACCGTGCCTTCGGCCGCCGGCCGGACGCGCCGTCGTCCGCGGAGGGCACGGGACTCCTGTCCCGGTGACGGCGTGCGCAGCATCCCGGCCAGGGCGGCCCCCGCGAGGGTCGCGGGATCGGGCAGGCGCACCGCCACGGGTTCGCACACGCCGTCGATGAGTGCCGCGAGGGTTCCCGCCTCCGGCCGCCGGCGCGGATCGGCACCGAGTGCCGCCGCCAGCGCGCCTCGCACCGCCCCATCGGGGTCGAGCACCGGGTCGCCCGCGTGCGCTGCCGGGGCGGTTGCCGACGGGGTGCGTGAACCGAGCAGCCCGTCGACGAGCCGCGCCAGAGCGCGCACGTCCTCCGCGGGGGTCCATTCGTGCGGCGCGTTCGTAGGGCGCGGGCGGAGTGCGGGCTCGCCATCGGGTCGTAGGACGACGTCGGCGGGTTCGAGGGGACCGTGCACGAGCCCAGCGCCGTGCAGCGCCGCGAGCGCCTGCGCCACGTGGACGCCGACGGCTGCGGCCTCACCGGCCGTGAGGTGGCCGCGCACCCCGAGTACTGCGGTGAGGTCGGCCGCGTCCCCACGCTCGTGGACGACGTCGAAGGCGCCGGGCTCCTGGCGCACCTCCGTCACGGCGACGAAGTGAGGGTGGCGTACCTGCCCGAGGGTGGCCAGTCGGGCCGTCAGCGCGGCACGGTCAGCGGCGTCGGCGGGGACGATGACGCGGAGCCCGGTCGCCGCGGGGGCGGAGCTGTGGCGGCCGGAGTCTCGGGAGCCGGAACGGCGGGAACCGGCAGCGCGGTAACCGGGCGGGGTGGCGTCGGCGGCGTCGGGCGGGGTGGCACTCACCCGGCCGATCCAACCTGATCCGGGGACGCGGCGTGCGCGTCGTCCACAGGCCCGGCGGCGAGCCGGCGCTCACACGGTGACCGTGCGGCCCTCCCGAGCGGCGATGCGGGCGGCGTCGATCACCTCGGCCGTGCGGACGGCGTCTGCGGGGTCCACCGGGATCTCGCCGTCGGCGGTGAGCCAGTCGACGAGGGCGCGGTAGAAGTCGGCGTGCCCGCCGGACGCCTGCGGTACGGCGGTGCGGTCGCGGCCCCGGGTGAGCCAGCCGAGCGTGCCCGAGGGGGCGTCGACGTCGAGCGTCTCGAACGGCGAGGCGTCGCTCTCGTACGACGTGACCAGGAACGCTCCGGCGGAGCCGAGCACCCGCGTACGCGGGCCGGGTGCTGCGACCACGGAACCGGCCCACAGCCGGGACGTCACCGCGTGGGGCGAGCGGGCGCGCCCGGCGCGAGGCTCGTGCTGGAGGACCAGGAACACGTCGTCCTCCGTGGCGGTGGTGAGCTTGCGCGTCTGAGCCCACACGCTCGTGACTCGGCCGAAGAGCTGGGTTGCCGAGTCGATCAGGTGCGGGCCGAGGTCGAGCAGCAGCCCACCTCCGTTGACGTCGTTCTCCTTCCACCGCTGCTGCGGGGTGGGACGCCACCGCTCCCACCGCCGTTCGAACGTGTGCACGTCGCCCAGGTCACCGCGGTCGAGCAGCGCGCCGAGCGTGAGCTGTTCGGCGTCCCAGCGCCGGTTCTGGAACACGGTGAACGGCGTCGACGTCGCCGCGGCCTCGGCGACGACCGCACGTGCCTCGTGAGCGTCGACGCCGATCGGCTTGTCGAGCACGAACGGGATGCCCGCGCGGGCCAGGTGCGCGGCGTGGTCGGCGTGCAGCCCCGTGGGCGACGTGACGATCACCAGGTCGTACCCGGCGCGTGCAGCGACGAGCGCGTCGAGGTCGTCGTGGAGCCGAGCTCCGGGCCAGTCCGAGGCCGCCTGCTGGCGGCGCCCCGAGTCCCGTGTGACCACGGCGGTGACCGAGAGTCCCACCTCCTTGGCAAGCCGGGCATGGATGCCCCGCCCCGATCCCCCGTACCCGACGATCGCGACGCGCGGCGCGGTCGAGCCCATACCCAGTGCTGCCATACCCCCATGCTCACCTGGCGGGCCCCTGCTTCCCCGCCGGACGCGCCCGACCGGAGCAGAACCGTCACGGACGCTCCGCAGATCGCGGCCGCGAGCGTATGTTGGACCGCCGTGACCACCGCAGCGACGATCGCGATCGAGCACCTGCCCGGGCAGGTCGACTACCACGAGGCATGGGATCTCCAGCGGCGCACGCACGCCGCCGTCGCGGCGGGCGAGCACCCGCCGGTCGCGTTCCTGCTGGAGCACCTGAGCGTCTACACCGCCGGCCGTCGTACCCGCAAGGACGAGTACCCGACGGACGGCACGCAGGTGGTGGACGTGGACCGGGGCGGCAAGATCACGTGGCACGGTCCCGGTCAGCTGGTCGCCTACCCGATCGCGCGGCTCGTGTCTCCCGTCGACGTCGTCCAGTACGTCCGCACGCTCGAGGCGGCGGTCATGGACGTGTGCGCCCGGTTGGGCGTGACCACCATCCGCGTCGAGGGACGGTCCGGGGTGTGGCTTCCTGCCGACGCCGCGACGTCGTCGTCGTCGGCGCGGACGCCACGGCGCGAACGCAAGATCTGTGCGATCGGGGCGCGCGTGGCGCGTGGCGTGACGATGCACGGCCTGGCGCTCAACTGCAACGCGGACCTCACCGCGTTCGACCACATCGTGCCGTGCGGGATCGACGACGCCGACGTCGCCTCGTTGTCCGGGGAGCTGGGCCGCGACGTGACGGTGGCCGAGGTGCGACCGCTCCTGGCCGAGGCACTCGCGGCGCACCTGGACCCGCTCGTGACGCAGGTCACGGTTCACAGCCCGGACCGCCCGGACGCGCCGACGGCCGCCGCCGTAGGCTGACCCAGGCCGCGAGCACACCTCGCGCCGCAACCACTTCCCACCCGGAGGGGAAACCCGTGACCATCGCGCCCGAGGGCCGTCGCATGCTGCGCGTCGAGGCCCGCAACGCCGAGACCCCCATCGAGAAGAAGCCCGAGTGGATCCGCACCACGGCGATCATGGGACCCGAGTACCGGGACATGAAGAACCTGGTCAAGGGCGGGAACCTGCACACCGTGTGCGAGGAGGCCGGCTGCCCCAACATCTTCGAGTGCTGGGAGGACCGGGAGGCCACGTTCCTCATCGGCGGCGAGCAGTGCACGCGGCGCTGCGACTTCTGCCAGATCGGCACGGGCCGGCCGCAGCAGCTCGACCGTGACGAGCCGCGCCGCGTCGCCGAGTCGGTGCAGCAGATGGGTCTGCGGTACTCCACGATCACGGGCGTCGCCCGCGACGACCTGCCCGACGGCGGCGCGTGGCTGTACGCGGAGACGGTCCGCCAGATCCACGCGCTGAACCCGAACACGGGCGTCGAGAACCTCATCCCCGACTTCAACGGGATCCCCGAGCTGCTCGACGAGGTGTTCGAGTCCCGGCCCGAGGTGCTGGCGCACAACCTGGAGACGGTGCCGCGCATCTTCAAGCAGATCCGGCCCGCGTTCCGCTACGAGCGCTCGCTCGACGTGCTGCGCCGCGCCCGCGACTTCGGCCTGGTCACGAAGTCCAACCTGATCCTGGGCATGGGCGAGACCACGGAGGAGATCAAGGAGGCGCTGGTCGCCCTGCACGACGCCGGCTGCGACCTGATCACCATCACCCAGTACCTGCGCCCCTCGGTGCGCCACCACCCGATCGACCGGTGGGTGCGGCCCGAGGAGTTCGTCGAGCTGTCGCAGTTCGCCGAGGAGACCGGGTTCCTGGGCGTCATGGCCGGGCCGCTGGTGCGCTCCTCGTACCGCGCCGGGCGCCTGTGGGGCCAGGCCATGAGCAAGCGGGGCCGGGAGATTCCCACGGCTCTCGCCCACCTGGCGGAGCCGATGACAGCGCGCCAGGAAGCCGCCAGCCTCCTCGCACGCTGAGCGGGCACCCCGCCACGCGCCGATAGGATCGGGACCATGGCACGATCGAACGCGTCCGCGGACGCCACCAAGGCGAAGAAGCCCAAGAAGCAGCGCTGGTACCACCAGGTGTGGGCCGCCTACACGATGACGCGTGAGCAGGACCCGAGCGTCACCTGGGTGCTGCTCGGCATCTTCGCCGGCGTGATCCTGGTGGGCGTCGCCATCGGCCTGGCCACGAACCACCCGATCTACGCGACCTTCGTGTCCGTACCCGTCGCGCTGCTCGCGACCATGTTCATGCTCACGCGCCGGGCCGAGCGGGCCGCGTACACGCGGATCAAGGGCCAGCCCGGGGCTGCTCGCGCCGCGCTCGGCACCGTGCGTGGCGGCTGGACGTTCGAGGACGAGCCGGTGGCCATCAACCCGCGCACCCAGGACTTCGTGTTCCGCGGCGTCGGGCGTCCCGGCGTCGTGCTGGTCTCGGAGGGGCCGGCGCACCGCGTGCCGCGTCTGCTGGAGGACGAGCGCCGCAAGACGGCCCGGGTTCTTCCCAACGTGCCCATCCACCTGATCCAGATGGGCGACGAGGAGGGCCAGGTCGAGCTGACCAAGCTGGGCCGCAAGGTCAGCAAGCTCAAGCCGAAGCTCACGAAGCCCGAGGTGGCCGAGGTCGCGAAGCGCCTCAAGGCCCTGGGGGGCCAACGCCTGCCCGTCCCGAAGGGCATCGACCCGTTCAAGGCCCGTCCCGACCGCAAGGGAATGCGCGGGCGGTAGGCCTTCAGCGCCGGGTGATCACGGTGCCCGCCGCGCGGTCGTGCAGCCCGCGCCCGTCACCGTCCCAGACGACGGCGGGGATCACCAGGCACAGCAGCACGGTTCGGACGATGGCCCGCCGGAACCCGACCAGGACGCCGTCGACCGTGCCCTTTCCGGGCGCTCCCAGCACGCGCACCTGGAGCCCGAAGATCCGGTGCCCGATCGTGAAGCCGATGGAGCCGACCAGGATCACGTTCATGACGGCGAGCACGCCGAGCGGCACGAACTCGTTGCCGCGCGCGATGAGCGCGGCGATCGCCCAGGCCACCGCCCAGTCGACGAAGAGCGCACCGACGCGCCGGCCGAGCGGGGCCATCGCGCCGCTCCCGTCCTCCGGCAGGCCGAGACGGTCTGCCCCGCCACCCGTGGTCGAGCCGCCTTCGAGCCAGGATCCGAGGTCCTCACGTGATGCCACGCGCCCAGCGTAGGCGGGGGCGCCGGCCGGTCTGCGCGGAGACTGCCCGCATCCCGAGACGCTGGGGTGTGCGGTCCACCACACGTCGCCCGCGGTGGCGACCGCAGGTCTCGCATTCCGGACACCCGGCGCGCCGGTTACATGCCCGAAACATGAGCGGCATGCGAGGGTAACGGTGGCCGTCTACGTTCAGGCCAGCCGCGTGAGAACGGCACCAACTTCCCGAAGGAGCACGGATGTTCAAGAACGCCGAGGAGGCCATCGCCTTCACCCGCAACGAAGGGGTGGAGTTCATCGATGTCAGGTTCGTGGACCTGCCAGGCGTGTGGCAGCACTTCAACATCCCGACCTCGCAGTTCAGCGAGGACTCGTTCACCGAGGGGCTGATGTTCGACGGTTCGTCGATCCGAGGCTTCCAGGCGATCCACGAGTCCGACATGAAGCTGGTCCCGGACGTCAAGACGGCGTTCATCGACCCGTTCCGCAAGCACAAGACGCTGGTGATGAACTTCTCGATCGTGGACCCGTTCACGGACGAGGCGTACGCCCGCGACCCGCGCACGATCGCCGCCCGCGCCGAGGCGTACCTCGCGTCGACCGGCATCGCGGACACGGTGTACTTCGCCCCCGAGGCCGAGTTCTACCTGTTCGACTCGATCCGCTACGAGTCGGCCATGTCGGGTTCCTTCTACGCGATCGACTCGGTCGAGGCGGCGTGGAACACGGGCCGCGAGGAAGAGGGCGGCAACCTCGGGTACAAGACCCGCGTCAAGGGCGGCTACTTCCCCGTCTCGCCGTCGGACCGCTTCTCGGACCTGCGTGACGACATCTGCGCGACGCTGGGCCAGGTGGGCCTGGACGTGGAGCGCGCACACCACGAGGTGGGCACCGCCGGCCAGCAGGAGATCAACTACCGGTTCAACACGCTGCTGCACGCGGCCGACGACCTGATGAAGTTCAAGTACGTGGTGCGCAACGAGGTGCACAACGCGGGCAAGACGGTCACGTTCATGCCGAAGCCGCTGCTCGGCGACAACGGGTCAGGCATGCACTCGCACCAGTCGCTGTGGAAGAACGGCGAGCCGCTGTTCTACGACGAGACCGGTTACGGCGGCCTGTCCGACCTGGCCCGCTGGTACATCGGCGGCCTGCTCAAGCACGCGCCGTCGCTGCTGGCGTTCACGAACCCGTCGGTGAACTCCTACCGCCGCCTGGTGCCCGGCTACGAGGCGCCGGTCAACCTGGTGTACTCGGCCCGCAACCGTTCCGCGTGCATCCGCATCCCGATCACGGGCTCCTCCCCCAAGGCGAAGCGCGTCGAGTTCCGCGTGCCGGACCCGTCGGCCAACCCGTACCTGGCCTTCGCCGCCCAGCTCATGGCCGGCATCGACGGCATCAAGAACCGCATCGAGCCGGCCGCGCCGATCGACAAGGACCTGTACGAGCTGCCCCCCGAGGAGCACGCGCAGATCGCCCAGGTGCCGGGGTCCCTGAGCGAGGTGCTGGACAACCTGGAGCGCGACCACGACTTCCTCACGCAGGGCGACGTGTTCAGCGAGGACCTGATCGCGACCTGGATCGACTACAAGCGCAAGAACGAGGTGGCCCCCGTCCAGCTCCAGCCGACGCCCAAGGAGTTCGAGCTGTACTACGACGTGTGATCGCTGGCCCTTCCCGGGCCGGGTGAACGTCGCCCGAACGGCGGCTGACCTGACCGGACGTCCGATGGCGTTCGGGAGGGTCGGCCGCCGTTCGGTGTTTCCCGGCTGACGGGCCCCGCCAGGCACGCTGCTCCGGACGCCTGCCGGGTGCCCTGCGTGGCACGCGACAGTAGGTTCAGAACATGGCACTCAGCGCGGAGGCTTCGATGAACCAGCACATCATGGCTGCCCTCGTGGGTGGTGCCGGGTCGGGGATGACCACCCTGGTCGAGGCGGTGCTCCACCGTGCCGGAGCGATTCCTCGCGCGGGCACCATCGCGGCCGGGACGACGGTGGGCGACTACCAGCCCGAGGAGGTGGCGCGCAGCACCACGCTGACCACGGGGCTCACGTTCCTGGAGTGGGACGTCGACGACGGCAGGCATTACGCGCTGACCCTCGCGGACACGTCGGGGCATCCCGACTTCATCGGCGGCGTGGACGCAGCCCTCTCGGCAGCGGACCTCGCCGTCGTCGTCGTCTCAGCCGTCGCGGGGGTGACCGCGGGGACGCGCGCCGCGTGGGCGGCCGCGGACGCCGCCGGGGTGCCACGCATCGTCATGGTGACGTGCGCGGACCGGCCCCAGGCGAGCTTCCGCCGGGTGCTGGGCGAGCTGCGCGAGGCGTTCGGCCCGCACCTGTGGCCCATCGAGCTCCCCATCGGGGCCGAGGAGCAGTTCCACGCGGTGGCGGACGTGCTCACGGGGCGCGCCCTGGTGCAGGGGGTGGCGGGCAAGCACAGCACGGAGCCGCTGCCCGCCGACGTCGCGGCGGAGAGCCAGGCCCTGCGCGACGAGCTGACCGAGGAGATCGTCTCGCACTACGACGCCCTGCTGGAGGCGTACCTGGAGGGTGACGAGCCGTCGGTCGACGAGCTCCAGGCCCGCCTCGCGGAGCAGGTGGTGACGAGCGACGCCGTGCCCGTGATCGTTGCGTCGGGGGTCACGGAGACGGGTGTCGACCGGTTCATCGACGTCGTGTGCCAGCTGGTGCCCGCGCTGGCGTCCCGGGACGCCCGGGTGTTCACGAACGACGGCACCGCCATCAAGGTCGCCCGCGACCCGGACGGCGAGCCGCTGGTGCACGTGTTCGACGTCGTCGCCGACCCGTTCCTCAGCCAGATCTCGATGTTCCGGGTGCTGTCGGGCACGGTGCGCACGGGCGACCGGCTGCGCAACGCGAGCACGGGTGCCGAGGAGCGGCTGGGCAACCTGTTCCGGCTGCGGGGCGCCCAGCGGCTGCCGTGCGACGCGTTGCGCGCGGGCGACGTGGGCGGCGTGGCCAAGCTGGTGGGTACCCCCGCGCAGTCCCTGCTGTGGACGCGGGCCACCGGTCGCGCCGTACCGCCCGCGCTGCCGACGCGCCCGGGGGTGTACACCGTGGCGCTCGAACCGGTGAGCCAGTCCGACGTCGAGAAGCTCTCGACGGCGCTGGCCCGTGCGCTCGCCGAGGATCACACCCTGCGCGTGGAGTACACGGGCGGGCACACGATCGTGCACGCGCTCGGGGACACGCAGGTCGACGTGCTGGTGGAACGGCTCGCCCGCATCTTCGGGGTCAACGTCACCGTGAGCCCGGCACCGGTCGCGTACCGGGAGACCATCACCAGGCCGGCCCACGCGGAGGGGCGCCTCAAGAAGCAGTCGGGCGGGCACGGGCAGTTCGCCGTCGTGCAGGTGAACGTCTCCCCGCTGCCACCTGGGGGCGGGTTCGAGTTCGTGGACTCGGTGGTGGGCGGCGCGGTGCCACGTCAGTACATCCCGGCCGTCGAGAAGGGCGTGCGCGACGCACTGGAGCGCGGCGGCCCGCAGGGGCACCCGGTCGTGGACGTGCGCGTCGAGCTGGTGGACGGCAAGTCGCACTCCGTGGACTCGTCCGACATGGCGTTCCGCACCGCGGGGTCGATGGCCGCCCACGAGGCGCTGGCGAGCGCGGGAACCGTGCTGCTCGAACCGGTCTCGGCCGTGACCGTGACCGTGCCCATGGACTACCAGGGCGCCGTCATGACCGACCTGGCCGGGCGACGCGGGCGGCTCCAGGACACCCAGATGACGGACGCGGGCGAGACCGTGGTGATCGCCGAGGTGCCCGACGTCGAGCTGCGACGCTATGTGCTCGACCTGCGCTCGCTCACGCACGGGTTCGGCCGCCTGACCATCACTCCCGACCACTACGAGCGGGCACCGCAGCCGGCCAAGGCCTGAGCACGGGTCGCGCACCCGGCCGAGCACCCGGCAGCGCACCCCGGCGCACACCCGCGCACCGCCGCGCCCAGCCTGGCTGCCCGAATGGCGCGAGGGCGCCACCGCAGCACGCGGGTTTCCCCTCCGATGGAGATGTGGTGAGACCACACACATACTGTTCACCGGTGGTGCGTCAGCCGACGCCGAACAGTGGGAACACCGAGGAGGAAGTCATGGCGCGCGCGCGTTCGAGCGAGTGGTTGGAGTCCTGGGACCCCGAAGCCGAGAACTGGAACTCCAGACTCGCCTGGAAGACCCTCTGGGTCACCACGTTCTGCCTCACCCTGGCCTTCGCGACGTGGTTCCTGCCGAGCGCGATCATCCCGCAGCTCAACTCGCTCGGATACTCGTTCACCACGGACCAGCTCTACTGGATGGCCGCCATGCCGGGCCTCTCGGCCGGTCTGCTGCGCATCGTGTGGACCTTCCTGCCGCCCATCATGGGCACGCGCAAGATGGTCACGTTCTCGACACTGATCATGGTGTTCGCAACCCTCGGCTGGGGTGTGCGCGTCATGTCCCCGACCGCTCCGTACTGGGAGCTCATGGTCCTCGCGTTCCTCGCGGGTATCGGCGGCGGCGTGTTCTCCGGCTTCATGCCGTCGACGTCGTACTTCTTCCCGAAGCGCAAGCAGGGCCTGGCGCTCGGTCTGCAGGCCGGGTTCGGCAACTTCGGCGTCTCGCTGGTGCAGATGCTGACCCCGGTGCTCATCGGCGTCGGGTTCCTCGGGTTCCTGGGCCGCAGCCAGACGTGGACCAGCGCCACCGAGGTCCGTGAGGTCTGGTACCAGAACGCCGCGTTCGTCTGGCTGCCGCTGCTGGTGATCGGCACGATCATGGCCTGGACGATGCTCAAGTCGGTGCCCGTCAAGGCCAACATCAAGCAGCAGCTCGACATCTTCCGCAACCAGGACACCTGGTGGCAGACGATCCTCTACGTCATGACCTTCGGGACGTTCTCCGGTCTGTCGGCCCAGTTCGGCCTGCTCATGCAGGACCTGTACGGCCGGATGAACCCCGACCTGTACGACATGGCCACGAACACCGTGCTCATCGACGGGTACACGCTGCGCAACCCGATCAACTACGTGTTCCTGGGCCCGCTGGTGGGTGCCGGAGCGCGCATCATCTTCGCCCCGCTCACGGACCGCATGGGCGGCGCCGTCTGGACGCTCGTGGCGGGCATCGGCATCGGCGGCTCGATCATCTTCACGATGACGGGACTGACGCCCGACGTGACCTCGGCGGCCACTCTCGACGCCGGGTTCAGCCGCTTCCTGTGGGGCATGCTGCTGATCTTCTTCTTCACCGGCATCGGCAACGCGTCCACGTTCAAGCAGATGCCGATGATCTTCGAGCGCCGCCAGGCGGGCGGCGTCATCGGGTGGACGGCCGCGATCGGCGCGTTCGGGCCGTTCCTCTTCGGCATCGGCATCACCACCGTGGGCGCCGTGCCGTTCTACGCCATCGGCGTCGCCTGGGCGGTCATGTGCGTCATCATCACGTGGGTGCGGTACGCGCGACCGAACGCCCCCAAGCCGGGCTGACCTGCCCCGACACAGCGCGCCGGACGCCCCCGGGATCCCACCGATCCCGGGGGCGTCCGGCGTCACGGCACCATAGGGTCGGGGCATGAACCCGTGGTTGGAGGTCTTCGGCTGGGCCGGTTCGATCCTGGTCGTGTGGTCGCTGATGCAGGCCCGGGTGCTGCGCTTTAGGTGGCTGAACTTCGTGGGCGCCGTCATCGCGTCCGCGTACAACGCGATCATCGAGATCTGGCCGTTCTTCGCCATGAACTTCGCCATCGCGATCATCGACGCGTACTGGTTGCG
The DNA here is from genome assembly GCA_001592145.1 of Xylanimicrobium pachnodae JCM 13526 = NBRC 107786. Taxonomy (GTDB): domain Bacteria; phylum Actinomycetota; class Actinomycetes; order Actinomycetales; family Cellulomonadaceae; genus Xylanimonas; species Xylanimonas pachnodae. The sequence continues at coordinate 37,439 of BCWJ01000006.1, read as the reverse complement.
GCGCCTGTACCGCACCCGTCACGACGACGCCGCCTACACGGTGGTCGAGGTGGCCCCCGACGACGCCTACCTGCTGCACGTGCTGCGCACGCACACCACTGACATCGCGGCCTTCTCCCCCGGTTTCACCCCGGTGCCCGCACCGGGCGAGCACCGGTACGCGTTCCTGGTGCAGCGCGGCGACGAGACGGTGGGCGTGGTGGAGGTCGCGGACCAGGGCGGGGGCACCGGGCTCGTCGTGCTGGACTGGGTGAGCGAGCGCTTCCGGGACTTCACCCCGGGAGAGTTCGTGTACCGGCACTCGGGCGCGTTCGGCGGCAAGCCGTTCGCGCGCCTGGTCGTCGAGCCCGGGCAGCACGACGAGCGTTACCTGGAGCGGGTGGGGTTCCGGCCCGACGGTGAGCGCTGGGTGCGTGAGCTGACTCAGTCGTCGGCGGCGTAGAAGACCCGCTCCATCACGGTTCGCGCGCGGCGCGCGGTGCGCAGGTACAGCTCCTCCAGGTCGCCGCCCGTGAGGTCGCCGCTCCCCTGGTCGCCGACGCCGCCGACGCCGCCGAGCAGCCGGGCCACGCCCGTCAGCGCCTGCCGGTCGTGCGGGAGCACGTCCGTCTGAACCCCGGCCACCCGCCCGGACCACAGGACGACGGCGGAGCGCAGCCGGGAGGCAAGAGTCCAGGCGTCGCGCAGGGCGTGCGCGTCGTCGGCGTCGAGCAGCCCGGCGTCCTGCGCGGCGTCGAGCGCCGCGACGGTGCTGGTGGTCCGCAGCGCGGGGACGTGGTGCGCGTGCTGGAGCTGGAGGAGCTGCGCGGTCCATTCGACGTCGGCGACGCCGCCGCGGCCGAGCTTGAGGTGGCGCGTCGGTTCGACACCCCGCGGCAGTCGCTCCGCCTCGACGCGGGCCTTGATGCGGCGCACCTCGCGCACCCCCGCCGCGGGCAGCCCACCGGCCGGGTAGCGCAGAGCGTCCACCACCGCCGTGAACCGGTCGGCGAGCGCCTGGGCCTCGGCGATGTCGTCGGGCGTGCCCGGGCCGCCCGACGACGGCGCATCCGCCGACCACACGACCGCCGGGGTGGCGCTGACTCGCGGCACCAGCGGACGGGCGCGCAGCAGGGCCTGCGCCTCCCACACGCTGGCCCAGCGCTCGTAGTACTCGACGTAGGAGGCGAGGGTGCGCACCAGCGGGCCCTGGCGGCCCTCGGGGCGCAGGTCGGCATCCACGGGCAAGGCGGGCTCGGATCCCACGGCGCCGACGAGCTCGCGCAGGCGGGTCGCGGTGGTCAGCGCGAACCGGGTGGCGACCTGGGGGTCGGCACCAGGACGCGGGTCGTGGACGAACATGACGTCGGCGTCGGAGCCGTAGCCCATCTCGCGGCCGCCCAGGCGTCCCATGGCCACGACCAGCATGCGGGTGGGCGACTGGTCCAGCCCCAGGTCGTGACGGGCGGCGCGTTCGGCGGCGCGCAGGGAGCCGCGCAGCACGACGTCGGCGGCGTCGGAGATCGCGGCGGCCGCGCCCAGCGGGTCGAGGGTGCCCAGCACCTCACCGGCACCGGTGCGGGAGAGCTCGCGGCGGCGGATGGCGCGCAGCACGGTGGTGGCCGCGACGGGGTCGTGGGTGCGGCGCAGCACGGCGGCGGCCTCCCCGGCCAGGCGGGCGGGGCCACGCGGTTCGAGGCCCGAGGGGTCGTCGAACCAGCGGACGGACTCGGGCGAACGCGCGATCGCGTCGGCGAGGTAGCGCGAGGAGGACAGCACGTGGGCAAGCGACTGGGCGGCGGAGCCGGAGTCGCGCAGGAGCTTGAGGTACCAGTGGGTGGACCCGAGCTCGTCGGACAGCTTGCGGAACGCGAGGAGGCCGCCGTCGGGGTCGGCGCCCTCGGCGAACCAGCCGAGCAGCACGGGCAGGAGCTGGCGCTGGAGGGCAGCGCGCCGGGACGTTCCCTCGGTCAGGGCGTTGACGTGCCGCATGGCGCCGTCGGGGTCGCGGTAGCCGATGGCGGCGAACCGGTGCCGAGCCTGTTCGGGGGCGAGCGAGACGTCCGCCTCGGTCAGCTGCGCGTAGGCGGGCAGCAGGGGTCGGTAGAACAGCGCCTCGTGCAGGGAGCGCACCTCGCGCCGGGTGGCCCGCCAGCGTTCGGTGAGCCCGTCGGGTCCGTCGGTGCGCAGGCCGAGCGCCCGGGCCAGGCGCCGCAGGTCCTCCTCGCCGGTGGGCAGCAGGTGGGTGCGGCGCAGCCGGTGCAGCTGCACGCGGTGCTCGAGGGCGCGCAGGAACCGGTAGCAGGTGGCGAGGCGGGCGGCATGGTCGCGGCCCACGTATCCTGCCGCGGCGAGGGCGCTCAGCGCGATCAGGGTGTTGGCCGAGTGGATCGCCGGTGCGGTGCGGCCGTGCACGAGCTGGAGGAGCTGCACCGTGAACTCGACGTCGCGCAGGCCGCCGCGTCCCAGCTTGATCTGCCGGTCCGCCTCGGCGGCGGGAACGTTCGCCTCGACGCGGCGGCGCATGGCCTGGGCGTCCTCGACGAAGTTCTCGCGCTCCACGGCCTTCCACACCAGGGGTTCCACGGCGGCGCGGTAGGCGTCGCCGAGCTCCCGGTCCCCCGCGACGGGGCGGGCCTTGAGCAGCGCCTGGAACTCCCAGGTGGCGGCCCACCGGTCGTAGTAGGCGAGGTGGGAGCGCAGCGTGCGTACCAGCGGGCCGGCCTTGCCCTCGGGGCGCAGCGCGGCGTCCACCTGCCACAGGGCGGGCTCGGCGGACGGCCCCCCGCACACGCGTTGCAGGGCGGCGGCCAGGCGTGCGCCGGTGGCGAGCGCCGACGTCTCGTCGGACGCCTCCCCGTCCGGTCCGATCGCCGGCTCGGCGACGTAGACAACGTCGACGTCGGAGACGTAGTTGAGCTCGCGCCCGCCCGTCTTGCCCATGCCGATGACGGCCAGACGTACCCGCACGTGGTCCGGGTGAGAGGAGCGCGCGACGGCGAGGGCGGCCTCCAGCGCGGCGGCCGCGAGATCGGCCAGGGCGGCGGCGACGGCGGGCAGGCAGGCCAGGGGGTCGGGGGCGGTCAGGTCGTCGGCCGCGATGTGCAGCAGTCGGGTGCGGTAGGCGCGGCGCAAGGCGTCGGTGGCGGTCGGGGCGTCCGCGTCAGGCCAGGTCTTGCCCGCGACGGGCACCGGGGCGTCGGCATCGGCGCCGACGGCGCGGAGAAGCTCGTCACGTACGGCGTCGGCGGCGACGTCGACGCCTCGCTCGCCGAGGCCCGCGAGGAGGCCGGGGCGTCGCACGATCTCGTCGCCGAGCGCCTCGGAGGCTCCGAGCACCGCGATCAGGCGGCGCAGCACCCCGTCGTCCGCCGGACCCGGCCCGGCGGGGTCAGCGGCGGACGCAAGGAGGTCCCGCAGCGCCGGGCGCGCCTCGGTGGCCGCGATACGTACGAGCTGGAGCAGTGCGAGGTCGGGGTCCGCGGCCCGGCCGAGGGCGACGAGCACGCCCTGCGGGTCGGGTGGGAGCGCGGCCGCGAGGGCCGGGTCCTGCCACAGCGACGCCGCCCGGGTGACGTCGGCGAAGCCCGCGCGCAGCAGGCGGCGCGCGGGACTCTCCTGTCGCGCCGGGCTCACAGGGCACTCACCGGGGCCGCCTCACAGGAACTGCAGGAACCGGTTCAGCTCGTACGGCGTCACCTGCGCCCGGTACGCGTCCCACTCGGCACGCTTGTTCGCCAGGACGTAGCGGAACACGTGCTCCCCCAACGTCTCGGCCACGAGCTCCGAACGCTCCATGACGGAGATCGCGGCGTCGAGGTCCTGCGGCAGCGGGCTGATGCCGAGCGCGCGGCGTTCGGCGTCGGTGAGCTCCCACACGTCGTCCTCGGTGGCGTCGGGCAGCTCGTAGCCCTCCTCGATGCCCTTGAGGCCGGCGGCGAGCATGACGGCGAACGCCAGGTACGGGTTGGCGGCCGAGTCGATGCCGCGGTACTCGATGCGCGAGGAGTTGCCCTTGCCCGGCTTGTACATGGGGACGCGCACCAGCGCGCTGCGGTTGTTGTGCCCCCAGCACACGTACGACGGCGCCTCCTGCCCGCCCCACAGCCGCTTGTACGAGTTCACGTACTGGTTGGTCACCGCGGTGACCTCGGCGGCGTGCACCAGCAGGCCCGCGATGAACTGGCGGCCCGTCGTGGACAGCTCGAACTGGGCGCCTGGCTCGTGGAACGCGTTGCGGTCACCCTCGAACAGGGACAGGTGGGTGTGCATGCCGGAGCCGGGCTGGTCGGCAAGCGGCTTGGGCATGAACGTCGCGAACACGCCCTGCTCGAGCGCCACCTCCTTGACCACGGTACGGAACGTCATGAGGTTGTCCGCCGTGGTCAGGGCGTCGGCGTAGCGCAGGTCGATCTCGTTCTGGCCGGGACCCGCCTCGTGGTGGGAGTACTCCACCGAGATGCCCATGGACTCCAGCATCGTGATCGCGGCCCGCCGGAAGTCGTGCGTCGACCCGCGCGCCAGGTGGTCGAAGTAGCCCCCGTTGTCGACGGGCACGGGCTTGTCCGTGGAGTTCGCCATCTGCTCGAACAGGTAGAACTCGACCTCGGGGTGCGTGTAGAAGGTGAACCCCCGGTCGCTGGCCTTCGCGAGGGCCCGCTTGAGCGCGTTGCGCGGGTCGGCCAGCGACGGTTCGCCGTCGGGCGTCAGGATGTCGCAGAACATGCGGGCGGTGCCGTGCCGCTCCCCGCGCCAGGGCAGCACCTGGAACGTGGTCGGGTCGGGGCGGGCGATCATGTCCGCCTCGTACACGCGCGTCAGCCCCTCGATCGCGGAACCGTCGAAGCCGATGCCCTCGGTGAACGCCTGTTCCAGCTCCGCCGGCGCGACGGCCACCGACTTCAGGACGCCCAGGACGTCGGTGAACCAGAGCCGGATGAAGCGGATGTCGCGCTCCTCGACCGTGCGGAGCACGAACTCCTGCTGCCTGTCCATGCCCTCATCCTGCCGGAAAAGTGTTGCGGGGATGTGACGGCGTCACGAGACGGGACCGTTGCCCTCGGGGCGGTCCCCCGAGTCGCGCCACATCGCGTCGTCCTCGTCCCACGACTCGGTGCGGTTCCGGGCCCTCTCCAGCGCCCGGGCCGCCTCCTCCTCGGTGTCGTACGGGCCCATCAGGTGGGTCCACAGGGACCGGCGGCCGTGCTCGACCTGGCCGGTCTTGGTGTTGAACCAGTACTTCGAGGTCACCGCGCCCCCTCTTCTCGCTCCTGCTTCGATCGTGCACCAAGATGTCCCCCATGACACACCACCTCGCGTTCGGCGTCGACATCGGCGGGTCCGGCATCAAGGGGGCGCCCGTCGATCTCAAGTCCGGGAAGTTCGCCGCGGACCGCGTTCGCATCCCGACGCCGTCCCCGAGCACGCCCGACGCCGTCGGCGCCGTGGTCGCGGAGCTCGTCGGGCGGTTCGACCTGCCCGACGACGCACCGATCGGCGTGGCGTTCCCCGCGCCGATGGACCACGGCACGGTGCGGTTCATCGCCAACCTCGACCAGTCGTGGACGGGGGTGAGCCTGACCGACGTGGTGCACCGGACCACCGGGCACCAGGTCACCGCCGTCAACGACGCCGACGCCGCAGGCATCGGCGAGCACCGCTACGGCGCGGCCAAGGGCAAGGACGGGACCGTCCTGGTGGTCACCCTGGGCACCGGGATCGGTTCGGCCCTCATCGTCGACGGCGTGCTGGTGCCCAACACCGAGCTGGGCCACCTGGAGATCGACGGGTTCGACGCGGAGTCGCGCGCCGCCGACTCCGCGCGCGACCGCGAGGGCCTCAGCTTCGAGGCGTGGGCGCAGCGGCTGCAGCGCTACTTCGAGACGGTCGAGATGCTGCTGTCACCGGACCTCATCGTCGTCGGCGGCGGGGTGAGCAAGAAGCACGCGCAGTTCCTGCCCCTGCTGCACCTGCGCGCGAAGATCATCCCTGCCGAGCTGCGTAACGCCGCGGGCATCGTCGGGGCCGCAGCGATGGCCGACCTCGAGGCGGCGAAGGGCCACCAGCGCAAGCACTGAGCGGGTCAGGCGGCGGACGTCCACACGAGGGCGTCGTCGCACCCGGCCAGGTGCAGCACCTCGGCGACGGCCGACGGCGGGTTCGTCAGGCGCACGGGGACGCCCTCCTTGCGGCCGAGAGCGCAGAGCTGGACGAGGAACGCCGCGCCGGAGGAGTCGATGAACGCGACGTCCGACGTCTCGACCACCACGGGCCGGTCGCTCTCGAGCGCGCCCGCGAGCGCCACGCCCGCCTGGTTGCGCAGGGCAGCGTCGATCTCGCCCCACATCCGTACCGTGTTGACCTCGGCCCCGCGCACGAGGTCGATCCCGCCGCTGGCCATCGTCCTGACCGTCATCTCCGACCCTTCTACTGCTCCGCACCGTCGTCGGGAGCAGACCACGACGCGCAGCACCCTTGCCGCGCCGTTTGCGACAGTACACCGTTACCGGGGCTTTACGGAACCAGATTTTGCGGTTCGTTGACGTTTCGTCGGGCGCGGTGGCGCGCGATGCACGGTCCGTGTCAGCGGTGGACCGACGACCGTCAGGAGCGCATGGTGACCAGGTACGTCAGGTACGCGGCGTAGGCGACGACGAACCCCGCGCCCTCCCAGCGGCTGATGCGCCTGCCGGTCAGGAAAACCGGGACGCACAGCAGGGCGGCGCCGAGCATGAGCGGCAGGTCGACCTGCACGAGCTGCTGCGTGACCGCGACCTCGTGCGGGCCGAACAGCAGGGACGTGCCCAGGATGAAGGTCAGGTTGTACGTGCTCGACCCGATGAGGTTGCCCACCGCGATGGACCGGCCGCCGCGGATGGTCGCCGTGATGGTCGTGGCCAGCTCGGGCAGCGAGGTGCCGACGGCGACGACCGTCAGTCCGATGAGCGTCTCGGAGACGCCGAAGGAGTCCGCGATCGCGACGGCCGCCGTCACGAGCCAGTCCGCGCCAACGACCACCACGGCGATGCCGACGACGGTCAGCCCCAGGTCGCGTACGACGAGCCAGCGTGAACCGCCGGGGCGTGGTTCCTCGTCGGTGTGCACCACCTCGCGGGTCAGCGACTCGGCGCTCGCCTGGCGCTTCGCCGTGCGCAGCAGCCGGGCCGTGTAGAGGATCGCGGCGGTCAGCAGGACGAGGCCGTCCCAGGTAGACAGGACGCCGTCGGACGCCAGGATCACCAGGAGCACGCTGGAGCCGGCCATCGCGGGCAGGTCGAGGCGCAGGGTCTGCCGTTGCAGCACGATGGGCCGGATCGCAGCCGACAGGCCCAGGATGAGCAGCAGGTTGACGAGGTTGGTCCCGGCGATGTTGCCCAGCACCAGCGACCCGGCGTCGCGCCGCATGGCGTCGATGCCGACGGCGAGCTCGGGGGCCGAGGTGCCGATCGAGACGATCGTCAGGCCCACGATGAGCGGCGAGATGCCGAGCCTGCGGGCGAGCCGGGTGCCGAAGCCCACGATCAGCTCGGCCCCGCCGATCAGCGCGGCGAGACCCGCGACCAGCATCAGTGACGTCACCCGGCATCCCTCCCGGCCCCATCGTGGCCGGACACGTGCCGACGCGCGCACCCTTAACGCGGAACGTCGCTCACCTCGGCGCGTTCGGGCTGGTCGGGGCGCTCGGACCGGTCGGTGTCCCACCCGTCCGGAATCACCAGCAGGCCCAGCGCCACGGCTCGCGTCAGGGCGTCCTCGCGCGAGCGCACCCCCAGCTTGGCGTACAGGCTGCCGAGCTGCGCCTTGACCGTGTTGATGGAGACGTGCAGGGCGGCCGCGATCTCGGCGCGGGCCGCCGTACGCGCGAGCTGGTGCAGCGCCGTCACCTCCCCGGGAGTCAGGCGCGGCACCTGCGCCTGCGTCCACAGCCCCTCGCCCACGGCGGGCGGCACCGTGCTCAGCGCTTGGCGCGTCACCGAGCGCGCGCCGTCCGACGCCAGCGCGGCCAGTACTGCAGTCCGTTCCCCGGGGCCCAGGAGCATCAGCGGCCAGTGCAGCCCCGCCGCGGCGACGACGGCGGCAAGCTCGCTGGCGAACTGGTCCACCTCCAGCGCCGCGTCCGTCCGGGTCGCCACCACGATGCCCGCGATCGCCGTCAGGGCATGGTGCAGAGGCGTCACCGTGGCGGCCTGGGCCTGCGCCAGGAGCGCCACGGCGTCGTCGGCGGAGCGGTGCACGGCCGCGGTGTAGGCGCGCAGGGCGAGATCCACGGCGGCCGCCGCACCGTGCACCCCCCGGCGCGGCATACCCCGCCCGGTGCCGGCGGCGAGCTCCACGGTGGCCTGGACGGCGATCAGGCGCGCCCGGGCCGAGGGCAGCGTCGCCGGGCCGGCCCGCGTGCGACGGGCGTGGGCCAGCCGGGCGCGGGCGTCGGCGGGGCGTCCGGCCATCAGCTCCGCGAGCGCACCGACATCGGCGTGCAGCTCCCACTGCTCGAACGTCCCGGTCAGCTCGTCGAGTGGCCGTAGCCGGGCCAGCGCCGCCTCCGGGTCGCCCTCGTCGAGGTGTGCCCACGCCGCGGTGATGGCACGCAACCACCCCCGCTCGCCATCGGCCGCGAGCCCCGGGGCCACCGCGACACCGGCGTCCTCGTCCCCCGACCATCGCGCGTCGGCCAGCTCGGCCCGCAGGTCGCCCATCCGGCCGTCCAGCATGGCGAGCAACGCGCGTCCCCCGGCGGCGACACCCCACCCGTTCGCCCAGCCGTGCTCGCGCGCGATCGTGTCGAGCACGTCGTAGGCCCGGCGCGCTGCCGCGACGTCGTCGCCCATGAGCAGGCTCAGTGCCACCTGGTCGAGCACCAGGACGGCGAGCGCGTCGAGGTTCCCGTGCGGCTCGGGCGACGACTCGTCCCGCGACACGGTGACCTCGCGCAGGGCGCGCCGCGCCCGGTCGAGCATCCGCCCGCGGTTCCCGTGCAGCCGCCACACCATCGCCTCGAGCCCGTAGACGGCCAGGCGCTCGGGGTGTGACCGGCCACGTCCGCCATGCGGTGGCCCCTGGGCAACCGCGCGCAGGAACTCCCGGGCTCGCGGCCGCGGCTCCGGCCGGGAGAAGAGGTAGGCACCGTGCACCAGGGCCAGGAAGGGGTAGGCGCGCACCTGGGCGACCGGCACGGCGCCCAGGGCGGCGTCGATGCGCCGGCACACGTCGGACGGCAGCGGCCTGGCACGCGGCACCAGGGAGTCGGCCAGGTCCAGGTCACCGGCCCGCAGCGCGTGCTCGATCGCACCGCCCACGTCGTCGCGGTGGGAGACGAGCCAGTGTGCGACGACGGTCAACACCTCGGCCGCGGCCCGGGGATGCGCGGCCGCGAACCGCGCGGCAGCCACCGCCCGCGCCGGCGCGCTGAGCTCGAACCGCGCACCTCCTGGGGCGTCGACCCAGTGGCCCAGCCCCTCCGCCTCCAGCGTCGTCAGCGCCTGAACGCCGTCCTGGGGCTGACGCCGCCGACCGCTTCCGGGGTTGCTCGCAGGGTCCGCGACGGGGTTCCCCGTGCGGGCGGTCCCGTTCTGGCCGGGACGGTGCCCCCGGTTCAGCGTCTCGGCGAGCGCCTGGGCGAGCGCTCGGTCACCGTAGGGGGCCAGCGCCAGCGCCCCGAGGAAGTCGGTGGCGTCGCGGTCTCGGAGCCGTGCGCCCAGATCACGGCGCACCGCCGTCGGCATCGACGCCGCGATGTCCGACGGTGTCAGCGGGACGGACGGGGACAGCGTGTCGGGTGAGGGCACCGCGGCGAGCGGTGCCGATCTGGCGGGCACGGTGGACGCGGCGGGCTGCTCGGCGCGAACCATGCGGTCCGGCGATCCGGCGCGGTGCGGTGCGGCGGCGCTCTGGCGCGCCAGCAGCTCGATGGCGTAGCGCAGCTCCCGGATCGAGCGCGCCGGCATCCGCGTCACCAGGTCGACGACGGCGGCGTCGTCGGGCATGAACCCGGCGGCGGCCAGGAGGGCGCGCACGTCGTCGTCGGTAGCTGCGAGCGCGGCGGCGTCCAGCACTCGCGCCTCGATCGTCAGGCCGGTGCTGGGTCCTTCGAGCGAGGTGGGCCGACGTCCGGCCACGGCGACGCGCACGGTGCCGATCTGCCGCACCAGGGCGACCAGGTCCCTGCAGACGCCATCCCAGAACTCCCCCGCCGCGGCGAAGTCGTCCAGGACGAGCAGCACGGGCGGAGCTCCCTCGAACACCCTCGTCAGCACCGCGGGGAGCTGGTCGACCGCGTCGGCGATGGCCGCCGTCGCGCCGTGCAGGGCGGCGTCGTCGAGGATCCCCGCGGCATTGAGCCGGGTGAGGACCCGCACCCAGAACCCGGCCCGGGAGGCCGTCTCGGGATCGACGGTGAGCCACACGACGGGGTGATCGCCGGGCAGGGAACGGACCCACCGTGCCAGCAGCGTCGTCTTCCCGGTCCCGCCCGGACCGCGCAGGACGCACAGCGGGGCGCCCGCGTCGAGCACCGCGTCCAGGTGCGCGCGGGCGATCGTCCCGGGCGGGACCCGGGGAACCCCGGAGAGGTCGGCCACCCCTCGATCATCACCGACCGATCGCCGGACGGCTCGTTGGGCGAACAGATCGGCTCGGTTATCGGTGTGGCGGAGCGGGGCGAAAGCGAGGGCGATAACGGCGGACCACCGCGGCCGGGCACGGCCCGCGCCGTGAGGCTCGGAGATGTCCCACCCGGCCCCTGCGGGTACCCACCGGCCCCGGCCGGCGAGCGCCACCCGGCGCGGAAGGAGCACCACCCATGACACGCAAGACCATCAGCAGGAAGACCAAGGGAGTAGTCGCCGCGGCAGCGGGCGGCGCCCTCCTGGTCGCCTCCGGCGGCACGTTCGCGTACTGGCTGGACGCTGCCCGACTCGAGGGAAGCACGATCACCGCCGGCGAACTCGGCCTGACCGCATCGATGCGGGAAGCCGAGTACTCGATCAACAGCGGCGCCAGTTGGACCACGTTGCCGGACGGTTACCTCATGACGCCGGGCCACCAGGCCAGGTTCCAAGTCGAAGTGACCGCAACAGTCAAGGGAACCGCCCTCACCGCGGCGCTGAATCTCGGCCCAGCACGAACGGACGCCGACACGATCCCCAGCACCGTGGTGAATTGGGAGCGGTCTACCGACGGAGGCACTAACTGGGTCGACGTTCGCACGGCCGACGTCGGTGTACCGATCGATGGCGATACGGTGAATAACGAGACGTACCTGCTCCGCGTCACCATCAACTTCCCCTGGGGCATTGACAACAATGCTGGAAACTCGTTCGGGCGGATAACGGTGGATCCGAGCACCGGCGACCCGATTGCAGACCCCTACCAGTGGACTCTGGAGGACGCACAACTGGTCCTGACCCAGACCGGCCCGAACGCCCCGACTCCCTGAGTTGACGAGCCGAGCCTGCGAACTACGCGGAGGGGTGGGTCATACCCACAACGGTAGCCTCACCCCTCCGCCCAGAATCGCTTGCGAAAGGACCACCATGATCCGACGCACAAGAATACTCGCAGGGACTGGCGCGGCCGCTGTTCTCGTCGCAGCCTCCCTTGCCGCAGGCACCAACTCGACGATGGCCTACTGGGCGAGCACCGCAAGAGACGACAGCGCGACGATCACCACTGGCTCGCTGGGCGTAGATCTGACATACACGATGACACACAAAGACACCGCCCACGTGTCCATGCGCGGCAGCGTGGAGACGATCGAACTCGATGCCGATCAGGACGACTGGGTGACTTTCACTACAGACGTTTCTCCCCACCTCAGCGGAAACGGTATCGGTGCCGTTCTTGACGTCAACTTCCACTGGAGCCCAAGCCACTCGGACTGGTTCTGGGAATACCTTATCTTTACTCCTGCCGTCACCGTCAACGGCGCGGCCGTTGGCTACCACTCCACGGGCGTGGTCACCGACGCCGCGTCAGGACTCACCTTGAGCGTCCTCCTCTGGCCGACGGGACTCACCCCACCATCCGGCTGGGCCGACGCCACCATTAGGTACTCCGAGGCTTCTCCGCTCCCCACGATCGTGTTCAGCCTCGAAATCTTCAACGACTGGCATACCTACGACTTCGGTCTCGGCGTCGCCAACGACGCGTTCACACAAGTCGGCGGAGTGTGGGTTCCGGCCGCCCCGAGTGCTGGAACCCTCACGGCCACCCTGAGGCAAATCAACTCGGCAGGCGGTTACGGCGGCTGGTCACGCACCGCGACCCACGCCCTGCCCACCGTCTACAACGCATACGGATCAGTGACCATCAACGAGTTCGGAGAACGAGTCAGTGACCGCGAGTTCTCTGACGATCGCGTGTACCCACCCGCTGATGTCCCCGGCGAACACCCCTACCTGGGTCCAGGCGAGAGACCACAAGACGGTGCAGGAGAAGCGTCCGAAGACCTTCCCCTCCCGGCTCCAGGGGAACAAGACGTCGAGAACTCCGTGGATCCAGCACCCGAGGGGGCGCCATGACGGTCATCAGACAGCGGGTGTCCACGCGCCGCGGGAAAGACGCGTCAGCATCGAGTGACCCGGCGTCGAACACCGGTGCGCCGACCAGGCGTCACGGTCGTCCCCCTCGCCTTCGTTGGGCCCGAACGGCATTGCGCGCAGGTGCCGCCGCGGTCGTGATCCTGCTGATCGCGCTCGCCGGGGCCGCCGTCGTCGCACCCCGGGTCCTCGGGGCCGTGCCGCTCACGGTGCTCTCCGGGTCGATGGAGCCAACACTGTCCCCAGGCGACCTCGTCGTCGTCCAGGAGGTGGAGGACCCGACGACCATCAGCGTCGGCGACGTCATCACCTTCCAGCCCGATCCGGACTCGGAGACCCTGGTGACCCACCGCGTCGTCGGCATCGTGCTCGGCATCACGGGCACCACCGGGTTCGTCACGCAGGGAGACGCCAACAACGTCATGGACGAGCCGATCGTGCTCGACCAGGTCATGGGGCGGGTGCTGTACGCGCTCCCCCTGGTCGGCTACCTCTCGGGGACGCAGTGGGGGTCGATCACTTTGACCGTGGCGGCACTCGGGTTGGTGGTCTTCGGGTTCGTCCAGCTCTTCACCCCCGGCCGCGGCCGCGGCACCAGGACGGAACCGGAACCCGCGCCCAGCACGGACTCGACACCCGTCCCCCGACCGAAAGGAGCGCATCATGCGTAGACGCACCGCGCTCAGCCTGGCGACCGCCGGCGCGCTGGCGCTCAGCGGCATCGCTGCACCCGCCGCGGCCGCGGCAACCGGCAGTGTCACCACGGCCATCGACGACGCCATCGCCATCTGGGACGACGACACCGGGCAGATCATCCAGGTGACCGACGAGCTGTTCGGGCGGCTGGTCGTCGTGCCCGGCTCCCATCACGTGCGTACCTTGCGGGTCCAGAACGCCGGACCGTCGGACGGCACGTTGACGGTCGCGATCGTCAACGCCGTCGCCCAGCGTGGCGGGGACGGCTGGGTGGACGACTCGTTCTACGACGACCTGACCATCAACACCGTCCCCGTCAGCGCGCTCGACGGCGTCGAGACCCCGGTGACCACGGAGGTGCTCGCCCAGGGCGCCACGACCACGGTGGCGTTCGACGTCGACTTCCCGTACGAGGCCACGAGCGGCAACGCCGCCCACGTGGGCGAGCGGGTCTTCAGCTTCGACGTGCGCCTGACTATCTCCGGTGACACCCCGGACGAGCCGACGCCCTCACCCACCCCGGCACCGGAGCCCACACCGACGGGCACCGGAGAACCGAGCACCGCGCCGACCACTGGCACGGGCGCTGGCACCGGCGGCACCGGCGGCACCATCTCGAGCGGCGCGAAGCCCGCGGGCACCTCCGGTCTGGCATCCCAGACCGGCGGCGTGGCCCCGGAGCTCAGCGTGCCGCTCCTCCTAGCAGCGGCGGCGGCAGCCGCGGCGGCTGCGACCCTGACCGTGCGCGCGCTGGCGACGGCTCGGCGCCGGCGCGCCAAGGTCACGGTCCACCGGTGATCGCCGGCCATGGCCGGTGGACGACCGGGACTGCCGTCGTCGCCTCAGACGGACGGCCCGCGGACACACGACAGGGGCGCCGGTGACCGCGGGCCGTCCTGGCGGCGGCCGCGCGGAGGGCACCGTTCGAGCATCGTCACGGTGCTCGTCCTGACCCTCCTCGCGGCCGCCGCCGCCCTGTCCTGGAACGCCGTGCGGCCCGTACTCGACGCGCTCCAGGACACCAGCACCCTGCTCGACCTGGACGGCCGGCCCGTGGTGCTCGACGACCCGCCCGACGTCGCCGCCGCCGACCCGGTACCCACGGGCGGCCGGTTCGCGGCCCCCCGGCTGGGGCTCGACGTCCCCCTGGTGGAGATGACCGCCTCGCGGGGCGTCATCAACCCGCCCACCCTGACGGACGCGTACCTGGTGCGGGGCTTCGGTAGCACGACCGTGCCCGGTTCAGGGCTCGTCGTCGTCGCCATGCACGCTGTACGCGGCGGCAACGCCGCGGGGAACGCGTTCTTCGCCCTGGGATCCGAGCAGTCACCCGTGCTCGTCATACCCGGTGACGTGCTGCACGTCGACGGCGTCGTCTACACCGTCACCCGCAGCGACGTGCTCACCAAGTCGGCGGCGACGACGTCGGACGCGATCTGGGCGGACCCGCAGGGGCGCGACGGCGAGCTCGTGGTGATCACGTGCCTGCAGTACACGAGCGCGACCGGCGCGGCGGACGAGAACCTGGTGATCTGGGCCCACCGGTGACACCCAACCCCGAGCAGGAGATCAGCCGATCAGGTCTGCCGGAGTCAGCACGGTGATGCCATCGATGCCTCCTCCGCAGCGGGATACCGCGATCAGCTCGGTTGCCTGGTTTGTTCCGGGCACGACGGCCCTGTGGTTGACGAGCTCGGTGGCGTCATGGAGGTCGAAGGGTGCGGTCTCACGCCACTTGATCGAGCCGACGAACGTCACCGTTCTCGCTGGACGACGGTCCGCACCTACCACGTCCACCTTCGACGACGCCCTTGTACCCCCGTCCGCAGTGGTCGGTGGCTGGTGGAACCGCAAGGGCGACGTCGAGAGCCTTCTCCCACGGCAGTCTCCGCACGACGGGCTCGACGGCGCGCCCACGCCACGTGGACCATCCGCGCTCGATGCGCCTGGTCACGAGCTCGCCGCGGCCCGCGTCGATGAGGTCCGGGGCATCGTGGAGGAAGGCGAGCCAGAAGCGCATGTACGGGTCTTCGATCCGGTACCGCTTGTGGTGCGCGGGATTGGCCGACAGGGGTTCGTCCACGGCGACGACGCGGCGATCGACGAGGACGTCGAGCGAGCGCGACAGCGACGCGCGTTGGTCAACCTGCGCAGCTTGCCCGATGGCGGTGAAGGTGCGGGCGTCTGCGCCGATGGCACGCAGCACGTCCTTCGCCTGGGTCTCGGCGGGGAACTCGGAGGACAGGACCCGCTCGCCGGAGACGACGAGTGTGCTGACCGAGGTGGACAGGCCGTCCGCCAGGTAGTCGGCGACGGGCTGTCCGGGCTTCCACGCCGTGACCAGCGGGGGCAGACCACCTGTGACCAGATAGGCGTCGATCGCTTCTGCTGCGTCGAGTCCCGTCATGGTCGCCACGTCCCGCGGAGTGAGCGGCTGGATCTCCTTGTCGACACTGCGGCCGTAGAACGGGCGACCATGGCTGATGAGCCGTTCCATCTCGGATCGGTTCGAACCGACGAGGATCAGGAGTACCGGGAGGGTGGCGAGTCGGGTGTCCCACACCCCTTGCAGCGCGCCCTCGAACCCCGGATCGCTGGTCAGGTAGGAGACCTCGTCGAGCACGACGATCGACACCCGGTCGCTCGGCAGGGCGAGCGCGAGGACGGTCAGGGCGTCCTGCCAGGAACCGGAGACGGCGTACCCGGCGGCGTCGGCACCGGGTAGACCCGAGGCGGCGACGGTCTCCAGCAGGCGCCGCTGCTCGACCTCAGGACGCGCTCCGTCCGCGAGGAAGTACACCGAGGGGGCTCCTGCACGCTCGATGAACTCGGTCACGAGACGGGACTTGCCGACGCGACGCCGTCCGCGCAGCGCGATCGCTCTGCCCGGACGATCCGACGTCGTCGGTCGACCACGGCGGACGGCGGGTGAGCGGACGAGCCGGTCTGTACGCCGGGTTCTGTGCCCGGCCCTGGTTGCCCGTGGGCCGGGTGACGGTCATCCATCTAGGCCCTGCGTTGCCGCAGGGCTCCAGCGGTCTACCCGACTGCGTCTCCCCGGAGGGAGTCGGGCGGGCCGCCCTCTACCGCAGTCTGTCTGACCTTGCTCCAGGTGGGGTTTACCGAGCCGCCCCTGTCACCAGGGGCGCTGGTGGTCTCTTACACCACCGTTTCACCCTTACCGCCCGGCTCACGCCGGGAGGCGGTCTGTTCTCTGTGGCACTGTCCCGCGGGTCGCCCCGGGTGGCCGTTAGCCACCACCTTGCCCTTCGGAGCCCGGACGTTCCTCGGGACCTGCTTCCAGGTCACGCGACCGTCCGACCGACTCGTCCGCGTGCCCAGGATACGGGGTCCGGCGGGCGACCCGAGCCACCCTCGCGCCGGGTTACGCTCAACGGGTGGCTACCCTCTCCGCCGTCACCCAACCCCACCTTCTCGCCGCGATCGCCGAGTACGACGACCGCGGCAAGGACGCCTTCATCGGCGTCTACGGCCTGCAGGCCGCACCCACCGAGTCCCTGGTCCACGAGGGCCGTTCGTACGACGCCGCGGCGATCGTCGGCGTCGCGCACCGCTTCGCGACGGGCCGCGTAGCCATGACGGAGGAGCTCGGCAAGCAGGCCGACGCCGTCACCGCCCTGCTGCGCAAGCACGGGTTCGAGGTGGCAGCGCCCCGGGCCGCCGCTTCGCGCACCCGCACACCAGCGGCCCGGACCGCGGCTGGGGCGCGCGCACCGCGGACGACGCGCACCACGACCACGCGGTCCCGCACCGCCGAGGAGAAGCCCGCGGCGATCTGCCCGACGTGCTTCACGCAGCTCCCCGCGACCGGGGTGTGCGACACCTGCGCGTGATCTACACCTCGACGCGGTAGGTCAGGGCGAGTTCGTCGCCCGCCTGACCGCGGATACCCCAGTTCTCGCGCGGCGACTCGATGATCACGAGCTCCAGGTCGTCGGCGTCGAGCCCGAGCGCGGGGGCGACGTCGTCGTACATCGCCCGGATCAGCGCACGCTTCGCCTCGGGTGAGCGGCCAGGGAACGCGATGATCTCGACCACCAGGTAGGCGGGCGAGCGCGGGGCGACCAGGTCGCCGTCGTCGAGCAGGACGAAGCGGTGGAACCGCTTGGAGTCCGGGAGCTGCCACGCGCCGACGAGCGCGGCGTGGATCGCGTCTGACATTTCTGCGCGGCGGGCGCCCCACACGGAGCGGTTGCCGTAGATCTTGACCTGGGCCATGACACCGACCCTAGTGGCCCTGTTGTCGTCATGTACTTGATGTCATACAGTACTTGCTGTGACCGAAACACTCTCTGGCGACGCCTTCTCGGCCGACCTGCTGCGCGGGCACACCGACACGATCGTGCTCGGGGCCCTGCGCGGCGCCGACCGGTACGGCTTCGAGATCTACAAGGCCATCCGGGATGCCACCGGCGGCCGCCACGAGGTCAAGGAGGCCACCCTATACGCGACCTACCGCCGTCTCGTGAAGGACGGGCTCGTGGAGGCCTACTGGGGCGACGAGTCCCAGGGCGGCCGCCGCAAGTACTACCGCCTCACCGACGCCGGCCGCGCCGTCTACCGCACCAACGTCGCCGCGTGGGTCGCCACGCGCGACGTGATCGACATCCTGCTCGACACCGCCCCCACCGCGAAGGACCACACCCGATGACCGCCGTCCACCGCCTGCTCGACCAGGCGTTCGCCGACATCCCGCTCACCCCCGACGCCACCGACCTCAAGGAGGAGCTGCGCACCGGGCTGGTCGACCGGGTCGCGGAGCTGCGGGCCACCGGCTTGAGCGACGAGCAGGCCGCCAGCGAGGCGATGGCCGAGCTCGGCGACATCCGCGCCCTGCTCGACGACGCGGGACCCACGCCGCAGCGCACCGCGCCGACCGCCACAGCGCAGGCACGCACGGCCGGCGCCCGCACGTACTGGAGCGGTAACGCCGCCGCCGACTGGGCCGCCGTCCAGGAACTGCGCGCGCTGCACCGTGTCCGCCCCCGCCCCGGGTTCGTGGTCGGCATCGTCGTCGCCTCGCTCGTCGCCGTCGGCGCCGTGCTCGGATACACCCTCATCGCGATCAGCGGATCCTTCGCGTTCCTGCCCGTGCTCGCCGCGGTGGCGGGTCTCGCCGTCGGCTGGATCCTGAACGCCTCCCTGCGCGCCGAGACGACGACGAACCACCCGATGCCCGGCTCCCGCGCAGCGGGCTGGGGGCTCGCCGCCGCGCTGACCACGACCGGGGCCGGGGTCGCCCTGGTGGCCATCCCCGCCTGGGACCACCGGTTCGCCGCCGCATGGATCGTGGGCGGCGCGCTGCTCGCCGCCGTCGGCGCCGTGCTGTTCACCTGGCTGGGCGTCACGCAGACCAACCGCAAGAAGTCCTGGACGCGCCAGCTCGCCACCTCTGCGGTAGGCACCGACAACTTCACCAAGGACCCCGCTCTGGCCGCCCGGTTCGGCATCTACACGGCCGTGATCTGGGTGAGCGCGTTCCTGGTCAGCACCGTGGTCGGCTTCACGGCCGGATGGCGGTACGCGTGGCTCCCGTACGTCGTCGGCTGGATCGTGATGATGCTGCTGGTCGCCCGCATGAACTTCGGCCGCCGCCGCGATGAGCACGAGGCCGCTGACCGGCAGCGCTGACCGAGAACGTCCTCGGGCGGCTGCCACCGCCCGAGGACCACACCCGAGCCCGGTTCGCACCGGATCCGAGACGCATCACCACCTTACGGGTGTGCGCCGGGCTCACAAGTCCCACGGAGAGGTACACCCATGCCCACAACCACCCCGGCGATCGACGTCGCCGCCCTGACCAAGACCTACCGGTCGCGCCACCGCACCGTGCGCGCGTTGGACGGCCTCGACCTGCGGGCCGACGCCGGAACCGTGCTCGGGCTGCTCGGCCCCAACGGCGCGGGGAAGTCCACCACCGTGCGCATCCTGGCCACCCTCGCCCTCCCCGATCCGCCGGCCCACGGCGACCGGCCCGGCGCCCGGGGCGGTACCGCCCGCGTCGCGGGCTTCGACGTGGTGCGCGAGGCCGCCTCCGTACGACGCCGCATCGGCTACGTGTCCCAGCGGCCCGTCACGCGCGCCATGGACACCAGCCGGGAGAACCTCGAGCTGGCCGGTCGCCTGCACGGGCTCGGCCACCGCGAGGCCCGCGCCCGCGCCGCCGAGCTCCTGGACGTCTTCGGGCTCGCCGGCTCGGCCGACCGGCTCGTGCGCACCTACTCCGGGGGCATGGCCCGCAAGCTCGACGTCGCCGTCGGGCTCATGCACTCCCCCGCCGTGCTGTTCCTCGACGAGCCCACCACGGGGCTCGATCCCGAGGCGCGTGCAGAACTGTGGGCCGAGCTCTCCTCGCTGGCCCAGGCGAGCGGGATGACCGTACTGCTGACCACCCACTACCTCGACGAGGCAGACCGGCTCGCCGACCAGGTGGTCATCATCGACCACGGCCGCGCCGTGACCAGCGGCACCCCCGACCAGCTCAAGGACCAGCTCCACGGGGACGGCCTCACGGTCGACCTTGCCTCCGCCGAGGCCGCCACGGCCGCCGCCCGCATCGCGGCGGACGTCGCCGGACTGCGAGAGATCACCGTCGACGGTTCCCGGCTGCGCGCCCGGGCCACCGCGGGGGCGAGTGTGATCCCCACGCTGCTCGGCGTGCTCGACGCCGCCGGGCTCCCCGTGCTCGCCGCCGGGATCGCCCGGCCCAGCCTGGACGACGTCTACCTGCACCACACCGGCCACGCCTTCGACGCCGGCAACGGACAGGCCCGGCAGGAGGTGGCGGCATGAGCGCCCTGACCCACACCGCCATGCTCACGGCCCGCGCCCAGCGGTCCACGATGCGCGTCCCCGTGTTCGCCGTGATGCAGATCGTCCAGCCCCTGATCTGGCTCCTGCTGTTCGGGCAGCTGTTCACCTCGGTGGTCGAGATCCCCGGGTTCGCCACGCCCGGCACCACCTACCTGGAGTTCATCACCCCCGGCGTCGTCATGATGACGGCCATGTTCGGCGCCGCCTGGGCGGGTACCGGCATCGTCGAGGACTCCGAGCGCGGCGTCATGGACCACCTGCTCGCCTCCCCCGCGAGCCGCGTCGCCATCCAGGTCTCCTCCCTCGTGTGGTACTCCGTGGTGGCCGCCGCGCAGGCGCTCGTGGTGCTCGCCGTGGCGTGGCTGCGCGGCGCCCGGTTCGACGTCGCCGGCATCCCCGTCATGCTCCTCGGCGTCGTCCTGCTGACGTGCGTATTCGCCGCGATGTCGAACGCGGTCGCGCTGCTGACCCGCCAGCAGCAGGCGCTCATCGGCATCTCGCAGGGCCTGACGATCCCGCTGATGTTCCTGTCCTCCGCCGTGATGGACACGCGGCTCTCGGCCGGGTGGGTCGAGGCGGCGGCCCGGTTCAACCCGTTCGACTGGGCGGTCGTCGCGGGGCGCCAGGCACTGTCGGCCACCCCCGACTGGGGCCTGGTGTGGGGCAGGCTCGCTCTGCTCGCGGCCCTCGCCGTCGTCATGACGGCCCTGGCAACGAGCGCGTTCCGGGCGTATCGGCGAGCGGCCTGAGGCGGCGCGGGCCGGTGCCCCGGACCCGGACGTCGCGCGCAGCGAAGACGTCGCACGCAGCGGGCTAGCACTCGGCACTAGAGAGTGCTAATACTGGAGGCGTAGCCACGGCGTCACCGGAAGGCCCGGGACGCCGGTCGCGTCTGGGCCGCACCGAGGCGGCCCGTTGTCAAGGAGGTGATGCGCAATGGCTACCCGGTGGGACCCGTTCCAGGAGATGGACCGCCTGTTCGGTTCGATGGCACTGACCGGCCGCAACGCACCCACGATGCCCATGGACCTGTACCGCGAGGGCGACCACTACCTGCTCGCCGTCGACCTCCCCGGGGTGGACCCCGGTAGCGTCGACGTCTCCTGCGAGGACCGCACGCTGACCATCCGGGCCGAGCGCACGCCGCGCTCCGCCGAGGGCCAGTGGCTCCTGCGGGAGCGGCCCGCGGGCACCGTGGCACGCCAGGTCACCCTGGGCCGCGGGCTGGCACTCGACCAGATCACCGCGTCCTACGCCGACGGCGTGCTCGTCTTGACCATCCCGGTGGCCGAGGAAGCCCGGCCGCGCAAGATCGAGGTCAGCCACGCCGCCCAGCGCACCGCGATCGAAGCCGGGAGCTGAGGCGAACCACCCCGCCAGCACCAGCCCCCGGCGGCAAGGCAGGAGCACCCGCACCCATAAGGTGTGCGGGTGCTCCTGCTGCTCCCGCCCTCCGAGGGCAAGACGCCCGCGCCCGACGACGCCGCCCCCGCCGACCTGTCGACCCTGAGCGGGGCGGACGCCCTGACCGGGCTGCGCCAGGCCGTGCTGACGGCGCTCGCATCGGTGAGCGCCCGGTCCGACGCGTGCGCGGTGCTCGGCGTCGGCCCGTCGCTCGCCGCCGAGGTGGCGCGCAACACCCGGCTGGAGGTGGAGCCGGCCGCACCCGCCGCGCGCGTCTACACGGGGGTGCTGTACGCGGCCGCCGGGCTCGGCGACCTGGTGTCCGGTGGTGGTTTCGACGGGCTCGACCACCGGGAGGGGGCCGAACAGCGGGTGACGGACTGCGTGCGCATCTTCTCCGGCCTGTGGGGAGCCGTCTCCCCCGCCGACCGCATCCCCGCGTACCGGCTCTCGATGAGCGTGGACCTGCCCGGCGTCGGGAAGCTCGCTGCGGCGTGGCGGGGACCGCTCGGCGCGGCGCTCGACGCGCGGGCCGCGGGGGACGTCGTCGTCGACTGCCGCTCGGCGCCCTACGTGGCCGCGTGGAAGCCGCGCCCCGACGACGCCGACTGGGTCACCGTGCGCGTGGTGCGCGAGGTGCGCGGCACGCGAGCCGTCGTCTCGCACAACGCCAAGCACACGCGCGGCGTGCTGGCCGGGCACCTGCTGCGCCGGGCGGCGAACCCGCCGTCGTCGTCGTCCGGGCTGCTCGACGCGGCCGGGGAACTCGTCGGCACCGTCGTCGGAACCGAGGTGGGGACGGGGCTGAGCTACACGCTGCTCGACGCGGCGCTCACCCCCGCACGCACCCGCACGGCACCCGCCACCCTGGAGCTGCTGATCAGCTGACCGCGGGCTCGAGCACCGGTTCCGGCGTCGGCCGGTGCGCGGCGTCGTACTCGACCAGCTCCATGAGGCGCACGTGAGTCACGGCGTCACGCGGCGTGTACACCGCGAGCCGACCACCCTGGCCGCTGTCACCGGCCGCGAACTTGCTCACCCGAAGCTGGAGCACCCCGACGGGCGTATCGAAGTCCTTGTCGATGTCTGCGTCCCGCGTCACGTCGTGCCGTCGCCAGTGCTCGTCGAACTCCGCCGATGCCCGCCGCAGCCTCGCCACGAGGTCACGCCAGAGTGGCTCGTCCACATGCTGCGTCATCTCCGCCCGCAGCGATGCGACCAGGTGCGCGCCTGCCGCGGCCCGGTTGTTCAGGCAGAACCGGCGCGCCGTGTCACTGACGAAGAACAGCCAGATGGTGTTGCGCTGCTCGGGCGGCAACGCGTCGAGGTCACCCATCATCTGGTTGTACGCCCGGTTGTAACCACGCACGTCGAACCGCGGCGAGACGATCGCTGCCGGGAACGGGTCGAGCTGATCGAGCACGGCCTGCGTCGAGGCCGTGATCCCGGTGCACTGCGACGGCGGCGCCACCGTCACCCCCGCGAGCTGGAACAGATGCCAGCGCTCCTGCTGATCCATCTGCAGGGTGCGCGCGATCGCCTCGATGACCTGCGTGGACGCGTTGATGTCACGCCCCTGCTCCAGCCACGTGTACCAGGTGACACCCACCCCTGCGAGCAGGGCCACCTCCTCACGGCGCAGCCCCGGTGTGCGGCGCCTGCCACCCGGTGGCAAGCCCACCATCTCCGGCGTCAGGCGCTCGCGGCGTGTGCGCAGGAAGTCACCGAGCTCGGTGCGGCGAGTACTCGTGGCAGGCATACCCTCGATGGTGCCACCGGCCGGTACCCCGATCCAGGTGCTGTCAGTACCAGGATGAGCAGGCACTCCCCACGCCCACCAGCCGCCGACGACGCTGGCCGCATGACAACCCAGACCTCGGCTCCCCCACTGCCGTCCGCGCGCACCACGGCCGCGCCGCTGACCACCCGGTCACTCGCGGCCGTCCTGGTCGCACTGCTCGTCCCCGTCATGTCCTTCTTCTCCGTGAACGTCGCGCTGCGCGCCATCGGTACGGATCTCGACGCCTCGCCCAGCATGCTCCAGCTCGTCGTCGGCGCCTACGGGGTCGTGTACGCCGCCCTCGTCGTGGTCGGTGGGCGGCTCGGCGACACCCACGGCCGACGCCGGCTGATGCTCGTCGGGTTCGCCTGGTTCCTGGTCACCAGCGTGCTGTGCGCCCTGGCCACCAGCCCCGAGATGCTTGTCGGAGCCCGGTTCCTCCAGGGCGTCAGCGCGGCTCTGGTGGCCCCGCAGGTGCTCGGGACGATCCACGCCGGCACCACCGGAGCCGCGCACGGCCGGGCGATGGCCTGGTTCGGGGCCACGGCCGGCATCGCCACCTCGCTCGCGTTCCTCATCGGTGGCGGCCTCGCCTCCTCGCGCCTCGGATGGCAGGGCGTCTTCTGGGTGAACGTTCCGCTCACCGCGATCGTCATGATCGCCATCGCGCGATGGGTGCCCGAGTCGAAGGCCCCGACCCGCTCGTCGATCGACGGCGTCGGCGCCCTGCTGCTGGGCCTGACCATGACCGCGCTGATCCTGCCGCTCACCGAAGGACGAGCCGTCGGATGGCCGCTGTGGACGTGGGTCTCCCTCGCTCTCGTCCCGGTCGGGGCGGGCCTGCTCGGCGCGTGGCAGCACCGGCTCACGCGACACGACCGGTTGCCGCTCATCCCGCCCGCCATCTTCGCGTTCCGCGGCATCCGCGTCGGCCTGCTCGTGGCCACGCCCATGTTCATCTCGTTCGGTGGCTTCATGTTCGTGTACGCGGCGATGGCCGGCACCCACGGGTTCGGGCCCCTGACCATCGGCGTGAGCATGCTGCCGATGTCGGCCGCGTTCCTGGCCGCGTCCGTCGTCTCGGGCCGACTGGTCCCGCGCTTCGGATCGCGGGTGCTGACGGTGGGCGCCCTGCTCGCCTCCGCCGGACTGGGCCTGCTCGCCCTGCAGCTGCGCGGCCTGAGCGACGGCTCGGCACTCGCGCTCGCGGACGTCATGACGCCGATGCCGTTGATCGGGTTCGGGTTCGGGCTGATCTGGGCGCCTCTGACCGGGATCGTGCTGGCCCAGGTGCCGCCCGCCAGCGCGGGGCTGGGCGGCGGCCTCTTCATCACGGTGATGCAGGCCGGTCTCGGGTTCGGGTCGGCCGTGGTCGGGTCGGTGTACCTCGGCTGGGGAGGGAGCACCGGCTTCACGCCGACCGCAGCCCTGCTGGCCGTGGTCATGCTGGTGGTCGCCGGCCTGACCCCGCAGCTCGGACGTCCCCGGCGCGGCGGTCAGGTGGGATAGCCCACCGTGACGACCTCCGTCGTCCCCCGCGAGCGGGAGGTACCCCCAGTCGGGAAGTAGCGCAGGATCGTCAGCGAGCACGGCGGGATGCGCATCGCCGACCACGTCGTCGGCGGCATCGCCAGGGCCCGGCCGACGACGGTGCGAATCATCGCCGCATGGCCCGCAACCACCACCGTGCGGCCGGTCCCGGCCGCGCGCAGGGCGTCGACGGCGCCCGCGACCCGCTGCCCCACCTGCACGTACGACTCGCCGCCCGGCGGGGCGAACGTGCCCTCACCGAACCAGCGGGCGAAGTCCCCCGGCCAGCGCTCCTCGACCTGGCCGGGGGTCAGGCCCTCCCACTGCCCGAACTCCATCTCCCGCAGGCGGTCGTCGGTGTCCACGCGCAGCCCGAGGCGGCGGCCGATGGCGGCGCCCAGCTCCTGGGTGCGGACCGTGGGCGAGGCGAGCACGGCGCCGGGTCGCGGCAGGTCGTGCCAGGTCTCGTGCAGGCGGTGGACGGCGTCAGCGGCCCGGGCGGCCTGGACGCGCCCCTGCGCGGTGAGCGGCGGGCCGGGCACGTCGCCGCCCGAGAGGCCGCCCGTGAGCGTCATCGGCGTGACGCCGTGGCGCACCAGCACCACGGTCAGCGCCTGGGCGGGGTCGAGCCCGGAGAAGGCGCCGGCGGGGCGCCAGCGGGGCTCCGGCGCCCCGGGTGCGGGTGCTGGGTCTTCCGAGGCCGCGGAGGACGACGGCGGAGGCGGGGTGCCGAGCGTCTCGCCCGGTTCCACGGCGGTACCGGGGAAGTCGCGCACCACGGCGGGTTCGCGCGAGTCCATGGCCTCGTTCGCCAGCGCGTCGGCGGCGGAGTTCTGGGCGCGCGGGATCCACTCGTACGTGACCTGACCCGGCGGGAACACGGACCGCGCCCGCGCGGCCAGGGCCCGCAGGGCGTCGTTCTTGATCTGCCACGTGCCGCTCATCTGCTCGACCACCAGGCGCGAGTCCATCCGCACGTGCACGCGCGCGCCCGTGTCGATCCCGTGCGCGGCCCGCAGACCCTCGACCAATCCCGTGTACTCGGCGACGTTGTTGGTGGTCACGCCCAGGAACCCCGCACGCTCGGCGAGCACGGCACCCGAGGAGTCCCGCACCAGCGCGCCGTAGCCGGCCGGGCCCGGGTTGCCGCGTGACCCGCCGTCGGCCTCGACGACCAGATCGGGTGTGACCATCACTGGTCCGAGACGCGGACCAGGATGCGGCCGCACTCCTCGCAGCGCACCACCTGGTCGGGGGCAGCGGCGTGCGCGGCCGCCAGGTCGGTCGGGTTGAGCTCCAGCCCGCAGCCCTCGCACGTGCGCCCGCGCAGCGCGGCCGCGCCCGTTCCGCCCAACCGGGTGCGAAGCTGGTCGTACACCGCCACCAGGCCCGCGTCGATCGCCGCGGCGAGCTCCTTGCGCTCGGTCACCAGGGCGCGGCCCTGGGTGTTGATCTCCTCGAACGCGGCGTCCCGCTCGGACTCGGCGGCGGACTTCGCGTCGACCAGCTCCTGGTGTGCCGCCTCGACCTGGTCCAGGGCCTCCTGGTGCGCGTCGAGCTTCTCCATCACCTCGAGCTGCACCTCCTCCAGGGCGCCCTGGCGGCGGGTCAGCGACGCCATCTCGTCGGTGACGGCCAGCGCGTCCTTCGCGCCCAACGCGCCCGAGTCGAGCCGCGCCTGGTTCTTCGCGGTGCGCGTGACCACCTGCTCGACGTCGGCCTCCGCCTTGGCGAGCTCACGCTTGAGGTCGGTGACGGCGGTGCGCGAGTCCACCAGCGACCCGTGCAGGTCCGCGATCTGCTGGTCGAGCTGGGCGATCCGGGCGAGCGTCGCATGCGTCTTCTTCGCGTGCGTGAGCTGCTGGATACGGGTGTCGAGCGCCTGGAGGTCCAGGAGACGGAGCTGGTCCTGCGGGGCGGCAGTGGTCACTGCTGGTCCTTCCGGGCGGGGGATTCCTGAACGTGCACGACGGCGGTCCACGGGTCCGAGACCCGCGTGGAGACCTTGCAGGTCACGGTACCCGCCTCGCCGCGGCCCGCCAGCACCGCCTCGACACCGGCCGTGAGGTCTGTCGCCGCGTAGCGCAACCACGGCCACTCCGACGCGAAGTGCGCGGTGTCCACGAGGTAGGGGGTGCCGCCCGGGCCGCCCTCGAACAGCGCCCGCTCGCGCAGCTCCGAGGCGGGGTGGTGGCGCAGGTCGCTGGTCACGTACGCGTCGGCGCCCGCGGCGCGCACCGCGTCGAAGAACCCGTCCCCCGACCCGCCCAGCACCGCCACCGTGCTCACGGTCCCCGCCAGGTCACCGGCGACCCGGATGCCCTGCGCCGCCGGCGGCAGCGCGTCCGCGACCCGCTGCGCGAACTCGCCCAGCGTCGTCGGCTCCGCGAGGCGGCCCACGCGACCGATGCCGGTCTGCGCGCCGCCGCCATCCAGCCCATCGCCGTCGGGCCCACCGCCGTCGGGCCCGACGAGCGGTCGTCGTTCCACGATGCCGACGGCGTCGGCGAGGGCGTCCGCAACACCGCGGGCGGCGGCGTCGGCGTTGGTGTGCGCGTTGTACATACCCACCCCGGCGCTGATCAGGCGGTGCACCACCGCACCCTTGAACGTGGTCGCGGCCACCGAATGGACGCCCCGCAGGAACAGCGGGTGGTGCGTCACCACCAGGTCCGCGCCCCAGTCGAGCGCCTCGTCGACGACGTCGGCCACGGGGTCGACGGCGAAGAGCACTTTGGCGACACGCGCGGCGGGGTCGCCGCAGATCAGGCCCACCGCATCCCACCCCTCGGCGGTTCCGGGCGGGTACAGGCCGTCGAGGACGGCGACGACGTCGGCCAGGGTCGGGGCGGTCATGACCCGACAGTACGGCGCCACCCGGGCGCCGCGACCCGATGGCACGCGACCATGGGGACACTGTGCGCCAGGCGGGTCGAGCGGATTTAGTATTTGCTAAAGTCACGGCGTGGAAACCCGGCCCCTCTACGCCATCAAGGCGGACCTCTTCAAAGCTCTCGCACACCCCGCGCGCATCCAGGTGCTCGAGGTGCTCGCCGCCGCCCCCGGACTGACCGCTCCCGTGCCGCGCCTGCTCGACGCCACAGGCGCCGAGCCCTCCGCCCTGTCCCAGCACCTCGCCGTGCTCAAGCGCGCCGGCGTCGTCCGGTCCACGCGCACCGGCAACGCCGTCGAGTACAAGCTCACCGAACCGCTCGTCGCCGAGCTCCTCGTGGTCGCCCGCGCGTTCCTCCTGACCCACCTCGCGGAGTCGGCCACCCCCGCCCAGCTCGGCGCCGCACGGGATCTGCCCGCACTGCCCGGCGCCTCCGCCCGCACCGTGCTCGACGCCGCCGAGGCCGCCTTCGCGCAGGCCACCCCATGACGACCAGCGCCCAGCTCCGCGCCCTCCTGCCCACGCGGCGCGACTACGACCTGCGCCCCCGCATCCTGGGCGCCGACCTCGTCGCCGGGCTCACCGTCGGCGTCGTCGCACTCCCCCTGGCCCTCGCCTTCGGGGTCTCCTCCGGGGTCGGCGCGGCCGCCGGACTCGTCACCGCCGTCGTCGCCGGGATCGTCGCCGCCGTGTTCGGCGGATCCGGAGTCCAGGTCTCCGGACCCACCGGGGCCATGGCCGTCGTGCTCGCCCCCGTCGTCGCCGCGCACGGCATCGGCTCCGTCGCCCTGGTCTCCGTGCTCGCCGGGGTGGTCGTGCTCGCCGCCGGGGCGCTACGGCTCGGGCGGCTGGTCACCTACATCCCCTGGCCCGTGGTCGAAGGGTTCACCCTGGGCATCGCCTGCGTCATCTTCCTTCAGCAGGTCCCCGGCGCCGTCGGGGCGCAGGCGCCGACCGGGCTCAACCCCGCCGTCGCCGCCTGGAACTCCGTCGTCGCGGCCGTCACCGCCGCCGACGGCACCATCGCATGGACCCTGGGCGCGGCAGGCCTCGTCGCCGTCGTCATGATCGTGCTCCAGCGCGCCGCCCCCGCCGTACCCGCCTCCCTCGTGGGCGTCGCCCTGGTCACCGTGCTCGCCGAGGCGCTCGACGCCCCCATCGACCGGATCGGCGCCCTGCCCGACTCGCTGCCCCTGCCCGTGCTGCCCAGCGCCGACGCCGCCGCCCTGCGCGACCTGCTGGGCGCCGCGCTCGCCGTCGCCGCGCTGGCCGCCATCGAGTCGCTGCTGTCCGCCCGCGTCGCCTCCACGATGACCAGCGCAGCCGGGGACGGCGCCGTCTACCACCCCGACCGTGAGCTCGTCGGGCAGGGCCTCGCCTCCATGGCCAGCGGGCTGTTCGGCGGCATGCCCGCCACCGGGGCCATCGCCCGCACCGCCGTCAACGTGCGCTCCGGCGCCCGCACCCGGCTCGCCGCCGTCACCCACGCCCTCGTCATCCTCGCCGTGATCTACCTCGCCACCGGGCCCGTGAGCCGCATCCCGCTCGCCGCGCTCGCGGGCGTGCTCATGGTCACGACCACCCGCATGATCCCCGCCCGCACCGTCATGCAGGTGGTGCGCGCCAGCCGCGGCACCGCCATCACCTTCGCCGTCACCGCCGTCATCACGGTCGCGTTCGACCTCATCGAAGCCGTGCAGATCGGCGTGCTCGTCGCAGCCTTCTTCACCCTGCGGTCCGTCGCCGGGGCCGCCGGCGTGCACCGCGAACCGCTGCCCGGGCCCGCCCAGCCCGGCGACGAGCACATCGCCCTGTTCCGGCTCGACGGCGCCATGTTCTTCGGCGCGGCCGACCGCCTCCTGAGCCAGGTGTCCCGCGACTCCCTCCGGGACGGCGTCACCGTCGTCGTGCTGCGGCTTTCCGGGCTGCGGATGGTCGACGCCACCGGCGCGAAGGCGCTCGCCGAGCTCGTCCACGAGCTGGAGCACCGCGGCATCATGGTGCTGGTCAAGGGCGTCAAGCCCGGCCACCTGGGCCTGCTGCGCACCGTCGGCGTGCTCGACGAGCTGCGCGACGAACGCCACGTGTTCGCCACCCTGGAGACCGCGATCGCGCACGCCCGCGCCCACGTCGCCGCCCTCCCCGACGCCGCGAGCTAGCCCGCCTTTCGCGGCGCTACTTGGCGTCGGCGTAGGAGTCGACGGTCGCGACCGTCAGGGGGAACTCGACCGGGTAGGCGCCGAACAACAGCCGCCCCGCCTCCGCAGCGGCGGCCCGCAGCGCGTGCGCGACGTCGTCGGCCAGCTCCTTCGGGGTGTGGACCACCACCTCGTCGTGCAGGAAGAACGCCAGGTGCGGGCGGCGCGCGAACACGCCGTCGCGGTGCGCCGGGCCGGCCTCGCCCAGGTCCCACAGCCGGCGGCGCGCCGACGCCAACCACGCCAGCGCCCACTCGGCGGCCGTGCCCTGCACCACGAAGTTGCGGGTGAACCGCCCGAACGACCGCGTGTAGGAGCGGGCACGGGCACCGTCGTCGGCGTCGTACGCACCGGCCTGCACCCGATCCCAGTCGGAGCCCGGCCGCGGCGAGCCGCGGCCCAACCACGTGGCGACGACGTCGCCGCGCTCCCCCGCCCGGGCCGCTTCCTCCACCAGCGCGATCGCGCGCGGGAAGGCGCGCGCCAGGCTGGGCAGCACCTGCGCGCTCGCGCCCGTGGTGCCGCCGTACATCGCACCGAGCATGCCCACCTTGGCGAGCTCACGCGTCGCAACAGCCCCCGACGCGACGATCCCGGCGTACATGTCGCCGCCGCGCCCCGCTGCCGCCATCGCGTCGTCGTGGCTCATCGCGGCCAGCACCCGCGGTTCGAGCTGGGCGACGTCGGCCGCGACGAACGTCCACCCGTCGTCGGCGACGACGGCGCGGCGCACCGCCTTGGGAAGCTGGAGCGCGCCACCGCCCACGCTCGACCAGCGGCCGGTGACCACGCCGCCCACCACGTACTCGGCCCGGAACCGGCCGTCCCGCACCCAGGTGTCGAGCCAGTTCCAGCCGTTCGCGCTCAGGAGCCGGCTGAGCTTCTTGTACTCCAGCAGGGGTTCGACGACGGGGTGGTCCACCTCCATGAGCTCCCACTGGGACAGGCTCTTGACGCCGACCCCCGCGTACTGCAACGCCTTGAGCAGGCTCGGGTGGGAGTCCGGGTTGAGGGTGGGCGGGGCGTCGAGCAGCTCCCGGATGCGGACCGCGAGCGCCTCCAGCGTGTCAGGGCGCCGCCCCAGCGGCGGGCGCGGGCCCAGGCGCTGCGTGAGGATCGCGTCGTGCACGTCCGCCCGCCACGGCAGTCCCACGTGGTGCAGCTCGGCGGCGACCAGCGCCCCTGCCGACTCGGCGGCGAGCAGGAAGCGCAGGCGACCCGGGTCGCCGCTGCGCGCGACGGCCTCCTCCTGGGCGGCCAGCTCGGCCTCGGGGTCGAGCGCGGCGTGCGGGTCGGGCGCGGGTGCGGTGACCTCGCCGAGGTCGAACAGCCCGACGGGGCGCTCCTCGTGCGGGAGGGTGGGTGGCGGTCCCGCGGGTGCGGGGTCGAGGGCGTCCCACGGCCCCGGTGCCACCTGCGCGAACCCGGTGTGCTCCGTCAGCGGCGACCGGCGCAGGATCGTGTGGGCCAGCCGCAGGTCGTGGGCACGGTCGACGCGCACCCCGGCGTCGAGCAGCCCCGGATACCAGCGGTTGGTGTCGTCCCAGGCCCATCGGGGCCGCTCCGCCTCTCCCGCGTGAACGAGCGCGGCCAGGCCCGCGTCACGCTGCGACTCGACGAGGACCCGGTTCACGCACCCATCCTGCCTGCCGCCGCTGACACCGCCGACACCACCGGCACCGCCCGGCAGCCCGACGCGCGTTGCGGTTCGTCACGCCATTGCCGGTGTTGCCGTGACGAACCGGAACGTGCATCGCTGGGCCGGCACGGCACGCGCGCGACAAATGGGGTCGCATTTGCCGGGCGACTCGGGCAGCCTGGGGGCGTTACCGGCCGCCCACGAGAGGACTGATCGCATGACCTCCACCGACAAGCCCCAGCATCCGGAGGGTGCCGCGAACCCCGGCGCGCCGAGCGAGGAGGCCAAGGCCCGGTTCCGCGAAGCGCTCGACCGTAAGGGGGCCGCGGCGCGCCAGCGTGGCAGCGGGAAGCAGAACACCGGCGCGGTGCACGGTTCCGAGACTGCGGGGCCCACGCAGAAGATGTTCCGCCGCAAGAGCGGCTGACCCCTGACCGTCAGGCCGCCGACCCGGGTGCGGGTCGGCGGCCTTCGTCATGCCCGGCGGAGCACCGCGCCCGCACTCAGGTGCCGGTCGCCGCGACAGCGGTCGAGATCGGCACCTGGCCGGTGGTCAGCTCCAGCGTGCGCCGCACGGCGGCCCCGGAGACGACCAGCTCGGCCACGACGTCGGCGACGTCGGTGCGTGGCACGCTCCCGCGCGGCACGTGGCGGCCGGCGAGGGTGACCCGCCCGGTGCCGGGCCCGTCGGTCAGAGCACCGGCGCGCAGGATGGTCCAGTCGAGGCCGGTGTCCCGGAGCGCGGCCTCGGCCTGCTCCTTGGCGTCCAGGTACGCCACCCACACGGGGGTGGACCCCTGCGCGGCGGGCGACCCGGCCCGCGCGGTCGAGATCTGGACGAACCGGCGCACGCCCGCCTTCTCGGCGGCCTGGGCGAGCAGGATCGAGCCGTCGCGGTCCACGGTGTACTTGCGTTCGGCGGTGCTGCCCGGCCCGGCCCCCGCCGCGAACACGACGGCGTCGGCGCCGTCGAGCACGGCGGCCAGGTGGTCGACGTCCGTGTGCTCCAGGTCGATGACGACGGCGGTGCCGCCCTTGGCCTCGACGTCGGCGACGTGGTCAGGGTTGCGGACGAGGCCGACGACGTCGTGCCCGCGCACGGACAGCGCACGGGTGAGCAGCAGCGCGATCTGGCCGTGGCCTCCGGCGACGACGACGCGCAGGCTGTGCTGGATGGAACGGGGCACGTCCTGCCTCCTTCTGGCTCCGCTCGGTGGAGGCCGAGCGGGTCCAGTCTTCCAGCATCGCCGCCGGTGACGCGCGGTGAGCGGTGCGGCGTGCCCGGATTAGGGCTCGGCGACGACGGCGAGCACGGCCTCCCCGTACCGGTCGAGCTTGGTCTCCCCCACGCCGCTCACGAGGGCGAGCGCGGCAAGATCCGCGGGGCGGGCGGTCGCGATCGCGCGGAGCGTGGCGTCGCCGAACACGATGTAGGCGGGCTTGCCCTGGGCCTTGGCCTCCCCGGCGCGCCAGGCACGCAGCGCCTCGAAGAGGGGGACGTCCGCGGGCGCAAGATCCGCCGCCGGAGCCGCCTTGCGGGTGCGGGCCGCCACGGCGGGACGGGCGGGCTCCAGGCGCATCCGCACCTCGCGCCGGCCGGCGAGCACCTCCCCGGACGCCTCGGTGAGCACGAGGGTGCCGTGCACGCCCTCGACCGTGAGCAGCCCCTGGGCGAGGAGCTGGCGCACCACGGCCCGCCACTCCGGTTCGGCCAGGTCGGTGCCGACGCCGTACACCGTGAGCTCCTGGTGGCGGAACCGGCGCACCTTCTCGGTGTCGCGCCCCAGCAGGATGTCCACCACCTGGCCCACCCCGAAGCTCTGCCCCCGTTCGCGCGCCAGCCTCAGCACGGTGGACAGCACCTTCTGGGCGGCCACGGTGCCGTCCCACGCCTGGGGCGGGCTCAGGCACGTGTCGCAGTTGCCGCACGGCTCGGTGAGGCTCTGCCCGAAGTAGGCGAGGAGCTGGGTGCGGCGGCACTCGACCGTCTCGCACAGGGCGAGCATGGCGTTCAGGTGCATCGCGAGGTTGCGCCGGTGGGCGGCGTCGCCGTCGGACGTCTCGATGAGGCGGCGCTGCTGGACGACGTCGGCGAGCCCGTACGCGAGCCACGCCGTGGACGGCAGGCCGTCGCGGCCGGCGCGGCCCGTCTCCTGGTAGTAGCCCTCGACGGACTTGGGCAGGTCCAGGTGGGCGACGAACCGCACGTCGGGCTTGTCGATGCCCATGCCGAACGCGATCGTAGCCACCATGACCAGCCCGTCCTCGCGCAGGAAGCGGGACTGGTTCGCGGCCCGCACGCTCGCCGGCAGCCCCGCGTGGTACGGCAGGGCGTCGATGCCGTTGTCGACCAGCGTCGCCGCCGTCTTCTCCACCGACGCGCGCGAGAGGCAGTACACGATGCCCGCGTCGCCGCTCTGTCCGGGCAGGTGGCCGTGCTCGGTGCGCAGCAGCTCCAGCAGCTGCTTCTCGGGGCGGTCCTTGGGCACGATCCGGTAGGTGATGTTGGGCCGGTCGAAGCTGGAGACGAAGTGCCGGGCTTCCGCGAGGTCGAGCCGCTGCGCGATCTCCTCGCGGGTGGCCGCCGTCGCGGTGGCGGTCAACGCGATGCGCGGAACGCCCGGCCACCGCTGGTGCAGCATCGACAGCTCGAGGTAGTCGGGGCGGAAGTCGTGCCCCCACTGGGACACGCAGTGCGCCTCGTCGATGGCGAACAGCGCGATCCGGGCGCGGTCCAGCAGATCCCGCGTGGCCGGGGAACGCAGCGCCTCCGGTGCCAGGTAGAGCAGGTCCAGCTCCCCGTCCACGAGGGCGCGCTCGACGGCCCGGCGCGCCTCGAACGTCAGCGTCGAGTTGAGGAACGCCGCGCGCACCCCCAGGGCCGCGAGCGCGTCCACCTGATCCTGCATCAGGGCGATGAGCGGGGAGACGACGACGCCGGTGCCCTCCCGCACGAGCGCGGGGATCTGGTAGCACAGCGACTTGCCGCCGCCCGTGGGCATCAGCACCAGGGCGTCCCCGCCGCGCACCACCGTGTCGATGATGGCGGCCTGCTCGCCGCGGAACGCGTCGTACCCGAAGACGCGGTGCAGCACGTCGAGCGCGGGGTCCGAAGCCGTCGAGGTCGTCACCCGCCGAACCCTACCGATGCCCCCTGACGGGGTCATGGCACGCCGCCGCGCGGCGCAACACCTCGTTCTCCTGCTCGAGGAGCTTGTTGCGGCGCTTGAGCCCGCGCAGCTCGGCCGACTCCGTCTTGGTCATGCCGGGCTTGGCGCCGTCGGCGACGTCGGCGGCGTGCAGCCAGTTGCGCAGGCAGGACTCGGAGATCCCGAAGTCCTTCGCGATCTGGCTGATGGAGCCTCACCGCGGCGGGCGACGGCCACGACGTCGTCGCGGAACTCGTTGGGGTGGGGTGCGGGCACGGTCAACATCCTTCCAGCAGCGCCTCACGGCACCACAAGTCAGGTGTCACCTATCCATGCAGCAGTCCCGAACAGGCTTTGGCTGCGGTGTTTGCGGCAACACCGAACCCCGTAGCGAACGCGCGCCCGGGCAGCGCAGCGGCGGCGGGTGCCGTACCCGGTGGAGCGTGGTCCTCGGTGGGATACGTGCCCACTTTCGCTCGGAGCGCCAGCGTGTCGTTCTCGGTCACGAACACAGCGCTGTCGCCCGCGGTCCTGAGCGTCACCGCGCCCGCTGCACTCACGCCGCCGATCGCCCACGATGCCACCACAGTTGCCAGGAACGTCAGTAGAAGCCTGTCCGCGAGCCGGAGCTTGGCAACATGCAACCTCACGTGGAGTTAACATCCACGACAAGATCAGCGAAGTCTGGATCTCCCAGGCCATCGCTGCAGAGAACCGTGAACGCTCCGGATGCCTGGTCTCCCTCAATCCGAATCGCCGCGTTACCGAGCCAAGCTTGTGTCACATCGAGACCGGCGCGCCATACGTTCCATAGCTTCAACTGTGGAGTCCCTCGTCCGCTCGGCTTGACCTCCACAGTTACCTGCCGAGGAGCCGTGTCCTGCCAGAGCACCACATCGGCACTCTCGCGTCCATTGACGACCAGGGTTCCCCTGCGTGCCCGAAGCTGAATCCCCTGCACGGGGTCGGCCTTGGCGGAGACAAACGTCAAGGTAACCGTCGAGGGTGGCGTCGCGAACTCAAGGAGTCCGTAGACCGTGATGCCGTTCCAGTCGATGACATTCGACTGCTGCTCGGCGAACGCATCCGAGATTGTCATCGTCAGTACCCCGGATGGCGGAACGGATCGACCGCTGCATGGTCCTGCGGCCAACGAGGGACGACCGCGGTGCCGCCGTCCCGGAACGGAATGGGCTCGTGACTTAGTTCCATCGATTCAATGCCACCCTTGTCACGGTTGTACCTCTGCGGCGCGAGCCCGCGCTTCATTCGCTCCATGTTCGCAGGACTCCAGTTGTCGATCTGCGGGTTGGCCGCCTCGCTCTTCCAGAAGCGCCCTCTTACCGTCGACCATGCCGGCTTGTTGCCCGCCTTCGTCAGGGAGTAGATGTCGTCCCCGACGCTCCATCCCCGTGCTGCGGTGTTTGCGGCAACACCGGTAGCCACCACGATTCCCGGCTGCGCGGGGTCGTTTCCTAACCGCTGATCTGCGGAAACACTCTCCGGGGGCCGGTCGAGAGTCTGCGCCGCGATGCTGGAGGCCCGGATGCGGTTCTCGGCTGCAGGACCCGTTGCCGCCGATGCGGTCCCAGCAGCTAGGAGAAGAGCCCAGACGGCAAGAAGTGCCACCAGGGCGGCCACGGGCCGTGGCAACCCGGAAACCACGGCCCGGCAAACATCCGCGGCTGAGGCCTCAGCGCGGGCGGTTCGCATCGTCCTCGTTCCGCAGCGTGATCACGTGCCCTTCGCCGTACTCGTCGATGACAGTCTGACGTGCTTCGAGAGCAGACGGCGCGAAGACACGCAATCGAATGCCAGGGCCGTCGCCGATCCAGATGATCCCGACGTACTCCTTGTTCGGGCGCTCCTCTTCGTCGCTCATCTCACCCTCGCTCACATGTGGGGCCCCGCAACACCAGCCTGCGCCTCAAGCTCGAAGCCCTCGACCAACTCACCGACGACGAGCAAGAACACGTCACCGCCCTCATCGAAGGCGCTCTCCTGCGCCACCACGGCCGCCAAGCCCTCACCAGCCAAGCCAGTTAGGAACTCCCGCCAACTTGAGCCTGGCTGCGCCACCAGGACTCGTCTCGCCCGGCGTTCTCGTAGGACTCCATCTCCGCAAGGGCGTGCGCAACAAAGGGCTCAGGCAACCGCACACCGTGATCCGCGACGTAGTGCGCCAGCCCCTCGGGCCACACATAAGTCCCATCGCTCAACTCCAGCGAGCCGTTGTCCTTTCCACACATGCGACAGGGCGAATAACCCATGTAAGCGCGCACGACGAACCCTCGCCGGAGATAGTCCTTGATCTCGTCACGGACGTCCGGATCCCACATGTCGTCGACAAAGTCGCTCGGCGAGGGCCACCCAGGAGCGCCTTCACCGACCCAGTACCCGATCAGGATCAGCCCTGCGGATCGAACCATCGCCACTCCCCACCATCGTAGAAGTCGAACGACTTACCGCTGCCGCTGGCGCCAATATCCGTCGTCGGCGCCTGGATGCGCACACGCAGTTCGTTCGCCAAATCTTGGCCGAACGAACCCGACGGGCACCCCGTCTGACACGACAGCAACCGCACGCTTCGGCCGCCCAGCCCAGGACGAAGCTTCGCAGCCAGCTCAGCCGCAGACATCCCCGCCAAGTCATCCGGCGACCCATGGCCGATCACATCCAGGTACCCCTCCTGGGGGTGACGGGCCGACCACTTCGTCATGTTCTCGATGGCCTTATCCCGACTGCCGAACGTCGAAGACATACGAGGGAATCCGCTGTTTGCGGCGCGAGCGCCGCGGATT